>CAWCLG010000007.1:0-655000 GCA_963796335.1 uncultured Gemmatimonadales bacterium
GGCGTGGGCGCTATCGGGGGCAGCTCCGAGGAGTGCGTCTGCCCGCCTCGGAGAGCTGATCGGCGTCGCGGGCTGCCTGGCGTACTTTCCCAGCGACGGCGCGCGCATGGCGGACTATCTCCTCGGCGGCGGCCCGGTCCAGCCGCGCGCGGTGCTGGCGTCGGGACTGATCTGCGAGGGCAGCTTCGCCCAGCTGGTGCGGTTCAGTCCCCGGCCCGATGCCGAGGGGATTCCCTATTCGGAGCTGGCGCGCGTCGCGCTGGACGCGGCGGGCGGGAAGCTGGCGGGACTGGTCATCGTCGGCGAAGCGGCCGGACTGTGCGGCGCCAGGCTTCGGCGGTCGCCGGCGAGCGGCGACGGGCCGCTCCGCTTCGAAATGCCGGCGGTGCGCGAGTGGCTGTCGTTCGCGCCGGAGCGGATCCATGCCACCACCACGGTCCTCATCGCCGGGGTGGTGGCCCGCTCGCCGACGGGGCCGATCGCGGCCCACCTCCGTCCCCTCTCCGGCGCGGATCGCCTGCTCGGGCATTGTCATGCCGCGGTCTTCTCCTATCACCCGATCCCGCAGCGCACCGTGGAGCTCGACGATCTGGTGAGGGGACTGTTCACCAACCATCAGCTGCGGGACGTTCTCCACTTACTGTGGGACGACCGGGCCGATGGCGCCGTCGCCGAGACGACGCTGGTGCGTGGTGTCGGCTGGATCGCTCCCATCACCCAGGTCGCCTGAGCCGCGCGCCGTGAACCTGCTGATCGGTGCGGCGACGGTCGGGCTCATTCTCGCGCCGCTCGCGCTCGGCGTCTTCATCAGCTACCGCATATATCGCACGCTCGATCTCACCGCCGACGGGTCGTTCGGCGTCGGGGCGGCCCTCACCGCCGCCCTGCTGGTGCAGCATGCGCCGCCGATCGCGGCCACGGCCCTGGGCGCCGTGGCGGGAGCCGTGGCCGGCGCCATCACCGGCCTCCTTCACACGCGGCTCCTGGTGAATGCGCTGCTGGCAGGGGTGCTCACCAGCACGGCGCTGTACTCGGTGAACCTGTTCCTGATGGGTGGAGGCAACCTGTCGCTGGCCGCGACCGATAGCATCGTCACCGTGGCCGAGCGGGTGGGAACGCGGTTGCTCGGCCTCCCGGCCGAAGTCACGCTGTGGGGCACACCGGTGGGCGGGGGGCGGATCGCGGAGCTGCTGCTGATGGCGCTGCTGGCGGCTTATTGGCGCTCGGCCTCGCGCTCTTCCTCGGCACCGATCTGGGACTGGCGATGCGCGCGGCCGGGAGCAATCCCCAGATGGCCAGGGCGTCCGGCATCGACGTGGACCGAATGGTCGTGCTCGGCCTCGGCGTCTCCAACGGGCTGATCGGGCTCTCCGGCGCGCTGCTGGCCCAGTATGAAGGATTCGCCAACATCCAGATGGGGATCGGCGTGATCGTGAGCGGCGCGGCGATGCTGATGGTGGGGGAGACGCTCGTGGGGAAGCGGACGCTCCGGCGCTGGATCGCGGGGGCAGTGGCCGGCGCGCTGGTGTTTCGCCTGGTGATCGCCGGCGCCCTCCGGGCCGGGCTCGCGGCCGACGCGCTCAAGCTGGTGACCGCCCTCCTGGTGCTGGGCGTCCTCGTGGTGCCGGAAGTGCTGCGCCGGTTTCGCGGCACTCCCGCCGCCGAGAGTCCGGGCCGTGTCTGAGGTCGCCCTGCGGCTCGAGGCCGTCTCCCACGTCTTCCACCCGGGCACGCCGAACGAGGTGCGGGCGCTCGACCGGGTGGACCTGGAGCTTGCCCGCGGCAGCTTCACCGTGGTTCTCGGGACCAACGGCTCGGGGAAGTCCAGCCTGCTGGGCGCCATCGCGGGAAGCCTGGGGCAGGGCCGCGGCCGGATGGTTCTCGACGGACGCGACGTCACCCGATGGAGCGAGCACCGCCGCGCCCGGCTGATCGGGCGGGTGTTCCAGAATCCGTTCACCGGAACCGCGGCCGACCTCACGATCGCCGAAAACCTGGCGCTCGCCGGCCGCCGCGGCGGAGGACGGTGGCTTCGTCCGGCGCTTCGGGCCGGCGGACGGCGGGCGATGCGGGAGCAGGTGCTGCGGCTCGGGATGGGCCTGGAGGACCGGCTCGACACTCCCATCGGCCTGCTGTCGGGCGGCCAGCGGCAGGCGCTCACCGTCCTCATGGCGACGACGCCCCGGCCCAGTCTGCTGCTGCTCGACGAGCACACCGCGGCACTCGATCCCCGCAGCGCCGATCTGGTCGTTCGGCTGACACGCGACGTGGTTGCCGAGGGCGGGCTCACTACCCTCATGGTCACCCACGCGATGTCGCAGGCGGTGCAGCTGGGAGACCGGATCCTGGTCATGCACCGCGGGCGACTGGTCTACGACCTCGCCGACGTGCGTCGCCAGCGGCTGACGGAGGACGACCTGCTCCAGCTGTTCGATCAGCTCCGGTGGACCGACAGGCTGGACGAGCCCGTGGCGGAGATGCTGCGGCGGGCCTATGTGTAGGACGGCGGGGCCCCGATGGTAGCCGAGGTGAACGAGGAGATTGGCGGCGGCCCTGGGCGGCCGATACTCGCTGCAGCGGGAGCTGGGCCGCGGCGGCATGGCCACGGTCTATCTGGCGCAGGACGCGCAGCTCGGCCGCCCCGTCGCCATCAAGGTGATGCACCCTGTCCTGGCCGATGCTTTGGACAGCGAGCGATTCCGGCGCGAGATGGTCATCGCGGGATCGTTGATCCACCCGCTGATCGTGCCGCTCAACGACTCGGGGACGGCCGGCGGTCAGCTCTACTACATCATGCCCTACGTCGAGGGGGAATCGCTCTACGAGCGGGAGCAGCGCGAGCGGCAGCTGCCGCTCCGGGACGCGCTCGGCATCACCCACGACGTCGCGTCGGCCCTCGGCTACGCCCACAGCCGCGGCGTGCTCCACCGGGACGTGAAGCCCGAGAACATCCTGCTCAGCGGAGGCCGGGCCCTGATCGCCGATTTCGGCCTGGCGCGGGCCATTGGGGCCGCCGACTACACCAAGCTCACCGAGACCGGTGTGATCGTGGGGACGCTCTTCTACATGAGTCCCGAGCAGCTCCGGGAGGACCGCGACCTCGACCAGCGGTCCGACATCTACAGCCTGGGCTGCATCCTGTACGAGATGCTGTCCGGCGGTCCGCCCTATGTCGGGCGCTCGCTGACCGAGGTCGCGAGCCGAATTCTCAAAGCGGCGATTCCTTCTGTGCGGCGCCCGCGGCCCGACGTTCCCGCGGAGGTGGATGGGGTGATCAGCCGGGCATTGGCCAAGTCGGCGGCGGAGCGGTTTCAGACGATGGAGGAGCTCGTGGCGGCGCTGCCACGACCAGGATGACGGTACCGTGATGGCCGAGTAGACCTAATCAACAGTTGAAGGAGCAATGACATGCCTACGATCAAAACCAAAGACGGCACCGAGATCTTCTACAAGGACTGGGGCAGCGGACAGCCGATCGTCTTCAGCCATGGCTGGCCACTCTCGGGCGACGATTGGGATACCCAGATGCTGTTCTTCCTGGGGCAGGGGTACCGGGTCATCGCCCACGACCGCCGCGGACACGGGCGGTCCGCCCAGACCAGCAGTGGCCATGACATGGACCATTACGCCGACGACCTGGCGGCGGTGACCGCGCATCTCGACCTCAGGGATGCGATCCATGTCGGCCACTCTACGGGCGGGGGCGAAGTGGTGCACTACATCGCGAGGCACGGCGAAAAGCGGGTGTCGAAGGCGGTGATCATCAGTGCGGTGCCCCCCTTGATGGTCAAGACGCCGGCCAATCCGGGCGGGCTCCCCAAGGAGGTGTTCGACGGCCTGCAGGCGCAGCTCGCCGCCAATCGCTCCAACTTTTACATCGATCTGGCGTCCGGGCCGTTCTACGGATACAACCGGCCGGGGGCGAAGCCGTCCCAGGCGGTGGTCTGGAACTGGTGGCGCCAGGGCATGATGGGAGGGGCCAACGCGCACTACGACGGCATCGTCGCCTTCTCGCAGACGGACTTCACCGAAGACCTGAAGAAGATCACCGTGCCCGTCCTGGTGATGCACGGCGATGACGACCAGATCGTGCCCTACGCCGACTCCGGGCCGCTCTCCGCCAAGCTGCTGAAGAACGGCACGTTGCGAACCTACAAGGGCTTCCCGCACGGCATGCCGACGACCAACGCCGAGACTATCAACGCGGATATCCTGGCCTTCATCAAACAGCCGTCGGCCAGCGCCGAAGAGAAAGGCGGCTCTGGTCTAGCAGCCACCAGGCTCAGGGCAGACTGTTGCGCCCGCCGGGCGGCCGTCCATCGGCCCCCGGGCGGGGGAGCGGCAGCTTCACCGAGATAGTGGTCCCGCGGCCCGGCTCGCTGGCGATCTCCAGCGTGCCGCCCGACCGGCGGGCCCGATCCCGCATGCCGGCGAGGCCCAGGTGCTCGCCGGCGATGGCGGCCTCCAGGGCGTCGGGCGGCATGCCGGTCCCGTCGTCCCGCACGTGCAGCGTCAGGGATCGCTGCCCGTAGTCGAGGCTCACTTCGACCTTGCGGGGCGAAGCGTGCTTCACGGCGTTGAGCACGGCTTCCCGGCCGATCCGCAGCGCCGTGGTCTCGATCCGCCAGCGGCAGCCGATGGGGGTCCCCTGCGACACTGAACGCCAGCTCGGCGGATGACTGCGCCATCGCCTGACGGGCCGCGATCTCGAGCGCCGCCGGCAGGTCGCGGCCTTCGAGCTCCACCGCGCGCAAGTCCCAGATCATGTGGCGCGCGTCGCGCAGGGCGGTGTCGGCGGACGCGAGGATGCGCTTCAGCTCCTCCGCACTCTCCTTCGGGCGCTGGACCAGCATTCGCTCGATGGCGCGCAACTGGAGCGTGATGCCGGTGAACCCCTGGAGCAGCGTGTCGTGCAGCTCCTGGGCGATCCGGGCGCGCTCGGCGAGCGCCGCCTGATACCGCACGCGGTACCCGCCGGCCACCTGCTGCAGGCGGGCCACGTACGCCAGCCAGGCCAGCGCGGCGAGCGCGGCGACCCAGACGGCGAGGAACCAGCGGCTCTGGGTGAAGGACGGCGGAATCGTGAAGTCGAACGCGGCGCCGGTCTCGTTCCACACGCCGTCCTCGTTCGCCGCGATGACTTGGAAGCGATAGTCGCCGGGGCCGAGGTTGGTGTAGAAGGCCTCGCGCCGCCCACCGGCATCCTGCCACCCGTTGTCGCTGCCTTCGAGCCGGTAGCGGAAGCGGACTCGCTCGGGAATCGAGAGGCTCGGCGCGGTGTATTCGATCCGCAGCGCCTTGGTGTTGACCGGCAGCCGGAGCCCCGGGCCGATCGGAACCACCCGGGTGTCCGCGCGTGAGCCGCCGTATCGCGACCGGCGGAGGCACGGGATTCCGCGGCACCGCGCGCGGGTCGAGCCAACTCGACCTGCGTCGTGGTGGCGAACCACAGCTTGCCGTCCGTCCCGGCGATGGCGGTGGGCTGAGGGCGGATCTGGCCGGCCGAGCCCTCGAGGCCATCGCGGAAATCCAGCCGCTCGAATTCCACCTGGACGCGTGGAATCCTGGATCACCCGGTCGGATCTCGGCAGCCGGAATGCGGGTGATCCCGGACGCTGCCGTGCAGCCACAGCTCACCGTCGGGCGTCTCGACGATGCCCGACGTTCCCCTGAACAGGGCTCCGTTCCTTCCCGTCACCCGGCGGAAGCGGTCCCCCGCGAGCAGCGCCAGTCCCAGCTCGCCTCCCACCCAGACGTGCGCGCCCCGGACGTGGATGGCGAGCACGTTGCCGACAGCGAGACCGTCCTCGGCGGTGTAGAGATGGACCGTATCGCCCTGGAGTCGCGCCACCCGGTTCGGCGGTGTAGCCGAACCAGGTCCGTCCCGAGTCATCGGTGGTCAGCACGATGGCGGGCTCCCGCGGCAGGTCCGGCAGATCGCCGAAGAGCATCCAGCGTTCCCGCGCGCCTGCGGTACACGCCGCGCCGGACGACGGAGATCCACAGGTCGCCCGCGGCGTCCTGGGTGAGCGCCTGGATGCCCGCCGAGCCGATGTCGGGCAGGTCCACCGGCACGAACCGGCCGGCGGTGGATCGCCAGAGACCGGACGGGCCTCCGATCCAGACCACCCCTGCGGGATCGCGATAGGCGACTTCGACCGGCCGTGCCACTTCGGGAAACTCGGTGATGCTCTCACCCAGGCGAAGCAGGCTGCGACCGCGGGATCCCACCCACACCGCGCCGGAATCCGCCGGAGCCAGCGCGATGTTCTCGTCCACCCCGGCCAGCTCGACGCGGTTCAGCTTGGTGCGGCGGAACTGGTCCAGCCCGGCGGCGGTGCCGGCCCAGACGTTGCCTTCCCGGTCCTCGAGCGAATGCGTTGACGATGTCGGACGACAGCCCGGGGATGCGCTCGGGCTCCGGGGCGCGGACGCTTCCCGGCATTGGAAGCAGCCAGAAGCGTTTGGCGCGTCTCTGGTCGAGGCAGCTGGCCCAGACCGCGCCGTACCGATCGATCAGGATGTGGCCCGCGGGGCAGGACACCGGCTTCGGAGCCGCCCGCCGAGCCTCATTGGAGCGGCGCAAGCTGTCGGATGCCGCTCTCTTCCGACGAGCCCCAGATCGAGCCATCGGGCGCTTCCCGAAGCGTGGTGTAGATCTTGTCGACGCTGGAAGGGTTGAGCGGCGGCGCGACCCGCTCGAAGCGCGTCGCGCGCTCGGCCCGCATGAACACCCCGGCGTCCGCTGACACCCAGATCCGCCCTCGGCGGTCGACCAGGACCGCCGTGACGGCGCCTTCAGGAATGCCCTCGCGCGGGCCCATCGTGTGCCAGCGGCCCGCCTCCAGTCGGCCACGCCGCCCGTGGCGGCAAGCCAGGTGCCGCTCTCGAGGTCCCGGGCGAAGCCCAGCACCGACCCGCGCGGCAGCCCTTCGGGCTCACCGAAGCTTCGGATGGTCCCTCGCTGAATCAGGCTCGCTCCGCCGAAGCGATAGCCGACCCAGAGACCGCCGTCCGGCGTGGCGGACAGTGCCGAAACGTTGGCGGACGGCAGGGACTGGCCCGCGGGCGGCTCGAACAGCTCGAACCGGACGCCGTCGAACCGAAACAGGCCGGTGCCGGACCCCAGCCAGAGGAACCCGTCCTCGGTCTGCGCGAGGGCTTCGACGCGGCGCGGGCGCGCCGTCCCGCATGGTCCAGGCTGTGGTGATAGAGCTGGGAGAGCGCCTGGTGCCGGCTCCTGGGCAGACGCCGTCGTCGCCAGGGTGGCGGAGAGGAGAGCGACCAGCGTCCATCGGAACGGTTGGGCCGGCATGGACCGAAATCTACAGTCTCCAGAGCGGCGAGGACTACCTCTTTCTGGGTATGGGGGCTCGCAGGTCTCCGCGACTTATCATCATGCGCATGACGAGCGCTCCGCACGATCAGGATCCTCGCGGCCGACGATCACCCGCTCATTCGGGCCGGTCTGGTGTCGTTCCTCGCGACCGAGCCGGGTCTCGACGTCGTGGCCGAGGCGGGGAACGGCGAGGAGGCGCTGGAGAAGTACCGGGAGATCCGGCCCGACGTCGTGCTGATGGATCTCAGCATGCCGGTCATGGACGGTCTCACGGCGACCCGGGCGATCATCGACGAATTTCCCGACGCCAAGGTGATCGTGCTCACGACCTACGGCGGCGACGAGGACATTCACCGGGCGCTCGACGCGGGCGCCATGGGCTATCTCGTCAAGGACATGGTCGCCGGCGAGGTGCATGGGCATCATCCGCACGGTCTACGCCGGACGGCGGGGCATCCCGCAACCGATCGCGGCCAAGCTCGCCGAGCACACGCCGCGCATCCCGCTGACGCCGCGGGAGACCGAGGTGCTGTCGCTGGTGGCGGACGGCCTCAGCAACGGGGAGGTCGCCGGGCGGATCGGGCGGACCGAGGGCACCGTCAAGGTCCACCTCAAGAACATCCTGCAGAAGCTCGGCGCCAACGACCGGACCGAGGCGGTTACCACGGCGCTGCGGCGGGGGTTCATTCGGCTCGACTAGTCGTACCTCCATCGTGGTACTCAAAGACTCCCAGAGATAGGGACGCGTGCCCAGGCGCCAACCGGTATCGTAGTGGCTGATTTCGACCACCAAACGACTCCAGGAGGCAGCGATGAGCACGACCGCAGTCCCCAGTAGCGATACCGCCAGCAACGCCAGCGTCGGAAAGGTCGCCATGAAGCTCGAGGTGGTCTCCATCCCGGTGTCGGATGTGGACCGCGCGAAGGCGTTCTACAGCAAACTCGGATGGCGGCTCGACGCCGACTTCACCGTGGGAGAGAGCTCACGCGGTCCAGTTCACGCCGCCGGGCTCCCCGTCCTCGATCCACTTCGGCAGCCACATCAGCCCGGTCACGCCCGGCTCCGCGCAGGGCCTGCTGCTGATCGTGTCCGACATCCAGGCGGCGCGCGAGGAGCTGGTGGCGCGCGGGGTGCAGGTGAGCGAGGTCTTTCACTACGCCGGCTTCAACCGGGTGGACCCCACCCAGCGGCTGAGCGGCGCAGCACCGAACAAGCAGAGCTACGGGTCGTGGGTCTCGTTCAACGACCCGGACGGCAACGGCTGGCTGGTGCAGGAGATCACCACGCGGCTGCCCGGACGCGTCGAGGGCGAGACGACGTTCGCCTCGGTCAGTGATCTGGCCGACGCGCTGCGGCGCGCGTCCGTCGCCCACGGCGAGCACGAGAAGCGCAACGGCGGCGAGTATGACATGAACTGGCCCGACTGGTACGCCGAGTACCTGGTGCGGGAGCAGTCCGGCGAAGAACTGCCACGCTGACGTCACCCAGGATTCTTCCATGACCTTCACGACCTTGCTTGCGGTGGTCCAGCTGGCGGTTGCCACTTCTGCGAAGCCGACCTCGCCGGCCGGTGACGACCCCGTCATCCGCCCCTTCACCGTCAAGATGCCCCGAGAACGCAGCTGGACGAGCTGCGCCGGCGCATCGCGGCCACGCGCTGGCCCGAGAAGGAGACCGTCGCCGACCAGTCGCAGGGCGTGCCGCTCGCGACCATGCGGGCGCTGGCCGGCTACTGGGCGACCGAGTACGACTGGCGCAAGGTCGAAGCGAAGCTGAACGCGCTGCCGCAGTTCACCACCGAGATCGATGGGCTGGATATCCATTTCATTCACGTGCGCTCGAAGCACGCCGATGCGCTGCCGCTGGTGGTCACGCACGGCTGGCCCGGCTCGATCATCGAGCAGCTCAAGATCATCGATCCACTGACCAATCCCACGGCGCACGGTGGCGAGTGCCTCGGACGCCTTCCACGTGGTGATCCCGTCGATGCCGGGCTACGGGTTCACGGAGCAAGCCGACGGACGACCGGCTGGGGTCCCGAGCGCATGGGCCGGGCGTGGGCCGATGCTGATGCAGCGCCTGGGCTACACCCGCTACGTCGCCCAGGGCGGAGACTGGGGTGCGTTCGTCGTCGATCAGATGGGCCTGCAGGCGCCCGCCGGATTGCTCGCGCATCCACACCAACATGCCCGCCACCGTGCCGGCCGACGTCGACAAGGCGCTGCTGGCCGGCGCGTCCGCCGCCGGCCGGGCTCTCGGCCGAGGAACGACGCGGCCTACGGGCAGCTGGAGCGGACCTTCAAGCAGGTCGACTACGCCAGGTTGATGGCGTCGCGCCCGCAGACGCTGTACGGCATCGCGGATTCACCGGTCGGACTGGCCGCCTGGCTGCTCGACCACAACGACGCCGACGGCCAGCCGGCGGCGACGGTCGCCGCGGCCCTGAACCGGACGCACGAGCGCCACTAGGCGAACTGACGCGGGACGAGATCCTCGACAACATCACGCTTTACTGGTTGACGAACACCGGCGTCTCGGCGTCTCGTCTCTACTGGGAGTACAAGGGCGGCTTCTTCAACGCCAAGGGCGTCAAGATCCCAGTGGCGGTGAGCGTGTTTCCCGGCGGAGCAGTACGAGGCGCCGCGGAGCTGGACCGAGCGGGCGTATCCGAAGCTGATCCATTACAACAAGCTCGACTAAAGGCGGCCACTTCGCGGCGTGGGAAGCAGCCTCAAGCTGTCGTGTTCGACTGCGGAGCTCCGGTCGTCGGCCGCGCTCCACTTCGATCGTCTTCCCGGCTGCCGGGGGCGTCAGGGCCGCGACCAGGACGCTGACGTCACCACGGTGACATCACTCAACAAGTATGAAGGAGACTCACATGACCGTCGCAACCGCAAAGCCACCCGCTCGCCGCCGCCGTTCCGGCGATCCGGCCGTTCACGATCAAGACCCCCGAGGCGGAGCTCGAGGAGCTGCGCCGGCGCATCAAGGCGACCAGATGGCCCGACCGGGAGACGGATGCATCGCAAGGCGTGTCGCTCGCGACGATGCAGGAGCTCGCCCGCTATTGGGCGACCGAGTACGACTGGCGCAAGGTCGAGGCGAGGCTGAACGCGCTCCCGCAGTTCATCACCGAGATCGATGGGGTCGACATTCACTTCATTCACGTTCGTTCGAAGCACGAAGACGCGTTGCCGCTCATCGTCTCGCACGGATGGCCCGGCTCCGTCATCGAGCAGCTGAAGATCATCGAGCCCCTGACCAATCCCACGGCGCATGGCGGCAAGGCATCGGACGCCTTCCATGTGGTGATTCCGAACATGCCGGGCTACGGGTTCTCAGGGAAGCCGACCACGACCGGCTGGGACCCCGTGCGTATCGCCCGTGCCTGGATCGCGCTGATGAAGCGCCTCGGCTACAAGCGCTTCGTCGCCCAGGGCGGCGACTGGGGTGGGGTTGTGGTCGATATGATGGCGGTGGAAGGCGCCCCGGAATTGATCGGCATTCACACCAACATGCCCGGCGCCGTTCCAGCCGACGTGTGGAAGGCTGTCGCCGCCGGCGGCCCGGTGCCATCCGATCTGTCCGACGAGGAAAGACAGCGGTTCGAGAAGATGAAGGGCTGGTTTGCGAAAGAAGTGGCCTACGCCCTCCAGATGGGACTCCGTCCACAGACGCTCTACGGCATCGCGGATTCACCCGTCGGCCTGGCCGCCTGGATGATCGACCACGACCTGCTGAGCTACCAGGCTATCTCGCGCCTGTTCGTCGATGGCACGCCCTATGGCGCCATGACGCGAGACGACGTCCTCGACAACATCACGCTCTCCTGGTTGACGACCACGGGGATCTCCGCGGGACGTCTCTATTGGGAGAACAAGCTGCCGTTCTTCGAATCCGAAGGGCGTCTCCATCCCGGTCGCCGTGAGCGTGTTTCCCGACGAGATCGATGCGGCGCCGCGGAGCTGGGCCGAACGGGCGTATCCCAAGCTCATCCACTACAACCAGCTCGATCAGGGTGGGCACTTCGCCGCCTGGGAGCAGCCGAAGTTCCTGGTGGAAGAGCTGCGCACCGGGCTCAAGTCGTTGCGGTAGCTGATCCCTCGCGGCGTGATGGAGCGCCGCGGCAATCTTCAACAGAGAGAATGCCAATGAACCCGCTCACCGAGGCTTTGCCTCAAAGCACGGTCGTGCCGATCGACGACGAGCCCGCGCCCAGGCTGATCGTGGAGCCGCCGCTGCCCGGTCCGCTGGCCCAGGGCGTCGCCTTCATCCCGTACCGGGTGGAGAACCTGCGCATCCTGCCCGTGGGCGGGGCGGCCGCCACGCGACGTGTCCCCGCGGGTCGGCCATCTGCACATCACGGTCGATGACCTGCCCTGGCAGTGGGCGGATTTCGGTCAGAGCAACACCATCATCCTGATCGCGATGCCGCGCGGCGAGCACAAGGTGCTGATCGAGGTGGTGGATCCCGAAGGGAAAGTCTTCACCCGGGAAACAGTGACGTTCGACTCGCCGGGGCCAGACCCGGTGAACCCGGTGTTCCCGCAGTTGCTCCCGTTCAGCGACGCGGCGCTGCTGTGCCTGCGACTGATGGTGGCGGCGGTCTTCTTCGAGAGCGGCCGGTCGCACGTCATGGACCCGGTCGGCCGCGCCAAGTCCATCGGGCTGAGCCCAGGATTTACCCGGTTCCTGGGCTTGGGCGAGATGGCGGCCGCCCTCGGCGTCGCGTTCGGGGTCCTGGCGCAGGTCGCGGCGCTCGGGATCATCCTGATCATGGCTGGCGCCATCCAGAAGAAGATCTTCGTATGGCACACCGGCTTCTGGGGGGACAAGACGTACGGGTGGCACTACGATCTGACGTGGCTGATCGCCAGCCTGGTGATTCTGACGACCGGCGGCGGGCGCTACGTGCTCATCTGATTTTGTCGACGGCGGCGGAGACCGCTGATTGGTTGGATTGGCCAAAGGATTCACCACGAAGGCACGAAGGTCACGAAGGGCACGAAGGTAAGGCCAATCATCGGAGTCATTACCCTTTTTGTTTTTCTTTGTGTCCTTCGTGACCTTCGTGCCTTCGTGGTGAATCTTTTACCGATCTTGGCCGCGCGAGATATCCAATGAGACAGCTCCTGCTCACTTTCACCTTGGTCATCGCCATGGCCACACCCACCAAAACCTCGGAGCTGGCTTCGCTGAGCCACGCGACCGAATGGGTCAACTCGCCGCCGCTGACGGCGGACGGTCTTCGCGGCAAGGTGGTCGTGGTCCAGTTCTGGACCTACTCCTGCGTCAACTGGATCCGCACGGCGCCGTACGTCCGAGCCTGGGCCGAGAAATATCGGGACGCGGGGCTGGTGGTGATCGGCGTTCACTCGCCCGAGTTCGGCTTCGAGCGGCAGCTCGACAACGTTCGCTACGGGACGAAGACCTTCGGGGTCGACTATCCCGTCGCCGTCGATAACGACTTCGCGATCTGGCGCGGGTTCGGCAACCAGTACTGGCCGGCCTTGTACATCCTCGACGGCAAGGGTCGGGTCCGATACCGCCACTTCGGCGAGGGCGAGTACGAGCAGTCCGAGCGGGCGATCCAGGAGCTGCTGGCCGAGACGGGGGCTCGCGGGGTCGGGAAGGATCTGGCTTCGGTCACTCCGCAGGGCGCGGAGGCGGCCGCGGACTGGGCCCGCCTCAAGACACCGGAGACCTATCTGGGGACGGCAAGAGGCGAGAACCGCGTGGCGTCGGGCGCGCGGTTGCATCTCAACGAGTGGGCGCTGGACGGCGATTGGACGGTGACGAAGGAGGCCGCCGTCCTGAACCGGCCGAACGGGCGGATCGCGTTTCGCTTCCACGCCCGCGATCTCAATCTGGTGATGACGCCGGGCGCCGGGGGGAAGCCGGTGCGCTTCCGGGTCTTCATCGACGGGGAGCCGGCCGGCGCGGCCCACGGCGGCGACGTCGATGAGCAGGGGTACGGCACCGTCGTCGAGCCGCGGATGTACCAGCTGATCCGGCAGCCGGGCGCAGTGGGGGACCGCCGGTTCGAGATCCAGTTTCTGGATCAGGGCGTGGAAGCCTTCGTGTTCACTTTCGGTTGAGACTTCGACCTGGGGGAGGCACTGGTAATGAAGAGCAAGCGCAGGGGCAGGATGGCATGGCGACGGCACTCTTGAGCGCGTTGACCGCCGGCGCGATGTCCGCGCAGGACAAGTACACGCTGCAAGTCCCGGGCGGGCTGGCGTTCTCCGAGTTCAAGGGATACGAAAGCTGGGAATTCATCTCCCTCAGCCAGAGCGGGAAGATCGTCGCGGCGATCCTCGGGAACCCGCGATGATCAAGGCTTACAAGGAAGGCTACCCCGGCAACGGGAAGCCATTCCCCGACGGCGCGAAGATGGCGAAGGTCCATTGGAACGCGAAGCCGAGCGAGAAGGCGCCGGGCCCGACGACGGTGCCGGGCGAGCTGCACGACGTCGATTTCATGGTGAAGGACAGCAAGCGGTTCGCGGACGGCGGCGGGTGGGGGTATGCGGCGTTCAGGTACGACGCCGCGAAGGGCGCGTACAGGCCGCAGACCACGGCCGACTCGCCGCCGCAGGCGAACGATGCCAAGTGTGGGGTTGGGTGTCATACGATCGTGAAGAACAGGGATTACGTGTTCACTGAGTACGGCAAGCGGTGACCGAGGCAGGTGTTGCTGAAGGCTGGTCCGCCCTGGCGTGGGGCGCCCTGTCCTCCGTGGGGCTGCTGGTCGGCGCGCTCGCCGGGGCGTTCTCGCGGTTGCCGCACCAGGCGATCGCGATGGCCATGTCGGTCGGTGCAGGGTTGCTGCTCGCCAGCGTGTCCCTCAAGGTGGCTGCCGATGCGATCCGAATAGCCGGGCCCGTGGCCGCGGCGGTGTCATTGCTGCTGGGCGCCGCGGTGTTCAGCCTGAGCAACGCGTATCTCGCCCGGTTCGGCGCCGGTCACCGCAAGCGGTGCGGCGAGTGTGTTCCGCAGCCGAGCGAGTCGCAGCAACCTGGCAGCGGCAAGGTCATCGCGCTGGGCAACGCACTGGACGCAGCCCCTCAGGCGATGGTGCTGGGAATCGCGCTGGGGGAGGGGGTGGTGCCGGTGGCGCTGGTGTTCGCGTTCTCGGTCGGCAACCTACCCGAGGCGCTCTCGAGCGCGGCGGGCATGCGGGCCGCCGGCCGAAGCTACACCTACGTCTTTCTGCTCTGGGCCACCATCGCGCTCGGAGCAGCGGTCGCCATCGCCGCAGGATATGTCGGGTTCGGCTCGCTCGGTGAGGCGTGGCCACCGCGGCTGCAGGCATTCGGCGCCGGCGCCCTGCTCGCGATGACCGCGGAAACCATGATTCCGGAAGCCTTCCACAACAGCCCGCGTTGCTCAGGTTTGCTCGCCGCCTTCGGCTTCGCCCTCCTCCTGCTCGTGGACGCGACGACGCGTTAGGGGGGCGCACCTGCGGGTGTCGCGTGCACGAACGGAGGAAGCAGTGTACAAGCTACTGATCGCGCTATGTCTGACGGGGACCGTCGCCGCGGCCCAAGAGGCCAAGGTGACGCCCTTGATGACGCAGGAACTGGTGGGACTCGACGGCAAAGAGGGTACGATGATCGTGGTGGAGTACGCGCCGGGTAAGTCTGACGGCAAGCACCGGCACAATGCCCACACGTTCGTCTATGTGCTGGAAGGGGCCGTGGTGATGCAGGTGAAGGGTGGCAAGGAAGTAACACTGGGGCCGGGCCAGACATTCTATGAGTCGCCGGAGGACGTGCACACGGCTTCCCGGAATGCCAGCACGACGGCGCCCGCCAAGTTCCTGGTGTTCTTCGTAAAGCCGCAAGGTGCGCCGCTTACCGAACCCGTCAAATAGGAAGGCGATCCCCACCCTCGCCTTCCAATTGCCTCCGCAGCACATTGCAGGGGTTCCGATCCCACAATCCGACCCCTGGAGGCATCCGGTCGTGACGGACACGCTCGCCGCCGCCCTCGGCAGCGGCTACCGCGTCGAGCGCGAGCTCGGCCAAGGCGGAATGGCCACGGTCTATCTGGCCCAGGACCTGAAGCACGACCGCAAGGTCGCGGTCAAGGTTCTCCGGCCCGAGCTGGCCGCCGTCATCGGCGCCAAGCGGTTCCTGCGCGAGATCAAGACGATCGCGACGCTGCAGCATCCCCACATCCTCGGCCTGATCGACAGCGGTGAGGTCGGCGGGACGGCCTATTACGTCATGCCGTTCGTGGAAGGGGAGTCGCTGCGGGACCGGCTGGCGCGGGAGAAGCAGCTTCCGATCGCCGCCGCGGTGCAGATCGCGAGCGAGGTCGCCGGCGCGCTCGACTACGCGCACCGGCACGGGGTGATCCACCGGGACATCAAGCCGGAGAACATCCTGCTGCACGACGGCGCGGCGCTGGTGGCCGACTTCGGCATTGCGCTTGCCGCGAACGAGGTCGGCGGCGGCCGGATGACCGAGACCGGCATGAGTCTCGGCACACCGCACTACATGTCGCCCGAGCAGGCGATGGGCGAGCGCGAGATCACCGCGCGCTCCGACGTGTACGCCCTCGGCGCGATGACCTACGAGATGCTGGTCGGCGATCCGCCGTTCACCGGCAGCACCGCGCAGGCGATCGTGGCCAAGGTGGTCACCGAGCGACCCCGGCCGATCTATCCGCAGCGCGACACGGTCCCGGCGGCGGTGGAGCACGCGGTGCTGACCGCGCTGGAGAAGCTGCCGGCCGATCGCTTCGCCACCGCGGCGCAGTTCGCGGCGGCCCTGAACGCGCCCTCCGACACCGCACGCACCCGGATCTTGACCGGCGGGCGCGCGGGCGGCAGGGCGGAGTGGAGCGGCGGGTGGAGGGCGCGGCTGCGCGATCCGCTGGTGCTCGGGCTGGCCGCGATCGCGGCGGCGAGCGCGCTGCTGGCCTGGTGGGCCTGGCGGCGCGCTCCGGTCATCGCCCAGAGCGCCGAGGTGGTGCGCTTCGTGATTCCGGCGCCGCCGAGCGGGAGCACCAATGCGCTCGGGTACAACATCATGTCCGTGTCATCGGACGGCCGGAAGCTGGTCTATGTCGGCCAGGGGGAGGACCGCCGTCAGCGGCTGATGATCCGCGCGCTGGACGAGGTCGTGGCGCGGCCGCTGCCGGGCACCGAGGACGGCGCCTTTCCGATCTTCTCTCCCGACGGCAAGTGGGTGGCCTTCATCCGCGGCAACCAGATCTACAAGATCGCGGTCGATGGGAACGCTCCTCAGACCCTGGGGATGGCGCCGGGCACGTTCAACGGCGCCAGCTGGTCCACCACCGGCGTCATCGTGGTCTCCGGCAACACGGCGCTGTACCTGATTCCGGAAGCGGGCGGGGCGGCGCGTCCGCTGGGCGACCGAGGCCAGGTGAAGGGCGAGCTCTATCGCGACGCCCCGTTGGTGGTGGATGCCCAGGGTGTCGTGGTCTATTCGAGCTGGACCACCAGCTCGCTGACCGGCGCCAGGCTCGCGATCGCCTCGCTCGCCACCGGCGAGGCGACGGTGCTCGACCTCAGGGGCATCCAACCGCTGGGTCTGGTCGATGAAAACCTGCTGTACGTCACCTCCGCGGGCGCCATCATGGGAGTGCCGATCGACCTAGCCCGGCGCCGTGTCCTGGGGCCGCCGGTCCAGCTGATCGACAACGTGGTGCTCAACAACAGCACCGGGCTCGCGCGGGCGGCGCTGTCGCGGAACACGCTGTTCTATCAGAGTGGGTCGCAGGTCTCCCAGGTCGTGCTCGTGGGACCCGGGGGTGAGCAGCGCACTGTCTTGGGCGACCGCCGGGACTACTCGTTTCCCCGGGTCTCTCCCGATGGCCAGCGGCTCGCCATCACGATGGGGGTGTCGGACCGGCGGGACGTCTGGTTGCACGCATTCGCCTCGGGGACGTTGACCCGGCTCACCACCGAAGGCAGCACCAACGAGCGCCCGGAGTGGTCGCCGGACGGGAGCCGGGTGCTGTTCCGCTCCGATTATGAGACTCGCACGGCCATCTGGTGGCGACCCGCCGACCTGAGCGCGAGGGCTACGCCGTTGCTTCTGGGCGAGCGGCTCGATGTGTTCGAGGCCGTGCTCTCACCCGATGCCAGCAAGATCGTGTATCAGCTCGACACCCTCGGCGCCGACATCTACTACCGTGCGCTGTCGGGCGACACCACGCCGCAGCCGATCGCCGCCAGCTCGACCGCCATCGAGACGATGCCGCGGATCTCGCCCGACGGACGGTGGATCGTATTCACTACTGACGAATCGGGGCGGAACGAGGTTGTGGTCCAGCCGTTCCCGGGACCGGGGGGCCGGGTGCAGGTCTCCGTGAACGGCGGGACCGAGCCGGTGTGGTCGAGGGACGGGCGGCGGCTGTTCTACCGCGGGGAGGGACGGCTCCTGGCGGCGACGCTCCGTCCCGGGCCGGGGTTCGAAGTCGCGTCGCGGGATACGGTGCTCACCGATTCGTACGTGTTCGCGGGCAACCCGCACGCGAACTACGACGTGATGCCGGATGGGAAGCGGTTCATCTTTCTCAAAGGGGAGTCGACCGGGGAGATGATCGTGGTGACGAACTGGGACGCGGTGGTGCGGGGGAGGATGGGGATGAAGCGCTAGGTCAGCAGTGTAGCCTCATCATCCCGAGAGAGCATAGCGACCGAGGGACCTGCTCCGCCGGTGTTCGATGCCGGGGAAAGCAGGTCCCTCGCTGCGCTCGGGATGAAGTATGCGGGGCTACCGTAGTTCCAGGCGCATCAGCACTCGCGGAAACCCGTTGAGGACCGACGTCGTATCGGCCGCCTTGTGAAAGCCCGCCTTCTCGAACAGCGCCCGGGTCCCGACGTACGCCATCGTGAGATCGACCTTCTTGCCGCGGTTATCGACCGGATAGCCCTCGATGGCGGCCGCGCCTTGGGACCGCGCGAACCTGACGGCGCCCGCGAGCAGCGCGTGCGAGATCCCCTGGCGGCGGTGTCCGGGCCGCACGCGGATGCACCATACCGACCACACGTCGAGATCGTCGAGCTGGGGGATCCTGCGGTTGCGAGCGAAGGTCGTCTCGGCGCGTAGTGCGACCGCCGCCCAGCCGACAACGTCGTCGCCGTCGTAAGCGAGGACACCGAGCGGCCCCTGCTTCATGAGCGCGGCGACCTTCTTGCCGCGGGCGGGGCCGCTCAGCGAGATGTTCTCCTTCGACGGGATGCGGTAGCTCAGGCACCAGCAGACGTTTGCGTTGGGGCTCTTTGGGCCCACGATCGTCGCTACATCGCGGAACACGGTGGCTGGTCGGACGTCGATCGCCATGCTCGCATGGGTGTTGGGGTGAGGTGCGGCAAAAGATTCACCACGAAGGGACGAAGGTCGCGAAGGACACGAAGGCATGTCCCAGCATCGGAGCCCCTACCTTTTTTGTTTTTTCTTTGTGTCCTTCGTGACCTTCGTCCCTTCGTGGTGAATCTTTTACCGAAACCACAACGAACAAAGCTACTTCCCCATGAACTGCCGAAGCACCCGCTGCAGGATCCCCCCGTGCCGGTAGTAGTCCAGCTCCACCGCCGAGTTGAGCCGCACGACCGCCTGAAACTTGGTCTCCTTGCCGCTCTCAGCCCGCGCGGTGACGCTCACGCGCCCGCCCGGCGTGAGCCCTTGCGCGATCCCGCTGATGGAGAAGGTCTCCCGCCCGCTGAGGCCGAGCGACTTGCGGTCGGTGCCGGGCTCGTACGCCAGCGGCAGCACGCCCATGCCCACGAGGTTGCTCCGGTGGATCCGCTCGTAGCTCTCCGCGATCACCGCCTTCACGCCGAGTAGCGACGGCCCCTTCGCCGCCCAGTCGCGGCTGGAGCCGGTGCCGTACTCCTTGCCCGTCAGGATCACCAGCGGCGTCCCCTCGGCCTGGTAGCGCATCGCGGCGTCGAAGATCGAGATCACCTCGCCGCTCGGGAAGTGGAGGGTCCAGTTGCCCTCCTTGTCCGGCACCAGCGCGTTGCTGATACGCACGTTGCCGAAGGTGCCGCGCATCATGACTTCGTGGTTGCCGCGGCGGGAACCGAAGGTGTTCCAATCCACCTGCTCGACGCCGTGCTCCTTGAGGTAGCGCGCGGCGGGGCCGTTCTTCGGGATCGAGCCGGCCGGGGAGATGTGGTCGGTCGTGACCGAGTCGCCCAGCACGGCGAGGACGCGGGCGCCGCTGATGTCGCGCATCGGGGGCGGCTCGGCCGGGAGGTCGGCGAAGAACGGCGGCTCCTGCACGTAGGTGGAGTTCTTGTCCCAGGCGTAGCGGCTGCCTTCGGGGATCTTGAGCCCCTTCCAGATGTCGTCACCCTCGAACACCGAAGCGTAGCGGCGCTCGAACAACTCGGGCTTGAGCGACGCCGCCATCGCCTGCTGGATCTCCTCGAGCGTGGGCCAGATCTCCTTCAGGAAGACCGGCTTGCCGTCCTTGCCGGTCCCGACCGGCTCCGTGGTGAGGTCGATATCCACCCGGCCCGCGAGCGCGAAGGCGACGACCAGCATCGGCGAGGCGAGGTAGTTGGCCCGCACCTGGGGATGGACCCGCGCCTCGAAGTTGCGGTTGCCGCTCAGCACGGCGGCCGTCACCAGCGAATGCTCGTCCACCATCTGGGAGATGACGTCCGGCAGCGGGCCGCTGTTGCCGATGCAGGTGGTGCAGCCGTAGCCGACGACGTTGAAGCGGAGCTGGTCGAGGTAGGGGAGGAGACCCGAGCCCTCGAGATAGTCGGTCACCACCCGGGAGCCGGGGGCGAGACTGCTCTTCACCCAGGGGCGGGTCATGAGGCCGCGCTCCACCGCCTTCTTGGCGACGAGCCCGGCGCCGATCATCACCGACGGGTTGCTGGTATTGGTGCAGCTGGTGATCGCGGCGATCACCACGGCGCCGTCGTGCAGCGCGATGTCGTTGCCCTCGAGCACGCCCTTTACGACGGGCGGCGCGTCGGGATCCATCGCGTCGGCGGAGGCCTCCGCTCCGCGGTCGCCGATAGTGACGTTGGCGCCGCCCTCGTTCATCCAGCGGGAATACGCGCTCTCGGCCAGCTCCTTCCGGGCCGCCGGCACGGTCGGACTCATGAGACCGGGAAGGCTGACAATGAAGTTGCGCTTCAGCTCCTTCAGGGGGACGCGGTCCTGCGGGCGCTTGGGACCGGCGAGACTCGGCACGATGCTCGACAGGTCGAGGTCCAGCGTGGTGCTGAAGACCGGATCGGGCGTGGAGTCGGTGCGGAAGAGCCCCTGCTCCTTGGAGTAGCGCTCCACCCGCTCGACGACGTCGCGCTCGCGGCCGGTGCGCTGCAGGTAGCGAAGGGTCTCGGCGTCCACCGGGAAGAAGCCCATGGTCGCGCCGTACTCCGGCGCCATGTTGGCGATGGTCGCGCGGTCGGCCAGGCCGAGGCTGGAGAGGCCGGGGCCGTAGAACTCGACGAACTTGTCGACCACGCCCTTCTTACGGAGCAGCTGGGTCGCGGTGAGCACCAGGTCGGTCGCCGTGGTGCCGAGGGGGAGCGCGCCGGTCAGCTTCATCCCGACAACCTCGGGGATGAGCATGAAGTAGGGCTGCCCCAGCATCACCGCCTCCGCCTCGATCCCGCCCACGCCCCAGCCCATCACGCCGAGGCCGTTGATCATGGTGGTGTGGGAGTCGGTGCCGACCAGGGTGTCGGGGTAGGCGGTCAGCTCGCCGAACTGCTCGCGAAGCTGCACCACCGGCGCCAGGTACTCGAGGTTGACCTGGTGTACGATGCCGGTCCCGGGAGGCACCACCCGGAAGTTGTGAAAGGCGCGCTGGGCGAACTTGAGGAGCTGGTAGCGCTCGACGTTGCGTTCCAGCTCGAGCTGGACGTTGAGCCGGAAGGCGTTCTCGGAGCCGTAGTGGTCCACCTGCACCGAGTGGTCGATCACCAGGTCGCAGGGGACGACGGGGTTGATCTTGTCGGGGTCGCCCTTCATTCGGGCCATCGCGTCTCGCATCGCGGCGAGGTCGACAACGCAAGGCACGCCGGTGAAGTCCTGGAGGACGACGCGGGCGGGCATGAAGGGAATCTCGGTCTTCGCCGCCCCTTCCTTATGACCGCCGCCGAGCTGGCGGACGTGGTCCTCGGTTACGACCCCGCGGCCGGCGAAGCGGAGGGCATTCTCGAGGAGGATGCGGATGGAGAACGGGAGGCGGTCGAGGTCGGCGACGCCTTGTTTGGCCAACTCGGTCAGCCGATAGACGACGGCGTTGGCCTTACCGAGTTGGAGGGTGCCGCGGGAGCCGAAGGGGTTGGTGGGTGCCATCTCGAATCCGGAAGTTGTTGCTGGAGAATATAGTTGGTTCATGGTGTGGGCGGGCCGAGAAACTGCGAACCACGGAGCCACGGAGGACACGAAGGGTAGCACGGAAAAAAACAAAAAAAGTTGTTGTTGTCTTCCTCCGTGCCTCCTCCATGTCCTCCGTGGCTCCGTGGTTCGCAGTTTCTCATCCCGCCGGCTACACGGCAGCCCGCCGCTCCTTCGCTTCGCTCAGGATGACAGCAACGAGGAGGACAGTCTATCATCCGTCCATGCCCACCATCCCGATTCCCCACGCCATCAACCGCCGCGACGACGGGATCCTGATCGAATGGGACCCCGACGGCCACGACGCCTGGTACCCGGCCCGGGGGCTGCGGCTGGCCTGTCCCTGCGCCGTCTGTGTGGATGAGGTGAGCGGGCGGCCGCTGCTGGAGCCGGACCGGGTGCCGGCCGATGTGAAGCCGCTCTCGCTGGGGCTGGTCGGAGCGTACGGGCTCAAGGTGCGGTGGAGCGACGGGCACGATACCGGGATCTACACCTTCCAGTGGCTGCTCTCGGTCTGTCCCTGCGGAGCCTGCCGGGCGGCCGCGAGCGGGTGACGGCGGACACATCCCCTTGTAATCGCCGCTCCTAAGGTGAGACGAGGATTGGAATTCGGTCTCACTTCAGCATCGGGGCGGTCATGATTGCGCAGGAGCACTCCACGATTCGTGAAGGGCTGGTCGCCGGACTGCTGGGAGCGGTCATCGTGGCGGCCTGGTTCTTCGTCTTCGATACGGCCGCCGGGAAGCCGTTCCATACGCCTAACGCCCTGGGGAAAGTGTTCTTCCGGGGCGACCTCGATCCGGGCGTCCGGCAGATCGTGCCCGGGGTGGTCGCCGGCTATACCGTCCTCCATCTGATGATGTTCGCCGCCGCCGGCATGGGGCTGACCCTGCTGGTGCACCTCGCCACCCGGAACCTGGCGCTCCGGATGGGGATCTGGATGGGGCTGGTGGTGGCGTTCTGCTTCTTCGCCGGGGTCATCTACGCGTTGACCACGGTGACCGGCGAGCGGGTGCCGCTCTGGTCGGTCGTGGGCGGCACGCTGCTTGGCGTCGGGGGCATGGGGTGGTATCTGCTGCGGAGGCATCCCACGATCCGGTCCGACGCTCCGCTGGGGGCCGAGGGTCGGGGCAGTCCCCATGCGCCGGGGGCGCCGCGGGGCCAGGGTTAGCACCAGCTTGCGCCTGGCAGGAAATCCCCCCACTGTGAGAGGGAAGCCCTTCCCGTGGGAGGCAGTATGGCGGAACGATCTCACGCGATCAGCGCCGAGGGCACGGATGTCGGCATCATCGGCGGGCTCGCGGTCGCACTCTGGTTCCTCGCACTCGACACCATCGCCGGGCGGCCGTTTCTGACCCCCAGCCTGCTCGGCCAGGTCGTCCTGATGGGCGATTCCACCCCCGATACTCAGAACATCGTCTTCGGCGCCATCCTGCTCTATACGGCCTTCCACTTCGTCGTCTTCGCCCTGCTCGGCATGGGGCTGGTCGCGCTGGTGCACTGGGGGACCGAGAACTCCATCGTCCGCTACGCCCTGCTGCCCGTCTTCCTGGCCTTCGAGGTGCTGTTCTACGGCCTGCTGGAGGTGCTGTCCGAGCGCACCGGGGAGCTGTTCCCCTTCTGGGCGGTGGTCTCGGCCAACACCCTCGCCGCGTTCAGCATGGGGCTGTACCTCTGGCTGCGGCACCCGGCCTTCCGCCGGTCGATCGAGGAGACCCCGCTGGGGGCGGCGCCCCGCTGATCCGCTGATTCGAATCCCCACCCCGGACCGTGTAGCTTTCTGATTCCTTAGACTCACACGGCCCGGGGTTCCTTTTTGCGCCTCACTCTGCGCAGCTCTCTCCTTCTCCTAGCCGGACTCGTCTCGCTCGCCGCGAGCCCGCTTCGCGCGCAGCTCGAGCCGCCCAACACCGGCGGCATCGTGGCGCTGGACCACGAGCTCAGGATGCTGGGGCACTACCGGCGGGTGCTGATGATCGGCGCCCACCCGGACGACGAGGACACCGAGCTGCTCACCGTCCTGGTGCGGGGGATGGGCGCCGAGGCGGCGTACCTGTCGCTCAACCGGGGGGAGGGCGGACAGAACCTCATCGGACCCGAGCTGGGCGAGGCGCTGGGGCTGATCCGGACCGAGGAGCTGCTCGCCGCGCGGCGGCTGGACGGGGCGCGGCAGTTCTTCACCCGGGCCTACGACTTCGGCTACTCCAAGACCATCGAGGAGACCTGGGAGCACTGGCCCCAGGACAGCATTCTGAAGGACGCGGTGCGCATCGTCCGGCGGTTCCGTCCCCAGATCATCGTCTCAGTGTTCAGCGGGACGCCGAACGACGGCCACGGGCAGCACCAGGCGGCGGGATGGATCGCGCGGGAGGTGTTCGCGGCCGCGGGCGACTCCACCCGGTTCACCGAGCTGGCCCGGGAAGAGGGCATCCGGCCCTGGACCCCGCTCAAGCTCTACCGCAGCGCCAACTTCGATACCACCAACGTCACGCTCGTCATCGACACCGGGATCCTCGATCCGGCGGTCGGCAAGTCCTACCACCAGATCGCCATGGCCGGGCGGAGCCTGCACCGCTCCCAGGACATGGGGCGGCTCCAGACGCTGGGCCCGTGGCAGACCCGGATGGAGCTGCTGGAGGACCGCACCGCGGAGGGGGCCGGCGGGCTGTTCTCCGGGGTCGATACCAGCTTGGCCGCGATGCCCTGGCGCGACGCGCCGAACACCGACGGGCCGGCGTCGCGGCGCCGCTTCGCCGCCCGGGCGGACAGCGCGCGGCGGTCGCTGGGGACCGGGGCGTACCGCCGGGTCATCACGCTGCTCGACCGGGGGAAGCGCGATCTCCTCCCGCAATCGGAGGACACCCGGGCGCAGCTGCTGTTCGCCACGGCGGAGCAGGCGGACCAGCGGCGGCACACCGAGCGCGCGCTCGGCATCGCCGCGGGGCTCATGGCCGACGCGCTGGCGGGCGACGACCGGATGATCCCGGGGCAGTCGGACAGCGTCGGGGTGACGATCTGGAATGCGGGGCAGGACTCGATGACCGTGGCGGGGGGCGTGGTGCCGTCGGCCGAGTGGCACGTGGAGTCGGACTCGGGTATCCAGGCGACGCTGGCGCCGGGAGAGGTGCGGCAGGCGGTGCTCCGGCTGATGCCCGACACCGCGGCGCCACTGACGGAGCCGTACTTCATGCGGAAGCCCCGCCAGGGCGACCTGTACGACTGGTCCGGCGCGCCGGCGCAGTACCTGGGCGATCCGTTCGAGGCGGCCGCGCCGGTCGCGCGGTTCGGTCGGCTGGGGCCGGGCGGCGAGACCTCGCGCGAGGTGAGCCGGCGGTTCAACGACCAGGCGACCGGCGAGGTGCGACAGCCGGTCACGGTGGTGCCGCGGCTGGACGTGAAGCTCGATCCCGCGACGTACGTGTGGTCCCTGGTCGCGCCGGGGAGCCGGCGGTTCACGGTGACGCTGACGCACCGGGCGCGGGACACGACCAGCGGCACGGTGTATCTGCTGGTCCCGGACGGCTGGCCCGCGGTGCGGCCGCAGCGCTTCCGGCTGATGGGAGAGGACGAGCACGAGACCTACACCTTCGACGTGCGGCCCCCGCGCGGCAGCGGCCGGGGGAGCGCCACGATCCGCGCGGTGGCGCGGGACTCGTCGGGGCGGGAGTACGGCGCCGGGGTGGTCACGGTGAGCTACCCGCACATCCGTCCCCGGTCGTACGTGGTCCCGGCGAGGGCGCAGATCCACCTCGCACCGGTGGCGCTGCCGCGGCTGGCGCGGATCGGCTACGTGCGCGGGGCGTCGGACCTGGTCCCGGAGGCGCTGGAGCTGGCGGGACTGCCGGTCACGGTGCTCAACGCGCACGCGCTGGAGCGGGAGGATCTCAGCCGGTTCCCAGTGATAGTGATCGGGCCGCGGGCATACGAGACGGACTCGGCGCTGGTGGACAACAACGCGCGGATGCTGGCGTATGTCCGCGGCGGGGGCACGCTGATCGTGCAGTACCAGCAGCACAATTTCTTCGAGAGCAACTTCGCGGCGCTGCCGATGGAGGTCGGCGGGCCGGGGTATCGCTTGGTGGCAGACAGCGGCGCGGCGGACAGCGCGGGTACCACGGCCGGGACCAATGGCGGCCCGCACTTCGTCACCGATACGACGGTGCGGCCGGTGAGCCATGATCGGGTGGTCGATGAGACGGCAGCGATCACGATGCTGGCGCCCGATCATCCGGTGCTGCACCGGCCGAACCGGATCTCGTCCGCGGATTGGGAGGGCTGGATCCAGGAGCGCGGGCTGTACTTCCCGCGGAGCTGGGACGAGGGGTACCAGCCGATCCTGGAGACGCACGACGAAGGGGAGCCGGAGCAGGCCGGCGGGTTGCTGGTGGCGACGGTGGGGAAGGGGACCTACGTCTATACCGGGCTCAGCTTCTTCCGGCAGCTGCCGGCGGGCGTGCCGGGGGCGCTGCGGTTGTTCGCGAATCTTCTCGCGCTTGGCGACCGGCCGGTTCGTTGATGGGGTCTGGCGACTGGCGGGCTGAGGAACTGCGAACCACGGAGCCACGGAGGACACGGAGACCGCACGGAGAACAACAACAGTTTTTTTGTTTTTTCCGTGCTTTCCTCCGTGCCCTCCGTGGCTCCGTGGTTCGCAGTTTGATTCTTTGCGGCATGCTCCTCATGCCGGGCTGCACCCACGACGGCCGCACGCCCGTCGTCCTCTACTCTCCCCACGGCCGCGACCAGCTCACTCTCCTCGAGCAGGCATTCGAAGCCGAGCGCCCCGATATCGATGTCCGCTGGCTCGACATGGGCTCGCAGGAGATCCTCGACCGGGTCCGCTTCGAGCGGGTGAACCCGCAGGCCGACGTCTGGTTCGGCGGGCCTACCACCACGTTCGATCTCGGTGTGAAGGACTCGCTGCTCCAGCCGTACCGTCCGTCGTGGGCTGACAACGTCGGGCCCAACGGGGTCGGGCCGGACGATCTCTACTATCCCGCCTATCGCACGCCCGCCGTCATCGCCTTCAACTCGAGAGCCGTGAAGCCCGCGGATGCGCCCCACGACTGGGACGAGGTGCTCGAGCCCCGCTGGCGCGGGAAGATCGTGATCCGGGATCCGATGGCGAGCGGGACGATGCGGGCGATCTGGGGGCTTATCCTGTTTCGGAGTATCCGGGAGACGGGGGACACGGCGCGGGGCATGGAGTGGCTCCGGCGGCTGGACGCGGGCACCAAGACCTACGCCCTCAACCCCGCGATTCTCGACGCCAAGCTGGCGCGGGCCGAGGGGCTGGTGACGCTGTGGGATCTGCCGGATATCCTAATCGGGATCTCGAAGGGTCTGCCGTTCGGCTACACCTTTCCCCGGAGCGGGACCGTGGTGATCGACGACGCGATCGGGCTGGTGAAGGGAAGCCGCCACCCCGAGGCGGCGAAGGCGTTCATCGACTACGTCGGCGGGGTGGAGGCGCAGCTGCTGGCGGCGAAGGGGGTCTTTCGGCTGCCGGCGCGGCACGATCTGCCGGCGGACCGGGTACCCGCGTGGGTCTCCGAGGTGGAATCGACGATGGTGGTGGCGCCGATGGACTGGGAGCTGCTGGCGCGGCAAGGGATGGCGTGGATGAGCTACTGGGACCGGCACGTGCGGGGCCACGGAGAGACCACGTCGCGATGACGCCGTTCCTCAGCGTGGAAGGCATCACCAAGCGCTTCGACCGCACGGTCGCGGTGGATGACGTCACGCTCACGCTCGACAAGGGCGAGATGCTGGCGCTGCTGGGGCCGAGCGGGAGCGGGAAGACGACGATGCTGCGGCTGCTGGCGGGGTTCGAGACGCCGGACGCGGGGCGGGTGCTGGTCGAGGGCGAGGACGTGACCGCGGTGGAGCCGGTGCGGCGGCGGTTCGGGATGGTGTTCCAGCACTACGCGCTGTTCCCCCACCTCGACGCCGGCGCCAACGTGGGGTTCGGGCTGGAGTCGCTCGGCGTACGGGGGCCGGAGCTGGCGGAGCGGGTGTCGCGGGCGCTGGCGCTGGTCGATCTGGCGGGGCTGGAGCGGCGGCGGGTGGATCAGCTCTCCGGCGGGCAGCAGCAGCGGGTCGCGCTGGCGCGGGCGCTGGCGCCGGAGCCGCGGGTGCTGCTGCTGGACGAGCCGCTCTCCAATCTCGATCCCACTCTCCGAGAGCGCACCCGGGGCGAGATCCGGGAGCTGATCCGCCGCGTCGGGATCACCACGGTGCTGGTCACCCACGAGCAGGACGAAGCGTTCGACCTGGGCGACCGGGTCGCGGTGTTGCGCGCCGGGAAGCTGGAGCAGGTCGGCACGCCGGACGAGCTGTACGCGGCGCCGGCCAACCGGTTCGTCGGCGGATTCGTCGGGCGGTCGAGCGAGCTGCCGGTCACGGTGCTGGGCCCGACCGAGTGGGGGAGCCGGGTGTCGGTCGAGGGCGTGGAGTGGGAGATCGAGCGGCCGCCGGGGCATCCGGTCGCGCTGCCGGGGCCGGCGATCCTGCTGGTGCGGCCGGAGGCGCTGCGCATCGGGGAGGATCCCCAGGCGATTCCGGGCACGGTGGCGGCGCGGCGGTTCACCGGGCCGATCTCCTATCTCACCGTGCGGACGCCGAGCGGGGCGACGGTCGAGGTCGCGGCGCCGCCGACGGCGGTGCGGATGGGGGAAGAAGTTGGGATCCTGCCGAGCAGGCGGGCGGCGGGTGGGCTCCATCTCTTCCCGGCGGAGACCGCGTGAGGCGGCGGACCGCGGGATCCATCGGCGCGGCGCTGCTGCTGGCGCTGCTGCTCTGGCTGGTGCTCTACCCGCTGATCCTCGTGCTCGCCGAAGGCGTGCGCGACTCCGGCGCGTGGACCCTGTCGTACGTGCGCGAGTTCCTCGGGCGGCCGACGGAGCTGCGGGCGCTGTGGAACAGCCTGTGGATCTCGCTCGCGAGCGTGGGCTCGCCGCGGTGCTCGGCGTCCCGCTCGCGCTGCTGGTCGGGCGGTACGATCTGCCCGGCGGGCGGGCGCTCGGCGGACTGCTGGCGCTGCCGGCGGTGTTGCCGCCGCTGGTCGGGGTGGTCGCGTTTCTATTTCTGTACGGCGAGACGGGGTTCGTCTCCCTGCTGCTGATGTGGGTGCTGCGGCTGGAGGAGCCGCCGTGGCGGCTGCAGGGCGCGGGGGCGATCCTGCTGGTCCACGCGTACTCGATGTACGTCTATTTCTACCTGCTGGTGCGGGCGGCGCTCGCCTCGCTCGACGGGTCGCAGCTCGAGGCGGCGGCGAGCCTCGGCGCCGGGCGCTGGCGGACCTTCCGCAAAGTGGTCATCCCCCATCTCAAGCCGGCGCTCGCCGGCGCCACGCTGCTCACCTTCATGACCGCGCTCGGCTCGTTCAGCGCGCCGTACGTGTTCGGCGGCGGCTTCCGGGTGATGCCGACCCAGATCGTCGCCACCCGGCTCAACGGCGAGAACCAGCTCGCGATGGTGGAGACCGCGTCGCTCACGGCGCTCGCGCTGCTCGCGCTGCTGGTGTTCCGCGCGGGGCCGGGCGGAGCGACCGGCGCGGGGCGGAAGGGCGCCGGCCCGTCGAGGATCGCGATCCGGAGCCGCTCGGCGCGGGTCGCAGCGGGACTGGTGGGGTGGGGACTCGCCTTCCTCCTGCTGCTGCCGCACCTCACGCTGGTGCTGGTGTCGTTCGTGCCGGTGGGGACCTGGACCACCGAGCCGCTGCCGCCGGCATACACCCCGCGGAACTACCTGACGTTGCTGCAAGACCCCGTGCGGGTGCGCCCGCTGCTGAACAGCCTCTGGCTGGCGACGGCGGCGACGGTTGCGGCGGTGGGGGTGGCGCTCGCCGGCGCGCTGATGAGCGCGCGCAGGCCCACCGCTCCGCGCCGGGCGATCGAGGCGATGATGGCGCTGCCCTGGGCGGTGCCGGGCACCGTGTTCGCGATCGCGCTGGCGACCGCGTTCAGCGTGCACAGTCCCGCCACGGGACGGCTGGTGCTGGTGGGCACGCTCTGGATCCTGCCGCTGGCCTATCTCGTCCGGAACCTGCCGATCGCGAGCCGCGCGATCAGCGCCGGGGTCCGGGCGCTCGATCCCTCGCTCGATGAGGCCGCGGCGAGTCTCGGCGCGGGGCGCGGACGGACGCTGCTGCGGGTGACGCTGCCGCTGCTGCGGCCGGCGCTGCTCGCGGGAGCGAGCCTCGCGTTCGTCACCGCCTTCGGCGACTTCGTGACGTCCATCATGCTCTACACTTACGACACCCGCCCGATCTCGCTGGAAATTCTCTCCAGCTTGCGGCAGGCCGATGTGGGCGTCGCCGCGGCGTACGGGGTGGTGCTGATGCTGGTGAGCGGCGCGGTCTTCGTGCTGGGCTCGGGGGGACAGGGACGGGGAGGGAACGCCGGGTGACGTCGCCGTCGGAGCCCGCCGGCTTCCGCCGGCTGGCGGTGCTGATCGCGGTCAACTTCGTGGACATGGTCGGCTTCATGATCGTGCTCCCGCTGTTGCCGTTCTACGCGCTGAAGTTGAAAGCCAGTCCGGAGATCATCGGCCTGCTGATCGCGACGTTCTCCATCGCGCAGCTGATCTCGGCGCCGTTCTGGGGACGGGTGTCGGACCGCTACGGGCGCCGGCCCGCGCTGCTCATCGGGCTCACGGCTTCGGCGATCGCGTACGTGGTGTTCGGCTTCGCCGAGAGCCTGTGGCTGCTGTTCCTGTCGCGGATGGTGCAGGGCGCGGGCGGCGGGACGACCGGCGTGGCACAGGCCTACGTGGCCGACACGATGGCACCGCGGGAGCGGGCCAAAGCGCTCGGCTGGCTTTCGGCCGCGACCTCGGCGGGCGTGGCGCTGGGGCCGGCCATTGCGTCCTTCGCCACGCACCTGGGGCCCGCCGCGCCGGGCCTGGTGGCGGCGACGCTGTGCCTGGTGAATGTGGGGTTCGCCTGGAAGTGGCTACCGGAGTCGCGGCGGCACGACACCGGCCCGCCGCGGCCGCGCCGGCCGGTGTGGCACCCGGCCTGGACCGCGATCCGGCACCCGGGCGCGCCGCTCTCGCGGCTGCTCTGGATCTACGGGATCGGGATGGTGGCGTTCGCGTCGAACACCTCGGTGATCGCGCTCTATCTCGGCGCGGAGTTCGGAGTCGATGAGCGGACGATCGGTCCGATCTTCACCTACATCGGCGTGCTCTCGTTCGTGATGCGGAGCGCGCTGCTGGGCCCGATCGTCGATCGGCTCGGCGAGCTGTGGACCATGCGGCTCGGCACGATGGTGCTCGCGGTCGGGCTGTGGCTGTATCCGCTGCCCGGTTCGCTGTGGGCCTTCGCGGCGGTCATCCCCCTTGTGCCCATCGGCACGGCCCTGCTGTTTCCATCGACTACCTCCCTCATGTCGCGCCAATCCGATCCCCGCGAGCTGGGCACCACGATGGGCGTGGCCCAGACGTTCGCCGGCCTGGCGCGGGTGGCCGCCCCGCTGCTCGCGACCGCGGCGTTCCAGCGGATCGGTCACGGAGCCCCGTTCTACATCGCCGGCGCCTGCGTGGCGCTGGTCGGTGCCCTGGCGTTCCAGATCCCCATCACGCCACTTTCCTCCCAACCCACGGCGGAGGAAAAAGCGAGGGCCTCATGAGCACGGACGACCGGCTCGATCGGCTGGAGCGGAGGGTGGCAAGTTTGGAGATGCTGGTTCGGGGGAGGCTGGCGGGCGCAGAGTCGGCGGAAGCGGCGGTTGCGGCGGAAGCGGCGGTTTCGGCGGACGCGGCGGTTTCGGCGGGAAATGAAGCGCCGCCCGCACAGCCAACCTCACGCGCAAGCAGTCCGTCGCCTCAGCGGTCCGCCGCAACCGCCGCAACCGCCGCGCCCGCCGCGCCCGCCGCCTCCGCCGCGTCCTCCGCCTTCAACGAACGCTGGATCGGCCAGCGTGGCTTCCTCGGGATCGGTGTCGTCGCCCTCCTGCTGGCGACGGGGTATCTCCTCAAATTGTCGTTCGAGCGCGGGTGGATCTCGCCGGTCATGCGGTGCACCGGCGGGGCGCTGCTCGGCGTCGTGGTCGGGGCGATCGGGTGGCGGCTGTTCGAGCGGTACCGGACCTACGGCGCGTCGCTGATCGGGACCGGGTGCGGGATCATCTATCTCAGCGTGTGGGCGGCGTGCCGGCTGTACGAGGTGATCCCGCCCGTCACCGGCATCGTGGGCCTCGCGATGGTATCGGTGGCGCTCGCGATGATCGCCTTCGCCATCGACGTGCAGGTGCTCTGCACCATCGCCGCGCTCGGCGCGTTCATCGCGCCGGTCCTCCTGGGACGGCAGGACGCCAACCCGCACATGCTGCTGCTGTACCTGGCGAGCATGGCGGCGGGGCTCGGACTGGTCGCGGCCCGGCGCGGGTGGCGGCTCACGATGTTCGTGGTCGCCGCGAGCTACTTCGGACTGGCGTCGGGCGGCGCCGGCGATCGGGCCGAGCCGATCGCGCTGCTGGTGTACGCCGTGATGGGCGGGACCGCGGGTCTGTACGTCGGACTGTCGCAGCGCTGGTGGGAGACCCGGTTCCTCACCTTCTCAGGTGGCTGGACACTGGTGGCGCAGGCGAGCGACCGGCTGGAGGCCGCCGGGCCGGTGTTCGTGGCCGCGCTGTTTCTCGCGGCGCCGGTCTGGTACCACGCGCTGCGGTTCCCTTCGTTCTTCCGGGCGGGGGAAAAGGGCGAGGACGGCATCTCGGCCGGTGAGGCGCTGTACTTCTTCGTCACTCCACTGCTGCTCGCCTGGGCGACCTACCAGCTGGACCCGCCGCGCTTCGACGCGGATCCCGGCCTGCTGCCGGCGCTCATCGCGATCCCGTATCTCCTCGTCGGCTACATCAAGACGCGAGTTCCGTTCGCCGTCATCGGCTTCGTCGCGATCCTGATCGCGGTGGGTTCCCAATGGGACGGCCTGACCGAGTTCTGGGCGCTGCTCTGGCTCTCGTTGCTCTGGCCTACGCTGGACCATCCGCTCAAGCGGAACGACGGCCGGTGGTACGGCACGATCACCTGGCTCGCGGCCGCAAATTCGCTGTTCACCGGCGCCCTGACTTCCCGCGCCACGGACGACCCCGCGTTCGTGGGGACCTGGGCCCTGGCGCTCTGGGGCCTCACGGCGGGCGCAGTCGCCCTCGCCGCCGGACTGATCAAGGCTGAACCGAAGGAAGGCGAGGCCATGCTGGTCCGGCACGGCTTCTGGCTGGCGTCCGGCGTGCTGGTGCTGTTCGGGGTCACGGGCGAGATCCGGCGATTCTTCGAGCTGAAGTCGCTGTCGCCGGTGACCGCGCAGCTGGCCTCGGGGCTGGCGGTGAGCGCGTGGTGGCTGGTCTTCGCCGCGGCGCTCATCCTGTTCGGGTTCCGGCGCTCGATCCAGCCGATCCGGATCGCGGGCGTCGCGGTCGCGGGGCTCGCGGCGGCCAAAGTGGTGATCTTCGATCTCTCGTCGCTCGATGCGCTGTACCGCATCGGGTCGGTGTTCTTCCTTGCCCTCGTGATGCTGTCTCTTGCCTATCTGTATTATCGGCAGGATCGGCCCGAGGGGTCTCGATAGCGGGCTGCATGATGGCAAATACTCTTGCCTTGCGGGACTTCAAACTGCGAACCACGGAGGCACGGAGGACACGGAGGCAGCACGGAGAACAACAAAAGCTTTTTGGTTTTCTCCGAGCAGGCCTCCGTGTCCTTCGTGGCTCCGTGGTTCGCAGTTAGGCGCCCACCACGATGTACGCTACCGACTCACTGACGCAGGGCCGCGAAGCCTTCATCCGACGGGCGTGGGCGGAGGCATATGCTCAGCTCGCCGCTGCGGATAGGGAGAACCCTCTCGGCGAGGAGGACCTCGAGCGCCTCGCCGTCGCGGCGGATCTGCTCGGGCGGGATGACGACAGCGCCGAGGTTTGGGCCCGGCTGCACCAGGCATATCTGAAGAGCGAGCGGCCGGAGCGGGCCGCGCGCGCGGCGTTCTGGGTGGTGCACAGCCTGGCCGATCGCGGTGAGCCGGCGCGCGCCGCGGGGTGGATGGCGCGGGCGCGGCGGTTGCTCGACGACGGACAGCGCGACTGCGTGGAGCGGGGCTACCTGATGATCCTCGCGGGCATCAAGTGCTTCACCGAGGGGGACTGCGACGAGGCGCGGGCGGTCTTTGCCGACGCGACCGGGGTCGGCGACCGGTTCGGCGACCGCGATTTGGTCGCGCTCGGTCTGCATGGGCAGGGTAGGGTGCTGATCCGCATGGGCGAGAGGGACCAGGGCATCGGGTTGCTGGACGAGGTGATGGTCGCGGTGACCGAAAGCGAAATCTCCCCGGTCGTCGCGGGCGATGTCTATTGCGGAATGATCTCCGCCTGCTACGAGGTCTTCGACCTGCGCCGGGCGCAGGAGTGGACCGCGGCGCTGGGCCGGTGGTGCGCGGCGCAGCCGGAGCTGGTGGCGTACCGCGGGCAGTGCCTGATCCGCCGCGCCGAGATCATGCAGGTGCACGGGGCGTGGAGCGACGCGATGGCGGAAGCGGAGCGGGCGTGCGAGCGCCTGTCGCAACCGGCGCCGAGGCCGGGACTGGGCGCGGCGTTCTACCAGCTCGCCGAGCTGCACCGGGTGCGAGGGGAGTTCGAGGAAGCGGCGGAGGCGTATCGCCGCGCGGGTGAGGCGGGACGGGATCCCCAGCCGGGGCTCGCGCTGTTGCGGCTGGCGCAGGGGCGGGTGGAGGCGGCGGTCGAGGCGATCCGGCATGCGCTGGTGCAGTCGCGGGAAGTGCGCCTGCGGTCGAGGCTGCTGCCGGCGGCGGTGGAAATCTTTCTCGCCGGGCGGGACCTCGATGCGGCCCGGGCGGCCGGCCAGGAGCTGGACGGGATCGCGGGCGACCTGGGAGCGCCGCTCCTCGCGGCCGCCGCGGCGCACGCGAGCGGCGCGGTGCTCGTCGCCGGGGGCGATGCCAGGGCCGCGCTCGAGCCGCTGCGCCGGGCGGCGGCGCTGTGGCGGGAGCTGGATGCGCCGTACGAGCGCGCGCGCGCCGGGCTGCTGCTCGCGGTCGCGGCCCGGGAGCAGGGGGACCGGGACGGGGAGCGGACGGAGCTGGAGGCGGCTCGGGAGACGTTTCGGCGCCTCGGGGCGGTGGCGGATCTCCATCGGCTGGAGCGTCTGTCCCGCCCGCCGCGCCAGGCTGGGGGGCAGGGGCTCACGAAGCGAGAGGTCGAGGTCATCGGACTGATCGCGACGGGGAAGACCAATCGGGGAATCGCTGGCGAGCTCGGGATCAGCGAGAAGACCGTGGCGCGGCACGTCAGTAACATCTTTACCAAACTCGGGCTGTCGAGCCGGGCGGCTGCGACTGCTTATGCCTATCAGAACGATCTAGTGTGAGAAGCCCAAGCGTGGTGTCAAACTGCGAACCACGGAGCCACGAAGGACACGGAGCAAGGCACGGAGAAAAACAAAAAGTTGTTGTTGTTCTCCGTGTTAGTCTCCGTGTCCTCAGTGGCTCCGTGGTTCGCAGTTTGACGATCTTGCCACCCATAGACCGCGGCGTAGGTTGATATGGTGTCTTCCGATGAATCCCCCACAACTCCGAACCTCGATCGGCGCGAGTTCGCCGAGGTGCTGGCATTGGCCGCGCTGGCACCGGCGCTCGGGCTCGACAGCACGGTGCTGCGACGGGTCAGCATTGCCCCGATCGCCGCCTCAGTAGAGAGTGCGGAGCCCGGCGGGCTCGCCAAAGCGCTCGCCGGTGTGATCCGGGCGCAGTACGGCGAGCGGCTCTCCGAGGCCGATCTCACCACCATCACCCAGCAGATCGCGGCGGGGCTCGAGCGGGCGGAGAAGATCCGCAAGGTTGCCCTCACCAACGGCGACGAGCCGGACTTCGTGTTCTCCGCCGCGCGCGCGGGGCACACGAGTTGAGCGACCTCACCTGGCTGACTCTCCCCGAGCTCGGCCGGCTGCTGCGATCGCGGAAGGTCTCCTGCGCCGAGCTGACGGCCCATTTCCTCAATCGCCTCGAACGCTTCGGTCCCAAGTACAACGCGGTCGTCACCGTGCTCCGGGAGGCGGCGCTCAAAGAGGCGCGGCTCAGGGACGCGGAGCTGGCCGTGGGGAAGGATCGCGGTCCGCTGCACGGCATCCCGTACGGCGCCAAGGATCTCCTCGCCGCGGAGGGGGCCCCGACGACCTGGGGCGCCCAACCGTATCGCAAGCAGATGCTGCGAGGCGACGCCACCGTGGTGCGCCGGCTGCGCGAGGCCGGGGCGGTGCTCTGCGCCAAGCTGGCGATGGTCGAGCTGGCCGGAGGGATGGGGTATAACCAGGCGTTCGCCAGCTTCACCGGTCCGGGCCGGACGCCCTGGGATCCGAGCCGATGGTCGGGCGGGTCGTCGAGCGGGTCGGGGGCGGCGGTCGGAGCGGGGTTGGTGCCGTTCGCGATCGGGTCGGAGACCTGGGGATCGATCCAGTTCCCCGCGGCGTTCTGCGGCGTCTCCGGCCTCCGGCCGACCTACGGGCGGGTGAGCCGGCACGGGGCGATGGCGCTGAGCTGGACGATGGACAAGCTGGGGCCGCTGGGTCGGACGGCGGAGGACTGCGGAACCGTGCTCGCGGCGGTGGCCGGCCCCGATCCGGCGGACCCGTCGGCGATCGATGCGGCGTTCGAGTATCCGGGCAAGACCAAGCCGCCGAAGCGGTACCGGCTCGGCGTCTTGAAGGGCGTGGTCGACAAGACCCAGCCGGGCGTGCGCCGCAACTTCGAGGAGTCGCTCCGGGTGCTGCGCCAGGTGGCGGAGATCGAGGAGGACCTCGAGCTGCCGGACTTCCCTTACGAGGCGATGGCGTCGGTCATCATCGACGCCGAGGCCGCCAGCGCGTTCGAGCCGCTGTTCGAGAGCGGGCGGATCACCGAGTTGACCGCGCCGGAGGACCGGATCGGGGGTTACGCCGGACAGGTGGTCCTGGCGAAGGACTATATCCGGGCCCTGCGACTCCGGCGGCCCGCGGCCCTGGCCCTGGACCGGCTGCTTTCGCGGGTGGATGGGATCGTGGCGCCCAGTCTCCCGACCGTGGCGTGGCCGATCGACGCGGCGTTCGACAAGGTCTATCCCGACTTCTCCGGTGGGGCCAGCATCGGCGGCGCGGCCAACCTCTGCGGGGTCCCGGGGCTGTTCGTCATGAACGGGACCGGGGAGGGGGGCCTCCCCACCAGTCTCCAGCTCACCGGCCGGGCCCGGAGGGAGCACCGCCTGCTGGCCCTGGGCCGCTGGTACCAGGAGCGCACGAATTTTCACAAGCTGCATCCGCCGGGATTGTGACTCTCCCGGTTCTGCTCTATATCTCCTGACCGGAAAACTCGTTGCAAGGGGCTCCCCCGGCCCCGCATGACCCCGAAATCCTCAGGAGCATCGCGTGACCGTGCTGGCCCTACCCCCGTCTCCGGGCGCTCTCGCCAAGGCGCGCTGGGAGGACGTGGCGCCGTATTTCGACGATCTCGCCGAGCGAACCCTCGACGAGGGGACGATCGAGGGGTGGCTGCGCACCTGGTCCGCGCTGGAAGAGCTGGTCACCGAGGCGGCGGCACTCGCCATGATCGCCTACACCATCGACACTTCGGACCCCGAAAAGGAAGCGGACCACCTCCGCTTCTCCACCGACGTGCTGCCCAAGATGGAAGAGCGGAGCGTCGAGCTGGCCCGGAAGCTGGTCGATTCGGGATACCGGCGGCCCGAGCTGGAGACCACGCTGGCCCGCTTTCGCACCGCGATCGAGATCTTCCGGGAAGCGAACATCGCGATCTTCTCGGAGCTGGAGGAGCTGAGCGCCCGCTATCAGCGGATCACCGGGTCGATGATGGTGATGTGGGAGGGTGAGGAGCGCCCGCTACCCCAGCTCCAGCCCTTCCTCAAGAGTCCCGACCGCGCGGTCCGGGAGCGAGCCTTCCGGGCCGGCGCCAGTCCCTACGTCGAACAGCGGGACCACCTGGCCAGCCTGTTCGACCGGATGTTCGAGCTGCGCCAGCGCGCGGCGAAGAACGCCGGCTTCGCCAATTTCCGGGACTACATCTTCCCGGCGAAGTTCCGGTTCGACTACACCCCGGCCGACTGCGAGCGGTTTCACGAGGCCATCGAAGCCACCGTCGCGCCGGCGGTCGAGCGCCTGCTAGGCGTGCGGCGGAGCCGCCTCGGGCTCGACCGGCTGCGCCCCTGGGACCTGGCCGTCGATCCATATCGCCAGGCGCCGCTCCGGCCCTTCTCCACGACCGAGGAGTTCGTAGGACGAGCCCGATCGGTGTTCCAGCGGGTCGATGCCGCGCTGGGGTCGGAGTTCCAGGTCATGATCGAGGAGCGGCTGCTCGACCTCGACAGTCGCAAGGGCAAGGCGCCGGGCGGATACTGCGAGACGCTGCACCACCGGGGGCGGCCGTTCATCTTCATGAACTCCGTCGGCGTGGTGGATGACGTGATGACGCTGCTGCACGAGGCCGGACATGCGTTCCACGCTTTCGCGTCGCACGATCAGCCGCTCATCTGGCAGCGGCACCCAGGCTCGGAGGCGGCGGAGCTGGCCTCGATGTCTATGGAGCTGCTCGCGGGCGTGCACCTGGCGCAACCGGTCGGCTATTTCACGCCGGACGACCATCGCAGTGCCTGGCTCGAGCACCTGGAAGACATCCTGCTCAGCCTGGTTCACATTGCGTCGGTCGATGCGTTCCAGACCTGGATCTATACCAGCGGGGACGGGGGCGACGCCGCGGCGCGCGACGCCGCCTGGCTCCGGATCCGCCAGCGGTTCGAGCGAGGGGTCGATTGGTCCGGCCTCGACCGGGAGCGGGTGGCGCGATGGTACCGCCAGCTGCACATCTTCCAGTACCCCTTCTACTACATCGAGTACGGCATCGCGCAGATCGGCGCGCTCCAGGTGTGGCGCAACGCTCTCAAGGACCAGGCGGGCGCGGTTGCCAGCTACCGCAGGGCGCTCGCCCTGGGCGCCGTGCGCGGGCTGCCGGACATCTATCGGGCGGCCGGCGCGGAGCTGACTTTCGACGCCGCGAAGATCGGCGAGCTGGTCAAGCTGGTAGAAAGCGAGATCGAACGGGTCAGAAGCGAGCTGCCAGGATGACAGCTTAGGTTGCTTCCCGCCTTGCCCGGGGCAACATTCCACCCCGTCCCGCCGGGCTTCCAGCGTCCGGCGCAGTTTCCCGCAGCGGAGAGAGTGGATGGCGAAAGAAGAAGGCATCGAGATGGAAGGCGTCGTGACCGAAGTCCTGCCCGACCGCAACTACCGGGTCATGCTGGAGAACGGCCATGAGATCCTGGCGTACGCCGCCGGGAAGATGAGCAAGTTCAAGATCCGGGTTCTGGAGGGGGATCGGGTCAGCGTGGTGTTGTCGCCGTATGATCTGACGAGAGGCCGGGTGATCTACCGCCACAAGTAGGTGGTAGCTTGTCACCCTGAACGCAGTGAAGGGGACCATGCCTCCATGGTCCCCTTCGCGTTGCTCAGGGTGACCATGGGCCGAAAGAAAAGGGAGGGCGCCGCGAGGCGCCCTCCCTTTCTTCGATTCGTCCAGGTCCCGCCTACTTCACCTTGGTGACGTTCTCTGCGGCGGGGCCCTTCGCACCCTGCACGATGTCGAACTCCACCCGGTCACCCTCGGAGAGGCTGCGGAAGCCGTCTGCCTTGATGGCCGTGTGGTGGACAAAGCAATCCTTGTCCCCATTCTCCGGAGTGATGAAACCAAAACCTTTTGCGTCGTTGAACCACTTCACCGTGCCGAGGGTGCGAGCCATGTTCCTACTCCAGTGTTGTTTGACTGCGTCGGGGTACCGGCATGCCCGGCACACCGAGTTTTTATGAGCGCAGGCCTGTCCCGCGTCATAAAAAATGAAAGACCCGTCAGCAGAGGATCCCGGGTCTTAGAAATCGAATGTGGCGCTTTAAGAGCTCCGAAGGGGGCGAATCGCGGAGACAAATCTGTACACCGGCGACATTTAGTCAAGAGGGGAACCGCGGAGCCAACGGGCCGCGGCCCGGGCCCAATCCGCCACGGGCTCCTTCGGTGAGGTGTCGGCGGCCCGGTTCACGGCCTGAAGGAACTCCGCCGCCGACGCGTAGCGGGCGTTCACGTCCGCCCGGAGCGCGCGCTCCAGCACCGCCTCGAGGTCCTCGCTGACGTCGAGCCGCCTCGCGGCGGCATCGGGGATCTGGTCGGTGGTCTGCCTTGCGAGCACTTGCTCCGGCGTGAGGCCGGGGAAGGGAGGCCGCCCCAGCAGCGCGTAATACGCCACCGCCGCCATGCTGTAGAGGTCGGAGCGGCCGTCGACCCGCTCGCCCAGGAGCTGTTCCGGGCTCGCGAACTGGGGCGTGCCGCTCTGGCTGGTGGCTCCCCCGAACTTTCCCCGAACCGCCAGCGCCAGGCCGAAGTCGGTGATCTGAAGGCTCCCGTCCGGGGCGATCAGGAGGTTCTCCGGCTTGATGTCCCGATGGACCAGCCCCTGCCCGTGGGCGTGGGCCAGGGCGGAGAGCCCCTCCCGCAGCAGGCGGAGCACCAGGTCGAGCCGCAGCGGGCCGTCCCGCTCCACCATCTGGGCCAGGTTGGGTCCCTTGATCAGCTCCATGGTGTACCAGATCAGCCCCGACCGCCCGCCGATATCGTAGATGTTCACGATGTTGGGGTGGTCCAGCCGGGCGGCAAGCTGGGCCTCGCGGCGGAAGCGCTCCACCACGGTCGGATCCCGGGTGAGCGAGGGATGCAGGACCTTGAGCGCGACCAGGCGCTCGAGGTGCAGGTCGCGCACCCGATAGACCCGGCCGAAGCCGCCGGTCCCCAGCAGCTCCAACAGCTCGTAGTCGTCGCCCAGCGCCCGGCGAAGCCGCTGCTCCCACCGCGCCCGATCCTCATCCAGCGACACCTCGGCGTCGCCCAGGGTCGGCGGCGCCACCTCGTAGGCCCCCGCGTCGGAGGCGAAGTCCTCCAGCATTTCGGAGGCGGTGAAATAGCGCGCGTCCGGCGATGGCTGCAAAGCGCGCTGGACGATCCGCTCGATGACGCGGGGACAGGTCGGCCGCAGCTCGGTCGGAGGCCGGGCCTCGCGCGAATCGAGCGGAGGCACCTGTCCGGTCACGGCGAAGTACAGCAGCGCGCCGACCGTGTAGATGTCGGACGCGGCGTCGCCGACCGCACCCTCGCGGGTCTCGGGCGCCATGAAGTTCAGCGCCGGCGGAATGAACGTGGGCGGAACCGAGGGGAGGCAGTAGCTGCAGTAGCGGACGTCGGTGACCGTGGCGCGTCCCCCGGCGCTCAACAGGATCGAGGCGGGCCCGATCGCGCGCACGACGATCCCGTTGATGTGGGCATCGTCCAGCGCGCCGAGGAGGTCGCGGGCCAGGGTGAACACGGTCGGCACCGGCCGCGGTCCCCGGGTGACCGCCTCGTGGAGGCTCTCACCTTCCACCCAGTTGCCGATCCGGAAGGCCAGGTCGCCCACCTCGCCCCCGTCATAGACGTGCAGGATCGCCGGGTGGTCGAGCCGGCCCAGCGCCTCCGATTCCCGCATGAACCAGCCCCGCATCGCGTCATCGAGATAAAAGTTGACGCGTACGCTGACCTTACGTTTGAGCAGGTCGTCGTGAGCCTCGAACAACACCCGCTCGGGCGACGACGCCACGATCCGCTCCAGGCGGTACCGCTCGCCGAGCGCCTCACGAGTGCGGTCGAACGCGACCAGCGGGGAGGGGCCGCTCAGCGCCGGAGCCCTCGCCGCCGTTCCACGCGGAGATCCGCGGCGCAGGTGGCGGTGCACCACCGGCGGCTGCGGTTGGGTGAGGAATCGGCGAAGTAGAAAGCGCAGGTCTCGGAGGCGCAGCGCCGCACGCTGATGGCCGGATCGGCCAGTGTTGCCGCGGCGGAGCGGGCAACGGCCTCCAAGGGGCCGAGCGGGTGCGCGGGGGCAAACTGGAGCCGCCACGCGCCGCTGGTCCGGGTGAGCCGGCAACACCCGGAGCTGCCGGCGAGCACGCCGTTGATGGCGGAGATGGCCGCGGTCGGCGGCTTGAGGCCGGCGTCCATGGCCTGGGCCAGGACGGTGAGCTGGTCGCGGAACCGATGGACTTCGGCGTAGGCTGGGATGCCGTCGAGCGAGATCAGGCGCTGCGCGTGGGCCCAGCGGGTAAAGGCGGCGGCGTCAGGGAGCAGGTCGGTCGGGCCGGGCGGACGCCCGCGTGCGGAGTTGACGAAGTCCAGCCAGACGGCGTCGCCGAGCAGGGTGAACTCGTGATGCGGCATCCCTCAGCCGTCCGCGACCTCGACGGCGTTGCGTCCCGCCCGTTTCGCTTTGTAGAGGGCGGTGTCGGCGGCGGCGAGCACGCTGCTTACGGTGGTCCCGTGCCGCGGCGACTCGGCGATGCCCATGCTGAGGGTGCAGGGCCCGAACTCGGGGTTGCTCCGCTCCAGCTCGTTCAGGCTCCGCTGCACCCGGGCCACGAACACCTGGGCCTCGGCCGGCTTCGTCATCGGCAGGATCACCAAAAACTCGTCGCCGCCCAGCCGGCCGACCACGTCGAGCGCGCGGCACTGCTGCCGGAGAATGCGGGCCACGTGAATCAGCAGCCGGTCGCCCGCCGCGTGGCCCATGGTGTCGTTGACCACCTTGAAGCGGTCGAGGTCGAGCAGGAGGACGCTGGTGTGAAGCTGGTGCCGGAGGCTGCGGGAGATCTCGGCGGCCAGCCGCTCCTCCAGCGCGCGGCGGTTGTAGAGGCCGGTCAGCTCGTCGGTCGTCGCGGCGCTGTGGAGCTGCTCCACCAGCTCGGAGTTCTTGAGCGCGATAGCGGCGGCAAACGACAGCGTGCCAGCCAGCTCCAGCTCGGCCCGGCCGTAGAGCTTGTCGCTGATCCGGGAGCCGAGCACCAGCACCGCCATCCGCTCGGCGCCGGCATCGAGCGGCACCACCAGCTCGGCGCCGGGCCCTACCAGCGAGGCCACGCCGACGTCTTCGGCGCCGCTCGACGCGCTTCCGGCGGGGAGGGCTTGGTCGAGGGCGGCTTTGTCGATGGGGGCTGGACGGAGGCGATCGTTGAGGGATCGGAAGACCTTCGGCGCGTACACCGAGGTCTCGGGGCGGTAGAGACACGCCCACCATGCAAAGAACACCTCCGCCATGAAGTCGAGGATGAGCTGCTCGGTTTCCTCGATGGAGTGCACCGAGGAGAGCAGCCGCGCCACCTGGCGGAGCGCCCGAAGCTGGAACACCGCGTCGTCCAGGGCCGCCTGGCGCTCGAGCAGGATGCTGCGCAGCTCGAGCACCACGCTGAGGCCGAGGGCCAGCGGCATGGCCACCGCCCGCATCTCGCTCATGACCGAGGGATCGGCGTGAATGACCACTTCGGTCTCGCCGCTGCCCAGCCGGGCCACTTCGACGGCCTGATCGAAGCCTTCGGGCGGGCCTACCCGGGGAATACTCTCGGTGGGAGACACCAGGCCGAACCAGATCTTCTCGCTCTGGAAGCGGCGGACCAACGCCACGCGGCAGCGCTCGAACAGCTCCCCCTCGGTGCGGGAGAGCCTACAGGCTGCGGCAAAAGCACTTGGAAGGCTGGCGAGTGCGGCTGGCGTGGAAGCCATATCCTATAATACCCGAAGCCGAGAGTTGCCGGGAGCCGCCGCGAACCCTGCCTGGTTCAGCTGCCCGCCTCCACAATGCGGTCGGCGGGCGGCGGAGCTACCGTGCCGCCAAGGGAGTCGGCGACATAGCTGGTGAGCAGGTCGGCCGCCCGTGGTCCGGAGCTCGCCTGGCCGCAGCTACCGGAGGCTTCGGGGATCTTGTAGCCGTCTCCCGCCTCACACGCCGGATAGGCGGGCATCGAGACCCGAACCGTGTCGGCCGGCTCGAAGATGCCGCCCGATTGGCGGCGCAGGTCTCCCACGATCCGGTTGCCCGACGGGCGGTTCCGGTCGAAGGTGAACTGCACCCCGGATACTTGGAGGAAGGCGCCGGTCCCCAGCGACTCCCTCGACACCCCGTGCTCCAGGACTTCGCGCAACCGGGCGCCGGTGAGCGGAAAGGTGACCATGCGGGTGTCGTCGGCGAAGAGGAAAATGCTCTCCACCTGGTAGCTGCTGATCGGACCCTGGGGGATTACGTCGTCCAGCCGCATGGCGCCGGCATTGATCAGCCCCACGTCCGACCCGGTGCCGGTGCGGATCGCGTCGGTCACCAGGTCGCCCAGCGGAGACTCGCGCCGGCGGGAGACTTCGTCGCGCGCGTCGAGCGGCGCGGAGGCGGTCCCGACGATCTTCTCGGCGCCGAGCCGCTTCTTGAGGCTGTCGTTCCACGCCGCGGTGACCCGCGCGGTGGCGGTGTCGTCGGGGAGGCGGGAGTCGATGGTCACGAGGCCCACGGCCTGGCGCCACTTGCCTTTGCCGCCCCACAGGGTGGCGAACTGCGCCGAGCGGGCGTTGGCGTCGGCCTTGAGCACGTGGCGGCCGGAGACCACCGAGTCGTGGGCCTCGTGCTCATGGCCGCCCAGGATGAGGTCCACCCGCGACTCGCGGGCCAGCAGCTCGCGGTCGGCCTCGATGGACTGGTGGGTCAGGCCGATGATGAGATCGGCCTTGAGCGCGGTGAGCGTGTCGGCGGCGGCCTTCGCGGCGCTGTCGGGATTGCCGCAGCGCACGTAGCTCCGGTAGTCGTCGCGCAGAGTGAGGCCGAAGAGGCCGACGAGGTGCCCTGACACCCGCACCGTGTCCCAGGGAAGGACCTTGGGAAAGCGGGTGCCGTCGGAGAGGGTGCAGTTGGTCGAGAGCCACTTGAACGAGGACTGCTCGATCCGCGCGATCAGGGTGTCGCGGGCCAGCTCGAACTCGTGGTTGCCGAAGGTGGCGTAGTCCAGCTTGGCGGCGTTCAGCGCCTCGACCATCTGACGGCCGCCGTAGTATTTGCTCAGCAGGCTGGGGCTCAGGAAATCGCCGGCGAGGAGGAAGAGCACCGGGCCCTGGTTGGGCAGCTTGCTCCGCAACGTGTCCTGGTCGCTCAGCCGGCTCCGCACCGTGGCCACCCGGGCGAGGCCGCCCGTGCCGTCGGACAGGGTGTCGGAGACATAGACGTCGTTGATGAGCAGGAGCCGGACCGGGTTGAGCGGCTCCGGCGCCTTCGCGCCGGGCACGCAGGCGGTCGCGACCGCAGCCAAGAGTGCGAGCAGTCCTCCCCAACGCTTCGACGTCACAGCTCCTCCTCGCTGAGCCGGAGGCCTCGCACCAGGTCAGTGCTGAGCAGCCGCAGCTCCGACAACATCTCCCGGCGCGGCCAGTCCGCCCGGGAGTCCAGCACTTCCAGCATGGAGCGGTACCACCAGATGGTCTGCTCCGACCCGGCGCTCGACAGGGTCCGGAGATACTCCGGGCCGAGCCGGCGAATCGCGGTGATGGTGGAGCCGCAGGTGTGCAGCTCGTCGGCCGCGCACACGTCGAGCGCCCGCGGCTCGGCGGCGGCCAGCATGCTCAAAAACTCCTGCTTGCGGGATCGCCAGTTCCGCTCGCCGCCCCAGCGGTCGAACTTGGGCTCGAGCGCGTCCCGCGCGATGGCGAGCGCCACCGGGCCGAACTTGTCTCCGATCTTTCGCTCGAGCGTGGGGCGGCTGTCGGGGGCCGCTTCCTCCAGCACGTGGTGGAGGATGCCTCCCACGATCGTGACCTGCTCGCACCCGTAGCGGGCGAGGATGATGGCGACGTTGGCCGGGTGGGCAAGATAATCCATCCCGGCTCCCACCGGCGCGGCGGCCCCGTAGTATTTCGCGGCGAACGCGAACGCGTGATTGATGCGATCGGAATAGCCGTGCATTTCCAGGTGGGCAGAGGGGCAGACGGGCAGGCGGGCAGAGGACGGCGAGCCGGGCATCGCTGCCCGTTTGCCCGCCTGCCCGACTGCCCGCCCTACGGAATGCCGAGAAGCTTATGTGTTTGCAGGCTCAGTCGCCAGCGCGGGTGGGCCAGGCAGTAGCGCAGGGCGGCGGCGGTGTTGGCGTCCCGGGCCGGGCCGTCCATCGGCTGGAGGAAGAAGTGGTCGAACCGTAGCAACTCGAATCGCTCCGGCTCGGCGCCGTCCTGGGGATAGACCAGCTTGAGCTCGTCTCCCGAGCCGACCACCAGCGGGGCGCCGGCCTTGGGGCTCACGCAGAGCCAGTCGATGCCGGCCGGGGGCTCCACCGTGCCGTTGGTCTCGACAGCGACCTCGAATCCGGCCCGGTGAAAGGCGTCGAGCAGGGGTGGGTCGAGCTGGAGCAGGGGCTCGCCGCCGGTGCAGACCACGAACCGGGTGCCGTCCGGCGCCTCGTCCGGCCATTCGGCCGCGACCGCGCGGGCCAGGGCCTCGGCGTCGGCGAACTTTCCACCGCCCGGACCGTCGGTGCCGACGAAATCCGTGTCGCAGAACTTGCAGGTGGCGTCCGCCCGGTCGGCCTCCCGGCCGGTCCACAGGTTACAGCCGGCGAACCGGCAGAAAACCGCCGGCCGGCCGGTGTTGTGGCCTTCGCCCTGAAGGGTGTAGAAGACTTCCTTTACCGAATAGGCCATACGAGGGGTTCGGCCCCTTCGCTTGCTCAGGGTGACAACTGGTTCAAGGCGGCTGGATCGTCCAGGCCCGCCTCCTCGAAGCCCTTCCGCCGGAGAGTGCAGGACTCACAGCGACCGCAAGGACCGCCACCCGGCTGGGGATCGTAGCAGCTCCAGGTGAGGCCGTAATCGACGCCCAGCCCCATCCCCAGCTTCACGATCTCCGCCTTGGACAGACTGATCAACGGCGTGTGAATCCGGAGGCGGTGGCCCTCGACGCCGGCCTTGGTGGCGAGGTTCGCCATGCGCTCGAAGGCCTCGATGTACTCCGGGCGGCAGTCGGGGTAGCCGCTGTAGTCGAGGGCGTTGGCGCCGATGAAAATATCCGTCGCGCGGAGGGTCTCGGCCCAAGCCATCGCGAAGGAGAGGAAGATCGTGTTGCGCGCGGGGACGTAGGTCGCGGGGATCGTGCTGCCGATCCGGTCCGGGGGCGTGTCCTTGGGGACGTCGAGATCTCCGGTAAGCGCCGATCCGCCGAAGGCCCGGAGGTCGATGTCGAGCACCACGTGGCGGCGGACGTCCTGGCTCCGGGCCACCCGTCGCGCCGCGTCCAGCTCGACCGCGTGGCGCTGGCCGTAGCGGAAGCTGAGGGCATGGACCTCGAACCCCTGGCTCCGCGCAACGGCGGCCGCGGTGGCCGAGTCCAGGCCTCCGCTCAGGAGGACGACGGCTGGGCGACTCGTCATGACCGGAAATATGTCAGGGCTGCCGCCCGAGGACGTGGCGGAGGGCCTGTTCCATGCCCGGGTGCCGGAAGGAATAGCCCGAGGCCTCCAGGCGTGCGGGTGACATGCGGTGGCTGGCCAGCAGCGCGACCTCGCCCATCTCGCCGAACAGCAGCTTGATCGCAGTGGCCGGCACCGGAACCAGGGCGGGGCGGTGCAGCACGCGGCCGAGCGTCCGGGAGAAGGTGCGGTTGGTGACCGGCTCGGGCGTCGCCGCGTTCACCGGTCCTTCGAGCGAGTCGGTGAAGAGCGCATGATGGATCACGCCGACCGCGTCGTTCACCGAGAGCCAGCTGATCCACTGCTTCCCGTCGCCCAGGGTGCCGCCGCCGCCGAGCAGGAAGGGCGTCAACATCCGGCCGAGCGCGCCGCCGGCGGGCGTGAGCACGATGCCGAAGCGGAGGTGCACGACCCGGATCCCGGCGGCCCGGGCCGGCTCGGTCGCCGCCTCCCACTCGCGCCCCAGTCCCACGAAGAAATTGCTCGCCGGGCCGGCCGGCACGTCGCCCTCGGTCAGCAGCTTGTCGCCCTGGTGGCCGTAGATGCCCATCGCGGATGCCGCGACCAGAACCCTCGGGGGCCGCTGGAGCCCGGCCAGGGTTTCCGCGAGGAGCCTGGTCCCCTCGACCCGGCTCTGGCGGATCCGCCGTTTGCGATCCTCGGTCCACCTCGACCCGACGTTCTCGCCGGCCAGATGGACCACCGCGTCCAGGCCCTCGAACGCGGGGCCATCGATGACTCCGGCGGCGGGATCCCAGTGGATGCCGCCCGAGCTGTGCCGGCGGGTCACCCGGGTGACCCGGTGGCCCCCAGTTGTGAGGAACGGGGTCAGCGCGGCGCCCAGAAGGCCGGTGGCGCCGGTGATCGCGACGTGAATCGAGCCCCGATCCCGAAACCGCGCGTGCGCCGCCAGGTCGGCCGGGAGAAGCGCGTGGCGGTACGCCAGCATCCGCTCGATCCGTGGTCGCGCGAGCCACATCCCCGCCGCCGCGCCGACCGTCCCCATGTGAGGGGCGAACTCGATGCGATCGGTGTAGCGCGTCGCGTCGGGCCCGGCCGGCTCGAAGAGGTGCTGGTGGATCCAGTGGGCGAACGGGCCTTCGGCTTGTTCATCGACGAAGCGGCGACCCGGCTGGTAGTCCCGGTGGACCGCGACCCACCGCGTGGAGATAGGGCCCACGCGCACCAGGGCGGTGACCCGAGCCCCGTCCTCGAGGCCGCCGCTTCGCTCGACCACCTTGAACCGCTCCCACGGGGGCGTGAGCCGCTCCAGGGCGCCGGGACGCTCGTGCCAGGCGAAGGCCTCGGCGGCCGGGACCGGGAGGGTAGAGGTACGCTCGATGACGTGAACCGACGCTGCCATTGGACTGCGCTCTCCTTACATTGCCCCGCCATGCTGAGACATCTGCCCGCCGGCCTCATCGCCGGCGCGCTCGCGCTCTCCTGCGGATCGGCGCCGCGCCCTGCGTCGCCGCCCGTGCCCGCGTGCGTCGTCGCGCGGGTGGCCGACGGCGACACCTTCACCTGCCGCGACGGGCGGCGGGTGCGCCTCATCGGGGTGGATACGCCCGAGCTGGCGCAGGGTGAGCCGGGGCGCCGGGCGCAGGCCGCACTGCACCGTCTCCTGCCCGAGGGCTCCTCGGTCCGGCTCGAGACCGACGTGTCGCCCCGGGACCGCTACGGCCGGGTCCTCGCCTACGCCTGGACCGGCTCGCGAATGGTGAACGAGGCGATGGTGCGGGAGGGGTGGGCGATGCTCTACACCGTGCCGCCGAACGTCAAGTATGCCGAGCGGCTGGAGCAGGCGCAAAACCAGGCCCGGGAAACTCAGGCGGGACTGTGGGCCGGGCGGGGGTTCGAGTGCTCGCCGAGCGCGTTCCGGCGGAGGGAATGCGTCAGGCCCGCGCCCGGCGGACGAGCAGGAGATCGGTGATGTTGTCCAGTGTGAGCAGGCCCACCAGCTTTCCGCTCCGATCGACCACGGGCAGCGCGGGCAGTCCGCTGGAGCGCAGCCGCTCCAGCGCCTCCTGAAAGCCCAGCTCGGGCGATACCGGCTCGACCGGGGCCGTCATGGCCTCGCCGACGGTCGAGGCCGTTCCCCGCCCGCTGATCCCCTTGATCAGGTTGTCGCGGGTCAGCATCCCCTCGACCCGGCCCAGGTTATCGACCACCGGAAACTCGCGCTGCTCGCTGGAGAGCAGCAGCTCGACCGCGGCCGCCAGCGTGGCATGGATCGGGACGGCCCTGAACTGAGTCACCATCATCTGGGTGACGTTGAGACCCTCGCCCGCGACCCGGGTCTCCACCGCGCTCGCCTCGGCGCCGGCGCCCAGGAACACGAACAGGGCCACCAGGGCGAGCAGGGGCTGCCCGGTGCTGAGCCCGTAGAGTCCCGCCACGACCGCGCTGGCCTGCCCGAAGCGGGCGGCGATCCTCGTTCCGCTCACCAGGCCCAGGCGGCTGGAGAGCAGGGCCCGCAGCACCCGCCCGCCGTCCATGGGGAACGCGGGAAACAGATTAAAGATCAGCAGGTAGGCGTTCACCCGGAGGAGGGTCTCCAGGAACGGCCCGTCGGGCTCGAGCTCTCCCAGCCGCGGGGGACTGCCGTCGAGCGAGAGCAGGGCGTAGAGCGCCAGCACGATCGCGAGGGTCACCGCCGGGCCCGCGAGCGCGATCAGCAGCTCCTGGCGCGGCACGTCGGGGATGCGCTCGAGCCGGGCGACGCCGCCGATGGGAAGGAGAATGACGTCCGGCGTCCGGACGCCGTACCGCCGGGCCATGAGGATATGGCCGAACTCGTGGAGCAGGACGCAGGCGAAGAGCGCGAAGAGGAGGAGGCAGGCGGCGAGGGCGCCGGGCAGGGCGCCCTGCTGGTATCCCGCCATGGCCCAGAAGGCGACGAGGATGAAGAAGGTCAGGTGGACCTTGATCTCCGTCCCCCACGCGCGGCCCAGTGTTATCGTCCAACCCATAGACCAAATGAACAGCGGGAAAGGCCAATTGAACAGCGGGAAACGTGAAACGTGAAAAGTGAAAGGGAGAAAACCTCGCAGAGGCTTCCTCCCTTTTCACTTTTCACGTTTCACTTTTCCCGCTTTCCGCCGGCCTCTCACCCCATGGCCGCCTTCAACCCAAGGCGCATCTTGCTGGGGAAGTCGAGCTGCGCGCCGCTGGCGCAGATGGCGACGGTCGGGGTCACCGGCTCCACCCGGTCGAGGCCGAGGGGGTCGCGCTCGGCCCAGCTCGCCATGGCGCGGCGGAAGATGAGCTGGGCGTCGATGGCCGGCGGGTTGAACGAGCGGACGTAATGCATGATAGCCTCGTCCGGGGTGCACTCGTCGGCCAGGAGCTCGGCGACGTCGAGCGCCATCTGCACGTGGGTGGCGGCCACGGCCTCGTCGGCGATGGATGCGGCCAGGCGGCACTCCAGATTGGTCTCTTCGACGTACTGGGCGCGGCGCCTCAGCACGCCGATCAGGCGATCGGGCCGGAGCGGATTCCAGGTCGGTGCCGGACTGTCCTCCACCTCCTCGGCGTCCTCGATCAGCGGGGCCAGCAGGATCAGCGCGCGGGCGCGGACCGTGTCGGTCATCGCGGCCGGGACGCCCACTTCGCGGAAGAACCGATCCAGCGCCTCCTCCATCGGGAGCTGGGTACGGAGCCGGCGGACGAACTCTCCGGCCTGGCTGCGGTAGGTATCGGCAAGCGCTTCCCAGGCGCGGGCGAACAGCACCTGGAGGCGCAGACGGGTCGCGGGGGTGAACCGCCGGGTCGAGATGATGCCGGGGACGGCCATTGTCTCCTCCCAATCTTCATACGGTAGTGCAGCCCGCTGCTCCCGAGTGACATGGGCTGCAGGGGTCGGAGGTGCGAGCTTCGTGCCCGGCGGGGGGGCGCTCGCCCCGTCCCGAAGTCGCGCTCCGGAAGGCGGTTGGCCGGGGGTGAGGAAGCCTGCACTGCCTCCCCGGAGCAGCGTCTGTAGCACTCCCGCTACGAAGCTTTCCCTCACTGTCCGATACCATTACAATTGCCCCTTCGCCCTCTAGCAGGAGACCCGACATCGCCACGACTGTCGCCCCGCCCGGATGGGCCGTGAAGGACGCGGAAAAGCTCTACAACATGAACGGCTGGGGACTCGGCTACTTCCGGATCAACGCCGAGGGCCACGTCACCGTCCATCCCGACGCGAAAAAGCATCGCGGGCTCGATCTCTACCATCTCGCCACCGATCTGCACGCCCAGGGCGTGGGCCTGCCCCTGCTGCTCCGTTTCTCCGACATCCTCAAGTCCCGGATCGAGGCCCTCTCGGGGGAGTTCTCCACCGCGATCAAGGAGTTCGGCTACGAGGGCAGCTACACCACCGTCTATCCGGTGAAGGTCAACCAGCAGCGGCACATCGTGCAGGAGATCGTGGAGTTCGGGGCGCCCTACGGCGTCGGGCTGGAGTGCGGCAGCAAGCCCGAGCTGATGGCGGTGCTGGGCCTCAACGAAGACACCCGGCATCTCATCGTCTGCAACGGCTACAAGGACACGGAGTACATCCGGCTGGCCCTCATGGGCCAGAAGCTGGGGCACACGGTGATGATCGTGCTGGAGCAGCTCAACGAGCTGGAGGAGCTGCTCAAGGTGGCCGACGAGATGGGAGTCGAGCCGACCGCGGGGGTCCGGATCAAACTGGCGACCGAGGGCTCGGGCCGGTGGGCCAAGAGCGGCGGGGAGCGCTCCAAGTTCGGCCTGTCCGCGGTGGAGCTGATGCGGCTCCTGAACGACCTCGAGCGGCGCGACCGGAAGGGGCTGCTTCGGCTGGTCCACTTCCACCTCGGCAGCCAGATCACCGACATCCGGCACGTGAAGGCGGGACTGGAAGAGCTCAGCCGCTACTACTCCGAGCTGCGCGGGATGGGCTTCAACATCACCCACGTCGACGTGGGCGGCGGACTCGGCGTGGATTACGACGGCTCCCGCTCCACCCGCCCCGCCAGCGTGAACTACACGATGCGGGAGTACGCCAGCGACGTGGTCTATACCATCGGCGCCGCCTGCCGCTCCGAGGAGCTGCCGATGCCGCACATCATCAGCGAGTCGGGGCGGGCGCTGACCGCGCATCACGCGCTGCTGCTGGTGAACGTGACCGACGTCGAGTCGCTGGTGGAGTCGGCCCCGCCGAAGCTGCGCGAGGACCCGCATCCGCTCCTGGTGGAGATGTCGGAGAACCTCGAGGCGCTGATTCCGGAGCGGATCGAGGAGGTCTTCCACGACGCGGTGTTCGGCAAGGAGCGGACCCAGGAGTACTTCGCCAGCGGCGCCTTCTCCCTCCGGGACAAGGCCGACGCGGAACAGCTCTACCTCGCCACACTGCACGCGCTCCAGCAGGTGATCGGGGATGACAAGAACTCGTTCCCCGAGATCGTCGCCCACATCGACTCGGCGCTGGTCGATCGCTACTTCTGCAACTTCTCGGTGTTCCAGTCGCTTCCCGACCACTGGGCGATCGACCAGCTGTTCCCCATCATGCCGATCCACCGCCTGCTGGAGCCGCCGGTCCGGCGAGGGACCCTCCAGGACATGACTTGCGACTCCGACGGGGTGATCGACCGCTTCGTCGGCGGGCGGAAGGGGAAACCCTCGCTGGACCTGCACCCGGTTCACGAGGGGGAGCAGTACATCCTGGGGATCTTTCTCACCGGCGCCTACCAGGAGATCCTGGGCGACCTCCACAACCTCTTCGGCGACACCAACGCGGTGCACGTGCGGCTGACGGAGCAAGGCTACGAGGTCACCGACCTGGTACACGGCGATACGGTGACCGAGGTGCTCAACTACGTGCAGTTCCACGCCACCGATCTGCTGGGGACGTTCCGCCGAAAGGTGGCGAACGCGAAGGGGTTGGAACGGCAGGAGGCGAACTCGTTCATCGCGGATTACGTGGCGGGGTTGGAGGGGTATACGTATTTGGAGGAGTAGGGCGGATGACAGTGAGCTAGCTCTCCTGCCCCTCGTACATCTCCTTCAGCCGGTTCACCACGTTCGGATCCGCCAGCGTCGTGGTGTCTCCCAGCGCGCGGCCCTCGGCGATGTCCTTGAGCAACCGCCGCATGATCTTGCCGCTCCGGGTCTTCGGCAGATCCGCCGTGAAGAAGATGTCGTCCGGCCGGGCGATCGCGCCGATCTTCTGCGTCACGTGCTTCTTGAGCCCTTCCTTCAGCTCCGCCGATCCCTCCTGCCCGTCCTTGAGGGTGACGAACGCGGCCAGCGCCTGGCCCTTGAGGTCGTCGGCCCGCCCGACGACCGCGGCTTCCGCCACCGAAGAATGATCGACCAGCGCGCTCTCGACCTCCATGGTGCCGATCCGGTGGCCGGCGACGTTGAGCACGTCATCGACCCGGCCGAGGATCCACCAGTAGCCGTCTTCGTCCAGCTTGGCGCCGTCGCCGGTGAAGTAGCGGCCGGGGAACCGGCTCCAATAGACCTCCTGGTACCGCGCGTCGTCGCCGAAGATGGTGCGCAGCATGCCGGGCCAGGGCTGGGCGATGGTCAGGAACCCGCCGCCCGATTCCATCTTCACGCCCTTGGCGTCCACCAGCTCCGGCACGATGCCGGGGTAGGCGATGGTGGCGGAGCCGGGCTTGGTGGTCACGACCGCGGGAAGGGGCGTGATCATGATGCCGCCGGTCTCGGTCTGCCACCAGGTGTCGACGATCGGGCAGTTGCGGCGGCCGATGTTCTCGTGATACCAGATCCACGCCTCGGGGTTGATCGGCTCGCCCACGGAGCCGAGGAGCCGGAGGGTGGAGAGGTCGTGCCCCTGGGGATGCTCGACGCCCCACTTCATGAAGGCGCGGATCGCGGTGGGGGCCGTGTAGAGCACGGTGACGCCGTACCGCTCGATGATACTCCAGAAGCGGTCCCGCTCGGGCCAGTCGGGCGCGCCCTCGTACATCACCACGGTGGCGCCGTTCGCCAGCGGGCCATAGACCACGTACGAATGCCCGGTGACCCAGCCGATGTCGGCGGTGCACCAGAAGACGTCTCCGTCGTGCAGGTCGAACACGTGCTTGGCCGTGGAGGCGACGTGGGTGAGGTAGCCGCCCGTCGTGTGGACGATGCCCTTGGGCTTCCCGGTGGTGCCCGAGGTATAAAGAATGAACAGCATGTCCTCCGCGTCCATCGGCTCCGGCTTGCAGGCCGGGGACTCAGCGTCCAGCAGCGTGTGCCACCACTGGTCGCGGCCCTCGGCCATCGGCGTGTCGTCGCCCTCGGCGCGCCGGCGGAGTACGATGCAGTGCCGGACCGACGGCGTCTCCGCGAGGGCCGTGTCGGCCATCTGCTTGAGCGGCAGGAACTGGCCGCGCCGGTAGCCGCCGTCGGCCGTGATCAGGGCAACGGCGCCGGCATCGTTGATCCGGTCGCGCAGCGATTCCGCCGAGAATCCGCCGAACACCACCGAGTGCACCGCGCCGATCCGCGCGCAGGCCAGCATGGCGACGGCCGCCTCCGGCACCATCGGCAGGTAGATCGCCACCCGGTCGCCCTTCTTGATGCCGAGCCGCTTGAGCGCGTTGGCGCAGCGGCCGACCTCGCGGGAGAGCTCCCAGTAGGTCATCACCCGCCGGTCGCCGGGCTCGCCCTCCCAGATGATGGCGGCCTTGTTGCGCCGGGGGCCGCGGATGTGGCGGTCGATGCAGTTGGAGGAGGCGTTCAGCTTGCCGCCGACGAACCACCTGGCGTGGGGAGGCTTCCAGTCGAGCGACTTGGTCCAGAGGGACATCCAGTCGAGGGAGCGGGCCTGGTCTTCCCAGAACCGCTTCCAGTCGTGCCCCGCGACGTAGAGCGCCGCCGTGCTCGCCGCGCGGGCCGCGAACTCGGCCGTCGTCGGGAAGCGCCGCTGCTCGGAGAGCAGCGTGTCGAGGCGGTCGTTCATCCGGGACGCTTCTCGATGGGTACGAACGGACGCTCGTCCTTGCCGGTGTAGATCTGCCGGGGCCGGGCGATCTTCTGGTCCTTGTCGCCCAGCATCTCCTCCCATTGCGCCAGCCAGCCCGGCATCCGTCCCAGGGCGAACAGCACCGTGAAGTACTCGGTGGGGTAGCCCATCGCCTGGTAGATCAGGCCGGAGTAGAAATCGACGTTGGGGTAGAGCTTCCGCTTGATGAAGTAGTCGTCCTGGAGCGCGATCCGCTCCAGCTCCAGGGCGATCTCCAGCTTGGGATTCAGCCCCGTCTCCTTGAACACGTCGTCGGCCACCTTCTTGATCAGCTTGGCCCGGGGGTCGTACGACTTGTAGACCCGGTGCCCGAAGCCCATCAGCCGTCCGCCGCCGCCTTTTACCTCCTTGATGAACTCGGGGATGTTCTTCTTGTCCCCGATCTCGTCCAGCATCGCCAGCACCGCCTCGTTCGCTCCGCCATGCAGCGGGCCGTACAGCGCCGCGATCCCCGCCGAGATCGCGGAGAAGGGATCGACCTGCGAGGATCCGACCCCGCGGACCGCGCTGGTGGAGCAGTTCTGCTCGTGGTCGGCGTGCAGGATGAGGAGGATCTCGAGCGCCCGCTGCAGCACCTTGTTCGGCCGGTGCCGGCCGCCGATGCTGAAGGTCATGTTCACGAAATTCGCGATGTAGTCGAGATCGTTGTCGGGGAAGACCAACGGCAGGCCGCGCGAGTGGCGGAAAGCGAAGGCCGCGATGGTCGGCCCCTTGGCCAGCAGCCGGATCCGCTGGAGCCGGCGGTTGGCCGGATCCTGGATGTCCTTGGCGTCGGGGTAGAACGTGGAGAGGGCGCCGACGACACCGAGCAGCATGCCCATCGGGTGGGCGTCGTAGCGGAAGCCTTCCAGGAACTTCGTGATGTTGGTGTGGACGTAGGTGTGGTACTTCACCGTCTCGGTCCACTCGTGGAGCTGCTGCTTGTTCGGCAGCTCGCCCTCGATCAGCAGGTACGCCACCTCGAGGAAGCTGGCCTGTTCGGCGAGCTGCTCGATCGGGTACCCGCGGTAGCGCAGGATGCCCTTGTCGCCGTCGATATAGGTGATCGCGCTCCGGCACGCCGCCGTGTTCATGAAGGCGGGGTCGTACGTCATCAGGCCGAAGTCGTCGTCCGAGACCTTGATCTGGCGGAGGTCGGTGGCACGCACGGTGCCTTCGGCGACGGGGACCTCGTAGGTGCGTCCCGTGCGATTGTCGGTGATCGTGAGGCTGTCCTGAGGCACGGAACCATCTCCTGAAAAACGCGTAGAATCAAAGGAATAGCGTCGTACAATTCCGAGTATAACTTGCGGCTGGCCGCACACGCCAGCAACCACCTGGATCCGGGACATCTGTCGCATGTTGAAGCCGCATCTCCTGCTCGCCACGCTCGCCCTGGCCACGCCGCTTCGGGCGCAGTCGGCGGTCGATACCACCGGGGCCGGCGCCCTCATCGCCGAGGCGATGGACCGCTCCGAGGTGATGGAGAACCTCCGCCACCTGAGCGACGTCATCGGCCCGCGGTTGTCCGGGTCCACCGCTATGCGGTTGGCCAACGACTGGACCGCGGAGCGATTCAAGCAGTACGGTCTCACGGCCGCGCTGGAGCCGTTCGATTTCGGGGTCACCTGGGAGCGAGGTCCGATCTCGGCTCGTCTCACCGTGCCCTTCACCCGCGCCGTCACGGCCCACAGCTGGGCCTGGACCGAGGGGACCGGCGGCAAGACCCGGAGCGGGCCCGTGGTGGCGGTCGATCTCTCCACCCCGGACAGCCTGGCCCGCTACCGGGACCGGGTCCGGGGCGCCTGGGTGCTGCCCAAGCCCTCCAGTCCGATCTGGAACCCGGACGGCCCCGCAGCCTCGGCGGAGGATTCGGCCCGAATCCAGGCCATCCAGGACGCCCGGTCCGCGCTCTCGGCCGACACCTCGGCCGAAGCCGTGCGAGGGCGGCGCCAGTTCCAGATCGACCTGCCCTACGCCCTCAAGGCAGCCGGCGCGCTCGGCACCCTGGTCGATGGAGCCAAGGAGCACGCGCTCATGACCATGAGCGGCTCGCCCACCCGGGTCTCGCCGCTTCCGAACATCGTGATCTCCCACGAAGACTACGCCCTGCTCGAGCGCCTGGTGGAACACCGTCTGGTGCCCCGGCTCGAGGTCAAGGTGGAGAACAAGCTCGGCAAGTCGCGGGTCAAGCAATGGAACACCGTGGGTGAGATCAAGGGCAGCGAGCTGCCGGGCCAGGTGGTGATCCTCGGCGCCCACCTCGACAGCTGGGACCTCGGCACCGGAGTCACCGACAACGGGACCGGCTCGATGGTGGTGCTGGAGGCGGCGCGGGCGCTGGCGAAATCGGGGCTGCGCCCGAAACGAACGGTGCGGTTCATCCTGTTCAGCGGGGAGGAGCAGGGGCTGCTCGGCTCACGGGCCTACGCCGCCGCGCACGCGGGCCAGGCGGACAGCATCCAGGCGGTGCTCGTGATCGACAACGGCACCGGCCGGATCGTGGGGCAGGCTCTCCAGGGCAGGTCCGACCTGGCCGATCTCTGGCGGGGTCTCCTCGCGCCGGTCGCCCAGCTCGGCGCCTCGGAGGTGAGGGAGGCGATGAAGTCGGGCACCGATCACCTTCCGTTCGGCCCTTACGGCGTGCCGGCGTTCAACTTCGACCAGGAGCGCCGGGGCTACGGCCACACCCACCACTCGGAGAGCGACACCTACGACAAGGCGGTCGCGGACGATCTCAAGCAGGCGAGCGCGGTGATGGCGGTGACGGCCTACGAGCTGGCGAACCTGCCGGCGCTGCTGCCGCGGGGGAAGAAATCGACGCCGGAGGTGGTGCCGAACAGGCCGAGCGAGGCGGTGGCAGGGAAGTAAATGACAACTATTGTGCAAGCTGGACCGTGCAGGTGGTGTCGAACCCGCCCCTCGTATTGTAGATCGTCGTCACCACCAGCCGCTTGGCCTGGAGCACCCGCTGGAGATCCTCTGCGATCTTCGCGGTGGCGTGCTCCTGGAAGATGCCGACGCTGCGGTAGCTGGTGACGTAGTACTTGAGGCTCTTGAGCTCGATGCACCGGTCGGACGGCACGTAGGTGATCCGGAGCGTGGCGAAGTCGGGGAGTCCGCTGTAGGGACAGACCGGGCTGAACTCGCGGGTCTCGGTCACGATCTCCTGATCGGGGCCGGTGTATTCGAAGGTCTCCAGCACGCCGACATCGACCGCGTCGGGGCCGAGGAATGGGATGGTCCTGCCTTCAGCGATCGCCATGGCAGAATCCTACTGCGCCTCCGAGTTTCTCACCATCCCGGTCTCGAGCCAGGCGTGCTCCCCGCGAAGCACCTGCTGCGCCACCCGGTAGGTCGCCGCATCGTCGTTGTCGAAGACCGCTTCGAACCGATCCTCCACCCGCCGCCGCGCATGCCGGCAGAAGACGTCGGCCAGGTCCACCGGACCCGGCTCGCTCCCATCCTGCCCGCCTGCCCGCCCGCCCGCCCGCCCGTCTTCGAGCGCCTTGGCGCGAGAGCACGCCGCCGTCATCGCCAGCAGCTCCGCGCCGATCTCCACCAGCCGGCCGAGGACCATCTGACGCTTCTCCAGCTTGGGACCGAAGCGGATCATGCAGTGGAACAGGGTTCGGGCCAGCCGCCGGCAGGAGCGATCCACGAATCGCACGTGGCGGGCGAGCCGCCCGAACTCGCCGTATCGCGGCGCGCGGCTCCAGCCGATGAAGAGCTTGGGATACCAGTAGGCGTAGTAGACCCCGGAGCGGAGCAGCGAGACGATCTTCTTCCCCATCGGCGCCTTGGGGTCGATCAGGTCGCCGGCCAGGCGCAGGTGGGTATCGACGGCCTCGCGGGCGATGAACAGCCGCATGATCTCGCTGCTGCCCTCGAAGATCAGGTTGATCCGGAAGTCGCGCATCATCCGCTCGATCGGCTCGGGGCGCTCGCCCCGGCTCCGGAGGCTGTCCGCCGTCTCGTAGCCGCGGCCGCCCTTGATCTGCAGCGTGTCGTCGATGATCCGCCAGCCGACTTCGGTGTTCCACATCTTCGCCATCGCGGCCTCGAGGCGGATATCGGCGTTGCCGCGGTCGGCGAGCAGGGAGGCGAGATCGGAGACGGCCTCCATCGCGAAGATCTCCGATGCCATGCGGCCCAGCTTCTGGGCGATGGCGTCGTGCTTCCCGATCGGCGCGCCCCACTGCACCCGCTCCGCGGCCCAGCGGCGGGCGAACTCCATCGCGCGCTTGGAGCCGGCCACGGCTGAGGCGGGCAGGGTGAGCCGGCCGGTGTTCAGGGTGATGAGCGCGAGCTTGAGTCCCTTGCCCTCGCCCCAGAGCACGTTGTCGACCGGCACCTTCACATTGGTGAACCGGATGATCCCGTTCTCGATCGCCTTGAGGCCCATGAAGTGGAGCCGCTGCACCACGTGCACGCCCGGCCAGTCGGCCTCGACGATGAAGGCGGTGATCGACTTCGGACCGGTGCGGGCCATCACCACGAACAGCTCCGCGATGGTGCCGTTGGTGCACCAGAGCTTCTCGCCGTTCAGGATGTAGTGGAGACCGTCCTCCGACAGCGTCGCGGTGGTGGTGAGCCCGGCTGGATCGGAGCCGACCTGGTTCTCCGTCAGCGCGAAGGCCGACACCGCGCCGCGGGCGAGCCGGGGCATGTAGCGCTTCTTCTGCTCCGGCGTGCCGAACAGCTTGAGCGGAGTCGGCACCCCGATGGACTGCGCCGCGGAGAGCAGCGCGGTGAGGTTGCCGTCCTGGCTGGTGACCAACCCGATCGCGTGGGTGTAGCTGTACTGGCTCAGACCGAGACCGCCGTACTCGGTGGGGATCTTGATGCCGAACGCGCCGATGTCGCCCAGGCCGCGGACGATGTAGCTCGGGATCTTGCCCTCCCGGTCGATCATGTCGCTGTCGACTCGGTTCTGCATGAACTGCTCGAGCCGCTCCATGAAGGGCCGGGCCCGCTCCAGGTCGGCCGGATCGGGGGCGGGGAAGGGATGCACCAGGTCCAGCCGGAACGAGCCCTCGAACATCTCGCGCACGAAGCTCGGGGCCTGCCACTCCTTCTCGCGCGCGGCTTCGGCAACCTCCCGAGCTTCCTGCTCCGAGGCGAGAGAGGTGCCGGACTTTTCGCTGGGGGAGACGAGGACGTCAGTCATGGCGCGACGGGTTTGAGGGTGGAGGCCACCGGACGCTCGAGCCCGGCCAGACCGTTCAGAACCAGGCCGACGATGTGCCGCCGGCGCCGCTCGAGATCTTCGGGATGCTCCAGCACCACGCCGACCGCTGGGGCGACGGTGCGGGCATGGATCAGATGGAACCAGCAGAGGGCGATGATGCTGAGCAACAGCTGCGCCGCTTCGTCCGAATCCTCGAGTCCAAGCTCGGCGCTGATGGCGGCGAGCGCCTCCTGCCCGGCGGAGAGGTGGCTGACCTCGTCGAGCTGCGGGCCGCCGTTCAGCGCCTCGCGCTCGATCAGGCGGATGAAGTTCGGCCGGGCGGCGAGGAAGTCGAAATAGTCGGAGACGGCGCCCGCCAGGATCGCCTCGGGGGACTGCCCGCTGGCCAGGGCCCGCTCCCGGCCGGTCCGGACAGCGTCCCGGACCTCGGCGAACGACCGGTCGAGGACCGCCTGGTAGAGCTCGGCCTTGGAGCCGAAGAAGTAGCCGGGGGTGCCCCGGGAGACCCCGGAAGCGAGGCCGACCTCGTTCAGGCTGGTGGCGTCGAACCCCTTCTGGGCAAACAACTTCTCGGCGGCGTCGAGGATGGCGGCGCGGGTGCGGACGGGATTGCGTTCGCGGTCGGCGATCGATGTCATGGGTCCCCGGAAGGCTTGCTTGACGTTCAGCAAGTTGGGGAACGGAGCCGATTCCGTCAAGAGCCGGGTGCCTCGAAGTCCCCGGGGCCCGGCGGACGGAAGGTCAGATCGAACGCGAGGAAGATGGTCTTGGAGAAGGGATAGAACGCCAGGGGAAACACCACCATCAGTGCGGGCCCGCCCCATTGCAGCCACGACCACGGCACGTCCGGACTGGTCGCCACCAGCACGCCGACGAAGATCGCGGCGAAGAGCAGCTCCGCCGCGACGATGTTGAACATCTGTGCCCCGACGATGTACCCCTGCTCGCCCCGCTCAAGCTGGAGACCGCATCGCGGACACGAGGTTCGCATCCGGAACCAGCTCTCCCAGAGCCCGCCGCTGCCGCAGTTGGGGCAGCGGCGACGGAGAGCCCGCCAGAACAAGAGGACGATCCGCTTCGGCGAGAGATCCATGATCTAACCTATGACATTCTCCCCGGTTCAGCGGTCCTTGCTGGCCCAGCGCCGGGCATCCATGAACTCCTCCCGGCTGATCCACACAGCCGGATCGACCCTCGACCCCAACTCCTCGAACAGGGGCCTCGCGGTCTCGCGGTCCTCGGTCTTCCAGGCCAGATAGGCGAATGCGCTGCGCAGCTCGAGCGAGGCCGGGTGCGCCTTCACCAGGGCGGCATAGCCTCGCCGGGTGCGCTCCCACGACGGGGCCGCCTCAGCCCAGGAGTCTTCGTCCAGCTGTCGCTTCATGCCCCACACCGTTCGGGCATACAGCTCATCGCCCGCCGGCCGGGCTGGAAGCGTCTTGTCCAGCCACGACTCCCATTCACCGGAGGCGCCGTGCCATCGCGGGAGCAGGTAGATGGCGTGGGTGATGTAGAAGTCTTCGTAGGTGGGCTCGTACCGGACGGCCTCCTTGAACAACCGCTCATAGGCCGCGCGGTCCGACTGTGCGAGGAGGGCGATGCTCAACGCGGCGCTCCACCATCCCGGGCAGGGCTTCCCCAGCCGCCTGGCCTCACCGAGAGCCGAGGATGCCGCCTGGAGGCGCTGTGACGCCGTCTCCCACGCGCGGTCGGTCACCTCCGAGGCGGCGCCGTTTCCACGGGCGACCCACGCGTACGCCAACAGCATCTCGGCCGACGCGACGCGGGCGGTGACGGACTGCGGCTGAAGCTCCATCCACTCGCTGAGCCGCGCGAGCGCCGTCTCCCATTCCGTTTCGGTCGCGCCGTCCGGCAGCCCATTGAAGCCGTAGGAATAGAACGAGCGCAGCTTCCAGCCGCCGTGGGGCCACTTGACCTTCTCGGTCCGCAGCGTGTGGCCGAGGGTTTCGAGACTGTCGTATCGACGGGCGAGCAGCAGACGCTGGACGTCTTGCCCGAAGCGTTCCCTGGCCAGCTCCTCGTTTCGCACCACCATCTCGGCCGGCATGGGGGAGCTCGAGTCGGAGCCTCCGCAGCTCAGCAGGACCGCGGATCCGAGCGCGAGAGCGCAGCTTCGAATGAGGGCGCTCATTCGACGTCGAGCATCGGATAGCGACGTTGGGAGACCCGGTGGGCGTACCCCAGGGCGGAGAGCAGCAACACCAGGAGGATCGCTAAACGCACGTGGGCTGGCCTTTCTCCAGTCGGCAACAACTGCCGGCCTTCCCTCGGGAACGTTCCCGAGGGTTGACCGGCGTTGCGGAACCTGGATCGAATCCGGTGGGCTGCCCGGTGGGCAAATACCGTGCGCGGGTGTCAGTGGGAAGGGATCAAGCCGTCCGCCGTTCGAGGGCCGGCTCGAGCTCCGCCCGCTCGGTCGCCAGATAGGAATCCAGCGTCGCCGAGACGTAGGCCTCCGCGCCCTTCGGCGCCACTTTCCGGAACAGCGGGATATAGCTGTCCCACTGCACCAGGATGGTGCGCGCTCGGGGGCTCGCGGTGCGCTCCTCGTGCTCCCGGACCAGCCGGTGGAGCAGGTCGATGTCGCGCTGGTCCAGCTCGGCCAACTCGACCATGTCGCGGTTGATCCGGCTGCCGAAAGTGCCGGGCTCATCCAGCACGTAGGCCACCCCGTTCGACATGCCGGCGCCGAAGTTCCGGCCCGCGCGGCCGAGCACGACGACGATGCCGGACGTCATGTACTCGCAGCAGTGGTTGCCCGCGCCCTCGATCACGGCGATCGCGCCGGAGTTCCGCACCGCGAACCGGTCGCCCGCCTGACCCGCGGCGAAGAGCTTCCCGGCAGTCGCGCCGTAGAGGACCGTGTTGCCGATGATGAGGTGCTGGTAGGACGTATCGGCATAGGCCGCGCGGCGGAACGGACGGATGGTGATCTCGCCGCCGCTCAGACCCTTGCCGACGTAGTCGTTCGCCTCCCCCTCGAGATCGAGCTGCATCCCCCGGCAGGTGAACGCTCCGAAGCTCTGCCCGGCGGAGCCGGTGAAGCGCAGCCGCACCGAGCCCGGCGCGAGCCCGGCATCGCCGGTGCGCTCGACGATCGCGCCGGCGACGCGCGCCCCCACCGCGAGGTGGTGGTTCGACAGCGAATAGTGCCCTGAGAACGGCAGCCCGCTCTCGAGGTAGGGCTCCAGCTCTTCCAGGATCTCGCCGTCGAGCGAGATGAGTCCCGGGCGGTCGTTGCGCTGGACGGTTCGGTGCAGCGGACCGGCGGGGACGCGCGGACGGCCCTCTTCATCAGTGGGCGCCAGCAGCACCGAGAGATCGAGCATCTGGGCCCGCGGTACATCCGGCCGCTCCACCCGCTCCAGCAGGTCGTTGCGGCCGATGATCTCGTCCAGGGCGTGGAAGCCCATCCCCGCCAGGATCCGGCGGACCTCCTCGGCCACCATCGTGAAGTAGCTGATGACCTGCTCCGGCGTGCCCTTGAACTTGCCGCGCAGATCCTCCCGTTGGGTGGCGATGCCGGTCGGGCAGGTGTTCATGTGGCACTGCCGCGCCATCGCGCACCCCATCGCCACCAGCGGCGCGGTGCCGAAGCCGTAGCTCTCCGCGCCGAGCAGCGCGGCGATGACGACGTCGCGGCCGGACTTGAAGCCGCCGTCGGTGCGGACCTCGATCCGGTGGCGCAGCCCGTTCCTGAGCAGGATGGCCTGCGCCTCCGCCAGGCCCAGCTCCCAGGGCGAGCCGGCGTGCTTGATCGAGGAGAGCGGCGAGGCGCCAGTGCCGCCGTTGTGTCCGGCGATGAGCACGTAGTCGGCGTACGCCTTCGCGACGCCCGCCGCCACGGTGCCGACGCCGGCCTCGGAGACCAGCTTCACCCCGACCCGGGCGCGCGGGTTCACCGTCTTGAGGTCGTGGATCAGCTGCGCCAGGTCCTCGATCGAGTAGATGTCATGGTGCGGCGGCGGGGAGATGAGCTGGATCCCCGGCACCGCGTGCCGGAGCCGGGCGATCAGCTCGGTCACCTTGTGGGCCGGAAGCTGGCCGCCTTCACCCGGCTTCGCGCCTTGGACGATCTTGATCTCCAGCTCCTCGGCGCGGACCAGATACTCGGTGGTCACGCCGAAGCGCGCCGAGGCCACCTGCTTGATCCGGTTGTCCGCCCGGTCGCCGTTCTCGGCGGGGTGGTAGTGGTGCGGGTCCTCTCCCCCCTCGCCGGAGTTGGACCGCGCGCCCATCCGGTTCATCGCGATCGTGAGCGTCGCGTGCGCCTCGGGCGACAGCGCGCCGAGGGACATCGCCGAAGAGATGAAGCGCTGCCGGATCGCTTCGGCCGGCTCGACCTCGTGCAGCGGCACCGGGGCGCCCTGGCGAACGGCGAGCAGATCTCGTGGGCCCGCGGGGCGCCGGCCCTCGCTCTTCGCGAGGAAGCCGAGGTAGGCCTCGCCTCCGTCGCTCTTCACCGCCTGCTGGAGGGCCACCACGATCGGCGGGGCCCAGCCGTGGTCCTCGCCGTCCTTGCGGAAGCGCACCCGGCCGTGGTCGGGCAGGGAAGGCGCCGCTTCGGCCGGGGCAAATGCCGCGCGGTGCCGGGCCAGCACGTCTTCGGCGATCTCTTCGAAGCCGATTCCGCCGATGGGCGAGGATGTGCCCGAGAAGCAGGTGGAGACGACCTCGTGGCCCAGGCCCAGGATCTCGAAGATCTGGCCGCCACAGTACGAGGAGAGCGTGGAGATCCCCATCTTGGAGAGGATCTTGAGCAGACCCTTCTCCGCGGCCGTCCGGAAGCGGCGCGCGGCTTCGTCCGGCGAGGGGCGCGGCTCCGCCGGCTCCTTTCGCCGATGCTCACGCCCGGCCTCTTCAGCGCCGAACGCCTCCCGCACGGCCGCCAGCGCCAGCCAGGGATGCACCGCCTCCGCGCCGTAGCCGATCAGGGTCGCGAAGTGGTGGATGTCGATGGCGTCTCCCGTCTCGGCCACCAGGCCGACCCGCGCGCGCAGCCCGGTATGCACCAGGTGCTGGCGAACCGCGCCGATCGCGAGCAGGAGCGGGATCGGTGCGTTGCGCTCGTCGGCCGTGCGGTCGCTGATGACGATGACCCTCGCGCCGCGTCTCGCGGCACGCTCGGCCGCGCGGCGGAGCGCGGTGAGGGCGGGGCGGAGCCCGTCGACTCCTTTCGCCACGTCCCACACCGCGTCGAGCGTCACGGTGGAGAACCCGGCCACGTTGCCCAGCGCCGCCATCTCCGCCTCCAGCAGGATCGGATGCTCCAGCCGGAGCATCCGGGCGTACGAGGGCCGCTCCAGCAGGGGTGATCCACGCCGGCCGAGGTGCATGCGGAGCGACATCACCATGCTCTCGCGCAGAGGGTCGATCGGCGGATTGGTCACCTGGGCGAAGCGCTGCCGGAAGTAGGCATAGACGCTCTGGGGGACGGCGGAAAGCGGGGGGATCGGGGTGTCGTCGCCCATGCTCCACACCGGGTCCGCTCCGCCGGAGCCCATCGGCTCCAGCACGATGCGGAGGTCTTCCGCCCCGTAGCCGAAGCAGCGCTCCAGCCGGGTCAGCTCCTCGCCGCCGGGGGCGGGCGGAACCCGGGCGGGATCGGGAACCAGCGTCGCCATGTAGCGGGCCACCCACCGCGCGTACGGCCTGCGCCCGGCGACTTCTCGCTTGGCGTCGAGGTTTCGGATCACCTCCTGCCGCGCGGTATCGACGACGAGCACCTCACCCGGCCCGACCTTGCCGCACTCCACCACCTCGCGCGGATCCAGATCGACCACCCCGACCTCGGAGCCGGCGACCACGAGCCCGTCGCGCCGCACCTTGTAGCGGCAGGGCCGGAGCCCGTTCCGATCGACCGCGGCCGCCGCCAGCACGCCGTCGGTGAAGGCGATCGCGGCCGGACCGTCCCACGGCTCCAGCACGCACTGGTGGTACTCGTAGAATGCCTTGATCGCGGGATCGAGGTCGGAATACTTCTCCCACGCCTGCGGGATCATCATCATCGCCGTGTGGACCGGGTCGCGCCCCGAGCGCACCAGCAGCTCCATGGCGTTGTCCAGGCTGGCGGAGTCGCTGCCCTCGCGCCAGATGACCTCGCGCAGCCGCTCGATCTTCTCTCCCCATACCGGGCTCGCCATCATCGGCTGGCGCATCGTCATCGCGTTGCGGTTGCCCCAGAGCGTGTTGATCTCGCCGTTGTGCGCCAGCAGGCGGAACGGCTGGGCCAGCGGCCAGCTCGGCAGCGTATTGGTCGAGTACCGCTGGTGGAAGACCGCGATCGCGCTCTCGTACTCGGGGTAGCGGAAGTCGGTGTAGAACGCCGAGAGCTGGGTGCCGGTGAGCAGGGCTTTGTAGACGATGGTGCGGCAGGAGAGGGAGCAGGCGTAGAAGCCGGACAGATTCAGCTCCTCCGCTCGTCGCTCCATCTCGCGGCGCGCCAGATACAGTGCCCGTTCCCACGCCTCCCCGTCCGGCGCCAATGCCGGCCGGCCCACCAGCACCTGGCGGATGACGGGGCAGGAGGCGAGCGCGGTCGGCCCCAGGGCGCCGGGATTCACCGGCACGTCGCGCCATCCCAGGAAGGGGATGCCGTCGGACGCCAGCACCTCTTCGATCATCCGGATCGAGGCGCCGAGCGCGTCGGGCGCGCGCGGGAGGAAGAAGGCGCCCACGCCGAACGGCAGGCCCGGCTGGAGGTGAAGGCCGAGCCGGTAGGCATCGCGGTAGAAGAGGCGGGCGGGAATCTGGGTCAGCAGGCCGGCGCCGTCGCCCGAGTTGTCGGTCGAGGCCGCGCCCCGGTGGGCCACGCGAGCCACCGCGTCGAGCGCCATCCCGACCACCTCGTGGGAGCGGATGCCGGAGGCGGTCGCGACGAAGCCGACGCCGCATGCGTCATGCTCGCGATTGGCGTCGAGCGTCTCGTGCGGCCGAACGGCCGCGTGGCGGTCGGGGTGGGGGGACTCGCTGCGGGAACCGGCCGGGTGGATCCGCTGCCCATTGGCGGCCATGGTGCCTCCTGCTGGTTGGCGCCCCTTCGGCCGGAGAGGCCGGATGCGGGGCAAGAAAAAGCCCGCTCCACAAGGAGCGGGCCGGGGAACGTCGCGTGCGCGAAGAGTTACCCGGTCGCTCCCGTGGAGCGGACGGTATTAAGGACGAGGGCCGGGTTGAGGACGACGCGCATCATGTATGCATTATTATACATCGCGGCGCATGTGTCAACGGCCGCTATGATCTCTGTCATCCTGAGCGCAGCGAAGGAGCTATCAGTCGGGCCATGCCCCCTTCGCTTCGGTGCTCGACCTCTCTGTTACAGTGAAACCGCACAGTACCGCGTGTGGGTTGAGCCTATCTATGCAGCGGGATTAGAGGTAGCTTCCAGAAGTACGTCTATGGCTTCCTGCCAAGGCCGGCCGTCTCCGCCGGATGCAAGACTCCCACATGTCAGCCCAGCGCCCCGTTCCGTCCAGCGAGGGCCGGCGCATCGTCATTTGCGACTACAACGCCCTGTTGTTGTCGGTCACCGGACTCCTCCGGATGGAGAACTACTGCGTATTCCAGGCCCATGATGGTCTCGCCGCCGAGGAGCTCTGCGGAAGGATGCCGAAAATCGCCCTGCTGGTGCTGAACACTTACGGAACCGGCATAGATGTCGGTGACCTCGTCCGACGCGTCCGCTTGGCCAGTGCGGAGATCCGGATCCTTCATATCGGCTCGACCATCCCTGATGGCCTACCTGATGATGTGCCCACCATACCCGAAACATTCACCTCTGAGTTTCTCCTCAGCACTGTAAGCACCCTCATCGAGCGGCGGTCCTTTCCGAGACTCCTTAGCGCTCCCTGGCCCGGGGGTCCTTCGCCCGCGGGAGCCTTGTAGAATGGGGCGCATGACTTCCGGCTGCGCAATCCGTTACAAGTAAAGCCGGACACTACCGACAGGGTGCGTCCCCCTTGACAGCCCCCCGCTCCGCGCGTTAGCCTCACGAATGCACCCGCTGTCGCTCGTCGTCGTCCTCCTTAGCCTCCTGCTTACCAGCCTTATTGGTGAGCCAGGGGTCCTCGGCGTGCCGACACGAGCAACGTGAGACAGTAGCAGCGTCTCCCACGAATGCACCGGCGCCGCGGACCCTCCAGTCCGCGGCGCTTTTTTTTCGTCACCCTAACCGGACCGAAAGCGCCCATGGCTCCCAGCGACGTCCTCATCTTCGACACCACGCTCCGCGACGGCGAGCAGGCCCCCGGCAACAGCCTGACCCCGGAGGAGAAGCTTCGACTCGCCCGGCAGCTTGACGCGCTCGGCGTCGATATCATCGAGGCCGGCTTTCCGGCCGCGTCGGAGGGGGACTATCGCAGCGTGCGGGAGATCGCGACCGAGCTGCGGCGGCCCGTCATCGCGGCGCTGGCGCGGTGCTCGGAGCGGGACATCGACCTCGCCGGCGAGGCGCTGACCGGCGCCGAGCGGCCCCGGATCCACGTCTTCATCTCCACCTCCGACCTCCACATGCGGGAAAAGCTCCGGCTGGGCCGGGACGAGGTGGTCGAGCGGGCCCGGCCCGCCATCCGGCGGGCGCGGCGATACACCGACGACGTGGAGTTTTCCGCGGAGGACGCCAGCCGGACCGATCCCGACTTCCTCTGCCGGATCGTGCAGGCCGCGATCGAGGAGCGCGCCACCACGATCAATCTCCCCGACACCGTCGGCTACGCGATGCCCTCGGAGTACGGCGCGATGTTCCGCGACGTGCTGGCGAGGGTGCCCGGGGCGGACCGGATCACCCTCAGCGCGCACTGCCACGACGACCTCGGCCTGGCGGCGGCCAACTCGCTCGCCGCCATCGCAGCCGGCGCCCGGCAGGTCGAGTGCACGGTCAACGGGATCGGGGAGCGGGCGGGCAACGCGGCGCTGGAAGAGATCGTGATGGCCTCGCAGGTGCGCGGCCCGGCGCTGGCGTTCCGCTGCAACGTGCAGTCGCGCGAAATTTTCCGGACCAGCCAGCTGCTCTCCTACCTGACCGGCGTGTTCCCCCAGCCGAACAAGGCGATCGTCGGACGCAACGCGTTCGCCCACGAGGCGGGGATCCACCAGCACGGCATGCTGCAGAACGGGCTGACCTACGAGATCATTCAGCCCGAGATGGTGGGCATTCCGCGCTCGACGCTGGTGCTGGGGAAGCACTCCGGCCGGCACGGACTGGAGCGCCGCTATCGCGAGCTGGGCTACGACCTGACCGAAGCCCAGATCACCGAGGTCTATCGCGAGTTCATCGCCCTGGCGGACCGCAAGCGGGAGATCCTGGACGAGGATCTCCTCGCCCTGCTGCACGACAGCTTCCACGACGCGCCCGAGGAATACCAGCTCACCCATCTTCGGGTGGTGTGCGGCAGCGTGAGCCCCACGGCCGAAGTGCGGATGTCGGGTCCGTGGACGGGCGAGCGGGCCGCGCGGGCGACCGGCGACGGGCCGATCGCCGCCGCGTTCACCGCCATCGGCGAGATCGCCGGCCGCCAGCTCGAGGTCCTGAGCCTCCAGCTCCGCTCGCTCACCCCGGGCCGCGACAGCGTCGGCCAGGTGTTTCTCCAGGTGAAGGTCGACGGCAAGTCGCTCTCCGGCCACGGCGCCTCGACCGACATCGTCGAGGCCAGCGCCCGCGCCCTGGTGAACGCGTTCAACAAGGCGCGCCACGCCGACCGGCTGGAGAGCAGCAGCCTCAACGCCGTGTATCTGTGGGGGGTGTGACATTGAGCGAGGTCCTGTCGGGCTCCCAGATCATGTGCCGGGTCCTGCTGGAGGAGGGCGTGGATCTCGTCTTCGGCTACCCCGGCGGCGCGATCATGCCGTTCTATCACGCGCTGCCGGAGTACCCCGGCCTGCGCCACGTGCTGGTGCGGCACGAGCAGGCGGCCGCCCATGCGGCCGACGGCTATGCCCGCGCGACGGGCCGCGCCGGCGTGTGCGTCGCCACGTCGGGGCCCGGGGCCACCAACCTGGTCACCGGGCTCGCCACCGCCCACATGGACAGCACGCCGGTCGTGGCGATCACCGGGCAGGTGCCGCGCGCCATGATGGGGCGCGACGCCTTTCAGGAGACCGACATCATCGGCATCACCCAGCCGGTCACCAAGCACAGCGTGCTGGTGGAGGACGTGGAGGACCTGGCCGACGCGCTGCGTGAGGCGCTGGCCGTCGCGGTCGAGGGAAGACCGGGACCGGTCTTGGTAGATGTGCCCAAGGACGTCCAGACCGCCAAGGCGGCCTGGACGGGCGGAACGGCGCCGGGGCGGAACGGCGGTAGCATTGCCCACGAGCCTTCCGCCGTTCCGCCGTCCCGCCTTTCCGCCGACCTCGAGAAGGCCGTCCAGCTCGTTTCCAATGCCGAGCGTCCGCTCATCATGGCCGGGCACGGCGTCATCCTGTCGAACGCCTACGAGGAGCTGCGGGTGTTCGCCGAGCGGACCGGCATGCCGGTCATCACCACGCTGCTCGGCATCAGCGGGTTCCCCGAGTCGCACCCGCTGCATCTCGGCATGCCGGGCATGCACGGCGAGGTGCACGTGAACCGGGCGATCCAGCAGGCCGACCTGATCCTCGGCGTCGGATTGCGGTTCGACGACCGGGTCACCGGCAACCTCGCGGCCTTCGCCCGGGGCGCCAAGGTGATCCACATCGAGCTGGATCCCTCCGAGATCGGGAAGAACGTCGCGACCGAAATCGGGCTGGTGGGCGACGCGCGGGAGATCCTGGCGGCGCTGCTCGCGCGGGTGGGGCCGCGGGACTGCGAGCCGTGGCGGAACGAGATCGCGAGCTTCATGCGCCCACGCCAGGAGAACTACCGCGGCGACTTGTCGCCCCAGGGGATACTCGGCGCGATCAACCAGGCGGCCGGCGGGGCCTGCACCATCGTCTCGGATGTGGGCCAGCACCAGATGTGGGTCGCCAAGCTCTTTCCCTATTGCCGGCCCAACACCCACATCACGTCGGGCGGGCTCGGCACGATGGGGTTCGCGGTGCCGGCCGCGATGGGGGCCGCGATGGCGCGGCCGGACGAGCCGGTCTGGGCGATCTCGGGCGACGGCGGATTCCAGATGAACATGCAGGAGATCGCCACGATGGTGCAGGAGCGGATCCCGGTGAAGATGGCCGTCTTCAACAACGGCTACCTGGGCATGGTGCGGCAATGGCAGCAGTTCTTCCACGGCCGCCGGTATTCCGCCACGCCGATCTGGAGCCCCGACTACGTCCGGCTGGCGGAGGCCTACGGGATCTTCGGACGCCGGGTGGAGCGCGGCGACGAGGTGGATGATGCGGTGCGCCAGGCGATCGCGTATCCCGGGCCCGCCCTGGTCGAGTTCCTGATCGAGCAGGAGGCGAACGTCTTCCCTATGATTCCGCCCGGCGCCTCGCTCTCCGAGCCGATCGAGGGAGAGCCCACCGAGCGGCTCGTGCCGGCATGAGCGTGACCCGCGCGGTCACGGTCCTGCTGGAGGACCGGCTCATCACGCTGAACCGGGCCGTCGGGCTGATCCGGCGGCGGAACTTTCCCGTGCGCAGCCTGTCGGTGGGACCGGCCGGCACGCCCGGACTTTCGAGGCTGACCATCATGATGCAGACCGACGAGGCGACGGCCGAGCGCGCCGTCCAGCACCTCCAGAAAATCGTCGGGGTTCGCGACGCGTCCGCGATACCCCAGGGCGACGCGGTGGCGCGGGAGATCGCGCTGGTGAAGCTGCGCCCCACGCCGGCGCGATACGCCGAGCTGCTCGACGTGGTGCAGCTCTACCATGCCACGGTCGTCGATGAGACCGCCGACGCGATCATCGTCGAGCTGACGGGGTCGGAAGCGTTCGTGCTCTCCTGCATCCGGGCCCTGGAGCGATTCGAGATCATCGAAGTGGCCCGCAGCGGGGCGGTCGCGCTGGAATCGCCGGCCGCGGAGCTGCGGATGGGCACCCAACCTCAACTGGAAGCGGGCGCGAGATGAGCGAGCAACCCGTCCGGGTCTATTACGACGCCGACACCGACCGAGCGCGGCTCGACGGACGCACCTTCGCGATCGTCGGCTACGGGAGCCAGGGCCATGCCCATGCGCTCAACCTGCGGGACAGCGGCGCGCGGGTCATCGTCGGCCTCCGGGCCGGCAGCCACTCCGCCGAGCGCGCGAAGGCGGCGGGGCTCGACGTGCGGCCGGTCGCGGTCGCGGCCGCCGCGGCCGACACGGTCATGATGCTGGTGCCGGACCAGGACGCCCGCGCGATCTACGACCGCGACGTCGCCGCCGGGCTGGCCCGGGGCAAGACCCTGATGTTCGCGCACGGGTTCAACATTCATTACGGCGAGATCGCCGCGCCCGCGGGCGTCGATGTCTCGATGGTCGCGCCGAAGTCGCCGGGACACCTGGTGCGGAGCGAGTACGAGGCGGGGCGGGGCGTGCCGGCGCTGGTGGCGGTGCACCAGGACGCCTCCGGCGAGGCGCTGCCCAATGCGCTCGCCTACGCGTCCGGCATCGGCTGCGCGAGGGCGGGGGTGCTGGAGACGTCGTTCCGCGAGGAGACCGAGACCGATCTCTTCGGCGAGCAGGCGGTGCTCTGCGGCGGGGTGACCGCGCTGGTGAAGGCCGGCTTCGAGACCCTCACCGCCGCGGGCTACCGTCCCGAGATGGCCTACTTCGAGTGCCTGCACGAGCTCAAGCTGATCGTCGATCTGATGTACCGCGGCGGCATGCAGTTCATGCGCTACTCGATCAGCGACACGGCGGAGTACGGGGATTACACCCGGGGGCCGCGGATCATCACCGAGGAGACCCGCGCCGAGATGCGGCGGATCCTGGAGCAGGTGCAGGACGGCTCCTTCGCCAGGGAATGGCTGGAGGAGAACCGCGCCGGACGTCCGAACTTCGAGCGCCTGCGGCAGGAGGATCGCGACCATCTCATCGAGCAGGTGGGGGCAAAGCTGCGGGCGATGATGCCGTGGTCTGAAGAAGGGAAGGAAGGCGGGGCGGCGGGGCAGCGGGGCAGTCAGACTACTTCTGAAGCGCCGGCGGCGCCCGAGCGGCAGCCCCGCCGCCCCGCGGCCCCGCTGCCCCGCTGATGCCCACCCTTTTCGACAAGGTCTGGGACTCCCACGTCGTCCGCGAGGGCGACGGGGGGCCCGACCTGCTGTACGTCGATCTCCACCTGGTGCACGAGGTCACTTCGCCCCAGGCCTTCGAGGGCCTGCGTCTGGCTGGGCGGAAAGTGCGCCGGCCCGAGCTCACCATCGCCACGGTCGATCACAACGTGCCGACCGGCGACCGGAGCCTCCCGATCGCCGATCAGGTCGCCGCAAAGCAGGTCGCCACCTTGGTGCGGAACGCGGGCGAGGCGGGCATCGAGCTGCACGATCTCGACTCGCCCGATCAGGGCATCGTCCATGTGATCGGTCCCGAGCTCGGCGTCACCCGGCCGGGCGCGGTCATCGTTTGCGGCGACTCGCACACCTCGACCCACGGCGCGTTCGGTGCGCTGGCGTTCGGCATCGGCACCAGCGAAGTGGAACACGTGCTGGCCACCCAGTGCATCGTGCAGTCGCGGCCCAGGACCATGGAGGTGCGGTTCACCGGCACGCCGAGCCCCGGCGTGGGCGCCAAGGACTTGATCCTCGCGCTCATTCGCCGCATCGGCACCGCAGGCGGGACCGGCTATGTGCTGGAGTACTCCGGCGAGGCGATCCGCGCCCTCCCGATGGAAGGGCGGATGACGATCTGCAACATGTCGATCGAGGCCGGCGCCCGCGCCGGGATGATCGCACCCGACGACACGACTTTCGAGTTCCTCGCGTCGCGTCCGCGCTCGCCGCAGGGAGATGAGTGGGGTCGCGCGGTCGCGAAGTGGCGCGGTCTCGCCGGCGATCCGGACGCGAAGTTCGACCGGACCGTCGTCATCGACACCGCGGTGCTCGGCCCGCAGGTCACCTGGGGTACCAACCCCGGGATGACCGCGGAGATCACGGAGCGGGTGCCCGATCCTGCCGACGCGCCGTCGGAGGCCGAGCAGCAATCGTATCGGCGCGCGCTGGAGTACATGGATCTGCGTCCGGGAACGCCGCTCGAAGGTCTGCCGGTGGATCGGGTCTTCCTCGGCTCGTGCACCAACGGCCGGCTCAGCGATCTGCGCGAGGCCGCGGGCGTCGTCCGCGGACGCCGGGTGTCGGACACCGTGCGCGCGATGGTGGTGCCGGGATCGCAGCGGGTGAAGGCCGCCGCGGAGGCGGAAGGACTGGACCGCGTGTTCAGCGAAGCCGGCTTCGAGTGGCGCAATCCCGGATGCTCGATGTGCCTCGGCATGAACGAGGATATCCTCGCGCCGGGCGAGCGGTGCGCGTCGACTTCGAACCGGAATTTCGAGGGGAGACAGGGCAAGGGCGGGCGGACCCATCTCATGAGTCCCGCGATGGCGGCCGCGGCGGCGATCGAAGGGCGGCTGGTGGACGTGAGGCGATGGTGAGGTAGAAACGATCTCCTGTGGATCCTGTAAGCGGTTGTCATCAAAGATATTGCAAGCGTCATATAAAGTGATGTATAGCGATGGCATCCGGGCATGATAACCTGGGAGTCACATGCAGCCGTTCATCGTGCACACCGGTCGGGTAGCCGCGCTGCCGCGGGCAAACGTGGATACCGACCAGATCATCCCCAAGCAGTTCCTCAAGCGGATCGAGCGCACCGGCTTCGGACCGTCGCTCTTCTTCGACTGGCGGTATGGCGCCGACGGTTCGCCCGATCCGGCGTTCGAGTTGAACCGCGTGGGGGCGCGCGGCGCGACGATTCTGGTGACGGGGGAGAACTTCGGATGCGGCTCCTCGCGCGAGCACGCGCCATGGGCCCTCGCGGATTACGGCTTTCGCGCGATCCTCGCGCCGTCGTTCGCCGACATCTTCCACGGCAACTGCTGCCAGAACGGACTGCTGCCCGCGACACTCTCGGCGGCGGCGGTGCGCGAGTTGTTCCAGCGCTGCGCCGCGGCGCCCGGCGGCTATGAGCTGACGGTGGATCTGGTGACCGCCACGGTGCGTGATGCCCGCGGCTTCGAGGCCGCGTTCGGGATCGACCCCTATCGCCGCGACATGCTGCTGCAGGGCCTCGACGAGATCGGCCGCACGCTCCAGCACGAGGCGGATATCGCCGAGTTCGAGCACACCAGGCGATGACCAGCTACTCGATCGCGGTACTCCCCGGCGACGGCATCGGCCCCGAGGTCACTGCCGAGGCGGTGAAGGTTCTCCTCGCCACGGCCGACTTGTTCGGCCATCGCGTCGAGGCCGCGGAGTATGCGGTCGGCGCCGCGGGCGTCGCCGAGGCGGACGACTCCCTGCCGCCGCGCACCCGCGACGCCGTGCTCCAGTCCGACGCCGTGCTGCTCGGCGCCGTCGGCCATCCGTCGCTCGCCGCCGCCGAAGGGAAGCGGCGGCCCGAGGCGGGACTGCTGGCGCTGCGAAAGCTGCTCGGCGTGTACGCCAATCTGCGGCCGGTCGTGGTGCATCCCGCCCTGGCCCACGCGTCGCCGCTTCGGCCCGAGCGCCTGGCCGGCGTCGATCTGCTGATCGTCCGCGAGCTGACCGGGGGTCTCTACTACGGCGAACCCCGCAGTCTCGGGCGGGACGTCGCGGTCAACACGCTCCGCTATACGACCTCCGAGATCGAGCGGGTGGCCCGGGTCGCCTTCCGGGCGGCGGGCGAGCGGCGGGGCCGGGTGACCTCGGTCGACAAGGCCAACGTGCTCGAAGTCTCCCAGCTCTGGCGGGAGACGGTGACCCGGGTCGGCGCCACCGAGTTTCCCGAGGTGGCGCTGGAGCACCTCTACGTCGATTTCGCGGCGATGCGCCTGGTGGCCGAGCCGGCGAGGGTGGATGTCCTCCTCACCGAAAATCTCTTCGGCGACATCCTGAGCGACGAGGCCGCCGTGCTGACCGGCTCGCTCGGTCTCCTGCCGTCGGCCTCCATCGGCGACGGTCCCGGGCTCTTCGAGCCGGTCCACGGCTCGGCGCCGGACATCGCGGGGCGCGGCGTGGCCAATCCCATCGGCGCGATCTCGAGCGCCGCGATGCTGCTGCGGTACGGGCTGGGGCTGGTCGAGGCGGCGGCGGTGATCGATCAGGCGGTGGCGACGGTGCTGGCCGCGGGAGGGCGATCCGCGGACCTGGCGCGGGAGGGTGAACCGACCCTCGGCACTCGCGAGCTGGGAGACGAGATCGCCCGGCTGGTGTTGTGGGGGAAATCGGTGGAGCCGGTGCTGGACCGGTAGCGCCTCAGAGGTCGGTGACGGCGCCGAGACTCGCGCTGGAGACCTGGCGGGCGTACTTGAAGAGCACGCCGGCGGTGTAGCGCGCGGCGGGCGGGCTCCACTGAGTCCGGCGCCGCGCCAGCTCCTCGTCATCGATGGCCGTGGCGAGCAGGCGTCGGTCGGCGTCGATGGTGACGACATCGCCTTCGCGGAGCAGCGCGATCGGCCCGCCGACCGCGGCCTCGGGCGCCACGTGCCCCACCACCAGGCCGTACGTTCCCCCGGAAAATCGTCCGTCGGTGATGAGTCCGACCGAATCGCCGAGCCCGGCGCCGATGAGCGCGGAGGTGGGGGCCAGCATCTCCCGCATGCCCGGCCCGCCCTTCGGGCCCTCGTTCCGGATGACCACCACATCGCCGGGACGGATCCGGCCGGCGAGGATGGCCTCGAGACACGCTTCCTCGGATTCGAACACCCGCGCGGGTCCCGTGATCCGGTGCGACTTGATGCCGGTGATCTTCGCGACCGACCCCTCCGGCGCCAGGTTGCCGCGCAGCACGGCCAGATGGCCCTGGGGATAGATCGGCCGGCTCCACGGGCGGATCACGTCCTGATCGGCCCGCGGCTCCGCCGGCAGGTCCCGCACGACCTCCTCGATCGTCTGCCCGCCGACCGTGAGCGCGTCCCCGTGGAGCACGCCGTGCTCCAGCAGAATCCGCATCACCTGGGGAACGCCGCCGGCGCGGTGCAGGTCAGTCGCCACGTACCGGCCCGACGGCTTGAGATCGGCGAGCACCGGAACCCGGGCCCGGATCGCTTCGAAGTCGTCCAGCTCCAGCGGCACGCCGGCGGCGTGGGCGATCGCGAGCAGGTGGAGCACGGCATTGGTGGAGCCGCCCAGCGCCATCACGACCGCGATCCCGTTCTCGAACGCCTTCCGGGTCAGGATCTGCTTCGGCGTGATGCCCTTCCGCACCGCCGCTACCAGCGCCTCGGCCGAGGCGGCCGCGCTGTCGGCCTTCTCCTCGTCCTCCGCGGCCATGGTGGAGGACCAGGGCAGGCTCATGCCCATCGCCTCGAAGATCGACGACATGGTGTTGGCGGTGAACATGCCGCCGCAGGAGCCCTTCCCCGGACAGGCGCGCCGCTCGACCTCGAGCAGCTCCCGGTCGTCGATCTTGCCCGCGCTGTGCTGACCCACCGCCTCGAACGCGCTCACGACGGTGAGGTCGCGGCCGGCATAGTGGCCCGGCTTGATGGTGCCGCCATACACGTACACGGCGGGGATGTTCATCCGGGCGATGGCGATCATCCCGCCCGGCATGTTCTTGTCGCAGCCGCCGATCACGACCACGCCGTCCATGCTCTGGGCCCCGCAGGCGGTCTCGATCGAGTCGGCGATCACTTCGCGGGAGACCAGGGAGTACTTCATCCCCTCGGTGCCCATCGAGATCCCGTCGCTCACCGTGATGGTGCCGAACACCTGGGGCATCGCGCCGCCCGCCCGCACCGCCGCCTCGGCCCGGCGGGCGAGGACGTCGAGCCCGGCGTTGCAGGGCGTGATGGTGCTCCAGCCGCTCGCGATGCCGACGATCGGCTTGTCGAAGTCCCCGTCCTGGAACCCGACCGCGCGCAGCATGGCGCGGTTGGGCGCCCGCTGGACGCCCTGCGTGATGGCGGAGCTGCGAAGAGGCATGGTTGAATAAAGCGTGGAAGGGCCCATCACTGCCAATAGTTGCACTGCACCGCCTGCCCGTCTGCCCGCCCGCCCGCCTTTCCGTCTGCCGGCCCGCCTGCCCGCCCGCCCGCAATCGCGTTAACCTTAGAGGCCCGAGGCCGACGAACCGGAGGCGCTCTGACGGTACTGGTCTGCTCGTCCTGCCACGCGCTGTTGCGCGAAGGCACGTCGCATTGTCCTCGCTGCGGGCCCGGGAGTCTTGCGCTCTTCGGCGTCGAGCTCGGCTCGATCGATCCCCACCCCAGTGACAGCGGCGCGGTGCTTCGTCTCGGCCGGGCGCTCGGACGCCAGTACCGCGTGGTGCGGTCGATCGGTCGCGGAGGATTCGCCGAGGTCTACGAGGTGGTGGACCACGACCTCCAGCGGCGCCTCGCGGTCAAAGTCCTCCGCTCCGACCTTCCCTGGACCGCCGCCACCATCGCGCGCTTCAAGCAGGAAACCCGCGCCATCGCCCGGCTCAATCATCCCAACACGGTGCCGATCCACTTCGTGGGGGAGGGAGAGGGGCTGGTCTATTACGCCATGCCCTATCTCGAGGGGCGCACCGTCACCGACATCCTGCGTACCGAGGGCCCGCTCCCGGCGGACCGCGCGCTGCTCATCATCGAGCCGATTCTTGAGGCGCTCCAGCACGCCCACGACCACGGCCTGGTCCACCGGGATGTGAAGCCGGACAACATTCTCATCGAGTCCGAGAGCGGCCGGCCGCTGCTGGTCGATTTCGGGATCGTGAAGTACCTCGACGGGCCGGCCCATCTCACCGACACCGGCTACATCGTCGGGACGCCGCTCTATATGAGTCCCGAGCAGGCGCTGGGCAGTCAGAGCGTGGATGCCCGGAGCGATCTCTACGGTCTCGGCACCGTCCTCTTCCAGCTCCTCACCGGTGCGCCTCCCTTCGAGGGCACCGACTCGCAGGAGATCGTCGGCCGCCACATCCGCGAGCCGGTGCCCTCGGGCAGCCTGTCCCGCGACGGGATCCCGCCCTGGATCTCCGGGATCGTGCTGCGCTGCATGGCCAAGCATCCCAACGACCGCTTTCCTTCGGCGCGAGCGGTGCTCGACGCGATCCGCGCGGCGCGGGCGGGCGCGCTGGCGCCGGCGGTGGATCCGGTGAGCCTGCTGCCCAGGGCCGACGAGACGCCGACCGAGTCGTTTCCAGTGGCGCGATCTCAGCAGCGGAGCCGCGGCTGGCTGACCGGACTCGCCGCCGCGGTGATCGCGGCCGTCACCATCGTCATGACGGTGCCCGGCCGAGAGCCCAAGGCCGAGGTCGCCGATGCCTCCTCGGCCCGCCGGGCGGGTCCGGCCGCGGCACCCGGGGCCGAGCTGGTGGTCGAGAACCGTCTCACCGAGCCGATCGCGCTCACGGTCGAGGACACCGGCCTCACCATCCATCCGGGCAACAGCGGCCGGCTCCCGCTCGATCCCGATGAAGCGCTCGAGGCCCACTGGGCGATGGTGCAGCCGTCCAGTGGGACGCGCGTCCTCGGCGGCGCGGTGGAAGGCGCGATCATGGCCGACCGGGTGAACGGCGAGGTGCGGCGGGTGGTGGATGCCGGCGCGGCGGGCGATCCCCGGTTCTCCCCGACGGTGGTGAACCGCACGGGACGAGCGCTCAGCGTGGCGGTGGTGGCCGGAGACGACAGCGTCGAGTGCGGTTGCCGGATCGCCAGCGACGACTCTCTGCGGCTCGGGTACTACCGGAACCCGGAGCGAGGCGCGGTCCGGGTCACCGACGGCAAGGGATGGAGCGCGCGTTTCTCCGACCTCGCCGGACGGCGCGACTCCACCAGCGGCGAGGTGGTGGTGCTGGTCGAGCGGTCGGACCTCCGGCCCCCGGTCCGCAGCGGGCCGCGCCGCGCCGCGCCCGCCAAGCGGGCCGACGCCGATCGGCGCAATCCCTTGGGCTCCTTCCTGCCGGTGCGCTAGCGTGCGACGGCCCGTGCTTCTGGCGGTGCTGCTCGCCGCCGCCGCCGTGTTGGCCACCTACCTCATGCTTGGCCGTCCCCGGCTCCGGTTCGGCAACCGGCTGGCCGCGCCGGTGCGCCTCACGGTCGCCGGACAGCCGGAACGGATGCTCGGTCCCGGCGAGACGGTCGAGCTCGCGGTGCCCCGGGGAAAGACGTCGGTGGCCGAGTGGGAGATGGTGCGGCCGCTGTCGGCGGACCGGAAATCGATGGGCGAAGAGATCCGGGGCGCGGTGGTCTCGAAGGGCCGAGGCACCGTGGTGGACAGCGCCTGGGTTCGCCAGGGCGGCACCGCCTACTTCGCCCCGCTCGTCACCAATGCGACCAGCGATCTGTTGCGGGTAATGGTGAACGCCGGACTTCAGGGCGCCCGGGACTGTGAGTGCGCCGTCCGCCCGGGCGCCAACCGCGTGTTCCTCGGCTACTACCGGCTCTACGGGAACAGCACGGTCCGGGTGCGCTCGCCGGCCGGCGCGCAGGCGATCTTCCGCGACCTGGGACTGAACGTGGCCAGCACCGACGGCACGGTCGGCCTGCGCTTCGAAGACAAGGATCTCCAGCGGCGCTGAGCGCTATTCCTCACGATCGCGTCCCCGAGCCCGCAGGACCGAGCCCGCGGTCATCGCGCCGAATCCGAATTTCCCTCTCACCTTGTCCACCGCCACCGACAGCTCCCTGAGCCGCTGACGTTCCGGCGTCTCGAACAGGTCGGCCTCAGCCGCCGCGCCGAGGTTGGTGGCGGCGATGCCGATCAGCCGCACGCCCCGGTTGCGCCGGCGGACTTCCTCGAACGCCTCGCGGAACAGCGTCCGTCCCGCCTCGTACAGCTCGGCGTCGAGATCAGTCGCGGTCTCCAGCGTCCGGCGGCGGGTGACGGTGCGGAAGTCGTCGTGCCGCAGCTTCATGGTGACGGTACGCGCCACCAGCTGCTCCTCCCGGAGCTGTCCCGCCACGCGGGCGGTGAGGAGCGAGAGAATCGCCTCCAGCTCCTCGATATCGCGCAGGTCGCGCGACAGGGTGGTCTCCCGGCTCACCGACTTGGGCAGCCTGCCGTCGCGGAGAGTCGCGCCACCGTGGCCGTGCGCCCGCCGCTTCAGCCCCCGCGCCTCGCCTCCGATCAGCCGGTCGAGCGCGGCCTCCTCCATCGCCTGCACCTGGTATACGTCAACCAGGCCCAGCTCGGCCCAGCGCGCTGCCGTCTTGGGCCCCACCCCCGGCATCGCCGAGAGGGGAAGGCCGGCCAGGAATCCCTCCTCCCACCCCGCCCGCACTTCCATGAGACCTCGGGGCTTGGCCTGGTCGGAGGCGAGCTTGGCGATCATCCGGTTGGGACCGATCCCGATGCTGCAGTCGAGCCCCGTCTCCGTCCGCACCGTGTCGCGGACGCGCTCGGCGACAGGCAGCAGCGAGACGGGGTGCAGCCGGTCGGTGCCGCCGAAGTCGAGGTACGCCTCGTCCAGCGAGCCCATCACGACGGTGGGTGAAAACCGCTGGAGCACGGCCCGCACCGCCCGCGAGGCGTCGCGGTAGTGGATGAACGAGCCTTGGAAGAAGGTGGCCGCGGGGCAGAGCCGGACCGCCTCAGCGATCGGCATCCCGGCGTGGATGCCGTAGCGGCGGGCGCCGTAGGAGGCGGATTGGACGACGCCGCGCTGGTCCCGCCGGCCGCCGACGACCAGCAGCTCGACGCCGCGCAGCTCGGGGTGGCGCTGCCGGCACACCTCGACGAAGAACGCGTCGAGATCCACGTGGAGAATGCGCGCGCTCATGCTATCTTCGACGCACCCACGGACCGGAGTTGCCGCCTATGATCAGCAAGACGATGCAGGACGCGTTCAACGAGCAGATGAAGCACGAATTCTACTCCTCCTATCTGTACCTCTCAATGTCGGCGTACTGCGACCGCGCCAACCTGCCGGGGCTGGCCCGCTGGATGCGCGCGCAGGCGCAGGAGGAGAACAAGCACGGGATGAAGATCTTCGATCATCTGCTGGATCGCGGGGGCAAGGTCGAGCTCCAGCAGCTGGGCCGGCCGCCGGCCGACTTCGCCACGCCGCGGGAGGTCTTCGAGCAGGCACATAAGCACGAGGAGCAGGTGACCGCCAGCATCAACAAGGTCTATGGCCTCGCGGTGGATGAGCGGGATTTCGCCAGCACCGCGTTCCTCGACTGGTTCGTCCGGGAGCAGGTGGAGGAGGAGAAGACCAGCGGGCTGCTGGCCGAGCAGTTCCGCATGGTCGGCGAGGACCGCCCCGGGTTGCTGATGCTGGACCGCGAGCTGGGGCAGCGGAAGAGCGGCCAGGAGAAGGCAGCGGCGGATCCGACGTGAGCCAGGCGCCGGCCGCCTTCCTCGGCCTCGGCGCGATCGGCGCGCCGATGGCCGCGAGGCTGGCCCGGGCCCGCCCGCTCACGGTGTGGAACCGTACCGATTCGCGTGCCGCCGAGTTCGCTCGGCTCCACGGCGCCCGGGCCGCGGCCACGCCGCGAGAGGCGGCCGGCGGCGCCGAGGTGGTCATCACCTGTCTGCCCACCTCGCGGGAGGTGGAAGCGCTGCTCGACGGCCCGGACGGCCTGCTCGCCGGGCTCCGGCGCGGCGCGCTGGTCCTCGACTGCACCTCCGGCGACCCGGCGACTTCACGGCGCATCGCCGGCCGTCTCGCCGGGCAGGGCGTCGCCTTTGCCGACGCGCCGGTGAGCGGAGGGACCAACGGCGCCGAGGCCGGCACCCTGACCATCATGGTGGGGGGCGACGAGGCGACCTTCGACCGCGCGCGCCCGGTCCTCGCCGCGATGGGCAGCCGCATCGAGCTGGTGGGACCCATCGGCGCGGGCCACGCGCTCAAGGCCGTCAACAACGCGCTCCTCGCGGTCAACATCCTCGCCGCCGGGGAAGGGCTCGCTACCCTGGTGAAGAGCGGCGTGGCCGCCCGCACCGCGCTCGACGTGATCAACGGGTCCAGCGGACGCTCGTTCGTGACCGAGACTCTGATTCCCGAGCGGGTGCTCACCGGGGCCTGGCCCCGGACCTTCCGCCTGGCCCTGCTGGAGAAGGACGTGGGGATCGCGCGGGAGATGCTGCGGGAGACAGGGGTCGAAGCCCCGGTGCTGGAGCTGGCCGGCACCCTGTACCATCGGGCGCGTGCCGCCCTGGGCGAATCCGCGGACTACCTGGAGGCCATCCGGCTGATCGAATCGCAGGCGGGGGTCGAGATCCGCGGCTGACCCACTTGCCGCGCCCCACCCGCCTGTTCAGTTTCCGCACCTATGCCCCGACATAGAAGATGAGCGACTGGGGATCGACCAACCGGCTGCCCGCGCACGTCTCACTCGTCGAGGGAGTCGTGATCGACGGCGACCTCCACCTCCTGACCCGGCCGGCCTATCCGCAGCCGGGCGGGTCCGAGACGCCGTTGGAGATGCTCAACCGGCCCGACGCGTTCTTCGCGCTGACCCTGCCCGAAGGCGGGGTGGCGCTGGTGCCGAAGGCGCAGGTCCTCGAGATCACTTGCCCCGAGGACGTGCCTCCGCCCGATCCGGACCGGGTCACCGCCGCCAAGATCGTGGAGCTGGAGGTCATCCTCCCGGGCGGCGCCCAGTATCGCGGACAGGCCACCCTCGAGCTGCCGCCGGGCCGCCGGCGGACCCTCGACTTCATGAACGGGGAGGGCGGGTTCTTCGCGCTCTGGTCCGAGGGCCGGACCCGCTACATCAACAAGCAGCACGTCCGCCTCATCCGCCCCCTCGACTGAGATCCCCGTGGCCCGACTCGACCGCTTCATCCAAGTCATGCACGAGCAACGCGCCGACGCCCTCCAGCTGGCGGCGGGGCAGCCCGCCGCACTGGTGACCAACGGGGCCGTCCGGGCGATCACCCGCGATCCCCTCAACGACGGGCAGATCGCCGGGCTGGTGAAGGAGATCGCCGGGGCGGAGTCGCCGAAGGTGGGCGCGGGCTCAGCCTGCGCGTTCGGCTACCAGTCGCCGAGCGGCGAAGTCCGGGTCGAGGTCACCCCGGGCGCCGACCGGGCGGTGCTGCGCCCGGCCCGCGCGGAAGCAGGCGCCGCGGCGGGGGCGGTCAAGGGGCCGGATCTCACCGAAGCGCGGGCGGAGATGGATAGGCTGCTGCGCCTGCTGGTCCAGGCGGAGGCCTCCGATCTCCACCTCCGCTCGGGCGAGCCGCCGCTGCTCCGGCTCCACGGCGAGATCGTCCGGGAGCAGGCCGCTCCCATCCCGGCCGAACGGCTGGAGCCCATGCTGGTGAGCATCATGTCGCCCCGGGAAATCGCGGAGTTCCGGGAGGGCGGCGACACCGACTGGGCCTACGAGCTGCCGGACCTGGCCCGCTTCCGCTGCAACGCCGGCCGCGACCGCCACGGGCCGATCGCCGTGTTCCGCATCATCCCCACCACGGTGCGCACCGCGGACGAGATGGGCCTGAGCCGCGAGGTGCAGAATCTCTGCTACCTGACGAAGGGGCTGGTGGTGGTGACCGGGCCGACGGGGTCGGGCAAGAGCACCACGCTCGCGGCGCTGGTCGATCTGATCAACCGCACCCGGACCGATCACATCATCACCATCGAGGACCCGATCGAATTCGTGCACCAGAGCAAGAAGTGCCTGGTGACCCAGCGACAGGTCGGGGTGCACACCCGGTCGTTCAAGCAAGCCCTGCGCGCGGCGCTCCGAGAGGACCCCGACATCATCCTGGTGGGCGAGATGCGGGACCTGGAGACCGTCTCCATCGCGATCGAGACCGCGGAAACGGGCCACCTGGTCTTCGGGACGCTGCACACCACGACGGCGGCCTCGACGGTCGATCGGATCATCGACCAGTTTCCGGCCGACCGGCAAGCCCAGGTGCGGGTGATGCTGTCCGAATCGCTGCGCGGCGTCATCGCCCAGACGCTGTGCCGCAAGATCGGCGGCGGGCGGGTCGCCGCGCGCGAGATCCTGCTCACGATTCCGGCGGTGTCGAACCTGATCCGGGAAGGAAAGACCTTCCAGATCCCGTCCATCATGCAGACCAACCGCAAGACCGGCATGGTCACGCTGAACGACGCGCTGATGGAGCTGGTCGAGAAGAAGGAAGTGGAGCCGAAAGAGGCCTACATGAAGGCGGTGGAGAAGGCCGGATTCGGCGCCGCGCTCAAGGCCAGGCGGCACGATACGAGCTTCCTTGGTGAAGGATGATGCCGTTGGTGGCGGAACGGCGGGACGGCGGAACGGCGGAAGACGGAGCCGTTGACGAGGGGGCGCCTGGGGAATCGTCCGCCGTTCCGCCGTCCCGCCGTTCCGCCCCGGTTCTCGTCCTCGTCAATCCTCAGGACATCGTCAACATCGCCAGCGCCGTCCGGATCGCGAAGAACTTCGGGCTCGAGCGGATGCGGCTGGTGAGCCCCGAGACCTTCGATCCCTGGCGGATCGAGGGCATCGCTCACAACAGCGCCGACTTCGTGGCCCGGATCGAGATCCACGACACGCTGGAGGCGGCGGTGGCCGACTGCGTCCATGTCGCGGTCCTCACCGCGCGGGGCCGCACCGCCAAGCGGCGGACCCTCCGGCCCCGGGAGGCGGCGGAGGAGCTGCTCCGGCGCTCGGCTGACGGGCCGGTCGCGATGGTGGTGGGGCGGGAGGATCGCGGGCTCACCAACGCCGAGATCGATGTGGGGCACATGCTGGTCACCATTCCCACCGACCCGGCCAGCTCCTCGCTCAACCTGGCGCAGGCGGTCGCGATCATGGCCTACGAGAGCTGGATCGTGCGCGGAGGGGAGTCGGCTCCGCTGAAGCCGCCCCGAAAGGACACCCCGCCGGCCACGTCGGCTCAGCTGGAGGAGTTGTTCGCGGACTGGCGCCGGGCGCTCTGGGCGGTGGATTTCTTCAAGACCCGGCGCTCGGAAAGCGTGATGCGCTCATTCCGCGAGGTGGTGCACCGCGCGGCGCTCGACGGGCGCGAGGCCTCGCTGGTGCGTGCGATGGGTATCGAGGTGGTCCGCTATCTCGACCGGGCCGGACTCCCGGTCGAGGCCCCGCCTGAGGAGGAGTCTTCGTGAGTCTCAGCCGCTCCAGCGCCTACTGGTCCCACAACCGGTACCCCGATCCCGAGGCCCAGCCGGAGCCGTCCGCTCCGCTCAAGGACCTGCCCGCCACGGCCGCCGCCCGGTTCAAGGTGCTACGGGCCGGACTCCGCGACATCAATGGCGTCGCGGAGAGCGTCCGCTACATGGGCGCGAGCTGGCGCTGGTGCTGGGAGTACGGCATCGGCAGCCGGAAGCTCTGCTGGGTCCACGTCGTGGGCGACGGGATCTCGGTCACCTTCACCCTCAGCGACATGGAAGACAGCCGGATGCGCGCGATCCCACGGCTCCCCGCCGACCTCGCGCGCGCCCTGTCGGAGGCGCAGCGCACCGGTCCGGTGCGCTGGTGCTGGCTGGAGCTGGCCGACCGCCGGATCGTGGATGGCTTCCTCACCTTTGCCCGGCGGAAGGGCGAGTGGCTGAACGAGCGGCCGGCTCCACACCGGGGCACGCGGGCTCGCGGCAGCACGACGCGACGCCGCGATTCGGAAGCCGAATAATTGAGTCGGATTACGCCGCGACATCGGGTTGTGCCGCGCGAGGGCCGGACTATGTTTCGGCGCGCGGGACCCGGCGGGTTTTGTCTCTCAGCACGGGATCGATAATGCGAACGTTGGCAATCGTGCTCGGCGGCCTGGGCGCCGGCGGACTCGCGGCCGTCCTGGCGCTCGCCGGGCCGGGCCCGCAGGCTCAGCAGCAGGCCAAAGCTCCCGATTCGCTCAAGGCTCCCGTCATCAGCGACACCGGCGCACTCAAGGGTCCCCGCCAGCCGATCTTCTTCCGGCACGACATCCACGCCGGCCAGCTCAAGATCCAGTGCCAGTACTGCCACTACTCCGTCGCGGTCTCTCCCGAGCCCGGCATTCCCAGCATGCAGACCTGCATGGGTTGCCACCTCGTGGTCGGCGGCAGTGACAGCAGCGCCAAGACCGAGATCCAGAAGGTGCGGAAGGCCTGGGCCGACAAGAAGCCGGTGGAGTGGGTGCGGGTCCACTTCCTTCCGCGCCACGCCCACTTCCCCCACCAACGTCACATCAAGGCGCTCGGCCCCACGGCCTGCGCCACCTGTCACGGCGATGTGACCCGCATGCCGCAAGTCTTCAAGGTCCAGCAGGTGACCAACATGGGTTTCTGCATCACCTGCCACGTAGAGCGCGGGGTGTCGCGAGACTGCTCGGTATGCCACTACTGAGCGCGGGACCGCGACACGAACCAGGAATTCGACATGGCTGACGACCAAGCGCCCTCCTCTCTCGACCGCCGCCGCTTCCTCACCGTCCTGGGTGTCTCGGCCGGCGGCGGCGCCATGGCGCTGAGCGGCTGCTCCACCGACCGGGTCCAGAAGCTGGTGCCCTACCTGGTGCAGTCGGAAGACCAGATCCCCGGCGTGGCCACCTGGTACGCCAGCACCTGCACGGAATGCCCCACGGGGTGCGGCGTGCACGTGCGCACTCGCGAGGGCCGGGCGGTCAAGCTCGAGGGCAACCCGGACCATCCGATCAATCAGGGCAAGCTCTGCTCCAAGGGCCAGGCGGCGCTTCAGGGCCTGTATAACCCGGGGCGGATCAAGGCGCCGATGGCGCGGAATGCCCAGGGCGGATTCGCCGAGATCACCTGGGACGAGGCGATCAACCGCCTCGCCGCCAAGCTGGGCGAGGCGGGCAACCGGATCGCGGTCATCAGCGGCGCGCCGCGCGGCACCTTCTCCGATCTCCTCGGCGAGTGGACCACCGCGCTCGGCGGGCGCCTGGTGCGGTACGAGACCTTCGACCACGAGCCGATGCGGGCGGCCAACCGTCAGGTGTTCGGGCTCGACCAGGTGCCGGCGCACGACTTCGCCAAAGCGAAGTACATCATCTCGTTCGGGGCGGACTTCCTGGAGAGCTGGGGCGCGCCGATCGAGCAGCAGCGCGGGTTCGCCCGGAGCCACGGGTTCGCCGACGGCGACGTCGCCAAGCTGGTCTATGTATCACCCCGGCGCGATCTGACCGGGCTCAACGCCGACGAATGGGCCGCGATCAAGCCCGGATCCGAAGCGGCGCTCGCCCTCGCGATGGCGAACCTGCTGCTCGCCGAGCGGGGCGGGGATCGTGCCGGCCTGGCCGCGGCGCTGGCGCCCTACACCCCGGCCATGGCGGCGCAGGAGACCGGGCTCAGCGCCGAGACGATCCAGCGCCTCGCGAGGGAGTTCGCCGCGGCCCGGCCGAGCCTGGCGGTGGCCGGCGGCATCGGCTCGCAGCACGCCGCCTCGACCGAGGTCTGTGCCGCGGTCAACGTGCTCAACTTCGTCGCCGGCAACGTCGGCGAGACGGTGCGCTTCGGCGCCGAGCTGGCGACCGCCGACGGGCACGCCGAGCTCGCGCGGCTGGCGCAGGCGATGGACGGCGGCGAGATCGCCGTCGCCCTGGTGCACGACGCCAATCCGGCCTACACCCTCCCCAAGAGCAGCGGATTCGCCGCCCGGTTCGCCAAGGTCGGCTTCAAGGTCAGCACCTCGCTCTATCTCGACGAGACCGCGTCGCTCTGCGACCTGCTGATCCCCCAGCACCACGCCCTGGAGCGCTGGGACGACGTCCGGCCCCGGGCCGGGGTCCATGGGCTGATGCAGCCGGTCATGGAGCCGGTGTTCAACACTCTTCCGGCCGGAGAGGTCCTCCTTCGAGTGAGCCGCAAGGCGGCGGGCGCCCTCGCGCGCTTCACCGCGCCGACCTGGGACGAGCACCTGAAGGAGCGCTGGCGCGGGCTGGCCGGCGAGCTGGGCCAGGCCGACACGGCGGCGTTCTGGCACGGCGCCGTGCAGCGGGGCGGGGTCTATCGGGATCCGCCGGCGCCGGCGCAGGTCTCCCTCGCCATTCCCGACGGCCGCCTGGCCTACACCAAGCCGACTTTCGAGGGCGACGGGAGCTTCACCTTCCTGACCTATCCCCACGCCATGCTCCATGACGGGCGCGGGGCCAACAAGCCCTGGCTGATGGAGAACGCCGACCCGGTCACCAAGATCACCTGGCATTCCTGGGTGGAGGTGAGTCCGGCCACGGCGAAGACGCTGGACGTGCGCGATGGCGAGATCGTGGAGCTGCGCTCGCCGTATGGCGCGGTCGAGGCCCCGGTCTATGTCTATCCCGGCATCCGCGACGACGCCGTCGCGATCCCGCTCGGCTTCGGCCACACCGCGTACGGCGCCTTCGCGCAGGGCCGCGGGGTGAACGCGCTCGACCTGCTCGGCGCTCCCCGCGGCGACTTCGTGCCTTACCTGTCCACCCGGGTCTCGGTGCGGAAGACCGGTGCCTACCGCAAGCTCGCCAGCGTCGCCGGGGTGCCCCGGCAGCTGGGCCGCGGCATCGCGGAGGCGATGCCGCTGGAGGCGGCGAAGAAGGGGTTCACCCTCGAGGAGGCCTACCTCGAGGAAGGGCACGCCAAGCACGAGATCAACACCGAGCGCGAGCTCGAGGCGCTGCACGGCTGGTCAGAGGCGCAGCACCGGATGACCGAGCACGGCGACTACGCCAACGAGCATCCCCAGTGGGGCATGTCGATCGACCTGGCCAAGTGCACCGGCTGCTCGTCCTGCGTCACCGCCTGCTATGCCGAAAACAACATCCCCACGGTCGGCGAGTCGGAAGTCCTTCGGGGCCGGGAGATGACCTGGCTGCGGATCGAGCGCTACTGGGAGGACGCCGAGGATGCCACGGCGCCGCCGTCGGCGCGGTTCGTCCCGATGCTCTGCCAGCACTGCGCCAACGCGCCCTGCGAGCCGGTGTGCCCGGTCTATGCCGCGTACCACACGGCGGACGGACTCAACGGGCAGGTCTATAACCGCTGCGTCGGCACCCGCTACTGCGCCAACAACTGCCCCTACAAGGTGCGGTACTTCAACTGGTACAAGTACAACGAGCACGCCTGGCCGGAGCCGCTGCACCTGCAGCTCAACCCCGACGTGACGGTCCGCGCCCGGGGGGTCATGGAGAAGTGCACCTTCTGCATCCAGCGCATCCGTGACACCCAGCACCACGCCAGGCTGGAGGACCGTCCCATCCGCGACGGCGAGCTCACCACCGCCTGCGCCCAGGCCTGTCCTTCGGACGCGATCGTCTTCGGCAACGTGAAGGATCCGGCGAGCCGGGTGACGAAGCTGAAGCAGAACACGCGCGGGTACCACGTGCTGGAAGAGATCAACGTGCGGCCGTCGGTGACGTACCTGGCCAAAGTCCTGTCTCCGACGGAGGCCTGAGCGATGACCGCCGTGAGCCATTCGCAGCACGACGGGCACGTGATCACCCAGACCCACGCCGACGTCACCCGCGACGTCGTGGGGACGCTGAGTCCGGCGAGCCGGGGCTACGTGCTCCTGCTCCTCGGGGCGGTGTCGCTCTTCCTGATCGGCATCGTGACCTTCCTGGTCCTGATCAAGGACGGGCTGGGCCACGCCGGCTACCAGCCGCCGATCTTCTGGAGCGTCTACATCACCACCTTCGTGTTCTGGGTGGGCATCGGCCACGCCGGCACGCTGATCTCGGCGATCCTGTTCCTGTTCCGGTCCCCCTGGCGCACCGCGGTCTACCGCTCCACCGAGGCGATGACCGTTTTCGCCGTCATGACCGCGGGTCTCTTCCCGATCATTCACATCGGGCGGCAGTGGATCTTCTACTGGCTGCTGCCCTATCCGAACTCCCGGTTCCTCTGGCCCAACTTCAAGTCGCCGCTGATCTGGGACGTCTTCGCGATCTCCACCTACCTCACCGTGTCCACCACGTTCCTGGTGTTCGGGCTGATCCCCGACATCGCGGCGGTGCGCGACAAGGCGACCGGGTGGCGCAAGGCGGTCTATCGGATGGCGTCGGTGGGCTGGCAGGGGACGGACAACCAGTGGCGGCACTACTCCAGGGCCTACCTGTACCTGGCCGCCCTGGCGACGCCGCTGGTGCTGTCGGTGCACTCCGTGGTGTCGTGGGACTTCGCGGTTTCCATCGTGCCGGGGTGGCACGGCACTATCTTCGCGCCGTACTTCGTCGCGGGCGCGATCTACTCCGGCATCGGCATGGTGCTCACGCTGATCATCCCGCTCCGGCGGGCGCTCCGTATCGAGCACATGATCACCGACTACCACTTCGACAACCTGGCGAAGCTGACCCTGCTGACGGGCTCGATCCTGTTCTACGCCTACGGGATGGAGTACTTCGTCGCCTGGTACAGCGGCAACATCTTCGAGCAGACCACGTTCTTCCGCCGGGCCTTCGGCCCCTACTGGTGGGCCGGCTGGACCATGATCATCTGCAACGCCTTCGTGTCGCAGCTGCTCTGGTTCCGGAAGATCCGCACCAACCTGACGTCGCTGTTCGTGATCTCGATCTTCATCAACATCGGGATGTGGTTCGAGCGCTACGTGATCATCGTCTCATCGCTCAGCAACGACTACATCCCCTGGGCCTGGGACCAGCTCAACCCCACCTGGGCGGACTGGGGCATCCTGGCGGGTTCCTTCGGCTGGTTCGGGATGTGGTTCCTGCTCTTCGCCAAGAACTTCCCGATCGTGGCGATCCAGGAGATCAAGGAGATGATCCCGATGCCGCGCAAGCGGGGAGGGCACCACTGATGGCCGGGACCAAGGTGGCCCGGCGGACGCCGGGACTGCTCGCCTCGTTCCTCCACGTCGATGCGGCCGCGGACGCCATCCGGGCGCTCCGGGCCCGCGGTATCCGCGATCTGGTGGTCTATAGCGCGGCCCCCAACCACGAGATCGAGGAAGCCCTGGAGCACCGGGTGAGCCCGGTCCGGCTCTTCACCCTGATCGGCGGCCTGACCGGCTGTGCCGCCGGTTTCGGGATGACGCTCTGGATGTCGCACGACTGGCCCGTAGTGGTCGGCGGCAAGCCGATCGGGTCGATCCCGCCCTACGTGGTCATCGCGTTCGAGCTCACCATTCTGTGCGGCGCCCTCATCACGGTGGCCGCGGTGGCCCTGTTCTCGGTGCTGTTCGGCAAGCGCGGCGTGCCCTACGATCCGTCGTTCAGCGACGACACGATCGGCATCTTCGTCCCGGCCAGGCAGGAGTCGGTGGGCCAGCTGGAACAGCTGCTCCGGAATGCGGGCGCGGTGGAGGTGCGGCATGAGGCGTAAGCTCAGGATGGCCTCGCTGCTCGCCCTCTCGCTCCTCGGGGGGTGCGACTTCTACTACTACCGGGTCCCCTCGCCCGACGATCTCTGGCACATCATCCCCTGGTTCGACCACATGATCACGGCCCGCTACATCCGGCCCTATCAGACGGCCGACGTGCCGCGCTACACGCCCGAGGGCACGGTGCCCGTGACCGGGGGCGAGCCGGACTGGTCGGCGGAGTGGATGGGCGGCAAGACCACGACGGCCGACGCCCTGAAGAACCCCTACGCCCAGGCGGGGAACTCGGAAGCGGCGCCCGCGGGCCCGGCGGTCCCGGTACTTCCTCGCGAGGTGGATGCGGCCGGGGATACGCTGTACCACAACTACTGCGCGGTCTGCCACGGCAACGCCGGCGACGGGCAGGGAACGGTCCGGGTCGGGGCGCCATCGCTGCTCACCGGCCGGGCCAGGGCGTACAGTGACGGCTACCTCTACGGCATCATCCGCTATGGTCGAGGCGTCATGCCGCGCTACGGCGACAAGGTCTATCAGCCGGCCGACCGGTGGGCCATCGTGAGCCACATCCGGAAGCTCCAGGGTGCGAGTCCCGCCCCGCAGGAGCCGGTTGGCGCGGCGGTGGGGATCCCGCCCTCGCCCAGCGCGACGGGTTCCACCGGCGGGAGGCCGCGATGAGTCCGGGCACGATCCACCAGCGCCTGGTCGAGCGGGCCCTGGCCGGCAAGTACGAGCTCTTCCTGGGACTCGGCGGCGGACTCACCGTCCTCGGCCTCATCCTGTTCGTGACTGCGCTGAACGGGGAAGACGCGATCCGTGCGCTCCAGCTGTTTCACGTCAACTGGCTCTATTTCACGGGCCTCGCCGGCGGCAGCGTGGCGTTCGTCGCGGTCCAGAAGATCACCAACGCGAAGTGGTCCGGTCTGCTGATCCGCTTCGCCGAGGCTTCGGTCGCCTTCCTGCCGTTCTCGCTGATCGGCCTGGTGCTCACGTTCACCCTGGGCTACCACGCGGTCTATGGGCCGATGGAAGCCGCGGCCCACGGCATGGACCACTCGAAGGAAGTCTGGCTGTCGTGGCCGTTCATGTTCGCCCGCCTCTTCATCGGGCTCGGCGTGCTGAGCTGGGTGGGATGGAAGCTGGTGCGGGCCGACCTGATCCCGGATATGCTCGCCACCCGAGGGCTCGCGGGGCCGGGACGGCGCTCGCTCTACGATCGCTGGACCCGGGGCTATGACGGCACGCCGCCCTCGGCGATGGCCCACGAAGACCGCATCCGCCGCCTGGCGCCGCTCTACGTCGTGCTGTACGCCATCGTCTTCAGCCTGGTGGCCTTCGACGGCATCATGGCGCTGCAGCCGCACTGGTTCAGCAATCTGCTGGGCGGCTTCTATTTCATGGGCTCGTTCCTGGGCGCCCACATGCTGCTCGCCCTGATGGGCATGTACGGCGCGGCCCACCTCGGCATCGCCGATCTGGTCTCGCCCAAGCAGCGCCACGACCTGGGCAAGCTCTGCTTCGGCTTCACGGTGTTCTGGACCTACCTGATGTGGGCCCAGTTTCTGGTGATCTGGTACGGCAATCTCCCGGAGGAGACCGGCTTCGTGTTCGCCCGGCTCTGGGGCGAGTGGCGGCCCGTCGGGGTAGCCGTAGGCATCGGCATGTTCATCCTCCCCTTCTTCGGGCTGCTCGGCGTCGCGCCGAAGAAGGTGCGGGTGACCATGGGCTTCTTCGCGCTGGTGAGCCTGACGGCCCTCTGGCTCGAGCGGTACCTGCTGGTGGTGCCCTCGGTGACTCCCCTGCCGGGTCCGGTGTTCTGGCTCCCCGAGGCGGGCCCGACGATGTTCTTCCTGGGGCTGTACCTGCTGGCCTACGCCCTGTTCGCCCGCACCTTCCCGATGGTCTCGCCGCGCCTCGCCGAGATCACGCTGGGCCGGGAGCGGGGCCATGCCGTGCTGTCGGCGGAGTTCGATCACGAGGAGGAGCCGAAGGACTACGTGAGCCCGGAGCTGATCGAGCGGCGGGAGAAGCCCCGGTCTTAGAACAGCGTGAAAGGTGAAAGGTAAAAAGTGAAAGGGAGGGCCGTCGCCACACGGCTTTCACCCTTCACTTTTCACGCTGTTTCCAAGAGCGCCTGCTTCAGCGCAAGATCTACTTGCTCCGCATCTCCGCATTCATGCGGCGAATCATCGCCCGAAGGCTGTCCGAGGGCAGCGCGCCGGTGATCGCCAGCATCCGGTCGCCGACCTGCATCGCCATCGCCTGGTCCCCGGCCGGCTCGGCGCCGCTGACCGACACCGAGAGCGAGCCGTCGGCCGAGGTGGTGGTGGTGCGGCGGGCGAGCAGCTGGGAGACGTCGCTCGCCGGGCCTTCGATCGTCTGAATGACCTGGCCGGAGGTGAGCTGCTGGGCCACGACCATGAGCGGCCGCTTGCTGCGGTCGTTGGCCTGGACTTGGACTCGCAGCACCGGCAGGCCGTCGATATGGGGCACGTCCTCGCCGGTCTCCGAACGCGCGCCGTCCCACGACACCGTTCGCCAGATTCCGTCGAACTGCTCGCCGCCGTCGGGCCGGTCGCTGCTGAGCGGCGCGAGCTCCAACGCGGGAACCGGATCGAGCACGGCCAGCTTGGCCTCCCGGGCGGCCTGCACCGAATCGGTCCGCTCGTCCCGCACGGCCGGCCGTGCGGGCGCGGCGGGAGCGGGAGCAGAGGGTCGGTTGACGGCGACCGAAGGGGCCGGCGAAGGTGCGGGGCGCCGCTCCGCCGAATCGGAAAGAGCCGCGTTCATCACCGGTTCTACCGGGCGGGGGACGCTGCGGGTGGCGATCGCGTCGGGGCGCGCGGGCCTGATGACGGAGCTGGCCGTCCAGCCGAGGCCCACCGCGGCGATGAGGCTCGCCGCCCACGCGCCGATCCGAAGCCGGCGGCGGCGGGTGTCGAGCCGCTGGGCGGCCTCGTCTCGAAGCGCCTCGAAGGCGGGCGGGAAGCGGCGCGGCGGCGCGAGCTGGGCGAGCAACGCCGTAGTCCGGTCGCGCAGCGCGGCGATCCCGTCTCGATTCGCCCGGCACGACGGACACCCGGCCAGGTGGCTCTCGATCTCGACGCACTGAGACCGACTCAGCCCCTGGTCCAGATAGGCGTGCAGCTCGTCTTCAGGAATGTGCCGCATTCTCTCTCACCTGTCGCTGTTGCCGGTCGTGCGCATCGACCAGCCGCCGCCGGGCCCGCGCCAACGTGGTTCCCACCGCGCCGACCGCGAGCCCGGTCTGGGCCGCGATTTCCGGATAACTCAGTCCCGCGTCCCACAGGAGCAGGATCTCACGGTCGCGAGGCGTCAGCGTGTTGAGCGCCTCCTGCACCGAGGCCATCTGCTCGTCGTGCTCGACCGTGTCGTCCGCTGCCGGGGTCATGGTCGGCTGCGCGATCGGATCGCCCTTCAGCAGCGTCAGGTGCCGCTTCCGCCGCACCGCCGCGCGCGCTTCATCGCGCGCCAGGTTGGCCGCCACGGCGAACACCCAGGCTCGCGGCTTCTCGGGTTTGTGCGCCAGCGCCCTGACGAACACCTCTTGAGCCAGGTCTTCGGCGCGTTCCGCGTCCCACACCTTGCGGTACAGGAATCGGACGACAGCAGTGTAGGTGGTCTTGTACAGCTGTTCCAGCTCGTCGCTCACGCCGCCTCGGCAGGGAGTCTGGTCGCTCTTGTGGACGGGCAAGTCCCGTCCGTTTGCACACTTGTGCCCGGGTTAAACGTTCGACTTACGTCCCCGCTTGCGACGGGGCCCGAAAACGCAGCCAGGGTGGAGTCCCCGGTTCTTCGGGGGCCATTCGGTGCAGAGGTCCGGTTTGGCCGGCCGGCCGTCCGCCCGGGTCCGGCCATGGAGCGAGCAGGCCACCCCGTCGTCACCCAGGTAAGCGCAGGCGGAGATCATCTCCACATCGAGAGAGAAGTCGCCACCCCGCTCCACTTTACAGAGATACGGCGACTGTCTCGACCGCACCAGGGCTTCCAGTGGCTCCTGGCCCTTTTCGCACATGATCTCGAGCTGGAGGTCGCGGCAGCAGGCCGCTGCCCGCTTGTGGTCAGAGGTCCGGCAGGGCGCTTCGGCGCAGGGATTTGCGCTCTCGAGCACCGGCAGGGCACGGGCCGGGGTGGGAGGAGGCGGAAGGGACCGCGACACCATCCGCATGCCGTCCAGCATACGGAACCGGTGCCCGCCCAGCCGGCGGGGTTGCTCCGTCCGCCGGGGCCGGGGGGCGGTGCCGCGATACCCGTAGAGCCGGCAGGTGGACCCCGATGCGTCGTCCCGAAGGTGGCGGCAGGGCACGTGGAGCATGGCATAGACGTAGAGGTCACCCTCGTCGCTCCACGGCTCGCCGAAGGTGATGCGCTCGGTATGGCCCAGCAGCCAGGTGCCCTCGTGATCGAGCGAGGTCTTGCCGTCTTCGAGCGTGCCGACGCGCAGGGTGACTCGCAGCGCGCGGCATTGCGATCCCAGACTGCGGCAGGGAGGTGCACTGATGCTCATGACCGCTCAAAGGTAACTGATCCGGGGTCCACTTCCCTTCGGGACCGAGCCCAGTATCTTTGTGAACGAGTTCACAAAGTCGAGTTTCACCGATTCATTTCGGACACTTTATAGCTTCGGAGGCAGAGCGGCGATGCGTGCGACTTCCATGCTGGCGGGCCTTGCGTTCCTGGTGGCGGCCTGCGGCGGCGGTGAGCAGAAAGCGGACGATCAGGCGGCGGCCGGTGCACCCGAGCAGGCGGCTTCTGCGACGGGTGACTCGGCTCCCTCGGGCGGCGCGGCCCCCGCTGGGGGCGGGACCACGCACGACGTGAACATGGTCCTCGAGGGGAGCAGCTACAAGTACGTGCCCGACCAGCTCACCATCAAGGCGGGCGACGTGGTGCGCTTCCACAACGTGAGCGGCGGTCCCCACAACGTCTCGTTCTGGGCGGACAGCATTCCCTCCGGCGCGGCCGACGCGCTCAAGGCCGGCATGCCGGACCAGATGGCTCCGCTCGAGGGCCAGCTGCTGACCGAGCCGAACGCGGTATACAGCGTCAGCTTCGCGAACGCCCCGACCGGCGAGTACAAGTACTACTGCCTGCCGCACCTGGCGCTCGGCATGAAGGGCAAGCTCACGGTCCAGTAGAACCGCGTGAAAGAACAGCGTGAAAAGTGAAAAGTGAAAGGGAGGATCTCGGCGAGACCGAGTTCCTCCCTTTCCCTTTTCACTTTTCACCTTTCCCGCTGTTCTCTTTCACGCTGGTTCCGTTCTCCTGATGGCGGCGGACACGATCAACCCGACCAGCAGCCCCGCCACCGCATCCACGCCGTAGTGCATCTGGCAATAGACCACAGCGATCGTCAGGAGCAGTGTGGGCACCGCCAGCGCCCAGGCCAGCGTGCGGGAGCCACGGCCCGCCGCCAGCGCCGCGGCGACCGTGGCGGCGACGTGGGAACTGGGGAAAGCGGCGCCGTAGGAGCTGCCGGTGGCCAGCGTGTCATACACCATGCGGGCGAAGATGTTGTCGGTGAACCAGGCGTCCGGCCGGGGGAACATGTAGTACGGTCCGGCCACCGGAAAGAAGAGGAAGACCAGGTAGCAGACCACGAAGGTGGTCATCACCACCATCACGAAGTGCCGCAGGGCGGGCAGGTCGCGGTGCCAGACGAACCAGAAGGCCGGGGTCACCACGATGAGGTAGTACGACAGGTAGGCGCCGTGGAGCAGGGCGGACCAGAATTCGCTCGGCGCGCTGCGCCACCATTCCGCGCTGAGCTGGACCCCGAAAATGGCCAGCTCCCAGCGCTGTACGAGCGCGTCGTGGACCGGGGCGTTGCCGGCGCCGTTCAGCACGTCCAGCTCGCTGTACAGGCCGACCAGCAGGAGCAGGGGATAGATCTCGCGAATGGTGCGGCCGACGACACCCAGTCCCGGCCGGGTTATCAAATAGAGCAAGACGCCGAACAGCGCGTGGGCACCCAGCAGCCACCAGCACCCCGGCTGCTCCGGCGCCCGATCCACCGCGACGACCGACACCACGAGCAGATACCCCGCCAGCACCAGATCGACCGGCCGAAGCCGCGTCCCTCGCACCGTGACGGCGGTCTCGCCGCTGATGCGCACCGCTACAGCCATCCTGCGCTCCGATACCATCGATACGTGTCGGCCAGTCCGGACTTGAGATCGTGCGCCGCCCGCCAGCCTGTGTCCCGGGTGAGGAGAGACGGATCGCCGGTCCAGGCGGCCTGGAAGAACTCGTTCGCCTTGTCCCGGGTGAGAATCGTGGTCTGTCCCGCGACCGCCGCCGCCATCTCGGTCACCCCGAGCAGCGACCGGCCCACTCCGGATGGGATCGGGACGATGGCGACCCGGCGGCCCATCGCGTGCCCCACCGCGCGGACGAACTCGGCGCTGGTGGAGACCTCCGGATGGCAAGGGTAATAGACCTTCCCCACGGTAGCCGCCGACGTGCCGGCCGCCACCAGCGCTTCGGCCAGATCGCCGCCGTGCACCGCGGAGAGCTGTTGGCTCCCGTTCCCGAACACCGGCGCCACGCCGAGTCGCGCCATGCGGAACACCTTGAGCACCTCGCGGTCGCGCGGCCCGTAGACCGTCGGTGGCCGCAGGATCACCCAGGGCAGCGCGCCGGCGGTGACGGCCGACTCGGCCGCGAGCTTGCTGCGACCGTAGGCCGTGACCGGCCGGGGCGGCTCCGCGCCGGTGAGCGGCCGTCCCGGCTCCGCCGGGCCGCCCGCCGCCATCGACGACACCAGCACGAACCGGGGCGTGCCCGCCCGGCTCGCGGCCGCCACCAGCCGGGCGGTGTTGTCCCGGTTGCCGCGCATGAAGTCCTGCTCGCTCTTCGCCGCCACCAGGCCGGCCACGTGGAAGACGATCTCCTGCCCCTGCACGGCACCGGCCAGCGCGTCCTCGCCGTCCAGGTCACCCGCGACGATGCGCACGCCCAACGGCTTCAGGGCTTCCGCTTTCTTCTCCGAGCGCACCAGCGCCGACACCTCGATCCCGTGGCGGCACAGCGCCTCCACCAGGTGGCTGCCGACGAAGCCCGTCGCGCCGGTCACCAGCACCTTCATATGGGGCGGTCGTAGAGCCGATAGGTCTTATAGACCCGGAAGGTCATCTTCTCCAGGCCGGCGTTCATCGCGGGGTTGTCTTCCAGGATCCAGCCGGCCTCGCCCCAGCTGAATCCCAGCTTCTCCGCGCGGGTCCAGATCCAGTGGTAGAGCATCGCATCCACGGCTTTTCCCCGATACTCGGGAATAACCCCGAGCAGCAGGATCCTGGCCCGCCGGATCTTCTTCATCTTGAGCGACCAGAGGAGCCGGGGCAGCACCGGAAGCAGATACCCGGACCGATTGGTCCGGAAGATGGCGTTGAGATCCGGCAGCGCGAGGCCGAAACCGATGATCTGGCCGTCCTTCTCCGCGATCGGCACGAAGTCGGGAATCACCACGGGCTTGAACTGCTCGGCGAGATGATCGATCTCCCGGTCGGTCATGGGGACGAAGCCCCAGTTCCTCTCCCACGCCTGGTTGTAGATCCGCTTGATCGTCTCGACTTCTTCCTCGAACCGCTTGATGTCGAGCGGCCGGATGGTGATGCCGAGACGCTGGCGGATGAGCTCGGTCCCGCGGGCCAGCCGCTCGGGCACCGGGACGTACACGTCCTCCCGTCCCCCCTGGTACACCAGGAGGTTCTTGACTCCGGTGAGGCCAGCCTTCTCGATCAGATCGACGTAGTAGGGCGGATTGTGCGGCATCATGAGGGCCGGTGGGAATTCGAAGCCATCCACCAGGAGACCGCACTCGTCGTTCACCGAGAAGGAGGCCGGGCCGCGGAGGACATCGTGTCCCTTCGACCGGCACCAGTCCGCCGCCGCCTGAAGGAGCGCGTCGGCGACGGCCTGGTCATCGATGCACTCGAAGAAGCCGAAGAACCCGACCCGGTCGCCGTGGGTCTCGTTGTGCAGGCGATTGCTGATCGCCGCGATGCGGCCGACGACCTCGCCGTCCCGTTCCGCGAGGAAGTATTCCGCTTCGCCGTGCTCGAAGAAGGGGTTCTTGGTCCGGGAGAGAAGCGCCGCCACGTCCCGACGCAACGGCGGGACCCAGATCGGGTCCCGCGCGTGGAGTCGGTAAGGCAGGTCGATGAAGCGCTTGACGTCCGGCCGGTCCCGCGCCGCGCGTATGCGCAGCGGCTGGGTCAGACGACCCCCAGGTCCCGTCCGATACGGGCAAACTGCTCCAGGGCGAAGTCGATCTGGTCGAAGGTGTGCGTGGCCATGAGGCTGGTGCGCAGCCGGCACTGGGAGGCGGGCACCGCGGGCGGGGCCACCGGATTGGTGAACACGCCGGCGTCGAACAGCCGCCGCCACATGAGGAACGTCTTCTCCAGCGGGCCGATCAGCACGGGCACGATCGGGGTCTGGGTCGGTCCGATTTCGAAGCCGAGGGTGCGGAACCCGTCCTGGAGCCGACGGGTGTTGGCCCAGAGTGCGTCGCGGCGCTCGGGCTCGTCCTGCAGCACCTGGAGCGCGGCGAGCACGCCGGCGGTGTTCGCCGGGGGCAGCGACGCGGTGAAGATCAGCGGACGGCTGTGGTGCTTGAGATAGTGGATCACGTTCTCGGACGCCGCCACGAAGCCGCCGATGGACGCCAGCGACTTGGAGAAGGTGCCCGCGATGATATCGACGTCCTCGGTCATGCCGAAGTGCGCCGCCGTGCCGTCCCCGTTCGGACCCAGCACGCCGAGGGCGTGTGCGTCGTCGAGGGCCAGGGCCGCGCCGAACTTCCGGGCGACTCGCACCAGGCCCGGCACGTCGGCCACGTTGCCTTCCATCGAATAGACGCCGTCGACCACGATCATCGAGCCGCGGCCCGGGCCGTTGCGCTCCATCCGCCGCTCGAGGTTGGCCAGATCGCCGTGGTTGAAGCGCTCGGTATCTCCATAGGAGAGCTTGGCGCCATCCACGATCGAGGCGTGGTCCAGCTTGTCGAGATAGACCGTCTCGCCCCGGCCGACGAGGCCGGAGATGAGACCGAGGTTGGCGGAATAGCCGGTGGAGAACACCAGGCAAGCTTCCTTGCCGAGGAATTCGGCGAGGGAGCTCTCGAGCTGCTCGTGCAGGTCCAGCGTTCCGTTCAGGAACCGGCTGCCGGTGCAGCCCGACCCGTAGCGGTGGAGGGCTCGGGAGGCCGACTCGAGCACCTTCGGATGATGGGTGAGGCCCAGGTAATTGTTGGACCCCAGCATGATCCGCTTGAGCCCGTCGATGACCACGACGGTGTCTTCCGACTCCGAGATCGGATTGAAATAAGGATAGAGGCCGGCCGCCTTGATCTCACGGGCCTTGGTGAACTGGCGGCACTTCTCGAAGAGAGCGACCTGTTGAAGCTCTTGGGTATCCACGGGTCCTCGGAGCAGAGAGGAGGTTAAGACTGCCCCCCACATCGCTTTGTCACTGAAGGATTTAAACTAGTGAGCCGAGCCGGGTGACACAAGTTGCATGGCCCTGCCGGCGGCCCTGGGAAACGAATCCGTCACCCCGCCGCAATCATTGCGCCGCAATGGCGCAAACCGAGGCTCGATCTGCCGTTACGTTCGAAAGGGATTGCGAGGCCACAGCTTGGCCGCTCGCCGCCCGCGGTCCTCCCCTCCCGCCGCACGCGGCGGAGTGTCCTCCCGCCGGGATTGCTTGACTTGGCTTTCTCTGGGGCAGACTATTCGTTCATGTCGTCCGCCGACGAATCCTCTCGCCGAAATTTCCTCCGCGGCGCCCTGCTCGCTGCCGCGGGAACCCTGGGCTCGGGCAACCTGGTCCAGGCGGAGCGCCTCCTCTCCGGGCTCGCTTCGGATCCGGGCGATCCCGAGGTCCCCAACGCCGAGGTCGCGCGGATTCTGCAGGAGATCTCCGGCGGGAAGCCGATCCACCGGGGACACGTGAGCCTCGACATGCCGATCGTGGCGGAGGACGGGCGGGTGGTGCCGGTGATCATCGAGACCGATCTCCCGATGACCGCCGAGCACTATGTGAAGTCGGTGCACCTCGTAGTCGATCACAACCCCGACGCGCACCTCGCCGCCTTCCAGCTCACCCCGGCAATCGGGTCGGTCTCCATCTCCACTCGCATCAAGATGAAGCGCACTACCTGGGTCCGGGCTATAGCGGCCACCAATACGGGCGAGGTCTGGGCGGCCTATGCCCGGGTCCAGGTGACCCTGAACGGATGCGGCTGATGTCCCAGACCATCGGCGACGCGCGGATCCGGGTGCCGGATCGGGTGACCAGGGGCGACCTGATCGTGGTCAATGCCATCATCACCCACCCGATGGACACCGGCTTCTTCCGGGACGCCAACGGCAGCCCGATTCCGGCGTATTTCATCAAGGACGTGGTGGTCACCTACGGGGACAGCGAAATCGCCCGGTTCACCTGGACCTCCGGCATCAGCCGGGATCCCATCGTCAGCTTCACCCTCCGAGCCGACCGCGAAGCGCCGCTCACCATGGTCTGGACCGACAACAAGGGCGGGGTCTTCAAGCAGTCAGCCGAGATCAAGTTCGCCTCCGCCTGACTCCGCTCCCGCTGGCGCTGGTCCTCCTCTCGCTCGCCGCCCCCGACACCGCAGGGACGCTTCCTCTTAGAACGCTCGCGCCCGGCGTCTATGCCGTCATGGGCGATACCGGACGCGGGGTCGAGGGCCGGTCCAACGCGGGGTTCGTGGTGACGTCCGAAGGCGTGGTCGTGATCGATGCGCTGGCGAGCCCGCGGCAGGGCGAGCAGCTGCTGCGCACCGTCCGACGGGTCACCAACCGTCCGGTCAAATGGCTGGTGCTTACCCACCATCATCCCGACCATCACTTCGGAGCCGTCGTCCTGCGGAAGGCCGGGGCGAAGGTGATCGCGCATCCCGATCGGCGGGCGCTTGCCTCCGATGGCGGGGAAGACGCGTTGATCGCCGATTGGGTGCGGGTGGTCGGCCTCGACGCCATGCGGGGTTTCGAGTTCGCCGACAAGCCCGACCGCCCGGTCACGACTTCCGACACGCTCACCCTCGGCGGCAGGACGATCGTGGTCAGTCATCCCGGCGCGGGACATTCCGCCGGCGACCTGCTCGTCTGGCTCCCGGCGGAGCGGGTGCTCTTCGCCGGCGACGTGCTGGTGGAGGACGGCGTGAGCATGGTGGTGGATGGAAACTCCGCCGAGCTGCTCAAGGTCCTCGACACGGTCTCGGCGCTGAGCCCGCGCGTGGTGGTGCCGGGACACGGGGCGATCCCCAGCCGTCCCGGCGAGCTCGTGAGCCGAACCCGGCGGTATCTGACGGGACTTCAGACCGAGATGCGGACCGCGGTGGAGAAAGGCGTCCCGATGCGGCGCGCGATGGCCTCGTTGCCGCCGGCCGACTCGACCCGGCCGGTGTCGGTGAACTCGCGGAAGCGCCGGAACGCGGTGCGGGTCTATCTGGAGGAGGAGCGCAAGTACATGGGGCTCGATTCGCCGGCCCCCGCCGCGCGCCCCACGATCGTTTCGACCGACAGCCTGGCGGTGTGGCAGGCGCGAGGCCCGGTTGCGGTGGTGGATATCCGCACCGACGTATTCGCCTATCTCCGGGGGCACCTGCCGGGAGCGGCGTATCTCAACACCGAGACGCTGCGGGCCACCCGGGGCGGCATCCCCACCCGCCTGCTCGACGCCGCCACCTACGCGGCGCTCTTCTCCCGAATGGGCCTGCCGTTCGACCGGCCGGTGGTGATCTACAGCGCGGGCGAGACCCACAACATCGACGCGACGTTCCTGGCCTGGATCCTCGCCGGTTTCGGTCACCGGCAGGTCTTTGTGCTCGACGGCGGCTACTTCAAGTGGGAGCTGGAACAGAGGCCGGTGGTGCAGGAGTATCCCCGATGGGCGGAGACGAAGTTTCCCGACGGGCCGTTCCGGCCCGACCAGGCTTCTCTGGAGGACGTGCGGGAGGCACTCCGGACCAGGAGCTCGGTCCTGGTCGATGCCCGTCCCCCGGACCAGTACGCCGGTGAAGCCGGCGCGCAGATGCGCCGGGGCCATATCCCCGGCGCGATCAGTCACTACTGGCAGGACGATCTGACGCGCGAAGGGTTTGGCTTCGTGTGGAAGCCGCTGCCGGAGCTCCGCGCGGCCTATGAGGCCCAGGGGATCACGTCGGACCGGAGCATCATCGCCTACTGCAACAGCGCCACCGAGGCCAGCCACCTCTACTTCGCCCTGCGCAACCTGCTGGGGTACTCGAAAGTCCGGGTGTATGTGGGGTCGTGGACCGAATGGGCGGAAAACCTGCAGCTGCCAGTGGAGAAGAAAGCGGGAAAAGTGAAAAGTGAAAAGTGAAAGGGAGACAAGTGAAAAGGGAGGAACCCCCGGGACTTCGGGCTCCTCCTTTTCACTTTTCACCTTTCACTTTTCCCGCAGTTCTCGTCAGCGCATCGCGATTCCAGACCGCAATTGTCCGGGCCTCCACACCTTGCCTCCCACCATCACCAGCTCGACGTACTCGAGATTCTCGATGTCGTCCAGCGGATTTCTGGCCAGCAGCACCAGGTCGGCGTAGCGGCCCTTCTGGATGGTGCCGATCTGGCTGCCGGGCACGCCGCCGACGGCGCGGGCGGCATCGCGGGTGGCGGCCAGCAGGGCCGCGGTAGGCGACAGGCCGATCGAGTCCACCAGGAGCCGCAGCTCGCCGAAGAGGGTCGCGCGGTCGGTGACTGGGCCGTAGGAGACGTGATCGCTGCCGGCGCTGATCCGCACGCCGCGCCGCACCGCCTGCCGGGCCACCTCCATCCCGAAACGAGAGGCTGACCGGACGTAATCCTCCTGGAGCGACGGGATGTGGCGCAGCTTCGCGTCGTAGCTGGCGACGCTGTGCCGGACGGCGTCGAGCGTCGGCTCGAAGATGGTGCCGCGCCGGGCCATGGTGTCGAGGGCCGCGAGCACCCGGGGGTCGAGCGCGGCGCCGACGGTGCCCACCGATGCGGTGGCGAGCTGAAGATCGCCGTCGCGCAACAGCGTGTCGCGGTCTTCCGCGGTGAACAGCTCACCCGCGAGGCCGGCGGCGTGCACCACGCCATCCTGGCCGGCGATCGACTGCTCCATCACGCTCGCGGGCTGCACCCAGGCGTGACCCCACACCGGCATCCCCTGCCGGTGCGCCGCCTCCGCCAGCCGCCGCACCGAGTTGGAGTCGAAATGGGCGTACAGCTTGAGGCCCATCGCGCCGGCGGCCTTGGCCTCAGCCACGATCGCTTCGGGATCGCCGTCGGGATCGAACTGGAGCGGCTTCCAGCCGAGCTGCTGCATCGCGATCGCGGGCGGCTGCCGGAAGATCGTGCCGCGGGGACTCGGCATGCCCCGGAAGCCGTTGAAGAAGAACCGCCGCCCGGCCACGAGCTGCATCGCGTGCACCCGAGGCGCCGCCTGGAGCGAGGCGACCCGCGAGAGCAGGCCCGCGGGATCGGTGCCCATGTCGCGAACGGTCGTGATCCCCTGCGCCAGCAGGTTGCGCAGGTCGAGACCCAGCTCTTCGCCCGCGCTGCCGCGGATCACGAAGAGCAGGTGCACGTGGCTGTCGATCAGGCCGGGGATGAGGTACTGCCCCTTGGCGTTGATCACCCGTGAACCGGCTGGGACGGAACACTCGCCGGCCGATCCCGCGCAGACTATCCGGTCGCGGCGAATTACGGTGACGGCGTGGGCCACGGGTCCGCGGCCGGTGCCGTCCCACAGCGTGGCGCCGACGATGGCAATGGAAGGCGATATTGGAGCAGGCGCCGGCCTCGGCGGAGTGGAACCTCCGCAGGCGGCCGCCAGCAGGCCGAAAATGGCGAGCGTGTAGGTGGAGCGGGAGAAGCGTTCCATCTGGGGTCCCTCATCCTTCGATCGGGCCTCGCGCCGTCCTCGTGTGGGGATGGCGGAACGCCCGGTTGCGCGAAAGATGCGACAGTCCGAACCCGCCAGCGGTGATGGCCGCTCGCCAGGTTCCGTGACCCCGAGCACCGGTTCGCGCTTCGGTGCGGGGGCTTAAGTGATTCGGCGGGTTTGGGATTGCACCCGGGAGCCGGAGCGTGGAGCCAAACGGCTGAAGTTGCCGCCGAACGTCACTGCCCGCGGGCGAGTGCCGGAGCGGGCGGTTCCTTATGGGAAAGCGGCAACCGCTGTGCCGAGTTCCCCTTGGCGACCCGTTTTGCGCGGTTGCAATGGGTGCCCGCGCTCCCTAGTCTTACCCTCGTGACCCCCTCCCCGATCCAGCGTCCCCGCCGCCGCCGCCGCACCGAGGCGCTTCGTCGCCTGGTCCGCGAGCACCAGCTCACCGCCGGCGATCTCATCCAGCCCATCTTCGTGGTCCACGGCAACAAGGTGGAGCGTGAGATCGGCTCCATGCCGGGCGTGTGCCAACTGTCGGTCGATGAATCGCTCGATCGCGAAGTGGATCGGGTCGAGGAGCTGGGCATCCCCGCCGTGATCCTGTTCGGGATCCCCGCGGCGAAGGACGACATCGGGAGCGAGAACTTCGCCGAGGACGGCATCGTGCAGCGCGCCCTGCGCCGGCTGCGCGACCGCAAGTCCGATCTGCTGTTGGTCACCGACGTGTGCTGCTGCGAGTACACCAACCACGGCCACTGCGGCGTGCTCCGCGGCGACACGGTGGACAACGACGCCACGCTGGAGATCCTGGGCCGGGTGGCGCTGAGCCACGCCGCGGCCGGGGCCGACATCGTCGCGCCCAGCGGGATGATGGACGGCATGGTCGGGGCGATCCGCGGGGCGCTCGACGCCGGGGGCCACGAAGACCGCGCCATCCTGAGCTACGCGGTGAAATACGCGAGCGGATTCTACGGACCCTTCAGGGAGGCGGCCGACAGCGCGCCGGCGTTCGGCGACCGCCGGCAGTACCAGATGGACCCGGCCAACCTGCGCGAGGGCCTGCTGGAGGCCGCGCTGGACGAGGCCGAAGGCGCGGACCTGCTCATGGTGAAGCCGGCGCTGGCCTACCTCGACGTGGTGCGGGCGGTGCGGGAGCGCACCCACCTGCCGCTCGTGGCGTACAACGTCAGCGGCGAGTACGCCATGGTGAAAGCCGCGGCGCGGCTCGGCTGGGTGGACGAACGCCGCCTGGTGCTCGAGGCGCTGACCGGGATGCGGCGGGCCGGCGCCGACGCGATCATCACCTATCATGCGAAAGAGGCGGCGGCGTGGCTGGCGGAGGAGGCGGGAGGATGACGGAGGTGAAAGCGCCGCTCCGGACGGCGGCATCGGAACGGCTGTTCGCGGCCTCGCAGCGGGTGATCCCCGGAGGGGTGAACAGTCCGGTCCGCGCCTTTCGCGGGGTCGGAGGGACGCCACGCTTCATCGACCGCGGCGAGGGCGCGTGGCTGGTGGATGCCGACGGCAACCGGTATGTCGATTTCGTGCTCTCCTGGGGCCCGCTGATCCTGGGGCACGCCCACCCGGAAGTGCTGGACGCGGTCCTCGCCGCGGCGCGGCGGGGGACCACGTTCGGTGCGCCGACCGAGCTCGAGCTGCGGCTCGCCGAGCGGGTGGTGGCCACCTTCCCATCGATAGACATGGTGCGCTTCGTGAGCTCGGGCACCGAGGCCACCATGAGCGCGGTGCGCCTGGCCCGCGCCGCCACCGGCCGCCGCCAGCTGCTCAAGTTCGACGGCTGCTACCACGGCCACGCCGATCATCTCCTCGCCTCCGCCGGGTCGGGCGTGGCGACCCTCGGCCTGCCCGATTCCCCCGGCGTGACCGCCGCGGCGGTGAGCGACACCCTGGTGCTGCCGTTCAACGATCTGGCCGCGGTGGAGGCGCTGTTCGAGGCGCGGGGCGACGGGATCGCCGCGATCCTGGTCGAGCCGGTGCCGGGCAACATGGGCGTGGTGCCGCCGGTCGCCGGCTTCCTCCATGGCCTCCGGGCCATCACGCGGCGCTACGGCTCGATCCTGATCTTCGACGAGGTCATGACCGGCTGGCGGGTACACCCACGCGGGGCGCAGGTGCTCTACGGCATCGAGCCCGATCTCACCTGCCTCGGCAAAGTCGTCGGAGGCGGTCTTCCGGCGGCCGCCTATGGCGGGAGAAAGGATCTGATGGAGCGGATCGCACCCTCGGGCCCGGTCTATCAGGCCGGGACGCTGTCGGGCAACCCGCTCGCCATGGCGGCGGGCCTCGCCACGTTGGAGGTGCTGGGTCGTTCGGGGACCTGGGAGCGCGCCGAGGCGTTCGCCGGAAGCGTGGCGGAAGCGATCGAGCACCGGGCGAAGGAGGCGGACGTCCCGGTCACGGTCCAGCGGGTGGGGACGATGTTCACCCCGTTCTTCACCGCGGAGCCGGTGCGGGATTTCGCCGCCGCCAAGGCCACCGACCGTGCGGGCTACAACGCCTTCTTCCACTCCATGCTCGACGGCGGCGTGTATCTCGCGCCCTCCGCGTTCGAGGCGGCGTTCACCTCCGCGCTCCACGGCGAGGCCGAGCTGGCGGCGGTGGAGGCGGCCCTGACCTCCACATGGCGGCGGTAGCGATCGTCGGCGCCGGGGCCGCGGGACTCACCGCGGCCTACCGACTCAAGCGCCTCGGCATCCGGGTCGTGGTCTATGAGAGCTCCGACCGGGCCGGCGGCGTGATCCGCACCGAGCGCCGGGAAGGATATCTCGCCGAGCTGGGTCCCAACTCGCTCACGCCCTCCGGTCCGGCCCTCGACCAGATCCTCGGTAGCCTGGGACTCGACGCTACCCGGGTCGAAGCGCAGCGCGAGGCCCGGAAGCGCTACATCGTGCGCAAGTCGAAGCTGATCGCCCTCCCGACCGCCCCCTCCCAGCTCCTCACCACCCGGCTGCTCTCCAACGGCGCCAAGCTCGCGGTCTTCGGCGAGCCGCTGGTGGAACAAGGCGATTCCCCCATGGAAGAGAGCGTCGCCACGTTCGTGCGGCGGCGATTCAACCAGGAGGTGCTGGACTACGTCGTCAATCCGTTCGTCACCGGCATCTTCGCGGGCGATCCCGAGCAGCTCTCGGCCCGCCACGCGGTGCCCCGTCTCCACGATCTGGAGCACACCCACGGCTCGGTGATGAAGGCGCTGGGTCAGATGATGCGAAAGAAGGAGGGCGGCCCCACCCCGATCCCGAGACCGATCTCCTTCGCCGGCGGACTGCAGGAGATTCCCGCCGCGCTGGCCCGCGAGCTTCACGCGGAGATCCGCTTCAAGGCGCCGGTCACCCAGATCCGCCGGGGGCCGAAGGGGTGGACGGTCAGCGCGGCGTACCAGGCGTCGGAGCTGTACGACGGCGTGATCTACACCGCGCCGGCGCACTGCGCCGACGACATCGAGCTCGAGTTCGAGGGGGGCGACCGGGTGAAGACGATCACCAGCATCCCCCATCCGCCGGTGGCGGTGCTGGCCCTCGGCTTCCGGCGGGAGGACGTGGCGCACAAGCTCGACGGATTCGGCGTCCTCGCCCCGGAGGTCGAGCGGCGCAACGTGCTCGGCGTGATCTTCTCCTCCACCATCTTTGCGGGGCGCGCGCCGGCCGGCCACGTGCTCCTGACCTCGTTCGTGGGAGGCGTCCGCAACCCCGACCTGGCGAACGCGGATCTGAGCACGCTCACCGCGCGGGTGATGGACGACCTCCGCCTGCTGCTCGGCGTGCGCGGCGAGCATACCTTCCGCGCCTTTCATCTCTGGTCCAAGGCGATTCCGCAGTACACGTTGAGCTACGGCCGGTTCAGGGAGATCCTGGACGACGCCGAGCGCCGCAATCCGGGCCTGGGGTTCTCCGGCTCCTATCGCGAAGGCATCGCACTGGGCGAGGTGATCACCGCCGCCGACGAGGCCGGGGAGCGGATCGCGGCGCAGGTCGGCACGGGAGAGCGGGCGGAGAACCGGTGACTCCGGACCGCGCGTTTCGAGTCGGCACCCGCGGAAGCAAGCTCGCCCTGTGGCAGACCGAACGCATCCGCGAGCTGCTAGGCGCGGCGGGGCGGCCGACGGAGCGGGTCGAGATCCGCACCACCGGCGATCTGGTGCAGGACGTGCCGCTCGCCCGGATCGGATCGGTGGCGCTGTTCACCCGGCAAATCGACGAGGCGTTGCTGGCGGGCCGGATCGATATCGCGGTCCACTCGCTGAAGGATCTGCCGACCACGCTGCCCGCGGGGATCGTCATCGCGGCCGTCGGCGCCCGGGAGGACCCGAGCGACGCGCTGGTCGGGCGCGGGGCGGTCCGGTGGCGCGACCTGCCGGAGGGCGCCGCGGTCGCGACGAGCAGCCTGCGGCGCAGGGCGCAGGCGCTGCACAGCCGGCCCGACCTCAAGGTGCACGACATCCGGGGGAACGTGGATACCAGGCTCAACAAGCTCGACTCCGAGCCGGCGTGGTCGGCCATTCTGCTCGCGACCGCCGGCCTCCTGCGGCTCGAGCTCGGGCATCGCATCGGCGAGCGGCTGGGGCCGGACGTGATGCTGCCGGCGCCGGGCCAGGGCGCGCTCGCGGTCACCGCACGCGCCGCCGACACCGAGTCGATCGCGGCGGTTCGCGCCGCGGTCCACCATCGCGACACGGGACTCGCCGTGAGCGCCGAGCGAGCTTTTCTTCGCCGCCTGGAAGGTGGATGCCAGGTGCCGGTCGCGGCGCTGGCGGCGCTCGCGAACGAGCGAGGCGAGCTGCAGCTGCACGGCAGGGTGATCGCGCTCGACGGCAGCCGCGCCGTCGAGGGGCATCAGGGTGGGCCGGTGCGGGAACCGGAGGAAGCCGAGCTGATCGGCACCGCCTTGGCCGAGCGTCTGCTGTCGGAGGGCGGAGCGGCGATCCTGGCCGAGGCGCGCGCCGCGGTCGCGCCGGCGGTGTCGGAGCCGTGAGCCGGGGGATCGTGGTGCTGACGTCGTCGCCCGGTGCCTTCCCCGGACTCACGGACGCGCTGCGCAACCTCGCGGTCACGGTGGAGGAGCATCCGTTGCTGAGCTTCGCGCCGCCGCTGGACTGGGCACCGCTCGACCAGGCGATCCGGGAGATCGACCGGTTTCGCGCCCTCGCCGTCACCTCGCCTCGAGCGGCCGCGGCCTTCGCGGGACGCTGGCGCGAGGCGGGTCAGGCGGGCGCGCGGCTTCCGCCGATGTGGTGCGCCGGCCGGAGCACCGCTGCGGCGCTCGACGGACTGAAGGGAGAGATCCGCCTTCCCTCGGAGGAAGCGGCGGGCGGGCTGGGGGCGGCGGCAGCCCTCGCCGCGGCGATGCTGAAGGCGGGAGCGATGGGACCGGTGCTGTTCCCCTGCGGCGAGCTCCGCCGGGACGAGCTGCCGACCCGGCTGCGGCACGAGAGCGTCGAGGTCGAAGAGGTGATCTGCTACCGCACCGTGCTGGCCGACGAATCCGCCGCGCGCGCCGCGGCGCAGCAGGCGGAGATCCTGGTGGTGGCGAGCCCGGGCGTGGCCGGCCTGCTCGCACGGGTCGCCAGCCCCGAAGCTCGTCCGCGAATGCTGGCCGTCGGGCCCACCACCGCGGCGGCGGCGCGCGCGTCCGGTTGGCAGCCGGCCGCGGTCGCGGCGCAGCCGGACGTCCCGGCGCTGCTCGCCGGCGTCCGGTCGCTCCTGTCGAGCGACGCGCAGACCCGATGAGCGATCTCTTCCTGCGGGCCTGCCGCCGGGAGACGGTGGAGCGGCCGCCGGTCTGGATGATGCGGCAGGCCGGACGCTATCTCCCTGAATACCGTGCGGTCCGCGCTCGGGCCGACTTCCTCACCATGGTCCGCACCCCCGACCTCGCCGTCGAGGTCACGCTGCAGCCGGTCGAGATCCTCGGCGTGGATGCGGCGATCATCTTCAGCGACATCCTGGTCGTGCCGCAGGCGATGGGCATGGAGCTCACGGTGGAGGAAGGGACCGGTCCGAGGTTCCCCGAGCCACTGCGCTCGGCGCGCGACCTCGCACGGCTGCGACAGGTCGATGTGGGCGACGACCTGGGCTACGTGCTCGACGCGCTGCGGCTGGCGCGGAAGAATCTGGGGGGGCGGGTACCTCTGATCGGCTTCGCCGGCGCGCCATGGACCCTCATGAGCTACATGATCGAAGGCTCCGGCACCAAGACCTTCTCCCTGGCCAAGCGGTTCCTGGTCGAGCAGCCGAAGGTCGCACACACCCTGCTGGAGCGGCTGGCCGCGACCGTGGGGCGCTTCCTGGAGGCGCAGGTGTCGGCCGGAGCCCAGGCGGTGCAGCTCTTCGACTCCTGGGCCTCGGCCCTCGGCCCGCGCGACTTCCGCGAATTCGCGCTCCCCTACCTCGCGGAGTCGGTGCGCCAGGCGAAGCAGGCGGGCGTGCCGGTCATCGCCTTTGCGCCCGGGGCGGGATGGGCGCTGGAGGAGATCGCCGATGTCACCGGCGCGCAGGTGATCGGTGTCGATTGGCAGACTGACGCCGGGGAAGCGCGCCGGCGCCTGGCCGGACGCGAGGTCGCGCTGCAGGGCAATCTCGACCCGACTTGGCTCTACGCCGAGCCGGCGGCCATTCGCGACCGCACTCACAAGATGCTGGACGGCTTCGGCGGCGTGGGGCACATCGCCAACCTGGGGCACGGCATCCTGCCCGACGTTCCGGTGGAGCACGCCAAGGCGTTCGTCGCGGCGGTGAAGGAATGGCGGCCGCGGTGAGCGCCGCGCCGTCGAGGGACGTCATCGCGGCGGCGATCGACTCGCTGCACGACGAAGCGACCCGCTTGTTCACCGATCTCGATGGCGGGGGCGAGTTCCGGGAGGACGTGTGGCAACGGCCGGGCGGAGGCGGGGGCGTCTCCCGGGTACTGACCGAGGGCGAGACCTTCGAGAAGTGCGGCGTCAACCGCTCCGCGGTCGATGGGGTCATGCCGCCGGGCATGGCCCAGCGACTCGGCGCCCGGGCCGGCGGCGATGGGGAGACCGTGTTCTTCGCCGCGGGGATGAGCATCGTCGCCCACCCGAGAAGTCCCAAGATCCCGACCGTGCATCTCAACGTGCGGTACTTCGAGATCTGCGCTCCCGATGGCACCCGGGCCGATGGGTGGTTCGGCGGAGGCACCGATCTCACACCCACCTATCCCTATCCCGACGACGCGATCCATTTCCACCGCGCTCTCAAGGCCGCGTGCGACCGGCATCAGCCGTCCTTCTATCCGCGGTTCAAGGCGTGGTGCGATCACTATTTCGTCAACCTGCACCGAGGGGAAGAGCGACGCGGGGTGGGCGGCGTCTTCTTCGACCACCTGCGCGAGGGAGAAGCCGACCTCGATCGCAGGCGCCTGTTGGAGTTCGTGACCGACGTGGGCCGGGCGCTGCCGGCGGCGTACGGTCCGATCGTCGAGCGGCGTCGCGGCGAGCCGTACGGCGAGCGGGAGCGCCGCTTCCAGCTCGCCCGGCGGGGTCGCTACGTCGAGTTCAACCTGGTGCACGACCGGGGCACGCTGTTCGGACTCCAGACCAACGCGAGGATCGAGAGCGTGCTGATGAGTCTGCCGCCGCTGGCGTCCTGGGAGTACGCCCCGATCTACGAGCCGGGCTCGTTCGAGTCCGAGCTGATGGCGATGCTGGAGCCGCGCGACTGGGCCGGCAGCTGATGCGAGCGGACCTGGCGTATCAGGAGCTGCTGCAGCGAGTCCGGGAAGAGGCGATGCTCGCCTCGATCGAGGCGCTGCTGGAGTGGGACGAGGAAGTGCAGATGCCGGCCGGGGCGGTGGAAGGCCGGAGCGAGCAGCTCGCGATGATCGCCGGATTGCTCCACGAGCGGGGCACCGATCCCAGGCTGGGCGAGCTGCTCGAGGCGCTGGAGGGCTCGTCGCTGCTGTCCGATCCGGAGTCTCCCGCATCGGTGAACGTGCGGGAGCTGCGGCGGGACTACGATCGCTTCGTCAAGCTGCCCCGCACGCTGGTCCAGGACCTCGCCCGTACCACCTCGGTCGCGCAGCACGCCTGGGCCTCCGCACGGGCGGCGGCCGACTTCGGCCGGTTCCATCCGCACCTCGAGCGGATCGTAGCGCTCAAGCAGGCCGAGGCGAGCTGCCTGGGCTACGCCCGCGAGCCATATGACGCCCTGATCGAGGACTACGAGCCCGGGATCACCAGCGCGATCGTGGGCCGACTGTTCGACGCGCTGCGGCGCGAGCTGGTTCCGCTCGCCGCGCGGATCGCGGGCGCGGGCTCCCGACCGGACGCCGCGATGCTGCGCCGGCCGGTCCCGCTGGAGGGTCAGCGCCGTTTCAGCGAGCACGTGGCTGCCGCCGCGGGGTTCGACTTCCACCGGGGCCGGCTCGACCTCGGCGTCCACCCCTGCTGCACCAGTCTCGGCCCGGGGGACTGCCGCATCGGACTCCGATTCGATCTCCGCGACTTCGTGGGCGGGGTACTCACGGTGCTCCACGAGGTGGGACACGGGCTCTACGAGCAGGGGCTCGACCCGGGGCATTACGGCCTGCCGATGGGCGAGGCCGCGTCGGTGGGGATGGATGAAGCCCAGGCGCGGCTGTGGGAGAACCGGGTGGGACGGAGCCGTGAGTTCTGGCAGCATTTCCTGCCGGCCGCGCGCGAACGATTCCCGGAGGCTTTGGGGGACGTGGAGCTGGACGAGTTCCACTTCGCCGTGAACCGGGTGACGCCATCGCTCGTCCGGGTGAACGCGGACGAAGTCACCTACAACGTCCACGTGATGATCCGGTTCGAGCTGGAGCGCGCGCTGCTGTCGGGCAATCTCTCCGTCGCGGACCTGCCGGGCGCCTGGAACGACGCGTACACCCGCGACCTCGGTGTCACGCCCGCGAACGATGCGGAAGGTTGTCTGCAGGACGGACACTGGGCGGAGGGGCTGTTCGGATACTTCCCGACCTACACCTTGGGAGACGTGTTCGGTGCCCAGCTCTTCGACTGCGCCCGCCGGGAGATGGGTGATCTCGAGGCGGGCTTCGCCCGGGGGGAGTTCCGGGGGCTGGTCCGCTGGCTCCGGGACCGGATCTACTGCCAGGGGAGCCGGTATCCCTCGGCGCGACTGATCGAGGTCGTGGCCGGGGCGCCGCCCGACCACCGGCCGCTGGTGGAGGAGCTGCGGGCGCGATACGGCGGGCTGTACGGACTTTGAGGCTGCTTATCAACTGCGAACCACGGAGCCACGGAGCGCACGGAGTTTCGCACGAAGAAAAACAAGAAGTTGTTGTTGTTTCTCCGTGCTGTCTCCGCGTTCTCCGTGGCTCCGTGGTTCGCAGTTTCAGGTCGCGCCTGAAGCCTCGATCGTGCAGGGGAGGCGGAGGTTGTTTAACTTGGACGCGGTGAAAACAACGGGGCGGTAGCTCAGCTGGGAGAGCACCTGCTTTGCAAGCAGGGGGTCGCCGGTTCGATCCCGGTCCGCTCCATCAAAACCCCCACTAAATCGACCGGTCTATCTTTTGCAGCGGCCGGTCTCCGGGCGCTGAAAGCGCCTGCATTCCCGGCCCAAATGGGCCCTAATCCCACAATCGGACGGCTCCATGTGGACTTCACGCGCCACCCTCGCGGCCTGGTTCTGTTGCGTCGCGCTTACCCCCCTGGCCGCCCAGCAGGGGACGGCCCCTCGGGACGCCTGGGGCCGGGAGTGCACCGACGCCGCGCAGTTGATGGGGAACTGCACCCAGGCGGTTCGGGGCAGCCCGACCGACTACAGCTATTGGCAGGGCGATACCGCCGCCGTCGCGGCCCCTCTGGTGGACACCCTGTACATGCACCCGTCCGACAGCGGCTTCAGGGCCAGCCGGATCGACACCCTGCGCATGCTGCAGCGGCCCCCGGTGACTCCGCCGCCGCCCCGGGCCAAGGGCGTCTCCACCATCAGCGACAAGCTTCGGAATGCGGCCCACGATCTCATGGCGATCGCGGCCGAGCTGGATCGCGGCCGGCACGACCGGAAGACCGGCAGGCAGCTGAAGCTCATCGCCGACAGCCTCGCGATCCAGGCAAGGCGGATCACCGACTAGGGATCCGTCATGTCACGCTGTCACCCTGAACGCAGTGAAGGGGACCATGTCGAACATGGTCCCCTTCGCTTTGCTCAGGGTGACAGCGTGAAACCTTTACTCCGGGACGATCTGCCCCCGGATCTCTCCGCTCGCCATGTCGCCCGCCCCGGTGTTCGGCGGCAGCTCGCCGTCGTCGGTATGGACGTTGACGTAGGCATTGCCGCTGCGCATCGCGTCCACCAGGTCGTCGAAGGTGATGGCCGGCGTGCCGACCGTCTCTCCGTTGGTGCCGCTGGTGAGGACGCCGTCCCCCAGGGTGCAGTCGGGCAGGGGGTCGCCGGTGCCGCAGAGGTTCAGGCGGACCGGCCCGTTCGACCCTTCCGCCGCGATGTGGATGTGGGCCACGATCGGATTCTCCAGACCGGTCACCGACACCGAGTAGGTGATTGCGTCGTCCTCCACATCGAACGTCGCGGTGCCCGATGCGGTCGTGAGGACGGGCGGTACCTCTTCCTCACCGCTCAGCACGGCCGCGAACTGGGTCGGCGGCTCGTTACCGTCGTCATCATCACAGGCGACCAGCCCGACCAGGACCGCCGCCGTTGCCAAGGTCAACCCTCGTAACCATCTCATCTTCGGTCTCCCTTTCTAATCGCGAAGCTGAAACGACCCTCGAATCACGCTACCGTGCATCCCCGCGCCCGGTCTTGCAGCGGGGTAGCGGGTTTGCAGCCCCTTAGCCCTCGAGCCGAAGTGGGGCTCCGTCCTAAGCCCAAGCAGACGGCCTGCTTCCGGCCGCCGATCCGGCAAAGCTACTCCCATGCTAGGGCGATACAAGGCGCTTCTCCGGTGCAAGACCGGCCGCCCGGCCCAGCGCTATCTACCATGCATGCTGCGCCGAGCCATGACGCTCGCCGCGATCCTGTGCCTCGCCGGCGCGGGTCGGGTGGCGAGCGCCCAGACTGTTCTCGACCGAACTCCGAACCTCGCCGGCGCCTGGGTAGGGCCGGCGGGCGTGCTGCACTTCAACTTCCTGCACCGATTCTCCTCCAGCCCGGCGCCCGAGCGCAAGGTGACCAGCGCTCCGACCTTCCTGCTCGCCGCCGGCCTGCCGCACCGCACGCTCCTCGGCGTGCACTACGCCTCCAACTCCGAGCTGTCGCCTCGGTACCCGAACGAGTGGGAGATTTTCGGCCGCTACGCGCCGCTCGACCAGGAGCTGGGCGCGCCGCTCGACGCCTCGATCCAGATCGGGTACAACCTGGCGGGCGAGGGACCCGACGGCGAAGCCGCCGTCGCGCGCCGGCAGGGTCCCGTACGGTTGCTCGGCGCGGTGCGGGTGCTGTCGGCTCCGAACAACATCGGCGGGGCCGATGTCGCCCTGGCCGGCGGGGCATCGCTCCGCCTCAAGCGGGGCATCGCCCTCGCGGGCGACGTGGCGTCGCTGGTGGATCGCGCGGCCGGCGAGCGGGTCGCCTGGTCGGCGGGCGTGAGCCTGGCGATCCCGCACACGCCGCACACCCTGTCGCTCCACGCCACCAACACCAACAACGCGACGCTCCAGAGCTCGTCGCGGGGGACCCGGGAGACCCGCTACGGGTTCGAGTTCACTATCCCGGTGACGCTGAGCCGGTATTTCGGCGGGCGCCGCCCGCCGCCTGTCGCGCCGAAGGCGGCGGATGCCACGCCGGCCGGGCAGGATTCGGTCACGGCGACGGTGCAGGACTTCCTGTTCCGCCCCACCCGTCTCGAGGTCGCCGCGGGCACGACGATAGTGTGGACCAACGGGGGCCAGGTCGCCCACACCATCACCGCCGAGGACGGCAGCTTCGACTCGGGCACGATCGAGGCGGGGCAGCGGGGCACCGTCACCTTCTCCCGTCCGGGCACCTACGCCTTCCACTGCACGCCTCACCCGTTCATGCGGGGTGAGATCGTGGTGAAGTGACCATGACGCCGCGCGCGCTGACTCTCCTCTCGATCGGACTCGCCGGAAGTCTCGCCGGCGGTTTCCTCGCGGGCTGCTTCTCTTCCCGGGACCAGAGCACCGCCCCCGAAGGCGAGTGCCGGTTCCCGGTCGATGAAGTGATCCCGGGCTCGACCGTGGTCGTGATCCGCCGGTTCACCTTCGGCCCGGGCGAGGTGCGCGTGCGGCCGGGAGAGCGGGTGACCTGGATCAACTGCGACGAGGAGTCGCACACCAGCACGTCGGACGGCGGCGCCTGGTCCTCGCCGCTGATGGCGCCGGGGGACGCGTTCACCCAGGAGTTTCCGGAGGCGGGGGAGTTTCCGTACCACTGCGAGCCGCACGCCTTTATGACGGGACGCGTCGTCGTCGAATAGAAAAGCGGGAAAAGTGAAAGGTGAAAAGTGAAAAGGAAAAAGGGAGGAACCCAGAGCTTTGCGGTTCCTCCCTTTCACTTTTCACTTTTCACCGTTCCCGCTTTTCGGTTCCGGCTATCGAATCGTCATCCGCATCCGCCGTCGCTTCGGCAGCACCGCGCGGCCGGAGAGCGGCATCGCCGCCCGGGGCGGTCCCACCAGCGGGCAGATCACCTCGTACATCTCCCGGAAGCCGAACGGCTTACCGAGCACGGTGAGGCCGGGGTGGGCCGCGATGACGGCCGCGGCCTTGCCGATCGGCGCGAAGTCGGCGATCAGGGCGAGCTTGGCGCCGAGCTTCAGCGCCGCGATCCGGCCGGCCAGCTCGCCGCCGTCCATGTCGGGCAGCACGACGTTGCTCAGCACCATCTGGTGCAGGCCGGGATACTCCCGCAGCATCCGGATCGCCTGGTGGCCGTCCCGGGCGGTGCGGGCCTCGTAGCCCAGCGCACGCACCAGGCGGCTGGTGGTCGAGCGCGCGGCGGTACGGCTTTCCACGACGAGAATGATTGGCGGGCGGAAGAGCGCCAGCGGAAGCGGGTCGGGAGAGAGCATGCGCGGCTCCAGGACCGAGAATGCGGCCAGGAACCCTCTCCACGACGAGGGGGTGGTCGGGTTGTTGGAATGCCTAGGTTAACAGAGCGCCGAGAGGGCGACTCCGCAAGGGGCTCAGGACCGGTCGGGCGGGGCGGCGGCGTCGCTCATCCGGGTGAGCCCCGACGGCCATCCCTCGGGGCGGGGCGAGGCGCCGCGGAACTCGAAGTGGTCCTCGCGGAGCAGGCGCGCGCCGGTGATGCGCCCCGAGTTGCCCGGGTCGCCGTAGAGCAGGGTGACGACGCGGTTGATGAGGCCCTCGACCGGCGACCAGGCGCCGGCTTCGATGCCGGGATAGAGATACGAAAAATCGGTCTTGAGCCTCGCCTCCCGACCCCGGGGCTGCGCGGGCTTAGCCTGAGCCTGCTGACGTGCACTCACGCGGGACCTCCTCCAGATGGACAACCGGTGCGACCAGGAATTCGCCGCGGTCGCCACAACGCTACCGGGTCGCCCTGGGCCTCGCAACCAGTCCCACGAGGTGGTCCACGCCGCGTATCGATCGGCGGTCGCATAGGCCGCCGACCAGCGAATCACTGGCCGACCGCGTGCGCCGGAGGCCGGAGATCGCCGCCGAAGGTGCTGAGCGTGAGGAGCTTGTTCACGGCCGCCCACATGGGATTCAGATCGCCGCGCACCACGACGTCGAACGCGCCGCGCTGCCGCGCGGTCTGGCGGGTCTGAACCGAGATGTAGGCCGGATGCGGAAGGATCGGAGTCAGGGGAGCTTTTTCGCCCACGGCGCGGAGCGCGTGGAGCGCGGAGGCCTCGGGAAGCTTGGTGTCCAGCATGACCAGGTCGAACCGGCGGGTGGCGAGCGCCTCGAGACCGGCATTGAGAGTGCCGGCCTGGGTGACCCGCACACCGCCGCGGCCGCGCACGGTCAGCAGCTCGGCGACCAGCTCGCGGTCGAGCTCGTCGTCCTCGATGACCAGGACTTCCCAGGGGTTCGGCATGCTCAGCGACCGGCGGCTGACTGCGCGCCGCTCGATAGCGACAACGCGCTGAGCGTGACCGAGAAAAGGCCATGAGACAGCATATCTGCTCTCCAGGGGGACTCGGGGCTGCCGTCCGGCGTAGGTGCCGGTTGGCCGCGGGACCCTGAGAGGCCAGAGGCATGCCACCCATCTGCCGGGGGAGGAAGGGGCATGGAACGGCTCCGTAAGTAGTGGTTCGAGAAGGACTTCTGAATCCGGCTGCAACATCGCGCCGGGCCCGTCACTGTGGACCGCATCTGTGGCCGCCACCCCACAAAAGCCGTACGCCGGACATCCTCGACCGTGGGCGGGAATGCCGGCGTACGGGGCGGGGAACCCCGGGAGCGGTCCCGGGAAAGTTCAGGTCGTCAGGACGTTGCCATAGCGGGAGAAATCCTCGAGGATCTTCCCCGTGCCGCAGACCACCGAAGTCAGCGGATCATCGGCCACCCGCACGGGCAGGCCGGTCTCGTCCATCAGCAGTCGGTCGAGACCGCGAATCAGCGCGCCACCGCCGGTGAGCACGATGCCGTACTCCAGGATGTCGCTGGCCAGCTCGGGCGGCGTCATCTCCAGCGCCCGCCGCACCGCGTTCACGATATGGGTCACCGGCTCCTGGATCGCGTCGCGCACGCCGGCCGAGTCGATCCGGACGACTTTGGGCAGACCGGACACCAGGTCGCGGCCCTTCACGTCGAGCTCTTCCTCGGGGATGAGCGGCACCGCGGATCCGATCTTGATCTTGATCTTCTCGGCGGTCGGCTCGCCGATCATGAGGCTGTAGGTCTTCCGCATGTACTGCACGATGGCCTGGTCCAGCTCGTCGCCGCCGGTCCGGATGGAGGCGTCGCAGACGATGCCGGAGAGCGCGATGACGGCGACGTTGGTGGTGCCGCCGCCAATGTCGATCACCATGCTGCCGGAGGGCGTCTCGACCGGGAGCCCCACGCCGATCGCCGCGGCCATCGGCTCGGCCACCATGAGGAGCCGCTTGACGCCGGCGGACCGGGCCGAGTCGCGCACCGCGCGACGCTCGACTTCGGTGATGCCGGACGGCACGCAGACGATCACGCTCGGCTTGACCTTGAGGATGGTGCGGTCGATCACCAGCCGGAGGAAGTGGCGGAGCATCTTCTCGGCGACGTCGAAGTTGGCGATGACGCCGTCCTTCATCGGGCGCACGGCGAGAATGCCGTCGGGCGTCCGGCCCAGCATGCGCTTGGCCTCCAGCCCGATCCCCATGATGTTCCCCGTGACCTGATCCACGGCGGCCACCGAGGGCTCGTTGAGGACGATCCCTTCGCCCTTCACCAGGACTAGGGTGTTCGCGGTGCCGAGATCGACCGCCAGCTCGCTCGCGGGACGCCAAGTCTTGCGCTTCGGCAGCGCCCGGCGCCGTTCGGCGCCTTCCTGCGCGATGCTGTCGGGGGTCGAGGAGACCAGATCGATCGAAGCCGTCACCGTGGTATTCCCGAGGAAGAGATGAAAGTCGCCTTGCAGATATCCCGCGCCGGTTGCACTTCACCCGGGCGCCGTCCGCTCTGGATGCTCGGGGAATCGGCCTTTCGCTGGACGAAAGCCGAGGACCGTGCACGACTTGGCGTAAGAGCAAGAGTCCAGCCACATAGATGACCTCCGCATACCCCCAGCTCGCGGTCCTCGGATGGTTGGCGCTGGCCCTCGGGGCGGCGATTGTCGGCGGACGCGGCGGTTGCGGCGGTTGCGGCGGACTCGCGGGGGTGGGGCTCGTGTCGCTAGGCCTGTCGCTGGCGGCGTGGCGGGTGGCCTCTGGCGAATCGGGGCCGTTGGCGGGGCCGGGCGCGCTCGGCGAGGCGTTTCTGGCCGTGAACGGCGGGCTGATGTTGCTCGGGTTGGGCCTGATCGTGGTGTCGGCGGCGAAGGAGATCGGGAGGAGGCCGGCCGGCATCATCGGACTGGTGTCCGTGGCAGTTGGATTGATCGCGATCGGGCTGCTCGCAGGGGAGCACCTGGCGGCGGCAGGCGTGTTCAGGGTCGTCGCGGTTGGTGCGGGGCTAGGTGTCGCGGGCGCTGCGGTGGTGTGGGTGGGACGGAAAGCGATCGGCGCGCGGGTCTTCGCGGCGCCTCTCGACCTGCGGATCGCTCCGGGACATCGAGTGGCGGCGGGGGTGCTGATCGCGGGCATCGCCGCGACCGCCGCGGGTCCGCACACGGCGGTGGTGTTCCTGGGCGCGATCGCGGCGGCGTGGGGCGGGTTCTACCTCTTTCACGTTGCCGACCGGATTCGGCCGGTGGCGCCGGCCATCTCGTTGTTGCTGGTGCCCGCGTACTGGCTCCTTGCGACGATCGCCGGCCCCGTCGGCCTCAGCCTCGGCGCGCTGCCGGGTGTGCCCTTGAGCCCCGCCGCGGAGCGGCTGGTCGCTCCGGCGCTGCTGTTGGTAGCCTGGGCGATCTCGGGACTGTGGCCGTTCCACCGCCAGCTCCCGGCCGCGGTGTTTGGCCCAGTCGGGGCCTTGCTGCTGCTCCGGGTCGGGTTGCCCGTGGCGCCGGAAGGCATCGAGCACTGGCGGCCGCTCGCGGTTCCGGTCTTGGTGCTTGGGCTCTGGCACGCCGCGGCCTGGGGACGCTGGCCGGCGCTGGCGGTCGCAGGGGGGTTGATCGGGATCGTGTCGCCATCCGCCGAGGGCGTCGTGGGTGGAATGCTGTTGCTGGCGGTGGCTGTTGTGCTGGAGCTGGTGCGCTGGCCGGTCGTCCGCGTGGTGGCCGTTGTAGCCGGTGCCTGGGGTGGATTGCTGGCGCTGACGGCGGGGTTGCGGGGGGAGGTGGTGTATTCGGTCTTCGGGGTGGTGGGTTTGGGGTTGATACTCATCGGACGAGGACGGGCGGGAGACGAGGCATGAGCTGGGATCTGGATGTTGGTGTAGTGCCAAACTGCGAACCACGGAGCCACGGAGCACACGGAGGCGAGCACGGAAAAAACCAAAAAGCTTTTGTTGTTCTTCGTGCTGTCCTCCGTGCCCTCCGTGGCTCCGTGGTTCGCAGTTTGGCACTACACCCGACTTCCAGATCCCAGTGCGTTGATTCCACCCCCAACCGGGTCCATATTGCCCGTTGAGACGGTGTAAGTCATTCGGAATATTGCAGCTTCCACATCAGGAGCCCGGTCATGGCGTTCTCCCTTCCCCCCCTGCCATACGCCTACAACGCACTGGAGCCGCACATCGATGAGCAGACGATGCGGATCCATCACGACAAGCATCATGACACCTACGTCAAGAACCTGAATGCGGCGCTCGAGCCGCATCCGGATCTCCAGAAGAAATCCATCGAAGAGCTCCTCGCGGGCATCGACTCGCTGCCCGAGGCGATCCGCACGCCGGTGCGGAACAACGGCGGCGGGCACGCGAATCACACCGCATTCTGGGAGATGATGGCTCCCGGCGGCGCCAAGGAGCCGGGCGGCGCGCTCGCGGCTGCGATCACCAAGGCGTTCGGCGACTTCACCAAGTTCAAGGAGCAGTTCGCCAAGGCCTGCACCGGGCGGTTCGGCAGCGGGTGGGCCTGGCTCATCGCGGCGAAGGACGGGAGCCTCACCATCGACAGCACTCCGAACCAGGACACGCCGCTGATGACCGGAAAGCAGCCGATCCTGGGCTGCGACGTCTGGGAGCACGCGTACTATCTCAAGTACCAGAACAAGCGTCCCGACTACGTGGCCGCCTGGTGGAATGTGGTCAACTGGACCGACATCGGCCGGCGATACGACGCGGCGGGGAAGAAGTGACCGAGACGGCGACGGCCAACACGATGCCGGCGGTCGGGTCGGCCGCGCCGGACTTTACGCTCCCCTCGACCTCGGGGAGCGACTTCACCCTGTCCCAACAGCGGGGGAAGAACGTGCTGCTGGCGTTCTTCCCGCTGGCCTTCACCCGGGTCTGCACCGCTGAGATGTACGCGTTCACCGAAGACCAGGAGCGGTTTCGCGAGGCGGGGACCGAGGTGGTCCCCATCAGCGTCGATTCGATCCCCACGCTGAAAGAGTACAAGGCGAAAGAGCGGATCTCGGTCGAGCTGTTGAGCGACTTCAAGCGCGAGGTGAGCCGGCTGTACGGGACGCTGCTGGAGGACCGGTTCCACTCGGCTCGAGCCTACATCCTCATCGACCGGGGCGGCGTGGTCCGCTGGACCTTCGCCGAGGATACCCCCGGCACCCGCCGGGAGAACGACGAGTTGCTCCAGCAGGTCCAAGCGCTCAGGTAATCCCATCCTCCAGCCAGGGACCTCGATGCGTGCTCTCGTTCTCGCGGCGCTGTGCCTGGGCGCGACGGCGGTGGCGGCGTGCCACATCGAGGATCGCACGCCCGCGGGCTCGCGGCGGGACGAGGACGCGGTGCAGAACATCGTCGCCCGCTACGCCCGGCAGATGAGCGAGCGCGACTGGGACCATCTCCGCGGACTCTTCTGGCGCAACGGGACCTACTCGGGGCCGCTGGTTCCCCGCTCGGCCGGCAACGCACTGCCGATCGATTCCGCGCTCCACATCATCGCCCGCAGCCTGGAGCGGCCCGACTCCGCGACCTTCGACGTCCGAGTGATGCGGACCGATCTCCGGCAGGAGGGCGACCTGGCCGCCGTCTGGCTCACCTTACGGCGGCGGATGCCGGCGGGCGACGCGGGCCCGAGCGATCGGGACTGGGTGGAGCACCTGGTGCTGCGGCGGATCGGCGACAACTGGCGGATTCTCAGCGTGGCGGGCTCGTCGGTAGCGAGAGGTAGCCCACGTGATCCCCGATGACAGACAGGCGCTCGCGCTCCTGAGGGCGGTCGCCGAGCTGATCGACGGCGGGCTGGAGGCGGAATCGACGCTCGCCGCCGTCACCGATGCCCTGCGTCGCGGACTCGGCGCGGAGCAGGTGCGGCTCTGGGTCCGGGTGACGGGCGCCGCGTCGTTCGGCGCGGTCGATTCGCCGGGCGGGCCGCGGCCGGCGAAAGTGACCTCGCTGGACGCGGTGCAGGGCGATCCTCGCGACGTTCGCTTTCCGCTGCATCACGACGGGATGCAGGTGGGACTGCTCCAGGCCCGGATGGACGCGGGGCCCCGCGAGCTGGAGACGCTCACGATCGTCGGCCACATCCTCACGCCCTATCTCGCCTCGCTGGAGCTGTCGGAGGACCTGGCCGGCGAGGTGGTGGCCCAGTCGCGGGAGATCGAGGAGCACCGCCGCTTCACCAGCCTCATCATCGACAGCCTGCCCGTCGGGCTGTACGTGGTGGACCGGGAGTACCGGATCCAGATCTGGAATCGGAAGCGGGAGACCGGCACCCAGGGTCTCCGCCGCGACGCGGTGGTGGGGCGGCCGGTGTTCGAGGTCCTCACCCGCCAGCCGGCCCAGGAGCTGAAAGAAGAGTTCGACCGGGTGTTCCAGACCGGCGAGATCCAGCAGAGCGAGCAGGAAGTCGCGGCGGGTGGCGAGGTCCGGTTCTTCCGGCTGAGCAAGATCCCCATGCGCCTCGACCAGGACACCATCACCCACGTCATCACCATCGGCGAGGATGTGACCGACTCGCGCGCGGTGCAAGGGCGCATCATGCAGTCGGAGAAGCTTGCCGCGATCGGCCAGCTCGCGGCCGGGGTCATGCACGAGATCAACAATCCGCTGGCGACGATCGGCGCCTGCGTGGCCGCGATGCAAGGCAAGCTGGAGGACGGCAATGCCACGACGGCCGCGCTGGGCGAGTACCTCGAGATCATCGACCGCGAGGTGGAGCGGTGCAGCGGGATCGTCGACGGGCTGCTCGGCTTCAGCCGGCCGAAGGGCCAGTCGAAGGCGCCGTTCGCGGTCGTCACCCTGGTGAGCGAGACCCTGTTTCTCCTCAAGCACCACCAGCGGTTCAAGCGGATGGAGGTGGAGCGGGAGCTGGAGCCCGACCTGCCGCGGATCCTGGGCAACAAGGAGCAGCTCATCCAGGCGCTGATGGCGCTGCTGCTCAACGCGGTCGATGCGATGGAACAGACCGGGCGGCTCACGGTCCGCGCGGCGCGCGCGCATCGGGGCGACGAAGTGGTGCTGGAGGTGGAGGACACCGGCGTGGGGATTCCGCGAGAGGACCAGTCCAAGATCTTCGATCCGTTCTACACCACCAAGCAGCCAGGCCGGGGCACCGGGCTCGGCCTGTCCATCTGCTACGGCATCGTGGAGGACCACCAGGGGCGCATCGAAGTCGACAGCACGCCCGGCCGCGGCTCCACCTTCCGGGTCTACCTGCCGGTGGCGACATGAAGATCCTGGTGGTGGAGGACGACCGCACCGTCGGCCAGTACGTCAAGCGCGGACTGGAGGAGCAGCGCTACCAGGCCGACCTGGTCGACGACGGGATGGAGGGGCTGCGGCTCGCCTCGGGCGGGCGCTACGACCTGATCGTGCTCGACCTGCGGCTCCCCAACATGAACGGCTTCGAGATGCTGCGCACCCTGCGCGACCGGGGGACCACCACGCCGGTGCTGGTGCTCACCGCGCAGGACTCGGTCGATTTCAAGGTGCAGGCGCTCCGCGCCGGCGCCGACGACTACGTGACCAAGCCGTTCGCGTTCGAGGAGCTGCTGGCGCGGGTGGAAGCGCTGGGCCGGCGGCCGAAGGAGATCCGCGATCCGGTGCTCCGGGTGGGCGACCTCGAGCTGGACAACGCCACCCGGGAAGTGCGCCGCGCGGGCGAGCGGATCGACCTCACCCCGAAGGAGTACACCGTCCTCGAGTACCTGATGCGGCACGCGGGACGGGTCATGTCGCGCACCCTCATCACCGAGTACGCCTGGGACTATCACTTCGATCCCGGCACCAACATCGTCGATGTGGTGATCAACCGGGTCCGCAAGAAGGTGGATTCGGGCCACAGCCAGAAGCTGGTGCACACCGTGCGGGGCGTCGGCTACGTAGTGAAGGCGTGAGATGACCACCATCCGCCGGCGGCTCACCCTGTGGTACACCGTCGCGCTGGGCGTGACGGTGCTCGCCTTCGGCACGCTGCTGTACCTGGAGCGGCGGGCGAGCAGCGTGCGGGAGCTGGACCAGCGGCTGCTGCTGGAGGCCGACCTGGCCGACCGCTGGCTCACCGAGTCCTACAACGTCCTCGGCAAAATCGTCACCAATACCGGAACCCGGCCGGCGCTGGATCCGGGCATCAGCGCCTACCTCGAGGCGGTGCGCGACTACCTGGTGGTGGCCGACACCAACGGCCAGGTGCTCGCGCTCTCCGACGTCACCCGCACCCTCGACGCCGACGACCTCCAGCTGCTGAGCAGGGTGCTCGACTCGCTCCCCTCGTCGCGGCTGCCCGGCACGCTGGATCTGGGGACGCCGATCGGAACGGTGCGCTACCTCGCGGTGCAGGTCGATAACGCGGGGCCCGAGGTCGGCGGCGTGCTGGTGGCGACGTCGCTGTCGCAGGTCTCGTTCGGTCCGGCGGCGCTGCTCCGCTCCATGCTGCTGATCGCGCCGATGGTGCTGGTGGGCGCGGCCGTGGTGGGTTACTGGCTAGCGGGGACCAGCCTGCGGCCGGTGCAGGGCATCATGGACGAGGTCGAGGCCATCAGCGACGGCCGGAGCCTGCACCGCCGCCTCGCGGTGCCGATGTCGGGCGACGAGATGGCGCGGCTCGCGCTCACGGTGAACGGGATGCTGGCCCGGCTGGAGCAGAGCTTCGGCAGCCTGCACCGGTTCACCGCCGACGCGAGCCACGAGATGAAGACGCCGCTCATGGTGCTGCGCGCCGGGGTCGAGCGGGCGCTGATCCACCCCGGCATACCGGCGGAGATCCTCCAGTCGCTGGACGAGACCCTGGCGCAGATCAACCAGATGTCGGAGATGGTCGAGAACCTGCTGACCTTGGCCCGGGCCGACGAGGGACGGGCCCCGCTGGCGGTGGAGGAGTGCGACCTGCGCGACCTGATCACCGACGTGGCGGAGACGACGGGGATGCTGGGGGAGGCCTCAGGGATCACCGTGACGAGCGAGATCCCCGCGTCACCGATCATGATGGCGGTCGATCGGCACCGCATCAGGGAGATGCTGCTCAACCTGGTGACCAACGCGATCAAGTACACCCCGGCGGGCGGTACGGTCGGAGTGAGTCTGGCGCGGGAGGACGGCTCGGTCATCTTCACCGTGTCGGACACCGGGATCGGCATCGCCGCCGGCGACCTGCCGCACATCTTTGACCGGTTCTGGCGCGCCGATCCCGCGCGGTCGCGAACCGGGGAACGGCCGGGGACGGGGCTCGGGCTCGCGATCACCAAGTGGATCGCGGAGGCGCACGGCGGGAGCATCACGGTGCAGAGCCGGCCGGGGCGGGGGAGCGTGTTTACGGTGAGGTTGCCGGAGGCGGGGCAGCTGGGCAGCGGGGCGGCGGGGCAGGTCGAGGAGACGAGTGCGGCTGGTGAGGTGCCGGCCGAACGGTGAGGGAGGGATGATGCCGCAGTTCGTATCTGGTAGCCCGGACGGGGAGGAGCGGCGGCGGACGCCGCGGCAGCCGGGGGCCGGGGTCGTCGCCTACGCGCGGTTCCGGCGGGTGCCCGGGATTCACGACCGATATCCTGACCACGACGTCGATCGCTGGTATCCGGTGTTGCGGCGGAACGAGGAAGCGCCCGATCCGGTGCCCGGTCCGGACTTCGTGTGGCTGGATATGGGCGTTATCCGCGGGGTGGCGCGGGACGACCTACAGATTCGGCCGCCGGACCTGGATCAGCCAACTCGTCCGTAGCCCCTCGGAGCCCTGCATGAAGGATCACGTCACACTCATGCAACCCGACGAAGGCGCCTCCAGCTCCCTGGCGCTGTCGTCGGGCCTCCCGGCCGACCTGCTCGCCCAGGCCGCCGACCGCCTCCGCGTGCTCGCCCTGCTGTACGCCTTCGCCTTCCTCATGGCCGGGGTGCTGCCGGCGCTGGCCCTGCCGGTGGAGCGGGAGCGATTCATCGAGAACCCGCTGATGTGGGCGCCCAGCATCATCGGGATCGCCATGGCGCTCCTCGTCGCGGCGCTGATCAGGAGTCCCCGGCTCTCCCTCCCGGCCGCGATGAACCTCGGTCTCGTCTTCGAAGTCGTGAGCAGCTACGCGATCGCGGCGGCCGAGTTCGGGGATCCCGTCGCGCTGGACACCCACGAGGGCATCCTGGGGCTCTCCTGGGTGGCCGTCTGGGTCGTGCTGTTCACGGTCGTCGTGCCGACGGCTCCCCGCCGGGCGCTCCTCGCCGCGCTGGCCTCGGTCAGCTCGGTGCCCGTCATCGTCGCCCTCACCGCCGCGACCAGCACCATCACCCTCAGGGTGAATCCGCCGCAGTTCTTCTTCGGGCTCGTGTCTCCCTACCTCATCGTCGTGGCCATGGCCTATATCGGCGCCCGGGTGATCTACCAGCTCGGCGCCGAAGTGAAGCGGGCCCGGGAGCTGGGGAGCTATCGGCTGGAGGAGAAGCTGGGCGAGGGAGGGATGGGCGAGGTCTGGCGGGCGCGGCACCGGATGCTGGCCAGGCCGGCCGCGATCAAGCTGATCCGGCGATCGTCCACCGGGAACGGGCGAGGCGGCGCGTCGGAGGAGGCGGTGCGGCGCTTCGAGCGCGAGGCGCAGGTCATCGCCCGGCTCCGGTCGCCCCACACCGTGGATCTCTTCGATTTCGGAGTCGCGACCGACGGAACCTTCTACTACGTCATGGAGCTGCTCGAGGGGCTCGACGTCGATGCGCTGATCCGGCGCTTCGGGCCGGTGCCGCCGGAGCGGGCCATCTCTCTGCTGCGGCAGGTCTGCCACTCGCTCTCGGAGGCCCAGTCGTACGGCCTGGTCCACCGCGACATCAAGCCCGCGAACGTCTTCCTCTGCCGCTACGGCGAGGAGTACGACTTCGTGAAGGTGCTGGATTTCGGGATCGTGCGGGCGGAACGGGATCCGGCCGAGGGGAGCGGGCTTCAGACGCAGGAGAACGGGATTCACGGGACGCCGGCGTTCATGGCCCCGGAGCAGGCGATGAGCGGCGAGCTGGACGGACGCGCGGACATCTACGCGATCGGGTGCGTGGCGTACTGGCTGCTGACCGGGCAGTTCGTGTTCACCGCGGACAGCCCCATGGGTCTGATAGTGCAGCACGCCAGCGCGACGCCCCAGCCGCCGTCATCGCGGACCAGCCAGCCGATCCCGCGGGCGCTGGACGAGCTGGTACTGTCGTGTCTGGCGAAGGAACCCGCGGACCGGCCGCAGTCGGTGCGGGAGCTGCGGCGCCGGCTGGAGGAAGTACCGTGCGCGAGCGCGTGGACGGAGGAGCGGGCGCAGGAGTGGTGGGCGAGCCACCACCTGGCCGGCTACCCTTGAGAACGGATCTCCTCGAACAGCTCCAATCCGCCCTCGCCGCCCAATACACCATCGAGCGGAAGGTGGGGCATGGCGCGATGGCGACGGTCTATCTCGCCCACGACCCCGCCGGAAGTCCGGTGGGCTTCAAGGTGCTCAACCCCGATCTCGGCTCGACGGTGGGTGCGGAGCGGTTCCGGCGGGAGATCCGGGTCGCCGCGCGCCTCCAGCACCCCAACATCCTCGGCGTGCTGGACTCCGGCGTCACCGAGGTCGCCGGCGCCGCGAAGGGCTCGCCGGTCGAGCTGCTCTGGTTCACCATGCCGTTCGTTCGAGGCCCCAACGCCTGGGAGCGGCTGGAGAAGGAGGGACCATCTCCGACGGCGGAGGTGATCAGGATCGGGCTCGCGGTCGCGGCCGCCTTGGCCTACGCGCACGGCGAGGGCGTGGTGCACCGCGACATCAAGCCCGACAACATCCTGCTGGAGGACGAGCGGGTGCTGGTGACCGACTTCGGCCTCGCGCGGGCGATGAGCGAGGCGGCCCAGCGGCTCACGGTGACCGGCACCGTGGTGGGGACGCCGACCTACATGAGCCCGGAGCAGGCGACCGGCGACCGGGAGATCGACGGGCGGAGCGACATCTTCTCGCTGGGGTGCGTCCTGTACGAGCTGCTCTCGGGCGCGCCGCCCTTCTACGGCCCCACGCCGCAGGCGACGATGACGCGACGCTTCACCGGGCCGCCGCAGAAGCTTCGGCCGGTGGTGGAAGTGCCGGAGCATGTGGAGGCGGCGATTCTTCGGGCGCTGGCCCGGGATCCGGGAGACCGGTTCGCCACGGCGGCGGAGTTCGCCGCGGCATTGAGCGGCGCCTCCGCTTGATGCCGCCCCTCAGCGATCATTTCGACGGCCACCGTTTCTTCAATCCCGGCGGCGCCAACGGCCAGCCGTTCCGAGCGTTGCCTCGTCTGTTGCTGACCCCCCGCGTCCGCTGGCCGGCCGAAATCCCCACCGAGCCTCGACGTCCCCCGTCTCCCGCACTCGGCGAGGCCGTAGTCACGTTCGTCGGACACTCCACGTTTCTGATCCAGACCGGCGGCGCCAACCTGCTGATCGATCCGGTGTATTCCACGCGGGCCAGCCCGTTCTCCTTCGCCGGCCCGCGGCGGGTCCGCGCACCGGGCGTCCGGTTCGAGGACCTGCCCGACATCGGCCTCGTGCTCCTGAGCCACAATCACTACGATCACTGCGACCTGGCGATGCTGCGGCGCCTGGAGAGTCGCTTCCATCCAGCCGCCGTCACGCCGCTGGGCAACGGCCGGCTGCTCCGGAGCGCCGGCTACACTCGGATCGAAGAGCTGGACTGGTGGGAGTCCGCCACCACCGCGCCGCTGCCGGTCACGCTCACGCCGGCGCAGCACTTCTCGGCGCGCGGCCCGTTCGACCGCAACCGCGCGCTCTGGGCCGGGTTTCTGATCGAGGCGGGCGGACGGCGGATCCTCCACGCCGGCGACTCGGGGTATGGGCCGCACTTCAAGGAGATCGGCCGCCGGCTGGGGCCGATCGATCTCGCGCTGCTGCCGATCGGCGCCTACGAGCCGCGCTGGTTCATGAAGGACATCCACATGAACCCGGCGGAAGCGGTGCAGGCGCACCTCGATCTCGGCGCGCGGCGAAGCGTCGCCATGCACTTCGGGACGTTTCAGCTGACGCCGGAGGGGATCGAGGATCCGGTGCGCGACCTGGTGACGGCACTGGAGGAGCGACGGGTTGCGGCGGGGTTTCAGGTGCTCGAGGTCGGAGAGTCAATCACGCTCGTAGGGTGACGGCGTTCCATCTCCGCCAGCCGATCCAGAAGCGCGGCCGCGCGGTGCTGCTGCACCCGCGCATAGAAGCCCGCACCCACCAGCAGGAACGTGAGCGCGCCCGCGACCAGCCAGCCGTAGGCCAGCGGCCGGTGAACTGAGTGGTGCATGAGAAGGATGCCGGCCAGCCCGGCCGCGACGGCCCAGCCCATCCACTGGAGGCCCGCGCGGGCCGGCCGCGGCACGGGTCGGCGAGGTTCTGCACGAGCGCGAGCGAGCAACCGGGCCCGCAGCTCCCGGGATTGCTCCGGGTCCATCGATGGCTGGGGCGCCACCAGCGCCAGCCCCGCCACGACCTCGCGGTACTCCCGCAGCGCCTGGGTGCACTCGGGGCATTCCCCGACGTGCGCTAGCGCGCGCTCCAGCTCCGCGCCCTCGAGCGTGCCGAGGGCCAGCTCGGGGAGGAGCGGCTGCAGCTCGTCGTGGTGGGCCAGGCGGCGGCGTTCCATGAATCCAATCATACATCCAGGCCGAGGGTTGGGTCGTAGTAGGGTGACGCGCATTCCCACCCAGACCGCCTCGGAGCCTCGATGACCGCCGCCGCACCGCCGATCGCCCCGCTCGAGGCCCTCAACGATCTCGATGCCACCTACCTGCCGACCGGCCAGATGCGGCAGATCACCCGGATTACGCTGCTCGACGGCGCCCGGATCGAGGGCGAGGTCGCGCTGGATGGCGGGCACTGGGTGTTTCCCCAGCACTTCCCGGGCGATCCGATCTTTCCCGGCACTCTCATGATCGAGGCGGCGGGGCAGCTCGTCGCGCTCTGGGCCTGGGCCCGGGGGCGCCGCGGCCGGCCGCGCCTGCTCTCGGCCAAGGCGCAGTTTCATCAGCCGGTCAGGCCGGCGGCGGAGCGGTTGGAGGTCGCCGCGGAAGTGCTTACGCGGCGGGGGTTTCACTTCGGCGAGACGACGATTCACGCCGGCGGGATACGGGTCGCCACCGTGGAGGTCGTGTTGGCGGTCCTCGACCAATAGGCGTCGCCCGTCGCGGTCCGCTTGACCCCTCCTGTCCACTGGCCCACATTTGCGAAGCCGCCGCCGCGCATGCCCATCCTGAGTATCACCGCGGTTGCTCTCACGGAAGGCCCTAGCCATTCCTCAAGTCGGGCTCGACTCGATCATCACCGCCGCTGAGCTGCAGCGGCGGCCGGTGCGCACCCCCCAGCACGACGCCGAGAACCGCACCCTCCTCACGCTGGCCCATCAGATGGCCAGCTCTCCCGACGACATCCTGCAACGCCTGGCCGAAGCCGCCCTCGAGCTGTGCCACGCCCACTCGGCCGGCATCAGCCTGATGCAGGGCGACGAGAAGCGCGTCTGGGCCCCGCATCGGGGAGAGGGAAAGGCCATCGTGGAGGCGCTGCAGGTCCCGCTCTATCTCCACGAGAAGCCCGTCGGCACGATCTGGGTGGCCGCGCAGGACAAGGGCCGCCGGTTCGACGCCGAGGACCAGCGACTCCTGGAGAGCCTGGGGACGGTCGCGTCCGCGGCCTGCCACGTGCTGGCGTCGCTCGACGCGTTGCGAGCCAGTGAAGCCCGCCACCGCGCCGTCGTAACCGCGACCAGCTCGGTGATCTTCACGGCCGACGCGGAAGGCGCCTTCGCCGAGTCCCAGGAGTCGTGGGAGGGATATACCGGACAGCCGTGGAGTGAGCACCGCGGCTTCGGCTGGGCCGCCATGCTGCATCCCGACGACCGGGAGCAGGTGCTGACTGAATGGCGCGCTTCCTGTAGCCAGGCTCGGGTCTATGAATCCCGGGGCCGGATCTGGCATGCCGCTACCGGCGCCTTCCGACACTTCGCCGTCCGTGCGGCGCCGGTTCGAGACGCCGAAGGCGGAGTCCACGAATGGGTGGGGACCCTCGCCGATATCGAGGATCGCTGGCAGGCCCAGCAGGGCCTCCAGCAGATGGACCGGCTGGAGACGGTCGGCCAGCTTGCGGGCGGCATCGCGCACGAGGCCAACAACCAGATGACCGTGGTGCTTGGCTATAGCGACTACCTGCTGCGCCGGAACGATCTGCCCCCTGATGCTCGGCCGGGCGTCGAGCAGGTGCGCAAGGCCGCCGAGCGCACGGCTGTGATCGCGGCGCAGCTCCTCGCGTTCAGCCGGCGCCAGCTGCTCCAGCCGACCGCGGTGGATCTCAACGAGCTGATCAAGGGGATGGAGCTGATCCTCCAGCGCACGTTGGGAGAAGCCGGGATTCTGGTCCTCGATCTCGCGCCCGAGGCGGTCATCACCAAAGTCGACAGCGGGCGATTCGAGCAGGTGCTGCTCAACTTCGTGCTCAACGCGCGGGACGCGATGGACCAGGGCGGTCGCCTCACCATCGGGACCCGCGCCGTGAATCTGACCGAGGCGCCGTCCCTGGCCTACCGGCCGAGGATCCGCATGGAGCCCGGCCGCTACGCCGAGCTGACGGTGCAGGATTCCGGTCACGGAATGGATGAAGAAACGATGGGCCGCGTGTTCGAGCCCTTCTTCACCACGAAGAAGTTCGGCCTGGGCAACGGCCTCGGCCTCTCGACCGTCTATGGCATCGTGAAGCAGAGTGGCGGCTACATCTGGGTCGCCAGCCGGCCCGGCCAGGGCACGACGTTCACCATTCACCTCCCCTTGATATCCGCGGCCGAGCTCGCCGCGCCGGCGCAAGGGGAGGCCCCGGCAACCGCCGCGCGGCCGGGTCAGACCGTGCTGATCGTGGAAGACGAGCCCGGCGTGCGCGAGATCGCCGCGCGCGTGCTGACCGACCGGGGGTATCGCGTCATCGTGGCGGAGGACGGCCAGGCCGCGCTCGATCTCCTGGTGGAACCCGATTGCCAGGTGGATGCGGTGGTGACCGACCTCGCCATGCCGGGAGTCAGCGGACGCGAGCTGGCGGGCCGAATCGAACGCCTCAGGCCCGGTGTGCCGCTGCTCTTCATGTCGGGATACACCGACGACGACGTGGTGCGCCGGGGCCTGCTGGACGCCGGGCAGCCATTCTTCCGGAAGCCGTTCTCACCTGAGGAGTTGGCGCGGCGGGTGCGAGACCTGCTGCGCGACCGGCTGGCATCGTGAGCTGAGCCTCGGGCCGGCCGCAAGGACCGGTACAGCAGGGTATATTCAAAACGTAGGTGCACCGCCTCCGCTGCCTGCCACACCCGGATGTCCCCGGGACCAAGGTTCACAACATGACCGAGATGACCTTCCCGGCTCCCACCGGGAGGCACATCGTCGTTGCCGACGAGGACCAACAGATGGTCCACTTCGTCGTGGCGACGTTGAGGCAGGAGGGTCATGCCGTCTTCCACGCCTATGATGTCCTGTCCGCCACCCAGCTCGCGTTCGGCCTGGAGACGTGCGACATGGTCATCAGCAATTCGAAGGTCCAGGGCGTCGATGGCGTCGAGATGATCCAGTACCTGCGTACGAAGAAGCCCGACCTGCCGATCATCTACCTCTCCAATATCGGTCGGTCCACGCCGGCGATCGAAGCCAAGCTCCCGGAGAATGTTCCCATCCTTCGAGAGCCGTTCACGGCCGAGGAGCTCCGGACTGTGGTCGACAGGATGCTGGACGGCCATGGGGGCTCGCAGTAATACTCCTGCCTCACCTCGAATGAGGCATTCCTGCAACAACCACGGGCGACGTGCCTTGCCTGTGCCCGCCGGGAACGCGCCAGGAGCGGCCATTTTCGGGAGTTGAGTCCGGCGTAGAAACTGCTGCATGGAACGCGGCAGAATTTTCCGGATACAACCCCAATCCCAGGTCACATGACCACCTCCATTCACGCGGTAGCCGTGGATGCCGAGCAGGACGCCTACGGCGCCGCGCCTTTTTTCGGCGTGTCTCTGACCAAGCTCGTCGTGATGTCGGTCTGCACGTTCGGCCTGTACCAACTGTATTGGTGCTACAAGCAGTGGCAGGCCGAGCGGAAGCAATCGCATGAGGACCTCAGCCCGTTCTGGCGGGCGTTCTTCGCGCCGCTCTGGGGATTCAGCCTCTTCGACAGAATCCGGTCCGCGGCGGAGTTTCGCCGCGTCGAGGTGACCTGGTCGCCCAACTGGCTCGGGTTCGCCTTTCTGATCCTGATGTGGCTGTGGCGCCTGCCGGACCCGTACTGGCTGGTGAGCTACTTGAGCTTTCTGCCGCTGCTCCCGGTGCAGTCGGCAGTCAACCGGCTCAACAGCGTGGCCGCGCCCGATGCGCCGCGGAACGCCTCGTACTCCGGGGCCAACGTGGTGATGATCGTGGTAGGAGCCCTGCTGGTGGCACTTGCCATCGTCGGTGCATTCCTGCCGGCCGAGGCGGCGGGGCCGGAAGTCATTCCCACGTTTGCGGCGTGACTGGCGTCGTGGGAAAGCGCCAGCAACGTACCGGTACCGAAGCCGACCGCGGTCAAGCCGGCGCCGCAGGTCCGCCGCCGCGATGTCGGCGGCGGTTCCTGCTTCAGAACGCCGTACCCACCTGCACGATGAAGTTCCGCCCCGGATCCAACGCGTACGTCTTGTACCGGCTCAGAAAGCTCGCGTAATCCTGATCGAAGACGTTCCGAACCTGAAAATCGACGGACAGGCTGTTTCGCCCGGCCGGCAGGGAGAACCCGGCGCCCAGATGGACCAGCGTGTAGGCGTCGGGCGCGAAGTCGTCCGGGTCGATCCGGCTCTGCCTGGCGTTGGACTCGCCGCCGACCGACAGGTAGGCCTGGCGCAACACGCCCCGATCGCCACCCTCCAGCCGGGCGCTGTAGGTGGCGCGGAACGGGGGAATGAACGGCAGCGGCGTGTCCGTGGTGCGGTTCTGCCCGTTGGTGTAGTCCGCCGTGCCGCGAAGATGGAGGAAGCGGGTGGCGTGATACTCCACCGCCGCCTCGAATCCCACCAGCCGCGCGTCGCCCTGGGTGATATCGAAGATCTGGAAGCCCGACTCCGGGTCGATCGCGCCGCTGGGGTCGGGAAAGATGAAGTTGTCGATGTAGTTGGCGAACCCGCCCACCTCCGCGCGGAGATCGTTGGTTTGCACCCGCACCGAGAGATCGGTGTTGAGCGAGGTCTCATTCTTCAGCGACGGATCGCCGCGCTCGAAGCGGACGGTGCCTTCGTGGACCCCATTGGAGAACAGGTCGAACGCGGTCGGCGCGCGGTACCCGCGGCCGACGTTGAGCACCAGGGCGACCGGTTCCGCCACCCGGTACAGCGCGCCGAGGTTGCCGGTGAACGAGTTGTAGGTTCGCCGCTGAGCCGGAAGGGCCAGCTCGTCGTCGGCCTCGACCGACAATCTGCGATAGTCGTACCGCGCCCCGGCGGAGAAACTCCACCGCCCGGTCTCGGCCTGCTCGAAGGCGTAGAGGCCGAAGTTGTTGTACGCGTTCGCCGGGATCAGGGTCTCCTCGCCGAACTTCTCGAACGCGTTGCGGATGGCCGACACGCCGATGATGCCGGCGACGGGCCCGACCGGGGCATGGTGCAACCGGACGTCCCCGGTGTAGGTCCTCGCCAGCAGCCCCAGTGCGACGTCGGTGGCGTCGGCCTCCTCGAACTCCCGCCGCCGATTCCGCTCGTAGCCGAGGTCCACGTCGAAGTGGGAGGCTCCGGCGGCTAGACTGGCATCGACGTGCAGCCGATCCTCGCCGATGCGCTGAAACGGCGTGGCTCCCACCTCTTCCGCGGGATCCTCGTGGATCTCCACCCGCTCGTCCCGGTGGCTGTACGAAGCGCCCACCGACCCGAAGCCTCCCCGGTAGCCGATCGCTCCCGAGCCGTTGAGCGTGCGCCCGCCGCTGTTGAAGAGCTCGCCGGCCGGCGTCCCCACATCGCTGCTGCGCCGTCCGGTGAAGGAGCCGCGGAAGCCGACGGCGCCGCTCGCGCCCTCCAGCGACAGAGTGCCGTCGGGCTGGTCGTTGTTGGTGCTGTAAGACGCCAGGACCTTGCCCCCGACGAATGCGGGCCGCCCAATGCCGTCGGGCAGCGCCGGAGTGACGACATTGACGACGCCGCCGATCGCGTCCGAGCCGTAGAGCACGCTGGCCGGTCCCCGGATCACCTCGATCCGCTCGGCCTCCGCCGCCTCCACCTGCGGCCCATGCTCGTCACCCCACTGCTGGCTCTCCAGCCGCTGGCCGTCGGCCAGCACCAGCACCCGGTTGGAGCTCAGTCCGCGGATGACCGGTTTGCCGATGCCGGCTCCCGTGCTGAGACTGCGGACCCCGGGCAGGGTGCTGATCGTCTCGCCGAGCGAGGGGGAGCGGTTGGCCTTCAGCTCGTCGGATGACAGGACGCTGGTCGGCTGCGGAGAGGTCAGCGAGGTGGTCGCGAGCGGCGAGGCGGTCACCTGGACTTCGGGCAGCTCGATCAGGGTGGGGCGCATCGCGACGTCGAGAGTCAGGTCCGATCCCGAGACCGCCACCCGCCGAACCTGGGGGGCGAATCCCACCAGGGCGAACGAGACGCTGTAATTGCCGCTGGGAAGTCCGGTCAGGGCGTAATGGCCCTCGAGATCGGTCGTCGTGGCCCGGCGGGCTTCGAGGACGGTGACTCTGACCTGCGCCAAGGCTGCTCCGGCGGAGTCCGTAACGATGCCGGACAAGGTTTGCGTCGGTGGCGCCGGGTCTGCCACTGACACGGCGGAAGAGCACACGGCCAGGGCGGCCGCGAGGAAGAGCGTTCGCATGGGAGACTCCAGTGCGTGGTCCGGTCACCCGGCGACGAGGTCGCGAGGATGCCCAGGGTATCGGTTGTCGTTCAGGCGATCAAACGACAGGCGCTGGAGGAGCCCGAGACGGTGGAAGGGTGGGTGAGGCGTCGGGGACGAGCTCGGCGTCCGCCGCAAAGGCCGGTGACGTGACACCGGCGGGCTGGACGCGGACAACGGAGCCGGAGGTGAGGGATGCACCGGCCCCCGTCGCTGTGCGGCCGAGCGTGCAGTGCTCCGCGTGGCTGGCACAGCCGCCCGCGGGCTCGATGTGCGACCGCAGGTCCCCGGCGGTGTCCCAGTGATATAGGAGGGCGTCGGGGCCGGGAAGAGTGGTTCCGGCACCGAGGAAGACGACCAGCAACCAGAGTGAGGCAAGCCGCCGGGGCATGGTTTGATAATATGTCGGTTCAGGGGATCGGGACAGTCCGACGAGATGCCTCGAAAATGCACTATTTTACTGAACCCTCCATGAGGATGTTCCACTGCGCATCTGCGCCGCTCTTTTCGTTGCCACCCTCTGTCTCCCGGCCCAGCCGACCTGGGCCCAGGGCGCTGCCGCGTCGGCCCGCGAGCCGCGTGATGCTCGCGTCGCGGCGCTCGATGTTGCGCTGTACAACGCTCAGGCCAACGTTCAGGAGCCATCCGATGCGAGGAAGGCGGCGTTGGCGACAGCCGTTCTCGATTCCACCCTCGCCAGGCTCCTGCCGGGCCAACTGGCCGACACCACCGCGGTCCGGAGGGCAGCGCGCTCCGACTCGGCCCGGACCATCGCGGGCGGCCAGCCGTGCAACGTGATCGTCAGATGCGCACGCTCGGTGGCCCGGGAGGTCGGCGCGCGGTGGGTGGTGCTGGCCAAGGTGAGCAAGACCAGCAACCTGATCTGGCTGCTCACCGCGCAACTGGTGCATGTTCCGTCGGGCGACATCATCCTGGACGATTCCACGGAGCTCAAGGGCGAGCCGGAGGCGATGGTACGGGCGGGAGCGCGCATCTTCGCGGAGCGGGTCGCGCGGACGGTGCGAGCCGGCGGAGTGACGACCAACTTTCCCAACGGGGAGCCATGACGCTGCGTCGGATCGCATCTGTCGTGCTGAGCATCGCGGTCGGGGCCGCTGCCTGTGGCGAGTCGGAGCCGGTGGAGCTGGCCGGGGCCTACACGCTCGCGAGCGTTGAAGGGAGGTCGCCGCCGCAGCTCGTCGGCGCCACGACCGAATGCGACGTCAACCTGGTGGGCGGGCGCATCCTCTTCGGCCCAAACGAGCTGGGACTGGAGGACGGCCAGTTCGACCTCGGCCTCGATCTGGAGACCGACTGCTCCCGCGGCGGCGGCGGCACCAGCGAGGAAACCGTCGGTTACACCGGGACGGTCGCGGTCGATAACCGCGACGTCACCTTTCAAGCCGCGAACGCCGGCGGTCCGCTCAGCTTCGAAGGCCGCGTGGCGCCGGGTGGGGAGCTCAGCGTCACAGTTCCCGGTCTGGTGCCAGTGGGCGATGTCGCCGTAGCATTCGCCGTGGACTAGTGTAGGAGATTTCACCCACTCGACCGTACTCCTACAGACGCGGCCAAGCTATCAACCGTGTCGATCCGCAGTACGACTGACCTCCGGAGCGCTCGGTCGCCGGCCCGCGGCCGGGCGTCTCCACCTTCACCAGGGTTCCAGCAGGGGTTACGGGCCGCCGCAGCCATGCTATCTTTTGGCCCGGGTACAACTGATTCACGTGGTGATTTGACGCCTATTGCGGCCACGTTAAACAACTCGCTAAAAAGCGGCCGCCCCGGGCGCGTCGCGCAGCGGGGCGGAGCTTTATCCTCTCATGAGCACATCCATCCTAGTCATCAAGTTCGGCGGCACGTCGCTCGGCACGCCCGCGCGCATCCGCCTCGCTGCCCGGCGCATCCGGGCCCACCTCCGCCGCGGCCGGTCGCCAGTCGTCGTCGCCAGCGCGATGGGGCACACCACCGACCGGATCCTGCGGTTGATGGAAGCCTGCGGCGGCGCCACCGGCAATCGGGAAACCGACCGCGCCCTCGCGACGGGCGAGGCGCTGGCCTCTGCGCTCCTCGCGGGCGTGCTCCGCAGCCGGGGCGTTCCGAGCGTGAGCCTGAGCGGCGGCGAAGCGGGGTTCATCGGAGCGGGCGAGTTCGGCGCCGGGCGGATCGCGCGGATCGACTGCGGGCCGATCCGCCGGCTGCTCGCGGCCGGACAGGTGCCGGTCATCGCGGGATTCCAGGCGACCCGGCCCGACGGCGAAACCGTTACGCTGGGGCGGGGGACCTCGGACCTCACGGCGGTCGCGCTCGCCGCAGCGCTGGGGCCGGTGCCGTGCCACTCGTAACGGACGTGGGCGCGGTCTACGACCGGGATCCGAATGTTCATCAGGACGCGCGGCCGCACGGGTCGCTGAGCCACGCCGAGCTGGTGGGTCTCGCGGAGGGCGGGGCGGAGGTGGTGCATTCGGCGGCGGCGCGCTGGGCGCTGGAGCATCGGGTGCGGTTGTACATCTATAGTTATAGGGCGGCGTTCGGGGAGGAGTGTGGGACGAGGGTGGGATGAAGGCGGGGCAGCGGGGCGGCGGGGCAGCGGGGCAGCAGGGGATCTTCCGCGAGCGTGGAACTCGGCCCAGCAGAGTCCCTTGCTGCGCTCGGGATGACATCACTTCCGACGTTCATTCCGGTGACGTAGCTCACATCTCGAAGCATCACCGTCCACACGCCTGCTCGCCCGCCCGCCTGACCGCCTGCCCTAATCCCGTTGTCACCGAATTGTCATCTTCAGGCAAAGGCCACGCTATCGATTGCATGCTACCTTCGTCGGGCGTCAATGACCCTCCCCTGGAGGTAGTTGAGTGTTCGAGAATCTCATCGAGTCAAAGCCCAAGACGAAGAAATCGCTGGGCCAAACGTTCGTCTCGCTCGTGGTGCATGGGGCCGTCATTTTCGGCGCCGTGAAAGTCACCCAAGGGGCCGCCGAGACGATCAAGGACATCGTGGCCGACACGACCATGGTGTTCCTCAAGCCACCCCCGCCGCCCCCACCGCCGCCCGATCAACCCCCGCCTGATGTCGTCGTCGCCGCGAACCCCCCGCCAAAGGGGTTTCAGACGGTCGTGGCCCCGACCGACATCCCGAAGGACATTCCGCCCATCGACCTGAACGAGAAGCCCTTCGATCCGAAGGACTTCACGGGCAAGGGCATAGAGGGCGGCGTCGCCACCGGCATCGTCGGCGGCACCGGACCGGTGTCCGGCGAAGTCTTCCTCGAGGCGCAGCTGGACGACCCGGTCCAGCCGATCTCGATCCCGCAGCCGCGGTACCCGCCCGTGCTGCAGAGCGCAGGCATCGCGGGCTCGGTGGATCTCCAATACGTGGTGGACACCACCGGCCACGCGGAGCCCAACTCGTTCAAGGTGATGAAAACGACGCATCCAGCGTTCGCCGAACCGGCGAAGGAAGCGATCGCGAAGGGCGTGTTCAAGCCGGCCAAGTTCAAGGGTCAGCCGGTACGGCAGCTGGTCCAACAGCGGATTTCGTTCAAGGTCGGCCAATAACCCGACAGGAGAGCATTCCAGATGAGCGTTGACCTTATTCACCTCTGGGGCACGATGGGCTGGTTCGCGAAGGGCGTCGTGGCGATCATGGCGTTCATGTCGATCTGGTCCCTTACCGTCATGATTCAGAAGTTCTTCCAGTTCCAGCGCAGCCAGGCGGAAACCCGCAAGTTTGCGCCGCAGTTCTCCCGCGCGATCCAGGAAGAGAACCTCGACCAGGCGATCTCCCTCGCCGAGAAGAACAAGAAGAGCCATGTCTCCCGGGTGTTGGGCGAAGCGTTGGCCGAAGTGAAGCCGCTGCTCCGCGACCGGGCCACCATCACCGCCGCCGACATCAACTCGGCCGAACGGGCCGTGGAGCGACAGATGCTGATCGTGCTGTCCGAGTTCAAGCGGGGCACCGGCATCCTGGCCACCGTGGGCTCGACCGCGCCGTTCGTCGGTCTGCTCGGCACCACGATGGGTATCGTGAACGCCTTCACCGGCATGGCCCAGGCGGGTGCGTCGGGCGGCTTGGCCGGCATCTCGGCCGGTATCGCCGAGGCCCTCATCACCACGGCGTTCGGCCTCATGGTCGCGATCCCGGCGGTGTGGGCGTACAACTACTTCACGACCAAGATCGAGAACCTCTCCGTGGAGATGACCTACACCTCCAAGGAGCTGATCGACTACCTCATCAAGAGCGTCGGCAGCGAGTTCGGCCGCTCGATCTTCACCAAGGAATTCCAGGCCCAGAAGGCGGTTACCGGCAGCGGGCACGTGTCCGGCTGAACGCCGGCGCCCACCAGTAACCCCGAGCGGAGGCAAGGGCCATGGCATTGTCAGTAGGCAGGTCTGGATACACCTCGGTGAAGTCCGAGCCGAACGTAGTACCGATGATCGACATCATGCTGGTGCTGCTGATCATCTTCATGATCGTGACGCCGCTGATCGCGGCGGGATTCAAGGCCACCTTGCCGAGAGGCAAGAACCTGGATCCGCGCCCCGAGGGCGAGAATGAAGTGATTCTGGGGATCGACGAGTCCGGCCGGTACTTTCTCGACGGTCGGGCGTTGCCGGAAGGCACGCTGGAGGACCAGCTGCGGTCGATCTTCGCGGCCCGGACGGAGGACAAGATCCTCTACTTCAAGGCCGACAACCAGCTCAAGTACGGGAAGATTCAGGAAGCGGTGGAGACCGCCCGTCGGTCGGGTGTACGCGTGATGGCGGCCATCACGGAGCCCAGCGTGCAGCAGGCCATGTTCGCCACCGAAGACGAAGAAAAGGAGAAGTGATATGGCCGGAGGAGGCGGAGGAGCACCAGGTCAAGTCTCGTCCGAGCCGAATGTCGTCCCGATGATCGACATCCTGCTGGTGCTGCTGATCATCTTCATGATCACCCAGCCGTTGTCGCGGATGGCGATGGATGTGCAGGTGCCACCGCCGGAGCAGACCACCGTGACGCAGCAGGCGAACAACCAGATCGTGCTGGAGCTGAGCAACGACGGCTCCTATGCGATCAACGGGCAGCCGGTTCCCAAGGACCAGCTGGACACGCAGATCCACGCGATCTTCGATCCGCGGCCGGCCAAGCTTTTGTTCATCAAGGCCGGGGAGAATCGGTTGTACCAGGATGTGGTCGAGGCGATGGACGTGGCCCGGGGGGCGGGGGTCCAGATCATCGGATTTACGCCTCAAGAGGCTAGTCGGCAGCAGCAGTAGGCCGGCTTCTGGACGTGAGTCGTGAGAGGTGAAAGGGTTTGTCCCTTTCACCTCTTTCGTTTCGGGCGAGCGGTGGGGGCGGCAGGAGCGCCGGGCGCAAAAGGGCGCGCCCCGCATGTCCGGGGTGATGGCTACGGGTGGGTGGTGGGGCACGCCCTAACGCGCCCGGCGCTCCTGCCGCCCCCACCGCTCGCACGACCTTTCGGGAAAACGGCTAACCGTGCTCCTTGGCGCCTTCCGGGCGTCTCAGAGAGAGACGGGCCGCTATCTTAACCCGTGAACCCGTATGCCCTTCGGAGGGACCCACGCGCGAGCCGGGACCGCTGCCCAATCTGTCGCTGCCCACCGGGCGCCGGCGCTATTCCGGGGTCGTCGTCTCGCTGCTGGTGCACACGGCGCTGCTGGCGCTGATCGTGTTCCACGGCGACCGGCTCTGGAAGCGAGTGCCCTCGGCCGGGGCCGCGGCGCTGTTCCTGGTGCCGGGCGGCGGCGGTGGCGGGGGCAGTAGCGGGGCATATATTACCCTCCCTTCGAGTCCACGGCCCGCGCCCCAGCCTCCAACGCCGGCTCCACCGCCGAAGGTCGAGCCTAAGCCAGTAGAGCCGCCGGTCGAATCCGACGTCGTGCCGGAGCCGGAGCTGCCCGCTCCGACGCCCCAGCCGATCGACAGCACGCCGGCCGTCGCCACCGCGGACAGCGCGGCGCAGGCCGGAGGCGGCACCTCCGGGACGGGCGGCGAGCAGGGGTCGGGCACGGGCGAGGGGAAGGGTCCGGGCATCGGGCCGGGAGCGGGCGAGGGAAAGGGTCCGGGCGCGGGCGGCGGCGGTGGCGTCATCCGGCCGCCCGAGCTGCGCGACCTGGCCTTGCCCTTCGACAACCCGCCGAAGGAGCTTCGGGGCACCTCGCTCGACGTGATGTTCTGGGTTCGGGCGGACGGACGGGTGGAGCGGTACGAGGTGCGGCCCCCCATCACCGACCGGGACTACGCCCGCAAGTTCGACGAAGTGATCCGCGCCTTTCGATTCACGCCGGCCCGGGCCCCCGACGGCACCCGCATCGCGGGGACCACACGGGTGGTCTTTACTCTCCCAGGTAAGCGCAGCTCCTGATTCGTCATACCGAGGGCACCACATGAGCCGGCTGTTACTCCGGAAGTCAGTCCAGGATTGCGAAAACGATATCCTGGAGCGCGGCGGGCTCCGGCGCACGCTCAACAAGTGGCACCTGACGGCGCTCGGCGTCGGGGCCACGATCGGCGCCGGCATCTTCGCGACCACGGGCACCGCGATCGTGGGCGACCATCTGCGGCCCGGGGCCGGCCCCGCGATCGTGCTCTCGTTCCTGCTGACGGCCATCACCTGCGGGTTCGCCGCGCTCTGCTACGCGGAATTCGCCGCGATGGTGCCGATCTCGGGTTCGGCCTACACCTACGCCTACGCCTCGCTCGGCGAGCTGGTGGCGTGGATCATCGGCTGGGACCTGATCGTGGAGTACGCGGTCGGCAACATCGGCGTGGCGATCGGGTGGTCGGGCTACTTCCGGGAGCTGCTCTCGCATTTCGGGTTGTCACTTCCGGCGTGGCTGGCGACCGACTTCCGATCGGCCACCGTAGCCGCCGAGGCGGTGGCGGCCGGCGCGACCGACCCCACCAGCCAATACCTCGCCTCCGCCATCAGCAACGCCCCGCACCTCTTCGGCATCCCCTTCGTCGCCAACGTCCCCGCCTTCTTCGCCGTCCTGAGCATCACCTGCGTCCTGGTGATCGGGATCAAGGAGTCGGCCACCTCGAACAACGCGATGGTGCTGCTCAAGATCGGCATCATCCTGTTCTTCGTCGCCGTGGGCGCCACGCTGATCAAGCCGACGAACTGGAACTCGCCGGAGCTGGGCGGGTTCGCTCCGAACGGGTTCGCCGGGATCAGCGCGGGCGCCGCGATCATCTTCTTCAGCTATATCGGATTCGACGCGACCTCGACTGCGGCGGAAGAGGCCAAGGACCCGGCGAAGGACATGCCGTTCGGGATCATCATGAGCCTGGTGATCTGCACCGTGATGTACATCCTGGCCGCGGGGGTGATGACCGGGATGGCGCCCTGGCCCAAGCTGGGTACGCCGGAGCCGATGATCACGGCGCTGGCGCTGGCCGACGGGTCGCCGAAGCTGCTCCAGGTCTCCCGGCTGATCGTGTCGCTCGGCGCGGTGATCGCGATGAGCAGCGTGCTGCTGGTGTTCCAGCTGGGCCAGCCGCGGATCTTCATGTCGATGTCGCGGGACGGTTTGTTGCCGAAGTTCTTCAGTAAGGTACACCCACGGTTCCGGACGCCGTACATCGGCACGATCATCACCGGGCTCTTCGTGGCGACGTTCGCGGCGTTCGCGAACATCGCCGAGGTGGTCGACCTCACCAACATCGGGACGCTGTTCGCGTTCGTGCTGGTGTCGGCTGGGGTGATCGTGCTGCGGCGGGTGGAGCCGGACCGGCCGCGCCCGTTTCGGGTGCCGTGGGTGCCGTTCGTGCCGATGCTGTCGATCGTAAGCTGCCTCTATCTGATGTTTCAGTTGCCGCTGCTGACGTGGATACGGTTCGGGCTGTGGCTGGCGTTGGGGTTGTTGATCTACTTTTTCTATGGGATACGGAACAGCAGGCTGGCTCGGGAGCGGGGGGTGGGGAGGTAGGTAGCCGCAGATGAACGCAGATGAACGCGGGTCGTTTGTGTTTGTCACCCTGAGCGGAGCGCAGGGGGCCATGCCGGCATGGTCCCCTGCGCTGCGCTCAGGGTGACAATACTTACAGGGTGACAATACTTACTGCTCAGGGTGACAACACCTACTGCTAGGGTGACATAGCTTTCGCGAGTCGCAGGGCTCCTACCACCGCATCCACCGCACCCTCCACCGGCTGCAATCCCGACTCCTCCCGCAACCGGGCGAGCACCGCGCGCCGCAGCGCGCGATCTCCCGCCAGCAATCCGCCGGTGAGCGCGACGCCAAGGGGTTGGGGCGCGTCCAGCAGCGGGAGCAGGCAGATGGCGAGCTGGCACAGCTCGCGCGCGGCGTAGTCGGCGATGCCCTGGGCCAGGGGATCGCCCTGTTCGGCCACCTCGAGCACGTGGGGCGCCAGTGCGGCCAGCTCGGACGGCGTCGCGCTCGCGGCCCAGCGGACCAGGGCGTCGAAGTCGGGGCTCCGGGTTTCCTTCAGCACCCGGTCGCTCAACGCGGTGCGGGGGCTGCGCCCGTCGTGCGCGCGGCTCACGGCGCCGAGCGCGGCGCGGCCCATCGCATAGCCGCTCCCTTCGTCGCCCATCTGCCACCCGTAGCCGCCGATGCGGCGGTGGGCGCCCGTGGCATCCCGGCCGACGGCGATGCTGCCGGTGCCGGCGCTCACCACGATGCCGGGGCCGCTCTCGAAGGCCGCCGCCAGCGCCAGCTCGATGTCCGTGGTCACCTCCACGCGCTCGGCGAGGTTCTCGCCGCGGAGGGCCTTGGCCAGCTCACTGCGCTCGGGATCGCGGCCGGCGCCGGCCGCGCCGACTACGAGTACGTCGCCGGTGAGGCGGCCGACGCCGGCCAGCGCGCGGCGCACCACCTCCGCGATCATTCCCGCGGACGCCAGCGCGCGGCCGGGGCGCACCGCGGCGCCGGGGCCGTCGGCGCGGGACAGGACGTCTCCGCCCTCGGAGATCCCTACCGCGGTTTTGCTGCCGCCGACATCCGCACCAACCAAAATAGACATTATGGAAGTACCGTTGTTGAACTGCGGGAAAAGTGAAAAGTGAAAGGTGAAAAGGACCTGGCTATGGCGATGATTTCGTGAGGCAGTTCCCTTTTACTTTTCACTTTTCACCTTTCCCGCTTTTCACTGTCGGGAACAAAGCTCAGTACCGCTCCTGTCGCAAACGCCAACGCGGTCCCCAGAGGGACGTACCAGGGCCACGCGAGCTTGCCCACCGGCTCGAGCCACTCGAGCGCCGGCATTCCTGCGAGTCGCTTCGCGAAGACAACGAACAGCATCACCACAACTGTTACCGCCACCGCGCCGACCACGTCGCGGCCGCGCGCCCGGGGCCACTTGCCGGCCAGCAGATAGGTGCCGAGCAGGGGACCATAGGTGACCGACGCGATCGACAGCGCCAGCACCACCACCGGCGTGTCGTTGCCTGTCGCGGCGAAGTGGAAGTAAAGCGCGCCGAAGATGAGCCCTGTCGCCCAGAGGGCGGAGAAGAGCCGGCCCACCTTCAGCAGGTGGACCGGGTCGCTGCGCCCGGTCATCGAGCCGTAGAGGTCGTGGGTCGCCGAGGAGGCCAGGGAGTTGATCGCGGAGCTGTGGGTGCCCATCGCGGCGGCGAGGATGCCGGCGATCACCAGGCCGGCCAGGCCGGCCGGGAGGTGCTCCACCACGAAGCGGGGGAACAGCTCGTCGCCCGGCGCGCCCGCGGGGGCGAAGCCGGCGGCCCAGATCGCGATGCCCACCAGGAGGAACAGGGTGAACTGGAACATCACCATCACCCCGGAGCCGACGAGGGCGAGCCGGGCGTCACCCAGCGATCGCGTCGCCAGCAGGCGTTGGACGATCAGATGGTCGGTGCCGTGGGAGGCGCCCGAGAGGAGAGCGCCGCCCACGATCCCGCCGAGCAGGGTGTAGGTGCGGGTGAAGGAGATCGCCGGGTCGATGACCCGAAGCTTTCCCTCCGCCGCCGCCATCGAGAAGACCTGGCCTGCGCCGCCCGCGAGGTGCCAGGCGACGAACAGCGCGCCGATCCCGCCGGCGAGATAGACCGAGAGCTGGAGCACGTCGGTCCACACCACCGCCTTGAAGCCGCCGAACCAGGTGTAGATCATCGTCACCACGCCCATCGCCACGATGGACGTTGGGATGCTCCAGCCGGTCACCAGGGCGAGCGGAATCGCGCTGGCGAACACCCGCACCGCGTCGCCGAGGAAGCGGGAGAAGAGGAAGATGACCGAGGTCAGCCGCCTGGTCCCCACGCCGAAGCGGTGCTCCAGCCGGGCGTACGCCGTCTCCTGGTCGCCGCGGAAATAGCCGGGCAGCAGCCACACCGCGACCCCGATCCGCCCGATGAGGTAGCCGATCGTGAGCTGGAGGAAGGTGAGATCGCCCCGCGCGCCGATGCCGGGTATGGAGATGACCGTGAGCGCGGAGGTCTCGGTCGCGACGATGGAGAGGAGGATGGCCCACGCGGGCAGGTCGCGCGCGCCGAGGAAGTAGTCGGTGGCGCTGCGCTGGTGCCGGGCCACCCACAGCCCGACGCCCAGGGTGAAGACGAAATACAGCCCGACAACCGCGACGTCGAGTGTGTGCAGAGATGCGCCGGGTTCGGTGTTGGGACAGCGGGAAAAGTGAAAAGTGAAAGGTGAAAGGGAGAAAAAGAAAGGGGCAGCCTGACTGGCTACCCCTTTTCACTTTTCACTTTTCACCTTTCACGCTTTTCTATCGGTCAGGCTGTGAAGCTGCTGCCGCACCCGCAGCCACCCGTGGCATTGGGATTGTTGAACGTGAATCCGGCGCCCTGCATCGAGCTGACGTAGTCGATGGTGATGCCCGTGAGGTACTGGGCGCTGAACCCATCCACGAACACGCGGACGCCGTTGATCTCGCTGACGAGATCGTCGTCCAGCGGGCGCTCCTCGATGTTGAGGCTGTACTTGAATCCCGAGCAACCGCCCGGGAGGACGCTGATCCGGAGGCCCGCGCTCTCGGCCGGCACCTGCTCCTGGGCGATGAACTTCTGGACTTCCTCGACCGCCCGCCCCGTGAGGACGAGGGCGAACCCGCCCGCCGGGGCCTGCTGCTCGGTACCGCTCATGGGATGCTCCTTGACGACGTGCGGACCGACCTGGAGCGGCCGGTCCGATCTGACTCAAACTTAACGACTGCTAAACCGCCCTGTCAACCGAGCCCGCCAGCGCCGGATCGCTACGTAAGTTACGGTAAATCAAAGAGAAAGCCCCTAAAGCCACCACCGCATAGACCAGCCCGCGGACGGGCCACCCCGTCAACATCGCGCCAACTGAGAACACCGAGGCATAGACCGCTACCACCCCCGCCACCCAGTTGACCCAGGAGAGGACGCCGCCCGGGACCTTGTCATCCCCGAATCCCAGCCGGGTACTGACCCGCCGCCAACCGGCCCCGCCCGGCCTCACCTGCCGATAGAACCGCTCGAGCACCGCGTCGGTTTCCGGGGCGGTCATGAAGGTGACGGTGAGCCAGACCAGGGTCGTCACCGCGACGGTAATGCCCATCGTGAGGGCGTAGTCCCCCGAGGCGGTGTCGCCCAGGTCGAGGCCCACGACCTGAAGCAGGATGCAGGTGACGAACGAGGCCGCCATCGCGCTGATCTCCGACCAGGCGTTCACCCGCCACCAGTACCAGCGGAGGATGAGCACCAGCCCGGTGCCGGCGCCCAGGCCCAGCAGGATCTTCCATCCCTGCTCGACGCTGCTGAGGAACGCCATGACCACGAGTGAGAGGACCATGAGCAGGCCGGTCGCCACCCGGGAGGCGAGGACCTGGGCCCGGGGGCCGGCGTCGGGCCGGATGAAGCGCAGATAGACGTCGTTCACCAGGTACGAGGCGCCCCAGTTGAGATGGGTGCTGATGGTGCTCATGTACGCCGCGGCGAACGCGGCAAGCATCAGGCCCTTGAACGGAGACGGGAGCACGTCGACCATCACCCGGACGTAGCCCTCCTCCGGGTTGGCGAGGTCGGGATAGCGCAGCGCGCCGACGAAGCCCACCAGGATCCAGGGCCACGGGCGCAGCGCGTAGTGGGCGATGTTGAACCAGAGGGTCGCGAGGAGGCCGTGGCGCTCGTCCTTGGCGGAGAGGATTCGCTGCACGATGTAGCCGCCGCCGCCCGGCTCCGCGCCGGGATACCACGCGGCCCACCACTGGACCGCGAGGAAGACCACCAGGGTGGAGAGCGGCAGCCAGGCCTGGCCGGTCGGTGGGATCACGCCGAACGCCGTCTCGACCGAGCCGTAGTGCCGGGCCGACTGTTCCACCAGCGAGTCCAGCCCGCCGACCCACTCCACCGCCAGCACCGCGAGCAGAATGGAGCCGCCCATGGCGATCACGAACTGGAATGCGTCGGTCACGATCACGCCCCAGAGCCCGCCGAGCACGCTGTAGAGCGCGGTGATGGCGAAGAGCACGATGGCGGCGACCCACGGGTTGACGTCCAGGGTGATGCCCAGGATCGTCACCATCGCCCGGGTCACCCACCCCATGATGATCAGGTTGATCGGCAGGGCGAGATACAGCGCCCGAAAGCCGCGGAGCACCGCCGCGGGCTTGCCGCCGTAGCGCAGCTCGGCGAATTCCACGTCCGTCAGCACGCCGGCCCTTCGCCACAGGCGGGAGAAGAAGAAGACGGTGAGGATCCCGGACAGCGCGCCGTTCCACCAGAGCCAGTTGCCGGCCACGCCGTACTTCGCCACCAGGCCCGCAACCGCGAGCGGGGTGTCGGCGGCGAACGTGGTCGCCACCATCGAGGTGCCGGCCAGCCACCAGGGGAGCGACCGGCCGGTGACGAAATAGTCGGCGAGCGACTGGCCGGCCCGCCGCGTGTAGGCCAGCCCGATGGCGGCGGAGACGACGAAATAGAGCGCGACGATCAGCCAGTCGGACAGCTCGAGCGTCATCGGGAGCCTCGCCTTGGGCTTGGGTTCACCGCGTGGGGGAGACGCGCCGCTCGACGCCCCAGCCGCGGGGATAGAGCGGGGGGAGGGAGATCGGAAGCTTCCCGGTGATCGGTGCCACGCCCGCGAGGGCGCGGCCCACCGCTTCCTCGGTCACCTGGTTCGAGCGCCAGCCGATGAGATAGGAGCCGACCTCGGGCAGGCGGGAAATGAGATACGGATTTCCGAGCGAGACCAGGATCGTCGAGCGAGTCCGGGCGCTGCCGCTGATGAGACCGGTGAGCCGCTCCGGCATGCCGAGCGAGCCTCGCCACGCGGTCGGCTTGTCGGCGGTGACGAACAGCGCCACCGGGCGGCGGGCGAGCGCCGCGGCGGCGGAATCGTAGCTCGCCGCGCCGCTGCTGGGCCAGAGCCGGACCACGGCCGGCGCGAACCCGAGCCGGCGCAGCTCCGCCGCGAGGGCCTGGCCCACGGTGCGGTTGTCCTCCTCGCCGTAGGTCACCAGCGTGACCGGCGGCCTGGCGCCGCGGAGCCCGTGCACCACGCCGTTCACGTCCTTCACCATCACCACCGAGCGGGCGGCCAGGTCCCGCGCTTGGCCGAGGAAGCGGGAGCTGCCGACGGTGCCGGGCACGCTGTCGAGCGAGACGGTGCGGCGGGTGAAGAGGCCGAGGTCGCGCTTGGCCTGGAGCACGCGCCGCACCGAGGCGTCGAGCCGTTCGGGCGTGATCTGTCCGCTTGCGACCGCCGCTTCGATCGTGGAGATGGCCGCCGCCGGATCGGCCGGCTGGAGCAGCAGGTCGGCGCCCGCGAGGAACGCGCGCAGCGAGGCGTCGGCGCCGTAGGCGTTGGTGATCCCGCCCATGTCGAGCGCGTCGGTCACCACCATCCCGTCGAACTTGAGCGAGTCGCGGAGCACGCCGGTGAGGACGTTGGGCGCCACCGTGCCCGGCCGCAGCTGGCCGGGGTCGATCCCCGGGAGCGCGATGTGGGCCGACATCACCACCTTCACCCCGGCTGCGATCGCGCTGCGGAAGGGCACCAGCTCCACCGAGTCGAGGCGGGACCAGCTCGAAGGAATCACCGGCAGCGACAGGTGGGAGTCGGTGCCGGTGTCGCCGTGTCCGGGAAAGTGCTTCGCCGTCGCCAGCACCCCGTTGTCCTGCAGCCCCCGGACCTCGGCGGCGACCAGCCGGCCGACCTCCGCGGGATCCTCGCCGAACGAACGGGTATTGATGATGGGATTGTCGGGATTGTTGTTGACGTCGGCGACCGGCGCGAACGCGAGGTGGATGCCGACCGCGCGTGCCTCCAGCGCGGTGATGCGGCCCATCTCGTACGCGGCGCTGTCGCTCCCCGACGCGGCCACGCCCATATTGGGAGGCAGCGGCGTGCCGCCGTTGAACCGGATGCTGGTGCCGCCCTCGAGATCCGACGCCACGAGCAGCGGGAGCCCGGAGCGCCCCTGCAACCGGTTCAGTTTCGCGGCGATGTCGAGCGGCGAGCCCACCGACACGATGAGGCCGCCGACGTGGAGCGAGTCGATCCACGCCTCCACCCGGTCGAACGCATCCGCGTCGTACGCGGCGTAGGTCCCCGGAATCCAGGGCATGACCAGCTGGGCGATCTTGTCCCGCACCGACAGGACGGCGAGCAGGTGATCCACGTCGGGGACCACCTGGAGGTCCGGACGGAACGGCATCGGGTCGGGCATCGGGGCGGGAACCCCGGCTCGCCCGCACCCGCCGATCACCAACAGCAGCGCCAGCGTGAGGAGATTTCTTTGCACGGTTCTCGCTTCATCCTCCTGGCAGCGGTGTGCTGGTCGGCCGGGTGCGCCGGACCGGGTCAGTCGGCGGCGCCGGCCGATCCGGCCCTGGTCCGGCCGGGGATCGAGGTCCTGCTGAGCGACAGCACGAGGCTGGTGCGCGACCGGAAGGTCGGGCTGGTGACCAACCAGTCGGGTGTGGATGCGAGCGGCGTCAGCAATGTGGTGCGACTGCGGGCGGCCGGGGTCCGGCTGGTGGCGCTGTTCAGCCCCGAGCACGGATTCCGTGGCGCGGCCGATCCCGGCGCCGCCGTTGCGTCGTCGGTGGATTCGGCCACTGGCCTTCCAATCTATAGTCTTTACGGCAGGAACTCCGCCCCCAGCGATTCCATGCTCGCCGGCATCGACGTACTGCTGATCGACCTCCAGGACGCGGGCGCGCGGTACTATACCTATATCACCACGACGGTCGATGTCATGCAGGCCGCGGGCCGCAACCGGATCCCGGTCGTGCTGCTCGACCGGCCCAACCCGATCGGCGGGGCGGTGCAGGGCAACGTGCTCGAGCCGGCCCACATCACCCCGGTCGGCCGGCTCACCGTGCCGATGCGGCACGGTCTCACCCTCGGCGAGGAGGCGCTGCTGGCCCAGGGCGACCTCGACATCCCGGTCGAGCTGACGGTCGTACCCGCCGCCGGATGGCGCCGGAGCCAGCCGCTCGACCGCACCGGCCTGCCGTTCATCCCGCCGAGTCCCAACCTCAAGACCCTGGAAAGCCTCTTCCATTATCCGGGCACCTGCCTGTTCGAGGGGACCAACCTCTCGGTCGGCCGGGGCTCGGACGCACCGTTCGAGCAGATCGGCGCGCCCTGGCTCGACACGGCGAGGGTGCTGGCGGCGCTCCGGAGCGGCGATGCGCCAGGCGTCCGGGCGAAAGCCGTCAGTTTCACTCCGAACCGGCCGGGCGACGGCAAGTACGCCGACACGGCGCTCGCCGGGATCCGCCTCGAGGTCACCGATCGCGACCGGTACGACCCGACGGCGACGGCTGTCCTCCTGCTGGCGGCGATCCGCCGGATCCATCCCGCGCAGTTCGCCTGGATCCCCAAGCATTTCGACCGGCTGGCCGGTACCGCCGCGCTGCGGACCGCGATCGACGCCGGCGAGGATCCCGCAGCCATCGTCCGGGGGTGGGAGCCGGCCCGGCGGGCCTTCCTGGAGCGGCGGAAGCCGGTGCTTCTCTACCCCGACTGACGGTCGCTGTCTGATTGCCCTAAGCGGTTCTGCCGATTATCCTTTGCCCCGGCAAACGGGCCGGGGGCGGGGCGATGAATTCTCACGGCACAGACCGAGGGTCGAGACGAGCGTGAAGCTCCTGGGAGCACTGGAAAAGCCCTTCTACCGGGCGGTCAACCCGCTGGTGGATCGGCTGATCCGAGCCGGCATCAGGCCGAACACGATCACCACGATCGGCACCGGCCTGGTCCTCGTCTCCGCCCTCGCCTACGCGCTGGGGCACATCCGGCTGGGCGGCGCGCTGCTGCTCCTGAGCGGGGTGGCCGACACCCTGGACGGCCAGGTCGCCCGCGGCGGGGCGATGGTCACCAAGTTCGGCGCCTTCTACGATTCCACCCTCGACCGGGTGGGGGATGGCGCCACCTTCATCGGCATCGGCGCCTTCCTGCTGACCGCCCCCGACGTCGCCTACCGTATTCCGGCCGTCATCGCCTGCATGGTGGCCATTCTCAGCTCGCTCCTCGTGTCCTATGCCCGCGCCCGGGCCGAGGGGCTGGGCCTCGACTGCAAGGTGGGCATCGCCCAGCGCGCCGAGCGCATCCTCGGGCTCGGGGTGGCCTCACTGATCGTCGGCGCCGGGCCCCGGGCGCTGGTGCTCGAGGGGCTCGTCGCCCTGCTGGCCGCGGCGTCCATCATCACGGTGATCCAGCGCTTCGCCTACGTGCACCGGACGGCGGACGGCGTCGAGCCGGAGCAGCAGCCGGCGGCCCGCGCGCCGAGGCCGCGGGAGCACGCGGCCGCGCTGGATCCACTCGCGAAAGGACGTTAGCTAGTGCCTGAACAGGTAGCCCGGCGGATCGCGCCGGCGGAAGGGAAGCTCGGCGTGCTCTGCGTTGGTCTGGGCGCCGTCGCCACCACCTTCATCGCCGGCGTGGAGAACGTGCGCCGGAACGGCGCCAAGCCGATCGGCTCGCTGACCCAGATGGGCACCATCCGGCTGGGCAAGCGCACCGAGGGGCGCGCGCCTCTCATCCGCGACTTCGTGCCGCTCGCCTCGCTCGACGACCTGGTGTTCGGGGCCTGGGACCCGGTGCCCGACGACGCCTACACCGCCGCGGTGAAGGCCGGCGTGCTCGACCGGCATGAGCACTTGGAGCCGATCGGCGACTTCATGAAGTCGCTGAAGCCGATGCCCGCCGTCTTCGACCAGCAGTACGTGAAGCGGCTGGAGGGGAAGAACGTCAAGAGCGGCAAGAGCAAGCGGGAGCTGGCCGAAGCGCTGCGGAAGGACATCCGCGAGTTCAAGGCGAAGCACGGCTGCAGCCGGCTGGTGATGGTGTGGTGCGCCTCGACCGAGATCTTCATCAGCCCGGGGCCGGCCCACTGGACCCTGGACGCCTTCGAGCGGGCCATGGACGCCGGCGATCAATCGGTCGCGCCGTCCATGCTCTACGCCTGGGCCGCGCTGATGGAGGGCGTGCCCTTCGCCAACGGCGCGCCGAACCTCACTTGCGACTTCCCCGCGATGGAGCAGCTGGCCAAGGACCGCGGCGTGGCCATCGGAGGGAAGGACTTCAAGACCGGCCAGACGATGGTGAAGACCGTGCTCGCGCCGATGTTCAAGGCCCGGATGCTGGGCGTGGCGGGCTGGTACTCCACCAACATCCTGGGCAACCGCGACGGCGAGGTCCTGGACGACCCCGAGAGCTTCAAGACCAAGGAAGAGTCGAAGCTCGGCGTGCTGGAGTACATCCTCCAGCCGGCGCTCTACCCCGAGCTGTACGGCAATCTCTTCCACAAGGTGCGGATCAACTACTATCCGCCCCGAGGCGACAACAAAGAGGGCTGGGACAACATCGACATCTTCGGATGGCTGGGCTATCCGATGCAGATCAAGGTCGATTTTCTCTGCCGCGACTCGATCCTGGCCGCCCCGCTGGTGCTCGACCTGGCGCTGTTCTTCGACCTGTCGCAGCGCGCCGGATTCAGCGGGATCCAGGAGTGGCTCTCGTTCTACTTCAAGAGTCCCCAGGTGGCCCCGGGCCTCTATCCCGAGCACGACCTGTTCATCCAGCAGACCAAGCTGAAGAACACGCTGCGCTACATGATGGGCGAAGAGCAGATCACCCATCTGGGGATCGAGTATTACCAGGATGACTGAGGGATGAAGTACTTCCATCGGACCCATGCTTCCCCCGCCCAGGTGCTGGCCGCCACGACCGAGTTCTTCGGCTCGCGGCTCACGCCGGTCGAGGAGCAGCCGCGGCGGCGGACGTTTTCCGGCGCCATCGGCCGGATCGGCGTAACCGTGCAAGCCGAGGGCGGGCACTACACGCTGGTGACCGTGGAGACCGACCAGGTCGGCGAGAGCGAGGCCGACAAGCTGGCGAAGCGCTTTCTCACCATTGCGCACGCCGAGACCCATCCCGCCCACCGTCCCATCGGCGCCTACTGAGGCGCCGCCCGTGAAGCCCAGGAGAGATTCGACGATGAAGCTGATCCGCCCGGCGTTCCGTTCCCTCGCCCTGCTCCTGCTGTTGCTGGGAGCGATGGCCCCGGTGGCCCTGTCGTTCGCCGCCGCCCAGGAGCCCGCCCAGGCGGCGGCGCCCGAGCACCGCCCCGGCGGTGAGGTGAACCTCCGCCTTCCCGACCTGAACCAGGGCGACTTCCTCGGCTTCACCGGGCACGAGATCCTGCTCTCCGGATTGTTCGTGTGCGTCCTGGGCCTGCTGTTCGGGCTGTGGAGCTACACCCGGGTGCGCAACCTCCCGGTCCACCGGTCCATGGCCGAGATCTCCGAGCTGATCTACGAGACCTGCAAAGCCTACATGATCCAGCAGGGCAAGCTGCTGCTGGTGCTGCTCGGCTTCATCGGCACGGTGATCGTGGTCTATTTCCTCCTCACCGGGCTCGAGCTGTCCAAGATCGCCATCATCCTGCTCTTCAGCCTCATCGGCATGGGGGGCAGCTACGGCGTCGCCTGGTTCGGCATCCGGATTAACACCCTGGCCAACTCCCGCACCGCGTTCGCCAGCCTCCGCGGCAAGGCGTGGCCGGTGTCCGACATCCCGCTTCGCGCCGGGATGAGCGTGGGCATGATGCTGATCTCGGTCGAGCTGCTGTTCATGCTCGCGATCCTGCTGTTCATTCCGCCCGACGTAGCCGGCGCCTGCTTCCTCGGCTTCGCCATCGGCGAGTCGCTCGGTGCGGCGGCCCTCCGGATCGCGGGCGGCATCTTCACCAAGATCGCCGACATCGGCTCCGACCTGATGAAGGTTGTCTTCAAGATCAAGGAAGACGACGCCCGGAACCCCGGCGTCATCGCGGACTGCACCGGCGACAATGCGGGCGACTCGGTCGGCCCCACCGCCGACGGCTTCGAGACCTACGGCGTCACCGGCGTCGCGCTGATCTCGTTCATCGTGCTGGCCGTGGCCGACCCCACCATCCAGGCCCAGCTGCTGGTCTGGATCTTCCTCATGCGGGTCATGATGGTGCTGGCGTCCGGGTTCTCCTACCTGATCAGCAACGCGATGTCGCAGGCGAAATTCGGCGAGGTCGCGCGGTTCAACTTCGAGACTCCGCTGACCCAGCTGGTGTGGCTCACCTCCATCGTCTCGGTGGTGCTGACCTACATCGTCTCGTACTTCATCGTGCCCGACCTCGGCGGCCAGTCCGACCTCTGGTGGCAGCTCTCCACCGTCATCACCTGCGGCACCCTCGCCGGCGCCATCATCCCGGAGATGGTGAAGGTCTTCACCAGCACCGAGTCCCGGCACGTGCGCGAGGTGGTCGCCGCCTCCCGCGAGGGCGGCGCGTCGCTCAACATCCTGTCGGGCTTCGTCGCGGGGAACTTCTCCGCCTACTGGCTCGGCATGGCGATCATGGGCCTCATGGCCGCCGCGTACGGCGTCAGCACGATGGGCGGCCTCGACGAGCTGATGAAGGCGCCGGCCATCTTCGCCTTCGGCCTGGTCGCCTTCGGCTTCCTCGGCATGGGCCCGGTGACCATCGCGGTCGACAGCTACGGCCCGGTGACCGACAACGCCCAGTCGGTGTATGAGCTGTCGGTGATCGAGCAGATCCCCAACGTGGATCAGGAGATCAAGCGCGACTTCGCCTTCGCGCCGAACTTCGAGGTGGCCAAGGAGCTGCTGGAGGAGAACGACGGGGCGGGGAACACCTTCAAGGCGACGGCCAAGCCGGTGCTGATCGGCACCGCGGTCGTGGGCGCCACCACGATGATCTTCTCGATCATCATGGCGCTGACCCACGGGCTCACCAACGGGATGGAGAACCTCTCGATCCTCCACCCGCCGTTCCTGCTCGGCCTCATCACCGGCGGCGCGGTGATCTACTGGTTCACCGGCGCCTCGACCCAGGCGGTCACCACCGGCGCCTACCGCGCGGTGGAATTCATCAAGGCCAACATCAAGCTCGAGGGCGTCACCAAGGCGTCGGTGGAGGACAGCCGGAAGGTGGTGGAGATCTGCACCCAGTACGCCCAGAAGGGGATGTTCAACATCTTCCTCGGCGTCTTCTTCTCCACCCTCGCGTTCGCCTTCATCGAGCCGTTCTTCTTCATCGGCTACCTGATCTCGATCGCCATGTTCGGTCTGTTTCAGGCGATCTTCATGGCCAACGCCGGCGGCGCCTGGGACAACGCGAAGAAGATCGTGGAGACCGAGCTCAAAATGAAAGGCACCGAGCTGCACGCCGCCTCGGTGGTGGGCGACACCGTGGGCGATCCGTTCAAGGACACGTCCTCGGTGGCGATGAACCCGGTGATCAAGTTCACCACGCTGTTCGGACTGCTCGCGGTGGAGCTGGGCGTGTACCTCTCCGCCGAGGGGAGCTCGACTCTGACCCGGGTCCTCGCGGTCGCGTTCTTCTTCGCGTCGATGGTCTTCGTGCACCGGTCGTTCTACGGCATGCGGATCGAGAGCCAGGAGCACGCGTCTGGTGCGCAGCGGGCGGTGGCGGCATAGGGCTAGTCCGGGGCGGATCTCTGCGAACGACGGCCTCGTCCTATGGGTGGGGCCGTTTGTTTTTGGCCGCAGATGAACGCAGATGAACGCAGATGATGAACGCAGATACGGGATCATGTTGTCCGAGGGGGAATATTTGGTTGTTGTTTTCGGTGGTTGGCGAAGATCAGGCGTCGCATCTTTGGGGTCGGGCCGAAGTTGAGGATGAGGCCGACCTCGATGACGGTACAGCGGAGATAGTTCAACAGCTGAGCGACATGGGTCGAATCGATTGCTCGCGCTGCCTTCAGCTCGACCAGCACCGCCCCTTCCACCAGCAGATCCGCGCGAAACTTCCCGATGGGCCGGCCACGGAATCGGGCTTCCAGCTCGACCTCCGGTTCCGCCACCAGCCCCGCATCCCTCAGAACGAGGACCATCGCGGACCGATACACCGACTCCAGAAACCCATACCCCAACTCCCCATAAACCGTAAAGAACACCCCAATAATTCGCCGGGTGATCTCTGCGTGTATCCCTTCTGTGTTCATCTGCGTTCATCTGCGGCTAATTACCTACCCAACATGCACAAAACGGAGCACGGCCAGGTACCCAAGCGCCGCAGGTGAAAGCAGATAAAGGCAGAAAGTGCGGCTTGACTCCACTTCTCCCCCGGTGGATTTTCCCCCCCGGGTTCAGGCACCCACAACCAGGAACCGCATGGCCGCCACTTCCGCAACCGTCCCGTCCCGTGCCAGCGCCGGGGATCTCTCCCGCGAGCAACTCCTCGAACTCTATTACTGGATGAGGCTTACTCGGTCGCTCGAGGAGCGGCTGGTGAACCTCTATCGGCAGACGAAGGTGGTCGGCGGGCTGTTTCGGTCGCTGGGGCAGGAGGCGTGCGCGGTGGGATCAGCCTATGCGCTCCGCCGGGAGGACGTCCTGTCGCCCCTGATCCGGAACCTGGGCTCCATGCTGGTGAAGGGCGCCACCCCGCTGGAGGTGTTGCGGCAGTACATGGCCAAGGGCGACTCTCCCACTCGCGGGCGCGAGCTGAACATCCACTTCGGCGACGTCACCGATCGAAACTTCGTGGGCCAGATCTCCCACCTGGGCGACATGGTGCCGGTGATGGCCGGGGTCACCCTCTCGTTCAAGATGCGGAAGCAGCCGCGGGTGGGGCTGGTCTATGTGGGCGACGGCGCGACCTCGACCGGCGCGTTCCACGAGGGGATCAACTTCGCCGCCGTGCACCGCCTCCCGCTGGTCGTGGTCGTCGAGAACAACCGCTACGCCTACTCCACCCCCACCGAGCTGCAGTGCGCCGCCGAGCGGCTGGCCGACAAGGCCGCGGGGTACGGCGTGCCGGGCCTGCGGGCCGACGGCAACGACGTGCTCGCCGTCTATCGCGCCACCCGGGACGCGGTCGATCGGGCCCGCCGGGGCGAAGGCGTCACGCTGCTCGAGTTCATGACGTATCGGCGGAAGGGCCACGCGGAGCACGACAACCAGTCCTACGTGCCCGACGGCGAGATCGAGCGGTGGGCCAAGGAGAACGATCCGGTCGATCGCTTCAGCAAGGCGCTCACCGACGGCGAGAGCTTCGGCGCCGACGAGCTGGCCGCGGTCGACAGCCGGGTGGGCGCGGAGATCGACGCGGCGACCGACGAGGCCGAGACCTCGCCGCCGCCCCAGGCGCTGGACTCGCTGGAAGGGGTCTATGCCGATCCCCCCAGGATGCCGGTGCTGTGGTATCGTGAGGGTGTCCGGAGCGCGGTGGAGCGGCACGAGCGTCCGGCGAGCTGGGGGACCCACGATGGCTGAGGTCACCTATCTCGAGGCGATCCGCCAGGCGCTGTTCGAGGAGATGGAGCGCGACCCCGACGTGTTCTGCATGGGCGAGGACATCGGGAAGTACGGCGGCGCGTTCAAGGTCACCGAGGGATTGCAGACGCGTTTCGGCGCGGAGCGGGTGATCGACACCCCGATCAGCGAGACCGGGTTCGTCGGCGCGGCCGCGGGTGCGGCGCACATGGGGATGCGGCCGGTGTGCGAGATGCAGTTCATCGACTTCGTCTCCTGCGCCTACAGCATCCTGACCAACTACGTCGCCACCGCGCGCTACCGCGCGTTCCTGCCCTGTCCGATGGTGGTGCGGGGGCCCAGCGGCGGCTACGTGCGGGGCGGGCCGTTCCACTCCCAGAATCCCGAGGCCGCGTTCGTGCACACGCCCGGTCTCAAGGTGGTGTACCCCGCGACGGCCGCCGATGCCAAGGGCCTGATGAAGGCCGCGATCCGTGACGAGGACTGCGTACTCTTCTTCGAGCACAAGTATCTCTACCGCCGGATCAAGGAGGAGATGCCGCAGGGTGACCACGTCGTGCCGATCGGGAAGGCGCGGGTGGCGCGGGAGGGGAAGGACCTCTCGATCATCACCTACGCGGCGACGGTCTGGAAGTCGCTCGAGGCGGCGGAGCAGCTGGAGAAGGAGGACGGCCTGTCGGTCGAAGTGATCGACCTGCGCTCGCTCCTCCCGATGGACGACGACGCGATCGCGGCGACGGTGAAGAAGACCAACCGGGTGCTGATCGTGCACGAGGACACGGTGACCGGCGGCGTAGCCGGGGAGATCACCGCGCGGATCCAGGACCTGGCGTTCGAATATCTGGACGCGCCGGTGAAGCGGGTGGCCGCGCACGACGTCCCGCTCCCCTACGCGCCGCAGTTGGAAGATTTCGTGCTGCCGCAGACGACGGATGTGGTCAGGGCGGCAAGATGGTTAGCGGCGTACTGAGGGAGGCGGCCAGCCGGGCAGACGGGCAGGTGGGCAGGAACAGCACACCGGTGCATGTTCCGTTCACTGCCCGGCCGCCCGTCAGCCCGCCGGCCCGTCCGACAAGGAGCCCGACGCATGGCCACCATTGATGTAATCATGCCCCAGATGGGCGAGTCCATCGCTGAGGGCACGCTGTCCCGCTGGATGAAGAAGGTGGGCGACGCGGTGAAGCGCGACGAGCCGATCTTCGAGATCTCCACCGACAAGGTCGATGCGGAGATCCCGGCGCCGGCCGCCGGCGTGCTCACCGAGATCCTGGTGCAGGAGGGCCAGACGGTCGCGGTGCAGACAGTGGTCGCGAAGATCGATACCGAGGCGGCGGCCGGCGCTGCGAAGCCGGGGCCGGCGGCTGCTCCGTCCGCGCCCGCCCCCGCACCCGCTCCGGCTCCCCAGCCGGCGGCCGCGGCCCCGTCACCGGCTCCCGCGGCTCCGGCCAAGATGGCCCCGGCCCCCGCTCCCGCACCGGCCGCGCGTCCGGCAGCGGAGAAGTCGCGCGCGGGGCAGGTGGCGGAGACCAACGGCGAAGTGGAAACTGCGGAGGAGCGGCTCCGCCGCCGATCGACGCCCGTGGTGCGGAAGATGGTCGCCGAGCACAATCTCGATCTCAAGGAAATCCCGGGAACCGGGCTCGCGGGGCGGGTGACGAAGAATGATGTGTTGGGGTACATAGAGGGGGCAGGCGGGCAGGCGGGCGGGGGGGCAGGACAACCCGCTGCTGTGATTCCGGCCGCTGATGTAGTGCCGACTGCCCCGCCGCCCCGCAGCCCCGCTGCCCCGCCTCCCACGATCGGCGTCGACCCCTGGGAAGGCGACCGGGTCGAGCCCTGGAGCCGGATCCGGAAGCTCACCGCGGAGCACATGGTGATGTCGCGGCGGGTCTCGCCCCACGTCAACACCGTCTTCGAGGTGGATTACAGCCGGGTAGCACTGCTCCGGGCCAAGAAAAAGAAGGAATACGCCGACCGCGGGGTGAACCTCACTTTCCTGGCGTTCATCGCCAAGGCCGCCGCCGATGGACTGCGCCGGCATCCGGCGCTCAACGCCGCCGTCTCGGGTGAGGGCACCATCCTGCGGCGCGACATCAACCTCGGTATCGCGGTGGCGCTGGACTGGGGGCTCATCGTCCCGGTCATCAAGCACGCCGACGAGCTGTCACTGCTCGGGCTGGCGCGCGCCATCAACGATCTGGGCGAGCGGGCCCGCAACAAGAAGCTGAGTCCCGACGAGGTCCAGAAGGGCACGTTCACCATCACCAACCCCGGCGTGTTCGGGTCGGTGCTGGGCACCCCGATCATCAACCAGCCCCAGGCGGCGATTCTCTGCGTCGGCTCGATCGAGAAGCAGCCCGCCGTCATCACGGTCGATGGGACCGACACCATCGGCGTACGCACCAAGGGCCTGCTGTCGCTGGCGTTCGATCACCGGATCGTGGATGGCGCGGACGCCGACCGGTTCATGGCGGACGTGAAGAAGACGTTGCAGGAGTTCCCCGAGGCCGCGATCTGACATGGGGCGCACTCTCACCGTGTCACGGGTGAGCGTGCGCCGCGGCGGGGAAGACGAGTATCTCGCGGCGGTGCGAGCGCTGGCCAGTCTCGCCGAGCGCCGCGGTTGGCACCTGTGGGTATTTCGGCAGCCGGAGGAGCCGGGCTCGTTCCTCGAGTTCAGCGAGAGCCGGAGCCGGGAGACCCATCGCACGCTTGCCGAGCGTCCCGAGGACGAACGCCGGCTGGAGCAGCGCATCAGGGCGGTGGCGGAATACCAGCCCGGTGCGTGGGAGCTGTGGGAGGAGGTTTAGGGAGATGCCCAGACGCATCATCGAGGTGGACGGGGACCGCTGGGGGGTGGAGCTCAGCGGCCGTCCTACCCAGTACACCAAGGACGAATTCGGGCTGGTGTTCACCCGGGGAACCGGGCCAGCGCGCGAGCGGCGGATGGTTCGCTATTCGCCGCTCGGCGCCAAGAGCACCGAGCTGTCGCTCCGGCAGCTGAGCGACAAGGACCTGGCCGACCTGCTGGCGGTCTCCCAGCCCGCCTGGACCGCGCCAGAGCTGGGTTACCGGCGCTGATCGGCCCCGGTCAGGCGCCCCCTACCGGACCGACCATCGACCTTCACGTGCACTCGTCCGCGTCGGACGGGAGCCTGGCACCTGAGGCGGTGGTCGCGCGAGCATCGGCGGCGGGCCTCGGCGCGATCTCGCTCACCGATCACGACACGGTTGCGGGTGTGCCCGCGGCCGTCGCGGCCGGCGAGCGGCTCGGCGTGCGCGTCGTCTCCGGGTGCGAGTTCTCCACCGCCGCCCCCTGGGGCGAGATGCACGTGCTGGGCTATTTCCTCCCCACCGATTCCGGCCCGCTGGAAGCCTTCCTCGAACGCTGCCGCGCCGATCGGATGCGCCGGGCCCGGCTCATGGTCGATCGGCTCCAGGGCATGGGTGTCACCCTCGACTTCGACGACGTGTTGCGGGAGGCTCGCGGCGGCGCTGTCGGCCGGCCCCATGTGGCCCGGGCCATCGTGAGCGGCGGTGCCGCGGTGGGGATGTCCCAGGCATTCGACCGCTATATCGGCCGGGGGCGGCCCGCGTTCGTCGAGAAAGTCCTTCCCACGTTCCGGGAAGTGGCCGACCTGGTGCACTCGGTGAAGGGCCTCGTGTCGGTGGCGCATCTCAAGGACCGGGGAACCCACTCCTTCATCGAGCGGTTGAAGGGCGAGGGACTCGACGCCGTGGAAACCCGCCACCCCAGCCACGACGCCGACGCGCGTTCCCGACTGACCGACATCGTCCTCCGGCTCGGCCTCCTGCGGACCGGCGGCAGCGACTGGCACGGCGATCCCGAGCCGGGCGAGACCCACGGGGGCCTCGGATCTCAAGACGTGCCGATGGAGTGGCTCGACCGGCTCGACCGGCTTCGGCCCTGCGAGGTGACATGACCCGATTCGATTTCGGCGGCAAGGTGGTGCTGGTGACCGGTGTCGGCCGCGCGGGGCAGATCGGCAACGCGGTCGCCCTCGCCTTCGGCCACGCGGGCGCCAAGATCATCGCCTGCGATCAGAACGCCGTCGGCGTAGCGGAGCGGGTCCGCGAGTTCGCGGCGCTGGGTGTCGATGCCCGGCCCTGCGCCGGCGATCTCACCCAGAAGGACATCGCGTCGCTGGCGGTGGAGATGGCCCTGCGGCACTTCGGGAAGCTCGACGTCGTGGTGAACGTCGCGGGCGGCCTCACCACGTACGGCCCGATCGAAAAGCTGACCGTCGCCGACTTCGACCGCGAGGTCGCGATCAATCTCAAGACCACCGTGCTGGTATCGCAGGCGGCGATCGAGGCGCTGGGCAAGACCCAGGGTTGCATCGTCAATTTCGCGTCCATCGCCTACTTCGAGCCCCAGGCGCCCCTCTCGGTCTATAGCGCGGCCAAGGTCGGCGTCGCGGGCTTCACCCAGAGCCTCGCGGTGGAGCTCAAGGACCGGAAGATCCGGGTGAACGCGGTCGCGCCGGGGATGGTCCGCACCAACGACAACGTCGCGTCGGTGGGTGAAGACGCCGCGTTCGTCGAGCTGGAAGACATCACGGACGGCGTCCTCTCGCTCGCCAGTACCGAGTCGGCCACGATCACCGGGCACATCCTTCCGATCGCGCCGGGCCAATCCCGGAAAAGCTGATGGAGCTGCGGGGACGGGTCGCGCTGGTGACCGGAGCCGGCCGCCGTCTGGGGCAGGAGCTTGCCCGCGCGCTGGCGAACCGGGGCATGACCCTCGCCATTCATCACCATGCGTCCTCCGCCGGAGCCGGCGCGCTGCGCGACGAGGTGCGCGGCCGCGGCGGGCAGGCGGAGTGCTTCGCCGCCGATCTCTCCGACGCGGAGGCCGCCCGGGGCCTGCCGGGCAGGGTGGTCGAGCGGTTCGGCCGCCTCGACGTCCTGGTGAACTCCGCCGCCATCATGCAGCGGGCCGATTTCGAGAGCACCACCCCCGAGCAGTACGACGCCACCCTCGACCTCAATCTCCGCTCGGTCTTCTTCTGCACCCAGGGCGCGGCCTCGGCGCTCCGCGCGGCCAAGGGTAAGGTGATCAACCTGGCCGATCTGGCCGGACTCCAGCCCTGGCCGGGATTCGCGGCGCACTCCGTGAGCAAGGCGGGCGTGGTGATGTTGACCAAGGTCCTGGCGCGCTGCCTCGCGCCCGAGGTCACCGTGAACGCGATCGCGCCGGGCGCCGTGCTGGTGCCGGAGTCGTACGACGAGGCGGAGCGGGAGCGCCTCGCGGCGATGACGCCGCTCAAGCGCCTGGGCAGCCCGGCCGACGTGGTCGCGGCGATGCTCTACCTGCTGGAGGGCGGCGACTTCGTCACCGGCGAAGTGCTGGCCGTGGATGGCGGACGACTCGTCCGATAGGGTCGAGCTGGGCGACGTCGCCATCGTCGGCGGCGGCTGCTACGGGACCTTCTACGCCCGGCAGCTGATTCGCGCGCGGGAGCGGGGGAAGGCGACGTACCGCCGGCTCCTAGTCGTGGACCGGGATCCCGGCTGCCGCTTTGCCACCGAGGTGGGCGCGGCCCGCGACCGCGAGCTGGTCGTGGCCGACTGGGACCAGTTCTTCGACCGGTGGCTCGACCGCCCCGAGGTCGCGGGCTATGCCGGACCCGACGACGCGATCGTCCCGTCGCCGCTGATGCCCCACCTCATGTACCAGTGGCTGGTCCGCCGGGCCCGGGCCCGCTGGCCCGGGCGCCTGATGGAGCAGCGAGCGCTGGCCGCCCCGATCGGGACTCCGTACGACACCGCCGCCCCCGACGGCACCCGCTACATCTCCTTCGCCGACTGGCTCTGCCCGACGCACTGCGTGGAGCCCGCCATCTGTCCCGTGATCCGTGCTCCCCGAACTTGGGAGATGAGCGACACGCTGGAGCAGCTCACCGGCCGGCTGGGCCTCGCGGGCGCTACCGCCGGACCGGCGCTCTTCGTCTGCCGGCACCGGGTCTATGGGGTGGGCATGTTCGACGTGTCCGAGGTGCTGGCGGGAGACCGGTTGGTGGCGGAGGCCGGCGCGCGGGGGGCGGAGGTGGATGTGGTGGTAGGGACGGTGTCGGGGTGCCATGGGGCGGTGGGAGTGTTGCATGTGGGGGAGGGGTAGGGCGGGGGCGGCGGTTGCGGCGGACACGGCGGTTACGGCGGTTGCGGCGGTTACGGGGCATGTAATTGCGGCGGTGGAGGTTGGTGGAAATGCTTGCCAGGTGAACCCAGACTTGCCCGCGGGTTCATGTACGACCAACACTCCGCCGCAACCGCCGCAACCGCCGCAACCGCCGCAACCGCCGCAACCGCCCTAACCGCCCCCCCGAACCCCCGGGAACCCCCGCGCGTTCTATATTTGTGCAGGCTGTCGATGGACCAAAACAGGCCCACTTTGAGGAAGCAGTATGAGCCGTCGTGAGGAGCACGATCTCGTCATCATAGGCGCGGGGCCCGCGGGGCTGTGCGCGGCGATGTACGCCGGGCGGGGGATGTTGGACGCCGTGGTGCTGGAGCGCGGGGTGCCGGGCGGCGAGCTGCTCAATACCGAGTGGATCGACGACTACCCCGGATTCGAGCACGTGCTCGGCCGCGAGCTCGCCGACAAGATGGCGAAGCATGCGGCCAAGTTCGGGGCCGATATCCGGCAGGAGAACGTGGAGGCCATCACCCGGCGGGACGACGGGATCTTCGAGGTCACCACCTCCGGGGGGACCACCTACGAGGCTCCCGCGGTCATCCTCACCGCCGGCGGCACACCGACCAAGCTGGAAGTGCCGGGCGAGCTGGAGTACGCCGGCCGCGGGGTATCGTACTGCGCGGTCTGCGACGGCGCGTTCTTCAAAGGCGAGGAGCTGGCTGTGATCGGCGGCGGCGACGCGGCGGTCGAAGAGGCGCACTACCTGACCCGCTACGCGAGCAAAGTCACCGTGGTGCACCGGCGCGACCAGTTCCGCGCCTCGAAGCTGCTCCAGGAGCGGCTCTTCGAGAACCCGAAGATCGAGGTGATCTGGAACAAGCAGGTTCGCGAGTTCAAGGGCGGACCGTCGGGACTCAAGTCGGTCGAGATGGTCGATACCGTCACCGGCGAGCCGTCGTCGCTGCCGGCGACCGGGTCGTTCATCTTCATCGGGTTCCGGCCCAACACCGGCCTGGTGAAGGAGCACTTCGACCACGATCCCTCCGGCTACATGATCACCGACGACCGGATGATGACCTCGATCCCGGGACTCTTCGCGGCCGGCGACGTGCGGGCCCAGCTCACCCGCCAGATCACCACGGCGGTGGGCGATGCGACCACCGCCGCGATCGCGGTCGAGAAGTTCCTGACGGAGCGGCGGAAGCACAGCGGCGCGAAGGCCAAGGTCGGTGTCTGATCTCGAGGTGGTGGCGCTGCCGAACGGGCAGTTCGCCGAGAATTGCTACCTGGTCGCCGACCGCCGGAGCCGCGAGGCGGTCATGATCGATCCCGGCGAGGAGCACGCGATGTTCCTCGCCGAGCTCGACACCCGGGCCTGGAGCCTCCGCGCCATCTGGCTCACCCACGCGCACGTCGATCACATCATCGGGGTCGGCCCGGTCAAGCAGGCCACCGGGGTCCCGATCCACCTCCATCCGCTCGACCGCCGGATCTACGAAGCGCTGCCGCAGTTCGGCGGCTGGCTCGGCCGCGAGCTGGACCCGCCCCCTCCGCCCGATGTCGAGCTCGCCGCCGGCGATCGGCTGAGCATCGGTGGCTTCGAGTTCGACGTGCGCTTCACGCCGGGCCATTCGCCGGGCAGCGTGAGCTTCGTGGGCAACGGGATGGTCTTCGGCGGCGACGTGCTGTTCAACGGCTCGGTCGGCCGCACCGACCTGCCCGGCGGCGACTTCGCCACCCTGATGTCCACCATCCAGACCCAGTTCCTCTCCCTTCCCGACTCGACCGTGGTCCACAGCGGCCACGGCCCAGACACCACGATCGGGGTCGAGCGGCTGACGAATCCGTTCATTACCGGGAGCGTGCGAGCGTGATGGCAGCGGGGCAGCGGGGCCGCGGGGCGGCGGGGCAGTGGGCTCAGCCGAGCCGGCCGACGACGGAGTCTGCCGCCCCGCGGCCCCGCGGCCCCGCGGCCCCGCCTAGCTGCCAGCGCTGCGGCTTCCCCGTCCCATCCCGCCCCTTCGGCTGCAAGAATCCCTGTCCCAACTGTCGCACGGTCTATCCCCTGGGGGACTGTTCTGACTGAGCGGTCGGCGACGGGGATACTCGATCTCGAGCCCGTCGCGGGGACCGCGCCGGCCGCGCTCGACATCGCGCACATCGAGCTGCCGCCCCGGCTCCGGCCGGCCGCCTCCGTGAGCGTGCTCGACATCACCGAGTTCTTCGGCGAGACGACCGGCGGCGTGCGGACCTATCTGCTGGAGAAGGCGAAGTACGTGCAGCGCAATCCCGCGCTGCGGCAGGTGCTAGTCGTGCCCGGCGCGCGGGACGAGATCCTGGAGGCGGGCGGGGTGCGCTGCTACCGGCTCCATGGACCGTCGATCCCGACCCAGAAGCCCTACCGCTTCATGCTCGCCACCCGGTCGACCACCCGCATCGTCGCGCACGAGCGCCCCGATCTCATCGAGGTGGGGAGCGCGTGGTGCGCGCCGTGGCTGGTACACCTGGCCCGGCGCCGCCTGGATGTGCCGGCGGTCTGGTTTTATCACAGCAACTTTCCCCGCATCATCGCGCCCCGGCCGCACACCGCCGGCTGGGCCAGGCTCCACGCCAGCGCGCTGGCCTGGCGATACGTGCGCCGGCTGGGCCGCCTGGTCCAGGCGACGATCGCGCCTTGCCGCGCGGTGGCCCGCGAGCTGGAGAGCGCCGGGGTCGAGAACGTGGTCCACGTGCCGCTCGGCGTGGATCTCGACCGGTTCAACCCGGGCCGGCGTGCTCACGGCGCGGAGACTCGCCGCAGGTTCGGACTGCCGGAGGGTCCGCTCGCGCTGTACGTCGGCCGGATTGCGGCGGAGAAGGACATCGACGTGCTGCTGGAGGGCTGGATCCAGGTCGAGCGCCGCACCGGCGCCCGCCTGGTGCTGGTGGGCGCCGGGCCGGCCGCCCGCTCGCTCAAGCGGAGCAAAGGCGGCCGCCGGACCATCTGGCTCCCCTACGAGCGCGACCGCGACCTGCTCGCCGATCTCTACGGCGCCGTGGATCTCGTCGTCGCGCCGGGTTCGGCCGAGACCTTCGGCCTGGCGGCGCTGGAAGCCATCGCCAGCGGGGTCCCGGTGCTCTCCGCCGATCGCGGGGGCGTCGCCGAAACGGTCAGCCTCTCGGGCGCCGGCCGCCTCTACACCTCCGGGGATGCCGGGCACCTCGCGGAAGTGGCCGAGGCCTTGCTCGGCGAGGACCTGCGCGCCATCGGGGTGATCGGGCGGCGCTACGCCGAGGCGCATCATCGCTGGGACGCGGTGTTCGACCGGCTGTTCCAGGCCTACCGCCGCGTGCTCGCCGGGTGACGCTGCTGGTCTCCATACATGACGTGACGCCGGCCCTGGAGCGGGAGGTCTTCCGCCTCTGGGACATGTGCGCGTCGCGCGGAGTCACGCCGGCCCTGCTGGTGGTTCCCGACTGGCAGGGGAGGTGGCCCCTCCATCGGTTTCCCGCCTTCACCCACCGGCTCCGCTCGTGGGTCCTGTCCGGCGCCGAGATCGTTCTCCACGGCGAGCGTCACAGCCCCGGCGAGTTCGCCGCCCTGGACCGGAGCGCCGCCCTGCAGCGGATCCATCGAGGCCTCGAGGCCCTGCGGTCGCTCGACCTGGAGCCGGTCGGCTTCGTGGCTCCCCAGTGGAAGATCTCGGAGGAAGGTCACGCTGCCGTGGGCGACGCCGGGCTGCGCTTCAGCGAAGACGCGCGCTCTATCCGTCTCCTCCCGACCGGGCGGCGGATCCCGTCGCCCGCCGTCCGATGGAGCGCGCGCACCGCGGTACGGGCCTGGGGCTCCGTCGCCGTCGCCCGAGCGCGCTGGCTGCTCCAGCGGCGTGCGCCGTATCCCCGCCTCGCGTTTCACCCGCAGGACTCCGCTCACCCGCGTGCCGTCCGGGATCTCGCGCCGACGCTCGACCGGTGGCTCTCCCGCCACGTCCCCACCCGGTACTCGGACCTGGCCGCGAACGACGATCGCGCCGTGACCCCGCGGCAATGACCCTCCTGGAGGCCCACCTCCTCTGCGTGGCGCTGGTGCTGGTCGATCTCCTGGTCCGCGCCTGGCGGATCCAGTGGATCGTCCAGGGTCTGGGCCACCCGCTGCCGTTCTGGAATGCTCTGGTTCTGAATGCCTGGGGCGACGCAGCCTGCGCGCTCACCCCGCTCCGCATCGGCGGGGAGCCGGCCCGGCTGGCCGGCATGCTCCGGAGCAAGGTTCCCGCGGCGGCCGCCTTCGTCGCGATCAGCTTCGAGGTGCTGGCCGCGTGGCCCGTGATCATCGTCGCCGGCGGATGGCTGGCGTGGCGGCACGCGCCGTCCTGGTGGAGCACCGCCGCGCCCCGCCTGGGCCAGGCCGCGGTGGAGTCCTGGCCCTGGGTCCTGGCGGTGGCCGTGGTGAGCCTCGTGCTCTGGTGGTACGCGACTCGGGTAGCCTCGCCGGCGGTGCGCCACGTGCGGCGGCCGGTGCGCCGCGCGATGGTGTATTGGCGGCGGATGCCGCGCTGGCCCCTGGTCGCGAGCATGCCACTCAGTTTCCTCAACCTCGCCAGCCGGGTCGCGGTGCTCCCCGTCCTCGCCCTGACCCTGCCCAATCCGCCTGAGATCGGGCCGATGCTGGTCGGCTCCTTCGCCCTGCTGTACAGCCAGCTCATCCTGCCGACGCCGTCAGGCGCCGGGGCCGTCGATCTGGGATTTTTGGGCGGTGCGGTGGGTGATCTCGGCTCGGGGGCGGGATGGCTGCTGCTGGCGTGGCGGTTCTACACCAACGGCGTCGGCGTCCTGCTCGGCGTCGGGCTCGCCGTGCACACCTACGGCTGGCCCGCCTTACGGCGACTGGCGCGGCGGTGGAGCGATCGCGACTAGCAGGACCGTCCGCTCCAGCGCCTCGGCGACGCCGTGGGGTACTCCTGCCGGCGCCCACACGATTCCGCCGGCCGCCACCTCCCGGGTCTCGTCGCCCACGGTGAGACGCGCCCGGCCGGAGCAGACGTAGTAGAACTTGTCGGCCTCGGCATGCGCATGGACCTTCTGGGACTGGCCCCGCTCGAAGCAGTTGAGTCCGGCGAACAGCCTGCCGCCGGCGAACAGGTCGGCCTTGGCGGCCTTGCCGGCATCGAAGGAGGTACGGTCGGACACGTGCTGGAAGTAGTCGGTCATGGCGATCGGGGTTGGGGGTGGCGATCCGGGGTGCCCGGACTAGAATAAGCCCATGACCGACACCCGCATCGAGCGCGATCCTCTGGGCGAGAAAGCGGTTCCCGTCTCCGCCCTCTACGGTATCCAGACTCTCCGCGCGGCGGAGAACTTCCCGATCTCCGGGCTCAGACCACTGCCGGCCTTCGTCGACGCCGTGGTCTGGATCAAGCGGTCGGCCGCGCTGACGCACAAGGAGACCGGGCGGCTGGAGGCGCGCCTGGCCGACGCGATCGTGCGCGCAGCCGACGAGGTCCTCACCGGCCAGCACCGCGACCAGTTCATCGTGGATGTCTATCAGGCCGGCGCCGGCACCAGCCACAACATGAACGTGAACGAGGTGCTCGCCAACCGCGCCAACGAGCTGCTCGGGGCCAGGCGCGGTGCGTACGACCCGGTGCACCCGAACGATCACGTCAACATGGCGCAGAGCACCAACGACGTGATTCCGACCGCCATGCGCCTGGCGACCCTCGCCACCCTACCCGGTGTCATCCTCGCGCTGGAGCGGCTGGCCCACTCGCTGCACGCCAAGGGCGTCGCGTTCGACGACATCATCAAGTCGGGCCGGACCCATCTCCAGGACGCCACCCCGATCCGCCTGGGCCAGGAGTTCACCGCCTACAGCCGGACCGTCGAGCGCCACCGCGACAAGCTGATGCAGGCGGCCGACTGGCTGCGGGAGATGAACATCGGCGGCACCGCGGTCGGCACCGGGATCAACGCGGAGCCGGCCTATCCCCGGCTGATGGTCGGCCACCTCCACCAGGTGAGCGGGCTGGAGCTGCGGGAGGGCAACGACCGGATCCAGCTCATGCAGTCCATGGGCGACATCGCCACCTTCAGCGGCGCGCTCAGGGCGTACGTGCTCGATCTGAACAAGATCGCGAACGACATCCGGCTGCTCGCGTCGGGCCCCCGCACCGGCCTCGCCGAGATCGTGCTGCCGGCCGTGCAGCCCGGCTCCAGCATCATGCCGGGCAAGGTGAATCCGTCCATCGCCGAGATGGTGAACCAGGTCTGCTTCCAGGCGCTGGGCCTGGATCAGACGGTGGCGCTGGCGGCTGAGGCGGGCCAGCTTCAGCTCAACGTCATGATGCCCGTCATCACCCACAACATCGTCTTCGCGCTCACCATCGTGGGCAACGCCAGCCGGGTGCTGGCCGAGCGGTGCGTGGATGGGATCGAGGCGGACGCGGCGCAATGCGCCTATTGGCTGGAGCGCAGTCCCGCCCTGGTCACCGCGCTGGCGCCGAAGATCGGCTACGCCGAAGCGGCGAAGCTGGCGAAGGAAGCGGTGAGCAGCGGGCTGACGGTGAAGCAGCTGCTGGAAAAGAAGCAGCTCCTCCCGAAGGAGGAGCTGGACGAGGTGCTGGATCTTCGTGCCATGACCGAGATCGGCGTCCCGGGAGGGAAGGGGATTCCCGCGGGGGGCTGATGTAGTCCCCCTTCATTGCGTTCAGGATGACAGAGCTCGCCGCCCCGGCTGGGCATCTGCCCTGCGGTCCACCCTTCGCTCGACCCGCCCGTCGTCTCCGCCCTCCGCCGGTCCTCCGACCTGCAGCTCCACGACCCTGAACGGCGGCGCGTCCGGGAAGCTCCGCTGCAGCAGCGACAGCGAGACGTTGTAGACCGTCACCCCGCTCACGGTCTTGCCCTCGAGGCAGCCGTGGTGGGCGTGGCCGTGGAAGACGACGTCCACCGGGTAGCGGATCAGCGGCTCTTCCAGGCGGCTCGATCCGAGGTAGGGGTAGATCTCCTTCGGCTCCCCCTCGACCGTGCCCACGATCGGCGAGTAGTGCAGCAGCACCACCTTTCGATCCGTGCGCAGCTTGCTGAGCGAGGTCTCCAGCTTCAGGGCCTCCTCCACCGCCTCGCGCACGAACAGCTTGACGCTCTCCTCACCCCACGGCCCCAGCGCCCGCCGGCCGAACCCGCCCGCGAATCCCTTCACTCCGGCGAAGCCGACACCCTGAATCTCGACCGCGTCGCCGCCGTCGAGGACCTGCACCCCGGCCTCGCCGAAGATCTTGATCATCTCGGGGACCTTGGCCGCCTCGTGGTCATGGTTGCCGAGGACGGCGACGACGGGGACGCCGACGGTCGCGAGGGCCCGGCCGAGCTGGCGCGCTTCGTCCGGGTCGCCCCGGTCGGTGAGGTCTCCGCACAGCGCCAGCACGTCGGCCCGCTCGGGGACCTGCCCCAGGAGGGCCTGGATGGGAGGGCCGTAGGCGGCCCGGCCGAGGTGGATGTCGCCCAGAGCGGCGACCCGGACGATTCCAGGGGTTTTGGCCATATGACTCACAATCAACCACCGGCCCGGCCCGACCAGCGGTGATCCCGGCCACAACTCCGCGTCCCGGCGCTGCCTATGATATCCCTCCCCGACTAGGAGCTGCCGGATGGGGCTGTCGCCCACTCATTCAATGGTCGAAACCCCGACCCGCGAGTTCTATCGGGAGGCGATGGAATTCCTCGCCCGGGCGAACGTCCCGTTCATGGTGGGCGGGGCCTTCGCCTTCATCCATCAGGCCGGGATCGACCGCTACACCAAGGACCTCGACATCTTCGTCCGGCCCTCCGACGTGCAGGCCCTGCTCCGCGCCTCGGCCGAGGCCGGCTTCGAGGCCGACCTGGTCTATTCCCACTGGCTCGCCAAGATCCGGTCCCCGACCGGATTCGTGGATGTCATCTTCAGCTCGGGCAACGGCGTCGCGGTGGTCGATGACCAATGGTTCGACCACGCGGTGGAGCATGAAGTCCTGGGCGTGAAGGTGCTGGTGGCGCCGCCGGAGGAGAGCATCTGGTCGAAGGCGTTTGTGATGGAGCGGGAGCGATTCGACGGCGCCGACGTCGCCCACATCATCCTGGCGGTCGGGGACAAGCTCGACTGGGACCGGGTCATCGAGCGCTTCGGCCCCTACTGGCGGGTGTTGCTCGCGCACCTGGTGCTGTTCGGGTTCATCTACCCGAGCCAGCGCGGGACCAAGGTGCCGGCGGAGGTGCTGGAGAAGCTGACCCGGCTGCTGGCCGAAGAGACCCGGGCGGGCAACGCCGAGGACTCGGTGTGCTACGGCACGCTGCTCTCCTGGTCGCAATACCTTGGCGACGTGCTCGGCGGCAGCTTCCGCGACGCGCGCATCCGCCCCTACGGCAATCTCACGCCCGAGGAGGTCGCCCGCTGGACGTCGGCGGAAAAGAAGTAGATATTGCAGCCACAATGCGGGTTACGACCTGGACGGAATACAGCCTGATCATCTCGCTCCACCTCGCCAAACGCGGCGGGCTGGGGCGCGGACCGGTCCCGGCCCGCGAGCTGGCCGACTCCGAGCGCCTGCCGGCCGACTACGTCGAACAGATCCTCCTGCGTTTGCGGCGCGCCGGCCTGGTCGAGAGCGTGCGGGGCGCCAAGGGCGGCTACTTCCTGGCCAAACAGCCGGCCGCCATCTCGGTGCGCGACGTCATGTCCGCGTCCGAGCATCAGACCTTCGAAGTCAACTGTGAAGCGCACCCGGTCGACGCCGAGCGATGTAGCCCTGGCGCCACCTGCAGCATCAGGCCGGTCTGGCACGCGCTCCAGCAGCGGGTGGATGACCTGCTGGCGGGCATCTCCCTCGCCGATCTGATGAAAGAGGAGCAGCAGGTCCAGGAGCTGGTCGGGATCTCATCGGCGAGCTAGCCGCGCATCCGCATGCAGCGCGAGCCCGACCCGGCCGGTCGGGTTTTTTCGTTTTGGAGGTACGTGCATGAACGCTGTCGGCACCAGTGCCGTTCACGACCGGTCCGTCGCCACCGAGCCCGCGCTCTGGGAGCTGGTCGGCAACACGCCGCTGGTTCCGGTCCGTTTCGCCGGCAGCGGCCAAGGGCGGCTCTGGCTCAAGGCGGAGTGGCTCAATCCGGGTGGCAGCGTCAAGGACCGGGCGGCGCGGGCCATCCTGCGGGAGGGGCTGGCGCGCGGGGAGCTCCCGGGCAAGCGGCTGCTGGACGCCTCCAGCGGCAACACCGGCATCGCCTACTCGATGCTGGGCGCCGCGGCCGGCGTACGAGTCACCATCTGCCTCCCGGGCAACGCCAGCCCCGAGCGCTGGGCGCTGCTCAAGGTCTATGGCGCCGAAGTGGTGGTCACCGATCGCATGGACGGCACCGAAGGGGCGGCCAAGCGGGCGCGTGAGCTGGCCGAGGAGTCGCCCGACAAGTACTTCTATGCCGACCAGTACAGCAACGCCGCCAACCCCAAGGCGCACCGGGAGACCACCGGCCCCGAGATCTGGGCTCAGACCGGCGGGCGGCTGACCCATTTCGTGGCGGCGATGGGCACCACGGGAACCATGATGGGCACCGGCAGCTTCTTGAAGGAGAAGAACCCGGCGATCACCCTGGTGGGAGTCCAGCCCGACTCCCCGTTCCACGGCCTGGAAGGACTGAAGCACCTGCGCACTACCGCTCATCCACCGGCGCTGTACGATCCCGCCGTGCCCGACCGGGTGGCGGAAATTCCTACCGAGACGGCGGACCGCACGTCCCGCTGGCTCGCGCGAGAATCCGGCCTGCTGGTGGGGTGGTCCGCCGGCGCGGCGATGGCGGCCGCGCTCGAGGTCCTCCAGGGCGAGCCCGATGCCCAGGTCGTGGTGATCGGGTGCGACACCGGGACCCGGTACATCAGCGAGCCCCACCGCTGGACCGACCGGTGACGCTGCGGCTCTCGGAAGCGCTGCTGGGCGACATCCGGCGGCACGGCGAGGCCGCGTATCCCGCGGAATGCTGCGGCGCGTTGATCGGCCGGGTGGAAGCCGGCGCGAAGGACGTGATCCGGCTCGCGCCCGCGGTGAACCGGCGCACCGACGATCCGCACCGCTACCTGATCGCGCCCGACGACCTCCGGCGGCTCGAGGCCGACACCCGGGCCGAAGGGTTGGAGATCGTCGGCTACTATCATTCGCACCCCGATCACCCGCCGGTGCCGTCGGCCTTCGATACCGAGCACGCCTGGCCGTGGTACAGCTATCTCATCGTGCGGGTGCAGCAGGGGCAGGGGCTCGAAGCGTCCACCTGGACGCTGGACGACGAGCAGCCGCGGATGCGGCCCGAGTCACTCGAAGTGTTCAGCGAGGTGTAATCATGTCCGTGACCGTGAGCATTCCCACGCCGCTGCGCAGCTTCACCGGCGGCCGGGAGTCGGTCGAGCTGATCGGCGAGACGGTGGGCGAGGTGATCGACGGACTGCTGGCGACCCACGGCGGCCTTCGCCGCCACCTGGTCCAGGATGACGGCCGCCTGCGGAACTTCGTCAACCTGTATCTCAACGACACCGACATCCGTCACCTCGACTCCACCGATACGCCGGTGCGCGAGGGCGACGTGCTCACCATCGTGCCGAGCATCGCCGGCGGCAGGCCGGCGGTCGAGACCGAGCTGCCCAAGCTCTCGCACGCCGAGGTGTTGCGGTATTCCCGCCATCTGCTGCTCCCGGAAGTCGGCCTCGAGGGCCAACGGAAGCTGAAGGCCGCCCGGGTGCTCACCATCGGCGCCGGTGGCCTGGGGTCGCCGCTGTCGCTGTACCTCGCCGCCGCCGGCGTCGGCACCATCGGGATCGTCGATTTCGACGTGGTGGATCTGACCAACCTCCAGCGCCAGATCGTCCACGGCACCTCGACCCTGGGCCGCCCCAAGCTGGAGTCGGCCAAGGCGAGGCTCACCGACCTCAACCCCAATCTCAATGTCGAGAGCCACGAGACGCGCCTCACCTCGGAGAACGCGCTCGACATCATCCGCGAGTACGACATCGTGGTGGATGGCACCGACAACTTCCCCACCCGCTACCTGGTGAACGACGCCTGCGTGCTGCTAGACAAGCCCAACGTCTATGGCAGCATCTTCCGGTTCGAGGGACAGGCGTCGGTGTTTTATGCCAAAGAGGGGCCCTGCTACCGCTGCCTGTACGCCGAGCCGCCGCCGCCGGGACTGGTGCCCAGCTGCGCCGAAGGCGGGGTGCTGGGCGTCCTGCCGGGCATCATCGGCAGCATCCAGGCGCTGGAGACGATCAAGCTGATCATCGGCGCCGGCGACACCCTGATCGGCCGGCTGGTGCTGTTCGACGCACTCAAACTCCGCTTCCGCGAGCTCAAGTTGCGAAAGGATCCGGCCTGCCCGATCTGCGGAGACAATCCGACCATCCGGGAGCTGATCGACTACGAGGCCTTCTGCGGCATCGGCGCGGCCCCCGCCTACCAGGGTCCCGAGGTGGTAGCAGAGCAGTTGAAGCAGGAGCTGGATGAGAAGGGCGAGGAGCTGGTGCTGATCGACGTCCGCGAGCCGCATGAGTGGGACATCGCGCACATCGGCGGCGCCCGTCTCATCCCGCTGGGCCAGCTCCCCGACCGCCTGGCCGAATTGGACGGCCATGCGGAGATCGTCACCTACTGCCACAAGGGCGTGCGGTCGATGAAGGCGCTGGAGATCCTGCGCGGCGCCGGCTTCGGGAAGGTGCGGAGCCTGGCCGGTGGAGTGGACGCCTGGGCGAGTCGAATCGAGCCGGGGATGGCGAGATATTAGGACGGGCAGGCGGGCTGGCGGGCAGTGGACAGTGAATGAAAACGCGGGCCGGTGTCATGGTACACCGGCCCGCATCGCGTTGATCGCAGGTGATTCCGCCCGCCTGCCCGTCGGCCCGCCTGCCCGTCTGTCCAGTGCCGAAGGCGGGACTCGAACCCGCACGGGCTTGCGCCCACTGCGCCCTGAACGCAGCGCGTCTACCAGTTCCACCACTTCGGCGAAGGGCGCAAAGTAGTTCGGTTGCAAAGAAGGAGCAACCGGGCGGACGGACGGACCGTCGGGCAGCCGGGCAGCGTTTCGAGAGCAATCTGCCCGCCGGCCCGCCCGCCCGCCTGCCCGTCGCTTCGGCGCGGGCGGTTGCCCGCGCCGAAGTGATGGCCTATCATTTGCTTAGGATCCCTACGTGAGCCCCGATTCTTCCCCCCCGGCCGAGCGCCGACAGTCGGTCGCCAGGAACCCCAAGGCGACGCACGACTACCATATCCTGGAGACCTGGGAGACCGGCATCGTGCTGACCGGCACCGAGGTCAAGTCGCTTCGCAACGGCAAGGCCTCCATCAAGGAAGCGTTTGCCCGGGTGCGGAACGGCGAAGTGTTTCTCGAGGGGATGAACATCACGCCGTACGAGCAGGGCAATCGCTACAACCACGATCCGGTGCGGTCCCGCAAGCTGCTCCTTCACCGGCGCGAGATCGGCAAGCTGATCGGCGCGGTGGAACAGCAGGGTCTCACGCTGGTCCCGCTGGAGCTCTACTTCAAGAACGGCCGGGCCAAGGTCGCCCTCGCGCTGGGGCGGGGGAAGAAGCTGCACGACAAGCGGGAGGCCCTGAAGCGCCGGGTCACCGAGCGGGAGGCCGCGCGCGAGGTGTCCCGCGGCCTCTCGCGGGCGGCTCGCGAGTGAGCATGGTCGCCGCACTCGCGCTCGCGGCGGGCCTCGCGGCGGCCGTTCCGGGGCAGGTCACGATCGCCACTCCGCGCGGCGAGCTGAAGGTACCGGTCCGCACCGATCCGTCCGGCGCGCCGGTCCTGTCCGCGGTACAGCTGCTCGCGGCGCTCGACGGCACGCTCAAGCTGAACGAGGGCTGGGCCGAAGTGACCGTCGCCCGGCAGCCCTTCCGCTTCCTGGTCGGCGCGCCGCTCTATGTCTTCAGCAACCAGCTGCAGCCGCTCGCCGCGCCGGTCTGGATGTCGCTCGACACGCTGTACCTGCCGTTGCAGTTCGTCTCCGAGATCATCCCGTACTACCTGGGTGAGCGATACCGCTACGATGGCCGGGCCGCCCGCCTGGAGGACGTCTCCCGGAAGCCGGGACCCGCCAAGGCGCCCGACACCGGCGAGCGCCTCCCCAACGGGCTCCGGCCGGGCCACGTGGTCACCATCGATCCGGGACACGGAGGCGTGGACCCCGGCAATCCCGGGACGTACTTTCCCCGCGGCGTGCGGGAGAAGGACGTGGTGCTCCAGGTCGGCCACCTGCTGCGCGAGGAGCTGCGGCAACGGGGCATCGGGGTCCGGATGACCCGCACCACCGACACGCTGATCGCGCTGGGCGACCGCGGCGGCTTCTGTACCGCGGCCTGCGACCTCTTCGTGAGCCTCCACGTCAACTCGCTGGCCCGGCGCCGGGGCTACACCGAGGTCCGCGGTTTCGAGACCTTCTTTCTCGCCGAGGCCCGGACCGAGGACGCGGCGCGGGTGGCCAAGATGGAGAACGACGCGGTGCGCTTCGAGACCGGCGAGTCCCAGGACGCCATCACCGGCGGCCTCGATTTCATCCTCAAGGATCTTCAGCTGAATGAGCACCTCCGCGAGTCGGCCCGCGCGGCCGAGCTGGTCCAGAAACAGCTGCGCGCGGTGCACACCGGGCCCGATCGCGGCGTCAAGCAGGCCGGCTTCATGGTGCTGACGACCGCCCGCCGGCCCGCGATCCTGGTCGAGATGGGCTACAGCACCAATCCCCAGGACGGGCGCTATCTCTCGTCCCGCCGGACCCAGCGCACCATGGCGTCCGCCATCGCCGACGCGGTGGTGGCGTACCTGCGCGAGTTCGAGCGCCGGACCAAGGGCGGCGAAGTCGGAGGCGGGCGATGATGGTCCGGGCGCGGTGGGCGGTGCTCGCGTTTCTGTTGGGCGGTTGCGTCTACTACAACGGGATGTACAACGCCAAGCGGCTCGCGGGATCGGCCCGCAAGGCGGAGCGCGACGGGCGGGTTTTCGAGGCCAACAACCTCTGGAGCCAGGTCGTCATCCGGGCCGACTCGCTGGTGACCCGGCACCCCGACAGCAAGTACGTGGATGAGGCGCTGGTCCTCAAAGGCATCGCGCTGGCGCGGACCAGGCAGTGCCCGGCGGCGGTTGCCCCGCTGGGCCGCGCCTTCACCCTCCCGCCCGACGCGGAAGTGGTCGAGGACGCGACCCTCGCGCTCGGCCGGTGCCAGCTCGAGCTGGGCGATCCCAAGTCCGCCGAGGCGCTGCTCGCGCGGGTCGTGGAAACCAAGGACAAGACGCGCCGCCGGGAAGCGCGGATGCTGCAGGGCCGCGCGCTCCGCCTCCTCGGCAGGCACGAGGAGGCCGTGGTGGCGCTGGAAGGCGCGACCGATCCGCGCGCGGTCCACGAGCGGATGCTGGCCCTCGCCGGCGCCGGCCGCCGCGACGCGGTGCTCGCCATGGTCGATTCCGCACTCGCGAAACAGGACACGCTGGCGCGGTGGGACACCGTGGTCGTCGCCGTGGGGCTGGAGAATCCCGTCATCGCCACCGCGGTGGTCGACCGCGTGGTGCGGTTCAAGGGCGTGGCGCCGGCCAGCCGCGCCCGCCTGTTCTACGAAGACGGCGAGCGGCTCGTCGCTGTGGATCAGGCTCGCGCGAGGGCGAGGCTCGGGGAGGCGGCCCAGGTCGAACAAGGTGGCGACGCGTCGGAGCGGGCCGGCATGCGGCTCATCCGGCTCGATCTCTCCCGCGTCGCCGCCGTGGCCGACCTCCGGCCGGTCGTGGCGGCGCTCGATGAGCGGATCAATTCGAGAAGCCCGACCGCCGGTGAAGCGACGCAGCTTCGCGAGACCATCCAGCGGGTGGCCGGCGCGGCGGACTCGGCCGCCGCCGGTGCCGCCCGCGCCGACCTCCATCTCTTCCTCGCCGCGGAGTCCGCACGCGACACGCTGGCGGCGCCGGTCCTCGCGGCGTCGCTCTTCCGCAGCATCGTCGATCTCACGCCGGACTCTCCCTACGCCCCGAAGGCGATCCTGGCGGGCCAGGCGCTCGATTCGGTGTGGGGCCAGTCGGCGCTGCCGCTGCTCGAGGGACGTTACGCCGCCAGCCCCTACGCGGCGTTGCTCCGGGGGGAAGAGCCCTACGGCTACCAGGAGCTGGAGGACTCGCTCCGGACCTTTGCCCACTCCTCCGCTCCGGGACAGCGTCGCACCACTCCGCGCCGACCGCGGGCCCGCAACGACTCGCTCCCCGACCGCCGCCCGGGTCAGACGCCCCGGCGCGGACTCGAGCCGTGAGCGTCGCCGAAAACCGACTCTCCCGCACCGTCTTCGGTCGCCATTTTCAGAATCCCGTGCTCCTCGCCGCCGGCACCGCCGGCTTCGGGCGGGAGCTCGACGGCGTGCTGAACCTCGACCGGCTCGGCGGCCTGGTGACCAAGGCGGTGTCGCGGGATCCGCGGCACGGCAACCCGCCGCCGCGGGTGGCCGAGTTTCGGGGTGGGATGCTCAACTCCGTGGGCCTCGCCAATCCCGGGCTGGACGCGGTGCGGACCGAGTACCTCCCCTGGCTCGCCGGCCGGCTTCGGCAGGCCCAGGTCCTGGTGAACGTGGTCGGCTTCACGGTCGAGGAATACGCCGAGGTGGTGTCCGGCCTCGACGGTGTCGCCGGCGCCGACGGCCTCGAGCTCAACCTCTCCTGTCCCAACACCTCGGCCGGCGGCATCGAGTTCGGCGCCAGCGCCGACTGCGTCCGGCGGATCGTAGAACTCTGCCGCCTCCGCACCCGGCTTCCCCTGATCGCGAAGCTCTCGCCCGTGCTGCCCGATATCGCCGGCATGGCGCTGGTCGCCAGAGACGCGGGTGCCGATGGCATCAGCGTGGTCAACACGCTGCCCGGACTGCTCCACGGCGAGGCCGGCGGGCACCGCCTGGGCAACGGACACGGCGGCGTGAGCGGCCCGGCCCTGCTCCCGATCGGCGTCCTGGCCGCGGCGCGCGTCGTCGAGCGCACCGGCGGCATGCCCGTGATCGGGGTCGGTGGAGTGCGCTCCGCGGAGGACGTTCGGCAGTATCTGCGGGTCGGCGCTTCGCTGGTCGCCATCGGAACCGGGGCCTTGGCCGACCCCCGCTTGCCGGAACGGATCGTGCTGGAGCTGGAGCGCGGCGATGGCTGAGATCGTGCTCGCGCTCGACCTTCCGAGCGGCGTCGAGACGCTGCGAGTGCTCGACCGGCTCCCTGAGATCAAGTGGGTGAAAGTGGGCTCGATCCTGATGACCCGGGAAGGCGCGCCGCTGGTCCGCGAGCTGATCGCCCGCGGCCACCGGGTGTTTCTCGATCTCAAGTGGCACGACATCCCGAATACGGTGGCGGGTGCGGTGATGGCGGCGAACGAGCTGGGCGTCGCCATGGCGACCGTCCACGCGATCGGAGGCCGGGTCATGATGGAGTCGGCCGCCGCCGCGGCGGGGCCGGGGTTGGCGCTGGTGGCGGTCACGGTGCTCACCTCCCACGATCCCGCCTCCTACGGCCGGGCGGTGGGCCGCCGGGGGGTGCATCTGGTCGATGAGGCCAAGCGGCAGGCGCTCGAGGCGATGGGTGCCGGGCTGGCCGGTGTGGTCTGTTCCCCGGGCGAGGTCGCCGCGGTGCGCCAGGCGCTCCCCGACCATGCCGTCACCGTGGTGCCGGGAATCCGCCGAGAAGGCGATGCGACCGGCGATCAGGCCCGGGTGGCCACGGCGTCGGAAGCCGCCCGAGCCGGCGCGACTCATCTGGTAGTGGGGCGGCCGGTGCTGCAGGCTCCGGATCCCGCTGCGGCGCTGCGAATGTTCCTGGAGGAGGCCCGGTGCGTTCCCTCGTGATCCTGCTTGCCATGTTGGTCGCCCCGGCCGCCGGCGCCGCGCAACAGAACGCGCTGACCGAGGCCGCGGAAGAGGCTCGGCAGGCCTGGTTCGAGCACGACGCGCCCGGCCTGGTGGCCGACGCGCCGCGGCTCCTGGTGCAGCTGCCCGGGGCGGATCCCTCGATCGCGCTGGGGCCCGCCCAGGCCGCGGCGCTGCTGCGCGATTTCATGGTCCAGGGCCAGGAGGTCGAGACCGTGGTGCGGGCGGCTAAGGAGGTCGAGCCGGGGCGGGGCTATGTCGAGCTGCGCCGCCGGTACCGCATCGCCGGCACCCAGGACGTCCGGACCCAGAGCCTGCTGCTGGGGTACCGGCTGCTGCGCAGCGGGTGGCGCCTCGTCGAGCTGCGGGTGGTCGGCTGAGATGACCGAGGGCCCGCGCTTGCCCACCCTAAGCCCACCTGCACCCCTCACTTGCACCACGTTCCGGGCTCCGGTATATTCGTGAGCTAGCCCCTAAACGGCCCGGAGTCCAAGCGTGAAGGTTCGTTCCAGCGTCAAGCCGATCTGCGAGCACTGCAAAGTCGTCAAGCGACAGGGCGTCGTTCGCATCATCTGCAAGCGCAATCCCAAGCACAAGCAGCGGCAAGGCTGATCATGGCGCGTATCGCAGGCGTGGATCTCCCGCGCGAAAAGCGGGTCGAGATCGCGCTCACTTATATCTTCGGCATCGGCCGTCCCACCAGCAGCCGCATCCTCGGTGAGACCGGCGTCAATCCCGACACCCGAGTCCGCGATCTGTCCGACGCGGAAGTCGCCCGGCTCCGCCAGATGATCGAGCGGTCGGTGAAGGTCGAGGGTGCGCTGCGCACCGAAGTCGCCATGAACATCAAGCGGCTGATGGATATCGGCAGCTATCGCGGCATCCGCCACCGGCGGGGCCTCCCGGTTCGCGGCCAGCGGACCCATACCAACGCGCGCACCAAGAAGGGTCCGCGCCGGGCCATCGCCGGCAAGAAGAAAGTGACCAAGAAGTAAGATGACGGCTCCTACACCTACACCAACGCCGAAGGCGCCGAGCGCCAAGCGCTCGAAGAAGGTCGTCGATTCCGAGGGCATCGCCCACATTTCGGCGACGTTCAACAACCTGCTCATCACCATCACCGACATGCGGGGCAACGCGCTCGCGTGGGGCTCGGCCGGCAAGGCCGGGTTCAAGGGTTCCAAGAAGTCCACCCCGTTCGCTGCCACGGTGGCCGCCGAAAACTGCGGCCGCGAGGCGATGAACCTCGGACTTCGCCGGGTGCATGTGCGGGTCCAGGGACCGGGCAGCGGCCGCGAGTCGGCCATTCAGGCGCTCGCCTCGGTCGGCCTCCGTGTGGTGTCCATTCGCGACGTGACCCCGATCCCGCACAACGGCTGCCGTCCGCCGAAAAAGCGCCGGGTCTAACGCTCTGACTGACGTGACCATGACCATTGATCTGACCGGGTTGGTGCGCCCCCATCTCGTCGAGATGACCAAGCGCGATGACAACCCCAATGCCGCCGAATTCCGCCTGCAGCCGCTGGAGCGCGGCTTCGGCTACACCCTGGGCAACTCGCTCCGCCGGCTGCTCCTCTCCTCGCTGCGGGGCAGCGCGGTCTGGGGCTTCCGCCTCGACGGCGTGGTGCACGAGCACCAGACCGTCCAGGGCGTGCTGGAAGACGTGCACCAGGTCGTGCAGCGGCTCAAGTCGCTCACCCTGGTCCTAGCCGAGGACGTGGACGAGGCCATTCTCCACATCCGCCGCGAAGGCGCCGGCCCGGTCTATGCCCGCGACATCCAGGAGCACGGCTCGGTCTCCATCAAGAACCCCGACCATCTCCTGTTCACGCTCCAGGACGACCGCGAGGTCAGCATGGAGCTGTATGTGAACAAGGGGCGGGGCTACGTCGAGGCCGAGATGCACCCGGCCGACCGCTCGTTGCCGGTCGATCTGGTCCGCATCGACGCGATCTACAATCCGGTCCGCCGCGCCAACTTCGCGGTGGCCGAAACCCGCGTCGGCCAGCGCACCGACTACGACCGGCTCACGGTCCAGGTCGAGACCAACGGCACCATCACCCCGGAAGACGCGATCGCCTACGCGGCCGCGCTCGCCCAGGTCCACTTCCAGTACTTCGTGGACTTCGGCAAGGTGCCCACGATGCGCGATGCCGGCGGCGCGCCGGCCGCGCCCGGCGGCAGCAACCTGCGCCAGCGGCTCGGCCGGCCGATCGACGATTTCGGGCTCTCGGTCCGCTCGCTCAACTCGCTCAAGAACTCCAACATCCGGACTCTCAAGGATCTGGTCGAGTTCTCCGAGGACGACCTGCTCAAGGTCAAGAACGTGGGCGAGAAGGCGCTCAGCGAAATCGCCGAGCTGCTTCAGCGCGAAGGGCTCAACTTCGGCATGGGCTTCGAGGAGGCCGATGGCGAGCTGCGGATTACGCGGCCCGGCGTCGCCCCGATGGCCCAGCCCTCCGCGGGTACCGGGGAGGTCTGATGCGGCATCGCGCCAAGGGTCGGCAGCTCTCCCGGACCTCGACTCACAAGCGGGCGATGCTCAACAACATGGCCTCGAGCCTGTTCGAGCACGGCCGGGTGGTCACCACCGAGGCCAAGGCCAAGGAGCTGCGGCCCTTCGCCGAGAAGCTCATCACCCTGGCCCGGCGCGGCGATCTCCACGCCCGGCGACTGGTCGAGCGACGGATCAAGAGCCGGGAGACCCTCGGCAAGCTCTTCAGTGAAATCGGCCCGCGGTTCGCCGCGCGCCCCGGCGGCTACACCCGCATCCTCAAGCTCGGTCACCGGCCGGGCGATGGCGCGGATGTCGCCCGGATCGAGCTGCTCGCCGAGTGACGATGGCCTCAGCGGTGGAAACGACGAAGGGGACCCACTCGGGTCCCCTTTTTCTTGGCCGGCCGACCGGCGAATCAGGCGGGCTGCGGCGTCCGGGGGGCCTTCACCACCCGGTTACTCTTCAGGCACTGAGTGCAGACCCGCACCCGCTTGGGCGCCCCTTCCACCAGGACGCGAACCGTCTGCAGGTTGGGATACCAACGGCGCTTGGACCGATTGTTCGCGTGGCTGACGTTGTTGCCGGTGACCGGCCCCTTGCCGCACACGGTACACACCCGCGCCATAAGCTCCATCCTTACCTGTTGCTGGTTCTCGGTTCGATGCTGATGTCAGTATTTTCAGTGCGCCGAAAGCCCCTAAACCTAACCCCGCGAGCAGCATGAGACAACCCAACCGGCCGGGCTCCGATGCCTAAGGCGCTCATCACCGGAGTCACCGGCCAGGACGGCTCCTATCTCGCCGAATTCCTGCTGGGGAAGGGATACGAGGTGGTCGGGATGGTTCGCCGGACCAGCCACCACAGCTACGAGCGGATCGAGCATCTGCTCGACCGGATCGAGGTGGTGGCCGCCGATCTCCTCGACCAGCACTCGCTCACCGTGGTCCTCCAGGACACCCAGCCGGACGAGGTCTATAACCTCGCCGCCCAGTCGTTCGTCCCCACGTCCTGGAGCCAGCCGGTGCTCACCGGTGAGTTCACCGCGCTTGGCGTCACCCGCCTCCTCGAGGCCATCCGGCTGGTGCATCCTTCGGCCCGATTCTACCAGGCCAGCTCCTCCGAGATGTTCGGCAAGGCGACGGAGACCCCGCAGCGGGAGTCCACCCCATTCTATCCCCGCTCCCCCTACGGCGTGGCGAAGGTCTATGGCCACTGGATCACGGTGAACTATCGGGAGTCCTACAATCTCTTCGCCGTGAGCGGCATCCTGTTCAATCACGAGTCCCCCCGGCGCGGCATCGAGTTCGTGACCCGCAAGGTCACCGACGGCGTCGCCCGCATCAAGCTGGGACTGGCGAAAGAGCTGCGGCTGGGCAACCTCGACGCCCGCCGGGACTGGGGTTTCGCGGGCGACTACGTCGAGGCGATGTGGCTGATGCTCCAACAGGAGCGGCCCTTGGACTACGTCGTGGGCTCGGGCGAAACCCACAGCGTCCGCGAGCTGGTCGAGATCGCCTTCGGCCACGTGGGGCTCGACTACCGGAAGCACGTCGTGAGCGACCCGCGGTTCCACCGGCCGGCCGAGGTGGATCTGCTGCTCGCCGATCCGGCCAGGGTCCGCGACGAGCTGGGCTGGACGCCCAAGGTCAGTTTCTCCCAGCTGGTGGCGATGATGGTGGATGCCGACCTCGCGCGGCTCTCCCCATCCGGCGGCCGGTGAAGCTGCTCGTCACCGGGGCCGACGGATTCGTCGGGCAGCATCTCATCAGGCGACTGGCGGCCGAGGGACACCGGCTCGGCGCCGGATGCCGGCCGGGCGGGCCGAAGGTGCGCTGGGACGGCGCCACGGTCGTGCCGATCCCGCTGGAGCTGACCGACGACGCCTCAGTCCGGGAGGCGGTGGAGTTCGGCCCCGATGCGGTGGTCCACCTCGCCGCGGTCGCCTCCAACCGCGAGGCGAACGCCGACCCCGGGCGGGCCTGGACCGTCAACGCCGCCGGCACGGCGCGGCTGGCGGAGGCGCTGGCTCGGCGGGCGGCGGAGGGCCACGCCAAGGCTCGCCTCCTGGTCATCTCCAGCGGCGAGGTCTATGGGCCTGGGCCGACGGTGCCTCGGCGCGAGTCCGATGCGATCGCACCGGCGACGCCCTACGCCGCGAGCAAGGCGGCGTCCGAGCTGGCGGCGCTGGAGGTGTGGCGCCGCACCGGACTGCCGGTCGTCATCGTTCGGCCATTCACCCACACGGGGCCCGGCCAGGAGACCCGGTTCGTGCTGCCCGCCTTCGTGGAGCGGATGCGGGAGGCGAAGGCCACGGGTGCGCGCAGCGTGAAGAGCGGCAACCTCGACCCGATCCGGGATCTGCTCGACGTGCGCGACGTGGTGGAGGCTTATCTCCTGCTGCTGCAGCGCGGCGAGCCCGGCGAGATCTACAACGTGGCCCGGGGTGAGGGATATTCGGTGCGGGAGCTGTTCGACCGGCTGGCGGAGCTGATCGGCGTACGGGTGCAGCCGGAGCCGGAGCCGTCTCTGGCCCGGGCGAGCGACATCCCGCACCTTGTGGGAGATTCGACCAAATTGCGGCGCGCCACCGGCTGGGCGCCGACACGCACACTGGAGCAGACTCTGCGGGGACTGGTGGATGCCGAAGCGGACTGATCTGGAGACCATCCTGCTCATCGGCTCCGGCCCGATCGTCATCGGGCAGGGGGCCGAGTTCGACTACTCCGGCACCCAGGCGGTGCGGGCGCTCAAAGAGGAGGGCTACCGGGTCGTCCTGGTGAACAGCAATCCGGCCACGATCATGACCGATCCCGAGCTGGCCGACCGGACGTACATCGAGCCGGTCACCCCGGAGTGGGTCGCCAAGGTGATCGAACGAGAGCGGCCCGACGCGCTGCTGCCGACGATGGGCGGACAGACCGCGCTCAACGTCGCGATGGCGCTGCAGCGGGACGGCACGCTGGCCAAGTTCGGCGTGGAGCTGATCGGCGCCAACGAGCGCGCGATCCGCACCGCCGAGGACCGCGAGGAGTTCGCCGCGGCGATGCGTCGGATCGGGCTCTCGACGCCCCAGGGCCGCACGGTGCGGAGCATCGAGGAAGGCCTGGAGGCGGTCGAGGAGACCGGCTACCCCGCGATCCTGCGCCCGTCCTTTACTCTGGGCGGTACCGGAGGCGGGATCGCCTACAACCTGGACGAGTTCGAGACCATGCTCGCCCGGGCGCTCGAGCTCTCCCCGGTTCACTCCGTGCTGGTGGAACGCAGCGTCATCGGGTGGAAGGAATTCGAGCTCGAGGTGATGCGCGACGGGGCGGACAACGTGGTCATCGTCTGCTCGATCGAGAATCTCGATCCCATGGGCGTCCACACCGGCGACTCGATCACCGTCGCGCCGGTGATGACCCTGACCGACCGGGAGTACCAGGTCATGCGCGACGCCTCGATCAAGATCATCCGGGAGATCGGCGTCGCGGCCGGCGGCTGCAACATCCAGTTCGCGGTAAACCCCGCCAACGGCGAGCAGCTCGTCATCGAGATGAATCCCCGGGTGTCGCGCTCGTCCGCCCTCGCCTCCAAGGCGACCGGATTCCCCATCGCGCGGATCGGCGCCAAGGTGGCCGTGGGCTACCGGCTCGACGAGCTGCCGAACGACATCACCCGCACCACCCCCGCCTCGTTCGAGCCGGTGCTGGACTACGTGGTGGTCAAGATCCCCCGCTTCGCCTTCGAGAAGTTCCCGACCGCCGACCCCACCCTGACCACGCAGATGAAGTCGGTCGGCGAGGTCATGGCGATCGGCCGCACGTTCAAGGAGGCCTTCCAGAAGGGACTGCGCGGCCTCGAGGCCGACCGCTCGGGCTGGGTCCTGGGTGCCACCGCGGCAGACGACCGGCTCCAGGACGAATCGCTGGAGACGGCCCTCGCGGCGCTCCGCACGCCGACGCCCGAGCGGATCTTCCAGGTCAAGCGCGCGCTCCTGCTCGGCGCATCGGTCGACGCGATCGCCGATCGCAGCGGGATCGATCCCTGGTTCCTATACCAGATGGCGGAATTGGTCGACGCGGAGAAGACGTGGCAGCGGGGCAGCGGGGCAGCGGGGCAGGAGGAGGTGCGCCGCATGAAACGACTGGGGTTCTCCGACCGGCAGCTGGCCGACCTGCGGGACACCACCGAGGCCGAGATCCGCGCCCTGCGCCACCGGCTCGGCGTGCGGCCGGCGTACAAGGTAGTCGATACCTGCGCCGGCGAGTTCCCCTCGGCGACGCCGTATCTCTACTCCTCCTACGACGAGGAGAACGAGGCCCGCGGCTCGGGCGACCGGACTATCGTCATCCTCGGCAGCGGGCCCAACCGGATCGGGCAGGGGGTGGAGTTCGACTACCTCTGCGTGCGCGCGGCGATGTCGTTTCGCGAGATGGGCTACCGCACCGTGATGGTGAACTCCAACCCGGAAACCGTCTCCACCGACTTCGACATCTCCGACGCCCTGTACTTCGAGCCGCTCACCTTGGAAGACGTGCTGGAGATCGTCCACGTCGAGCGGCCGCTCGGCGTCGTGGTGCAGCTGGGCGGGCAGACGCCGCTGCGGCTGGCGCGGGCGCTGGAGAAGGAGGGCGTGCGGATCCTGGGCACGTCGCCCGAGGCGATCGACCTGGCGGAGGACCGGGGCCGCTTCGAGGCGCTCACCCGGGAGCTCGGCGTGGCCCAGCCCCCCAGCGGCATCGCCCACTCGGTGAGTGAGGCGCTCGCGGTGGCCGGGCGGGTGGGCTATCCGGTGCTGGTGCGTCCGTCGTACGTCCTCGGCGGCCGGGCGATGGAGATCGTCTATGACGATGCCTCGCTCAAGTCCTACTTCGCCCGGGCGGCGCGGGTGGCGCCGGAGCACCCGGTCCTGATCGACAGCTTCCTGGAGGATGCCTTCGAGGCCGACGTCGATGCCATCGCGGACGGCACCCGCTGCGTCATCGGCGGGGTCATGCAGCACATCGAGGATGCCGGCATCCACTCCGGCGACTCCGCCTGCGTCCTTCCGCCGTACCTCATCACCGAGGCCCAGGTGGAGGAGATGCGGGAATACACCCGCGCCTTCGCCGAGCGGCTGGGCGTCGTCGGGCTGCTCAACGTGCAGTACGCCATCAAGAACGGTGTGGTGTACGTGCTGGAGGTAAATCCCCGGGGCTCGCGCACCGTGCCCTTCGTCTCCAAGACCACCGGCGTGCCGCTCGCGAGCCTGGCGGCCGCGGTCATGACCGGGAAGACGCTCGAGGAGCTGGGACTTCAGGACGACGTCATCCAGCCCTACGTCGCGGTGAAGGAAGCGGTGTTCCCCTTCACCAAGCTCGCCGGCGTCGATCTGGTGCTCGGACCGGAGATGCGTTCCACCGGCGAGGTCATGGGGATCGCCGACTCCTTCGGGATGGCCTTCGCCAAGGCCCAGATTTCGGCGGACGGGGCGCTGCCGCTCGAAGGCGGCGTGTTCCTCACGGTCAACGACCACGACAAGAGCAACCTGGTCCCCATCGCCCGCCGCTTCCACGGGCTCGGCTTCCGGCTCTTCGCGACCGAGGGCACCGCCCGCTACCTCCGGGCGCGCGGCATTCCCGCCGAGCGGGTGCTCAAGGTGCACGAGGGCCGGCCCAACGCGATCGATCTCCTGGTGTCCGACCGGATCCAGCTCCTGATCAACACCCCGCTGGGCAAGCTCACCCAGCAGGACGACTACGCGATCCGGCGGGCGGCGCTCCAGCACCGGGTGCCATACACCACGACCCTCTCGGCCGCGTCGGCGGCCTGCGATGCGATCATCGCCCTCAGAAGCCGCGCGGGGGAGGTGCGGTCGCTCCAGGAATGGCACGTGCTCGCCCGGGAGATGTCGCCGGAGTGGACCGGTTGAGCGCACGCGATCCCGGATTCGCGGCCGATCTGCGGTCCGCGATCCGGGGAGAGGTCCGCGAGGCCGAGCCGCTGGCGCGGTACTCCACCTATCGGATCGGCGGCCCTGCCACCGTGGTGCTGCCGTCGTCGGCCGAGGATGTCGGGATCGCGCTCCGAAAGGCGCACGAGGCGGGCATTCCTTGGTTCGCGATCGGCCTGGGGAGCAACATCCTGCTGCCCGACGAGGGGCTCGACGCCCTGGTGATCCGGATGGGCAAGGGCCTCGACCGGCTCCAGCAGGACGGCGACCGCTGGTTCGTGGGCGCCGGGCTGCCCGCGCCGCTCGCCGCGCGCCGCACCGCGGCCGCCGGCTTCGCCGGCCTCCACATCTTCGTGGGGGTACCCGGAACGGTCGGCGGTGGGGTCTACATGAACGCTGGGTGCCACGGCGGCGACTGGTCCGATGTGGTGGAAACGGTCACCGTGCTGGACCCCGCCGGACAGGACAGCGTACTGACCCGCTCCGAAGTGCCGTTCACCTACCGGTGGAGCGGATTGGACGCACGGGTCGTGGTGGAGACCGCGGTGCGCCTCCGCCGCGAGGAGCAGCACCGGCTGGACGAAGAGATCGGCGAGATGTTCGAGTGGCGGGAGAGCGGGACCCCGTTCAACCAGCCGTGCTGCGGGAGCGTCTTCAAGAATCCCGCCGGCCCGAGCTGGAAGCAGGAGAGCGGACCCCGGACCGCCGGCCAGCTCATCGAGGCGGCCGGCCTCAAGGGTTTCCGGGTGGGCGGCGCCGAGGTGTCGCCCATGCACGCGAACTATTTCGTGAATACCGGCGGCGCCACCGCGGCCGACGTGCGGGGCCTGATCGAGCAGGTGCAGCAGCGGGTGGAGCAGGGGTTCGGGGCCCGGCTGGAGCCGGAGGTGAAGATCATCGGGCCAAGTGGAGAATACTTGAATCGCGAGCCGTAACACTCCTCACGCTCCGTTGTCGCTTTTTCTTTCACTTTTCACCTTTCACGCTTCTATCCGAATGGCCTACTTCTCCCACGAGTCTTCCTACGTCGATGAGGGCGCCGTCATTGGCGAGGGCACCAAGATCTGGCACTTCAGCCACATCCTGCCCGGTGCCGTGATCGGCGAGCGGTGCAACCTGGGGCAGAACGTGGTGGTGATGGGGGGCACCCGGATCGGCAACAACGTGAAGATCCAGAACAACGTCTCGGTCTATGAGGGCGTGGAGCTGGAGGACGACGTCTTCTGCGGGCCGAGCTGCGTCTTTACCAACGTGAACAACCCGAGGAGCCACGTCTCCCGCAAATCGGAGTACCGGCGGACCCTGGTCCGGCGGGGCAGCTCCATCGGGGCCAACGCCACGATCGTGTGCGGCGTGACCCTGGGGGAGTACTGCTTCATCGGCGCCGGCGCCGTGGTCCGGAGCGATGTGCCGGCGTACGCATTGATGGTGGGAGTACCCGCTCGCCGGGTGGGCTGGATGTGCCAGTGCGGCGTTCGGTTGCAGCTCAAGGACGGGCGCGCCTCTTGCGCAGCGTGCGGCACCGCCTATCGCGAGAGCGGGGGCGTCCTGGAGCGGATTGACCCCTCTGGTAAGGCTGGCTAAGTTACGCGGCTGCTAACGGTTCCGCTACTTGGCGCGCCCGTGGCCCGCCCGGCTGGAGCCGGTGCCCGGGCGCGTTCCACTTGATGCTCGGGCCCCACAGACATGGGGCGGAGACAGGGAGTCCGGTGAACGTACCGCTGCTAGACCTGGTTGCCCAATACAACGGGATCAAGGATGAAGTGCTCCGGGCCATGATGACCGTGGTGGAGCGCCAGGGCTTCATCATGGGGCCCGAGGTGGCCCAGCTCGAGGGCGAGGTAGCCCGGCTGTCCAACGCCCGGCACGCCATCGGTTGCGCCAGTGGCACCGATGCCCTGCTGCTGCCGCTTCGCGCCCTCGACCTGAAGCCGGGCGACGAGGTGATCACCACGGCCTTCACCTTCTTCGCCACCGCCGGGACCATCCACAACACCGGTGGCACGCCGGTCTTCGTCGATATCGAACCGGCCACCTTCAACCTCTCGCCCCGCGCAGTCGAGGCCGCGATCACCCCCCGGACCCGGGCCATCGTGGCGGTCCACCTGTTCGGTCAGATGGCCCCGATGGAGGACCTGGTCCCGATCGCGCGGCGGCACGGCCTCGCGCTGATCGAAGACGCTGCCCAGGCCATCGGCGCCCGGCGCAAGGTGAACGGCGAGTGGCGCCGGGCCGGCGAGCTGGGCACGGCCGGCACCTTCTCGTTCTTCCCCAGCAAGAACCTCGGCGGGTACGGCGACGGCGGGATGATCGTGACGCAGGACGACGCGCTGGCCGACCGGCTCCGCAAACTCCGGCTCCACGGAGGCGCGCGGCAGTATCACCACGAGGAAGTGGGGTACAACAGCCGGCTCGATACGCTTCAGGCCGCGATCCTGATGGCCAAGTTCCCCCATCTCGAAGGGTGGAGCCGGGCCCGGGCCGAGCGCGCAGGGCGCTACACCGACGCGTTCACCGGCCACGCCGACGTCTGCCCGCCGGCCACCGACCCGGCCAACGAGCACATCTTCCACCAGTACACCGTCAGGGTGCCGCGGCGGAACGAGCTGCAGGCCCATCTCAAGGACCGGGGCATCGGCCACGCCGTCTATTACCCGCTGGCGCTTCACCTGCAGCCCTGCTTCTCGCACCTGGGCTACAGCCGCGGGCGGCTGCCGGTGACCGAAGCGGCGATGGACTCCGTCATCTCGCTCCCGATCTACCCGGAGCTCACCCCGGCGCAGCAGGACGCCGTGATCGAAGCCGTGCTGGACTTCTATGCCTGAGTGCAATGAGGACACCGGATGGATATCGCGCAGGAGCTGATCGCTAAAGCCCAGCGCCGAGAGGCGCTGTTCGGCATCGTGGGGCTTGGTTACGTCGGTCTGCCGCTGGCCGTGGAGCTGGCCAAGGCGGGATACCGGGTGCTGGGCTTCGACATCAGCGAACGGGTGGTGAACGGGCTCAACGCCGGGCAGTCCCACGTCAAGGACATCTCCGCGGCCCAGCTCCGCGGGGCCCTGGACGGCGGTCGCTTCGAGGCGACCGCCGACATGTCGCGGATGGGCGAGCCCGACGCCGTGTCCATCTGCGTGCCGACGCCGCTCTCGAAGTTCAAGGACCCCGACGTCAGCTACATCGTCGCGGCCACCGACGCGGTCAAGCGGACCTTGCGCCGGGGCCAGGCGATCATCCTCGAATCCACCACCTACCCCGGCACCACCCGGGAGATCCTCCAGCCGGCGCTGGAGAGCACCGGCCTGACCGTGGGGACCGATTTCTTCCTCGCGTTCAGTCCCGAGCGGGTGGATCCGGGCAATCCGACCTGGCAAACTCACAACACGCCGAAAGTCGTCGGCGGGATCACCGCCAACTGCACCCGGGTGGCCGTGGCGCTCTACGAGCCGGCGATCGAGCGGCTGGTCCCGGTCTCCACCACCGAGGCGGCGGAGCTGGTGAAGCTGCTGGAGAACACCTTCCGCAGCGTGAATATCGGCCTGGTGAACGAGATGGCCATCGTCTGCGACAAGCTGGGGGTCAACGTCTGGGAGGTCATCGAGGCCGCCGCGACCAAGCCCTTCGGCTTCATGAAATTCCTGCCCGGTCCCGGGCTGGGTGGACACTGCATCCCGATCGACCCGCACTACCTTGCCTGGAAGATGCGCGGGCTCAACTACAAGACCCGGTTCATCGACCTCGCGGGCGAGCTCAACACCGAGATGCCCCTGTTCTGGGTTCGCAAAGTGGCCGAAGCGCTCAACTCCCAGAGCAAGGCGGTCCGGGGCGCCAACGTGCTGGTGCTGGGCGTGGCGTACAAGCGGGACATCGACGACATCCGGGAGAGCCCGGCGCTCGACATCATCCGGCTGCTCGAGGGCCAGGGGGCCCGGGTGGCGTACACCGACCCTCACGTGCCCGGCTTCTCGGAGAATGGTCACGAGTACCGCTCGGTGGCGCTGACGCCGCAGTCCGTGGCCGCGGCCGACTGCGTGATGGTCGTGACCGACCACACCGCCTTCGACTACCGGATGGTCGGACGCCACTCGAAGGTCGTGGTGGACACTCGAAACGCAATGCCGAAAGAGGCGTGACATGCATGTGGCGGTGATCGGAAGCGGATACGTTGGCCTGGTGGCCGGCGCCTGCCTCGCGGAGACGGGCAACGACGTCGTCTGCGTGGACAAGGACGCGGAGAAGATTGCGCGGCTCCAGCGCAACGAGATTCCGATTTACGAGCCCGGACTCGAGCCCATGGTGCAGCGCAACCAGGCCGAGGGACGCCTCACCTTCACCACCGACAGCGGCGCCGCCATCCGCGACGCCCGGGTGATCTTCATCGCCGTCGGCACGCCGCCGGGTGAGGACGGCTCGGCCGACCTCCAGCACGTGCTCGGCGTGGCCCGCGAGATCGGCCGCCACATGAACGCGCCGAAGATCGTGGTGACCAAGTCCACGGTTCCGGTCGGCACCGCGGAGAAGGTGCGGGCCGCGGTCAAGTCGCAGACGAAGCTTCCCTTCGCCGTGTGCTCCAACCCCGAGTTTCTCAAGGAAGGGGCCGCGATCGAGGATTTCATGAAGCCGGACCGCGTGGTCATCGGGGTGGATGACGACGACGCCCGCGCGGTCATGGGTGAGCTCTACGCGCCGTTCACCCGGCAGGGCGGCAACCGGATTCTCTTCATGGACATCGCCTCGGCCGAAGTCACGAAGTACGCGGCCAACGCGATGCTGGCCACCCGGATCTCGTTCATGAACCAGATGGCGCTCTTCTGCGAGCTGGTCGGCGCCGACGTGAACAACGTCCGGCTCGGCATCGGCTCGGACCAGCGGATCGGGCGCGCCTTTCTCTATCCCGGACCGGGGTACGGCGGCTCCTGCTTCCCCAAGGACGTGAAGGCCATCATCCGGACGGCCGACGACCTCGGGCTCTCGCTCGACGTGCTGAAAGCGGTCGAGGCGGTGAACGAGTGCCAGAAGCTGGTCATTCTTCAGAAGGTGCAGCGCTACCTGGGCGACGACCTCAACGGCAAGACGGTCGGACTGTGGGGCCTGGCCTTCAAGGCCGAGACCGACGACATGCGGGAGGCTCCAGCCATTCCGCTGATCGAGGGGCTGCTGAAGGCGGGGGCGAAGGTGCAGGCCCACGATCCCAAGGCGACCGACTCGGCGCGGCACATCTTCGGCGACCGGGTGATGTACGCCGCCGATCCCTACAGCGCCGCGCACGGCGCCGACGCGCTCTGCGTCATGACCGAGTGGCTGGTCTATCGGAACCCGGACTTCGAGCGGGTGCGCAAACTGCTGCGGCGTCCCCTGCTGGTCGATGGCCGCAACCTCTATGAGCCGGAGCGGATGAAGGCGCTCGGCTTCGAGTATCACGGGATCGGCCGGGCCGGGCGGTGACTCGAGTCCTCGTCACCGGGGCGGCCGGATTCATCGGCTCGCACCTGGTGGAGGCACTGGCGCGGCAGGGCGATGAGGTCGTCGGGATCGACAACTTCGATCCGTTTTACCCCCGGGCGGTGAAGCAGCGGAACCTGGACGAGATCGGGCGGCTTCCCGGCTTCACCTTCCACGAGCTGGACCTGCTGGATGTCGCGGGGGTGCAGGCGCTGCTGACTCCCGACACCGTGCTGGTGCACCTGGCGGCCAAGGCGGGCGTCCGGCCTTCGCTCGCCGACCCTGCGGGATACGCCAGGGTCAACGTGACGGGCACGGCGGCCGTGGCGGAGGCCGCCCGCAGCGCCGGAGTCTCCCGAATCCTCTTCGGCTCCTCCTCCTCGGTCTATGGCGACAGTACCCCCGTCCCCTTCCGGGAGGACGCCGTCGCGATCGAGCCGGTCTCCCCCTACGCGGCGACCAAGCGTGCGGCCGAGCTCTTCCTCGGGTCGGTGGCCCCCATCTACGGTTTTCGCGTCGCCTCGCTCAGATTCTTCACCGTCTATGGCCCGCGGCAGCGCCCCGACCTGGCGATCCACGCATTTGCGCGCAAGATGGTGGATGGCGCCACCCTGACGCTCTTCGGCGACGGCACCCAGGCACGGGACTACACCTACTGCGACGACATCGTCGCGGGCGTGCTGGCCGCGCTGCGCTGGACCGAGCGCGCGCCGGTCGGCGTGGAGCACTTCAACCTCGGGGGCAATCGCTCCATCCCCACCGGCGCGATGGTCGATGAGATCGCCGGGGCCCTGGGGATCGCGCCGAAGATCGAGTGGGCCCCCATGCAGCCGGGCGACGTGCAGCGCACCGCCGCGGATCTCACCAAGTCTGGCGCGGTGCTCGGGTACGCCCCCCGTACCCCCTTTCCGGAGGGAATCCGGCGATTCGTCGCCTGGTTCCGGGACGCCTATGGCCGTGCAGACTGAACGCACGCTGGCCCGCGCCCGCGACCGGTTCGCGGTGCAGGACTACTACGGAACCGTCCACCTGCTGGAGGAGATCGTCGCCTCGGGGCGCGCCTTCGCCGACGTGCACCACCTGCTCGGGGTGGCGCTGTCGCTCCTCGGACAGCGGGAGCGGGCGCTGGCCGAGTTCGGGCGGGCGCTGCAACTCAATCCCCGGTATCTCGAGGCGCTCATCCATCAGGGCCTGGTGCTGTCCGAGCTCGGCCGCGACGCCGAGGCCGAGGACTCGTTCCGCCGTGCGTCCGCCAGCGTCTCGGCGCCGGCGGACGGCCTGCCGGCGCCGGTCGCGGCGCGGCTCGCCAACCAGCACGCGGAGCTGGCGGAGGCGTACGCCGAGGCCGGCGCGCTCGATCGGGCGGTGGATCAGTATCGGCGCGCCCTGGAGCTGGGTCCCCACTTCGTAGATCTTCGCTACCGGATGGCGCGCCTCATGTTGGAGTCGGGCCGCTCCCTTGAGGCGAGGGAGGCGCTGGAGGAGGTGCTGCGCCTGCGACCGAATTTCGTCGATGCGTCGGCGGCGCTCGGGCTCGCCCATTATCTCTCGGGCGACGCTCTGAGCGCACGGGACATTTGGAAGACGTGCCTGACGCGCCGGCCCGAGAACGCCCGGGTGGAAGCCTACCTGGCGATGCTCGGCCGGACCGGTTCGTGAGCCGGTGGGCCGTTCTCACGGCCGTGGCGTGCGCCGCCTGCGGCGGGGCGGGGGACGGCGAGCGGCAGGCTGACGAAGCCTATGGCCGAGGACAATACGTCGCGGCGCTTGAGCAGTATCGGACCCTCGCCAAGGGGCGGGCGACGCCGCGGCTCTACGCCAAGACCGCCGCCGCGGCACTCCACGCCGGCGAGCTGAGCGAGGCGGCCGATGCCTACCTGCACCTGGCGGGCGAAGATCCGGGCCGGGTCCAGGAGGCCGCGGAGGGCCTGGAAGAGGTGGCCCGGATCGCCGAGCACACCGACCGGCCGCAGGCGCTTCAGCAGGCGGTCGTCGGTCTCCAGACCATTGCCCCCGACCGTGTGCCTGGAGCCTACGCCCTCGTCCTTGCGCAGAAGGAAGGCGCCGAGCCCGAGGAGCTGGTGACCCTGCTTCCCCGCGCCATCGCGGCCGCGGCGGACCAGGTGACCGTAGATTCACTCCTCGCCCTCCACGCCCGGCTGCTGCAACAGACTTCCGGCTGCGGCCAGGCGATGTTCCAGTACCGCGCCGTCATGCGCCGGTCCCGGGACACCTCGCTGCTCGCCAGCGCCCGGCAGGGCGCGGCCGAGTGCGCGCTCTCCCTGGGGCGGCGCTCGATCACCAGCGGGCGGGAGGACGACGCCGCGCTCTGGTTCGCGGAGGCGGCTCGGATGGATTCCACCTCGCCCGCCGGCAGGCAGGCGCTGTATTCGTACGGAGAGACCAGGCTGGTTCAGGGCGACACCCTGGCGGCGGCGCTGGCGTATCAGGCGATCCTGTCCGACCCGGCGGTCTCCGATTCCTTCGATGGAAAAGCGCGGGCCCGGCTGACCGCCATCGGACTTACTCCCACGACGGTACCCGACACCGGCTCCGGCATCCCATGAATCGTACTTCCTTGTTTGCGCTGGCCGGAGTCACCGCCCTCCTGGGCTGTGGGGGCGGCCGCGCGCCCGACGCGGCTGGTGCCGCGGCCACCGGACCGATCCAGGTGGAGGCCTCGACGCCGGCCCAGGTCGATTCGCTCTTCCGCCACAGCGAGTTCCTGGTGCGCCACGCCAAGTGGGGCGACGCCATCAAGGAGCTCGACAGGGTGCTGCTGGAGTTCACGCCCGGCGATTCCCGGATTCCCCGCGCGCGCTACATGCTCGGCGAGGCGAAGCTGGGGATCAACACCCATCTGGAGGCGGCCCGCGAGTTCCGCCGGGTCTCCGACGAGACCCCGAACGACCCCCTCGCGCCGGAAGCGCTGCTCCGCGTGGGCGATGTCTACGCCGATCTCTGGCGCCGGCCGGAGCTGGATCCATCGTACGGCCAGACCGCGCTCGCCACCTACCAGGAGCTGCTCAACCGCTACGCCAACAGCTCCGCCGCCGCCCGCGCGCAGCAGCGCATCACCGAGCTGAACGAGCGGTTCGCGTTCAAGGAGTACCGGGCCGGGGTCTTCTACTTCAAGCTGAAGGCGTTCGACTCGGCGATCCTGTACTTCAAGAACGTCGTCGCGACGTATCCCCGCGCGTCCATCGCCCCCGAAGCCCTGCTCAAGCTGATCGAGGCCTACCAGAAGCTCGGCTACCAGGAGTTCGTGCAGGAGACCTGCGACTACCTCCGGCGCTTTCACCCCGGCTCGATGAAGGAAAGCCGCTGTCCCACCAACACCGCCGGCGCCTCATAGGGGCATGGTCGGACTCTTCGGCGGCTCGTTCGACCCGGTACATCACGGACACTTGCTCGTCGGCCGGGTAGCGGCGGAAACCCTGGGGCTCGACAGCCTCCGGTTCGTGCCCGCAAGGGAACAGCCGTTCAAGCGAGGCCGCCACGGCGCCACGGCGGACCACCGGGCGGCGATGCTGGCCCTGGCCGTCCAGGGTTCCCCCGGTCTCGAGGTGGAGCGCGCGGAACTGGACCGTCCCGGCCCCTCCTATACCGTTGATACTCTGCGGGCCCTTCGTGACAAGGAGCCCGGGATCGAGCTGACCCTCCTGCTCGGGGCCGACGCCGCGGCTGAGCTAGGCGCGTGGCACCAGGCCGCCGAGATTCCCCGCCTGGCCACGGTCGTAGTCTTTGCCCGCCATGGCGTGCCCGTTCCGTCCTCTCCCTACATCGCAAAAACCATCGAAGTACCGGCGGTGGAGATCTCGGCCACGGAGGTCCGGCGGCGCGCGTCCAAAGGCCTCTCGCTGCGCTACTGGGTACCCGACGCGGTCGCGGAGTACATCACCCGGCACCGGTTATATTTGGACCCAGCATGATCAAGACATTGATGACCGCGGTCTTCGGGACCCGGTTCGACCGTGACCGCCGGCGTCTCCAGCCGCTCGTGGATCGGATCCACGCCGAAGAAGAACGGCTCAAGACCCTCGGCGAAGCCGAGCTGAAGGCCCAGACCGCCAAGTTCCGCGCCGCAATGGCCGAGCGTACCAGTGGGGTGAAGGCGGAGCTGGATGAAGTCCGGGCCGCGAAGCACGGGTGCGCCGATCCGGTCGAGCGGGATCTGCTGGAGCAGCGCTTCAACGAGCTGGAGGCGAGCTACAAGAAAGAGCTGAAGGCGGCGCTCGACGACCTGCTGCCGGAGGCCTTTGCCACGGTGCGCGAGGCCTGCCGCCGCCTGGTGGGAACCACCGTGTCGGTGACCGGGCACGACCTGGTCTGGGACATGGTGCCGTACGACGTGCAGCTCATCGGCGGGGTCGTGCTGCACCAGGGCAAGATCGCGGAGATGGCGACCGGTGAAGGCAAGACGCTGGTGGCCACCCTGCCGCTGTATCTCAACGCCCTGACCGGACGGGGCGCGCACCTGGTCACGGTGAACAACTACCTGGCCCGGCGCGACTCGCAGTGGATGGGGCACGTCTTCTCCTACCTCGGCCTCACCGTCGCCTGCCTCGACGATACCGAGCCCTCGTCGCCCGGCCGCCGTGCCGCCTACCTGGCGGACATCACCTACGGCACCAACAACGAGTTCGGGTTCGACTACCTCCGCGACAACATGGTGTTCTCCCTCGAGCAGCGGGTCCAACGGGAGCACGCCTATGCCATCATCGACGAGGTCGATTCGATCCTGATCGACGAGGCCCGGACCCCGCTCATCATCTCCGGGCCGGTCGGCACCGAGACCGACGACAAGTACGCCCAGTTCAACCGCCAGGTGGCCGAGTTGGTCCGCAAGCAGACCGGCGTGGTCAACAGCCTGCTGGCCGAAGCGGAGAAGCTGCTGGAGGACGAGAAGAGCCGGCCGGACGCCGGGATCAAGCTCTACCAGGCCCACCTCGGGATGCCGAAGAACAAGCGGCTGCTCAAGCTGCTGAACGAGACCGGGATCAAGCAGATGGTCCAGCGGATGGAGCTGGATGCCATCGCCGACCGCAAGCTGCCGATGCGGCAGCAGCGGCTGCGGGACACCGAAGACGTCCTGTACTTCGTGCTCGACGAGAAGGGCCACTCGGTCCATCTCACCGACCGGGGCGCCGAGGCGATGTCGCCCGACGATCCGGGCCTCTTCCTGGTGCCCGATATCTCCGAGGAGATCCACCGGATCGACAAGGATCCGGATCTCTCGCCCCACGATCGGGTCGAGCGCCGCCGGACGGTCGAGGGGGAATACGCCCTCAAGAGCGAGAAGCTCCACATCATCCACAAGCTGCTCCAGGCCCACGTCCTCTACGAGAAGGAAGTCGATTATCTGGTGCAGGAGGGCCAGGTGATGATCGTGGATGAGTTCACCGGCCGGGTGATGACCGGGCGCCGCTGGGCTGACGGCCTGCACCAGGCAGTGGAGGCGAAGGAGATGGTGCAGGTGAAGGGGGAGACTCAGACCTTCGCGACCATCACGATCCAGAACTATTTCCGGATGTTCGACAAGCTGGCGGGTATGACCGGTACGGCGGAGACCGAGGAGACCGAGTTCTTCCAGATCTACGGCCTCGAGGTCAACGTCATTCCCACCCACCGTCCGGTGACCCGGCTGGACCAGGTCGATCGGATCTACAAGACCCGCCGGGAGAAGTACAACGCCGTGCTCGACGAAGTCGAGCGACTGCACGGCCTCGGCTGGCCGATCCTGATCGGCACCGTGACGGTGGAGGTGTCGGAGACCCTGTCGCGCCAGCTCAAGCGCCGGGGCCTCAAACACGAGGTGCTGAACGCGAAGTACCACCAGCGCGAGGCCGAGATCGTGGCGCTGGCGGGGCAGCGGAGCTCGATCACGATCGCCACCAACATGGCCGGCCGCGGCACCGACATCAAACTGGGCAAGGACCTCGACCTCAAACAGGAGGAAGCCGGGCTCCAGATCATCGGCACCGAGCGCCACGAGTCGCGGCGGATCGACCGGCAGCTGCGGGGGCGGTCGGGCCGCCAGGGCGACCCGGGGCAGTCGATCTTCTTCCTCTCGCTCGAAGACGACCTGATGCGGCTCTTCGGGTCGGACCGGATCGCCCGGTGGATGGACAAGAGCGGTGCGGAAGAGGGAGAGGTGATCACCGGCGGACTGGTCACCCGGGCCATCGAGCAAGCGCAGAAGCGGGTCGAGCTGCAGAACTTCCAGCAGCGGAAACGGCTGCTGGAGTACGACGACGTGATGAACCAGCAGCGCGAGGTGATCTACTCGCTCCGGCTGTTCGCCCTGGAGCGGGGCGAGCAGCTCAAGGCCGAAGCGCGGCGGATGATCGAATTTGCGCTGGAGCGCGCCACCACCCAGTTCCTGGCCAGCGCGGAGCGGCCGGAGGAGTACGATCGCGGCGGGCTGCGCGAAGCCCTGATGCTCCAGTACCTGGTGGCGCCGGAGAACGTGACCGACGCCGCGGCCACCCCGGATTTGGAGCGGATCGTCGAGGCGGTGAAAGCCGAAGGCGAAGAGGCGTTTCGGAGGAAGATCGAGTATCTGGCCGATTTCGGCCGGCAGGTGGCCATTCCGGACCTCGAGGTTCAGATCCTGTCGCAGGCGATGCTGCGGGTGCTCGACGACCGGTGGAAGGACCACCTGTACGATCTCGACCAGCTCCGCAACGCCATCCAGTACCGCGCCTGGGGCCAGAAGGATCCGTTGGTGGAGTACAAGCGGGAGGCCTTCGAGATGTTCGAGGACCTCATGCGCGACATCCATTCGACCTTCACCGAGCAGTTCCTCAAGATCCAGATCAGCGCCGAGGGGCCTCCCGGGGGCCAGCGCCTGCGGCGTGCTCCGCCGCCGCCGCCTCCGCCGAGCCTCGAGCCGGTGCCGGAGCCCAGCGGCGCCGACGATCTCTTCATGGGAGCCGCGCCCCGGGTGCCGCCTCCGCCTCCGCCCCCAGCGCCGTCGCGGGCGCCGTCGCCGGCGGTCACCAGCTCGCTGGGACCGCTCGGCCGCCCCGCTGCCGCGACGGTGCCCGAGGTGGGCCGGAACGATCCCTGTCCCTGCGGGTCGGGCAAGAAATACAAGAAATGTCACGGTGCCGGGCGCTGAGGCGCCTCGCCTGACATGTTGCAGAACCAGCGCTGGAGGTAACATCGTAGCAGTGCCATGACGCGGAGGTGCCTATGGCCCGCATCGCTCGGACCGGCGTGCAGCTCGCCTGGACCGCTGTACTCGCCGGTGCTTGTTCCGGCACGGACGGAGCCCGCTCGGCAGATGCCGAGACCGGGGCCGCTGATTCCGCCACCCTCGCCGCATCCGGCGGCGATCCGGCCGGGCTTCGAGTATCGAACGTGATGATCGGCAGACAGATCGGCCCGGGAAACCGGATCACCGATCCGACCTTCCAGTTCGCCCCTCAGGATACGGTGCACATTTCGGTCGCTACCACCGGCGGTGGCAGCGGGACCCTGACGGCCGCATGGAGGTCGCAGAACGGAGAGATCGTGCAGAAGTCGGCGGAACCGGTCCCGGCCGCGGGAGAGAACGCCGGGTTCCACCTGTCCCAGCCGAAAGGCCTGAAGCCCGGGACCTACAAGGTCATCGTGTTCCTCGGCGCCGACTCGGTCGAGACCAAGGTCTTCGTGGTGAAGAAGTAGGAGTTGTAGGCGGGAATTGGCCCCGTTGGGAGAGCCATCGCGCGATAGATTGGGATGATGTCGCTCCCGATCGCCGAGCTTCCCACCGATGAGCGTCCCCGTGAGCGCCTGTGGTCCTTGGGCCCCGAAGCGCTCACCAGCGTCGAGCTGATCGCCATCCTGCTGGGCACCGGCACCGGCGGCTGCACCGCGCTCGACGTGGCCGCGCGGCTGCTCGAGATGGGGCACGGGTCACTCCGGCGCCTCGCGCAGCGGCCGCGCGCCGAGTTGCTGCGCGCCGAAGGCATCGGTCCCGGTAAGGCGGCCCGGCTCCTGGCCGGTTTTGAGATCGGCGCCCGGCTCACCCGTGAATGCCGTCCGCCGGTGCAGCGCATCCGGGAGCCGGACGACGTCGCCCGCCTGTTCCAGTCCCGGCTCCGCGATCTCCAGGTCGAAGAGTTCCACATGCTGGCGCTCGACAGCCAGAGCCAAGTGCTGCGCGATGTGCTCATCACCCGCGGACTGCTGAACAGCTCGCTGGTCCATCCCCGCGAGGTGTTCCGGGCCGCCATCGCCGAGGCCGCCGCCGGAATCATCGTGGTTCACAACCACCCCAGCGGCGATCCCACCCCTTCCGCGGAAGACCGGGCCGTCACCCGGCAGCTCGCCGAGGCCGGCCGGTTGCTCGACCTGCCGCTCTACGACCACGTCATCATCGCGGGCGACCGCTTCGCCAGCCTGGCGTCGCTCGGCCTGATCTGATCCGGTAAGCCAAGGCTCGGCCGTCACATAGACCTCCGGGCCCGGCGGTACCCGTGGCGGCGGCGCGGCCGGTGCGTTGACGGCCGGAGCACTTCGTATCATCCTAAGTCAGGGCCCGCCCTGCACCTCGCGCGCGGGTCCCCCCCGGAACCGGAGAAAAATCGCCCGCGGCGCAGGGCCGAGCCTTCGCCGCCAGGGGAACTCCGTCCCCCGGATTTTCCGTTGTGTCCTTATGGACGGGACGCCGTGACTTCGACACTCCCCGAGCTGGCGCCGGACCTGATGGCCGTGCTGGAACGGCACGCCGACCGGTTGGACCTCGATCTGATCGATCGGGCCCTCCGCTTCAGCGCGTCCGCCCACCGGGGCCAGAAGCGCATGTCGGGCGAGGATTTCGTCTCCCACAGCATCGCCGTCGCCCTGATCCTGGCGGAGCAGCTGCTGGACAGCGCCACCATCTCGGCCGCGCTGCTGCACGACGTGGTCGAGGATTCCGATGTCCGCACCGAGGACATCGCGCGCGAGTTCGGGGCCGAGATCGCGGGGATCGTCGACGGCCTGACCAAGATCTCCAGCCTGACCTTCCGCAGCTCGGCCGAAGAGCAGGTCGAGAACTACCGGAAGCTGCTGCTCTCTATCGCCAAGGACGCCCGGGTCATCATCATCAAGCTGGGCGACCGGCTGCACAACATGCGCACGCTGGAACACCTCCAGCCCGAGCGGCGGCATCGCATCGCGCTCGAGACCAGGGAGATCTACGCCCCGCTGGCCCACCGCTTCGGCATGGCGGGCATCAAGGCCGAGCTGGAAGACCTGGCCTTCAAGTTCCTGGAGCCGGACGACTACCGCGACCTGGTGAATCAGGTGGCGTCGAAGAAAGCGGTGCGGGAGCAGACCATTCTCAAGCTCCGCACCCCGCTGGAGTACGAGCTCAAGCGGGCCGGCATCGAGTGGTTCGAGGTGACCGGCCGGCCGAAGCACCTGTGGTCGATCTTCCAGAAAATGCGGAAGCGCAACAAGGGCTTCGACGAGATCTACGATCTGATGGCGATCCGGGCCATCGTCCGCACCGTGCCCGAGTGCTATCACGTGCTCGGCGTGATCCACCACAACTGGACCCCGATCCAGGAGCGGATCAAGGACTATATCGCGAGCCCGAAGTCGAACGCCTACCAGTCGCTTCACACCACGATCTTCGGGCCGGGCGGGCAGCTCTTCGAGGTACAGATCAGGACTCAGGAGATGCACCGGACCGCCGAGTTCGGTATCGCGGCCCACTGGCTGTACAAACGGGACGGCAAGACCGACGAGCTGGACCAGCACCTGGGCTGGTTCCGCCAGTTGCTGGAGCTGCAGCAGGACACCCACAGCCCCGAGGAATTTCTCGAGTTCCTCAAGGTCGATCTGTATCAGGACGAGATCTTCGTCTTCACCCCGCAGGGGGACGTGAAGCGGCTGCCGAAAGGCGCGACGCCGATCGATTTCGCCTTTCACGTGCACACCGAGGTCGGGGTCCACTGCCAGGGGTCGAAGATCAACGGCCGGATCGCGCCGCTGCACCGCGAGCTCAAGAGCGGCGATACGGTCGAGATCCTCACCAGCCCATCGGCCAAGCCGAGCCGCGACTGGCTGAGCCACGTCCGCACCGCGCGGGCCCGGCACAAGATCAAGCAGTGGGTCAACCACGAGGAAGAGAAGGTGAGCGTCGCGCTGGGGAAGGAGATCCTGGCGCGGGAGGTTCGCCGCCGCCGGCTCGACCCGCCCGACGACGCCAGGCTGGACCGGGCCGCCGAGTCGCTCTCACTGGCCGATGGGAAGGGCCTCGAGGTCGCCGTGGGCCGGGGCGACGTGCCGATCGGCCAGGTGATCCGCGCGCTCTACCCCGACCTGCCGAACGACGAGCTCCAGGAGCCGAAGCCGACCGTATTCGGCCGGGTCATCGACCGCATCCGGCTGGGCCGCGGCATCAAGATCCAGGGGGTCGATGGGCTCATGGTCCGCTACGCCCAGTGCTGCCAGCCGGTCCCGGGCGATTCCGTCGTGGGGTACGTGACCCAGGGCCGGGGCATCTCGATCCACCGCGCCGACTGCCCCAACCTGCTCACGCTCTCCGAAGGGCAGCGCCGGGTCGAGATCGATTGGCAGGAGAGCCAGGGCGAATCGTTCGCCGTCCGGCTGGCGGTGACGGGTGAGGATCGGCGCGGCCTCTACGCCGACATGATGGAGGCGATCAGTCAGACCGGAACGAACATTCGTGCTGCAGACATTCGCACTCGAGACGGGACGGTCTTCGGCACGATCTTCGTGGAGGTAGATAATCTTCCGCACCTGGCGAAGGTGCTGAAGGCTGTGCGCCGAGTGAAAGGCGTGACCGAAATCGAGCGTCGCGAAGCACCGGCCTGAAAGTTTTTGCGTTCCGCCAATGGCATACAAACTGCCTCTTCCTTCCGCTGCATTCCGGTAACTTCTCTCAAAGCCCATACTTGTAATCTGGTCGCGATCCGGCCGTCCTGCGTTATGCGAAAACGTGCCGGACGAGATCACGAGTAAGCGCCATCCGTTGCAGGCAGGGAAGGAGCGAGGCGATGAGTCCCCTGACCGTCGCAGTCGGACCGAGCCCCCTCGGCAGTGGCGTCTTTGCCACCCGGGCGTTCCAGCCGGGTCAGCCGATCCTGGTGGTGAGCGGGCCGATTTTGAATGAGGCCGGCGTCGCTGCTCTGGGAGCGGACGCCGTCTATGCCCTGCAGACCGCGCGCAACGAGTATGTCGATCTCTCGTCGCCGGGGCGGTTCCTGAACCACTCCTGCGATCCCAACGCCGGCGTCGTGAGGGACCGGGTCCTGATCGCGCTCCGCTCCATCGCGGAGGGCGAGGAGATCCGGTTCGACTACTCGACCGCGATGGGCGGCGACCGGTGGAGCTTCAGCTGTCGCTGCGGCGAGCCCTTCTGCCGCCGCGTCGATCCTCGCCTTTCTCGACCTCCCGCCCATCGTTCAGAATCGCTACCTGCAGCTCGGGGTCGTGCAGCGCTTCATCCTGGACGAGATCCGCCGCCGGGCCCCCGCCCGCCGGGTGCTCCGGCTCCGCCAGGCCTTCCCGCAAGTCAGCTTTTGAAGGTGTCGCAGGCGTCGGGGCGTCCGGTCTCGAAGCCCCGCCGGAACCACTGCTGACGCTGCTCCGAAGACCCGTGGGTGAAGGACTCGGGCACGACTTGCCCCCCACCCATCTGCTGCAGCCGGTCGTCTCCCACCGCCGCCGCCGCTTCGAGCCCCTCCTCCATGTCGCCCTGCTCGAGGAGATCCCGCCGTCCGGTGCTGTGGGCCCAGACGCCGGCGTAGCAGTCGGCCTGAAGCTCCAGCCGCACCGACAGCTCGTTCGCCAGATCGGCCCGGGACTGTCGCGTCCGGCGCACTTCCGCCTCGGTGCCGAGCAGGTTCTGCACGTGATGCCCGATCTCATGGGCCAGCACGTAGGCCTGGGCGAAGTCGCCGGGTGCGCCGAAGCGCCGGCTGCAGCTCGTCGTAGAAGCCGAGGTCGATGTAGGCCTTCTCGTCGGCCGGGCAGTAGAACGGGCCGGTCGCCGACTGGGCGAAACCGCAGGCGGACTGGATGGCGTCACGGAACAGGACCAGCTTGGCCGGGCGGTAGGCGACGCCCATCTGGGGCACCAGCTCCTGCCAGACACCCTGGGCGTCGTCCAGCACGAAGGAGACGAGGGAGACCAGGCTGTCCTCGGCGGGCGTCGTCTCCACCGGCCCGGCCGCGGTCTCGGAGCCGGTCTCGACACCGCCGGCACCCACCAATGAGAAGAAGTCCCGCTTGAAGATCAGGCTCAGGACCAGCAGGACCACCAGGGTCCCGATGCCCATGCCGCCGGCACCGCCGATGAAACGCCCGCCGCCACCCCGGCGGTCCTCGACGTTGCCACTGCGGTGCCCCAGGGTCCAGCGCATGGTCGCTCCTGGCGAAGGTAGAGTTTGCCACCATAATACTGGCCGGGGACGCCGCCTGCGATGGGGCCGCGCCGGCTCCTCCCCGTGATTCTGGTCACGGTCGGTCCTGCCGGTCCCGCCTAAGTTGGCGGGTTAACTGTCCCCATTCCGGAGGCCGAAAATGCCGAACCCGAACGAGCCGCTGCCCGACTTCTCCGGTGTGCAGAGCGGCGGATCATCCACCGCGCCCTCGGACACCTCGGGGGAGCAGACCTACACTGTGAAGAAGGGCGACAGCCTGTCCAAGATCGCCAAGCGGGTCTATGGCGACGCCCAGCAATGGCGCAAGATTCACGAGGCCAATCGCGACATCATCGAGAATCCCGATCTCATTCACCCGGGGCAGGTGCTGAAGCTACCAGGGGCATGAGCCAACTCTCTTTGGAGGACGCCAAGATGACGCACGTTGCACGGGCTCTCGCCGCGGTGGCACTGGTCGCCGCGGTCGCATGCAAGGGACGGGACGCCGCGCGTCCCGACACGGGCACCGAAACCGGGGCAGCGCAGCCGGCGCCCGCCGACACCGCGGTCTCGAAGGAGCTCTCCGTAGCGGGCGTGATGATCGGCAAGCGGATCGGCGAGAACAAGCTCATCACCGAGCCGACGTTCCAGTTCACGCCTAAGGATACGGTCTATGTATCCGTGAGCACGGAGGGAGCGCCGGCGAGCGCCACGCTGACCGCCAAATGGCGCTTCCAGACCGGGCAGGTGGTGGACTCCTCCAGCCAGAGCATCACGCCGGAGGGCAAGGACAACACCGAGTTCCACGTGATCAACCCCAAGGGATGGCCGGTCGGCACCTACAACGTCACCATCTACGCCGATGGCGATTCGGTCGACAGCAAGAATTTCGCGGTGAAGAAGTAGCGCCCGGCGGTTATCTTGGCCGCATGGCACGCCACTGGATTCTGAAGACCGAGCCCTCCGAGTACGGGTTCTCCGATCTCGTCCGCGAGCGGAGAACCCGCTGGTCGGGCGTCAGCAACCCCGTCGCCCTCAAGCATCTGCGATCGATGCAGGAGGGCGACGACGCGTTCATCTACCACACCGGCAACGAAAAGTCGCTGATCGGCCTCGCCCGCATCGCGGGCCCGCCGTACGCCGATCCCGGCAAGGACGACCCCAAGCTCGTCGTGGTTGATGTGGAGGCGGTGAAGCCGCTCCCCCGGCAGGTCACCCTGGCGGAGGTGAAGGCCGACCCGTTCTTCAAAGACCTGGGACTGGTCCGGCTGTCCCGGCTCTCGGTCGTGCCGGTCGAGCCCGCGCAGTGGTCGCGACTTCTGAAGATGGCGGGAGCGTAAGGTTCCAGCGCGCAAAGTCGTCCGAGCCAGTGCCGGCCCGCTGGTGGCGGCGCACTTTCCGCTCGATCGCGGGTCCGACGTTCCGCTGCACCGCCAGATCTACGACGGCCTGAGACGCGCGATCGTCGGCGGATCGCTGCGGCCGGGCCAGCGAGTGCCCTCCACTCGCGCGCTCGCCGACGAGCTGTCGGTCTCCCGCTTCCCGGTCCTCGCCGCGTACGACCAGCTGCTCCACGAGGGATATCTCACCGGCCGGAGCGGCGCCGGCACCTTCGTGAGCGCCACCCTCCCCGACGATGCCTTCCGGCCGGCTCAGCCGCGAGGAGCCCCTTCCGCCCGCGTGCCGGCCGTGCGCCCCCCAACGATCGCGCGGGATGAAGGCGGACTGACGCCGTTCCGCATGAGCCTCCCCGGGCTCGATCATTTTCCCCACGCCGAGTGGACCCGCCTGGTCGTGCGCCACGCGCGGGAGCTGCCGCCGGCGATGATGGCCTACGGCGATCCCGCGGGTCTCCAGACGCTGCGCACGGCGGTCGCCGAGCATCTCCGCGCCGCGCGCGCCGTCCGCTGCGAAGCCGACCAGGTGCTGGTGGTCTCGGGCAGCCAGGCCGGGCTCCGGATTTCGGCCTCGGCGATCCTTCGCCCCGGCGATGCGATCGCGGTGGAGGAGCCGGGGTATCCCGGAGCGCACGCGGCGTTGGCCTCCAGCGGCGCCCGCCTGGTGCCGGTGATGGTGGATCAGGAGGGGCTGTCGGTGGCGGGACTCGAGGCGCTGCGGGATCCGCCACGGGCGGTCTATGTGACGCCCTCGCACCAGTACCCGCTCGGCGTGTCCATGTCGGCCGCGAGGCGCGGGGAGCTGTTGGAGTGGGCCGGCCGGCATGACGCCTGGGTGCTGGAGGACGACTACGACAGCGAGTACCGCTACGTGAGCCGGCCGCTCGCCTCGCTGCAGGGCATGGACCCCCGCGGCCGGGTGATCTACATCGGCAGCTTCAGCAAGGTGCTGTTTCCCTCGCTCCGGGTCGGCTACCTGGTGGTGCCGCCGTCGTTGCGCGAGCGGTTCGTCGAGGCCCGCGAGTCACTCGACATCTTCTCGCCCACGCTCTATCAGCTCGTCCTGGCCGACTTCCTCCGCGAAGGCCACTTCGCCCGCCACCTCCGCCGGATGCGGACGGTATACGGCCGGCGGCGCGACGCGCTGCTCGCGGGGCTGGCGGAGCATTGCGCCGGCACTCTCGCGGTGCTGAACGCGGACGCCGGCCTCCACATCTCCACCCGGCTGCCTCCCGGCGTCGACGACGTCGCGACCATCGCCCGGCTGCGGGCGCGCGGACTGACGGCCAGTCCTCTGTCGCAGTGCTACGCCGGGGAACCGTCCTCCACCGGATTGCTCCTTGGTTTCGGCGGGTTCGACGAGCGGCGGCTGAAGGAGGCCGCCGCGGTGCTGGGGGAGGTGCTGCGCCAGCGCGCTTGAGTGGTCATGCCTCCGCCCGGTGAAGTGGCGCTGGAGCCGGAGGTGGCGCTCCCCTAGTCTGGTCCCATGAGCCACCTCCGGGTCCGCCGGATCGCCCTCGCGGCGGCCGCCTCCCTCCCGCTGTCCACGATCCAGTCCCAATCCCCCATGCCGGTGAGGACATCCTCGATGACCGCCACCGAGGCTCCGCGCGACGGGGCCCACGATTTCGATTTCCTGCACGGCACCTGGCGGATCCACAATCGAAAGCTGCGCAAGCCGCTCTCCGGGACGGAGGAGTGGTACGAGTTCGAGGCCCGGTCGGTGGAACGCCCGTTCTGGGACGGACAGGGAAACCTCGAGGAGTACGAAGGTGTGCTCCCCGACGGCACCCGGCTCCGTGGCATCGCGCTGCGGCTGTACGACCCCAGGTCGGCGCGCTGGACCATTCACTGGTCGAACGGCGCCAACGGCACGCTCGACCCGGTGATGACCGGGGTGTTTCGCGATGGCCGCGGCGAGTTCTACAGTCACGAGGATTATCAGGGCCGGATGATCCTCGTCCGGTTCTTCTGGAGCAGCTTGGGACCGGACGCGGCGCGATGGGAACAGGCCTTCTCCGGCGACGCCGGCCGGACCTGGCAGACCAACTGGGTGATGGATTTCAGCCGCGTCACCGAGGTGTGCTGCCCGGTGGTCGAGCTGCGGCAGTACACCCTGCATCCGGGCGGGCGGGAGCGGCTGATCGAGCTGTTCGACGGCAAGTTCATCGAGCCGCAGGAGGCGGCCGGCATGCGCGTCATCGGGCAGTTCCGGGATCTCGATCGGCCCGACGTGTTCACCTGGCTTCGGGGATTTCACGACATGCCGTCGAGGGCCGCCGCCCTCCAGGCCTTCTACGGTGGGCCGGTGTGGACGGCCAACCGGGATTCGGCCAACGCTACGATGGTCAGCTCCGACAACGTGCGGCTGCTCCGCCCGGTGCCGCGCGGCTCCGGGTTGGACCTCCGGGGGAGTCGCGCGCCCGAGGGCGCTCCCGGATCGCCGTCGGGACTGACGGTCGTAACGATCTATACCCTGCGGCCCCAGGAAGCGGCGGGCTTTCCGGGGTTCTTCGAGACGGACGTCGCGCCCCGCCTGGTGAGCGCGGGATCGCGCCCCTCGGCGATGTTCGAGACCGAGCCGGCCGCGAACACCTTCCCCCGCCTGCCGGTGCGCGAGGGCGAGCGCGCCTTCGTCTGGCTGGCGTCCTATCCCGACCGCGCGGCCCACGACCGCGCGGTTCGAGCGCTGGAACAGGATCGCGAGTGGAAGGGTCGCGGCGAGAGCGCGCTGGCTGGGAAGCTGATCGCGCCGGTCGAGACCTGGCGGCTCACGCCGACTTCCCGGTCTCGGCTCCGGTGATCCGTTCCCCGGTGGTGGTGCGGCCTGCCGGTCCCCAGGATCTGGACCGGCTCGGCGTACTCTTCGACGCCTACCGGCAGTTCTACGGCGCACGCAGCGACGTGGCGGCTGCCCGCCGGTTCGTCGCCGAGCGCATGGCCCGCGGCGAGTCGGAGGTCCTGGTCGCGGTCGCGCCGGACTCCGAGGGACTCGCCGCCGGCTTCGCCCAGCTGTTCCCTTCGTTCACCTCGCTCGGACTCCGCCCGATCCTCATCCTGAACGATCTGTTCGTCGATCCGAGCTGGCGCCGGATCGGCGCGGCCCGGGCGCTGGTCGAGGCCGCGGTCGAGCTCGCCGGGAAGTCGGGCGCCGCCCGGCTCGAGCTTTCCACCCAGCACGGCAACCACGCCGCGCTGGGTCTCTACCAGTCGCTCGGTTGGATCGTCGATCGGGAGTTTGCCCACCTCAGCTTCGCGCTCGACGGATCTCCCCGGTCAGCTTGAGAACCCGATGCCCAGGCGGTCGAGAAGCCGGAGCATCGGGCTGGGCCGGCCGCCTTCATCCACCCGGCGCAGCGCGCGGGTGACGGAGGCGACCGCCCAGCTCCGGAGCGGCTCGGGAGGGAAGGGAAACGGCTTGCGCCGCACCAGCGAGAGATCGAGCAGGTCATCCGCGCGGTCGAGGGCCATGTGGGCCAGTATCCGGCCTGCGATCCTCGTGGTGCCCAGTCCGTGGCCCGTGTAGCCCAGGCCGTAGAGCACCCGGTTGTTCATCGCTCGGCCGAAGAACGGCGTGAGCCGGGTGGTGGAGCAGATGGGACCGCCCCAGGCATAGGGAAATTCCAGCCCGCTCAACCCCGGGAAATGCCGCCGGAAGCTGGCCCGAAGCACGGCGTAGTGCGCCGGCGAATGGTCGCAGCTGCGATCCACCCGGTTGCCCGAGTAGTACGCCGCCTCGCTGGTGCCCCACAGGATCCGGTCGTCCCGGGTGAGTCGGTAGTAGTTGAAGAAGCTGCGCCCGTCAGTGACCCCCTCGCGTCCGGCCCAGCCGATCGCGTCTCGCTGCGACTGGTCCAGCGGCTCGCTCACCAGGATGTAGTCGTAGAGCGGGATGAAGCGGCGGGCCACGCGGGGCAGGAGGACGTGGGTGTAGGCGCTGGTCGCCAGGACGGCCCGGCGGGCCCGCAGTTTCCCCCGCGGAGTGTGAAGCTCGATCCTCGCCCCGATTCTGGCGAGTGATTCGACCGGAGTGTGCTCGTGCACCCGGACTCCGAGCCGCTCGGCTTCGCCCCGAAGTCCATCCACCAGCTTGACCGGATCGAGGATGCCGCCGCCGGTGACCCGCACGCCTCCGAGGTAGAGCGGGGAATCGAGCCGCGCGCGGATCTCCGCGCGGCTCAACAGGTGGTGGCTGTCGAGGCCGAGCAGCTTCGCCGTGTCGATCGAGCGCCGGGCTTCCTCGAGCTGCGCATCGGTGAGCGCGGCGACGAGGCGGCCGCTGGACTCGTAGTCGCAATCGATGCCCCTTGCCGCCAGATAGCCGGTCATCTCTTCGACGTTGGTCTCGCCCAGCGCCGCCAGCCGCCGTGCCTCCGCTTCGCCGAAGTGCTGGATCGCCAATCCGTGGCCGTGATCGACCGTCTCGGAGAGCATCCCCGCATTGCGCCCGCTGGCGCCGTAGGCGGCGATCTCCGCCTCGAGGAGAACGATCGAGGTGCGGGGAGCGAGCTGCTGAAGGAAGATCGCGGTCCACAGGCCGGTGAGACCCGCGCCGACGATCGCGATCTCCGTCTCGGAGTCGCCGGCGAGCGGCGTCACCGGGCGGGACGGCCGGCGCGCCAGCCAGTAGCAGGATTGCTCGATCGGCATCCCGGTCATCGCGACTCCCTGTACCCGAACAAACTCCGGCACCGGTGCTATATTTGGAGGACTATGCCCAGCACCCGATTTCAGGTCCAGGCCCCGTTCGAACCCGCCGGCGATCAGCCCAAGGCCATCACCGAGCTGACGGCGGGGCTGGCGCGAGGAGACAAGTATCAGACGCTGCTCGGCGTGACCGGCTCGGGCAAGACGATGACCCTGGCGCACACCATCGCCAACCACGGCAAGCCTACGCTGGTTCTCTCCCACAACAAGACGCTGGCGGCCCAGCTCTACGGCGAGCTGAGGCAGTTCCTGCCCCGCAACGCCGTCGAGTACTTCGTCAGCTATTACGACTACTACCAGCCCGAGGCGTACGTCCCCTCCACCGATGTCTATATCGAGAAAGACGCCTCGATCAACCAGGATATCGAGAGCCTGCGGCTCCGGGCCACGTCGAGCCTGATGGAGCGCGACGACGTCGTCATCGTCGCCACGGTCAGCGCGATCTACGGCCTGGGCGATCCGGTGGAGTACCGGAAGCTCATGGTCACGGTCCGCCGCGGCGAGCAGCGGGGCCGGGACGAAGTGCTCGCGGAGCTGGTGCGGATCCAGTACTCCCGCAACGACGTGGCCTTCGAGCCCGGCACATTCCGGGTCCGGGGCGACTCGGTGGAGATCTTCCCGGCCTACGCCGAGCAGGCCATCCGGATCGAGTTCTGGGGCGACGAGGTGGAGCGGATCAGCAAGATCAACCCGCTCACCGGCGAGAGCATCGCGCAGATCGACCAGTGCGCGGTGTATCCCGCCAAGCACTTCGTCACCGAACGGGCCAAGATCGAGCGGGCCGTCGGGCTGATCCGTGCGGAGCTGGCGGAGCGGCTGGCCGAGCTGAAGGCGGCGGGGAAGCTGCTGGAAGCGCAGCGGCTGGAGTCGCGCACCCAGTTCGACATCGAGATGCTGCTGGAGGTGGGCACCTGCGCGGGCATCGAGAACTATTCCCGGCCGATCAGCGGCCGCCGCGCCGGCGAGCGCCCCGCCTGCCTCATCGACTACTTCCCGGCCGATTTCCTGGTGGTGGTCGACGAGTCGCACGTCAGCCTCCCGCAGATCGGCGGGATGTACAACGGCGATCGCGCCCGCAAGCTGACCTTGGTCGAGTACGGCTTCCGGCTTCCGTCCGCGCTGGACAACCGGCCGCTTCAGTTCGACGAGTTCATGTCGCTGGTGCCCCAGATGATCGCCCTGTCGGCCACGCCGGGTGACTACGAGCTGGGTCTGTCCGGCGGGTCCGTGGTAGAGCAGATCATCCGGCCCACCGGCCTGGTCGATCCCGAGGTCGACGTGCGGCCGGTCCGGGGCCAGGTGGACGACCTGTTGAACGAGATCCGCGCGCGTGAGGCGAAGGCCGAGCGGGTGCTGGTCACCACGCTCACCAAGCGGATGTCCGAGGATCTCACCGACTATCTCCAGCAGGCGGGCGTGCGGGTGCGCTACCTGCACTCGGACATCGACGCCATCGAACGGATGGACATTCTGCGGGGCCTGCGGCTGGGCGACTTCGATGTCCTGGTGGGAATCAACCTGCTCCGGGAGGGTCTCGACCTCCCCGAGGTCTCGCTGGTGGCGATCCTCGACGCCGACCAGGAAGGATTCCTTCGCTCCGACCGGAGCCTGGTGCAGACCATCGGACGCGCCGCCCGGAACCTCAACGGCAGGGCCATCCTCTACGCCGACCGGATCACCGGCTCGATGCGCCGGGCGCTCGACGAGATGGACCGCCGCCGGGAGATCCAGCGCCGCCATAACCAGGATCACGGGATCACGCCGCGGTCGATCGTGAAGTCCATGGAGGAGGTGCGGCTCTCCACCCACGTGGCGGATGCCCGCACCGAGCGGCCGGAGCCGAAGTCGGCGGAGGCCCGGGTGGATCTGCACGATCCGGCCAAGCGCGCCGCCGCGATCCAGATGCTGGAGCGGCAGATGCGCCAGGCGGCGGCGAACCTGGAGTTCGAGCTCGCCGCCATGTTGCGCGACCAGCTCAACGATCTGCGGGCCGCCTCGGCGCCCGACGTCGCCCGAGGCGCGCCGGCCAAGACGCGGCGCCGGGCGTGATCCGCGCGATGACGCAGCAGGAGCTGGAAGCCGAGGGCGAGCAGCTGGGCGGCGTTCTCCCGCCGGGCAGCCTGCTCGCCTTCGAAGGCGACCTCGGTGCCGGGAAGACCACCTTCATCAAGGCGATCGTTCGCGGGCTCGGCGTCGCCGGCGAGGCCAGCAGTCCCACCTATGCGCTGGTGCACCACTACCACGGCCGCCGCGGGGAGGTCTTCCACCTGGACTGCTTTCGGCTGGGTGCACCGGACGAGGCGGCCGATCTCGACTGGGAGGGACTGCTTCGCGACGGCGACGCGATCCTGGTAGAATGGCCCGAGCGCGCGGGCGCATGGCTCCCACGGCCCACCCGGCGGTTTCGCCTTCACCACCTCGCCGATCCCGATCGGCGGGGACTGGAGATCCTCTGATCTGGCTGGCGCTGGAGACCGCCACCGACCGGGCCTCGGTCGCGCTGGGCGCCTCGGCCGAAGACGCGGTCGAGGAGAACCTGACCGGTGCGCGGCGGCACGCGGGGGCGCTGCTCCCGATGGTGGAGACCGTCCTCCGGCGCCGCGGCGTCACCCTCGACCAGGTGCGCGGCGTCGTGGTGAGCGACGGGCCCGGCAGCTTCACCGGGCTTCGAGTGGGCGCGGCGGCGGCGAAGGCGCTCGCCAGGTCGCGCGATATCCCGCTCTGGACCGCCCCGTCGCTGCTGGTGCGCGCGGCCGGCGTGGCCGGTTCGGACCGGTCGCGGGTGCTCGCCGTATCCGACGCGCTTCGGGGCGACCTCTACGCCCTGGTCGCTCGGTTCGACGCGGCCGGCGGCATCGAGACCGAGTTGGGTCCCGGTGTCTGGCGACCGGAGGGGCTGGCGGAGCTGGATCTCCGGCCGGATGCGCTGGTTGGAGAGGCGCCGCCCGAAGCCGCGGCGCTGCTGGAACGCCGGACCGGGTTGAGGCTGGTGGGCCCGCCGGAGGGGGCACCGCACGCAGCGAAACTGATCGACCTGGCGATGACGCACGGCGGCGCGCGACGGGTCGAAGATCCGGCGAGCTGGGAGCCGTTCTACGGCCGGCCGGCCGAGGCCCAGGCTCGCTGGGAGATGACGCATGGACGCCCCCTACCGGATTCGGTCGGCGGCGCCCGCTGACGCCGCGGCGCTCGTCGCGATCGAGCGCCGCTGCTTCAGCGATCCTTGGAGCGAGCCCAGCTTTCGCGAGGCGCTCGTCTCCGAGTGGACCTTCGGAGTCGTGGCCGACACCTCGCGCGGGATCGCCGGCTATCTGATCGGCCGGGAGGCCGCGGGGAGCGGCGAGGTGCTGAACCTCGCGGTGGCGCCGGAGTTCAGGCGGCGCGGGGTCGGGGGCGCGTTGCTCGAGGCGGGACTCGCGGCATTCCGGCGGCGCCGGGCCAGCGAGGTCTTCCTCGAGGTCCGGGAGTCCAATCGTTCGGCCCAGTCGCTCTATCTCGCCCGGGGCTTCCGCGCGGTCGGGCAGCGCGCATCGTATTACCGGAATCCGAAGGAGGACGCCCTCGTGCTGCGCCTGCCGCTGCTGCGGCCCGCGTAACGGGGCGCCGGGGGGCGTAGCGGCCGGTTGGCAACTGCCGGTTCGATCCGCATCTTATCCGGGTCCGCGAAGGGCCCATCGTCAGCATCCTGGAGGGGCATGTGAGCCGGAGCTTGAACAAAGTCATTCTGATCGGGAACCTGGGCGCGGACCCCGAAGTCCGCAGCACCTCGAACGGGTCGCGGGTCGCCACGCTGTCCCTCGCCACCAGCCGCCGGTGGAAAAACCAGTCCGGCGAGCAGCAGGAAAAAACCGAGTGGCACCGCGTGGTGCTCTGGAACAACAAGGGCTCCACCCTCGCGGACCTCGCCGAGCGCTACTGCAAAAAGGGCGACAAGCTCTACGTCGAGGGCAGCATCGAATACCGCACCTGGCAGGATCGCGAAGGCCAGACCCGATACACCACCGAGATCACGGCCCGCGAGGTCATCCTGCTGAGCGGCCGGGGCGATGGCTCCGAGTCCTCGGTGGCGCCGGCGGGCAAGGTGGCCGCCGCGGCCTCGGCGCCCAAGGGCAAGGATCAGTCGTTCGAAGACTTCCCCGAGGCGCTCGACTCGGAAGACGACGACCTGCCGTTCTGAGTCCCGCTGGTCCTTCCAGGGGAGCCGCCGCCGGCCCCCTGGCGGGCGCCAACGGCCCGCTCACGGCGGCCGTGGGGAGTTGCCAGCCGCTCTGGCGCGGCGCGGTGGCGAGCCCGGTCTTGGGCCCTCTACCGCCCCTCGGCGCCACGGCATAACATCTGCCTTGTCAATCTGTTAGCAGCAGAATCCTACCTCATGTCACCCCTGGCTTTGGATTTGCTCGGGTTCGCCTAGAACCGTCGAGAAGTCCGTCCCTTCTGGGAGATCCCGATGCAGCGCACGATCCGTTGGTATTGGCTGGGCGCACTCGCGCTGGCCGCCGGCCCTACGATGGCCGCCGCCCAAGACAACTCCACCCAGAGCCACACCGTCCGTGAGGGCGATACCCTCTGGGATCTGGCCCGCCAGTACCGCGGCGATCCGTTCCTGTGGCCCGACATCTTCCGGATGAACACCAGCGTCGTGGAAGATCCCCATTGGATCTACCCCGGCGAGGTGCTGGCCCTCTCCGGCAGCGAGTCGGTGGCTTCGGTCCCGGCCAACGACACTCCGGCGCCCCCTGCGTCGGTCACGAGCGCTGACAGCGCACCCGCGGTCGAGCCCGCGCCTGCCTCCGCGCCCGCCGGCCCCGTGGCCGACGAGCTGGCTGAGTCCCCGACGGCCGGCACCGCCGCCGACGAGGCCCCCACCCAGAGCCTGGTGGCGATGACCGAGCAGATGGCGAAGGCGGAGGAGTACACGCCGCTGTTCGGACCCAAGCGGAGTGACACGATGTCGGAGGCCCTCCGGGCCTACACCCATCAGCCCTACCGCGCGCTGCGCCGCAGCGAGTTCTACTCCTCGGGCTTCCTGAGCGAGAACCAGAAGCTGCCTTTCGGCAAGGTCCTGGGTCCGGTCACTCCGCCCCAGATCCCCGTGCTGACCCAGAACAACAACGCGCTGCCCAACACCTTGATCGCGGTCGCCGCGCCGAAGGGCGCGAGCTACCAGGTGGGCGACAGCCTGCTGCTGGTCCAGGTCGGTCGCGAGGTTCGCGGGTATGGTGACGTCATCCTCCCGAACGGCATCGTGCAGCTGACCGACACGGCCGACGGCAAGTACGTGGGCCGGGTGGTGGCTACCTACGGACCGATCCGCTCAGGCCTGGGCGTGCTGCCCCTCGAGCGATTCGCCGATCCGGGCGAGGTGAGGGCGGTGCCGGTCAGCTCCGGCGTCACCGCCACGCTGCTGGGCGGCTCGGCGCGGCAGGATCTGAAGGCGCCGCAGATGGTCGTGTTCCTCGACAAGGGCCGCCAGGACGGCGTGGCCGCGGGCGATCTCTTCGAGATCCGCCGGCAGCCGGAGCGCCTGAGCGGCGGCGGCATCCGGGTGGATGAAACGATGGCCACGCTTCAGGTGGTCCACGTGCGCGAGCACAGCGCCACCGCGCGGCTGCTCAACGTGATCTCGCCCGACATTCCCGTGGGCACCCAGGCCCGGCAGGTCGCCAAGCTGCCGTAGTCGCAGTAGCAGGAGAGCTGGGCGCAGGACCGCAGCACGCAGTACGACGACGTGAAGTTTCCTCCCGAGGGAGGCGAGGGGTCTGTCTGGCGGGCCGTCACGGCCGGCTACGCAGGTCCCTCGCTTCGCTGTGGGAGCTCGCCGCTCGTCAACTTTCTGGTCACCTCATAGCCGTCTTCCCGCGATCTCACCCCGCCTCCGCCCTACCGTCGCAGTGGGCCACCTCCCTACATTGCGGGCTGTTCCGCGACACCCCAGAGCCTGACAATCCAGTGGAGACCTCCATGGCGAGACGCAGCGAATGAGCGGCCGAGTTCTGGTCACCGGTGGCGCAGGGTTCATCGGCTCCCACATCTCGGAAGCCTACCTGGCCGCCGGCTGGGAAGTGGTCGTACTCGACGATCTCTCCCGGGGCCACCAGCGCAACGTCCCGTCCGGCGCCCGTTTCGTCAAAGCCGACATCCGTTCCCCCGAAGCCCGGCGCACCCTCGCCGAGGGGGGCTTCACGGTGTTGAACCACCATGCCGCGCAGATCGACGTCCGAGTCTCGGTGGACGAGCCGGCCTTCGACGCCTCGATCAACGTCGTCGGCCTGGCGAACCTGCTGGAAGGGGCCGGGGAGGGCGGGGTGAAGCGGGTGATCTTCGCCAGCAGCGGCGGAGTGGTCTATGGCGATCCGGAGGTGGTGCCGACTCCCGAGACCTCGCCGAAGGGGCCCATCTCGCCCTATGGGGTCAGCAAACTGGCCGGCGAGTACTATCTGCGGGCGCTCGGGTCGCTGCGCGGCTTCGAGGCGGTCGCGATGCGCTACGCCAACGTCTTCGGCCCCCGGCAGGACCCGAAATCGGAAGCGGGCGTAGTCTCGATCTTCGTCTCCCGACTCCTCGAGAAGAAGCCGCTGACGGTGTTCGGCAACGGCCTGCAGACCCGGGACTACGTGTTCGTCCGGGACGTGGCGCGGGCCAACGTGCTCGCGAGCACCGCGGCGGTGCCTGCCGGCAAGGACATCGATGACACCGCGTTCAACATCGCCACCGGCAAGCAGACCAACGTGCTGGAGCTGGCGGAGATGGTGGGGAAGGTGATGGGTCAGAAGCCGGTGGTGGAGCTCGCCGCGGCTCGCCCGGGCGAGCTGTTCCGCAGCTCCCTCGACGTCGGCAAGGCGCGGCGCATGCTCAACTGGAAGCCGGAGTCGGGCTTCGAGGACGGGCTGCCGCAGCTGGTGGACTGGTTCCGAAAGGAGGCACGGTGATCCTCCAGGCCGGGGGCGCCGTCCCCCGCACCCCGATCGAGCTGGTGCTGACCGCCAGTCTCGAGACCAAGATCGTGCTGCTCATCACGGTGATCTTCTCCCTGGTCTCGTGGTTCATCATCATCCTGAAGTGGTGGCAGTTCCGCCGGCTCAACAAGCAGGCCGACCGGTTCTTCGCCGAGATGGAACGGACCACCCGTCTCCAGGACGCCTATCACGCGGTGATGAAGCAGCCTCCCTCGCCCTACAACCGGCTCTTTCGAGAGGCGATCACCTTCTATTCCGAGCTGCGGCCCGGCGCCCTCCGCGAGGAGCGAGGTGCGGATCGAAGCTCGTTGAGCATGACCCAGCTCGAAGCCCTGAAAATGGTGCTGGGCAAGGAAGTGGCGGCCGAGCGCGACCTGCTGGGCCATTACATCCCCTGGCTCGCGACGATCGGGTCGGTGAGTCCGCTGCTGGGACTGCTGGGCACGACCATCGGCATCATCAACGCATTCACTGGTATTGCCACCAAGGGCTCGGGCAACCTGGCGGCGGTAGCGCCGGGCGTGGCCGAGGCACTGGTGGCCACGTTCGCCGGACTTGCCGCGGCGATCCCGGCAGTGATCGCCTACAACCTCTACGTGAACCGGGTACGGCTGTTCGCCGGCGAGCTCGAAGGCTTCGCCAACGAGCTGATCGGAACCATGGCCCGGGAAGGATTGGTCTAAATGGCACTCGGCGGGGGACTGGGCAGCCAGCGCGGCGAGATGCAGCTCAACGCCGACGTGAACGTGACGTCCCTGGTGGACGTGATGCTGGTGTTGCTCATCGTCTTCATGATCACGGCACCGATGATGCAGGGCGGCGTGGATGTCGAGTTGCCGCGGGCCGAAGCGCGGCCTCTCTCTCCCAAAGAAGGCATGGTCGTGACGGTCAATCGCGACGGCCGCATCTACGTGGACCAGACGCCGGTGTCTCTGCGCGACTTCCGTGTCACTTTCCGCTCCCTAGTGGCGACACGGAAACCGTCGGGCGTGTACCTCCAGGCGGACACCCGAGTGCCGTACGGCCAGGTGGTCCAGGTGCTCGCGATCATTCGCGGCGCGGGGGTGCAGAACGTCGGCCTCGTGGCCCAGGAGGAAGAGCAGTCGTGAAGCCGAGAGGCTCGGACCGAGGGGACAGCCGCAGCAAGTTTGCCGGCGCGATCGGGTCGATCGTGGTCCACGGCGCCGCCGTGGCCTTTATGGTCAGCCAGGTCCACACCTCGCAGGCGTCTGCGCCAGTCTACGCGGTCAACTTGATTGCCGCCCCGGCCCCGGCCAAGCGGCCCAGGCTTGCGAAGGAAGCGACACCCCGCCCCCCGCAGGAGAAACCGGCGCCGGTAAAACCGAAGCCCACGCCACCGCCTAAGATGCCGCCCAAACCGGAGCCGAAGCCGCCGGCGCCGACCCAACCCGACGTCGAGGCGCCACCCCCGACGGCATCGGAAGCTGCACCGGCCGAAGGCGAGGCGCCCAGCACCGGTACCGATGCCACCACGATCAAGACGCCGGGGCTGGAGTTTCCGTTTCCTGAATATCTGCGGAACATCGTCAACCAGGTGTATCAGCGCTGGGACCGCGACGATGCCAGACGAAACAACTTTGCCGAGATCGCGTTCATGATCCGGCGTGACGGTACCGTGCACGACATCCGCTTCGTGACCCGATCGGGAAGCTTCGCCTTCGACCTCAGCGCCCAGGGCGCGATCGAGGCGGCCGGGAACGCCTCCGCTTTCGGTCAGCTTCCGGACGGATGGGAAGCCGACGTCCTCCCGGTCAGCTTTTACTTCAAGCCAGCCACTCAATGAACCGACTACTCGCGACCCTGCTGCTCACGGTTGCCGCCGTCCCTTTGGCGGCCCAGGACACCACCCGCACGCTCGACGATCCGATTCGCATCGGCGTTGACTACAAGGGCACACGTCCCCAGGTCGTAGTCATGCCCGGCGCGGGGATCGACTCGCTGCGCGCGATCGTCCACCGCGACCTGGACTATTCCGACCGTTTCGAGATGGTGGCGGATATGTCCTCCGACGGCGGTTCTTCCGCCGGGGCCACGGGTCAGGTGAACTACGGGATCTATAAGGCGCTCGGCGCGCAGCTGGGGGTCGAGCTGACCCCGGCGGCGGGCGGCATCAACGCCCGGCTGCACGACATCAACGGGCAGAAGATCAGGAACCAGCAGACCTTCGTGCTTCCGCCGGAGACCGATGCCACTTTCCGGCTGGAGGCACACCGGGTGGTCGACGAGATCACTCGGTGGGCGAGCGGGACCCCGGGCATCGCGGCCACACGGTTCCTCTTCGTCTCCAATGGGCGGGTCTACCGGATCGACAGCGACGGTCAGGGCATGGTGCCGCTGACCCCGGAAGGCCAGACCGCGCTTTCGCCGGTGTGGTCGCCCGACGGACAGCGCATCGCCTACACGCGGTTGGAGGCCGGCCGCGGAGGCGTGATCGTGCAGCCGCTCAACGGCGGACCGGCGGAGACGGCGCCGGGCGCGCAGGCCGGGCTCAACATCACGCCGTCGTTCGCGGCCGATGGCAAGACACTCGCCTTCGCGCGATCCGACGAGAACGGCACTGACATTTTCACCTCGAATGTGGTCGAGCGATGCTGCGCACAACGCTTGACCGTGGGACGCTTCGCTGACAACTTGTCACCAACCTTTTCTCCAGATGGGCGGCGCATCGCGTTCGTGTCCACGCGGTCAGGTCCGCCTCAGATCTACGTGATGGCCGCGGACGGAACCGATCAGGAGTTGCTGGCACCGTTCGTGTTCGGTGTCGATGGCGCTTCGAACGCCCCTGAATGGTCGCCTGCCGGGGACAGAGTCGTATTCCACCGTGACGTGTCCCGCAGTCCGCAGCTCTTCATGTATGAGGTGGGAAGTTCGGGTCCGGCCAAACAGCTCACCTCAACGGGCCGCAACGAGGATCCGACCTGGGCTCCCGACGGCCGCCACGTCGCCTTCATATCCGATCGCACCGGGCGGCGGCAGATCTGGATCTTCGACATCGAAACCGGCCGGGCGCGCCAGCTCCAGACGCCAGGAGCAGCCCGGCTTCCTGCGTGGTCCCGCCGGCTAGGCCGGACCGCGGTCGCAACCAACCCATGAACCCGGAGTGATGATGCGCGCTTCTTCCCTGATGCTCCTGGCTTCGGCCCTGCTCGCCGCGTGCGGCGGAGGAACCCCACCCGAGGAGCCGGCCCCCGAGCCCGCCCCGACTCCGGCCCCCGCGCCGGCTCCGGCCCCCGTCGACGACAGTGCCGCGCGGGTAGCTGCGGAAAAGGAGAAGCTGGCCGCCGAGGCCGCGGAGCGCGCCCGCGCGCTGACGGCGGAAGTCGGCACCATGATCAACTTCGAATTCGATCGCGCCGACATCCGGCAGGCGGACCAGAGTACCCTGGACCGCAAAGCCGCCATTCTGGCCGCCAACTCGGGCGTGCGGGTCCGGATCAGCGGCCACGCCGACGACCGCGGCTCCGACGAGTACAACCTCGCGCTCGGCAACCGGCGCGCGGCGGCGGCCAAGCGCTACCTGGAGAACAAGGGGATCGACGGCGGCCGGATGGAAGTCGTCTCCTTCGGCGAGGAGCGTCCGCTCAACCCCGGTGCCGACGAGACCGCCTACGCCCAGAACCGCCGCGATGAGTTCGAGATGACCGCGGGCGGTGACAACCTCGTCGCGCCGCAGTGAGACCGCGCGCCGGGTTCCTGCTGAGGGTCCTTGCTCCCGCGCTGGTCGCGGGAGCGGGGCTCGCGGGGTGCGCCTCGAAAGGCGATGTGCAGATGGTGCAGGGGGAGGTGGGCCTGCTCAAGGCGGAGATGGCCCGGCGCGACTCGGCGCGGGCGGCGCAGCTCTCGGAGGTGATTGAGCTGCAGCGGCGGACCATGGATTCGCTCACCGCCACGCGGAAGGCCGTTGCCCAGACCAAGGGCGATGTGGCCAACGATCTCTACAGCATCCAGCAGCAGCTGGTCCAGATTCAGGAGCTGACCGGCCAGAGCCAGGTGAGGATCAACCAGCTCAACGCCGGACTCGAGCGGCGGAGCGCCGAGATCACTGCCGCGCCAGCCACCCCGGGTGACTCGGCGCGCCCGGACGCCAGCGGCGCCAACAACGCCTCGGCCGACCAGATGTACCAGGCCTCGCTGACCCAGCTCAACCGCGGCAGCGTGACCACCGCCCGCCTCGGCCTGCGGGAGATGGTCCGGCTCTATCCCAACAGCGAGCGGACCCCGGACGCGCTCTACTTCATCGGGCAGAGCTTCGCGTCCGAGAACCCCGACTCCGCGGCCGCGTACTATCGCCAGGTGGTGGACAACTACGCGACGTCCCCCCGTGCGGCATCGGCAACGTACAACCTCGGCCTGCTGGCGGAGCGGCGGAAGGACATGGCCAACGCGCGCCAGTTGTACCAGCGCGTGGCGGAGAAGTATCCGCAGTCCAACGAAGCCGCGCTCGCCCGTGACCGACTGAAGGCGCTCGGGCGCTGAGCCCGGGCGCCAGCCCAGCCTGATGACCGGCTCCGCGGGGGAGATGCCGTTCCTCGATCACCTCGAGGAGCTTCGAACCCGGATTCTCCGATCGCTCGCCGCGGTCGTGGTCTGCTTCGGCATCGGGCTGTGGGCGGTGCAGCAGTTCCAGCTGGTCACCCTGCTGAAGGCGCCCATCGCGCCCTACCTCCTCGATGGCAAGCTCGTCGTCACCAGCCCCACCCAGCCGGTGATGATCGTCTTCAAGCTCGGCTTCCTCGTCGGGCTGATCCTCTCGTCGCCCGTCATCCTCTGGCAACTGTGGGCCTTTCTGGCGCCCGCGCTCTACGAGCGGGAGAAGAAGGCGCTGGTCCCGTCGCTGTTCGTCGGGCTGGTCCTGTTTCTCGCCGGCGCCGTGATCGCCTATCTCTTCGTGGTGCCCCAGGCGCTCAAGGTCCTGTTCAGCTTCCAAAGCGAGGCCATCGCGCCGTTCATCACCTACGACGCCTGGTTCAGCTTCGTGCTCCAGGTGGTGCTCGCCCTGGGGATCTCCTTCGAACTGCCGCTGGTGATGATCATCCTCTCCTGGCTTGGAGTAATCGGCCCTGGGGAGCTGAACCGCTTCCGGCGCTACGCCGTGGTCTGCGCGTTCATCGCGGGCGCGGTGCTCTCGCCGGGCGCCGACCTGCTGTCCATGCTGATGATGACGGTGCCCCTCCTGTTCCTCTATGAGGTGGGCGTGGCCGGATCGGCGGTGGTCCACCGCCGGCGCAAGGCGGCCGCGGCCACCGCGGCGCTGCTGCTTCTCGGACTGGCCCTGGGCGCCGATCCGGCTTCGGCACAGGAGCCGGTGCGCCCGCGGCGCCCTGCCGCGGACTCGCTCCGGGCGGCGCAGGATACCGGCGGCCGGCTCGGCCGGGACCAGCTGGATCCCAACGCCCGCCCGGGCCAACCGCTCGACAGCGCCACCGCCAAGCGCCTCGGCCTGCCCACCGCGCCCTCGCGCAGCTTCGCCGAGCCCGATTCGGTGACACGCGAGCTGATGAACCGGAAAGGCTACCGGCCCACCCGCTACCGGTCGGACTCCGCCACCGTCTATGTGAAGACCCAGGAGGTCCGGCTGCAGGGCCAGGCGCTGACCGAGCGCCAGGGCGCGATGCTGGAAGCCGACTCGATCACCTACCGGCGGGACAGCTGCGTGCTCGACGCCTCGGGCGACCCCCACCTGTTCGACAACGGCCAGGTCCTGGTGGGCGAGGGCATCAGCTACGACACCTGCCGGCGGCGCGGCGTCATCAACGACGCGCTGACCAATTTCACCGAAGGCTCCACCGTCTGGTTCCTCCGGGGCAGCATCGCCCAGGACTCCAGCTCCAGCCGGATCTACGCCGGCTCGAGCGACATCACCAGCTGCGATCTGCCCACGCCGCACTATCACTTCGCCGCCCGGCAGATGAAGTGGATCTCCCGCACGGTCATGGTGGCGCGGCCGGTGACCCTGTATGTGCGCGACGTCCCCATCCTCTGGCTGCCCTTCATCTTCCAGGACATGCGCCCGGGGCGGCACTCGGGGATCCTGATCCCCCAGTTCGGCATCAACGATCTGATCCGGCCCTCGCGAGGATACAACCGGCAGGTCACCAACGTGGGCTACTACTGGGCGCCGAACGACTACATGGACTTCACCGGCAGGCTCGACTGGTTCGCCAACCGGTACGTCCAGTACGGTGTCACCGGGCAGTATCGCTGGCTCGACCGGTTCGTCTCCGGCTCGGTGGGGTTCAACGAGCAGCGGCAGGTGGGCGGCGGGAACGGTCTCGCGCTCCGCTGGGACCACCGGCAGACCTTCGACCTGTCCACCAGTCTCAATCTCGACTTCAACTACGCCAGCAACACCCGCGTAGTGCGGGACAACGCCATCGATCCGCTGCAGAACACCCAGCAAATCACCAGCTCGCTCAACTTCTCCAAGCGCTACGGCTGGGGCACGCTGACCCTGGGCGGCAACCGGCGGCAGGACATCACCGACGGCGGGGTCACGCAGCTGCTGCCAGCGGTCACCGTGTCCCCGGCGCCGCTGGCGCTCGGCTCCGACATCACCTGGTCGCCGGGGCTCAGCTTCACCAACAACACCACCTCCAGTCCGGACAGCGACTCGCTGTTCCAGCTGCTGCCCGGCGGCGCGATCGACACCATTCCGCTCGACGTGGGGACCCGGGTGACGGCGCTCAACTTCGACACACCGGTCCGCTTCGGCTCCTTCAACTGGCAGAACTCGGTCCAGATGACCGACGAAACCGACGACGGGCGGGACTCGGTATCCTTCCGGGTGGATAACCCGGCGACACCGGACCCGAACGACTCGCTCATCGTCCGCCAGACGTATCCGGGCGACTTCCGGAGCTCGATCGACTGGAACACCGGCATCAATCTTCCGATCCTGTTCCGCGGCTCGTGGAAGCTGCAGCCCTCGCTCGGCATCTCGAACACGACGTCCGGCGCCTTCGCGATCCGGAACCGGACCACCGGCGGAGCCTGGGTCCAGCAGGGCAAACGGTTCCGCATCGGACTCAGCTCGGCGCCGACCTTCTTCGGCTTCTTCCCCGGCCTCGGGCCGCTCTCGAGGATCCGGCACAGCGTCTCCCCGGTCATCAACTACACCTATGAGCCGGCCGCCGACGTGCCGGAGGAATACGCGCGCGCGATCGCCGAACCCGGCGCGGCCGTGATCCTGCGGAGCGACGCCCGGCAGCGGATCTCGCTCGGATTGAATCAGACCTTCGAGGGGAAGCGCCGGCCGACCGGCAGCGACACCTCGTCGGCCAACGCGACCAAGCTCCGGCTGCTCAGCATCTCCACCAGCGCGATCGCCTACGATTTCGAGCAGGCCAAGAAGCCGAACCGCACCGGCTGGGTGGACGACGCGATCACCAACACCTTCCTGAGCGACCTGGTGCCGGGCTTCAGCCTGACGCTGAGCCACGACCTCTGGGCCGGCCAGGTCGGCACCGATACGGCGGACTTCGATCCCTTCCTCCAGCGGGTGGATGCGAGCTTCGCGATCTCGGAGAACACGCTGCGGGCGGTCGGCTCCATCTTCGGGCTCGGCGGCAAGCCGGGAGATGCCGACTCCCGGCGGCGGGACGAGCAGATCCCGAGCTACGTGGCCCAGTCGGGTCGGCGCAGCCGGCCCGGCTCGTTCTACAGCTCGTCCCAGACTCCGCTCCGGCCGGCCGCCGGCCGCGGCTTCACCGCGAGCTTCAACTATTCCCTGACCCGTAGCCGTCCCGTGCCCTTGACCCCCACTCCCGAGGAGGATCAGAACCTCGGCGTGAACATGAGCTTCTCGCCCACGCCGTTCTGGTCCCTGAGCTGGTCGACCCAGTACGACATCACCAACGGCACGTTCGAGGGCCAGGTCATCCGGCTGGAGCGCGATCTGCACGAGTGGCGAGCCGGGTTCAACTTCGTGAAGAACCCGTCGGGCACCTTCGCCATCTATTTCTCGATCTACCTGACCGATCTGCCCGACCTCAAGTTCGACTACGACCAGACGACGTTTGAGGAGTGAGGGAGGGTGTCTCCACGGCGGGACAGCGGGGCCGCGGGGCCGCGGGGCAGGAGGACAAGCTGCCCCGCCGCCCTGCTGCCCCGCCGCCCCGCTGCCATGGCACATCTCCTGCCATCGTCCGGCACATCCCCTTAGGAGCCGACTCATGCGTACGTGGTGGATCCCCTTGGTGGTCCTGCTTGCGGCCTGCAACGATGACGACAATGGCCCGGGGCCGGGCGTCACTCCGGAATCGCCCGCGACGCTCTCCACGACCACACTTGACGGCGCCATCGCGCTGGTGTGGTCGGACAATCCGTTCCAGTCCGATCCCGACATCTTCGCCAACTACCGGGTCTACAGCACCACCTACGATTTCGACAACGCGGTGTGCGGCACCGATTGGAACATCGAAGGAACCACGGTGGCGCCGGAGTTCATCGCCTCGGCGCTGGCCAATGGGGTTCCGCGATGCTTTACGGTCACCGCCGTCAGCCTCGACGGGCTGGAGAGCGACCGGTCGCCCATCCACCAGGACACCCCGCGGCCCGACGCCCGGAACGTGGTGCTCGCCGCCGTGCCGACCACGACGGACGGCGCCGGCTTCCGCTTCTGGGACGACCTGAACGACGATGGCACTACCCAGTTAAACGAGCTGGGCCTGGTCCGCAGCGCCAACTCGGACGACATCGATTTCTTCGTGGAGCGCGACGGGAACGGCCTTCTCTTCCTGACGCCGGTGCGGGCCGGCACCGGGGTCGAGTACTACGATGAAACCGACCCGGTGGACGACCTCACCAGCATCGATTTCGCCGAGGACCGCACCTACCGCACGACCGGCATCGAGGCCGTGCCCGGGTTCGGCTATGTGTTCGAGACCGACGGCGGGGACGGACTGGCGCGCTACGGCGCCCTGCGGCTTCAGCACGTGGGAACGACGTTCCTGATCATGGACTGGGCCTTCCAGACCGACCCGGGCAATCCGGAGTTGATCGTCTGGGGCGGCGGCGGTTCCAGCGCCAAGGCGGGCGCCCGCTAGCTCGCCGCACTTGAATCGCTTCACCGGGCTCGCCAACTTCGGGCGATGCCCGCCCAGGAAATCACCCTCGATGGCCGGTCGCTCACGGTGGGCGACGTGGTCCGCATCGCCCGGGAGCCCGCCGCCCGGGCCCGGCTCGATCCGAGCGCCCGCCAGGCGCTGATCGCGAGCCGGGCTCTGGTCGAGCGGGCGATCGCGTCGGGCCAGACGATCTACGGGATCAACACCGGCTTCGGCAAGCTCGCCAACGTCAGGATCGCGCCGGATAAGCTCGACCATCTCCAGGTCAACCTGATCCGCAGCCACGCGGCGGGAATCGGGACGCCCCTGCCGGCCGGTGTGGTGCGCGCGATCATGCTGCTGCGCGCCAACGTCCTGCTCCGTCCCACGAGCGGCGTGCGCCCCGACCTGGTCGAGGCGCTGCTCGCGATGCTCAATGCCGGCATCATCCCGGTGGTGCCGGAGCAGGGCAGCGTCGGGGCCAGCGGAGACCTCGCCCCGCTCAGCCACATCGCGCTCGCGCTGATCGGCGAGGGCGAAGTGCTCGGCGCGGCGGGAGCCGTCCCGGCCGAGCTCGCCCTGGAGGCGGCGAAGCTGCGCCCGTTCCGGTTCGCCCCGAAGGAGGGGCTGGCTTTCATCAACGGCACCCAGGCGCAGACCGCGTTGCTCGCGCTGCTGGTGCACGATGCGGAAGTCCTGTGGCGCACCGCGGTGGGGGCGGCGGCGATGAGCCTGGAGGCCCTGCGGGGCACGCCGGCGCCGCTGGACCCGAGGATTCACGAGGCCCGGCCGCACCGGGGACAGCGGGAGGCGGCGGCCCTGATGCGGCGGCTGCTGGCCGACAGCGAGATCCGGGAGTCGCACCGCGACAACGATCCCCGGGTGCAGGACGCCTACTCGCTGCGTTGTGCCCCCCAGGTGCTCGGCGCCGTGGCCGACGCGATCCGTTTCGCCGCGGACACCGTGGCGGTCGAGCTCAACGCCTCGACCGACAATCCGCTGGTCTTCGACAGCGGAGAGGTGATCTCGGGCGGCAACTTCCACGGGCAGCCGGTGGCCCAGGCCCTCGACTTCCTGGCTACGGCGCTCACCACCCTCCAGGCCATCGCGGAGCGTCGGGTCGAGCGGCTGGTAAACCCCGACCTGTCCCAGGGGCTGCCCGCCTTTCTCACCGCCGACCCCGGTCTCTCCTCCGGCTTCATGATGGTCCAGATCTCGGCGGCCTCGCTGGTCGCGGAATCGCGCACGCTGGCGATGCCGGCCAGCATCGGGTCGATCCCGACGGATGCCAACCAGGAGGACTTCGTGCCCATGGGCATGGCCGCCGCGTGGAAGGCGCTGCGGATCATGGCCAACGCCCAGCGGGTGGTCGCCGCGGAGCTGCTCTGCGCCGCCCAGGGGTTGGAGTACCTCAAGCCGCTGCGGCCGGGCGGCGGGGTCGAGGCGCTCTACCGCCGGCTTCGGGCACTGTCCCCCGCGGTGCCGCCGCTCGATGCCGACCGCCCTCCGGCCCCCGATCTGGAGCGGCTGGCGCGGGCCGTGGCGTCCGGGGAGCTCGATCCGGGTGGGTGAGCGGAATCGGCCGGCTCGGATTCTTGCCCCCTCCGTACCCCCACCGGTATCTTTCGACCGCCAAACCCCTTATGCCCTGAGTCCCCCCTTCGCCGCCCGAGTCGCATGAACCTCGAAAAGCTCAAGGACACGGCGCGGAAGTTCGAGCAGAAGGAGGACTGGCGGCGGGCCATCGAGGTCTATCTCAAGGCTATCCAGCAGATCGAATCGGGGCAGGAGACCTCCCCCGACCTCTCCCTCTACAACCGGGTCGGCGACCTCTACCTCAAGACCAACGACACCGCCGCGGCGGTCCGCTCATACGAGCGCGCGGTGGATCTCTACGCCGATCAGGGCTTCTTCAACAACGCCATCGCGCTGTGCGGCAAGATCCTCCGGGTGAATCCGGGGCGCACCCAGACCTATCTCAAGCTGGCCCAGCTCCACGCCCGGAAGAACGTCGTCATCGAGGCCAAGCGGAACCTGATCGAGTTCCTGGAGCGGATGAACGCCCTGGGGCAGCTGGACCAGGCGTTCGTCTCGGTGGAGGAGTTTGCCGACCAGTTCTCCGGAAGCCAGGAGATCCGGCTGATGCTCGTCGAGCTGCTGCGCGCCTCGTCGCGTGAGGACGAGGCGCGCGAGCAGCTGGAGAAGCTGGCTGGTGAGATCGAGGGTCGGGGCGAGCGGCTGGCGAATCGTCCCCAGCCGGAACAAGCGCCGGCCAACCCGACGGAAGAGATGCCGCGCCCGAACCGGGCGCCGCCGAGCGGACTGGTCTTCCTCGACACCGGCATGGATCTCGGCGCGGCCCACCCCTCGGCCGGTCCGGCGACCGACGAGCCCGTGGAGATGACCCCGCCCGACGGCCTGCTGCTCTCCCACCCGGGCGCCGAGGACGACGCCCTGTCGGTGGAAGAACAGATCGAGGTGGTGCCGGGCCTGGAGCAGACGGCGGATCTCGACCTCGAGGTCGGCGGACTCGACGCCGACCTCGGCCTGGAGCGCACCGAGACGACGGATCTCGAGTTCCTCGGCGAGCCGATCGAGGGCATCGACGCGCCGGACACCGCGGTGATAGACGAGGGACTGCTCGACGCCACGAGCGAGGATCTCATCGTCTCGTCCATCGGCGATGACACCATCGGCACGGCGTCCGACGCGGCGGTCGATGATCTCGATCTCATGGAGCCCGCGCTGGATGAGGGTGCCGCCGAAGCGACCGAGCCGGCGTCGGCGCTGGCCGACCTGCCGCTGCTTCCGGTCGAGCCCGCCGGCGAGGAGAGCGTGGTCGAGCTGGAGAGCCGGATCCTCGACGACCCGGACAATCCCGAGCTGCACCTGCGGCTCGCGAACCGGCTGCTGGACAACGGCGAGGAAGCCAGGGGACTGGAGGAGCTGGAGCTGGCCCTCGGCGGCTTCGAGCGGCTGGGGGAGTGGCCCAGCGCCGCCGAGGCGGCGGAGCGGCTCACGGTGCTCGCGCAGGACACCATTCGCCACCACCAGAAGCGGGTGGAGCTGGCGTTCCGCTCCGGGGAGCGGGGCCCGCTGCTCGACGCCTATCTCGCCCTGGGCGATGCGCTGGCGCGGGCCGGCGCCTCGGACAAGGCCACCGCGGTCTATGGTCGCGTGATGGAGCACGACCCGGGCAACGTGCACGCCGGCCGGGCGCTCGCCGAGCTGACCGGTGAGGCGCCTTCGGCCGCCGCGCCGGCCAAGCGGCCCGGTCCGCCCGCTACGGCGCCGGCGCCTCAGGCCGAGCCACGCTCGGCGCCGCGGTCCCGGGGCGCCGACTCGTTCGTGGATCTCGGCTCCATGATCCTCGACGAGGGCGCCACGCGCGACACCCGCATGCGGATCGATCGAGCCGATCCGAAGGGCCAGGACGAGCAGAAGGAGTTCCACGAGATCCTGGAGCAGTTCAAGCGCGGCATCGAGCAGAACCTCGATTCCGAGGACTACGAGGCGCACTACGATCTGGGGGTCGCGTTCAAGGAGATGGGGTTGCTGGACGAGGCCATCGCCGAGTTCCAGAAGGCGCTGCGCTCGCCCGATGGGCGGCTCAGGACTTCCGAGGCGCTGGGGATCTGCTTCTACGACAAGGGACAGTTCGGGATCTCCGAGACGGTGCTCCGCCGCGCGGTGGAGACGGACGATGGTGGGGACGAGGCCAAGATCGGGTTGCTCTACTGGCTGGGCCGCGCCGCCGAGGCGCAGGGGAAGGAGATGGACGCGATCAACAGCTACGAGCGGGCCCTCGCGGTGGATATCCGGTTCATGGACCTGAGTGACCGGATGCACCGCCTCGCCGCGGACCGGGGCAAGTGAGCTCACAAACCGCCCCGGTCTCGCTGGCCGATCTCCAGCTTCCGCTGCTCGCGCGGCTGGAACGGGTGCAGCAGGAGCTTCGCCGCGTGGTCGAGGCCGACTTCGGGCTCATCACCGAGGTCAACTCCCATCTCTTCCGGATGCAGGGGAAGCTGTTCCGTCCCACCCTGCTGCTGCTGGCCGACGAGGCCACCGGCGGACCCGATCCCCGCGCGACGACACTCGCCGCCGTGGTGGAGCTGATCCACCTGGCGACGCTGGTGCACGACGACTCGGTGGATCATTCGGTCCTGCGCCGGGGCATGCCGACGATCAACTCGCTGTTCAGCCACCAGATCTCGGTCATCATGGGCGACTATCTCTATTCCCGCGCCGTGATCGAGCTGGTGGGATTGGGCGAGCTGGAGCCGCTCCGGGTGCTGAGCCGGGTGACCAACGAGATGACGGTCGGCGAGATGCGGCAGCTCCTCGCCCACGATCCCCTCCAGTACTCGGAGGAGGACTACGATCTCCTGATCCAGTCGAAGACCGCCTCGCTGGTGTCGGGGGCGTGCGAAGTGGGCGCGCTGCGGGCCGGTCCGCAGGAGCGGCTGGCGCTGCGGCGGTTCGGGGAGGCGGTCGGGATGGCCTTCCAGATCGTCGATGACCTGCTCGACTACGTGGGCGACGCGAGCGTCACCGGCAAGCCCACCGGATCCGACCTGCGGGAGCACAAGGTCACCCTGCCGCTGATCGCGGCGCTGCCGAAGATGGGCGAGGTGGATCGGCGGCGGGTGGCGGACCTGCTCCGGACGCCGGAGCCGAGCGACCAGCAGATCCACGACGTGGTGGAATCGGTGGCGGAGGCGGGAGGACTGGACTACGCGCGGGAGCGGGCGCTGCGGCTGGCCCAGCAGGCCGACGGCGAGCTGGACCGGCTGCCGCCGTCCCCCGCCCGTGACGCGCTGCGGGCCAGCATCGTCTACGTCGTGGACCGCAGGCGCTGATGGCGAGCGGACCACACCGGCCCGGCTTCTACATCGGGGTGCTGATCGCGGGGTTCGTCGCGGGTGGGGCGATGACGGCTCTCCTGCGCCAGACGCTGCCCACCAGCGCGGCCCGCACGTTCTTCACCAGCACCTGGACGGCGCAGTTCGGGCCTGTCTCCGCCGATCTGCTGGTGATAAGCTTCACGCTGGGACCCATCGGGCTGCACGTGTCGCTGCTCAGCCTGATCGGGGTCCTGCTGGCGTACCTTATCGCCCGCTCGCTTTTCTAGGGGGTTCCCGTGGGCAACCTCGGATTTACCGAGATCATGGTCATTCTGCTGGTGGTGCTGCTGCTGTTCGGGGCCAAGCGGCTGCCGGAGGTGGGGGCATCGATCGGCAAGGGCATCCGGGAGTTCAAGCGCAGTCTCTCGGATACCCAGGAGGCGATCATGGGGAACGACGAGTCCCGCAATCTGCCGCCCCGCCAGCCGGAGGAGGAGTCAGCCCAGCCGAAGCCCTCCGCCGGCGAGCCGAAGCGGCTCTCGCAGTAGCCCGCCGGGTCAGGTGACCGGCGGCTGGGCGGCCTGCGCCGCCTCCTGCTGCCGCTGCTGGAACTTCGACCGATTGTCCACGATCTTCGCGGACGCCCGCAGCGCGCCCATGAATCCGCGGATCCGATCCTGCCGCGCCAGCCCGATCAGTTTGGTCCGATAGGCGTCCTTCTCCTTCGCGAACGCCGCCGAATCCGCTTTGACCCGGTCCACCACTTTGATCACGTACAGCCCGTCGGGCGAGTCGAGCAGCCCGCTGCGCTGACCGACGTCGAGACCGAAGGCGGTCCCCACCACCATCGGCTCGGTGAGAGGCGGGCTGATCCGGTTGAACGGTCCGAACTCCCGGTGGGCCAGTCCCAGCGCCTTGGCGGCGGCTGAATCCGACTCACCGCCGGCCACGCGCTTGAGGAAGTTCTCGGCGATGGGCTTGGCCATCCCCCGCTTCTTGTCCTGGCGCACCAGGTGCGCGACCGACGGCTTGATCTGTTCCAGCGGAGGCACGCCCTCCGGGCGGAGGCTGTCGAGCCGGAAGACGTAGTACGCGATCGGCGTCTCGATGACCGAGCTGGTGGCGCCCGGCTTGGCGCCCTGGAACGCCCACACGCCGGCGTCCGGCACGACGGTATTGCCCAGCTGGACCCGGGTCCCCTCCTGTACCGGCCCCGACCTGCCGATCGGGAGCGAGAGCACCCGCGCGACGGTATCGAGCGCCGCCGGGTCGTCGTGCTCGCCGCCCAGGCGCTCTAGCGAGTCGGCCTGCGCGTCCAGTTTGTCGCGGTGGGCGCCGGAGACCTCGATCGGGATCAGGATGTGCCGGCCCTTAACTTTGTCACCCTTGCGGCTGGTCATCTCGATGATGTGGAACCCGAACTGCGACAGCACCGGCTGCGAGACCTTGTTGAGCGGCATGGCGAAGGCCGCCGAGTCGAACTTCGGGTCCATGGCGCCCTTGGTCCACTCGCCCAGCTCGCCTCCCTTGGCGGCGGAGACGCTGTCCTCCGACTCGCGCCGGGCGACCTCGGCGAACGGCTCGCCGCCGATGATCGCGGCCCGGGCGGAGTCGGCGCGGGCCCGGGCGTCGGCGGTGTCGGAGGCGGTGGTGAGCCGCGGCAGCGCCACGAAGCTCAGGAAGGCCGTCCGGGGCCGCTTGAACTCATCGGGATGGGCCCGGTAGTAGCTGGTGATCTCCTGGTCGGTCAGCTTGACCGCCGAGTCGGGGACGGCATTCCGGGGAATGATGGCGGTGAGCGCGATCGTCACCTTCTCGTTCTCGTCGCGGTACTGCTCCCACAGCGCGGCATCCGAGAGGTAGATATCGGCCGTCACCACACGGAGGAGCTTCGACCGGCGGAGCTGCTCGCGGTACTGGGCCTCGAGCGCCGGCAGGTACTGCGCCCCGACGCTGGAAGTCAGCCAGCGCTGGTATTTCTCGATGTCGAACAGGCTGTCGGTCTGGAACTCGGGAATGTTCTGGAACTCGGGGGGCGGCGAGTTCCGGATCGCCTGCACGACCTCATCGGAAGTGACCGTGATGCCCCGGCGCTTGTATTCGGCCTCCAGCATCCGGCTCTCGATCATCTGCTCCCAGACCTGGTCCTCGATCTGGGTGCGCTCCTCGAGCGTGAGCGAGGCCGGCATGTCCCGCTGCCGGTTGTCGATGGTCTGCTGCACGTAGCCCTGGTAGGCCCGGGCATCGACGCTCTGGCCGTTGATCTTCCCGACCGAAGTGGAGGTCGTGAGGCCGGACCAATCGACGCTGGTCAGCATGAAGATCAGCATGAGGAGGGCGAATACCGCGCCCGCCAGTTTCGCGCTGTTGCGGAAGGCTTGCATCATAGGACTGCTCTCGAAGCTCCGGGCGGTGGCTGGGGAAGGGGATAAGATTAAGCTCGGGAACACTGAAGCTCAAGGCACGGTGGGGCTTAGCAGTTGACAGCGGGAGGGCGGCTCGCTACTCTCACCAGACTCACCGCAACCATTCGATGCGACGTCTCCCGACCCCGATTCACACCGCCACAACCTGGGACCCGGATGGCACTTAGCGAGATCGAGAAGCTCGAGCGCCGATACGCCGAGAACCCTCAGGGGCTCACCTTCGCGCCATTGGCGGAGGTGCATCGGAAGAACGGGGAAGTGCAGCGGGCGCTCGACCTCCTGGGCCCCGGCCTCCAGATCCATCCCGACTACATCCCGGCCAGCATCGTGCTCGGCCGCTGCCACATGGACCTGGGCGATGTCCACGCGGCGGAGAAGGCCTTCCTCCACGTGCTGGCGCTCGACGGCGAAAACGTGATCGCGCTCAAGGCGCTGGCCGACATCAGCGAGCGGCTGCTCAAGTTCGACGACGCCGAGCGGTGGCTCAACACACTGCTCATCGTCGATCGGAGCAACGACGACGCCCGGGAGCAGCTCCAGCGGGTGGAGATCACGCGGCGCCAGGCGCTCGTCGGCTCGTCGGCGGCGCCGTCGGCGATGACCGAGCCTCCGGTAGAGTCCGGTGCCGCCGCGGTCTCCGAAAGCGCGGCGCCGGCGCCCGAGCCGGTCGTCGAAGAGCCGGTGATGCCCGACATCGAGCCTGCGCCGATGCCGTTCACTCCGCCGGTCGCGGAGCCGGTGTCCGGCTGGCTGGAACCCTCCGCCTTGCCCGACCTCCCCGACCTCCCCGAACCCTCGCTGCTGGAGGCGGACGAGCCCTCCCAGTTCGAGCCGCTCACGGGCCTGGTCGGGCGAGAGATCGACACGCCGGACGAGGTCGGCGACGAGTTCCGAGTGGAGACGAGCGAGGACATCGTCCTGGAGAGCGCCGGCGGCAGCGAGTTCCAGATGCCGGACGCGTCGCAGGAGCTGTTCGCGGACAAGGCCGGAGGTCGGCGGACGCCGTTCGACGAAGACGCGCCGGTGGCGCAGTCGCACGCCCCGCCGCCGGCGCCCGAGCCGCCGCCGGTCGAAGAGCCGCCCCCGGCGAAGTCGTTCGAGCCCGCGGCGTTCGAGCCACCGAGCTACGAGCGTCCGAGCTACGAGTCGCGGAGCTACGATCCGCCGAGCTATCAGCCGCCGAAGTACGAGCCGCCCAGCTACGAGCCGCCGGTGCCGGAGCCCGAGCCCGTCGCGGCGTCGGCGCCCGAGCCGGAGGCCGCGGCCCCGCCGCCCGCCCCGGAGCCGGAGCCCATCGCCGACTACCACCAGGCCCGGCGCCACGAGGACCATTCGGAGCAGGGCGCCCGCGTGGTGCCGCCGAAGCGGTCCTATGACACGGGTCAAACCGGCGGCCGCTCGGTCGCCCAATTTTTCCAGTCGGTGCTGTCGGCTCGCCCGCCCGCGCAGGCCGCCGCGCCCGCGGTTCGTCCGGCGCCCACGCCGGGTGGCGGCGCCCCGACGCGCCCGGCCGCGGACGCGCTGTCGCTCAGCTCGGTGTTCGGCGAAGAGGCAACCGGAACGCCGCCCGCGGTCCCGAACCCGAACGCGCAGGGCTCGGTGTCGTTCGACGACTTCTTCAGCTCTCCGGGCGCTTCACCCGCCGCGCGGACCCCGCGTGCCCCCGATCCCAAGAACGACGACCTCGACCAGTTCCACGCCTGGCTCCAGAATCTGAAGCGCTGAATGCTCATCGCCGTGCTCAACGGCCCCAACCTCAACCTGCTGGGGCAGCGGGAGCCAGAGGTCTATGGGCACACCACCCTCGGGGAGATCGAGAGGATGGTCCGGGACGCGGCCAAGGCGCAGGGGGCGGAAGTCGAGTGGTTCCAGACCAACCACGAAGGTGACCTGGTCGATGCGGTGCAGGGGCTCCGGGGGCGGGTCGATGGCGCCCTGATCAACGCCGCTGCCCTGACCCACTCCAGCCTGGCCCTGCGCGACGCGATGCTCGCGGTCCGGGTCCCCTTCGTGGAGCTGCACCTTTCCAACATCTTCGCCCGCGAGCCGGAGCGGCGGCACTCGGTGATCGCCGATCTCGCGGTCGGGCTGGTGACCGGCTTCGGCGCGCAGAGCTACCTCCTGGCGCTCCAGGCGCTGGTGGGCCGTCTCCGTGGCGGTTGACCGCCGGGCCGAGCGGCAGGCCGCGCTCCGGACCGCGCTGCAGGCCGAGGGACTGGACGCGCTGCTGGTGACGCACCTCCCGAACGTCCGCTATCTCACCGGATTCACCGGCTCGGCGGCGCTCCTGCTGGTCCACGCCCAGAGCACGGTGCTGGTGACCGACTTTCGCTACGCGGTCCAGGCACCGGCCGAAGCCGGCGCCGCCGCCACGGTGGAAGTCGATCAGAAGAGCGTCTGGGAACGGCTGGGCCGGATCCTCGGGAACCTGCCTCAGGGCGCGATCGGGATCGAGGCCCACGCGGTGACGGTGAAGGACGCGGAGCGCATCGCGGGCCTGACCCGGAGCCGCGTGATCCCGACGTCGGAGTTGGTCGAGCGGCTGCGGACCGTGAAGTCGCCGGAGGAGGTGGCCGCCATCCGCGCCGCCGCCGAGCTGGCCCAGGAGGCGCTCGCCGAAGTGCTCCCCACGATCCGGCCGGACCGCACCGAGCGGGAGATCGGCGCGGACCTGGAGGCGGCGCTCCGGCGGAGAGGGAGCGAGTGGCACCCGTTCCCGACCATCGTGGCCTCGGGCCCGCGGTCGGCGCTGCCCCATGCGCGGACCAGCTCCCGCGCGGTGGAGCGGGGCGAGTGGCTGCTGCTCGACTTCGGAGCCCAAGTCGATGGCTACTGCGCCGATCTCACCCGGACGGTCGTGGTGGGGGCGCGGGCGGACCAGCGCCAGGTCGCGATGTACGATCTGGTGCGCTGCGCCCAGGGCCGCGCGGTCGAGCACCTCCGCGCCGGGATGACCGGGCGGGAGGCCGACGCGCTGGCCCGCGATGTCATCGCCGCCCGCGGGTTCGGGGAGGCCTTCGGCCACTCCCTGGGGCACGGCCTGGGTTTGGAAGTGCATGAGGCGCCCCGCCTGGCGGCCACCTCGGATGTCCCGGTGCCGCAAGGCGCGGTGGTCACCGTGGAGCCGGGTGTCTATTTTCCAGGGTGGGGTGGCGTCCGGCTGGAAGACGACCTGTACCTGGGTCCCGACGGGCCGGCGCTGCTCTCCGACGGGCGGACCGAGCTCGTGGAGCTGGTCTAGGGCCGGCGGACCTTCGATTCTCACGATGCCATCATCACACGCGGTTCCAGGGCCCACGAGGCCCCGACCCCACAGGCCGCCGCCGATCCCGGCGCCGGACCAGGCCCTATGAAGCCGGCCAATCGAGGAGGCGCCCGTGATCCGGACCGCTCGTCGCGACGTCGCAATCCCGAGGCGGACGGAGATATGACGCCCCAGGAGATGAAGCAGCTGGCCGAGCTGCTCCAGAACGTGCCAGGCATCCGGTCCGTCGAGCTCAAGGACGTGAAGGGCCTGGCGCAGCTGCTGCACGACTCGCCGGAGATCGGCTCCATCGAGATCAAGGGGTGGTTCGGCACCGGGGTGGTGATCACCAGGACCTCGGCGGCGCCGTCCTACGCGCAGGCGGTCGCGCTGCCGATGCCGGGCATGTCCATGCCCGCGCAGCCGGCGCCCAAAGCCGACGCGGAGGCGCCGCCGCGGGCCGCGCCCGCCCCGGCCCTCAAGGAGATTAAGTCGCCCATGGTGGGGACCTACTACAAGGCCCCGGAACCGGGTGCGGACCCGTATGTGAAGGTCGGAAGCCGGGTGACCTCCGGCCAGACGGTCTGCGTCATCGAGGCGATGAAGATCATGAACGAGATCGAGGCCGAGATCACCGGCGTGATCCGCGAGGTGTGCGTGGAGGACGCGCAGCCGGTGGAGTTCGGCCAGGTCCTCTTCCGGGTCGATCCCAATGGCTGAATCGACGGTCGCGAGCGCCTCCGGGGCGTCCACGTTCAACTTCAAGAACACCATCGCCCAGATGGTGCAGCGCAACGCGTCCGACCTCCTGCTCAAGGTGGGCCGGCCGCCGACGGTCCGGGTCAACGGCGAGCTGCTGAGCCTCGACATGCCGCCGCTCAAGCCGGAGGACTTGAAGGCGCTGGCCGAGCAGGTGATGACGCCGCGGCAGGTGAAGGAGTTCGCGGAGAAGAAGGAGGCGGACTTCGCGATCGGCGTCCCCGGCGTGGGCCGGTTCCGGACCAACATCTACCAGCAGCGCGGCACCCTCGCCTTTGCCTTCCGGGCCATTCCTTACGAGGTGAAGACCATCCGGGAGCTGTCGCTTCCCGTGGTGCTGGAGGAGCTCGCGCTCAAGCCCCGCGGGCTGGTCCTGGTCACCGGCATCACCGGCTCGGGAAAATCGACCGCGCTCGCCGCGATGATCAACCACGTGAACCAGCACCGCCGGGTGAACGTGATTACGATCGAGGACCCGATCGAGTTCCTCCACCGCGACGTGATGTCGAATATCTCGCAGCGCGAGGTCGGCAGCGACACGCTGTCCTTCGCCTCGGCGCTGCGCCACGTGCTGCGCCAGGACCCCGACGTCATCCTGATCGGCGAGATCCGCGACATGGAGACGCTCGACACCTCGCTCAAGGCCGCCGACACCGGACACCTGGTCTTCTCCACCCTCCACACCACCGACGCGACGCAGACGCTCAACCGGATCATCTCGTTCTACCCGCCGTACCAGCACCAGGAGATCCGGATGCTGCTGGCCACCGCGCTCCAGGGGGTGGTCTCGCTCCGCCTGGTGCCGCGAGCCGACGGGCGGGGCCGGGTGCCGGGCTGCGAGGTCCTCATCAACACGGCGGCGGTGGCGGACAACATGCGGGACATCGAGAAGGCGCTCAACATTCCCGACCTGATCGCCGAGGGGACCGTCTCGTACGGGATGCAGTCCTTCGACCAGTCGCTGATGAAGTGGTTCAAAGAGGGCATGATCTCCTACGAGAGCGCGCTCTTCTATTCGTCGAACCCCAACGAGTTCGCCCTTCGGGTGTCGGGCGTGGATTCGGCGTCGGACCGCACCTTCTCCGAGATCACCGGAGATCCGGGCGCCGCGCGGTCGCTGGACCTCACGCCCTGATGTTCAAGAAGGTCCTCATCGCCAATCGCGGCGAGATCGCCCTCCGGGTGATCCGCGCCTGCCGTGAGCTCGGCGTCCAGACGGTGGCGGTTTATAGCGAAGCCGACCGGGAGTCGCTCCACGTCCGCTTCGCCGATGACGACGTGTGCATCGGCCCGCCGCCGAGCCGCCAGTCCTACCTCCGGATCCCGAACATCATCGCCGCCGCCGAGATCACCGGCGCCGACGCGATCCACCCCGGCTACGGCTTCCTGGCCGAAAACGCCGAGTTCGCCGACACCTGCCGGGCGTCCAACATCACGTTCATCGGGCCCACCGGCGAGCAGATCCGGCAGATGGGCGACAAGGCCACCGCGCGGCGGCTGGCGCAGGAAGCGGATGTTCCGACCGTGCCGGGCTCGCCGGGGACGATCGAGGATCCGGACGAAGCGCTCGCCTTCGCGGAGAGCATCGGATTCCCGGTCATCATCAAGGCGACCGCGGGCGGCGGTGGGAAGGGCATGCGGATCGCGACCGATCCCGAGCAGTTCGCCCAGTCGTTCGGCCTGGCCCAGAACGAGGCGCTCGCCGCGTTCGGGAATGGCTCGGTCTATGTCGAGAAGTACCTCCAGCAGCCGCGCCACGTCGAAATCCAGGTCGTCGGCGACTGCTTCGGGCGGGTGGTGCACCTGGGCGAGCGGGACTGCTCGGTGCAGCGCCGGCACCAGAAGCTGATCGAGGAGAGCCCGAGCCCGGCCCTGGACAACGAGCTGCGCGACCGGATGGGACGCGCCGCGGTCGCCCTCGCCTCCAACATCGGGTACATCGGGGCCGGCACGCTCGAGTTCCTGCTCGACCCCGACGGCAACTTCTATTTCATGGAGATGAACACCCGGATCCAGGTGGAGCACCCGGTGACCGAGATGGTGACCAGCTTCGACCTGGTGAAGGAGCAGATCCGGGTGGCGGCGGGCGAGCCGATCACGTTCCAGGGCGACGGACGCCGCCTGCGGGGCCACGCGATCGAGTGCCGGATCAACGCCGAGGATCCCTACCGCGGGTTCCAGCCGAGCCCGGGGCACATCACGGCGTACCATCCGCCCGGCGGTCCCGGGGTCCGGGTCGATACCCATGTGTATGCCGGCTACACCGTGCCGCCGTACTACGATTCGCTGCTGGCCAAGGTGATCGTCCACGGCAACGACCGGACCGAAGCGCTGACCCGGATGGGCCAGGCGCTCGACAGCTTCATCCTCGAGGGCGTCACCACCACCATTCCGTTCCTCGCCCGGGTGATCCGCCACCCGGACTTCGTCGCCGGGAACGTCGATACCCGGTTCCTCGAACGGGAATCGCACCTCCTCCGCCCAGAAGTATGAAGCTCGACGTGCTCTTCACCCCGGCCGGCCTGACGCTCGCGGAGGTCCAAGGCCGGACGGTGTTCGTGATCGATATTCTCCGGGCCACGACCTCGATGTGTGCGGCGATGCACCACGGCGCGAAGGCCATCCTCCCGGTGGCCTCCACTGAGGAGGCGTTGCGCCTGGCCCAGACGATCGGGAGCGAGGACCTGCTGCTGGCCGGGGAGAAGAACTGCGTCCGGATCGAGGGATTCACCCTGGGCAACAGCCCGCTGGAGATGACCGAAGCCACCGTCCGCGGCAAGACCATCGTGCTCACCACCACCAACGGGACCAAGGCGCTGCTGGCCTGCCAGGGCGCGGGGGCGGTGCACCCGGTGTGCGCGGGCAACCTCACGCTCGCCGCCGAGCGCGCGCGCGAGGCGATGGAGCGGGACGGAGGATTCCTGGTGGTCTGCGCGGGACGCGACGCCGCCTTCTCGCTGGACGACGCCTACGCCGCGGGGCGGCTGGTGGCCGCGTCGGTGAGCGGCATGGTCGGCCGCCGGGCGCTCAACGATTCCGCGCTCGCGAGTGTCGATCTGGTGCGGCGGTACGGTGAGAACTGGGAGCGTCCCCTCCGGCGGAGCCGCGCCGGCCGCGAGCTGCTGCGCCTCGGTTTCGTAGAGGACGTGAGGGCGTCGGCCCGGCTCGACGCCTATCCGGTTCTCCCTTCCTTCCACGACCGCCGGGTCACCCTGGCGGCGGTTACGGTATGAGCCCGGCGGTTGCTCCGGCTCCCGCCGACGGCGGACGCCGCCGCCGGCTCGGCGCGCTGACCGCGCTGGTCGTGGGCCTCTTCATCGGGCTCACCCTGCTCCCCATCTCGATCACCGGCCCGGTCGGCAGCTATATCGGCCACGCCCTCTGGCAGCTGCTCGGTGCCGGCGCGCTGGGGATTCCGATCCTCGGCATCGGCCTGGCCCTCGCCGGATTCGACCGGCTGGGCGGACTCGACATGAAGCGGTCGGCGATCCTGATCGTGGGGCTGAGCGTGCTAATCCCCTACGTGGTCGGCGTGCTGACCCAGGTCACGCCGGCCGACCTCGACCTCGACGTGGGCCAGCGGAGTCTCGCCGCGCGCGCGGTGGGCCTGGTTCCCGGCTTCCTGGCGGAGACCGTGTCGGGCAAGGTCGGGGTCGCGGGGGCCGTGCTGCTGGGATTCCTGGCGCTTTCCGCGCTGACGCTGGCGACGTTCGCGTGGCATCCGCTGCAGCGGCTGGAGGCCGGGCGGGCAGGCGGGCAGGCGGGCGGTGGCGCGGCGGAACGGCGGAACGGCGGAACGGCGGAAGCAGATGGAGAAAAGCCGGCGTCCCGGAAGAAGAAGCAGGCCGAGGCACCGGCTGAGGCTACCGCTGAGGAGAGCGGCGGCCTGCTTGCGAGCCTTCCGCCGTTCCGCCGTCCCGCCGTTCCGCCGTCGGAGGCCGCGAGCAAGCCCGCCCGGAAGAAAAAGCCCGACCCGGCCGGCTCGCCGACCATGGTCGAGGAATCCGACACGCCGCCCATCGAGCTGCTGACCGCGCCCGCGCGGGAGGATATCGATGCCGGCGAGGCGCAGCTCGACCGGTTGGGGCAGTCGCTGCTAGAGACGCTCCGGACCTTCAAGGTCGAGGGCCAGATCGCCGGCCGGACCACCGGCCCGGTGGTGACCCAGTTCGAGGTGGTGCCGGGCGCGGGCGTGAAGGCGGGGCGCATCGTGGCGCTGGCGGACGATCTCGCGATGTCCATGCGGGCGCCGTCCATCCGGGTGGCGCCGATTCCGGGCAAGGGCGCGGTCGGCGTCGAGGTGCCCAACCCGATCGCCCGGATGGTCACCCTGCGGGAGCTGATCGAATCGGCCGACTGGGGCCGGGGCCGCGCGGCATTGCCCATCGCCCTCGGCCGCGACCTGGAGGGCAAGCCGGTCGTCGCCGATCTCTCCAAGATGCCGCACCTGCTGATCGCGGGCGCCACCGGCACCGGCAAGTCGGTCACCATCAACACCATCATCACCAGCCTGATCTATCGCCACACCCCGCGGGAGCTCCGGCTGCTGATGGTCGATCCCAAGATGGTGGAGCTCTCGATGTACAACGCGCTCCCCCACCTGCGGCACAAGGTGGTGACCAACAACCACGACGCGGCCTCCGTGCTCAAGTGGGCCGTCTTCGAGATGAACCGGCGCTACGAGCTGCTCCAGGCCAACGGCGCCCGGAACCTGGCCGACTTCAACCGCAAGGTCGAAGAGGCCAAGCCGCTCCGGAATCCGCCGCGTCCCAAGATCACCCTCGTCACCGTCAGCGCCGAGGCTCCCGACACGCCTCCCGAGCCGGCGGCGGAAGAGACCTACACCGACGGCGTGCTGCCGATGATCGTTATCGTCATCGACGAGCTGGCCGACCTGATGATGACCGTGCAGGCGGAGATCGAAACGCCGCTCGCCATGCTGGCCCAGAAGGCGCGCGCGATCGGCATCCACCTCATCCTGGCGACCCAGCGGCCGTCGGTGAACGTGATCACCGGCCTGATCAAGGCAAACTTCCCCAGCCGGATCGCGTTCCGGGTGGCCTCCAAGGTCGATAGCCGGACGATCCTGGACCAGAACGGCGCCGAGGCGCTGCTGGGGAACGGCGACATGCTGTTCCTGCCGCCGGGCAAGAGCGAGCCGATGCGGCTCCAGGGCGCCTACATCGGCACCGACGACAGCGAGAAGGTCATGGAGTGGTACGTCGGCCGGCGCGAGGCGCGCCGCGCGGCGCTCCAGCCGGCCGCGAGCGAGGCCGACATCCTCGAAATGGTGCGGGCGCAGGAGGGGGAGGGCGAAGGCGGACCGGGCGACGACGAGGCCGGCGAGCGCGACGCCCTGTTCCGCGAAGCGGCGGAAGCGTGCATTCAGAACCAGGGCGGCTCCACCTCGCTGCTCCAGCGCCGGCTCCGGATCGGCTACGGCCGCGCGGCCCGAATCATCGACCAGCTTCACTACGCCGGCATCCTCGGCCCGCCGGACGGGAGCAAGCCCCGCGAGGTGCTCGTGGGGTTCGACCAGCTGGACGAGTACAGTAAGTAGGGCGGGCAGGCGGGCTGGCGGGCAGGCGGGCGGACGGGCAGGGGCGGGTTGGCGAGCGGTTGTCACCCTGAGCGAAGCGAAGGGGCGTGCCCTCCATGGCTCAATTTGTTGTCGTGCTGCTGATCGGCATCCTGCTGGCGGCAACCCCTTCCACGACCCGGGCCCAAACGGGCGACGTCTCCCGCCTGGTCGGTGCCCTGCTCGGGGACACGCCGATGGTGTCCGACCTCGAGATGCTGACCGACCGGATCGGCGGCCGGCCGACCGGATCGGCCGCGAACCTCCGGGCGTTCGACTGGGCCTTGGAGCGTTTCCGGGACGCAGGGGTGGAAGCGAGGAAAGAGCCGTTCCAGATGCCGGGGCTCTGGCTGGAGCGGTCGGCCACGGCGACGGTGAAGGGGCAAGGCGTGAGCTTCAGCCCCCGGGTGGCCGCGCTACCCTTCTCGACCGCCACGCCGGGCACCGGCCTCACGGCACCTCTGGTCGATGCCGGCAGGGGAGCTAAGGCCGACTTCACCGCGCTCGGCGTCAAGGCGAAAGGCGCCCTCGTCCTGATCGAGACCGACGAGCTGGTGGACCTCGACGGGCTGTTCCGGGAATACAACGAGGCGGGCCACATCGAGCGGCGGGCGATCGCGGCCGGCGCGGCCGGACTGGTCTACATGTCGTCCCGGCCGGGCAACACACTGGCCCGGCACAACGCCGCGCTGGGGCTGGGCAACCGGCATCCGATGCTGATGATGGAGCGGGACGGCGCGGCCCGGGCGCTCCGGCTGATCCGTTCTGGCGTGCCACTCAGCCTCACCGCCGCGCTCGACCTCCAGCGGGGGCCGGCCTACCAGAGCCACAACGTCGTCGGCGAGATCCGCGGGAGGAGCCGCCCCGACGAGATCGTAGTGATCGGGGCGCACCTGGACTCCTGGGACCTGGGAACCGGCGCCTTGGACAACGGCGCGAACTCATCGATGGTGATCGATATCGCCCGGCAGATCCGGCGGCTCGGTCTCACGCCCGCGCGGACCATCCGGTTCGCCCTGTGGAACGGCGAGGAGCAGAACCTCAACGGGTCCTACGGCTATACCCTGACGCACGCGGCCGAGATGGACCGGCACGTCATGGCGTCGTCCTACGACATCGGCACCGGACGGATCACCGGGTTCTTCACCGGCGGCCGCGCCGAGCTGATCCCGGTGCTCGACCGGGCCCTCGTCGCGGTGAGGGGCCTGGGGCCGTTCGCCCACATCAACGTCCCGATCGTCGGTACGGACAACTACGACTTTATGATGCAGGGCGTCCCCAACCTGGTGGCGAACCAGGAGTCGGCCAACTACGGGCCCAACTACCACGCGCGCTCCGACGAATTCGGGCGGGCCGATCTGCAGCAGCTCCGGCTCAACGCCGCGGTCGCCGCGGCGGTGACCTGGGGATTCGCGAACCTTCCGGTGTCGCTGCCGAGGCAGACCGCGCTGCAGGTCGATTCGCTGGTGAAGGGGACCGACCTGGCGGACCAGATGAAGGCGTTCAACGTGTGGGAGGCGTGGGAAGCGGGGAGACGGGGACTGCGGATGGGGGAGATGCGGCGGAAGATGCGTCTGGAGAGCGCTAAGCCCGACAGCAACTGATTTCACGACAGAACTACTTCGTTCGCGATCTTCGCAGCGCTGTCCATCCCCTGGGCGCCGAGCAACAGCACCAGGTCTCCCCCGACGGCGCCATCCATCACCCGGCGGACCGCCGCCGCCAGGGTCGGCTCGTAGCTGAACCCCACCCCCTGCTCCCGTAGCGCTCCCAGCATCGCATCCCGCTCCTCCGGGCGCACTCGATCCCGGGATCCGGCGGCGTCTTCGCTCGAAGTCAGCACCAGGTCCACCGGCCGATCCACCGCCCGGATGCAGGCCGCCAGGGCCACGGCGAGCCGGCGGTTGATGCCCGGTCCTCGCGACCCCCGGATGCCGAGCGCGATCCGGAGCCGGCGGTGAGGTAGCGGTCGGATGGAGGTGAACACCGCTTCCAGCGAGCGCGGGTTCCCCACCGTGTCGTCCAGCACGATCGGGTCGGCGTAGCGCACGACCTCCATCCGGCGCCGCATCGGCGCGAGCTCGGCGACCGATTCGGTCACCCCGGTCGGAGTGGCGCCCGCCATCAACGCGACCAGCGCGGCCAGCGCCGCGTTCGCGACCTGGTGCACGCCGAGCACGGGGAGCACCATCGGCACGCCGGTCGGCTGGAGCGCGCCGCCGCCCACCAGCGGGAGCGGCGAGCGGATCTCCAGCGCGAAGGCCGAGCCTCCCCCGTCACACCGCAGGCCGGTCACGCCCACCGCCGCCGCCGGGTCGCCCGCCGCGGATACGGTCACCACCGGACGCACCCGCTCGACCTCCGCCTCCGCGACGAGCGACCGCACCCCGGGGTCGTCGTGGTTCACCACCAGGGGCGCGCCGTCATCCAGCATCTGAAAGAACCGCGCCTTGGTGCGGAGGTAGTGCTCCGCGGTGCCGTGGAAATCGAGATGCTCGTCGGGGACGAGATTGGTCAGCGCGCCGAGTCCGAAGCTGAGGCCGGCCACCCGGCGCAGCGCGATGCCGTGGGACGTCACCTCCATCACCGCGGTCCGGACGCCGGAATCGACCATGTGGCGCAGCGCGCGGTGGATCGCTGGGGCGTCGGGCGTGGTCATCCCGGTGTCGGCCACCCGGCCCTGGATCATCACGCCGAGCGACCCGATCACGCCGACCGGCGCCCCGCTCGCGGCGAGGGCGGACTGGATCAGCAGCGCGGTGGAGGTCTTGCCCAGACTGCCGGTGATCCCGATCAGCCGGAGCTCGCGGGCCGGATGGCGGTGCAGTGTCGCCGCGAGGCGGGCGACGGCCCCGCGCGGGTCGGGGACCACGATGGTGGGGAAGGCGGAAACCGCCGCCGGTGCGCATACCGCCACCGCGCCTCTCGCCTTCGCCTCGGGGACGAAGGCCAGGCCGTCGGCCTTGGCGCCGGGCTGCGCGACGAACAGGTCGCCCGGGCGCACCTGGCGCGAATCGACCGCGATGCCGGTGACGTCGACATCGCGGCCGTGAAGCGGGACCTCGACCGCGCTGGCCAGCTCGGAGAGGAGAATCGGAGCCTCCGGAAAGGTCCCAAGTGTAGCGCCGGCCTGGAGCGTGGGGGAGTGCGGTTGGGCGGTCGCGCCGGGTGCGGTGTCGCAACTGCCACCGCATCAGTGCTTTAGATACTGAAAATTGGTTTGGTGACGGCGAATCTTGACATTTTCATCGCAAAATGTAAACGATTACATAGTCTGGAAGTCTGCGGGTAAGTCCTCAGGTCAGGAAGTCGAGTCAACGAGTCAGGCAGTCAGGCACTCGATCCGCGCCGCGCCAGCGGCCGGAGGTACGATGGCCACCATCAAGGACGTCGCCAGCGCGGCCGGATGCTCCGTGGCGACCGTCAGCCGGGTTTATAACGACAGCGAGCTGGTGCGGGAGAAGACGGCCGTCAGGGTTCGGGAGGCCGCGCTCCAACTCGGCTACGTGCCCCACAGCGGCGCCCGCAGCCTCAGCACCAGCCGGACCAACACGCTCGGCGTGCTGCTGCCGGATCTCTACGGCGAGTTCTTCTCCGAAGTGATCCGCGGCATCGACCAGACCGCCCAGCGCCACGGATTCCATCTCCTGATCTCCAGCTCCCACGACGGCCGTCCCGGGGTCGAGGCCGCGCTGCGCTCGATGCGCGGGCGGGTCGATGGCCTGATCGTGATGTGGCCGGAGATGGACGCCGACACGGCGGTGCGCAACCTCCCGGCGGGCTTCCCCATGGTGCTGGTGAGCGCGCCGGTCGGGCCCGAGGCGTTCGACGTGATCACGATCGCCAATTTCGAGGGCGCGCGGGCGATGGTGGAGCACCTGCTGGCGATGGGGCACCGCCGCATCGCGATCATCAAGGGCGCGGAGGGCAACTTCGACGCCGCCGAGCGGCTGCGCGGCTACCGCGCGGCGCTCACGGCGGCGGGGGTGGTCCTGGACCCGGCGCTCGAGGCCGACGGCGACTTCAGCGAGAGCGCCGGCTTCAAGGCGACCGCCGACCTGCTGGCGGGGCGGGCCACCCCCACGGCGATCTTCGCGGCGAACGACTCGATGGCGATCGGCGCGCTGAGCGCGCTCCGGGAGGCCGGCAAGCGGGTGCCCGACGACATCGCGGTGGCCGGCTTCGACGACATCCCGCTGGCCCGCTACCTCGATCCGCCGCTGTCCTCGGTGCACGTGGACATCAGCGCGCTCGGCGAGCAGGCCGCGCTCCGGTTGCTCGATGCGGTTCGCGACAAGGCGGCGCATCAGCGCCGCGCCGACTCTTTTCCCACCACGCTGGTGCTCCGGCGATCCTGCGGTGCCGCTGTTCCTGCCTCGCGGCCCACCGCGGCGGACGCCGACCCGGCGAAGTCTCTCTCCCTGCGAGGCGCATTATGACGAGGGTTGTCCTAGGCGGCTGTGCGTTGCTGTTGGCCGCAACGCTTACATCCGGCCGGGCTGCCGCCCAGACCAGTACGGGCAGCATCCGCGGCACGGTTACCGACTCGGCCGGCGGGCCGCTTGCCGGCACGGAAGTCATCGCCCGAAACGTCTCCACCGGCGTCCAGCGCAACGTCACGACCGGCGGCCGCGGATTCTATTCGCTGGGCGGCCTGACCCCGGCGAGGTACGAGCTCACGGTCCGCCGAATCGGCCACGCGCCGGCCGGCCGCTCGCTCCAGCTTCAGGTGGGCCAGATTCTCACGCTCGATTTCCGGCTGGCCCCGGCCACGGTGGAGCTCCAGGAGGTCGTGGTCCAGATGGAGCCGGTGTCCGAGACCCAGACGTCGGAAGTGGCGACCAACGTCACGCAGGAACAGATCCAGAGTCTGCCGTCGGGGAGCCGCAACTTCCTCGATCTGGCGGCGCTGGCGCCCAGCGTGCGGGTCAACGCCGACCGGATCAACGGCACCGGCAAGACCTTCGCGGCCGGTGCGTCGCCGGCGGAGAACATCAACGTCTTCGTCGATGGGAAGAGCCTCAAGAACGACATCATCAACGGCGGGGTGATCGGCCAGGACGCCAGCCGGGGCAATCCCTTCCCCCGCAACGCCGTGCAGGAATTCCGGATCATCACCAGCAACTTCAAGGCGGAGTATCAGAAGTCCTCCAGCGCCATCATCACCGCGGTGACCAAGTCGGGCGGCAACGAATGGAGCGGGAACGTCTTCGGCGCCTGGCAGAACAAGGGGCTGGTGGCGCTCGACACCTTCCAGCGCCGGGACCAGATCGCCGACCCGGCGTTCATCGAGCCGGACTACAGCCGGGTGTTGGCCGGCGGCACGATCGGCGGGCCGGTGGTCCGCGACAAGCTGTTCCTGTTCGCGGCGTACGAGGGGAACTTCCAGAACCGGCAGGGTGTCACCCGCTTCCAGGGCGATCCCGCGATCTGGCCCGCCGTCATCCAGGGGCTCGAAGGCGAGCGGGCGACGGCGCCGTTCCGGCAGCACCTGGGCTTCGCCAAGCTGACCTTCGCGATGAGCGAGCGGCAGCAGCTCGAGGTCAGCGGCAACCTGCGAATCGAGCGGGACCGGCGGAGCTTCGGGGGCATCTTCGAGCAGTCCAACCGCTCGGTGTCGGTGGCGGAGAACTTCCGGCAGAACATCGCCGACGGGTCGGTCAAGCACACGTATTACGGCGACAACTGGACTAACGAGGCCTTGGCCTACTATCAGTGGTTCCAGTTCAATCCCATCCCGCTCAATCCGAACGACGTGGGTATCGAATTTCTCGGCATCGGAAGGATCGGCGGGCGGGACAGCGAGCAGGACCTGATTCAGAAGCGGCTCTCCTTCCGCGACGACTGGAGCTACTCGGGGATCCAGTGGGCCGGATCCCACGTCATCAAGCTCGGCGCCAACGCCGACTTCCTGAAGTACAATCTCGACAAGGACATCTTCGGCAATCCGGTCTTCCGGTTCAGCGCGGAGAACGGCTACGCCTTTCCGGTCGAGGCCGAATACGGCGCCGGCAATCCGCTGGTGAGCGGGACCAACAATCAGTTCGGGGTCTATGCGCAGGACGACTGGAGCCCGACGCCGCGGCTCACGATCAACGCCGGCATTCGGTGGGATTACGAGACCGGCATGAGCGATCAGAATTTCGTGACGCCCGCCGCGGTGCGCGACTCGATCCTTCTGCTCAGCGACTCGTTCTTCGTGGACTTCGACAACGCTCGCTTCATCACCGACGGCGACGACCGGTCGCCGTTCAAGGGGGCGTTCCAGCCGCGGCTGGGCTTCTCCTACGCCCTCGATGCCGACCGGAGAACGACGGTCTTCGCGGCCGGCGGCATCTTCTACGACCGGCTCGGGTTCAACACCTTCATCGACGAGACCTACCGGCGGCAGCATCCCCAGTTCCTCTTCCGGTTCTCCGCCGACGGGAGCGTGCCCGGTACCATCGCGTGGGATCCGGCGCTCGCGAGCAAGCAGGGGCTCGACAGCATTCTGGCGCTCGGCCAGGCGCCGCCCCAGGAGGTGTTCCTGGTGCCGAACGATCTCAAGCCGCCGAAGACTTATCAGTGGAATGTCGGGGTCCGGCAGATGATCGGGACGGTGCTGGCTTCCGTGGCCTACACCGGCGCCCGAGGGAGAAACGGGTTCAGCTACGAGTGGGCCCAGCTCGCGCTCAATCCCGTCACCAACGACTGCTGTCTGTCGCTCAACATCCCCGGGTTCGCCTATCGCAACATCCTGGTGGGCAATAACGACGTGCGGACCTGGTACGACGCGCTCGAGTTCCGGATCGACCGGAACTATCGTCCCGGCGAACGGTTCGGCTGGGGCGCGGGGATCGCGTACACCCTGGCCTGGGCCGACAAGGAGGGGATCGACCTGTTCAGCTTCCCGCAGGTGCGCACCGGGTTCAACACCCAACATCCGATCCCCGACGACCAGCGCCACCGGATCGTGGCCAACTGGGTGATGGACGTCCCCTGGGCGTTCGGCATCCAGTTCAGCGGGCTCGCCACGTTCGCCTCGGGCAAGCCGTTCAACGAGATCGAGTTCGTGCCGCTGCCGCCGCCGCAGGGGAACCTTCGGGTGCTCCGCGGCGTCCGGCGGGGCCCCTGGTTCAAGACCGTGGACTTGCGGCTGCGGAAGGATTTCCCCAGCTTCGGCGGATCCCACCTCGGGGTCACGGCCGATCTGTTCAATATGTTCAACAGCAACAACCTCGGTGATTTCGACGACACAGCGATCCGGATCGGCCCCAGCGGGCCGGAGCCGAATCCCACCTTCGGCAGCGCGCGCCAGGTGGTGTCGGACCCGCGCCGGTTCCAGCTCGGCATGCAGTACGATTTCTGACCTTCCACCGCGGGCGGCCGGACTTCGGTCCGGCCGCCGCCACATTTCCGCGATGTCCCCGACACTACTTTGCCGCTACCCTCGTTTTCGCATTTTGGCCAAAGTTAAGCCGCAGATGAACGCAGAGGACGCAGATCCGCAGATGAGAGTTTGTGGTATCCGGTCCATTCATCGCAGTTCCTCTGCGTTCCTCTGCGTTCATCTGCGGCTCTTTAACGTGGCAGATTAGTGCCAGGGTTTCGTGTGTTCGCTTTCGGGTTGGCGCTCGCCGCCTGCCAGAGTGAGGCGCCGCCGCAGGCCCCGCCGCTCGTCGAATACACTCCCACCGCGCGGGAGACCGCGTTCCTCGACACGCTCCAGCGGCGCACCTTCGATTTCTTCTGGGAGCGGACCAACCCTCGGAACGGGCTCACCCCCGACCGCTGGCCCACGGAGTCGTTCTCCAGCATCGCGGCGGTCGGGTTCGCGCTCACCGCCTATCCGATCGGCGTCGAGCGGGACTACGTGAGCCGGGCCGAGGCGCGCGATCGGGTGCTGACGACCCTGCGGTTCTTCTGGAACGCCCCGCAGGGGCCCGCGCCGTCCGGAGTCACCGGATACAAGGGATTCTTCTACCACTTTCTGAACATGGAGACGGGGGAGCGGTTCGAGGACGTCGAGCTATCGACCATCGACACCACTCTCCTGCTCGGCGGCATCCTGTTCTGCCAGGTCTATTTCGACGGGGAAGAGCCGGAGGAGGTCGCGATCCGAGCCTACGCCGACTCCATCTACCGGCGGGTGGATTGGCGCTGGGCTGTAGGCCCGGCCGCCGCTGGTGAGCATGGGATGGCGGCCGGAAGAAGCCTTCATCAAGGCGGACTGGCGCGGCTTCAACGAGGCGATGCTGCTCTACGTGCTGGCGCTTGGCCTCACCCACCCATCCGGTGGATATCGCCGCATGGGAAGGGTGGACCGACACGTACGAGTGGGGAACTTTCCTGGGCCAGGAGCACCTGGGGTTCGCGCCGCTGTTCGGCCACCAGTACTCCCACGTGTGGATCGACTTCCGCGGCATCCAGGACGAGTACATGCGGGAGAAGCGGCATCGACTACTTCGAGAACTCCCGGCGGGCGACGTATGCCCAGCGGGAGTATGCGGTCGCAGAATCCGATGGGGTGGACGGGCTATGCCGAGGAGTCCTGGGGGCTCACCGCCTCGGACGGTCCGGCGAGACGACAGCGCGACGATCGACGGCAGGCGGCGGCGCTTCTACGGCTACGCGGCCCGGGGCGCGTCGTTCAATCAGGTCTGCGACGACGGCACGCTGGTGCCGACCGCGGCCGGCGGCTCGCGTGCCCTTCGCGCCGGAGATCACCGTCCCGGTCCTGGTCGCCATGCGGGAGAAGCACGGCGAGCCACTGTTCGGACGCTACGGATTTCTCGACGCGTTCAATCCGAGCTGGCCGGCAAACCCTCACCCCCGACAAGCCGCAGAGCCGTGGCCGGCCGCGGCTGGTACGACATCGACTATCTCGGCATCGATCAGGGGCCCATCCTCGATCATGGCGGAGAACTATCGCACCGATCTGGTCTGGCGTTACATGCGGAAGCATCCGGTGATCATTCGGGGCCTGCGGCTGGCCGGATTTCGCGGCGGATGGTTGGAAAAGGGAACGGCTGACTGAACAAAGGATTCACCACGAAGGCACGAAGGTCACGAAGGACACAAAGGAGTACTGACAATGCAATGTTTCCTTCGTGCGCTTCGTGTGCTTCGTGCCTTCGTGGTGAATCTTTTGATGTTTGCCGCAGCGGGATGTCATCCCGAGGAAGGCAAAGTAGCGGTGGTCACGCTCCGCCTCTGGGCATTCGGCCGCGAGGGCGAGGAGGTCCAGCAGCTGATCCCGGAGTTCGAGCGTCGGCATCCCGGCATCCGGGTGCGGGTGCAGCAGATCCCCTGGATCGCCGCCCACGAGAAGCTGCTCACCGCCTACGTGGGCGACGCGACCCCCGACCTGGCCCAGATCGGGAACACCTGGATTCCGGAGTTCGCCGCGCTCGGCGCGCTGGAGCCGCTGGACCGGTGGGTGAGTCGTTCGGCCGTGGTGGATTCGGCCGCGTACTTCGGCGGGGTCTGGAGCACCAACACGATCGGCGACACCCTGTTCGGCCTTCCCTGGTACGTCGATACCCGGGTGATCTTCTACCGCACGGACATTCTGGCGCGGGCCGGGTACCGCGAGATGCCCGCCACCTGGGCGGAGTGGCGCCGCGCTATGCGAGGCGATCAAGCGCGACATGGGCCCGGGCCGCTATCCGATCTTCCTGCCCACCAACGAGTGGGCTCAGCCCTACGTCTTCGGCATGCAGGCGGGCTCCACGCTGCTCGACAGCGCGGGGCGCTACGGGGCCTTCTCCGATTCCGCCTTTCGCCGGGGGTTCGAGTTCTACGTGGGGCTGTTCCGCGAGCGGCCTGGCGCCGACGCTTGGCAACGTGGAGATCGCCAACGTCTACCAGGAGTTCGCCCGGGGGCGGTTCGCGATGTGGATCACCGGGCCCTGGAACCTCGGGCGAGTTCCGCCAAGCGGATCCCGGCCGATCTCCAGGACGACTGGGGCACCGCGCCGCTGCCGGCGCCGGCGGGCGACTCGGCCGGGGTGTCGATCGCCGGAGGATCCAGCCTGGCGATGTTCCGCGGCTCGCGGCACAAGGCGGCTGCCTGGAAGCTGGTGGAGTTTCTCTCCGCGCCGGCGCAACAGGAGAAGTTTCTACCGTCTCACCGGCGACCTGCCGGCGCGAGTCGATGCCTGGCAGGCCGCCGGACTGGCCGATGACCCCAAGGCCCGCGCGTTCTGGCGTGCAGCTTCACCGGGTCCAGCCGGTCCCCAAGGTGCCCGAGGTCGAGCTGATCGCCACCCGGGTCTTCGAGTCGGCGGAGCAGGTGATCCGGGGCGGGCGTCCGGCGGGCGCGGCGCTGGAGGCCCTCGACCGGGACGTGGACCGGATCCTGGAGAAGCGCCGCTGGATGCTCGACCGGCGTCGCGGCGCGGTGACCGCGCGCCCTCCGAGCAGCGCCGATCAGGGGCGGGCCGCGCTGGGGGTTCCTCGCGCCGGCGCTGATCCTGATCGGCTGCTTCTTCTTCCTGCCCGTCGCCGCCTCACTGCTGCTCAGCTTCACCGACTTCGACATCTACGCCATCGCGCGATCCGGCCAACGTCCGCTTCGTCGGCCTCCGCAACTACTCCGAGCTGGTGGGCAGCCCGCTGTTCTGGATCGCGCTTCGAGAACACGCTCTACTTCGTGGCTCGTCGGCGGACCGCTGACCGTCGGCGGTGTCGCTCGGCGCGGCGCTGCTGGTGAACGCGCGCGCTGGTGCGCTTCAAGGCGCTCTTCCGCACCCTCTACTTCGCGCCGTTCGTCACCACCCTCGTCGCGGTCGCGATCGTCTGGCGCTACCTGTATCACCCCGAGTACGGCCTGCTCAACTACGCTCCTCGGCGCTGGTCGGCATCGGACCGGATCGACTGGCTGGGCGATCCCGCGCTGGGCCATGCCCGCGATCATCCTCCTCGCGGTGTGGAAGAACTTCGGCTACAACATGCTGATCTTCATCGCCGGCCTGCAGGCGATCCCGGAGGAGCTGTACGAGGCGGCCGTAGCTCGACGGCGCCGGGCCGCTGGCGGCGGTTCCGCCACGTGACCCTGCCCATGCTCGGACCCACGCTGGTGTTCGTCGGCGCTCGTCACCATGATCGGCTACTTCCAGCTCTTCGCCGAGCCCTACGTGATGACGCAGGGCGGGCCGCTGCGGAGCACGACCAGCCTGGTGCTGCTGATGTACGAGGAGGGATTCCGCTGGTGGCGGATGGGCTACGCCGCGGCGGTCGCGTTCGTGCTGTTCCTGGTCATCCTCGCCGCGATGCTGGTGCAGCGCCGGGTGCAGCGGGAGGCGTCGTGTGAGGCCCCGTCTGGCCGCGGTCGGCGGTCTACGCGGCGCTCGTCGCCGGGGCGCTCCTCGCGCTCGGGCCGATGCTGTGGATGGTCTCCGCCTCGTTCATGCCGGCGGGCGAGGCCAACTCCTATCCGCCGCGGCTGCTGCCCGAGCGCGCCGACGCTGGAGCACTACGAGACGCTGTTCACCCGGCTCGACCTGGGGCGCAACCTGGTCAACAGCGCGATCATCGCCGCCACGGTGACGGTGCTCTCGCTGTTCATCAACTCGATGGCGGGGTACGCCCTCGCCAAGCTGCGCTTCCGCTACCGGGAGCGGGTGTTCCGCACGCTCTCCGCCGGCCTGCTGCTGCCGGTGCAGATCGTCGATGCTGCCGCTCTTCCTGCTGTTCAAGGAGCTGGGCCTGGTCAACAGCTACTGGGGCGTGATCGTCCCGTCGCTGGCGAGCATCTTCGGCATCTTCCTGATCCGGCAGTACGCCCTCGTCCCTGCCCGACGACCTGCTCGACGCGGCCCGGATCGACGGCGCGGGCGAGCTGCGGATCTACTGGTCGGTCGTGCTGCCGGTGATCCGGCCGATCCTCGCCACCCTCGCGATCTGGACCTTCCTCAACACCTGGAACGACTTCATGTGGCCGCTGATCGTGCTGAGCGACGAGGCGAAGTACACCCTGCCGGTGGCGCTGGCCAACCTGTCGGGCGAGCACGTGCAGGACACCGAGCTGATGATGGCGGGCGCGGTGGTCACGGTGCTGCCGGTGATGCTGGTGTTCCTGTTGCTGCAGCGGTACTACATCCAGGGCGTGATGGCGGGGAGCGTGAAGGGGTGAGGGTCCGGCGCTCCTGCGCCGCACCGGCGCTTCGCCGCTGGGTGCGGATCACCTCGGCGTAGAACCGCGCGCTGGCTTTCGGCGTGCGGAGCTGGGTGTCGTAGTCGACGTGCACCAGGCCGAACCGCTTGGCGTAGCCGAGGCTCCACTCGAAGTTGTCGAGCAGCGACCAGGCGAAGTAGCCGCGCAGATCGACGCCGTGGCGGATGGCGGCGTGGGCGGCGCGCAGGTGCTCGCGGTAGATAGTGGACCCGCAGCGGGTCGTCCACCCGTCCGTCCACCGGCTTCGGGCGGATCGTAGAACGCCGCGCCGTTCTCGGTGATGTAGAGCGGAATGTCGCCGTAGCGCTGCTTCACCCAGAGCAGCACGGCGGTGAGCGCGTCGGGAAAGACCTCCCAGTCCGGTCTCGGTATAGATCCGGTCGCGGCTGCCGGACGCCGCTGGCCAGGACCGGCGGTGCGGCGTCGTCGTGGCGGGTGACGCTCCGGGTGTAGTAGTTGATGCCGAGGAAGTCGAACGGCTCCCGGATCAGGTCGAAGTCGGTCGGCGGGGTGCTCGGGCCAGGCGGCGCCGAAGATCTCCGCGCATCTCGTCCGGATAGCGGCCGAGGAAGACGCGGATCGAGATATTGCCGGTTCATGTAGGCGTCGGCGCGGCGGAGCGCGGCCAGGTCCGCGGGCGAGTCGGCTGGCGGGATACTTGGGCTCCAGGTTCACCACCAGGCCGATCCGGTGCGGCGCCGTCCGCACGGTAGGCCCGCACGGCCGCGCCGTGCGCGCGGAGGAGATTGTGGCTCGCGATCGGCGTCTCGTAGAGGTTCCGGTGGCCCGGCGCGAGCGCGCCGTGGAGGTAGCCGCCGTCGGTGACCACCCACGGCTCGTTGAGCGTGGTCCAGAGCGGCACCCGGTCGTCCGAGCGCGCGGAACATCACCTCGGCGTAGTCGGCGAACCAGTCGGCGATGTCGGGGTTGAGCCAGCCGCCGCGGTCGTCGAGCGCGGCGGGCAGGTCCCAGTGGTACAGCGTCACCACCGGCTGGATGCCGCGCTCCAGCAGGCGATCGACCAGCCGCTGGTAGAAGTCGAGCCCCGCCTGGTTCACCTGTGCCGCGTGCCGGCGGGAAGCACCCGGGCCCAGCGCGATGCTGAAGCGATAGGCGGTGAGGCCCAGCTCGGCCATGAGGTCGCACGTCCGACTGCGTAGCGGCGGTAGTGGTCGCAGGCCACGTCGCCGTGTGTCGCCGCTCGGCGGTGAGGCCCGGGCGTATGGACGAACCGCTCCCAGATGCTGGGCCCGGCGCCGTCGGCGAGGGGCGAGCCTTCGATCTGGTAGGCGGAGGTCGCCGCGCCCCAGAGGAAACCGTCGGGGAAGCGGATCGAGTCACTCATCGGAGCGGAGGCGGCGCGTCCGCATGGCGAGCGTGACGCTGGTCGGCATCCGGAAAATATACGACGGCGGGTCCGCGGCACGCGACCGGCGGTGCACGATCTCGACCTCGAGATCGCCGACGGCGAGTTCATGGTGCTGGTGGGACCGTCGGGCTGCGGCAAGAGCACCACGCTGCGGATGATCGCGGGACTGGAATCCATCTCGGCCGGGCGAGCTGTCCATCGGCGGGCGGCGGGTCAACGACCTGCCGGCCAAGGACCGCGACATCGCGATGGTGTTCCAGAACTACGCCCTCTATCCCCACATGACGGCCTACGAGAACATGGCCTTCGCGCTCACCCTGCGGAAACTGCCCCGGGCCGAGATCGAGACGCCGGGTGCGCGATGCGGCCGGGATGCTGGGGATCGAGGGCCTGCTCGACCGGCGGCCTCGCCAGATGTCGGGCGGCGAGCGCCAGCGGGTGGCCCTGGGCCGGGCGCTGGTGCGCCAGCCGCAGGTGTTTCTGTTCGACGAGCCGCTCTCCAACCTCGACGCCAAGCTCCGGGTGCAGATGCGGCGCGAGATCGCGCGGCTGCACCAGCAGCTCGGCACCACGATGATCTACGTGACCCACGACCAGGTCGAAGCGATGACGCTGGGCGACCGGATCGCGGTGCTGCAACCAGGGGAGGCTGCAGCAGGTGGACACGCCGGCGGCGCTCTACGCGCGGCCGGCGAACACCTTCGTCGCGGGATTCATCGGCACGCCGCCGATGAATCTGGTCACCGGGGAGATCGCGGGCCGGCCGGTTCAGGACGGAAGGCGGGCTCGAGATTTCTCTGCCGGCGGGAGTGGCGCCGGCGGCGCCGGCGACCCTCGGGATCCGGCCGGAGGACCTCAGGCGAGCGGTGCAGGGGAGCGGGCCGGAGGGTGTGCTGCGGTCACGGGTCGAGCTGGTCGAGCTGCTGGGCGGCGAAGCGCTGGTTCACGTGACCGCGCAGGGGACCGAGCTGACGGCGCGGCTACCCACGCCGGTCCCCGCCGCCGGCGAAGAGCTGCCGCTGGGCGTTCCGCCGGATCGCATCCACCTGTTCGACGGCCGGAGCGGCGAGCGTCTCCAGCTCCCGGCTTTTGGTCCGCGACCGCGCTGATTGGGTGCTCCATCCCGGCCGGGGAGGCGATATCCTCGGCCCATGTCATCCCGCCGCCGCTTCGTTCCGGTCAGCCAGTGGGAGGATCGCCGCCAGCGCCGCGGCGTGGCGGGCGAGCGCGCCGCCATCGCGTATCTCACCGCCTGTGGCTGGAACCTCGAAGCCCACCGCTTCCGCCTGGGCCGCCACGATCTGGATCTGGTGGTAAGGCGGGGACACCTGGTGGCGTTCGTCGAAGTGAAAACCCGCCGATCGGAAGCCTGCGGCGCCGCCGTGGAGTCGGTGAGCGCTCTCAAGCGGCACCTCCTCGGCAAGGTGGCGCTGCTCTGGCGGCTGCGGCACGGCCGGCCAGGCGATGAGTATCGCTTCGACGTCCTCGGGGTTCGGGACCTGGGAGGCGGCAAGTACGAGGTCGAGCACGTGGAAGATGCCTGGCGGCTGGGCTGGAGCCCGTGCTGATCTGAAGTGGCTCAAAGTCGGCCACTTTCCGCTCTTGCTTCGGCAGATTTTCGGTATTAGCTTGGGTCCGCAGTAATAATGTGTAGCAAAATCAGTCACTCAACACCAAGGAATCACGATGCCCGCTGAAGAAACCCGGCTGGAGGCCGATCGCCGAAAGGCACTCGGGCTGGCCATCTCCCAGATCGAGAAGCAGCTCGGCAAGGGGTCCATCATGCGGATGGGCGCCGAGAACGCCCGGGTCAAAGTGCCGGCGATCCCCACTGGCGCCATCAATCTCGATGCGGCCACCGGCATCGGCGGCGTGCCTCGCGGCCGAATCACCGAGATCTACGGCCCGGAGTCCTCGGGCAAAACCACGCTCACGCTCCACCTCGCCGCCAACGTGCAGCGGATGGGCGGCGTCGCCGCCTACGTGGATGCCGAGCACGCGCTCGATATCGATTACGCCAAGAAGCTGGGGGTGAACGTCGAGGACCTGCTGGTCTCCCAGCCCGACACCGGCGAGCAGGCGCTCGAGATCGTCGATATCCTGGTGCGCTCCGGCGCGGTGGATCTGGTGGTCATCGACTCGGTCGCGGCGCTGGTCCCCAAGGCCGAAATCGAAGGGGAGATGGGTGACTCGATCATGGGCGTGCAGGCCCGGCTGATGAGCCAGGCGCTGCGGAAGCTGGCCGGCGCCATCAACCGCTCGAACACTTCAGTGGTCTTCATCAACCAGCTGCGCGAGAAGATCGGGGTCATGTTCGGCAATCCGGAGACCACCACCGGGGGCAAGGCGCTCAAGTTCTACGCGTCGCTCCGGCTCGACATCCGGCGGATCGGCCCGGTGAAAGAGCGCGAAACCGTCATCGGCAATCACGTCCGGGTGAAGGTGGTAAAGAACAAGGTCGCCCCCCCGTTCCGGCAGGCGGAGTTCGACATCATGTTCGACGAGGGCATCAGCCACACCTCGCTGCTGGTGGATCTCGCCTCCGAGGCCAACATCATCCAGAAGTCGGGCGCCTGGTACTCCTACAACGACCAGCGCATCGGCCAGGGCCGGGAAAACGCCAAGCTCTTCCTGCGCGACAATCCGCCGCTCATGACCGAGATCGAGGGCAAGGTGAAGGAGCTGCTCGGCGTGCGGCCGGTCGCCGCGGAGGCGAGCGAGGAGTGATCGCGGCGGCGCAGCACCGCGAGCCGCGGATCACGGCCCTGGTGCCGGAGTCGCGCGGTTCCGGATCGGTGCGGGTCGAGGTGGACGGCCGGCGCTTCGCGTCGGTGTCCCAGGAGGCGGCCACGGCGCAGGGGCTGAGGGTGGGGCGGGAGCTGGACGAGGCGCTCCGCGGCGCGCTCGAGGTGGAAGCCGAGGTGGAGGGCGCGTACCGCACCGCGCTGCGCGCCCTGGAGCGGCGGTCGTTCGCCCGCGCCGATCTGGGCCGCCGGCTCCGCAGGAAGGGGCACACCCAGGAGGCGGTGGAGGCCGCGCTGAGCCGGGCGGCCCATCGCGGTTTCCTCGACGACGCCGCGTTCGCCGCCACCTACGTCGACACGCGGGCCGCGCGCGGCCGCGGGCCGCTTCGGCTCACCCGCGATCTGCTGGCGATGGGCGTGGATCGGATGCACATCGACCGGGCGCTCGCCGGCCGCCGGGCCGATGCGCCCGGCGATGCCGAGATCCCGCTCAAGCTCGCCACCCGCCGCGCCGCCGAGCTGGCCGGCCTGCCGAGGCACGTCCGGCGGCGGCGGGTGCTGGCCTATCTGGCCCGCCGCGGCTTCAGCGGGTACGAGGTCTCCGAGATGGTCGGGAGGGTGCTGGCGTAGGGGGCGTTTCTGAGAGCCCAGGCCTTCCTTATATTCCCGCCATGCAGTCCCCTCGGATCCGTCGTCTTTTCCTCGATTTCTTCGTCGCCAAGGGGCACCGCGAGGTGCCTTCTTCGTCGTTGGCCCCGGCGGACGATCCCACGCTGCTGTTCACCAATGCCGGCATGGTGCAGTTCAAGCGCACCTTCCTGGGCCAGGAGCAGCGCGACTACCGCACGGCCACCACCTGCCAGAAGTGCGTCCGGGCGGGCGGGAAGCACAACGATCTCGAGCAGGTGGGCCACACCAAGCGGCACCACACCTTCTTCGAGATGCTGGGCAACTTCTCGTTCGGCGACTACTTCAAGCGGGACGCGATCGCGTACGCCTGGGAGTTCGTCACCAGCCCCGAGTACCTGGGTATCCCTGCCGACCGCCTTCGGGTCACCGTGCACCACACCGACGACGAGGCGCGACGGCATTGGCGGGAGATCTCGGGCCTGCCCGAGCACCGGATCTACGGCCTGGGCGATAAAGACAACTTCTGGCAGATGGGCGACACGGGACCCTGCGGGCCCTGCACTGAGATCTATGTGGATCTTGAGGCGGGGCGGGGGGGCAGCGGGGCAGCGGGGCAGGACATCCTTCCTCAAGCGGAGTTCGAGCGGCTCGCCGAGGAGGGCCGGTTCCTCGAAATCTGGAACCTGGTCTTCATGCAGTTCGACCGCTCGGCCGACGGGACGCTGACGCCGCTGCCGAAGCCGTCGGTCGATACCGGCGCCGGGCTGGAGCGCATCGCGGCGGTGATGCAGGGGGAGGACGACAACTTCCACACCGACGCCTTCCTCCCGCTGATCCGTCGGGTGGGCGAGCTGGTGGGGAAGGAGTACGACCGCGATGCGGAGAACCGCGCGTCGTACCGGGTCCTCGCCGACCACGCGCGGGCGGTCAGCTTCCTGCTCGCCGACGGCGTCTATCCCAGCAACGAGGGCCGGGGATACGTGCTGCGGCGGATTCTCCGGCGCGCCGTGCGCCACGCCTGGCTGCTGGGCCGGCGCGAGCCGACCCTGGCGCCGCTGACCGATGTCGTCGTGCACCAGATGGGCGAGGTGTATCCCGAGCTCGTGGCCAAGTCGGGATTCATCCACGAGGTCACCGAGACGGAGGAGCGGCGCTTCCTCGAGACCATCGAGGGCGGGCTTCGCCGGCTGGAGGAGATCTTCGGGTCCGGCGCGCGGACGATCTCCGGCGAGGACGCGTTCAAGCTGTACGACACCTTCGGCTTCCCGATCGATCTGACCCAGATCATCGCGGGGGAGCGCGGGGTCGGCGTGGAGCTGCCTGGGTTCGAACGGGCACTGGAGGAGCAGCGCGAGCGCTCCCGCGCGGCGCGGGCCGGCCCGCGGAAAACCGATGGTGCCAAGGTTGACGTGAAGGGCAGGGGGCCGGCGGTCAAGGTCGCCAGGGCGGGGAAGTGGAGCTCGGTTCGGCGGGGCCGGCAGAAGTTCGTGGGCTACGACAGCACCGACGCGGAGACCGAGGTGCTCGCCTTCCGGCAGGAGGGGCCGCGGGTCGAGCTGATCCTGAAGGAGAATCCGTTCTACGCCGAATCCGGCGGCCAGGTGAGCGACGTGGGCGGGATCCAGGGGGAGGGCTGGTCGCTCGCGGTCGATTCCGTCAGCAAGGATCCCAAAGGCACCGTCGTCGCGGGCAACTTCGCCGACAGCTTCGAGCCGACGGCGCTTCGAGCCACGGTCGATGCGCCGCGCCGGCGGGACATCGAGCGCAACCACAGCGCCACCCATCTCGCCCACTACGTGCTGCGCAAGCGGCTCGGCGATCACGTGCGGCAGCAGGGCTCGCTGGTCGAGCCGGAGCGGCTCCGCTTCGACTTCTCCCACCACGGGCCGATCGACGTCCCGACGCTCCAGGCGATCGAGGACGAGATCAACGACCTGGTGCTGGGCAACGACGTGGTCACCACGCGGGAGATGCCGTACCCCGACGCGCTGGCGCTCGGCGCCATGGCCTTCTTCTCGGAGAAGTACGGCGACGTCGTGCGAGTGGTGCGGATGGGCCCGTCTATCGAGCTCTGCGGGGGCACGCACGTGCGCACCACCGGGCAGGTGGGTCCCTTCCGGTTCAGCGGCCAGACCGGCGTCGCGGCGGGCGTACGCCGGATCGAGGCGGTGACCGGAACCGGCGCGATGCGCGCGCTCCGGGCCCAGGAGCAGCGCCTGGCACAGGTGGCGGAGACGCTGAAGGCGCAGCCGGAGCACGTGGTCCGGCGGCTGGAGCAGCTGCTGGAGGAGCGGCAGAAGCTCGAGGCGCGGCTGGCCGAGGCACTCCGGAGTGGGGGCGGCCCGAGCGTCGGCGGCGACAAGGAGACGGTGCAGGGCGTGGATCTCACCATCGCGGAGACCGCGAGCGATGACCGCAGCGAGGTCGGCCGCCTCTCGGACCAGTTCCGCGAGGGCAAGCGCAACGGCGTGCTGGTGCTGTTCAGCACCGCCGGGCGGGGCGGCATCCATGTCACGCTGACCGACGATTTGGTGAAAGCGGGACGCAACGCGGGCGACCTGGTGAATCGGATCGCCGCGCTCAGTGGCGGCAAGGGCGGCGGCCGGCCGCACTTCGCCTCGGCAGGGGCGGGAGATGCCGCCAAGCTTCCCGCCGCCCGGGCCGCGACGCGCGACCTGGTCTCGGCCTGGCTCGGTGGGTCGAGCCAAGGGAACGGCGCCTGAGTCCGGCGGCCGGCTGGCTGGATCGGGAGACCGCGCGGGCTCCCGAAACGCTCCGGAACCGGGCGCGGGAATATTTGAGCGGCTCGGCTCGGGACACTCCGACGCCGCAGGACCTGGCCTCGGCCGGCCGCGCCGCGCTGGCGCGGGTGCTGGGCCGCTCGGGCGACCGGTCGGTCGCCCTGGATCTGCTCGCGGCCGATGCGCTGGTCACCCTGGCGCTCCTCGCCCAGGCGGAGGCGTCGCCCGCCCGGCTCGGCGAGTTCGCCGCGGCCGTGCTCCGCGACGTGTCGCCCGCCGCGTGATCGATCTCCACTCCCACCTCCTGCCGGCCGTCGATGACGGCTCGCGCTCCGTGACGCAGTCGGTCAAGGTGATGAAAGTGATGGCCGCGGCCGGTGTCACCGACGTGTGCCTCACCCCGCACCTCAGGGCCGGCGAGCTGGCCAAGGCGCCGCCGCACAAGCACGACGAGGCCTTTGTGGCGCTCCAGTCGCACGCGCCGCCGCTCCCCAGGCTGCACCGCGGTGCGGAGGTGATGCTGGACCGGCCGCTCCCGGTCGGCGGCGCCGACGTCCGGCGTTGCACCATCGCCGGCACCCGCTACATCCTGGTCGAATTCCCCCGGATGGTCGCGCTCGACACGGTCTCCATCGCCCTCAGCCGGGTGCTGGAAGCCGGCCTGGTGCCGGTGCTGGCCCACCCGGAGCGCTATACCTGCTGCAGTCCCGATGCGGTGTCCCGGTGGCGCGAGCTGGGCGCGTACATGCAGGTGGATGCCACGACGCTGCTCTCGCCGCAGTCGCGGGGGCATCGGGCGCGGGCGCTGATCGGCGCCGGTCTCGGCGACATCATCGCGGCGGACAACCACGGCGACGAGCGCAGCATCGCGACGGGCCGACAGTTCCTCGAGGCGCTGGACGGCACGGCGCAGGCCCAGCTGCTCACCACCCTCAACCCGGGAGCTATCCTGCGCGACGAGCCGCTCAAACCGGTGGCCCCGGTCGAGATCCGCCGCACCTGGATGCAGCGCATCCGGCAGCTGCTCGACGGCAGCCAGTGAGCGCGGCCGCGGTAAAGGCCGGGCTCGAGGCGCTGGCCCGCACCATCCTCGACAGCGCGGGCCTCGCCGACCAGGTGGCCGCCGCCGCGAGCCGCTACGCGGGCACGCTGCGGAACGGCGGCACGCTGTTCTTCTGCGGCAACGGCGGCAGCGCCGCCGATGCCCAGCACATCGCCACCGAGTACGTCGTCCGCTACTCGGCGACCCGCCGGCCGCTGGCCGCGCTTGCGCTCACCACCGATACCTCGCTTCTCACCGCCGCCGCGAACGACCTCGGCTTCGAGCGGGTCTTCGCCCGACAGGTGGAGGCGCTCTGCCGTCCGCGGGACCTGCTGGTCCTCCACAGCACCAGTGGAGAGAGCGCCAACCTGCTGGCAGCGGCGCGCGCCGCGCGGGAGCGGTCGGTCGGCACCGTCGCCTTCCTGGGGCGCGGCGGCGGCGCGCTGGCGAAGCAGGTGGATGAGGCGATCGTGGTGCCCTCGGACGACACCGGACAGATCCAGGTGGTGCACCTGGCGCTGGAGCATCTCATAGTCGAGCTGGTGGAGGCGGAGCTGGCCCGCGGCGCATGATCGCCCTGCACGGAAGGACGGCGCTGGTGACCGGCGGCAGCCGGGGGATCGGCCGCGCGGTGGTGGCGATGCTGGCCGCCGCCGGCGCCGACGTCGCGGTCGGCTACCGGAGCCGAGCGGCGGCGGCCGAGTCGGTAGCGCAGGAGGCGCGAGCCCAGGGCCGGCGGGCGGTCGCTGTGGGCGGCGACCTGGGCGATCCCTCGGCTGCCGATCGAATAGCCGCCGAGGTGAAGCGGGAGTTCGGACGGCTGGACATCTTCGTCGGCAACGCCGGTGTCTGGCCACCGGACGAAGTCCCGCTGGGCCGTCTGGCGCCGGAGCGGTGGCGTGACACGATGGCCGCCAATCTCGATGCCATCTTCTATTCCACCCGCGCCGCGCTCGGCCTCATGGGTCCGGGCGGCAGGGTGGTGCTGGTCTCCAGCACCGCGGGCCAGCGGGGCGAAGCCGGCCACGCCGACTACGCCGCCACCAAGGGCGCGATCATCGCGCTCACCAAGTCGCTCGCGGTGGAGTACGCGCCCGACATCCTGATCAATTGCGTCGCGCCGGGCTGGGTCGATACCGACATGTCCGCCCCGGCCTTCGGCGACGGCCGGAAAGCCGGCATCGCCGCCACGATCCCGCTCCGTCGCATCCCCAGTGCCGAGCAGATCGCCGGCCCGATCGTATTCCTCTGCAGCGACCTGGCGAGCCATGTCACCGGCGAGGTGCTCAACGTGAACGGGGGGAGCGTGCTGTGCGGATGAGTGGAGGCGGGGCCGCGGGGCGGCGGGTCAGCGGGGCAGCAGATCCACTTACCTATTGGACACGGGACGCAACTGGTGCTGGGAATACCCGGCCCCGCGGCCCCGCGGCCCCGCTGCCCCGCCTCCCATGATCCACCTTCTCTTCACCGGCGGCACGATCTCCATGCAGCGCGATGCCGCGGCCGGGGGCAACGTGCCGGCTCACGGGGGCCCGGCGCTGGTCGGGTTGGCGCCGGGCTTGGAGAAGATCGCGCCCTTTCGGATCGAGGACTGGGCCCGGATGCCGGCGTGCCACTTCGATGCCGCCCGGCTCTGGGCCCTGCGCGAGCGGGTGCGGGAGATCGCGGCGTCGGGGGAAGTGATGGGCATCGTCATCACCCACGGCACCGACATTCTCGAGGAGACGGCGTACCTGCTCGACCGCACGCTGGATCGGACGGTGCCGGTCGCCATCACCGGTGCGATGCGTACCTCCAGCGACTCGGGATGGGACGGGCCGCGCAATCTCCGGGACGCGGTGACGGTGGCGGCGGATCCGGCGAGCCGGGGCCGGGGGGCGGTGGTGGTGTTCGCGGGGAAGGTGTTCGCCGGGCGGCGGGCGGTGAAGAGCCACGCGACCGACGTCGATGCGTTCGCGGCGCCGCACGGCGGGCCGATCGGGCAGGTCGCCGGCGGGGCGGTGAGCTACCTGGCGCCGGCGGGGTCCGACGGCGCCACGGTGCGCCCGGCTTCGATCCTGGCACGAGTCGCCCATGTGCCGATGGTGGTGGGCGACGATGGCGGCGTCCTCGATCTGGTCCGGCCCAACCATGACGGCGTGGTGGTCGAAGCGTTCGGCAGCGGCAACGTGCCGCCCGGCGCCGTCCCGGCCATCGGGCGCTGGCTGGAGGAGAAGAAGCCGGTGGTGCTGGCGAGCCGCTGCTGGTGGGGCGAGGTCACTCCGATCTACGCGTTCGATGGCGGCGGCGCGCGCACCACGGCGATGGGTGCCATCCCGGCGGGCGCGCGCACGCCGTCGCAGGCCCGCATGGAGTTGGCCATCGCGCTGTCGGCCGGCGTGCCCTACGGCGCGCCATGAGCTACCCCGACCGGGTGCCGGTTCCCGACGAGGTGCTGGAAATCGCCCGGGTGCTGGAAGAGGCGGGCTACGAGGCCTGGTGCGTCGGCGGCGCGCTGCGGGATACCCTGCTCGGCGATACCCACTCCGATTTCGACCTGGCGACGTCGGCGCTGCCGGAGGACGTCCAGCGCCTGTTCCGCCGGACCGCGCCGATCGGCGCCGCGCACGGCACCATCGGCGTGATCGACCGCAAGCGAGTCATGCACGAGGTCACCACCTTCCGCCGCGACGTCGAGACCGACGGCCGCCACGCGGTTGTCGAGTACGGCGCCACGCTGGATCAGGACCTGGCCCGCCGCGACTTCACCATCAACGCCATCGCCTACCATCCGCTGCGCGGGGAGTGGCGCGATCCGCACGGAGGTGAGCGGGATCTGCGGGCCGGGGTGATCCGGGCGGTCGGGGACCCCGCGGCTCGGTTCCGCGAAGACTACCTCCGTATCCTGCGCGCGATCCGGTTCGCGGCCAGGTTCGGCTTCGCCATCGACCCCGCCACCTGGAACGCCGCTCGCGAGGCCGCACCCGGCCTCCGACGCCTCTCCGCCGAACGAGTGCGAGACGAGTGGTTCAAAGGGTTGCGCGTGGCGCGCGAGCTGGAGCCGCTGCTGCGGCATTGGCACGAGTCGGGCGCCGCCGCGATCTGGCTGCCGGAGCTCGCGCCGCCCGGCGCGGGCAGCCTGCCCGACGCAAAGCTGTCACCGCCGCCGCGGGATCCGGTCGTGCTGACGGCGCTCCTCGCCTCGGACCCTGCCACCCTGCTGCGCCGGCTTCGCGCGTCCAACGCGGAGGTGGAACGCGCGCAGGCGATGGCCGCGGGCCCCGGGCAGCCTGAGTCCGCCGGCGACGTCTCGGTCCGCCGTTGGCTCTCCGCGGTGGGACCGGCGGCGGACGACCTCGCGGCGCTGTACCGTCTGCGCCGCGGATCGGCGCCGCCCTGGCACGACGCCGCGCGGACCATCCGCGAGCGGAAGGACCCGCTCACGCGCGGCGATCTGGCGGTCACCGGGCGGGATCTCGAGGCGATCGGTCTCGGTGGGAAGCAGATCGGCGAGGCCCTGGCGATGGCGCTGGACCGGGTGCTGGAGGATCCTTCGCTCAACACTAAGGACCGGCTCCTGTCGCTGATCCGGGAACGCCGATGACCACCTTCGTCTTCGCGCTCGCCGCGGCGCTGGGCAACCTGGCCGGCGCGCTCGCCGTGGTGTACAGCCTCCGCCGCGAGCTGCGGGTGATCGACGCCTGCCTCGCGTTCGGCGCGGGGTTCATGCTGGCGGTGGCCGTGCTGGGCGTGCTGCCCGAGGTCCTGGGCGGCGGCGGCGGCGGAGACGAGGCGCTCTACGTGCTCGCGGGCTATCTCGCGGTCCACCTGGCCCAGCACGTCTTCACGCCGCACTTCCATTTCGGCGAAGAGACCCACCGGGTGAGTCCGTCGGCCGGCGTCTCGGCGCTGCTCGGTCTCACGTTGCACACGTTCTTCGACGGCGTCGCGATCGCCAGCGGCTTTCTGGTGTCGGGCGAGCTGGGACTGCTGCTCTTCCTCGCCGTCCTGCTGCACAAGCTGCCGGAGGGCGTCACCATCGCCAGCGTCATGGTGGCAGGCGGACAGAGCCGCTCGCGGGCGCTCGCCGGCTCGGCCGTGCTGGGCCTCGCCACGATTCTCGGCGTCGTGCTGACCGAGCTGGTGGCCCCACTGGCCCGGCATGGGCTGGCGCTGTCGGCCGGAGTGACGATCTACGTCGCGGCGTCGAACCTGGTGCCCGAGTTCCAGGCCAAGCGAGGCTGGCCGACCGCGCTGGCGTTCTTCGGGGGGGCGGTGGGATTTTTCCTGACGGAGCGGCTGCTGGACTTCTGGATGCGGTGAGCCGCCGGGGAGAGGGTATGGCGAAGAAGCATGGGATGGAGCAGGAGGGCTCGCTCTTCAGGGCGACCCGGCAGGAGCAGCCGCTCGCGGCGCGGATGCGCCCGGCGACGCTCGACGAGTTCGCCGGGCAGGAGCACCTTCTCGCCCCGGGCAAGCCGCTGCGCGAGGCGATCGAGCGGGGCGTCCCCGGCTCGATGATCTTCTGGGGTCCGCCGGGGAGCGGCAAGACCACGCTGGCGCGCCTGGTCGCCAGCTCCACCGCGCGGGTGTTCGTCCCGTTCAGCGCGGTCTCCGAAGGCGTCCCCCGGATCCGGCAGATCGTCGCCGAGGCCCGGGCCCGGCTCGACTCGGGCGGCTCCCAGACCATCCTGTTCGTGGATGAGATCCACCGGCTCAACAAGGCCCAGCAGGACAGTCTCCTCCCGCCATCGGAGGACGGCACCCTCACCCTGATCGGCGCCACCACCGAGAACCCGAGCTTCGAGATCAACGGCGCGCTGCTGTCGCGCACCCGGGTGTTCGTGCTCCAGCCGCTGGCGCCGGAGCGCATTGCGGAGCTGCTGCGCCGTGCCCTGCAGGACCAGGAGCGCGGGCTGGGCGGGTTGGAGCTCCAGGTGGAGGACGAGGCGATCGCCGGGATCGCCGCCGAGGCCGATGGCGACGCGCGCCGGGCGCTCACCGTGCTGGAGGCGGCCGCGGCGCACGTGGGACCCGGCGGCACCATCACGCCCGAGGTGGCGCGTGAGGCGATGCAGAAGCGGTTCGCCCGCTACGACAAGGCGGGCGAAGAGCACTTCAATCTCCTCTCGGCGTACCACAAGTCGCTGCGGGGCAGCGACCCCCAGGGCGCCCTCTACTGGATGGCGAGGATGCTCGACGGCGGGGAGGATCCGATGACTCTGTTTCGCCGGGCGATCGCGATGGCGGCGGAGGACATCGGGCTCGCCGATCCCACTGCTCTGATCCTGGCCGTCGCCGCGCGCGACGCCTTCCACATGCTGGGTCCGCCCGAGGGATACCTGCCGCTGGCGGAGATGACGATCTACCTGGCGACCGCGCCCAAGTCGAACAGCGCGAAGGTGGCGCTGGGCGAGGCGATGGCGGCGGCGCAGGAGTCACCCGCCGCGCCGGTGCCTCTGCACATCAGGAACGCCCCGACCGGGCTCATGAAGCAGCTGGGCTACGGCAAGGGCTACCGCTACGCCCACGACTCACCGGACGCGTACCTGCCGCAGGAGTATCTGCCGGACGAGCTGCGGGGGACGGCGTTCTATACGCCGGGCGGGTTCGGGTACGAGAAGCGGGTGGCGGAGCGGATGGCGTGGTGGGAGCGGAAGAGGCGGGAAGGGGATGGGGGAGACGAGGGGAGGGAAGAACCGGAGGGCTAGGCGCTCCGCCGGCAAGATCCCTCGCTGCGCTCGGGATGACACATCCACGCGCGGCCGTCACCGGAGTCAGGCAGCGGGCTATCTTTCCCTGGTGGAGATCCCCATGCGGCTCGGCGGTGCGGCGGGTATGCTGGTGCTGGCTGCCGCGATCGGCGGGTGCGCCGCACTCGGCAACGCGCTCAAGGAGCCGGACGTCCGACTCGACCGGGTGGTGGTTCGGGAGGTGGGGATCCGTGGCGGCAAGCTGGATCTCCTGGTCGAGGTCGACAACCCCAACGGGTTCGACCTTCGGGGCACCCAGGTGCAGCTCGGCTTCGACGTACAGGACTCGCACGTGGGCGACGTCCGGTACGATGACGACTTCACCCTCGACGCCGGCGACCGGTCGCTGCTGACCCTGCCGATCGCGTTCGAGTGGGCCGGCGTCGGCACCGCGCTCCAGGCGGCGCTCAAGAGCGGCGAGCTTCCCTATCGCATGAAGGGGCGGCTGGGGCTGCAGACACCGTGGGGCGAGCAGAGCGTCCCATTCACCAAGGAAGGCCGCGTGCCGCTCACCCGGATGAGCGGCGTGGCGATCCCAACCGGCCGCTGAGCGGCGAGGAAGTCCGTCTATCAGTAAGACACCAGTCGAAGTCCGCGATCCGATCGAGCGTGCCGTGTTGGTCGCCGCCCCGCGGAAGGGGTCGGGCGACGCCCGCCACGTGACCGATCACCTCGAAGAGCTGACCCGCCTCGTCGATACCGCCGGCGCCGACGTCGTCGGCCGAGTCTCCCAGCAGATCACCGCTCCCAATCCCGCCACCCTGATCGGCGAGGGCAAGGTGGAAGAGGTGGCGCGCGCGGTCGCGGAGTCCGGCGCGTCGCTCGTCATCTTCGACGAGGAGCTGACCCCGGCCCAGGGTGTGAACCTGGAGCGAGCCCTGTCGGTCCGAGTGATGGATCGCCCGGAGGTCATCCTCGACATCTTCTCCACCAGGGCGCGAAGTCACGAGGCCAAGCTCCAGGTGGAGCTGGCGCAGCTCGAATACCTGCTGCCCCGGCTCACCCGGATGTGGACCCACCTCTCCCGTATCCGCGGCGGCATCGGCCTCCGAGGCCCGGGCGAGACCCAGCTCGAAACCGACCGCCGGATCATCCGCCGCCGGATCCAGGCGCTCAAGGCCAAGCTGCAGGGTGTGGAGCGCCACCGGGAAAACCTCCGCTCCGGGCGCGACCCGATGCTGAGCCTCGCCCTGGTGGGCTACACCAACGCCGGCAAGTCGAGCATCCTGCGGGCGCTGTCGGGGCAGCACGAGATTGTGGTGGAAGACCGGCTCTTCGCCACGCTGGACACCCTGACCCGCGAGATCGACCTGGGCGAGGGACAGCGGGCGCGGCTCACCGACACCGTGGGGTTCATCCGCAAGCTGCCCCACCACCTGGTCGCCAGCTTCCGGGCCACGCTGGAGGAAGCCCGTGGCGCCGATCTGCTCCTGCACGTGGTGGACGCGAGCCATCACGACTGGGAAGGACAGATGCGGGTGGTGGAGCGGGTGCTGGCGGAGCTGGATCTGATGGACCGGCCGATACTTTCCGTCTTCAACAAGATGGATCTGGTGAGCGATCCGGTCGCCTTCGCGGAGCGAGTGCGAGAGTTGTATCCCGGCGCACTGACGGTGAATACGATGCGCACCAGCGGGCTGGCGCCGCTCAAGGCGAAGCTTCGGGACATGGAGCGGGCGGGCCGGCCGACGGTGCGGGTGCGGCTCCCGGTGTCGGACGGAGCGCGGCTGGCGGCGCTCTACCGCGACGGGGAGGTGCTGTCGCGCCAGGAGAATGGGGCCGCGCTCGACATCACCGTCCGGCTCGACCGCTGGCAGGTGGACCGGCTTCGCGCCGAGGGGGTGGAAGTCAGCGATACGGCGGCGAGTGGGGAGGTGGGGCGAAGGGCGGGGTAAGGCTCGGCGGTTGCGGCGGACACGGCGGTTTGCGGCGGACACGGCGGTTGCGGCGGACACGGCGGAAGGTAATTGGGCTGGGAAGGCGATGAAGGAGTACGGCAGCACTTCATCCCAAGTCCGCCGCACCCCCTGACGACGGCGACCGCCGCAACCGCCGTGTCCGCCGCAACCGCCGTATCCGCCGCAACCGCCGCCTTTACTTCCCGCTCAGCACCTGCTCCAGCAGCAGCCAGCGGTTCATCCCGGCGAACTTCTGGTGCATCTTCGTCATCGGCGCCTGTTCCTGGGCATCCTCCTCGATCTGAAGATCCGCCAGCGCATCCAGTCCGCTGTTCAGGAACTTCCGCAGACCCTTCTCCAGCGCCATGCCGGCAGTCCGGAAGTTGAACAGGGTCGAGAACTGCAGCGTGAAGCCGAGGTCGGCGAGCTGCTGGTTGGTGATCAGGGTGCCGGCCTTCTTGGCCTTGCCGAAGTAGAGCGAGGGCGAAAGGTTGAAGCCGAGCATCTGGTCGGGGTAGTACTTTCGCACTCCTTCGGAGAACTCCCGCGGCTGCTCCAGCTCGCAGTTGTTGAACTCCGGCCAGATCACGTCCACGCCCAGCTCCGCGGCCTCGAGCGCGTCGTCGATCGCCATCTTCACGCCGCCCGGCTCCTGGTCGGGGAGCGCGCCGTCGATCGAGTCGGTCCGAGCGATGATCACCACCGGCACCCCCGTGGCCTCGGCGGCGCCCTTGATCGCCTTCAGCTTGGCCAGCCAGTCCTTCCGCGGCACCAGCACCTTGTTCCGCTTCTGCTTGCCGACGTTCACGATGTGGCCGCAGGTGCGGTTGGAGGGGTCCTGGTTTTCCAGGTGCACGCCCGCCGCGCCTACACGGATGAGCTCGGTGGCCAGGGTGAAGGTCTGGGTGGGGCCGCCGAACCCGGCCTCCATGTCCACGAACGCCGGCGGCGCCGCGACCAGCTCCTTGCCCTCGCTGTCGTACCAGGCGGTGTTGCGCGCGCCCTCGATGCCCTTCCGCATCTCCAGCACCAGCTCGACCATCTGGTGCGACTGGTAGATGCCGATATCCGGGTACATGCTCTTGGTGGCCGCGAGCTGCCACCCGCTTCCGTACAACGCCTTGAAGCCGAGCCGGGTCATGATCGCGGACGTGAACGCGTCGTAGGCGCCAGCAGTGTGGAGGTAGCCCTTCTTGTCCCGGGCCTCGTGCAGCAGCCGGCGAAGCTTGATGGCCGGGACCTCGGGCTCGGGCGGGGCGAAGAGCCGGCTCACGGCGTCTGCGGGATAGGCGGCGTTGGGGGACACGGGTCGGGTCGCGGTCGCCATGCGTGCTCTCCTCAAGTTTGTGAAACTATTCACAAGATAGTAAAAACCGCCCTGCGGCGCCAGAGACAGTTTCCGGCGCCCCGCCGCGGGGCCTGTGCCATACCCCCAACCCCCGGCCAGAGGTAGATTTACCGCCCATGTTCATCACCAAGCCGTTCATCACGGACCGCAGGATCCGGTTCGCTCTGGCGGGTTGCGGTCGTATCTCAGCCAACCACTTCGAAGCCCTCGAGAAGCACGCCGACCGGGCGGAGCTGGTCGGGGTCTGCGACGTGGATCCGGCCGCGCTGGCCAAGGCGGTCGAGCGGACCGGAGCCAAGGGGTTCAAGACCCTGGACGCGTTGCTGGCCGGGACCGACGCCGACATCATCGTCCTGTCCACCCCGAGCGGGGCCCACGCCGACCAGGCGGTCCAGGTCGCGGAGGCCGGCCGCCACGTGATGACCGAAAAACCGATGGCGACCGGATGGCAGGACGGAAAGCGGATGGTCCACGCCTGCGATGTGGCCGGGGTCCATCTCTTCGTGGTGAAGCAGAACCGCCGGAACGCCACGCTCCAGCTGCTCAAGCGCGCGGTCGAGCGGCGCCGGTTCGGCCGGATCTACATGGTGAACATCAACGTCTTCTGGAGCCGGCCGCAGTCCTACTACGACAGCGCGGCCTGGCGCGGGACCTGGGAGTTCGACGGCGGCGCCTTCATGAACCAGGCGAGCCACTACGTCGATCTGCTGGACTGGCTGATCGGGCCGGTGGAGAGCGTGCAGGCCTACACCGCGACGCTGGCCCGCAACATCCAGGTCGAGGACACCGGCGTCGTCAGCATCCGCTGGCGCACCGGCGCGCTGGGCTCGATGAACGTGACGATGCTGACCTATCCCAAGAACCTCGAGGGGTCCATCACCATCATCGGTGAGACCGGGACGGCCCGCATCGGCGGAGTGGCGGTGAACAAGATCGAGCACTGGGAGTTCGCCGACCAGGACCCGGACGACGACAAGATCCAGGCGGCGAATTACGAGACCACGTCGGTCTATGGCTTCGGCCACCCGCTCTACTACGACAACGTCATCAAGGCGCTCCGCGGCGAGGCCATGCCGGAGACCGACGGCCGGGAGGGCCTGCACTCCCTCGAGATCCTGATCGCCACCTACCTCTCCGCCCGCGACGGCCGGCGGGTCGCGCTGCCCCTGGAGTACTAGATGGCGGCGGCGCGGCGCCAGGAGGGATCCACCGGCTGGAGCGGACGCCGCGTTCTGGTCACCGGCGCGGACGGCTTCATCGGCAGCCATCTCACCGAGGCGCTGCTGGAGCAGGGCGCCGAGGTGCGCGCCTTCTGCTATTACAACAGCAACGGCTCGCGGGGCTGGCTGGACCAGCTCGACCCCGACCGCTCGCGGATGCCGGAGATCGTCCTGGGCGACGTCCGCGACGCCCGGGTAGTGGAAGACGCCTGCGACGGGATCGACGTCGTCTTCCACCTCGCCGCCCTGGTCAGCATCCCCTACAGCTACATCGCCCCGGAGTCGTTCGTCGAGACCAACGTGCGCGGCACGCTGAACGTGTTGGAGGCGGTGCGCCGCCGGGGATGCGCCCGCCTGGTCCACACCTCGACCAGCGAAGTCTATGGGACCCCCGACACGCTGCCGATCACCGAGCGGCATCCGCTGAAGGGCCAGTCGCCCTACAGCGCGAGCAAGATCGCGGCGGACAAGCTGTGCGAGGCGTACGCCAGCAGCTTCGAGGTGCCGGTGGTGGTGCTTCGGCCGTTCAACACCTACGGTCCCCGGCAGTCGGCCCGCGCGGTCATCCCCACGATCCTGGCACAGCTGCTGGGCGGACGGAAAACCATCCGGCTGGGCAGTCTCGCGCCGAAGCGCGACCTCACGTTCATGAGCGACACCATCGAAGGCTTCCTGGCCGCCGGACTCTGTCCCGGGCTCGAAGGCGAGACCATCCAGCTCGGCACCGGCCGGTCGGAGTCCATCGAGGACGTGTTCCGGGCGGCCTGCGCCGTCTGCGGCGTAACCGCGGCGGTGGAGGAAGATCCCGCCCGGGTGCGCCCCCGCCACAGCGAGGTCATGGTGCTCCAGTCGGATCCCACCCGGGCGAAGCAGCGGCTGGGATGGGAGGCCACGGTGTCCCTGGAGCAGGGTCTGGCGCGCACGGCGGCATGGGTGGAGGACAACCTGGACCGCTACCGTCCCGATGCCTACGCCGTCTGACCCGGCTCATGACGGGTGAAGAGCTCGGGGGCTGGGTGATCGAGGCGGTCCGCGCCGCGGCCGCCGACCCCGACGCGCCCCAGCCGCTGCACGCCCCCCTCTTCGAAGGCAACGAAGTCACCTACCTCACCGAGTGCATCGAGACCGGCTGGGTCTCCTCAGTCGGACCGTTCGTCGATCGCTTCGAGGCCGATCTCGCCGCCTTCACCGGCTCGGCGCGCGCCGTGGCGGTGGCGAACGGCACCGCCGCCCTCCACGCCTGCCTCCGGCTGATCGGGGTCGAGCCCGGCGACGAGGTGCTGGTGCCCAGCCTCACGTTCGTCGGGACGGTGAACCCCATCGCCTACGCCGGCGCGATCCCTCATTTCGTCGACAGCGAGGAAGCCACGCTCGGCGTCGATCCCGAGAAGCTCGCCGACTATCTCGCGAAGGTGCTGACGACGGATGGCGGCCCCCGCAACCGGAGCACCGGCCGGCGGGTCCCCGCGCTGCTGGTGATGCACACCTACGGGCACCCGGCGCGGATCGACGCCATCGCGGAGGTCTGCGATCGCTTCGGCCTGGTGCTGGTGGAGGACGCCGCGGAATCGCTGGGCTCCTACTACCGCGGACGGCACACCGGCAACGTCGGCCGCATCTCGGCGGTCAGCTTCAACGGCAACAAGACCGTCACCACGGGTGGCGGCGGCGCCATCCTCACTAACGACGAGGAGCTCGGTGCGCTGGCGAAGCACATCACCACGACGGCGAAGCTGCCCCACCGCTGGTCTTTCAACCACGACATGGTGGGGTACAATTACCGGATGCCGAACATCAACGCGGCGCTGGGCTGTGCCCAGCTGGAGCAGCTTCCGGGATTCCTGGAGGCCAAGCGCGCGTTGGCCGAGCGGTACATGGACACTTTCCGCGAAGTGCCGGGCGTGCGGGTGTTCCGCGAGCCGGCGGAGAGCCGCAGCAACTACTGGCTCAACGTGCTGCTGCTCGATCCGGAGATCGCGGGGTTCCGCGACGCGGTGCTGGACGCGACCAATACCAACGGGGTCGTCACCCGGCCGGCCTGGACCCTGATGCACCGGCTTCCGATGTTCGCCTCCGCCCCGCGGATGGATCTCTCCACGGCCGAGGGCATCGAGCGGCGCCTCATCAATCTTCCGAGCGGCGTCGGCACGGCGCGTGGAAGGCGATGAGCGCCGCGGTCTGCCTCATTCCTGCCCGGGGTGGATCGAAGGGTCTGCGCGACAAGAACCTGCGCGCCGTGGCGGGACTCAGTCTGGTGGCGCGGGCGGTCCTGGCCGCCCGGGAGTTCGGCCGTCTCGCCGGACTGCGCGATCTCCCGGTCGTGGTGGATACCGATTCCGCCGCGATCGCCGAGGAGGGTCGCGCGTGGGGCGCGCGGGTGCCGTTCCTCCGGCCGGCGGAGCTGGCGGGAGACGAGGTGCCGACGGCGACCAGCAGCCTCGCCGCGCTCGAGCGGCTGGAGCAGGCCGGCGGTTCGATCGGGCACGTGATCCTGCTGCAGCCCACCTCGCCGCTGCGCACCGGCGCCGACGTGCTGGAATGCTGGCGGGCGTACGATCCGGCGGGCGTACCCTCGGTCGTCTCGGTGACGCCGGTCGAGCACGGGTCCGAGATCGCGCTGCGTGTGGATGCGGACGGGCGGGTCCAATGGCAGAGCGGGGAGCCGGCCGCGCGGCGGCAGGACCAGGGGCGGAGCTACCGGCCGAGCGGGGCGGTCTATGTGATCTCCCACGAGCTGCTCCGCCGGGAGCGGAAGTTCATCGTCGCCGGGGTCACCCGCGGTGTGATCCTCCCGCCCGAGCGGTCGGTCGATGTCGATACGGCGAGCGACCTCGCGGAGGCGGAGGCGCACCTCGCCGCGCGCGGCACCGGCTCGATCGAGGTCGCCGGCAAGACGATCGGCGACGGCCATCCCTGCTTCGTGATCGCCGAGGCCGGCGTCAACCACAACGGGGACTCCGGCCTGGCGCACCAGTTGATCGACGTGGCGGCCGACGCCGGCGCGGACGCGGTCAAGTTCCAGACCTTCGAGCCGGAGCGTCTGGTCTCCGCGACCGCGCGCAAAGCGGCGTATCAGGCCGCCGGCACCGGCTCGTCGGAGAGCCAGCTCGACATGCTGCGGCGCCTGGTACTGCCGCGCGAGGCGCTGGCCGCACTGGCGGGGCATGCCGAGCGCCGCGGCCTGATCTTCCTCTCGACGCCGTTCGACGAGTCGAGCGCCGACGCGCTCGATGGACTCGGCATGGCCGCGTTCAAGGTTCCCTCGGGCGAGGTCACCAACCATGCGCTGGTCGCGCACGTGGCGGGGAAGGGCCGGCCGGTGCTGCTGTCCACCGGGATGAGCACCCTCGCCGAGGTCGCGGCGTCGGTCGAGGTGGTGCGGGAGAGCGGCCATCCACCGCTCGCGCTGTTTCACTGCGTCACCAGCTATCCTGCCGCCCCGGCCGACTGCAACCTCCGCGCGATCGCCGCGATGAAGGCGGCGTTCGGCGTTCCGGTCGGGTGGAGCGATCATACCGAGGGCGTTGCGGTGAGCCTCGCCGCGGTGGCGGCCGGAGCGAACCTGCTGGAGAAGCACTTCACGCTCGATCGCGGGCTGCCGGGTCCTGACCATCGCGCTTCGCTGGAACCCGACGAGCTGGTCCACCTGGTCCGCACGGTCCGCGAGATCGAGTCGGCGATGGGCGACGGCGTCAAGCGCCCGGCGGCGGCGGAGCTGGCGAACGCGGCCACCGTGCGGCGAAGCCTCCACGCCTCGCGCGCGCTGCCCGCGGGCCACGTGATCGAGGCCGGCGACCTGGTCGCGCTGCGTCCCGGCAACGGTCTCCCGCCGACCGACCGACCGCGGCTGGTGGGCCGCCGGGTGCGCGTCGCGCTGGCCCGGGGTGAAATGCTCGGCGAGGACCACATTGAGTGACCGGCGGCTCGTTGTCCTGACGACGGGCAGGCAGGACTACGGGATCCTGCGCAGCACCATCCTGTTGCTGCGGCGCACGCCCGGGTTCCAGACTGCGCTCTGGGCCGGAGGGATGCACCTGCAGCGCCGCTTCGGCGAGCCGCTGGAGGCGCCCAAGCGGGACGGCGTCCCGGTGGCGCGGGAGCTGGCCTTTCTCTCGGAGCCGCCCGATGCGATGGCCGATGCCGGGGCGGCGGTCGGACGGATCGGCGCCGCCCTGCTGGAAGACGCCCCGGATGCGTTGCTGCTCGTCGGGGACCGCACCGAGGCGCTCGCGGCCGGACTCGCCGCCACGATCGCGAAGGTGCCGGTGGTCCACCTGCACGGCGGCGAGGAGTCCGAGGGCGCGATCGACAACGCCTGCCGCCACGCGCTGACGAAGCTGAGCCATCTCCACCTGGTGAGCCACCAGACCCATGCCGACCGGGTGATCCAGATGGGAGAGGATCCGGCGACCGTAGTCGTGGTCGGACCGCCGGCGCTGGACCAGGCATACCGCGACGACCTGCCGTCGGCCGACGCGCTGGCGAAGGATCTCGGCGTGGCCCTGCGGCCGCCGGTGGTGCTGGTGACGATGCACCCGGCCACCCTGGGCGCTCCCGCGGGCGAAGAGGTCGCCGCGGTCGCCGCGGCGATGGCGCAGGTCCCGGCCACCTATGTGATCACGGCGCCGAACGCCGACGAGGGAGGAGTCCTGATCGGAGACTACTGGCGGCGCTGGGCCGGGGGGCGCGAGTCGGTGGCGCTGATCGACGCCCTGGGTGACCGTCGTTACTGGGCGCTCATGCGGGTGACCGACGCCGTGTTAGGCAACTCCTCCAGCGGAATCATCGAGGCGCCGTCGCTCGGCGTCCCGGCCGTGAACGTCGGCGACCGCCAGCGGGGTCGGCTCCGCTTCGGTCCGGTGACCGACGTCCCCGCGGCCGAAGGCGCGGTCGCCACGGCGCTGCGCGGGGCTATCGCGGCCGGGCGGCGTCCATCGGGCGGCGGGTCCGCCGCTCCCGCCGAGACGGCCGCGTCCCGGATCGTCGCCGCGCTCGGCCGGTGGGAGATCCCGCGTCCACCCCGCAAGCGATTCCGGGACGTGGGATGAGCCGGCGCATCGTCGTCATCGGCGGCGGAGAACACGCGCGGGTGTTGATCGACGCCATCCGCACGGCGCCCGCCGCGTGGGAGCTGCTCGGGTTCGTCGATGCCGACCGGTGTGAGGAGACCACCCGGCGCCTCGGGGTGCCGCGACTGGGCGGAGACGAGGTGCTGGAGCGCCATCGCGGAGCGTACGCCATCCTCGGCTTCGGCGCGCTGGAAGCGAGAGAGCGCCGGGAGGAAGCGGTGCGCCGGCTCACACCGGTGGTGGAAGGGTGGGCGGTGGTGGTGCACGCAACGGCCTGGGTGTCGCCGACTGCGTTGGTGGGGGAGGGGAGCGTCATCATGGCGGGAGCGGTGGTGCAGACCGGCGCGCGGATCGGCGCCCACTGCATCTTGAACAGCGGCGCGATCCTGGAGCACGACGTCGTGCTCGGCGAGCAGGCCCAGGTGGCTCCCGGCGCCACGCTGGGCGGCGGGTCCCGGATCGGCCCGCGGGCCTACATCGGGATCGGTGCCGCGGTGCGGGACCACATCAGCATCGGGGAGGGGGCGACGGTAGGCATGGGCGCGGTGGTGGTTCGCGATGTTCCGGCGGGAGCCAAAGTGATGGGAGTGCCCGCCCGGTGAGCGCACGCATCCGGAAGCCCGACCTCACCCGGCTCACGGTGGCGTCCGGCGCCACCATCCTGGAGGCGCTCAAGGCGATCGAGTCCGGGGGCGAGGCCATCACGTTCGTGGTGGATGGCGGCGAGCGGGTCCTCGGCTGCCTGACCGACGGCGACATCCGGCGCGCCATTCTCCGGGGCGCGTCGCTGGAGGATCGGGTGCTGCCCCAGGTCATGCGGCGCGACTTCACCTCCGCCTCCGCGCACGATGGCCGCGCCGAGGTGCTCGACCTGATGCGCGCGCGCCAGATCGAGCGGATTCCCGTCCTGGGCCCGGAGGGCCGTCTCGTCGGGCTTCACACCATGCGGCAGCTCGTGTCCCACGCGGAACGGCCCAACCGGGCCGTGATCCTGGCGGGAGGGAAGGGCACCCGGCTCCGCCCGATCACCGAGCAGCTCCCCAAGCCGATGGTGACGGTCGCGGGCCGCCCGATCCTCGAGCGGCTGATCCTCCATCTGGTGAGCTGCGGCCTCAGCAAGTTCAGCATCTCCATCAACTACCTCGGCCACGTGATCGAGGAGCACTTCGGCGACGGCGCGCAGCTCGGCTGCGAGATCGACTACCTGCGGGAGCACGAGCCGCTCGGCACCGGTGGTCCGCTCTCGCTGCTCCCGCCGCCCACCCTGCCGGTGGTGGTGCTCAACGGCGATCTCATCACCCAGTGCGACGTCGGCGATCTGCTCGACTTCCACGACCGGGGAGGATACGCCGCCACCATGGGTATCCGGCCCTATACCGTGGAGGTGCCGTTCGGCGTGGCCGAGGTGGAGGGCGAGCGGCTCCTGTCGCTGCGGGAGAAGCCCACCGAGCGGGCCTTGATCAACGCCGGGATCTACGTGCTCTCGCCCGAGGCCGTCGCCGCGGTGCCGTCCGGCGTCGAGTATCCCATCACGATGCTGTTCGAGACCCTGCTGGCGGAGGGGAAACCGGTGGGAGCGCATCTGCTGGAGGCGGAATGGCTGGACGTGGGTCGCCACGACGAGCTGCGGCGGGCGCGCGGGGTGCTGTAGCCGGTGGCGCCGGCCGGAGTAGGGAGCGCACTCAGGAAGCTGGTCGGCGCCTCCGCCGTCTATGGGTTGGGCAGCGTGCTCGTCCGCGGGCTCGCCTTCCTGCTGCTGCCGCTCTACACCCGCTACCTCAGCCCGGCGGAATACGGCATCGTCGCGCTCAGCACGACGGTGACCGTCGTGCTGGGATTGCTCTATCCGCTGGGGCTGCGCGGCGCCGTCTCCCGTACCTACTACGAGGGCGGGACCGACGAGGAGCGCAAGGCGCGACTCGGCACCATGTGGATCGCCATGATCCTCGCCGCCGGGATCATGGCCGTCGCGCTCGACCGCCTGGGGCCCGCGCTGGCCGGCGTCCTCCTGCCCGAAATTCCCTTCCATCCCTACCTGCGCCTCGCGGTCTGGACCGCGTTTCTCGGCGTGCTCGGCGTGACGCCGTTGGTGGTGCTCCAGGCGCAGGAGCGCCCGGCGGCCTACGTCGCCGCCACGATCTGGGCTGCGCTGGTGACGACTGCGGTCACGGTGTGGCTGGTGGTGCGGGGCGGGGGCGCCGCGGGCTATCTGCAAGGTGCGCTGATCGGCGCCGGGCTCGCGGCCCTGCCGTACCTGGCGCTGACCGTGGGACAGATCCGCCCGGTGTTCCGCACCGCGGTGCTCACCGCCGCGCTGGCCTACAGCCTGCCGCTGGTCCCCCATGCGCTGGCGGGCTGGGCGCTGGAGATGTCCGACCGGGCAATCCTCACCCGGCTGATCCCGCTGCACGACGTCGGGGTGTATTCGCTGGGCTATCAGCTCGGCGCCGCGATGGGACTCCTCACCACCGCGTTCAACGCCGCGTGGGTGCCGTTCCTGTTCGGCGCACTCAAGGAGGAGGGCGAGGCGTCGCATCCCAAGCTGGCGCGCCTGGTGACCTACTATGCTGCGGCGCTCTGCTTCGTCGGCCTGGGCTGGGCGCTGCTGGTGAAGCACGCGATCGGTCTGCTGGCGGGTCCGGAATTCCACGAGGCCCACAGGATCACGCCGTGGGTAGTCGGAGGCTACGTCTTCAGCGGGCTCTACCTGATCCCCACCAACCTGCTGTTCTGGCGCCGCCAGACCCGGATCATTCCGTTGGTCACCCTCGCGGCCGGCGCGACCAACATCGGGCTCAACCTCCTGCTGGTGCCGCGGTACGGCGCAATCGCGGCGGCGTGGTCCACGCTCGCGGCCTACGCGGTGTTGCTCCTGTTCACCTGGCGGAGCGCCGAGCGGATCCACCGGTTCCCCTACGAGTACCGGCGGCTAGGGTTGATGGCGGGCCTCGGCCTGGCTCTCTTTCTGACCGGCCAGCTCCTTCCATTTGCGAGCCCCGCCGTGGAAATCGCCGCGCGCGTGCTGCTGTGGCTCGCCTTCCCCCTCGGTCTCATCGCCCTCGGAACCTTCGACCGGGCGGAGCTGGCGGCGCTCACCGGTTCGCTCCGCCGCCGCAAGTCTTCGCCGGTGAAGCCGGCCGGCCCCATCCACTGATCGCGCGGAACGGTATCTCGATGGACAGACGAGGATTTCTGGGATTCGCGGCGGGCTCGGTCTGGGACCGCGGCGCGGGACGCTCCGAGCGGGTGGCGCCGCCGGCCGGCGGGCGAGTCACCGGCAGCGCGACCGAGTACCTCGCCAACAACGCGGTCTTCAACGTGCTCGACTTCGGGGCGCGGAGAGACGGCTCGGACGACGGCCCGGCCATCGGCCGGGCGCTCGCCGCCGCCAGCGACGCGCAGGGCACGCTGCTCTTTCCTCCCGGCACCTACAGCTACGAGCGCTCGCCCAACTTCGCCCGCGACGATCTGGAGATCGTCGGGCAGGGGCGGGTCACGCTGCGGCACTCCGGCACGGGGGTCGGGTTCCTGGTCGATGGCTGGGCGCGACGGCCGGGCCGCAAGGTGTGGAACATGCGGATCGAGAACCTGGCGCTGGAAGGCAACGCCGCCACCGCGATCGGATTTCTGTTCCGCTCGGTGCACCACGGCCGCTTCGTCCGACTGCGCGTGATCGGCGGCGCGGCCGACGGGGAGGGGTTCAGGACCGAGTTCTTCGTCGCCAACTACTGCGAGGGGTGGGGCGTCAGCTCCAACGAGCGGGTGGTCGGCACGCTCCCGGCGCGGGGTATCGTGCTCTCCTCCCTCGCGGCGCCGAAGGAGTCGTATGCCACGGTGGACAGCAGCCTGGTCAACTGCATCGTGGAGGGCTGCGCCGACGCCGGCCTCCAGCTCGACCAGGCGCACCACAACCTGATCCGTGGCGGGACGTTCGAAGGGCTGCCGCAGGGAACGGGCGTGATCCTGGGCGAGGCCGCGACCGGCAACGTGATCGACGGCGTGTTCCTGGAGAAGAACCGGCTGCACCTCGACTGCCGCGGGCCCCAGAATCAGCTCATCGCGCTGTCCGCCGCAAAGGGACTGTGCCGGATCCACGGCGGCGCGGACTTCACCCGCTTCATCGGCGGACGCTATGGCGACCTGTCCATCGATGAAGGCGTCCGGGACGTGAAGCTGTTGGGGATCGCCGCCCGGCGGATCTCCGATCGCGGGCTCCGCACCCAGCGGCTGGGCTGCCATGACCTTTCAGCCGCGCTCCCGATTCCTGATCATGACGGCTCGCCGGCATCGGCGGAGGGATGGCGGGAGGCGGAGCTGCGGTCGCCTTGGGTCAACGCAGGCGGCGAGAGCGCGCCCGTGGGGTTCCTGCGCGGATCCGACGGGCTGATCCGATTGCGGGGGCGGCTGACACGGAGCCGGAGCGCGGAGCCCGAGCGGAATCCCGGCCTGCTCTTCGTGCTCCCGCCTCAGTGCCGGCCGGCGTACCGCCATCGCCTGGCCGTGCTCTCAGGCGACCGGCCGGCCGTCATCGAGGTCGCGCCGGAGGGCAGTGTGTCGCTGGTGAAGGGAGATGTTGACGACCTCTGGCTCGACGGGGTCGTCGTCGGCTAGTGGGGTGTCCGCATCGCGGTGAAGTGTCTTGCCCGTCCCCCCCATCGACGGTACTCTAGCGCAATGCGACCCCTTCGATATTCCATCAACGTCACATTGGACGGGTGCTGCGATCATCGCGCAGGGATCCCCGATGAAGACCTGCATCGGAACGCGGCAGAGAACATCGCCCAGGCCGATGCCCTCCTCTTTGGCCGGGTGACATACCAAATGATGGAGGCAGCGTGGCGGGGGCCGGCGCCGGCGGGAGCGAGGCCGGCGTGGATGGAGCCCTTCGCCCGGACGATCGACGCCGCAAGGAAGTACGTCGTATCGAGCACCCTGGACCGGGTCGATTGGAACGCGGAGCTCGTGCATGGTGATCTGGGGGAAGCCGTTCGGCGGCTCAAGCGGGAGCCGGGTAAGGGGCTGTTCACGGGAGGGGTGAAGCTCCCGCAGGCGTTGGCGGAGCTGGGATTGATCGACGAGTATGAGTTCGTCGTGCACCCGAGAGTAGCGGGCCACGGGCCGACGTTGTTCGCCGGGCTATCGAAGTGGGTCGACTTGAGGCTCGTGAGCCGGCTGGAGTTCGGCTCGGGGGCGGTGGCGATGCGGTATGAGCCGAGCAGGTAGTCCCTAACGCTCCAAGCCCGCCGGCGGAGTTGCACGAGGCACGTCGGGCAGCTCGACTGCCGCCGATGCCGAGGTGGGCTCGAATCGGATGCCTCGGATGCTGAACGCGGATCGCACCCGGTCGAAGAGCCAATCGCGTCGCAGGGAACATCGCCTGCGGGCGAAGTCGAACCAGTGAGTGCCGCGTCCGTCGGCCTCCTGCATCACGTTCGCCGGTAGGCGTTCCCAACTCACCAGCAGGTCGGCGGCAGGCAGAGTGTCGAAACGGGTCTCGAACTGCAGCGACCTGGCATCGACCTCGATCCGCAGACTCCCCGCCTCCTCGCGCACCTCGACCGAGCGCCTCTGGTACTCGAAATCGGCGGCCGCCTCCCGGAGCGCCTCGCGGACGATCGCCAGTTGCTCCTCGAGGGTGAGCCGCCGAATGTGCTCGCCGTTCTCCTTGAGCACCTTCGCGGGCATTCCGGCGGCCAGGCTGTACGGCGGCAGACTCTTGTTCACGATCGCGCCGGCGCCGATCGTCGCGTACTCGCCTATGGTGACGCCGGGCAGGATGAAGACCCGCCATGGAAGCCAGACGTTTCGCTTGATCGTGACGCGGCCGAACGCGACCGGGAATCCGTCGATCTGAGGCTGCCAGGATCCGTGGGTGAAGATGTACGAGGCTCCGCCGACCCCCACCTCGTCTTCCAGATGCACTTCCCGGGTGGTGTCGATCCAGCAATAAGGAAAGATCGTGCACCGTTTCCCGGCGACGAACTCGGACCGCGCCGAAGCGGGGCCGGCGATGACGACCAGCTTGGCGATGACCGTCTCGTCGTCCAGCACCAGTCGCTGGGTGTTCACGTAGCAGAGGGATCCGATCGAGGTGCGGGCTCCGAGCTTGAGCGATCGGGCGCGCACCACGGTCAGGGGGCCGATCGAAGCGCCGTCGCCCAGCTCGATCCGCTCGGCAAGGATCACGGCGAGCGGCGAGAGTCGCACCCCGCGCCCGATCGTTGCGCCGCGGCTCCGCAGGAGGCGCACCCGAAGCGCCGACGGCAGGAGGGCGCCTAGCAGCGCGAAGAGCTTATTCACGAAGTGCGGTAGATGAGGCGGCGAGCGCGCCCTCCAGCTCGCGCAAGGCGGCGAGGCAGTGGCGCTCGATCTCGGGATGCACCGGGCCCCGCAGGGCGAACGGCTGGAGGAACCAACTCACCTCGTACCCACCCTCCTCCAGCATGCGGCCGGTCGGCAGGTAGCCATAGACGTCGTCGATGTAGCCCACCGGAATGGTGAGCCACCCCTCGAACCGGGTGTTGAGCAGTGCGCCGTACTCGGCGACCGCTTCCGCCGAGATGCCGACGACGGCCACGTCGTCGCCCAGGGTGACGCCATGAAAGGTGACCTGCCGATCGATGGGGGCGCCGAGCACGAACTCGTCGAGCGGGCGGGTGACGCGGCGGGCGTGAATCCGCCCGCTCAACTCCCGAGCGGCCGGTTGTAAGGTCACTCCAACAACCCGCTCGGCGAGGGACTCGGCCCAGTCCTCCCATTCGGCCTGGGTGAACCGGCCGAAACGCGGGCCGAGCAGAAGCCGGCGGGCCCGGCTCCGAAAAGAGGTGGAGCGGTCGATCTCCCGCGGCCGGATATCGCCGGCAAAGCCCTGCCAGAACAGAACGGGCAAGTTTTCGCCGACTCGTCCGCGCAGCTGCCGTCGAACCCGGCCCGGGTAATCAGCCGAAACCTCGAGCGTCCTCGGAAAGGCGACCGGATGGCAGGCATAGCTCCAGACGACGGCAACGGTCCGGCCCGCCGGATCGGAGACTCGAAGCAGGTGAATCGTCTCGTCGCGGGGTCCATGGGGGTTCGGCGCGGCCACCACCGCGCCGACGCGCGGCCCTCGCCGACTCAGGTGCCAGAGCACGCGCAGGCGGCGGTTGATCGCGTGATCGGCGCGGCCCCGATGGTAGCCGATGCTCACCGGCGTGCCCGGCGTTTCCAGCAGCCGCGCGATCAAGCCGGCGACTCGGTCGGCGACCTCCTCCACATAGGCAGGAGCCAGGCGGCCGAGCCGGGGACGCCGGCCGTCGGTGGCGGGAGCAAAGTGCGTGTGGCTGGCGGCGAGAAACAGCGAGTCGTCGGTGACGGCGGCGCCGAGCCGTCGAAGGATGCCGTCTCGCAGCTCCTGGCCGACGAACACCAGGTCGAACGTCACCAGGACGACCGTCTGCTCGGCCTGGCGCAGGACCAGCGCGTTGGCTTCCAACCCGTCCGCGATCCCCCGATACACGCCGGTGCGAATCTCGGAGCCGGCCAGCGGCACCGGCGCGCCGGGCGTAATGTCGATGGTGCCGGCGGTCGCGGTGGTCGTCAGCATCGAGAAACAATGGTCCGTGCGCGGGGACGGGTCAAGCAGGCGGTCTTGAAAGCGGTGCGCGGCATCGCTCTCTTTCCTCGATCCATGGCGGACCCACTTCACTTATCGCAGGGCGACCTGCCACCGACCCGCGGCCGGTTCATCGAATGGCTGGAGAAGGTCGAGCGCGAGCTTCCGGTCACGAGCTGGACGGTGCGCGGCGTCCGCGTATGGCCGTTGGTCCGCCTCTCGCTCTACTCCGCGACCTTCGGTTCCGGCTCCCCTCAGCATGGCCTCGGGGCGGGCTGGGGTCGTCGGCTTCGCAACGTGGCCGGGGGCCTGCTGTCCTGGGGCCATGCCAGGTTGAGCGACCGCGGGGCCAATCGGCGGCCCAACGAGCCGGCCGACGCCGTCTTCCTGACGACTTCGGCCGGGCGCCGCCCGCTGCTCGAAGGCCGGCGATTCGACCTGCGGGCCGGCCCCTTCGTGGAGCTGCTCGACCGCCTCGGCGCGCGGTCCCTCGTGTGGCAGATGAGCCCGTTCGGCGACTACAACGTCCCCCGGCACCTGCCCTCGTTCCTGCTGCAGCCTCGTCTCGTGGCGCTCCGCGCCGCCTGCCAGATCGTCCCGTTGGGAGACGATCGGGTGGCGCTGGATGGCTACGATGAGTTCCTGGCGAGGCTCCGCGCGGCGGGGCTGCGATTCCCGCACGCCGACGTGGAGAGACTGCGGCGCGATGCGCTGTTCCTCCGCCGCCTGGCCGACACCTTCAAAGCGTGGCTGTCGCGCTCGGGCGCTCGGCTCGGATTTGTGGCCAACACCGGACTCCAGGAGCAGGCGTTCTGCCTCGCCTGCCGCGAGCTCGGCATCATCTCGATCGAGCTCCAGCACGGAGTCCAGGGCGACCTCCATCCGAGCTACGGGTCCTGGTTCGCGGTTCCCAGGGCCGGATGGGAGACGCGAGCGCGGGTCTTCTGGAGCTGGGACGAGGAAAGTGCCGCGGCCATCAACCGGTGGGCCGTGTGCGCGCCCGACGCGCACGTCGCGATAGTGGGCGGCGACCCCTGGAGGGAGATGTGGCTCGACGAGAGCAGCGACCAGGCGCGGCGGACCGGCGGGTTGATCCAGCAGCGCAAGCAAAGCGCCGGAGGCGAGCACCACATCCTGGTGACCCTGAGCTCGCAGGGTGACGAGGTTCCGCCCGCGGTGCTGGCTGCCGTGCGCGCCTCACCGTCCTCCTGGCGGTTCTGGTTCCGGCTCCATCCGGTCGACCAGGCCGCGCGGCGGGCCGAGGCCGCGCGGCTGCTGGAAGGTTCCGGCGTGGATCTCTCGCTGCTGGACTTCGCCACCGAGATGCCGCTGCACGCGCTGCTGTCCCGGATGGACTGCCATCTCACGGTCAGTCTCTCGACCGTCGTGACCGAAGCGGCGGTGCAGGGCGTTCCCTCGGTCGCCTGCGGGAGCGAGGCCTCCGAGTTCTTCCGGAGCGAGGTTGAGGGCGGCATGCTGGTCGTCGCGGCGACGCCCGAGGAGATCGTGGCCGGGCTGCGGCGCCTGCTCGGCAGAGGCCGCCGGCCGCCGCCGCCGGCCCGGTCCCGCGCGCGGGACGTCCTGGCGCGGCTGCTCGCCGGCGAGATTCCCGGTCCCGACCCGGTGACCTCCCCCCGCAACGCTTGAGCTACGATTCATCACTCGGGGCGGTTACACTGCACCCCGATATGTCGGCCCGCCCCCTCCGAGTGTTGTACCTCATGCACAGCGGAAGTCCGGCCGGTTCGGCGGAGAGTCTCTCGCTGCTGCTGGAGCACTTCCCGCCGGGCGCGGTGGATGCGACGGTCCTCTGCCCCGACGGCGAAGCCGTGCCTCGGCTCGAGCGGACCGGAGCGGCGGTGCGCCTGATTCCCGGGGTGGCGATGTTCCACAGCATCCAGGGTGTGCCGCTGCGAGGCTTTCGCTTGCTCGATCTCGGACGCACCGTGTGGATGATGCGGCACGGCCGGGCGATCCGCGCGGCGATCCGCGAGCTGCGTCCCGACGTGATCCACCTGAACGAGCGGGGCATGCTGCACGCCGCCCGAATCGCGCACGAAGAGGGAGTTCCGGTCGTGCTGCACGCGAGAAGTGTCGCCGACGACGCAAGCGGGTGGGTGCGGCGGATCTCCGCCGGGGCCATTCGACGCCACGTGTCCAGCGTGGTCGCGATCGACCAGAGCGTGCGAAGGTCACTGGTAGGGATGGCCGAGGCCGAGGTGATCTACAACCCCTTGGACGACCGGCTGCTCGACGGGGCGGCGCCCGCGCCGGCTCCGGCGCCCCAAGAGGTGCGCGTCACCTATCTGACCGGGCTCCAGGTGTTCAAGGGCATCCGCGACCTGCTGGCCAGCGCCGAGCTGCTGCGCGACCGGTCCGACATCGTCTTCCAGATCGCCGGCAGCAACAGCCGGCCGGACTCCTTCCATCGGTCGCTCCGGGGCCGGTTGCTGCATCTGGTCGGATTCGCGCCCGACGTGGAGAGTTGGGTGCGGGGCCGCATCGAGGAGCGAGGACTCGGGAGCACCGTCCGGCTGCTCGGCCGGGTGGAGCCCGACGCCGTGCTGCAGCAGACCGACATTCTCGCGTTCCCCAGCCACCTCGACGGGCCGGGCCGCAGCGTCTTCGAGGCGGGGGCGCGGGGCATTCCGGCGGTGCTGGCACTCCGACACCGGGTGGAGGACATCGTGGTCGATGACGAGACCGGACTCATCGTGCCCGAGCGGAACCCCGGGGCGCTGGCGGACGCGATCCGCCGGCTGGCGGACGATGCGGATCTCCGCCGCCGCCTGGGACAGAATGCTCGCGCCCGGTACCGCGCGCAGTTCGCCCCCGGGCCCATCGCCGAGCGGATGCTCGCGCTCTATCGGCGCCTGACCGCGCCGGCCGCGCGTCCGGCGCCGCTGGCCGGCAGCTCGCGATGACGGCCGGTCTCCGCCGGAAGGGGATTGTCCTGGCCGGCGGGTCCGGCACCCGGCTGTATCCGGTGACCCGCTCGCTCAGCAAACAGCTGGTGCCGGTGTTCGACAAACCGATGATCTACTACCCGCTCTGCACCCTGATGCTGAGCGGCATCCGGCAGCTCCTCATCATCACCACGCCCCAGGACGGGCCTGCGTTCCAGCACCTGCTCGGCGACGGCTCACAGTGGGGACTCCAGATCAGCTACGCCGTGCAGCCATCCCCCGACGGGCTGGCGCAGGCGTTCATCATCGGGCGCGAGTTCATCGGAACCGATCCCTGCGCGCTGGTGCTGGGCGACAACCTGTTCTACGCCCACGAGCTGGCCGCCACACTCCAACGCGCGGCCGCGAGGGAGTCAGGGGCGGTGATCTTCGCCTACCACGTGCAGAATCCTGAGGCCTACGGCGTGGTCGAGTTCGACGCCCGGGGCCGGGCGGTCAGCATCGAGGAGAAGCCGGCGAAGCCGCGCTCGAACTACGCGGTCACCGGGCTCTACTTCTACGACAACCGGGTGGTGGAGGTCGCGCGGGGACTCAAGCCGTCGAAGCGGGGCGAGCTGGAGATCACCGACGTCAACTCCTGGTATCTCCAGCGATCGGAGCTGGACGTGGAGGTGCTGGGGCGGGGAACCGCGTGGCTCGACACCGGAACCCACGACGCTCTGCTGCAAGCCAGCCTCTTCGTGCAGACCATCGAGCAGCGGCAGGGGCTCAAGATCGCCTGTCCCGAGGAGATCGCGTACCGGATGGGCTACCTCGACGCCGCCGCGGTCGAGCGGCTGGCGGAGCCGCTCCGGAAGAGCGCCTACGGCGAGTACCTGCTGCGGATGCTGCGGGAGGACACGCCGCTGTGAAGTTCAACCCGACCCCGATCCCGGGGGTACTGGTGGTCGAGCCCGCGGTGCACGGCGACCAGCGGGGGTTCTTCATGGAGACGTGGCACGCCGAGAAGTTCCGTGCCGCCGGCCTCGACCTGGACTTCGTGCAGGACAATCACAGCGGCTCCGGGCACAACACCATCCGCGGCCTCCACTATCAGGTGGACCGGCCCCAGGGCAAGCTGGTCCGTGTCGTCGCGGGAGAGATCTTCGACGTCGCGGTAGACCTGCGGCGGTCGTCTCCCACCTTCGGGAAATGGATCGGCGCCGCGCTCTCCGCCGCCAACCGGCTCCAGGTCTATGTGCCTCCCGGATTCGCCCACGGCTTCTGCGTGACCAGCGAGCACGCCGAGGTGGTGTACAAGTGCACCGATCTCTACTTCCCGGAGCACGAGCACACGCTGCGCTGGGACGATCCCGAGATCGGCATCGCCTGGCCGCTCGGCGCCGAGCCGCCGCTGGTCTCGCCGCGGGACGCGGCCGGCCGATCCTTCCGGGAGATCCCCACCTTCGCATGACCGGTCACCCATGCGGGTGCTGATCGCCGGGGCGGACGGGCAGATCGGGCGCGCGCTGGCGGCGGCGGCGCCCGCCGGCGCCGTGGTGCTGGCAGTCGGGCGCGGCGGCATGGATCTCACCCGTCCCGGCGACGTCGCCCAGGTGGTGCACGACTCCCGGCCCGATTGGATCTTCAATGCCGCGGCATACACTGCGGTGGATCAGGCGGAATCGGAGCCCGCGCTGGCCAGGGCGGTAAACGAGGACGGCGCGCGGGTGCTAGCCGCGGCCGCCGGGGCCGCCGGCGCGAGGATGCTCCAGCTTTCGACCGACTACGTCTTCGACGGGCGGAATACCCGCCCCTACCGGCCGGACGACCGCCCATCCCCGCTCGGCATCTATGGCGCCACCAAGCTGGGCGGCGAACGCGCCGTGCTGGAGACGCTGGGGCCGCGCGCCGTCGTCCTCCGGACGGCATGGGTCTATGCGGCCACCGGCCGTAACTTCCTTCGCACGATGCTGCGACTCCTGAGCGAACGCGAGCAGGTCTCCGTGGTGCGCGACCAGGTCGGTACGCCGACCTCCGCCGCCTCCGTGGCCCGCGCGGCGTGGGCTGCCGCCGCGGCGGCACGTGGTGGGATCGAGCACTGGACCGACGCCGGCACCGCGAGCTGGTACGACTTCGCCCTCGCGATCCAGGAGGATGCGACGAGCCTCGGCCTCCTGAGCGCCGCCGCCCGAGTAATTCCCATCTCCACCGAGGAGTACCCCACCCCGGCCCGCCGGCCGCGCTACAGCGTGCTGGATTGCTCGGCAACGCGGGCCGCCCTCGGCCTGGAGCCGGAGCCGTGGCGCGCCGAGCTGCGCCTGGTGCTGGCGGAGGTGCGCGGTGGCTGAGTCGGCCCTCACCCGGCTGGCCCGGATCGACCGGGAGACGCCGGCATATCTGCTGGCCGTCGGCTGCATGCTCCTCGCCATCGCCAACATGTTGGTGGACACCTGGGTGCCGCGCCGGCTGCTGGTGCTGGTCGGGCTGGCGCTGCTGGTCTATGAGGCGCTCGCCTTCCGGTCGATGAAGTACGAGCAGTACTTCCTCTACGCGGTCGGGCTCTGGATCGCGATGGCGGTCACGCTCAACGGGGCGATCTTCGGGGAGTGGGTACAGGAGAGCGTGTATCTGCCGGTGAACATCGCCGTCGCGCTCGCGCTCTGCCGGGGCCACGTCGGCCCCCGGACCACCCGCGTGATCTTCTATGCCCTGGCCGGGTACTTCACCTTCCGGCTGCTGACGGTGAGCAGCCCGGGCGCCATTCACCACATTCTGACCAGCGGCAGCGCCAACGGCATCTCAGAGCTGATGCTGGTGCTGTGCACTCTGCACTACGCGATGTGCTATCAGCAGGGCCGGCCGATCCGGGTGTTGCCGGCTGTCGTCTGCCTGCTTGTCAGCGCGATGACCCTGGGCCGCTCCGGCATGGCAGCCGGGGCGCTCCTACTGGCCGGCGTGGGCGTCTGGGATCTCGCCGCCGAGCAGAGCCTGCGCCGGCGCGCCGCGAAGCTGGTGCTCTACGGCGGGGTCGGCGTGATCGCCGCGGTCTTCCTGGCGCCGCGAATCGACGCAATCTCCTTCGTGTTCGAGCGGTTTTCGCAGTACGGGCTGGAATCGGAAGGCCGGGCGCAGATCTGGGGCGACTATGCGGAGACTCTCCGCGGACCGGCGGTGCTGCTCGGCCACGGACGGAGCGACCTCTTCAGCGGGTACTCCAGCGTGCACAACTCCTACCTGCTCTGGCACAAGTCGATGGGAGTCCTGGCGGTGCCGCTCTATCTCCTGACGCTGCTCGCGCTGCTGCGGGCGCTGCTCCGCGACCGGATGCTCTTCCTGCTCCTCGCTCCCCTGATGTTCCGCTCGTTCTTCGACGAGTCGCTGCTCCCGTCGCGGCTGTACGATTTCGTCTATTTCTACCTGGTGTGCACCATCCTGGTGACGCTGCCTCCGTGGCGGCAGCCGGTCCGGATGCCGGTCCCGGTGGAGGCCTGAGTGGCGACGCTGCTCGTCACCGGCGGGGCCGGGTTCATCGGAGCCAACTTCGTGGCCTACTGGCTCGACGCCCACCCGGCCGATCGCGTGGTGGTGCTGGACGCGCTGACGTACGCCGGCAACCGCGCGAGTTTGGAGCCGGTGCAAGGGAAGCCGGGCTTCGAGTTCGTCCAGGGCGACATCTGCGACGGCGAGCTGGTTCGCACGCTGATCCGCGATCGAGGCGCCGGCACCGTGGTGCACTTTGCCGCCGAGTCCCACGTCGACCGCTCGATCGTGGGACCGGAGGAGTTCCTTCGCACCAACGTGCTGGGCACCCAGACGCTACTCCAGGCCGCGCGCTCGGTGTGGATGGCGGACGGACGCTCGCCGGAAGCCGCTCGGTTCCACCACATCTCCACCGACGAGGTCTATGGCTCGCTCGGTCCCGAGGAGCCCGCGTTCCAGGAGTCCACGCCCTACGCGCCCAACTCGCCGTACGCGGCGAGCAAGGCCGCGTCGGATCACCTGGTGCGCGCCTATCACCACACGTACGGCCTGCCCGTCACCACCAGCAACTGCTCCAACAACTACGGGCCCTACCAGTTTCCCGAGAAGCTCATTCCGCTGATGCTGGTGCACGGGCTGGAGGGCAAGCCGCTGCCGGTCTATGGCGACGGCGGCAACGTGCGCGACTGGCTCTACGTGACCGACCACTGCCGCGCGATCGAGCAGGTGCTGCTCCGAGGCAAGGTCGGCGAGACCTACAACGTGGGCGGCAAGACCGAACGTCGGAACCTCGACGTCGTGCGGCTGCTCTGCGAGCTGCTCGACCGGGCCTTCGCCGCCGATCCGGGTCTGGCCGCCCGGTTTCCGGCCAGCCCCGCGGCAAAGGGCAAGCCGGTCTCCAGTCTGCTCACCTTCGTGAAGGACCGTCCGGGGCACGACCGGCGATACGCCGTCGATACGACGAAGCTGGAGCGCGAGCTCGGCTTCACGCCGAGCGAGAGCTTCGAGACCGGTCTGCAGAAGACCGTCGCCTGGTTCCTCGAGCACGAGGCGTGGTGGCGGGGCGTCATGGACGGCAGCTATCGCGACTGGATGCGGCGGCAGTACGGCGACCAGCCCGCTCGCCGATGAGCGTGACCCTGCCGGGGCTCTCGGTGGGAGTCGTGGTCTATCACTCCGACCTCGAGCTGCTGTCGCAGACCCTGCGCTCCCTCGCCGCGGCGGTGGCGCACGCGCGCCGGAGCGGCGACCTCGGTGCTGTCGAGGTGACGATGGTGGACAACGGCTCGGGGGATCCGGTTGAGCTCGACCGGGTAGTCCGCGCCGCGCTGCCGGAGGAGTCAGACATCCACCTCGTGATCCATCGGGGACACGGCAACGTGGGCTACGGCCGAGGACACAACCTGGCCCTCAGCCCGACGGACAAGGCGTACCACCTGATCCTGAACCCGGATGCGGTGCTGGAGCCGGCAGCCCTGAGTGAAGCGGTGCGTTTCCTGGGTGCCAATCCCGATGTCGGGATGCTGGCGCCGGAAGTGACGGGCAGCGCTGGCGAGCGACAGTATCTCTGCCGCCGCTATCCCAGCGTCCTGGTGCTGCTGCTCCGGGGGTTCGCACCGGAATGGATCAAGCGGCGATTCGGGCGATTGCTCGAACGCTACGAGCTGCGCGACCGGATGAACGCCGACGTGGTGCGCGACGTCCCCCTCGCCAGCGGATGCTTCATGTTCGCCCGCCGGGACGTGCTGGATCGGGTGGGCGGGTTCTCGCCGGAGTATTTCCTGTACTTCGAGGACTACGATCTCAGCATGAAGATCCGCCGGTCCTCGGAGATCGCCTACGTGGGGCGGGTGCGGATCATCCACCACGGCGGCGAGGCCGCGAAGAAGGGGAAGACCCACGTGAAGCTCTTCCTCGGCTCGGCGCTGCGCTTCTTCCGCGCCCACGGCTGGAAGATTGCCTGACTCCGCGCCTCGGCCGCTGGCCGGGCGGACCATCCTGGTCACCGGTTCGACCGGGTTCATCGGCCGGCCGCTGTGCCGGGGCCTGCTGGAGGCGGGAGCGACGGTGCGGGGGGCCTCCCGCGAGGGCGGGCCGCATCCGGTGCAGGGTGTGGAGCGAGTGCCGGTGCCCGACCCGCTCGACCGGGCCGGTGTTCGCGCCGCCGTGGCCGGCGCGGACGCGGTGGTGCACCTGGCCGGACGGGTCCACGTGATGCGGGAGACGGCGTCGGATCCCGCGGCCGAGTTCCGTCGCGTGAACGTGGAGGCGACGGCCGTCCTTGCCGAAGCGATCGCCGCGGCCGGCGTCAGGAGCCTGGTCCTGGCCAGCACGGTGAAAGCCGTTGGCGAGGGAAACCGGAGCCCGTGGACCGAAGACACTACGCCGGAACCGGCCGATCCCTACGGCCTGAGCAAGCTGCAAGCGGAACGCGTGATCGCCGAGAGCGCCGATCGGCACGGGACCGAGACCGTGGCGCTCCGGCTGCCGCTGGTATTCGGCCCGGAGGTGAAGGGAAACATGCTCCGGCTTTTCCGCCTGGTGGATCGGGGGATCCCGCTGCCATTCGGCGCGGTCGAAAACCGGCGGAGCATGCTGTACGTGGGTAACCTGGTCGCCGCGGTGCGCGCCGTGCTGGAGCATCCGGCGGCGGGCGCGCGCACCTTCTTCGTGAGCGACGGACGCGATCTCTCACTGGCGTCGCTCATCCGGCTGATCGCCGCGGTGCTGGGCCGGCCCGCGCGCCTGCTCCCGGTGCCGCCGGCGCTTCTCCGGCTGCTGCTTCCCTCCGCCGAAGCCGAGCGGCTGATCGGCTCGCTCACGGTCGATAGCTCGCGGCTGGCCCGGGCGACCGGCTACCGGCCGCCGTACTCCGTGGAAGATGGTCTTCGCGCAACCGCCGAGTGGTACCGCGCCGGCAGATCCGGGGCGGCGCCGTGATCGGCCTGGAGGCAGCTCTGCTCACCGCGATGCTCGCATCCTGGCTCCTGACCGGCGCGTTTCGCCGCTACGCGCTCAGCTCGGCGCTGCTCGACGTGCCCAACGAGCGAAGCCTGCATCGCACCCCGATTCCCCGCGGCGGCGGCGGCGCGGTGGTGCTGGTGACGCTGGCCGGACTCGCGGCGGGTACCATCTGGTGGACCCTGCCTCGACCAGTGGCCTGGGCGCTTGCGGGCGGGGGAGCTCTGGTGGCGGCCGTCGGCTGGCTGGACGACCGGCGAGGAGTGAGCGCGACGGTGCGCGCCGTGGTCCACGCGCTCGCGGCGATCTGGGCCGTCGCGTGGATCGGTATCGAGCCGGCGACCGCCGGTTTCGCGAGCGCGGTCGCGAGCGTGATCTGGATCGTCTGGGCGATCAACCTCTACAACTTCATGGACGGAATCGACGGGCTCGCCGGCGCCGAGGCCGTGAGCGTCGGCCTGCTCGGCGGCGCGCTGCTGTTCGGCGCCGGCCGCGCCGATCTGGCGGCGGCCGCGTTCCTGCTCGCCGCCTCGGCGACCGGATTCCTCGGCTGGAACTGGCCGCCCGCCAGGATCTTCATGGGCGACGTGGGGTCGGGGTTCCTCGGGTTCGCGTTCGGTACCCTGGCGGTGGCGTCGGATCGGGCGGGAGCGGTGCCGGCCGCGCTCTGGCTGCTGCTGCTCGGCGTGTTCGTCTTCGACGCCACGGTCACGCTGGTGCGGCGCATGGCGCGCGGCGAGCGCTGGTACCAGGCCCACCGGTCGCACGCCTACCAGCGGCTGGTGCAATCCGGGAGCTCGCATGGCGTGGCGACCGGCTCGGTCCTGGTGGTGAACCTGGGTCTCGGCGCGCTGGCCTGGCTGGCGCAGTCGGGGCGGCTCTCGCTCGAGGCGGCCGTGCTTGCGGGGATCGTCGTGCTCGCGGTACTCTACCTTGCCATCGAACGCCGCCGGCCGATGTTCACCGGCGCCTCCAGCCCCACGCTCCCATGACCGACGCTCCGTCAAACGCGTCCGAGATCTCCCTCATCCGACTGCTCAACATCGTCCTGGCCTACCGGTCGCTGGTCGTCGTCTGCGCGCTCGGCCTCTTCACGCTGGCGGTGGTCGTCTCGCTGCTCCTGCCGCGCACCTTCACGGTCGAATCGTCCTTCACGCCTCAGTCCGACCGGATGCCCTCGAACCTGGCCGGCATCGCGGCCCAGTTCGGGGTGGCGTTGCCGTCGGCGGACGCCAGTGACAGCCCCGATTTCTACATCGAGCTGCTCTCCTCCCGGCGTATCCTCGGCGAGACGATCAACACCCGCTACACGTTTCCAACCGACACGGGCGAGGTCACCGGGACCCTGGTCGATATCCTCGGTGTCGAGGGCGAGACCGACGGCGAGCGGGAGCAGAAGGCGCTGAGGGCGTTCAGGGGGATGCTCACGGCCGAGCTGGACCGGCCCAGCGGTGTGATCACCTTCGAGGTGGAAACCAGCAATCCCGAGCTCTCCTCGAAGATCGCCCAGCGGCTGCTCGACCAGCTGAATCAATTCAACCTGGAGTCGCGGCAGACCCAGGCCGGGGCGGAGCGGCGGTTCACCGAGCGGCGCCTGGCCGAGGCCAAGGATGAGCTGCTGGAGACCGAGAACCGGCTCCAGGGGTTCCTCGAGGTCAACCGCGATGTCGGGACTTCGCCGCTGCTCCGCTTCCGGCAGGAGCGCCTGGAGCGGGAAATGAGTATCCGGCAAGCGGTAGTGACCGCCCTGGCGCAGAACTACGAGCAGGCGCGGATCGACGAAGTCCGGGACATCCCGCTCATCACCGTGGTCGAGTCGCCCAAGGCTCCCGCCATGCCCGACTCCCGGATGCTGCTGCTCCGCGGCCTCCTGGCTCTGATCGCCGGCTCCATGCTCGGCGCGTTCATCGCCTTGGCGCTGGTCTATATCCGGGCCAGCCGGAGCGATACGGCCGACGAGCTGGATGAATTTCGCCGTCTGAAGCGGGCCGCGGCCCGAGATATCCGCCGGCCCTGGCGTCTGCTGGGATTCGGCCGCGGCTGAAAGTCCCCCGCCACCAGTCTTCGGTTCCCGAAGAAACCCCTACCAGGTAAAAGCCCGCCCTCATCTCTGTGCCCCCATCCGGGCACGGAGGTTGCACTTACGTCCTTTTCAGCCACTGTAGCCCGCCCTCGGCCGCGGTGTTTCTCAGCAGCGCCGGGCGGGTCCGGAGCGGGTCGTTCCGGCGCTGGTCACGCAGCCATGACCGTGTGAGTCCGTAACATGCAACCTCAGGGAGCGGTTCTTCGTCACAGCGCCTCTCAAACGGGCTGCCAAGATTTGCACGGCCCGGGGGTAGCAGGGAAGCGGGAACCCGGTGATGACACCAGTGAAGCGAAACGACGCGACCCCAATGGGCCCGACACCGGACGGCGGAATGACCCTGATACTGACAACTAAGCTCGCCACTGACAATAGCTTGAACCACTATCTCCCGTCATGAGCCTCCACTTCCCGCGCCACCTGCGGAACCGCCACCTGTTCATGCTCGACGCCGTGCTGCTCGGGCTCTGCACCATGGTGGCCTATGTGGTTCGTTTTGAAGGATTTGACTGGGGTCCGGCGCACATGCAGACGGCCCTGGTCTACGTGGTCGCCACCGTCCCGCTCAAGCTGGCGGTCCTGCTCTATGTCGGCCTCTACCGGCGGCTTTGGCGCTTCGCCGGCGTCGCCGAGCTGGAGCACATCCTGGTCGCGACCGCGATCTCCGCGTCCATCTCCGCCTTCATCGGCGCCGCCCTGCTGCCCGGGCTCGGCATCACCCCGTACCGGGTGCCGCTCTCGGTGCTGTTCATCGACGCCTGCCTGAGCTCCGGCGCGGTCGCGCTGCCGCGGCTCTTCATCCGGCTGCTCGGCCGCCGCACCCAGTGGCGGAAGCTGGAAGCCGCGCGGCGCGTCCTCATCGTCGGGGCCGGCGCGGCCGGCGAGATCATCGTGAAAGAGCTGCTGAGCCACCCCCAGCTCGGCCTCAATCCGATCGGCTTCGTGGATGACGACCGGAGCAAGCACGGCCACCGGCTCTGCGACCTTCCGGTCCACGGCTCGCTCGGCACGATCAAGGACCTGGTGCGGCGGTACGACGTGGAGGAGCTGATCATCGCGATGCCACGCGCCACCGGCACGGTGGTGCGCCAGGTGGTGAAGGCCGCCCTAGAGGCCGGCGTCACCACTCGGACCGTGCCCGGCATCTTCGACATCATCTCGGGCCGGGTCGCGATCGCCTCGCTGCGCGAGGTGGAAATTCAGGACCTCCTCCGGCGCGAGCCGATCCAGACCGACCTGGAGCAAGTCCGGGTGCTCGCCACCGGCGAGACCGTGCTGGTAACCGGTGCCGGCGGATCGATCGGCAGCGAGCTGTGCCGCCAGCTGGCGCGGCTGGAGCCCGCCCAGATCGTGGTGCTGGGCCACGGCGAGAACTCGATCTTCGACATGATGGCGGAGCTGACCGACCGCTACCCGCACACGGTGACGGTGCCGGTCATCTGCGACGTGCGCGACCGCGAGCGGCTGCGGCTCATCTTCGAGCGCTACCGCCCGTATGCCGTCTTCCACGCCGCGGCCCACAAGCACGTGCCGCTGATGGAGGAGAACGTCGCCGAGGCGATCACCAACAACGTGCAGGGCACCAAGAACGTGGCCGAGCTGTCCGCCGAGTTCGGAGTCGAGCACCTGGTGCTGGTCTCGACCGACAAGGCGGTGCGGCCCACCAACGTCATGGGCGCCACCAAGCGGGTGGCCGAGCAGATCGTGCAGGAGGTGGCGGAGAGCACCGGCCGCAACTTCGTCGCGGTCCGGTTCGGCAACGTGCTCGGCAGCCGGGGCAGCGTGGTGCCGACGTTCCTGCGGCAGATCCAGGCCGGCGGACCGGTGCGGGTCACCCACCCCGAGATGCGGCGCTACTTCATGACCATCCCGGAGGCGGTCCAGCTCACGCTCCAGGCGGGCGCGATCGGCAAGGGCGGGGAAGTCTTCGTGCTCGACATGGGCGAGCCGGTGAAGATTCTCGACCTGGCCACCGACCTGATCCGGCTCTCCGGGCTCGAGGTCGGGACCGACATCGAGATCCGCTTCACCGGAACCCGTCCGGGCGAGAAGCTGTACGAGGAGCTGTTCTTCGACTCGGAGAGTGCGCTGCCGACCGACCACCCGAAGGTGCTACGCGCCCGGAACGGCGTGCTGCCGATCGGCCTCGCCACGATGGTGGATCTGCTGGTCGATGGGGCCCGCCACGGCTGGAGCGACGAGCAGCTGCGTGCGCTGCTCCAGCGGCTGGTGCCCGAGTTCGGCGCCTCCGAGGTCGATGTCGACTTCGACGTCGAGGTCCTCGGAGCCTGATTACCGCGTGGCCACCACCACGATGGTGGTGAGCACGCCCAGCACCTGCGCCAAGGTACCCAGCACGCTGGGCAGCGTGCTGGGGCTGTCCTGGACGATCTTCACCGGCACGAACACCGCCGATCCCGGCTTCGGGTTGGGTACCCGATCGGCCAGGATCGGCTTCCGCTTGACACCCTCCCGCTCGCCGTTCGGCTGCGTCACGTAGGCGCGGTTCTGGTCCCCCGTCTGGGTGTAGCCACCGGCGTGATCCACGTACCAGTCGAGGTTCTTCCCCGGCACGAAGGCCACCGGACCCGGTGAGTTGACCCCGCCCCGCACCATCACGATGGGGTCGAACTCGGGGATGTGGAGCGAGTCGCCGCCCAGGAGCAGCACGTTGTCCCGGAAGCCGGGATCGTCCAGCACCCGCGCCAGGTCGATGCCGACCCGCTCCGGGACGCTGCGCCGCACCGAGTCGCGGCCGCCCGGCTGGAAGGCCCTCGGCTGGCTCACGATCGGCGAGAGCGGATCGCCGCCGGTGGGACGCCCCGCCGTGTAGGAGCGGTAGAACTGCACGCCCTCGGGATACGCCTCCCCGGTGAGTCCACCCGCCCGCTTGACGATGTCACTCACCCGGTCGCTCTTCGTCAGCAGCGAGTAGCGGCCCGGGAACCGCACCTGCCCGGTGATAGCGACGCTGCGCTGGAGCTCCCACCCCGGCTGGCGCATGATCAGCACGTTGTCGTAGGGCTCGAGCTCGGTGTCGGGTGCGCCGGAAGCCTGCGCGGGGAGGCCCGGAGGGCCGCCGTACGGGTCGCCCTGACGGCGGCCGAAGACGTAGGTGGAGTCGAGCGGGACCCGGATCGTGGTGGCGAGCGCGCCCGGGGTGGAGTCCTGCGCCAGCCGGGCGATCTCGGCCTCCTTGAGCCAGGCGTCGGGCGTGAGACCGTCGGACAGGAGCACGGCGTCGCGCACGGTCATCCCCTCGCGCCAGGGCACCCGGCCCGGCTTCTTCACCGCGCCCACCACGGCCACGTAGCGCTCCGTGCGGAAGGTGGAGCGGGAAAAGATCCGGATCTCGTCCTCGTCTTCCAGGGGTATGTCGCTCACCACCGCGCCAGTGCTGTCGCGGAAGGCCGAGCGGAGCTGGGCCATGCTGGAGTCGTCGCGCACCCGGGTCACCAGGATGCGGTCGAGATAGACGTCGGGCTTGGGCCCGCCGGCCAGCCGGATGGCGTCGCTCAGCTTCATGCCAGGCGTGTGGCCGACTTCGCCCTCGAGCCACACGTTGCCCCGCACGGTCACGAAACCCCGCTGCCGGTCGGCGACGGCGTGGACGGTGACCGAGTCGCCGGCGGCCATGGGTACCTCGGGCGCCTCGCCGTTCACGAACTGGTCTCCGCCGACCGCGACGACCACGCGCGCCCGGCCACCGGTCCCCCGAGCCGACTGCGGCAGCACCCGGTGGATGGTGACCCGTCCCTGATAAGCGGTCGGGTCGAAGCCGCCGGCGAAATTCAGCAGGTCGCGCAGAGTCTCGTCGGGGCGGAGCTCGTAGATCGCGGGACGGCTCACTTTGCCGGCCACCTTGGCGAGCGGCCCGTGCACCGGAATGAAGACCACGTCGCCGGGCTGGAGCCGGGCCCCGGTCGGATTGATGCCCTGGGTGAGGTACTGGTAGACATCCACGCTATCGACCAGCTCGCCGCCGCGGCGGATGTCGATCCGGCGGAAGCTCCCGTTCGATGTCGGCCCTCCCGCCGCGTAGATCGCGTTCAGCACCGTGCCCGCCGCCGACACCTGGTAGGCGCCGGGACGCACCACATCACCCGCGACATAGACCTGGATCTTCCGCAGCTTGGCGAGGGAGACCTGGAACTTGGTGCGCGCGTTGGGAGATCGCCTGACGCCGGAATAGACTCTGCCCAGCCGGGCGTAGAGCTGGTCCTCGAGGTGCCCCATCGTGAGGTTGGCGACCTGGAGCTGCCCCACCTGGGGAATGACCACGAATCCCTCGCGGGTCACCTCCAGCATGTGGGCCTGCTCGACGTCGCCGGTCAGGATCAGGACCAGCACGTCGCCTGGGCCGAGCCGGTAGCTCGCATCGACCGGTCCGTCGTCCATCGCGCTCGAACTGGGTGGAGTAGTGCCGGAAGGTCTCCAGCCCGAAGATCTTCAGAGCAGAACCCTGCACCACTTCCAGCGAGTCGGCGAGTGAGTCGGCTCGCAGCGAGTCGAGATGGCGGAAGCGGAGCGAATCGAGCAGCCGGCGCACCGAGTCGGACACCGCGTACATGCGAATCGGAGGCCTGGAGCGAGTCGGCTTCCTGTGGGGAAAGAATGCCGACCGCCGTGACCGCATCGATGGTGCGAGGGCCGGGCCGGGTGGCGAGCGACGTGTCGGCGCCGGAGAGGTACTGGTCTAGGAAGTCCTCAGGGTAGCCCGCCGCGCGGAGCCGCGCGCGTACCTGGTCGTCGCTCATGCCGGACTGCTGGAGCTTGTCGCGCAGCTGGCGCACCATATCGGGCTGGTTGCGGAGCATGTCGCTGCGCTTGATCGGGATTGGGAAGCGGCTGGCCGGGGCGGACCTGCACCGGGACCTGCGCCCAGCTCGCGGCGGGAGCCAGCGCGAGGAGAGCGACTGAGAACAGGGCTGACCAGGCGCGCCGGAGACGCCGCGGGACGGGGATTGGCATGCGGGCTGAAGATCGCTCGTAAGTTACAGGATGTCAACTTGTTGCGCCGATGGACTCGCGCCAGAAGCGGAGCGTCTTGCCGGCGATCGCCGCCTCGGTGAACTCGTTCATCACGCGCTGCCGGCCGGCGGCGGCGAGGCGCTCGCGTTCGGCCGGCTCGTCGTGCAGCCTCTGAAGCGCGTCGGCGATGGCGCCGACGTCTTCCTCGGGGACCACGATGCCGGCAGGTCCGACGATCTCCGGCAGTGCTCCCGCGGTGCTCGCGACGACGGGCGACCCCGTGGGCCATCGCCTCCATCGCGGCGCGGGGCATCGCTTCGATCCAGCGGGGCGCGGTCCGGGACGGCAGCACGACGCAGTCCAGCCTGGGCCAGACCTCATCCACCCGCTGGCGGGGCAGCGCGCCGAGCCAGGTCACCCGTCCCGCGATGCCGAGCCGCTCGGCCAGACCCTCCAGCTCCTCCTGCGCGGGACCGGTCCCGACCACCGTGATGCTCCAGCGTCCCACCAGCTTCACGCAGCGCGCGGAACAGGAGATCCAGTCCCTTCTCGGGGATGAGCCGCCCGAAGAAGCCGATGGTCAGTCCGGCCGGTCGCCGCCGCGCCGTCTGGAGCGGCAGGTCGACGCCGAGCTGCGGGATGACCTGGCGGGCGAGCGACGGGTGCTGCCGGGTCACCAGCTTGGCGGCCAGCTCGTTGACGGCGAGCAACCCCTTGGCGCTGCCGAGCACCCGGGAGCGGCGCAGCCGGCCGAGCGCGCCGTGGCGAGGCGGGGAGGCTCTCCCGGGTCAGGACGACGTAGGGCACTCGCAGACGGCGGGCCAGCGCGGCGGCGGTCGCGGCGGCGCGGGTCCAGGGCTCCTCTTCGATCTGGACCAGCTCGGGCTTGAAGTCGAGCGATGAGCCGGCGCAGCGCGCTCCGGCTCCAGGCGGGATCGCCGCCGGGGGCGGTGCTGCCCCGCACCGGGATCGGGACGGTGCGGACGCCGCCTTCTTCGCCGAAGACCGTCTGCTGCTCGGCGCCGAGGCCGAGGGGCGACCAGCGGTCGGGGACCGCGGCCGCCACCGAGACGCCCAGTCCCGCGAGGGCCTTGAGCTTGCCCCTCGCCGCCGGGTCGGCGTAGACCCGGGAGACGACGACGGCGCGCACTCAGTGCACCAGCGGCTCGAGCGCCGCGGCGATCCGCTCCGCGGCGTCGCCGGCGCCGTACGCGGTGCGGGGCCAGGCGCCGCCGTTGCTCCAGCGCCGGCGGTGCTCACCGATCGCCCGGGCCAGCTCGGCCGCGCCGCCGGCGGGGTCGATGGGGATGTTGGCGCCCTCCTCGACCGTTTCGATCCATTCCGTCTCCCGTCGCAGAGTGACGCACGGGTGTCCCCAACCAGTAGGCCTCGCGCTGGAGCCCGCCGGAGTCGGTGAAGACCATCTCGGCGGCGCGGGCGAGCGCCAGGCTCTCGAGATAGCCGACCGGCGGGACGACGGTGAGCCGGGGGCCGAAGCGCGGCTCGATTCCCGCGGCAGCGAGGGCGGCCCGGGTGCGGGGATGCAGGGCGAGCAGCACCGGCCGGTCGAGCGAGGCGAGCGCCTCCAGCACGCCGCGCAGCACCTGCGGGCCGGTCGGTCAGCTCGGCGCGGTGCACGGTGGCGAAGCAGAAGGGCCCGCCGTCGGCGCCGTCCGGCACGCGGCGGGGCGGGGAGCCGGTCGGCCTGGCCCAGCAGCGAGTCGTAGGCGACGTCGCCGGTCTGCGCGATCGACGGCGTCCCGGCGCTCGCCGCTCGACCCGGCGGGTGGCGCGGGCGGAGGGGTGCAGAGCACGTGGGAGATCGCGTCCACCACCCGGCGGTTGATCTCCTCGGGCATGAGCGCGTCGTCGGCGCGGAGCCCGGCTTCGACGTGGACCACCGGGATGCGGAGCTTGGTCGCGGCGAGGGCGCAGCCCAGGGTCGAGTTGGTGTCGCCGATGACGACGACGGCCCGGGGCCGGTGCTCCTGGAGCACCTTCTCGGCCCGCACCAGCACCGCGCGGTCTGCTCCGCGTGCCCGGCCGAGCCGACCTCGAGGATGGCGTCCGGGGGCGCGGACGCCGAGCTGCTCGTAGAGCAGGGCGTTGAGCTCGTAGTCGTAGTGCTGGCCGGTATCCACGGCCAGGACCGTGATAGCGGGCCTCCAGGCTGCGATCGCAGCACGCTCGCCTTGATGACCTGCGGGCGCGTGCCGTAGCAGAGCGCGATCTGGGTGGGGGCATGCGGTCGGGGTAAGGGTAGGCGCGAGGTACCGTCCGGGGTGCCGTAATCTGGCGCGGACGGGGCGTCGCGACCAAGGGGCGGCGTTGACACCGGTCGCCGTCCATGGTGAACTTGGCCAAGCTCCGATGCGCATACTCCATCTCGCGAAGTACTACTGGCCGCGCTCCGGCGGCATGGAGCGCGTGGTGCAGAGTCTGGCCGAGGGGGCCGCGAACCTGGGGCACCAGGTCGAGGTCGTCGCGGTGGAGACGCTGGGCCGGGCCGGCAGCTCGTCGCGCCAGCGCTCGTCGGTGACCCGGGCGTTCTCACTCGCCGCGCTGGGCTCCCAGGAGATCGCGCCGGGCTACATCGCCGCCGCCTGGAAGCGCGCCGACATCATCCACGTCCACCATCCCCATCCGCTGGCCGACGTCGCCTGCCTGCTCCGGGCGCGGCGCACCCCGGTCGTGGTCACCCAGCACGCCGACTCCCGGCGCTCGGTCTACCGGCCGGCCACCCGGCTGGTGCTGCGGCGGGCCGCGGCGGTGGTGGTGCCGAGCCGGGCGCACCTGGCGCTCTCCAACGAGCTGATCGGCTTCGAGTCCAAGGTCGAGGTGATTCCCTTCGGCATCGACCAGAGCCGGTGGGAGATGGTGCCGCCGCCCGCCGCCGGGCGCGGCGCCGCGCGCCATCTTCATCGGCCGGCTGGTGAGCTACAAGGGACTCGACATCCTGCTGCGGGCGCTGGAGCGGGTGCCGGAGCTGCGGCTCGACATCGTCGGCTCGGGTCCGGAAGGGCCCCGGCTCCGGACCCTGGCCCAGGCGCTGGCGATCACCGACCGGGTGCGCTGGTACGGCGAGTATCCCGACGAGGACCTGCCCCGGCGGATGGCGGACGCCGATTTCCTGGTGCTGCCCTCGGTGACGGTGGAGGAGATGTTCGGGCTGGTGGTGCTGGAGGCGATGGCGGCGGGCCGCCCGGTCATCACGACCGCGCTGCCGAGCGCGGTGCGGGAGGTGAACGTGCCGGGAGAGACCGGCCTGGAGGTGCCGCTCCGCGACGTGCCGGCGCTGGCCCAGGCGCTCGACACGCTGTCGCGCGATCCCGGCCTCCGGAAGCGGATGGGCGAGGCGGGCCGGAAGCGGGTGGCCAGCCGGTTCACCCAGACGGCGATGGCGGAGAAGCACATCGAGCTCTACGAGCGGATCCGGGGCGGCGCGGAAGTAGCGGCCTACTTGATCGCGCCCGCCTTGCCCGCGATCGCGCCGGAGCACGCCGGTCTGTCCGGCGTGGTAGGCCTGGTGCCACATGACGGACGTGAGCAGGGTTCGCACGGTCTCGTCGGGGTTGCCGCTGGGGCTGGACGGGACCGGCCGGTCGAGCCGCTCGGGGGTCAGGCCGTCCATCGCGGCATCGATCCGCTTGGTCGCTTCGTCCCACGCGGCCAACAGCTCGGTGAAATCACGCGCCGCGGCGGGATCTTTCAGCGGCGGTGCCCCCCGGTCGTAACTCTTCAGCCCGTCGAGCCCGATCACGGGCTTCTCCCCCAGGATCGCCAGGGCCTTGTCGTAGGTGACGACCAGGTGGCCGAGCACCCAGTTGATGCAGTTGCCGTTGGGTCGAGGCTGGACGAGACTGTCCTCGTGGGTCACGCCATCCACGTTGGTGGTCACGGCGAAGTCGGCGATCATGGTCTGCTGACGCCAGGTCTGGATTTCGCCGGCGGGGGCGGAAGCGGTCTTCGGCATGCTATGGCTCCGTTCTGGTTGCGGACTGTGTTCTCCGGATCGTAGCATTCCTGGCCCGATCTCGCAGCCCCTGGTGGGCTGGCACTAGGAAACCTCGAACTCGGCCCACCCCACCATCGACCAGCCCCTTTCCAGTCCCCTGGCCCCACGCGGCGACCCCGGCCCGTCCCGGCCGCCCGAGCGGGGACCGGAGTACGCCCGGGAGAACAATTTCGACCTCCTGCGCGGGTTCCTGGCGTACGCGGTGCTGGTGTATCACACCGGCTATCTCACCTACCACGACCGGCTGACGCCGGAGAGCCTGGCTGGAGTGGCGGTCGGCGGGTTCTTCGTGATCAGCGGATTTCTGCTGACCTGGAGCCTGGAGAGGAAGCCAGACCTCTGGGGCTTCGCGGTGCGCCGCTTCTTCCGGATCTATCCGCTGTACGCGCTGGTGATCCTGGTGCAGGCGGCGATCCTGGTGGCGGAGATCGGGAGCTGGCGGCCCGGCCTCGGCGCGGAGCTGCTGCGGTACCTGGGCGCCAACCTGATCTTCGCCAACTTCATCCAGCCCACGATCGGTGACACCCTCTCCGGTCTTCGGCTCGACGCCATCAACGGAAGCGCCTGGACCCTGAAGGTCGAGATCGCCTGCTACGTCGCGCTGCCCTTCGTGCTGGCCCTGCAACGGAGGCTGGGGCCGGGGCTAGTCGTGGTCCTGGCCGTGCTCCTGGCGTTGTATCCGTCGATCACCGGTGCGCCGCGGGGCTCCCATGCCTCGGTATATCTCTTTCTGGCCAGCTTCTTCTTCATCGGCTCGCTTCTGTACCGGTGGGGACCGAGGCTGTACCCGTGGCGCTCCTGGTTTCTCCCGGTAGGGCTCATCGGGGCGCCGGTCGTGGTGCTCGGGTCCCCTTGGATCATGGACGTGCCGGTCGGGGCGCAGATTCTGGTGGCGCTCTGGATCTATTGCGCGGCGTTCGCGAGCCGGACCGTCCATCTCAAGGACGACGTGTCGTACGGCGCCTATCTGCTGCACTTTCCGGTCATCCAGCTCGGCCTGCTGCACGGCATCTTCACCGGCCACGTGCTGGTGACCCTGCTCGTGGTGCTTGTAGTGGTCACAGCGCTGGCCTGGGCCAGCTTCCGGACGGTGGAGAAGCCGATGATGGATCTCGGCCATCGGGTGGAGCGCAGGTGGAGAAATGCCTAGCCGGCAATTGCGACGGGCGACGGGAGACGCCGGGCCGCTCATCGCCCGGCTGACCCGTTTCGGGTTCGCGACCAAGGGTCTGGTGACCATCATGGTCGGAGCCCTGGCGCTGCGGTACGCGCTCGGCTGGGGCGGCGACATCACCGGGCCCGAGGGCGCGATCAAGTCGCTGCTGGACGAGCCGTTCGGGGTGGTGATGCTGGGGGTGCTGGCGATCGGGCTCGCCGGCTATGCGTTCTGGATGTTCCTGTCGGCGTTCCTGGATCCCGAGCACAAGGGAACGGGATTCACCGGCATCGCGGAGCGGATCGGGTTCTTCATCACCGGGATCGGCTACGCGCTGCTGGCGTGGGGAACAGTCGGCCTGATCATGGGCAAGGCCGGCCGTGGCGTGGGGCTGGACGACCTCGCGGCGGCAGTGCTCACACCGCTGGTGGGGCGCTGGCTGGTCGGGCTTGCCGGCGCGACAGTGATGATCGCCGGGGTGTTCCAGCTCAAGCTCGGGATCACGGCCGGGTTTCGGAAGAGCCTCCGGAGCAGCATGTCGCGGACGGCGCGGCTGCTGACGCTGGTGAGCGGGCGGATCGGGTATCTCGCGCTCAGCGTGATGTCGCTGATGGTGGGTTACTCGCTGGTGCGAGTGGCGCGGGAGTACGATCCGTCGCAGGCGGGCGGGTGGGACAAGGCGCTGCGGCTGTTGTCGACTCTTGAGGAAGGGAAGTGGCTGCTGGCGGCGGCCTCGACCGGGATCATTCTCTACGGGTTGTACTTCGTGCTGATGGTGAAGTACAGGGAGCTGTGAGACGCGCAGTCCCTTTGGCCTTGCGCCTTCCAGTACCACCCGCCAGGTTGCGGGCCTGACCGACGGTACTACGCAATGTTCCGTCTCCGGTCCGCCCTGGCGTCTTCCTTCCCGCGCCACTCCGCTCCAGAGATCACAGTATCCATAACCACCTGTCTCTCAGGAGGGACTATGTACATTGTCGTCCAACATACCGTTTCCGATCCGGCGTCATTCTGGAACGAAGCGGATCCCAGGACCCTCGCACCCAAGGCGAATCTCCACCACACCTTCCCCAAACCCGACGGGACTCGGGCCGTCTGCGTCTGGGAAGCCGCCTCCGTGGAAGCGCTTCGAAGTCTGCTCGAGCCGATGGTTGGGAAGACCAGCCGCAACGATTACTTCGAGGTAGAGAACAAAGAGGGCTTCACGTTTCCGTCCCGTGTACCGAGGACGGCCGCTGCAGGTACTGAAAAGCGGTAGCGAAGCCGGGAAGAAATAAGTAAGGACGGCGGGCCGGCCTCCCCGTAGTGGGGAAACCGGCCCGTGCCGGGTCCGTCAGGTTACGTGTACCAACCTGCCACTTGCCGCTCCGCCCCTAGCCGCCCGGCACAGACCCTTCGTCGCTGTAGTCTCGCCGCTGAGTACCCAGCTTGTGGAAGTAGTTTCCAGCGATGAAGTTTCGCGGCAGCCGGGCCCTTAGCTCAGCCGGTTAGAGCAGCGGACTCATAATCCGTAGGTCGTTGGTTCGAATCCAACAGGGCCCATTCTCGTAATCGCCGCCACCCGGCGCGCATGTCGCGCAGTCTAACGCCGTCCGCTTGCGGTGTACTGACACCTCCCCGTTCCCAGGATTCCTGCCGCCGTCGAGGTAGGATCATCCAGCTCGGCGGTCAATGTTCCGTAGTCGATGATCGTGCCGGTCAGGAGGGCTCGCGCCGCCGGAGTCGGAGATCCCTCCGGCGGCTCCCGCCGGATCTCGGCGGTGAAGTGACCGGTTTCGAGATCGATCTCGCCTTCCAGCGGATGGGTGGGGTTCGTCACGGGTCCGAGTTCCCAGGTCCCCATCAACGTCAGCTCGGTGGCGCCCGTCTCGCCAAGGACGGAAAGGTTCACGGTCAGGGATGGAGCCGGGTTATTCCGCGTGCAGGGCTCCTCCTCCGTGAGCGCGATGCTCCACACGCCTACGACCTCACTGATGGTGATGGCGGGTTCTGTCCCGCCGCCGCACCCGAGGCAAAGGAGAGTCGTCACACCCAGGACCCACCGCATCAGACCATCTCCATCTCCCGAAGCGCCCGCACCGCCTCGACCAGATCCACGTTTCGCGCACCCGCCTTCATCGTCAATTCCCGGAGCCGGCGCGCGCGACGGCGATTCTCCATCACCGGCGGCCGAAGCCGCACGGCCATCCCGCACGCCATCCGGACAGCCTGGAGCAGGCTGCCCGCGGTGAACGGCTTCGGCAGGATGGGAAGCCGACGGTCGTGATTGACCGCGCTGAGGAACCCGGTGACGCCGAGGACCGGCAGGCCAGGACAGAATACCGAGAGCACCTCGGCCAGCTCGCGGCCGGTCACGCGGGGCATGTTCAGGTCGGTCACCACGAGATCGAGGCGTTGGGTCAAGGCGCTGATGATCTCCAGGGCGTCCAAGCCATCCACCGCCTCGAGCACCGTCCAGCCGTCGGTCTCGAGGAAGCGGCGGCCGATCCACCGGACCGCCTGCTCGTCGTCCACGAACAGCACCAGCCCGCGTTGCGCCGGCGACGTGTCGGACTCGCTCATCGGGTCCCCGATGGTGAGAGATTTGGGGGGTAGGCCGAATATCCGGCGCGTCGCGGGGCGGCGCAAGATGACCGCGGGCAGGCGCTTGCCGCGGGTGGGGCGGAGAATTAGGTTCCCGCTCCCGAATCACGGGCGATTAGCTCAGCTGGTTAGAGCGCGCGCCTCACATGCGCGAGGTCGGGGGTTCGAGCCCCTCATCGCCCATCGCCGTAACCTCGAGTCCCGCTACCGATTGCGGGGCTCTCTTTGCTTGGGGTAACGTGGGAGGCGCGGGCACTCACAAGGCGGTACCTATCCTCGGCCGTTTGGGCACGCCAACGGGACGGTGCTCTGAAAGCGGATGGAGGTGGAGGATACGCCGGAGGTAGTACGCACGGTGCTGAGAGGGTTTGGCAGGCCCGTCACGATACCCAGAACGAGCGCAGGGCAGCAATTATCGCCACGAACAGCAAACCCACAGCAGTATGGGGCCCGAAGCACCCTCGAGCTCGAACCCCGGCACCTTCATCTTTATGTTCCCTGCAGTCCATTCGAGAACGATCACGATACACAGAGCCATCAGTGCTGCCATGGGGACGACGATTAGTGCGCCGAATTGCTTTTGCGTCAGCGCGATGATCCACCCAGCTTGGTACGAGTTGTACGCCAGGTAGCTTCCGGCAAATAGTCCCCAAGCTGTTGCACCCAGCAGGACCACCCACCTAGCTCTGGCTCCCGACGATCCTCTGCTCGTTCCCATCCATCCGCCATAACGTCACTTCATAGACGATCTCCGGCGTCAGCTGGAGCGGTGGCAGGGGAGGAGAAGTTCCCGGCCGAGGGGGCTCTCCGAGCGTGAGCGGAGACTCGATGAGGTTCTGGTAGTCGAGCCTCTCCACGTACCAGCGTGGGCGCCGGCCTGATCCAGGTCCAGACTCCAGATGCCGCAGCCCTCGGGAGTCCATGACACCACCGGATCGACCGCGCGGCTTACCTCCACCGCGAGGTCCCGACACTCACCGACCCGAGTCGGCTCGGCACAAGCGGCCAGGGCCGCGATTCCATAGATTGCAGCCATCCGAGTCACAGACTGGCTCCGTCGCGAGGGTTGCCCCACAGTGAGGCGATGCCGTCCCGCATGCGTGACTTGAGGTCGGCTGGCTGCTCTGTCCTGATGAAGCCCTCGGTGATCTGCCTCACGCACGGATCCGGCACCACGGCCTAGTTTCTCCTTATCCACACCAGCCATCGGAGAAACGTAAGTGCCTGCTCAGCTTCCACCTCCATATCTGACCGCCCTCGTCGTCGATGACGAGCGCATCTCTCGCCACGTCGCGTCCAGGATGCTCCGGGAGCTCGGCCTCCGGGTCCTGGAAGCCGACGGTGCTGAGGAAGCGCTCGACGTCTACCGGATCGCCCAGAGCCCGATCGATTTGGTCCTGCTGGACGTGGTAATGCCGGATACCGACGGCGTGGAGCTGGCCGAGCAGATTCTGGCCCACCGCCCGGGCCAGCGGATCATCTTCATGTCGGCCCACTCGGCCGAAGTACTCGCCGAGCACGGCCTCCAGGAGCTCGAGGTGATCTTCCTGGCGAAGCCCTACACTATGGATGAGCTACGGGTGAAGGTGGATGAGGCGATGGACCGGGAGCCTCCCCTGGTGACCCGGAAGGCGGACAACCCGAAGGAACGGGCTGACATAGCGGTCGCAAGGGAGGCGCCTCGAACCAGGACATGATCTGGCGATCCAGGATTGCCCGGTTTAGACTCACCTCTGCGTTGCCGGCCCGTTGATCCCTCCCCTTGAGATTGGCTGCTGGCTCACCCTTGCCAAACAGGCAGGGCGCTTCAACATATAGGGATTCACCGGCGTGGCCCGGTGGGGGCAGCGTGCGTGAAAAGCGCCCGCCCGACCACTGGCCGTCGCCCACTTCCAGAACCGGAACCAGGGTCTCCTCGTGACGATGCAGACTCTAGAATTCGGCTCCACCGCACTGACTCTCGCCGATCGGGTCGCCACCGATCTGCCCGGCTTCGCGGCCGGTACGGGGCACCCCGACTTCCCCTGTCTTTCCCGGGCCCACAACGCGTCCAGCTGTGTCCCGTGCACGGACTTTTCTCCGTGGCTGCTGGAGCGCGTTCGCCGGGGCGACATCGACGGCATCGGCGACTATCTCTGGCGGATCCGCCAGGCCAATCCCGGCGTCGGCGCGTCCGAGGAGGAATTCCGCCAGCGCTACCGAGCCCTGGCGGCCTCCATCATGGAAGCGCCGCTGGAGACGTGCCTGCCTGGTAGTTCCGATGATGCCTGCGTCGATCTTCGAGTCGCGCTGGTCCTGCTCGCCGCCCACGAAGGATTTTCCGGTTTCATCATGACCGGCGAGGCCGCCGATTTCCTGGCGGCGGCGGTCTGTCCTCACGCCTACCACCTGGCCGGCGCCGAGCGACTCGTCGAGCTTCGAAACGACTTCGTTCGCCGCATGGCCAGCGAGATGAGCTACTGGTCCACCTGGCCGCCGCTCTCCGCCGATACGCTCCATCCGATCGCTCCACCCCAAGACCCCGACGTCACCCAGCTGCTGGCTCTGCTGCTTCCGCTCCCGCTGGGAGTCCGGGCCCATGCCGCCGACGTGCTGCGGCACCTGGTGGCCGACCCCAGCACCCCGCGAACCCTCGCCAGCCTCAGCCGGTACGAGACCCGGAAGCGCGGACTCGACGTCACCGAGTCGACCCGTCTCATCATGGACTCGGGTCTGGTGGTTCCTGCAACCGAGCTGAACGGCTGGCTTTCGGGTTGGACCCGGCGGGACCTGCTCGGCTTCCTGGCTCACTGCGGCGTGCGCCCGCGGAATTCCTGGAGCAAGGAACGGCTCGCCGAGGTGGCGGAGTCGGAGTGTGCCACGATGCTGCGGGCCAGGATGGGCGAGTCCGGCGTGGTGGAACTCAACCCCAGTCACATCCGGGGCGCCGCCGCCCTGCGGCAGTATCTGGACGGAGCCAAGGAGACCTGGCGGGTCTGGCTCGGCTTCGGGACCGGCGTCAGCTCCTAGATCACGCCGCCCCGGCGCAGCCGTCCAATCTGGTCGAACCGCTCCTCGTGCGCCGCAAGCACCTCCTCGGGTGACACCGTGGCCACGCCCGGCTTGCCGACTTCCACTCCCGCCGCATAGTTCGCGAGCTGCGCCGCCTCCGCCAACGAGGCCCCCGCCGCGAGCGCCGTCCCCAGCCACGCGGTCACGGTGTCTCCGGCACCCGAGACGTCGTACACCTCCCGCGCGATGCTGGGTATCCGGATCGAGCTCCCGTCCTTCGTCACCAGCAGCATCCCCTCCGCGCCCAGCGTCACCAGCAGATTGTCCACCTTGAGCCGGGCCAGCACTTCGGGCAGGGCGTTCCGGTTCTGGAGATCCACCGCCGCGCCGAGCGCCGACTCCAGCTCCCGGCGGTTGGGCTTGAACACCGTGGCCCCGGCGTAGGCGAAGAACTGCCGGTATTTGGGATCCACCACGACCGGGATCCCGCGCCGACGAGCCGTCTCCATGACCGTCGCGATCAGCTCGGGGGCGAGGGCCCCCTTGTTGTAGTCCTCCACCAGCAGGGCGTCGGCGTCGGCCATGGCATCCTTCGCCGCCGCGACCAGCCGGTCGAGGTCCCCGCCGTCGAGCAGCGCATCCACCTCGTCGTCAATCCGCACGATCTGCTGGGACCGGGCGATGATCCTGGTCTTGGACGTGGTGGGCCGGCCGGCGACGGTGACGACGTGGCGGCCGTCGAGCCGGGAGACGGCGAGCTCCTGGCGGATGGCGGCGCCGTCGCCGTCGTCGCCCACGGTTCCCACCAGCAGGCAGCGCGCGCCGAGCGAGGCGACGTTGGCGGCGACGTTCGCGGCGCCGCCCAGCTTCGCTTCCCGGCGGCGCAGGGTCACCACCGGCACGGGTGCCTCGGGCGAGAGCCGCTCGGTGTCGCCGTAGAGGTAGCGGTCGATCATGATGTCGCCCACCACGACGACCCGGCTCTCCTTCATACGCTGGGTGAGGTGGAGCAGCCGGTCCCGGTTCAGCGGCGGCGGATGGGTCACTCGATCACTCCCCGGCGGCTCAGGCCCAGCGTCGCCTGGAACCGGCCCTCGAAGCGGTTGTCGGTAATGCCGGCCACGTTGCCTGCGTTGGTGACGTGATGGAATCCGGCGCTGGCGCGGAGGTCGAGCGGGCCCTGCCGGCCGCTGAGCGCGACCGCGGCCCGAAGCGTCTTCTCCACCGTTCCGATGAAGAGCTGGGGCAGCTGCCCCGCTTCCTCCGGCGTCGGGGGGAAGGGATCGTTGATGTCGCCCTCGCCCTGGCGCTGGAACGTCAGCTCCGGTGTGAAGAGCCAGCGGGTGCCCGCCGGCACGCTCACGGTCAGGGTGAACCGGTCCATGTCGGCGAAATTGCGGCCGAGTCCCACGCCGCCGTCGGTCAGGTTCTCGAACGGGTCGAGGGTCCGGAACGCGAGGCTGGAAGCCTGGGTGTAGAGGCCGCGCCAGGCGAGGCGGGAGCCGAGGGGCCCGTGCGCGGCGAGGGTGAGCGCCCAGCGGTTGGGATAGCGGTCGTCGCCCGAGGTGTTCTCGTACTGGAGGTCGTCGATGCCGATCTGGGCCTCGACCGTGGTGGCCTTGCTGATGCGATACGCCGCATCCACTCCGAACAGCACGTTGCCGTTGGCGCCGAGCCCCCACTGGTTGGTGAGGAGGAGCAAGCTGAGCGGGTTGCGGTAGCGCCCGTCGAACTCGCGGTCGGCGCCGGCCAGCACCGTCGTCTCCCACAGACCCAGGTTCAGTCGCTCGCCCAGCCGGACGCCGAGCCGGTGGGCGAAGAAATAGCGGTGGACCCGGGCGCCGGCGCTGTCTCGCGCGTCCTCCAACGACCGGGCCAGCGCGCTGAGCCGGAGCGCATCGACCCCGATGTCGAACCCCAGCTCGACGTCGTTGTAGCCGTAGTCGCTCAGGCCGATGCCTTCGATTCCGACCGGACCCCAGTTGCGGTCCATCTGCCCGTAGAACACGCTGCCGTACTTGAACTGGGCGCTGGCGTAGCCTTCGATCATCCGCCAGGCCAGGTCCAGGTCGCGGCGCCCCGGCCATTCGGGATCGTCGGTGATGCGAGGCTCGGCGGCGGGGCGGCTCACCAGCGCGAAGGGTCCGAGGATCGCCTCACCCAGGGCCTCGCCGTAGGGACGGACGCCGTCGGGGCCGAGCGGATGCAGCAGGTCGCGGCGGATGTGACTGTAGGCCTGCGCGCCCGCCCGGAGGCCGACCTGCCAGCGGGTGGAGTCCTCCGGCTCGCGCAGTTCCTCGCGAAGGTGCCGGATCAGCGCCGCGGTTCCCTCGCCCGCGGTATCGGCGTGAGCCAAGGCCCGGAGCGCGTCGGCCCGGCGGAACGGCCGCACCATGGGGGAAGGGTCGGCGATGTCCCCGCGGGCGATGAGATGCTCGATCAGCGGGAGACGGGGATCGTCCAGCGGGAGGTAGGCGGAGGCCTGCGCCGCCCCGCGCTCGGGGAGGAGCGCGCCGAGCAACGCCACGGCGAGCACGGCCTGGAAAGGGCGAGGCATCGGCGGGGAAAGCAACAGGATCGCGGCACGAGAGTCAAAGGCGGTGCCAGGTTATCTTGCCACCGAACGACGCCCAACCGAGGTGAGAAGGGATGGCGAAACAAGACAATCTCGACCCTCAGACCCGGGACCTGGTCCGCTTCGCCGCCGCGATCGCGCAGGGCTACGAGCCCGAGCTGCGCGAGCGGGTGGGGCCGCTCCGGGCGTCCCAGGTTCCGTCGGCCTGGGTCGAGGAGCTCCTGCTCCAGTCGGTGCTCATGGTGGGATATCCCCGGGCGCTCATCGCGTTCGCGGTGTGGCGCCGGTTCAGCGCGGTGTCCGCCCCCGACAGCGACGAGGGGCAGGACTACGGCCAGGTGCAGGAGTGGACCCGGCGGGGCGAAGAGGTCTGCGGCCGGGTCTATGGGGAGAACTACGCCAAGCTGCGCGACAGCGTCCGCGTGCTCCACCCCGCGATCGACGCCTGGATGATCACCGAGGGGTACGGCCGCACCATGGGGCGGCCCGGCCTCGACCTGCTCCGCCGGGAGCTGTGCACCGTGGCGCAGACCGCCGTGCTGGAAGCGCCCAAGCAGCTCCACTCCCACCTCCGCGGCGCCCTGAACGCCGGCGCCAGCTTCAGCCAGATCGACGGCGTGCTCTCGATCGTAAATCCGCTCCTGTCCTTCGACCAGTGGAAGAAGATCAAGGAGCTGTGGCGGACCGTGCGCGAGGGGTGGTCGCCGGGGAACTGATGTTCATCGATCGCGCGGTGGTCCGGGTGACGGCGGGGACCGGAGGGTCGGGCGCCAGCTCGTTCGCCCGGTTCAAGTACAAGCCGAAGGGCGGCCCCGACGGCGGCGACGGGGGACACGGCGGGAGCGTGTTCGTCCGGGGCGACGCCAACCTCGCCACGCTGCTCGACTATCGCTATCGCAACGCATGGAAGGCCGAGCGGGGCGCGCATGGGAAGGGGAAGACCCAGACCGGCGCCTCGGCGGACGACGTGTATATGCCGGTGCCGCCCGGCACCGTGGTGCGCGATGCCGACACCGGGGCCGAGCTGGGCGAAGTGCTCCGCGCGGGCGACACGATCCTGGTGGCGAAGGGGGGACGGGGCGGACGGGGCAATGCCCGGTTCGCGACCTCGACCCACCAGGCGCCGCGGGAGTGGGAGCCGGGCGAGGAGGGCGAGGAGCGATCGATCGAGCTGGTGCTCAAGCTCATCGCCGACGTCGGCCTGGTGGGCGAGCCGAACGCCGGCAAGAGTACGCTGCTCTCCGTGCTCTCCGCCGCCCGGCCCAAGATCGCCGACTATCCCTTCACCACGCTGGAGCCGAACCTCGGCGTGGTCGGCCTGTCCGGCCACCGGAGCTTCGTGCTGGCCGACATCCCCGGCATCATCGAGGGGGCGCACCAGGGGAAGGGACTGGGTCTGCGCTTTCTCCAGCACGTGGAGCGCACCCGGGTACTGGCCTACCTGGTGCCGCTCGACAGTCCCGACCCGAACGCGACCTACCGCGGGCTCCGCGATGAAATCAGGCTGTACAGCGAGGCGCTCGCCGAGAAGCCGCACGTAGTGCTGCTCACCAAGCGGGACCTGCTCCCGGCGGACGCGCCGGTGCCGGCGCTCGACGCGCCCGACGCCGCGGGGATTCTCACCATCTCCAGCGCGGCGGGTACCGGTCTGGAGGAGGTGAAGGAGTATTTCTGGAGGCTGGTTGAAGCGGCGAAGGGTGAGGAAGCGCCGGTGGAATCGTGGGAGGAGGAGGAAGCCTAGTGGATCAGGAGCGCGCCGCCACGGTGGCGCTGGCACTGGTGCCCGGCATCGGGCCGGGCCGGTTCCGAGCGATACTCGACGTCTGTCACACTGCCACCGGCGCCTTCTCGGCGCCGGTCGCGTTTTTATGCACCATTCCGGGGATCGGCCGCGCCGCGGCCAGCGCCGTGGCGGCCGGCGACGTCGAGGCGGGCGCCCGCAGCATCGAGCAGACCGAGCGGATGGGCGGCCGGGTGCTGCTGTTCGACGATCCTCAGTATCCGCCGAGCCTTCGCGTCATCCCCGATGCGCCACCGGTGCTCTTCGTCCAGGGCGGGCTCTCGCTGCTGGATCCGCCCGCCGTCGCGATCGTGGGCAGCCGGGACCACACCGCGTACGGGGGAGAAGTCGGGCGGAAGCTCGCCTGGGGCGCGGCCAGCGCCGGCCTGGTGGTCGTGAGCGGGATGGCCCGCGGACTCGACGCCGTCGCCCACTCGGCGGCCCTCGACGCGGGCGGCGGGACCATCGGCGTCATGGGCAACGGACTCGGCGTGGTGTATCCCGCCGCCAACCGCCGGCTGTACTCCCGAGTGGAGCAACGGGGACTGCTCTTCACTGAATTCCCGCCGGGAGAGCGGCCGTCGGCCGGCAGCTTCCCGCGCCGCAACCGGCTGATCAGCGGGCTCGCGCGAGTGACCGTGGTCGTGGAGGCGGCCCGGGGCTCCGGCGCCCTGATCACGGCCGGCACGGCGCTCGACCAGGGCCGCGAGGTCATGGCCGTGCCGGGCAACATCACGAGCCCCACCTCGACCGGCGCCAACGAGCTGATCCGCGATGGCGCCACGCCGCTGCTCACGATCGAAGATCTGTTGCGACACTATCCCGAAGCGGTGCAGCCGGCCGTGGGACTGGATCCGCCGGTCAAGACTCCATTGCCTGACCATCTTCAGGACTTCGAGCATACAGTCGCCGGACTCCTGGGAGCAGAGCCGGTGATGCTGGAGGATCTGGTGGCCCGGTCGGGGCGCGCTCCGCGGGAGTTGTTGTCGGCGTTGTGCGCCTTGGAGATCGCGGGGGTGGTCGAGAAGGTGGGGCCGGGGTTCAAGAGGGCGTAAGCCGTCGGAGCGGGGATGGGCCGGGCACGAAAGCATTAAGCCGCAGAAAACAACAACAAGCCGCAGATGAACGCAGATGAACGCAGAGAGGTGTCTACTGCGTTCATCTGCGGCTTGTTTGTTGTTGTTGTGGTTTTCTGCGGCTTTGTTGTTACGGCTTAGATTTCGGTCTGTGCACCTGTACCTCCATGTCCCCTTCTGCGCCCGCCGCTGCAGCTACTGCGACTTCGCGATCGCGGTTCGGCGAGACGTGCCGACCGACGCTTACGTCGGCGCGGTCCTGCGGGAGTGGGAGGGCTGGCAGCGGCATCCGATCTGGGATGACTCGGCTGTTGTAGAGACGATCTATTTCGGCGGAGGTACGCCGTCCCGATTGGGTCCGGATGCCATAGGACGAATTCTCCGGCGGCTCGAGGCCGATCGTGAAGTTGCCGCGGATGCGGAAGTCACCCTGGAGGCGAATCCGGATGACGTGACGGCGGAAGCCGCCGCCGCCTGGCGGCTGGCGGGAGTGAACCGGGTCTCCCTCGGCGGGCAGTCGTTCGAACCGAGGGTGCTCGAGTGGATGCACCGGACGCACTCGGTGGACCAGATCGGGGCCGCGGTGGCGACGCTGCGCGAGAACGGCATAGCGGAGCTGTCGCTCGATCTCATTTTCGGCCTGCCCGCCACCCTTGGCCGGGATTGGGCGGCCGACCTCGATCGGGCGCTGGGGCTGGGGCCGGATCACCTCTCGCTGTACGGGCTCACGGTGGAGGATCACACTCCGCTGGCGCGGTGGACGGCTCGGGGCGAGGTCGCGCCGGTCGATGAGGACCGGTACGCCGCCGAGTTCTTGGAGGCGGATGCTGTGATCGGCGGGGCGGGGTACGACCACTACGAGGTCTCCAACTACTCGCGGCCCGGGCGCCGGGCGCGGCACAACAGCGCCTACTGGCGGCGGGCTCCCTTCATCGGTCTGGGGCCCTCGGCCCACAGCGCGTGGGATGGCCGGCGGCAGTGGAACCTGCGGGAGTGGGCGGGCTACCAGCGGGCGATTGAAGCGGGTGAGAGCCCGGTCGCAGGCGCCGAGACGCTCGACGGGGAGGCGGTGGAGCTGGAACAGCTCTACCTCGGGCTCCGCACCCGCGAGGGAATCGCTCGCGGGCAGGTGTCGCCCGATGCGGCCAGGGCCTGGATCGAGGCCGGCTGGGCCACGACGTCCGGGCCCACCCTCCGGCTCACCCCGGAGGGCTGGCTCCGGCTCGACGCGCTGGTCGCTACGACCGCATAGCCTCCGCCATCTCGCGGCAGGTCTCGGAGCAACGCCGGCAGATCTCGGCGCAGGCCGCCATGTGCGGGTCCTCACCGTGGCGGTCGCACTCGTCGGCGCACCGCTCGCAGATTACCGAGCACGCACCGCAGGTCTCTCCGTGCAGGTCCGATCCCCGGATCATGAAGTTGGCCGAGGTCTGGCAGATCTCCGCGCAGTCGAGCAGGAGCCGGAGGTGGGTGGGATCTATGCTCCCTTCGCCCTTGAGGTGGCGGGCGGCGGTCTCCAGGCAGATCCGGTGGCAGCGCTGACAGTTTTCGATACACTGCTCGAGCGAATGGGTGGTGTGGGCCGGCATATGTGCTCCAGTTCGGTCGGAGGGTCGAGAGTGAATCCCGCACGGGCGACGGTAGGGCAGGAGAGCCGGTGGCGTCAAGCGACGGGATCACACCGGGCCTGACCCCAGTCGGGATGTCACCCGGCCCCAAGTCGGCTAAATTCCAGCCGATGCCAGCGCCAGAGCAGCTCAGCGAGCGGGAGCTTCGGGTCCTCGAGGCTGTCGTGCAGACGTATATCGAGACCGCGGAGCCGGCCGGCAGCCAGACCATCGCGCGCCGGTTCGGGTTGGGGGTCTCCCCCGCCACGATCCGAAGCACGATGAGCGATCTGGAGGACAAGGGGTATCTCTTCCACCCCCATACCTCCGCCGGGCGGATCCCGACCGACCGGGCCTACCGGATCTACGTCAACAAGATCATGCGATTGGCGCCCCCGACCGACGAGGCCAGGGAGACCCTGCGCACCGAGCTCTCCGGCTCCCGGAACCCGGTGGAGGAAATCGTCCGCCGGGCCGCTCAGGTCCTCGGCGTGCTGACCCAGGAGCTGGGCGTGGCGGTGGCGCCGGCGCTCGACGAGCTGGTCCTGGAGCGGCTCGAGCTGGTGCCGGTCTCCAGCGAGCGTCTGCTCCTGGTGTTCAACCTGAGGAGCGGGGTGCTGCGCACGATCTTCGTCGAGGTGCCGGCCCGGGTGTCGGCGGCCGCCGTGCAGGAGGTCGCCCGGATCCTGAACGAGCGGCTCGGCGGGCTCAGCCTGCGGCGGATCCGGGAGTCCATCGGCGAGCGGCTGCGCGACGCGGGCCGGCCGAGCGCGGAGGCGGAGCTGCTCAACATCTTCGTGGCTGAGCGGGAGGAGATCTTCGACCTTTCCAACCAGAGCGCCGTGCTCCTGGGCAGCGCGCAGATGCTGGCCGACCAGCCCGAGTTCGCCTCCAACAGCCGGATGCGCGACCTGCTGCGCCTCACCGAAGGGCACGAGCTGTTGAAGCAGGCGCTCGCGAGCCGGCGGCGGCTGGGGCTCTCGATCACCATCGGCGGCGAGAATCCGGACAGCCGGCTGAGCGACTTCACCCTGGTCACCTCTTCCTACCAGGTGGGCGAGCTGAAGGGTGTGATCGGGGTCATGGGCCCGACCCGAATGCCATACGACAAGATTATCGGGCTGGTGGAGCACACCAGCCGCTTGATGGAGGGACTGCTGGAGTGAGCGATTTCTACGCCCTGCTAGGGGTCCAGCGCGATTGCACCGAGGTCGAGATCAAGAAGGCCTACCGCAAGCTCGCGATGGAGTTCCACCCCGACCGCAATCCCTCGCCCGAGGCGGAGGGGAAGTTCAAGGAGATCACCGAGGCCTACGAGGTGCTTCGGGATCCCCAGAAGCGCTCGGCCTATGACCGCTACGGCAAGGCCGGCGTCGGAGGGAGCGGCGGGGGATTCGGATTCCACCACGTGGATCTTTCCGAGGCGCTCAACATCTTCATGCGCGACTTCGGGGGGATGGGCGGGTTCGAGTCCATCTTCGGCGGCCAGCGGCAGGATCCCCGCCGAGGGCAGGACGTGCGGGTCACGGTGAAGATCAACCTGGCGGACGTCGCCGCCGGCGTGAAGAAATCGGTACGGCTCCGGACTCTCGATCGGTGTAGCGTGTGCTCGGGCAGCGGGGCCAGGGCCGGCACCCAGCCCACCCGCTGCTCCACCTGCGGCGGCAGCGGCGAGGTGCGCCGGGCCACCCGCAGCATGTTCGGCCAGTTCGTCTCGGTCCAGCCCTGTCCCACCTGCGGCGGCGAGGGGCAGGTCGTCAAGGATGCGTGCGAGATGTGCCGGGGCGAGGGGCGGGTCCGCGGCGATCGCACGGTCCAGGTCGAGATCCCGGCCGGCGTGTCCGGCAACAACTACCTCACGCTGCGGGGCCAGGGTGCGGCCGGCCCGCGCAACGGGCCGTCGGGCGATCTGCTGGTGATGCTGGACGTGAAGGACGACGACCGGTTCGAGCGCCACGGCGACGACCTGGTCTTCGACCTGCCGGTCTCCTTCTCGCAGGCGGCGCTGGGAGCGCAGTTCTCCATTCCGACGCCGTACGGCGACGAGGACATCAAGATCCCCGCCGGCACCCAGCCCGAAACGGTGCTGCGTCTCAAGGGGCGCGGACTGCCGGTGCTGGGGCAGAACGGCAAGGGCGACCTCATGATCCGGGTCCACGTCTGGACGCCGGAGCGCTTGAGCGAGGAGCAGCACCGCCTGTTCCACGAGCTGGCCAAGCTGGAAGGCGAGCCGCCGAAGCGCTCGCCCGGATTCTGGTCGAAGCTCAAGGAAGCGCTCGGCGCATGACCTGGTGGGCCATCGACGTGCGCACCCCGCCGGAGCGGCGGGACGCGCTGGGTGCCTGGCTGGTGGCCCGGACGGGGCAGGCGGTTGAGGAGCGGGAAGACGGCACCCTGGTCACCTTCGCGCCCGACGAGGAGGCCGCGGACCGACTCATCGCCGAGATCGAGCAGGCTGAGGCGCCTCCGCAGATCGCCCGCCGGCGGGTCGAGGCCGTTGATTGGTCCACCCGCTGGCGAGACGGCCTCGGATCCCGGCGGTTCGGCCGGCTCACGGTCGCGCCGTCCTGGGCCGGTGCCGAGGAGTCGGGCGGTCCCGCGGTGACGATCGATCCGGAGATGGCGTTCGGCAGCGGCGAGCACGGCTCCACCCGGGTCGCACTGACGCTGCTGGAGGCGCTGGTTCGTCCCGGCCAAACCGTGCTCGATCTCGGCAGCGGCAGCGGCATCCTGGCCATCGCTGCAGTCAAGCTCGGCGCGGCGCGCGCGGTCGGGATCGAGATCGATGCCGAGGCCAACGTGGTCGCGGCGCGGAACGCGAGCCGAAACGGCGTCGAGTCGACGGTCCGGTTTCTCGAGGGCGATGCCGGCGCGCTCGCGCCGCTGCTGGGCCCCGCCGATCTGGTGCTCTCCAACATCCTGCGCACCGCCAATACCGAGCTGCTGCCGGCCATCACCGCCGCGCTCACCCCGCGGGGCGCCGCGATCTTCTCCGGCATGGAGACCGTCGAGGGGCCACTCTTCCTGTCGGCGCTCATGTCCGCGGGATTCGAGGTGCTGGAAGAGCGCAGAGATACCGGGTGGTGGGGCGTCGCCGCGCGGCCGATATGATTCGAGTGCTGTTGGAGACGGGCAGTCGGGCAGTCGGGCAGTCGGGCAGGCTGGGAGAGGGTGAGGAGCACCACCTGCGGGTGCGGCGGGCGGCTGACGGCGAGCTCGTCGAAGTGCGCGACGGCGAAGGCCTGGTGGGTTGGGGGCGGCTGGTGCGAGCCGGGAAGGGGTGGGAGGTGGAAGTCACCGCGGGCGATCGCGTGCCCCGTCCCACCGATCTGACCCTCGCCGTCGGCGCCGGCGACCGCGAGCGCTTCGCCTGGGTGGTGGAAAAGGCCACCGAGCTCGGCGTGAGCGCCGTGATCCCGCTGGAGACTGAGCGCACGGCGGGCGTCGCCAGCCGGGTGCGGAGCCAGCACCTCGAGCGGCTGCGGCGCCACGCGTTGGAGGCGGTGAAGCAGAGCGGCGCGCCCTGGGCCACGCAGATCGAGGAGCCCCTGGCGGTCAGTACGCTGGCGGGCCGTCCGCTAGCCGGCGAGGGCTGGCTGGCGGAGCAGGCGGGGCCCGCGCCGCCGGCGGTACTGGGTACGGCGCCGCTCACCATCGTGATCGGTCCGGAGGGCGGGCTCACCGACGATGAGACCCGGAGTCTCCGCCGCGTGGGGTACCAGGCCGTAAGCCTGGGCCCGCACACCCTGCGATTCGAAACCGCCGCCGTCGCCGCCGCGGCAGCCGCCGCGGCGGCACGACTACGGAGGAGCGATGGCTGACTGTCTGTTCTGCCGTATCGTCCGAGGCGAAATCCCGGCGACGATCGTGAAGCGATCGGAGGAGGCAGTGGCGTTCCGGGACATCGACGCCCGGGCGCCGACCCACGTGCTGGTGATCCCGACGAAGCATGTGGCCGCGGTGCGGGACGCGAAGGGCGCGGAGGGGGAGCGGCTGCTGGGCCGGCTGTTGAGCTTCGCGGCGGAGGTGGCCTCGGAGCTGGGGCTCGATACGGGTGGCTATCGGGTCGTCACCAACACGGGGAAAGATGCGGGGCAGAGCGTGGACCACCTGCACTTACATGTGCTGGGGGGGCGGAAGTTGACATGGCCGCCAGGATGATGGGCGGGCTCATTGTCCGGTGCCGGCTGACCAACTGCGAACCACGGAGCCGCGGAGAACACGGAGACTTCACGGAGACAACAACAAAAGCTTTTTGTTTCCTCCGTGCTTGCCTCCGTGTATTCCGTGGCTCCGTGGTTCGCAGTTAGAATGCCGGCCTGCCTTGCTTCTCCCCTCTCCCCGACCTAAATTCTCACGGCTCTAACGTTTACGCCCATCCGGGCCGAGAGGGGTGATACACTGCATGCCGGAAGTCATCATTCACGATGACGAGAGCTTCGAGCGGGCGCTCAAGCGCTTCAAGAAGAAGTGCGAGAAGGCCGGGATCCTGTCCGACCTCCGTAAGCACCGTCACTTCGAGAAGCCGAGCGAGAAGCGGAAGCGGAAGATGAACGCCGCGGTCCGCAAGAACCGCCGAGGTCCGCGTGTCCCCCGCGGCTAGTATGGCCGATGCCCTCCGGGCGGCGATGAACACCGCCCGGAAGGCGCAGGACAAGGATCGCACCCTCGTGTTAGGCACCATCCTCGCCAACCTGAAGAATCGCGAGATCGATCTCCGCCGGCCGGCCACGGACGAGGAGGTCATCGAGGTGCTCCGGAAAGGCATCAAGATCCGGCAGGAAGCGATCGAGCAGTACACCGCGGGCGGGCGGACCGAGCTCGCCGCCGCGGAACAAGGGCAGATCGCGGTGCTCGAAGAGTTCCTGCCCCCGGCAGTCGATCCCGAGGAAATCCGCGCCGCGGTGCGCGAAGTGATCGCCGGCGGCGCCAAGGACATGGGCAAGGTGATGGGGCAGATCGTCCCCCGTTACAAGGGCAGGGCCGACGGCAAAGTGATCAACCAGATCGTGCGCGAGGAGCTCCAGGCGGGGTGATGGCCGGGTTGGAACCAGTTGTATCCGACGGGGTGCCGACCGACGCAGGGGGTGGCACCCCGCTTCCTTTGCCGACCGACCGGAGCGCGGACGGCCTCGAGACGATCGAGCTCGGGCCGGTGCTGGACCTGGTCGCCGGCCACGCGGCCGGGCCGCTCGGCGCCGAGCGGGTGCGCGCCCGCCGGCCGACGCTCGACCTCGACTGGATCCGGCTGGAGCTGGCCCGGGCCGGCGAGGCGGCCGGGATCTTCCGCCGCGGCGACACGCTGCTCTCCGAGCCGATCCCCGACGTCTCCCGCGCACTCTCCCGTCTCCGGATCGAGGGCAGCGTCCTGGAGGGCGCGGACCTGGTCGCCATCCTCCGGATCCTGAGCTCCGCCCGCCGGATCCACGCCGACCTCAAGCGCCTGCAGGACACCGCTCCGCTCTCCGCCGCGCTCTCCCATCCGCTGATCGACAAGACCGTCGAGCGCCGGCTGGAGCAGTCGCTCGACGCCGACGGGAGCCTGCTCGACACGGCAAGCCCGGCCCTCGCGGCCGCACGCCGCGAGGTGCAGCAGGCGCGGCAACGCCTGCTCCGGCGGCTCGACTCGATGCTCCGGGGCCTCGACGCCAACGTCGCCGCCGCGGACGCGAGCGTCACGGTGCGGGGCGGCCGGTACGTCATCCCGGTGCGGCGCGACTCGCGCAACCGTCCCGCCGGCATCGTCCACGACGAGTCCGGCAGCGCCGGTACGCTGTTCGTCGAGCCGACCGAAGCGATCGAGCTGGGGAATGCGCTGCGCGAAGCCCAGGTGGAGGAAGAGCGGGAGACGCTGCGGGTGCTGCGGGAGCTGACCGGGCTGCTGCGGCCGGAGCTCGGCACCATCCGTGGCGCCGTCGAGATGTGCGTCGCGGTCGATGATCTCGTCGCGCGGGCGCGGTACGCCGTCGCTGGGGAAGGCGAGGTGCCGGACGTGACGCCGGCGCCGGCCGGACTGCGGATCGTGCGCGGCCGCCACCCGCTGTTGCTCGCCGGCGCGGAGCCGGTGGTCCCGTTCGACCTGGAGATGGATCCGAGCGAGCGGACCCTGCTCATCAGCGGGCCCAACACCGGCGGGAAGACGGTGCTGCTCAAGGCGGTCGGTCTCGCCTCGGCGCTGGCGCAGAGCGGGATCATCCCCCCGGTCGCCGCGGGGACGAAGCTCCCGGCCTACGGCGGATTCTTCGCCGACATCGGCGACCGGCAGTCGATCTCCGCCAGTCTCTCTACGTTCAGCGCGCACGTCGCGATGCTCCGCCGGATCCTCGCCGAGGCCGACGCGGGCTCGCTGGTGCTGCTGGACGAGGTCGGCAGCGGGACCGATCCCGCGGAGGGCGCGGCCCTCGCGGCGGCGATCCTCGCGGCGCTCACGGCGCGCGCCACCCTGACCCTGGCGACTACCCACCTCGGCGCGCTGAAGGACCTCGCGAGCCAAACGCCCGGCGTGGTCAACGCGTCGCTCCAGTTCGACGCGGCCACCCTGACGCCGACGTACCGGTTCGTGAAGGGCGTCCCCGGCCGTTCCTACGGCCTGGCCATCGCCCGCCGGCTCGGCATCTCGGTCTCAGTGCTGGCCGACGCCGAAGCACGGGTCCCGGACGCCGAGCGAAACCTGGACGCGCTGCTCGCCGCGGTGGAGGAGCGAGGCCGGGAGGTGCGAGAGACCCAGACCCGGCTGGACGAGCGCACGATCGAGCTCGACGCGTTGAACGCCCGGCTCACGGCGCAGGCCGAGTCCCAGGCCGCCAGAGAGGCCGAGCTCAAACGGCAGGAGAAGGAGGCCGACCGCGCGGGCCGCCGGCAGGCGAAGCAATACCTGATGGACTCGCGTCGCCTGGTGGAGGAAGCGCTGGGCGCGGCCCGGGGTGCGGCGGACGAAGCCGCGGCGAAAGAAGCGAGGCGGAGGGTCGAGGAAGGGATCCGGGTCTATCGAGAGGAGGAGGCAGCGGGGCAGCGGGGCGGCGGGGCGGGGGGGCAGGAGGATGCCGGTGCAGCTGTCGAGGTACGAAGCCGGGTGCGGCTGCCATCCGGCGGGACGGGAGACGTCTTGGAGATCCGGCAGGATGGCACTGCGGTCGTCGCTGTTGGCGCGATGAAGGTGGTGCTGGAAGCATCGACACTGACGGTGCTCCCAGCCTCCGAGCGCGGCTCGCGAAAGCTCCGCGATGGTTCCCCCGCCCCTGCTGCCCCGCTGCCCAGCGGCCCCGCTGCCCCGCTGGAGATCGATCTCCGCGGCCTCACCGGCGACGAGGCCGAGCAGGCGACGATGGCGGCCGTTGATGCTGCGGTGCTGGCGGATCAGCCGATCCTGCGCATCATCCACGGGATGGGAACCGGCGTGGTGCGGGAGCGGGTGCGGCGGGTGGTGTCGGGGGACCGGCGGGTGGCGAAGTTCGGGTTCGCCCCGCGCAACCAGGGCGGCACCGGCGTCACGATCGTGGAGTTCTCGGCATGAGCATGATCCCCGACGAGATCGTCGATCAGGTTCGCGAGAGCGCGGACCTCGTGGGGCTGATCGGCGAGGCGGTCGAGCTCAAGCGGACCGGCTCCGACTACCGGGGACCCTGTCCGTTCCACGGCGGCACCCACCGCAACTTCGCGGTCATCCCCAAGAAGAACCGGTACTACTGCTTCGTCTGCCACGAGTCGGGCGACGTGTTCTCCTGGCTGATGAAGCGCTTCGGGATGGACTACCCCACCGCGATCCGCGAGGTGGCCCGCCGGTCGGGGATCGTGATTCCGGAAGGACCGTCGAGCTCGGGGCCCGACCCGCGGGAGCCGCTGTTCGAGGCGGTGGCCGTCGCCCAGGACTGGTTCACCCGCCGGCTGCTGGAGTCGCCCGAAGGGGCGATCGCGCGGGAATATCTCCAGGGGCGGGAGGTCTCCCTCGAGGTGGCCGGCCAGCACGGGCTCGGGTTCGCGCCGCAGGGGAAGAGTTTTCTGGCCGCGATGCAGGAGCTGGGGCTGGCGGAGAAGGTGCTGCTGGAGGCCGGACTCACGGCTCAGCGGGACGACGGCAAGGTGATTCCCCGGTTTCGGGAGCGCCTGCTCTTCCCTATACACGACATGCGAGGACGCGTAGTCGCGTTCGGCGGCAGGCTGCTTCGGGCCGGTGAGCCCAAGTACCTCAACTCGCCGGAGTCGCCCATCTTCTCCAAGGGCCGGCAGCTCTACAACCTGCACGCCGCCAAGGCCGCCATCCGGAAGGCGGAGTCGGTCATCCTGGTGGAGGGCTACTTCGACGTGTTCCGGCTGGTCCTCGCCGGCATCGAGCACGTGGTGGCGCCGCTCGGCACGTCGCTCACCGCCGACCAGGCGGGGCTGCTGCGGCGGTTCGCGCCGTCGGCGACACTGCTCTACGACAGCGACGCCGCGGGACTTCGGGCCACCTTCCGCGCCGGTGACGAGCTGCTGCGCCACGGAGTCCGGGTACGGGTGGCGACGATGCCGGAGGGCGAGGACCCCGACACGCTGGTCCGCCGGGGAGGCGCGGAGGCGCTGCAACCGATCCTGGATGACGGGGTGGATCTGCTGGAGCGGAAGATCCATCTGCTCGAGCTGCGGGGATGGTTCGAGGGGGTGGAGAACAGACTCGCCGCCCTGGACCGCCTGCTGCCGACGGTTCGGGCTGCGGCCGACCCCATGACCAGCGACCTGTATCTGACTATCATCTCGGAGCGGACCGGGCTCAGCAAAGAGGTCCTGGCGCAGCAGGCGCGCGCGAAGACACTGAAGGCATCCGTTGCCGCGGCCTCCACGGTGGAGAAGCCGAAAAAGCGCAAAGAACGAAAGTTCGAGAGACAGCTGTTGCAGGCCATGATGACCGGCGAGCAGTGGGTGGGCAAAGCCAAAGTCGAGGTCGATCCAGCCCTGCTGGAAGATCCGGTCTGTCGGGCGGTGTTCGAGGTCCTGCTCGCTCAGCCCGACGCCACCGTGCAGCTCCCTTCCAACCTCACGCCGGAAGGGCAGCAGCTGTGGGGCGAGCTTCGGGAACGCGCCGAGGCGATGGCGAGCCAGGGGGTGGATAAGGTCTTCGACCGGTCGGTGCAGATCCTCCTGGCCAGACCTCAGTATCGCCGGCTGATCAAGACGACCGACCCGGGAGAGAAGAAACGGTTGCGGGCCGAGCTGCGAGCCCGCTATCCGGACGCCGACCGGTGGTACGAGTATCACCGATCTCAGCAGACCCGCAGCTACAAAGGAGCCTGAATGCACGCTGATCTGGTCAAGCTGCTCGATGTGCAGGGGAAGGACGCGGCAGTGGCGGAGGTGGAGCGGCGATTGGATGCGCTGAGGGCGGAGTCGGGGGTACTGGATCAGGCGTTGAATCGCGCGCGCGAGGTGCTGGAGGCGGCCCGGCGAGCCGCCGCCGAAGCGGCCCGGCGACGGGACGAGCTGGAAGCGAAAATCGAAAGCTACCGGGTACTGCAGGACCGGCGGACGCAGCGGCTGGAGCACGTGCGGAACCCCAAGGAGGCCTCCACCCTCATGGCCGAGCTGGACCTGGCGCGGACGGTGGTGGCGAAAGAAGAGAACGATTGGGTGCGCAGCTCCGACGCGGTCACCCAGGCGCAGTTCAAGGCGGCGGAGGAAGAGCGGAAGGTCGCGGGCATCGAGGAGGGCCAGACGGCGGAGCGCGAAGGGCTGGAAGCCCGCCGCGCGGAGCTGAACGCCGAGCTGGCGGAGGCGCAGCGGGTGAGGGAGGCGAGCGCGTCCCAGCTCGAGAAGTCCCTCCGGGTCCGGTACGAGCGGCTTCGCAAGGCCCGCAGCGGCGACGTGATCGTCCCCCTGATGAACGGCGCCTGCGGCTCCTGCCACACTTCCATCCCGCTCAACCGCCGCAGCCAGATCAAGTCCGGCGCCATCCTCGACAACTGCGAAGTCTGCGGCGTGATCCTGTACCCGCCCGAGCGCGAGCGGCCGGGCGGATGACGCGGGCGGGAGCTACACTGGCGTGGTGACCGTCTCCCAGGCCCCGATTCTCCGCTGGGTGGTAGCCCCGCCGCCCAGCGCCGCCGAGGTCGCGGCGCTGGCCGAGCGGCTGCACCTGCCGCGGGCGCTGGCGGCGCTGCTGGTGCAGCGGGGTCAGGGCAACGCGGAGGACGCCCGGACCTATCTCCGTCCCTCGCTCGACGATCTCGCCGATCCCGGCTCGCTCGCGGGAATGGCCGAGGCGGTCGAGGCCATCAGCTCGGCGGTGCGGGCCGGCGCCACCATCATGGTGCATGGGGACTACGACGTCGATGGCCAGTGCGGCACCGCGGTGCTGACCCGCGCGCTCCGCGCCGCCGGCGCCGACGTGGTGCCGTTCGTCCCCCACCGCCTGCGCGACGGCTACGACTTCGGCCCCGCCGGGCTGGCCGCGGCCCGCGCCGCCGGCGCTTCGCTCGTGGTCACCTGCGACTGCGGCATCACCGCGGTCGAGACCGTGCGCGACGCGCGGGCCGCCGGCATCGGGGTCGTGCTCACCGACCACCACCTCCCCGGCGATGTGCTGCCCCCGGCGCTCGCGATCGTCGATCCCCAGCTGCCGGACGACGTATCCGGGCTGGGCCACCTCTGCGGCACCGGCATCGCCTTCAAGCTGGTGCAGGCGCTGGTCCCCGCCCTCGGCCTGCCGGCGAACTTCCCCTACTACCTGCTCGACATGGTGGCGCTCGCGACGGTGGCCGACGTGGTGCCGCTCCAGGGCGAGAACCGGATCCTGGTGAAGCACGGGCTTCGCCTGCTGGGGGAGAGCAACTGGCCCGGGGTGCGCGCGCTGGTGGACGCCTGCGGGTTGGGCAGCCGCGAGATCCGCGCGGGACACCTGGGGTTCATCCTCGGCCCCCGGCTCAACGCGGCGGGCCGGATCGCCGACGCCGCCGACGGACTGCGGCTGCTGCTCGGCGACGACATGGACGAGGCCTGTGCGCTCGCCCGGCGGCTGGACGGGCTCAACGTGGAACGGCAGGCGCTGGACCAGCGGATTCTCGACGAGGTCCTGGGGCAGGTCGAGGGGGCCGACCTGGAGCGCGAATCGGGCTTCGTGCTCGCGGGCGACGGGTGGCATCCCGGGGTGGTCGGCATCGTGGCGTCGCGCGTGGTGGAGCGCTACGGCCGTCCTACGTTCCTGATCGCGTTCGACGGCGACGTCGGCAAGGGCTCCGGCCGCAGCATCTCGCGGTTCGATCTCCACGCCGCCCTGCTGGCCTGCGGCGACCTGCTGGAGCGCTACGGCGGCCACCAGATGGCCGCGGGACTCACCATCCGGCGGCAGAACCTCGACGCCTTCCGCGAGCGCTTCGGCGGCATCGCCCGCGAGCTCCTCGCGCCGGAGGATCTCGGCCCGGAGCAGCGGGTGGATCTGGAGCTGGGACTGCACGAGGTGACCTACGAGCTGGAGCGCCTCTGCCGCTACCTGGAGCCGTGCGGCACCGGCAATCCCAGTCCGGTATTCGGCGTCCGCGGCGTGCGGCTCGCCGGCCGGGCGCGGGTGGGACAGGGGCACCTCAAGGGCACGCTCGACGACGGCCGCAGCCGGCTGCCGGCGATCGGCTTCCAGTGGGCCGACCGGGTGCCATGGCTCACCGACGGCCTGGTGGATGCGGCGTTCCGGCTCGAGGTCAACGAGTGGAACGGGAAGATGTGTCTGCAGGCCCGACTCTGCGCGCTCGGGCCGCACGATCCGGGGGCGGTATGATGCGGGGCGCGCGAGTGGGCGGTCGGGCAGGCGGGCGGGCGGGCAGGCGGGCACGAAAAAGCCGAGGATGACATCTTTGCCCGTCCGGAGGTCTGCCCGCCTGCCCGCCGGCCCGTCTGCCCGCCCGCTCGCGCAATGAGAATCATCGCCGGCACCCTCGGCGGCCGCCGGCTCGCCGTTCCCAAGGACGCTCGGGTGCGGCCCACCGCCGACCGGGTCCGGGAGGCCTGGATGAGCATCCTCAGCCCCGAGCTGGCGGGGGCGCGGGTGCTCGACCTGTTCGCCGGGAGCGGCGCCCTGGGGCTGGAGGCGCTCTCCCGCGGCGCGGCGACCGCCACCTTCGTGGAGCTGAACCCTGGCTCGCTCGAGGCGCTTCGGGCCAACATCGACGCGCTCGACGTGGGCGGGCGGGCGGCGGTGCACCGGGGCGACGCGCTCAGGTTCGCCGGCGGGGTGGATCCGGGCGCCTACGACGTGGCGTTCGCCGACCCGCCCTACAGCACCGATGCCGCCGACCGGATGGTGGCACTCTTCCGCCGCCACCCGTTCGCGCGCATTCTATCCGTCGAGCATCCGGCCGGCCGTCGGGTCGAGGGGGACGAGACCCGGCGCTACGGCGACACCGCCGTCACCTTCTGCCGCGCGCCATGACCAGGATTGCGCTTTACCCCGGCTCGTTCGATCCGCTGACGAAGGGGCACGAGGATCTCGTGCGCCGCAGCCTGTCGCTGGCCGACTCGGTGATCGTCGCGATCGCCACCAACAGCACCAAGCAGCCGCTCTTCACCGTCGAGGAGCGGCTCGGACTGCTGCGCAAGGCGATCGGCGCCGACCCCCGGGTCTCGGTCCAGGCGTTCGACGGCCTGCTGGCGGAGTTCGCCAAGCAGGTGGGGGCCTCGATCATCGTGCGGGGCTTGCGGGCGGTGAGCGACTTCGAGTACGAGTTCCAGATGGCCTTGATGAACCGCCGGCTGTATCCGTCCCTCGAGACGGTCTTTCTGGTCCCCGCCGTCGATCTCACCTACCTGAGCTCGAGCCTGGTGCGCGAGGTGGCGCGCTATGGCGGCGAGGTGGCCGGCCTGGTCCACCCCGTGGTGGCCGAGGCGCTGGCGCACCGGTTCAAGCGATGAGCTTTCGCGCCGACCTGCTGCGCCGCGCGGCGGCCCGGAAGGCCCGCATCGTCCTCTGTGAAGGCGAAGACCCCCGGGTCCGGGCCGCCGCCGAGCGGCTCCGCAAGGAGGGGATCGCCGAGCCGATCGTGCTGGGGGGCGGCGCCCTCCTCCCCGGCAAGGATCCGCGGCTGGGCAGGATCGCGAAATACCTGCGGGACCGGCGGCCGGATGAGATCCGCGACGGCGTCCACGCGCTCGACGTCGCCTCCGATCCCGCCAACTTCGGCGCGGCGCTCGTCGCCCTGGGCGAAGCGGAGGGCGCGGTGGCGGGCGCGGTGCTCACCACCCGTGAGGTGCTCCGCGCCGCGCTCTGGGCCATCGGCACCGCGCCCGGGGTGAAACAGGTCAGCTCCTCTTTCTACATGGTCCTGCCCGGCGACACCGTGCTCACCTTCACCGACTGCGCCGTCGTCCCCGAGCCTACGTCCGAGGAGCTCGCGGGCATCGCACTCGCGGCGGCGCGCGACCGGGCCAGACTGGTGGGCGACTCGCCTCGGGTCGCCTTTCTCTCGTACAGCACCAAGGGGAGCGCCGACGGGCCCGGCGTGCGGAAGGTGCGGGAGGCGGCGGCCCTGTTCCGGACCATGGCGCCCAACATCCCGTCCGACGGGGAGCTCCAGGGGGATGCCGCGCTGGTCCCCGACGTGGCGGAGCGGAAATCGCCCGGCTCGCCCGTGAGCGGCAAGGCCAACGTGCTGGTGTTCCCCGATCTCAACGCGGCCAACATCGCCTACAAGCTGACCCAGCGGCTGGGTGGCGCCGCCGCCATCGGCCCTATCCTCCAGGGTCTGGCCCGTCCCATGGCCGACCTGTCGCGGGGAGCCACGGTCGATGATATTGTCGAGGTGGCGGCGATGATTGCGCTTCAGGGCGATTCGACGACTTGATGGAGTGAGCGATGGGCTTCAGCCAGATCAAGGACCAAAGCGGCGTCGCGGTGGTGCAGGTGGAGGGGCAGCTGATCGTGGGGAACCGGCAGGAGCTCAAGGACCTGGTGCAGGCCGCCCTGGACCGGGGCGAGCGCCGGATGCTGATCGACTTCTCCCGCACCGGCTACATCGATTCCTCCGGACTCGGCGCGCTGGTCTCCATCTCCAAGCGGATCCGCGAGTCGGGCGGCGACCTTCGGCTCTCCGGCCTCAACGAAGACCTCCGCTCTCTCTTCGAGCTCACCAAGCTCGATACCCTGTTCGCCATCGCGGACACCCCGCAGCAGGCCCTGGCCAGCTTCTAGCGTCCGCGACCCGTGACGTCGCCCCTGCGTCTCTGTGTCCGCCGATCGCCGGCACCGGACGCCGAGGGTGCGGCCACGCTGGTCACGGTGCGCCTTCCCAGCGACATCGGGTGCATCGAAGAGGCGGTCGAGCTGGTCACCCGCCACTGCCTCGCGGGACACGTCGCCACCAAGACCATCCGGTTCCGGCTTCAGGTCGTGCTGTCCGAGGCGATCGCCAACGCCATCCTCCGGGGCAACCACGAGGCGCTCGACAAGTGGGTGGATGTGCGGGCCGAGCTTCGGACCGACGTGATCCGAGTGTATGTGACTGACGAAGGGCCGGGGTTCGATCCCTCCACCATACCCGATGCCATCCTGCCGGAGCAGATCGACGAAGCCGGCGGCCGGGGTCTCTTCCTGATCCGCAAGCTGGTCGATGCGGTGCAGTTCAACGAACAAGGAAATTCCATCTGCATGATCCTGCGCCGTCACTAGGACGGCTCGGCCCCGTGCTCGAAGGCCTCGGCGCACTCGTGAAGGGACGGGTGCGCCTGTGGCGCTATGACGGCCGAGGGTTGAAGCCGGTCGGCGGATCGGCCACCGGATGGAGTCCGACCATCCCGCGCACCGCCGGCCCGGTGCCCTCCCCGTCTGGCAGCGTGTGGCTCGCGCCGGTCGATAACATCGAGGGCTTCTGGCTCGAGGTCGATACCGGGGACGACGAGTCCGCCCGCGAGGCGGCGGAGCGCCTGGTGCCGGTCGTCTCCGCGCTGCTGGAGACCGAGCGGCAGCGCGGCTTCATCGCCGAAGAGCTGGCGAGCCGCTACCAGGAGATCGATCTCCTCTACGCCATCAGCGAGATCCTGGGACAGACGGTGCGGCTGGAGGAGGCCACCCGCACCATCGTGCGGGAGGTGAGCACCGTCGTCGGCGCCAAGCGCGCGTCCATCATGGTGCTGGACGACGTCGCCGGAGTGCTGCGCACCGTGGCGGCGCGCGGCTTCGGAGTGGAAGGCCTCGAGCCGGTCAGGGTGGAGGACGAGTGCTCGGTGGCGGCGAAGGTGTTCCGGGAGCAGCGCACCATCGTCCACGACCCGGAGGAGGCCGGCAACCTTCCCGCCGACTGCGGCGGCGACCGGGGCTACAAGGGCAGGGCCTACCTGGTCGTGCCGATCTGCTATGGTGCGCCGGGCTCGCCCCTTCGCTGCATCGGCGTCATCAACCTCACCGACCGGATCGGCGGCGACCGCTTCACCCCCGGCGACCGGAAGCTGGTCGCGGCGGTGGCCAACCAGATCGGCGCCGCGGTGGAGAACGCCCGGCTGGTGGAGCGCGACGCCCGGCAGCAGCAGCTCCGCCGCGAGATGGAGCTGGCCCACGATCTCCAGCTCAAGCTGCTGCCCTCGCCCTCGGTGCTGCACGGCGACGCCGAGGTGGCCGCGCGATGCCTGCCGGCCGAATCGGTGGGCGGCGACTTCTACACCTTCACCCGCCTGGGCCGCGGGCGGGTGGGCGTGATGCTGGGCGACGTCGCCTCCCACGGGTTCTCCGCGGCGCTGGTGATGGCGCTGGTGCTCTCCGCCGCCGGCATCCACGCCGCCGCCTCGGTCACGCCGGACGAGACGCTGAGCGCGCTGCTCGACAGCCTGTCGACGGAGCTGGCCGAGACCGAGATGTACTTCAGCGTGTTCTACGGCGTGCTCGATCCGCTCACCGGCCGGCTCTCGTATGCCAGCGCGGGCCACCCCTACGCCTTCCGGGTGCCCCGCTTCGGCGATCCGGAGCGACTGGAAGCGACCGCCCCGCCGCTCGGACTCGCGACCCCGGGCAGCATCCAGCGGAAGCAGGTGCCGTGGAGCGTCGGGCACGACCTGCTGGTCCTCTGGACCGACGGATTGGTCGATGCCCGGAATGCCGAGGGCGAGCCGTTCGGGGAGGCGCGACTCCTCGCCGAAGTCTGCGCCCGGCGGACCGAACCGGCCGAGGCCGTAGTGCATGCGGTGCTCGCGGCGGCGGACGCCTTCGGCGGCCACCCGATCGACGATCGGACCATCCTGGTCCTCCGGATCTGAGTGCCGCGGGCCAAGCGCCGGCTGGGCCAGCACTTTCTCTCCGATCCCAGGATCCTCGAGCGAATCGCGGACGCGCTCGAGGCGACGCAGGACGACACCGTGCTCGAGATCGGGCCGGGTGCCGGCAGCCTGACCGAGGTGCTCGCGACGCGGGCGGGCAAAGTGGTGGCGATCGAGAAGGACGCCGACCTGGTGCCGCCGCTGCGTCAGCGGGTGCCCGGTGCGGAGATCGTCGTGGCCGATGCGCTGGAGGCCGACTGGCACCAGGTCGCCGGGCCCGGCGCGCTCGTCGCCGGCAACATTCCCTACAACATCACCTCGCCGCTGATCGACAAGGCGCTCATCCCGCCGCGGCCTCGGCGCATCGTATTCCTGGTGCAGAAGGAAGTCGCCGACCGGGTGGGCGCGGCGCCGGGAAGCGAGGCCTACGGGGCGCTGAGCGTGGGGGTCCAGGTGGTCGCGGGGGCCGAGCGGCTGTTCACGGTGCCGGCCGGCGCGTTCCATCCCCGGCCGCGGGTCGATTCCGCGGTCCTGCGGCTCACCCCGCTGGCCGTTCCTCTGGTGGAGGACGGTGAGGTCGAGCCGTTCCGCCGGCTGGTGGTGGGACTGTTCGGGTTCCGCCGCAAGCAGATGGGGCGGGGGCTGCGGGAGCTGACGGGCTGGGACCCGGGCAGGGTGGAGGCGGTGCTGGCGCGGGCGGGCATCGAGGCGACCGTCCGGCCGGAGACGGTGCCGCCGGAACGGTTCGTCGGGCTGCTGCGGGGGCTCGTTGACGGGGGGTGGCACGCGCGGTAAGTTTGTGAAATGTTTCACAAAAATGCGCGCCATGCCTAAGGTCGCCGAATCGACGGTTCGCCGGCTGTCGCTCTACCTGCGCTTTCTCGAGGAGTTCGAAGGGCAGGGGATCGCCACCGTGAGCTCGGGGGCTCTCGCCTCGCGCGGCGGGACGACGTCGGCCCAGGTCCGGAAGGATCTCTCGTTCTTCGGCTCCTTCGGGAAGCGGGGGCTGGGCTACCCGGTGCCGGAGCTGGCGGATCAGCTGCGCGAGATCCTGGGTCTCAAGCGCCGGTACCGGGTGGGGATGATCGGCGCGGGGAAGATCGGCAGCGCGCTGGTCCAGTATCGCGGCTTCCGGCAGCGCGGGTTCGACATCATCGCGATCTTCGACAGCGATCCCTCCAAGATCGGGCGGCAATGGAACGGGCTCACGGTGCTCGACATTCGCACGCTGGAGAAGGAGCTGGGCAAGCAGCCGATCGATATGGCGGTGCTGGTGACCCCGGCGGAAGCGGCGCAGCCGGTGGCGGACCGGTTGGTGGCCCTCGGCGTCAAGGCGATCCTCAACTTCGCGCCGGTCCAGCTCGCGGTGCCGGACGACGTGGTGGTGAAGACGGTGAACCTGGCGCTGGAGCTGGAGACGCTGAGCTACGCGCTGGCGAGTCGCTGAAAACCGGGATGCTGGGCAGGGGATCGATCATCGGCTGGCAACGGCAACAGCAACGGCAACAGGAACAGCAACAGCAACAGCGAAACACGGAGCCACGGTTGCCCGCCCGGCTCGGGCAAATGCCACATCTACGAACTGGGGACGCAGTGATCTCTCTCCGACTGTCGGCCGCGCTCCTGCTGCTCTCGACCTTCGCCGCGACCGTCGCTGCCGCCCAATCGTTCGACCTCGTGATCCGCAACGGCCACATCGTCGATGGGACCGGGTCGCCCTGGTACTCGGGCGACGTGGGCATTCGCGGCGGGCGGATCGCGGCGATCGGCCGGCTCGACGGCGCCAAGGCGAAGCGGACGGTGGATGCCCGGGGGAAGGTGGTCGCGCCGGGCTTCATCGACATGCTGGGACAGTCGGAGCTCACCATCCTGGTGAACCCCAGCCTGCCGTCGAAGATCTTCCAGGGTATCACCACCGAGATCACCGGGGAGGGCGGTTCCCCGGGTCCGCTCAACGACGCGATTGTGACGGCGGACAAGGCGGGATACGACCAGCTCAAGCTCACCCCGGACTGGAAGACGCTGGCCCAGTACTACGCCCGGCTCGAGCGGCAGGGCATCGGCATCAACATGGCGACCTACGTCGGCGCCACCCAGGTCCGCCGGATGGTGCTGGGCGACGACGACCGGGACCCCTCGCCGGCGGAGCTGGAGCGGATGCGGGAGCTGGTCCGGCAGGCGATGCGTGACGGGGCGGTGGGCCTCTCGACCTCGCTCCAGTATCCGCCGGCGCCGTACGCCGAGACGGAGGAGCTGATCGCGCTCGCCGCCGAGGCCGCGAAGTTCGGTGGGATCTACGCGACGCACATGCGCTCCGAGAGCGACGACATCGTGGCGGCCCTCGACGAGGCGATCCGGATCGGGCGCGAGGCGGGCATCCCGGTGGAGATCTGGCACCTCAAGACCGCCGGCAAGCCGAACTGGGGCCGGATGAAGGACATCGTGGCCCGGATCGACTCCGCGCGCCGCTCCGGCGTCGATATCGCCGCGGACACGTACGCCTATCCCGCCTGGTTCAACTCCATGTCGTCGTTCGTGCCCGCCTGGGCCCACGACGGCGGCACGGCCAAGCTCCTGGCGCGACTCAAGGATCCCGCGACCCGCGCGCGGATCAAGCGGGACATCGAAGACGTGCATTCCGAGTGGGAGAACAGCTGGCGGCTGATTCCCGGCCCCGAGGCGATCCTGATCGGCGCGGTGCACAACCCAGCGCTGAGACAGTACCAGGGAAAGACGCTCGCCGACGTGGCGAAGACCCGCGGCGCCGAGCCACTCGACGCGCTGCTCGATCTGTTGATCGAGGACGACGCCTACACCTCGGTCGCCGTGTTCGGGATGAGCGAGGACGACGTGGCGCTGGCCCTGGAGCAGCCGTGGGTCTCGATCAACTGCGATTCCGAGGGCGCCGCGCCCGACGGCATCCTGTCGCAGACCCATCCGCATCCCCGGGCCTACGGCACCTTTCCCCGGATTCTCCGGAAGTACGTGCGGGAAGAGCGGCGGCTGACGCTGGAGGACGCGATCCGGAAGTTCACCGCGCTCGCCGCCCAACGGATGCGGCTCACCGACCGCGGGGTGCTCAAGACCGGAATGTGGGCCGACGTCGTGGTCTTCGACCCGGAGACGGTCACCGACAAGGCGACGTTCGACGCTCCGCACCAGCTGGCGCAGGGGATGGAGTGGGTGCTGGTGAACGGCGTGCCGGTGATCGCGGAAGGCAAGGCGACCGGCGCGCGGCCGGGGAGGGTGTTGCGGCGGACGCGGCGGTTGCGGCGGTTGCGGCGGTGCGGCGGTTAGGGCGGTCTCGGCTGAGCGCCATTTGATTTAAGGGAGCACTTCTCCACCAGGACGCGCATCCGCCGTAACCGCCGCAACCGCCGTGTCCGCCGTCCTCCCCTACAAGCCGCCCTGCACTCCGAATACCTTGCCACATGCCCGTAGAAGTCACCTCCGAGATCGGTCCTCTCCAGACCGTGCTGGTGCACACCCCCGGCCCCGAGCTGGAGGCGGTCACGCCCGCCAACCGGGAGGACTTTCTCTATGACGACATCATCGATCTGGAGATCGCGCAGCGGGAGCACCGGCAGTTCGTCTCGGTGCTGAAGCGCTTCGCCAAGGTGCACCAGGTCCGCGAGCTGCTCGGCGAGATCCTGGAGCAGCCCGAGGCGCGCGAGTTCCTCATCAGCAAAACGATGGACGTGGTGCCTTCGGACGACCTGGCCCAGCAGCTCGGCACCATGCCGGCGGCGCAGATCGTGGAGATGCTGATCCAGGGCACGAGGGAGGAGAGCGGGCCCATCACTGCCGCGCTCAACGAGGAGGGCTTCGCCTTTCCGCCGCTGCCCAATCTGTTTTTCCCCCGCGACATCGGGATGGTGATCGGGAACCACGCGGTCGTGGGCTCGATGCGCTACGGGGTGCGGTGGACCGAGGAGCTGCTGATCAAATCCCTGTTCCTCTTCCACCCCGAGCTGGCCAACGCCGGCCTGCTGTACGACGGGTCGGAGGAGAAGCGGAGCAACTACACCCTGGAAGGCGGCGACGTCCACTACCTCCGCCCCGACCTGCTGGTCGTGGGGTTCAGCGAGCGCACCTCGCCCGAGGCGCTCGACCGGCTCTGCGACGTGGCGTTCGAGCGGGCGCTGGTCACCGACGTGCTGGTGGTCGTGATGCCGAAAGCGCCGACCGCCATCCATCTCGACATGATCTTCAGTCACGTGGATCGCGACCTGTGCGTGGTCTATCCGCCGTATTTCGTGGGGCCCGAGCGGCTCGCCGTCCTGCACCGCAAGAAAGGCGTGGAGGGGGTGCGGGAGATGCCGAATTTCTTCGCGGCCGCGAGCGAGCTGGGGTTGCCGCTGGAGCCGATCTTCGCCGGTGGCAACAACCGAACCCGCCAGGAGCGGGAGCAGTGGAGCTCGGCGTGCAACTTCCTCGCGGTGCGGCCCGGCACGATCGTGAGCTACCGCCGCAACGACGCGACCCTCTGCGAGCTGGAGGGCGCGGGATTCAAGCTGGTGCCGGCGGTCAACTTCCTCGCGTTCGACGACTGGCGCGAGGCCAAGCACCGCACGGTCATCACGGTCGAGGGCTCGGAGCTGGCTCGGGGAGGGGGCGGTCCCCGCTGCATGTCGCTGCCGCTTCGGAGGCGCGAGCCGTGAACACGCTCGTCGCCCATCCCACCAGCACCCTGGTCGAGCGGGTGCACGGCGTGCTGCGCACCGGCCCCCAGCCCTCCTCGATGCTGTGCCGCGAAGTGCTGGGCCTGAGCGACGCGCCGCTGGTGATCTGCGATCGGATCGCCGTCGCGCTGCTGGGCTCCGATCCCCGGATCCGCCGCCTCGGCGACGGGCGCTGGGGCCTGGTGCCCGAAGTCCAGGGCTCGCCGCTGCTGGAGGACTGCTCCTTCGCCGTGGTGGATGTGGAGACCACCGGCGTCCGCTCGATGGGGCGCGACCGGATCACCGAGATCGCGGTGGTGGTGGTCTGCGGGGGCCGGCGCGAGATGGTGTTCGATTCGCTGGTGAACCCCGAGCGGCCGATTCCGCCCGCGGTCTGCGCCATCACCAACATCACGAACGAGATGGTGCGGCGGGCGCCGACCTTCGCCGAAGTCTCCCAGCAGGTGGTCGAGGTGCTGGCGGGGCGGGTGTTCGTCGCCCACAACGCGCGGTTCGACTGGAACTTCGTGAACGCCGAGGTGCGGCGGGCGCGGGACCTGGTGCTCGACGGGCCGCGGCTCTGCACCGTGCGCCTGGCCCGCCGGCTGATCCGCGGCATTCCCTCGTGTGGCCTGGACAGCCTGACCGACTGGTTCGGGTTCGCCAATTCCGCCCGCCACCGGGCCGGCGGCGATGCGCTGGTCACCGCCGACCTCCTGGTACGGCTCCTGTTGCTGGCCCGAGAGGAAGGGGCGCGCACGCTCCAGGACCTCGCCGCGATCGAGAGCCGCCGGGCGCCGAAGCGGAAGCGCCGGCGGCGCAGCGCGATGCCGACCGTTCCGCTGGCCGACAGCGCCCCTTCGAGTCTCCTATGACGCTGTCGAACACCTTCCAGATCGGCGGCCTGCGCTGCCACACGCTCGAAGCCGGCCGCCAGTGGCTCGACGGCGGCGCGATGTTCGGCGTCGTCCCCTATCCGCTGTGGAGCAAGCGCGCGCCGCACGACGAGCGCCGGCGGATCCCGCTCGCGATGCGGTGTCTGCTGGTGGAGCATCCCGACGGCCCGGTGCTGATCGACACCGGGCTGGGGAACAAGGAGGACGCCAAGTTCCACCAGATCTACGGCGTGGAGAACCAGGGGCTGGAGGGCGCGACGCAGCTGGAAGACGCGCTGGCGTCGGCGGGCTTCCTGCCGACGGACGTGCGCTGGGTGGTCAACACCCATCTCCACTTCGATCACGCCGGGGGGAACACCACGCTCGACCCCGAGCTGGAGGACGACCGCCGGCGCCACGTCCGCCCCTCATTTCCCAACGCCACCTACGTGGTGCAGCGGGGGGAGCTGGAGTTCGCCCGGCGGGCCAACGAGCGGACCCGCGCGAGCTATCTCCCGCACAATTTCGAGCCGATCGCGGCGGCGGGGCGATGGCGGCTGCTGGAGGAAGACGGGGACGTGCTGCCGGGGATCTCGGTGCGGGTGACCCCCGGGCACGTGCCGTTCCACCAGATCGTGCTGCTGCGGGACGGCGGGGAGACGGCCGCCTTCGTGGCTGACTTGATCCCCACGGCGGCGCACCTGCCGCTGGCCTGGATCATGGGGTACGACGTCGAGCCGCTCCGGACGCTGGAGAGCAAGCGGGCGTTTCTGGCGGACGCGGTGCGGGAGGGGTGGCGGATCGTGTTCGAGCACGATCCGGGGGTGGCGATGGGGAGGCTGGAGGCGGAGGGGAAGGACCTGGTGTTGAAGGACCAGGTCCCGGCTCCCCTCGGTGCATCTGGTGGGGTGGCGTCAACTTGAGCCGCTGATGGCCATTGCTTACAACACAACAAAAAAGTACCCGCAGATGAACGCAGATAAACGCAGAACAAACCTCCGCGTCTATCTGCGTTTATCTGCGTTCATCTGCGGCTGCTTTTTTCTTGTGACCCCTCTGCGGCTGCTCTTTTGTCGTGTGACCCCCGAACATTGACTATCCCCCTACCCACCACTAGCTTCCGGCCGTTCATCAAGCGGGGAGCTTGCTCCCCCACCCTGAGCCTCCCAGCGTCGCGCGGGAGTGCAACCGGGTCCTTGCTTCTCCAGTCCGCCTGACCGGCCCCGGCCGGCATCGGGACTGGCCGCAGCGGGCACCCGAGTCACTTCCAGGGTGCCCTTTTTTCTTTGCCGATGGAGGCGTCCCCACTGTCCACAAACGAGCGCGAAAAGCGAGTCCGCGTCAATCGAATGATTCGCATCAGTCCGGTGCGGGTCATCGGCCCCCAAGGTGAGCAACTCGGCGTCCTACCCGTTGAGGAGGCGCTGGCCGCCGCCCAGGATCGCGGGCTGGATCTCGTGGAAGTGGCCCCCACTGCTCGCCCGCCCGTCGTCAAGATCATGGACTACGGGAAGTTCAAATTCGAGGAAGCCAAGGCCGCGCGGGCGGCAAAGAAAAAGCAGCACGTCATTCAGCTGAAGGAAGTGAAGTACCGGCCGGGCATCGACGACCACGACTTCGAGTTCAAGACCCGCCACGCGCGGGAGTTCCTGGGCGACGGGAACAAGGTCAAGGTCACCATGATGTTCCGCGGCCGGCAGATCGCGCACCTCGAGCTGGGCAAGGCGGTGCTGGACCGGGTGTCCGCGAGCCTCGCCGACGTCGGCAAGATCGAATCCGACGCCAAGCTGGAAGGTCGGAACATGACCATGGTGATCGCGCCGAAATAACGGGAGGACTACCGACGATGCCAAAACAGAAGACCAAGCGCGCCGCCATGAAGCGGTTCAAGCGGACCGGCACCGGCAAGCTCAAGCGGTGGCACGCGAACCACAGCCACATCCTGACCAAGAAGACCAGGAAGCGGAAGAACCGGTTGAAGAAGGCCGACCTGGTCAGCTCGGCGGACTTCCCGCGCGTCAACCGCCTCCTCCAGGCGTAAGGAGCGAACCATGCCTCGTGTGAAGAGCGGCGTCGCCCATCACGCCCGGAAGAAGAAGATCATGGAGGCCGCCAAGGGCGCCCGGGGCGGCCGCAGCAAGCTGTACAAGGCCGCCAAGGAGACCGTCGAGCGCGGCATGCGGTACGCCTACCGCGACCGGCGCAAGAAGAAGTCGGATTTCCGCGCCCTCTGGATCACCCGGATCAATGCCGCGGCCAGAATCCACGGCTTGAGCTACAGCCGTCTCGTCGCCGGCCTCAAGAAGGGCGGGGTCGAGATCAACCGGAAGATTCTCGCCGATCTCGCGGTCCGCGACGCCGAGGCGTTCGGGAAGCTCGCCGAGGTCGCGAAGAACAACCAGTAGATTCCCCGGGACACCGCAGGCGCCCGCAGGGGCCGTTCGCGCTCGGCGGGCGGCCCCTTGTGATGTTGGGGCCGGACGACGGCACTATTCGAGAAGACCTGATGAGCGAAACCACCGGCTACCCCGATCTCGACGAGCTCTCCGCGCGCATCGAGCGCCTCGCCACGCTGGAGGACAAGGCGCTGGAAGCGGAGGGCATCGCGCTGCTCGGGCGCAAGGGTGGCCTCATCACGACCAAGCTCAAGTCGCTCGCGCAGCGCCCGCTGGAAGAGCGCCGCACCTACGGCGCCAAGCTGAACGAGCTCAGGGTCAGGGCCGACGCGATCCTGGTGGAGCGGCGGACCCAGACCGGCCGGCCGGACGCGCTGCTCAAGGGCGCGGACCTCACCATGCCGGCGCGGCACCGCTGGGTCGGCGCCGAGCATCCGGTCACCAAGGTGGTGAACGAGATCGTCGAGATCTTCCAGGCGATCGGCTTCACCGTCGCCCTCGGCCCCGAGGTCGAGACCGAGTGGTACAACTTCCTCGCGCTCAATTTCCCGGCCGACCATCCGGCGATGGACATGCACGACACGCTCTACCTCGACGCCCCGCCGGCCGAGGGCGAGCCGTCCGGCCGTCTGCTCCTGCGCACCCACACCTCGCCGGTGCAGATCCGCACGTTGCTGGCCTCGCCCCCGCCGGTGCGGGTGGTGATCCCGGGGATGGTCTATCGCAACGACGCGTTCGACCCGTCGCACTCGCCGGGCTTCTCCCAGATCGAGGGCCTCGCGGTGGACGAGGGGATCTCGTTCGTGGATCTCAAGGCCACCCTGATCCACTTCGCCCACCGGTTCTTCAGCCCGGCCACCCGGACCCGGTTCCGGCCGTCGTTCTTCCCCTTCACCGAGCCCTCAGCCGAGATGGACGTCGAGTGCCAGCTCTGCCACGGCAGCGGCTGCCCCGCGTGCAAGGGCACCGGGTGGATGGAGATCCTCGGCTGCGGGATGGTCCATCCCGCGGTGCTGGAGAACTGCAACCTGGACTCGGAGCAGTACACCGGCTGGGCCTTCGGCATGGGACCGCATCGCATCGCGATGCTGCGCTATGGGATTCCGGATATCCGGCTGCTGCTCGAGGGAGATATGCGGTTCCTGGAGAGGGTGGCGGGGCAGGGCGGATGAATGTCTCCCTGCGCTGGCTCGAGGCCTTCCTCCGCCGTCCGCTGGATCCCCAGGACGCGGCCCACCGGCTCACCATGCTCGGCGGGCCGGTCGATGCGATCGAGCCGCTGCACACCGATCTGGCCGGCCTCGTGGTCGGCCTGGTGGAAGAGGTGCGCCAGCATCCCAACGCCGACCGGCTGCGGGTCTGCCTGGTGAACGACGGCTCGCCCGAGCGCCGCCATGTCGTCTGCGGTGCTCCCAACGTGACGGCGGGGAAGCGGTATCCGTTCGCCCGGGTCGGCACGACGGTGCCGCACGGCAAAGGCGGCGAGCCGATGACGATCGAGCGAGCCAAGCTGCGGGGCGAAGTCTCCGAGGGCATGCTCTGCTCCGCCCGGGAGCTCGGGCTGGGCCAGGAGCACGACGGCATCCTCGAGCTCGACACCGAGGCCGCGCCGGGCACGCCGCTGCTCGAAGCCGTGCCGCTCTCCGATCACCGGTTGGTGGTGGACGTGACCCCGAACCGTCCCGATCTCCTGGGGCATAAGGGCGTGGCCCGCGAGCTCGCCGCCGCGTATCAGACCCCGTTCCGTCTTCCCGCGCTCCCTGGCGCGGGGGGGATCGACGTGCCGCCGTCCCTTCGCGCCGGCACCACCGGCAAGGCCGGTCCGGTCACCATCACGATCGACGATCCCGGGTCCTGCCCCCGCTTTCACGCCGGGTTCATCCGCGGCACCAAAATCGGGCCGTCACCCACGTGGCTCCGGCAGCGGTTGGAAGCGGTCGGGGTGCGCTCGATCAACACGGTGGTCGACGCCACCAACTACGTGATGCTGGAGCTGAACCAGCCGATGCACGCGTACGACGCCGCCACGCTGCGTGGTGCGTCGCTGATCGTGCGGCGCGGGCGAGCGGGCGAGCGGGTGGTCACGCTGGACGACGAGGAGCGGAAGGTCGATCCGCGAGACCGTCGCCATCGCCGACGCCGAGGGCGTGATCGGGCTGGCCGGCATCATGGGCGGCGCATCCACCGAGGTCGGACCCGAGACCCGCGACGTGCTGCTGGAGGCGGCCTTCTGGGATCCTCCCCGCGTTCGCCGGACTCGCCGCGCGCTCGGGATGAGCACCGAGGCGAGCTACCGCTTCGAGCGCACCATCGACCGGTGGGGCGGGGGGGACGCGATGCGGCGCTGCATCGAGCTGGTGCTCGCGATCGGCGGCGGCGAGCTGGTAGGCGCCCCGCTCGATCTCTGGCCCGATCCGTCGCACCCGCCCCGCATCTTCCTCCGTCCAGCGCGCGTCGCCCAGGTGCTCGGCGTGGATCTGCCGTGGAACGCGATCGAGCAGTATCTCGTCGCCATCGGCGCCACCGCGGTGTCCAAGCCTGATGACGGGCGCATCGCGGTCGATGTTCCGGGGTGGCGGCCGGACCTGGTGCGGGAGATCGACCTCATCGAGGAGATCGCCCGGCTCCACGGGTACGACAGCTTTCCCTCCGATCTCAGACCGTTCCGGCTCGGCGCGCTGCCCGAGTCGCGGGCGGAGGACGCGGAAGCCGAGGTCCGGACCGGCCTGGCGGCGCAGGGGCTGTTCGAGGTGAGCCGCCTTCCGCTGGGGCCATCAGAAGGCGACGGGAGCGTGAAGCTGCTGAACCCGCTGTCGGCGGACGACGCCTGGCTGCGGCAGCGGCTCCTGCCCGGCCTGGTCCGCCTGGTCGAGGCCAACTGGGCCAACCATGTCGAGGACGTGAGGCTGTTCGAGATCGGCACCGCGTTCGCCGCCGCCGGGGCGGGCCGGCGGCCTCGGGAGGAGCGGCGGGTGGCGGGAGTGCTGACCGGCCGGCGGGAACCGGCCCACTGGACCGGGGGCGGCGAGACCCGGTTCGACCTCTGGGACCTGAAGGGTCGTTTCGAGGCAGCGGTCGCTCTGGCGATTCCCGGGGGGGTGGTGCAAGTTGAACGGAACGCGTGGGTTGCCCGGGACGCCGAAGGCCGCATCGTAGGCGAGGCGGGCCCCCTGGTCGCCGACGCGCCGCCCTGGGCCGCTCCGCTGTTCGGGTTCGAGCTGGTGCTCGATCCCTCGCCCCGCCGGCCGCCCCAGTTCAAGCCGCTGCCAGGGACGCCCGCCTCCGAGCGGGTGCTCGCGCTGCTGCTGCCGGAGGGGGTCTCGGCGGCGCAAGTCGAAGGCGTGCTCCGGCAGAGCGGCGGTGCGCTGCTGGAGCAGGTGGCGGTGGAGAGCGACTACCGCGGCGGCGAGCTCCCTCCCGGTGTCCGAAGCGTGGCGTTCCGGCTCACCTTCCGCGCCGTCGACCGGACCCTGCGCGACGCCGAAGTGGATCAGACGGAGGCGCGGCTCCTGGCCGCGCTGGACCAACAGCTGGGCGTGCACCGGCGTGTCGCCGGCCCGGCCCGTGGCGGAGAATGACGTGGCGTACACTTACGATCGTCCCGACCTGAAGGCGCTGGGCGACCTCGAGAGCGTGTTGAAGCACCTCTCCGAGGAGCTGGCCGGCTGGCGCCGGCGCACCCTGCGCGCCGAGGCCGAGCTGGCCGAGATGCAGTCGCACGGCGGCAAATCGGCCGGACCCGAGCTGCGGGAGGCCCGCAAGCGGGCGGCCGAGCTGGAAACCGAGAACCAGGCGCTCCGGCACCGGATCTCGGCGGCGCGAGAGCGGCTCAAGGCGCTCGCCGCCCGGCTTTCGTTCCTGGAACAGCACGGAGGAGGAAACGCGGCGTGACCACCACGACGAAGAACGCCGTCCGGGTCACCATCGGCGGCGAAGAGTACACCGTCCGCTCCGAGCTCCCTCCCGAATACACCCGCGAGGTCGCCGCCTACTTCGACGCCGCGCTCAAACGGGTCCGCGACTCGCTGCCTTCGGTGGAAAGCCACAAGATCGCGATTCTGGCAGGGCTCGCGATCACCGACGAGCTGTTCCAGGCTCGCCGGGGCGACCGCGACATCGCGAACCGCGTCGCCGCCCTCGCCGACGAGCTGGCCCGCCTTCTCCCTCCGGCCAAGCGCGGCAAGCGCGCGGCCGCGTCGTAGGGAGCCTCCCCCGGTGTCCCCGTCGCTCCTCCTCCCCACGCTCGCGGGGGTGGCCGTCGGCCTGGCCATCGGCCTCCTCGCCCTGATCCTCTATCGCCGGAGCCAGCGGCACGCCGCCGACAGCGTGCTCGCCGTGGCGCGCCGGGATGCGGAGCGGCTCAAGGTCGAGTCCAACCGCCAGGGCGAAGCCACGAAGGCGGAGTTCGTGCTCGCCGGGAAGATGGAGACCCTCAAGCTGCGGGAGGAGCTGGACCGCGAGGTCCAGCGCAAGCGCGAGGAGTGGGAGCGGGCCGAGCGGCGGGCGGAGGAGCGCTCCAAGGGGCAGGACCGCAAGATCGAGGAGATGAACGCGCGGGAGCGGTCGCTCGACAAGCGCGACGAGTCGCTGGGACAGAAGGAGCTGGCCCTGAGGGCGCGGGAGGGCGAGGCGGACAAGCTGGCCCAGGAACAGCGGAACCGCCTGGAGCGGATCGCCGGGCTCACCGCCGAAGACGCGCGCCGGGAGATCCTGCAGCGGGTGGAGGACGAGGCCCGGGGCCAGGCGGCCGCGCTGGTGCGCGACATCAAGGAGCAGGCCAAGAAGGGCGCCGACCGCGATGCCCGGCGCATCCTCGCGATCGCCACCCAGCGGCTGGCCGCGGAGTACACCGCCGAGAGCACGGTGGCCGCCGTGCCCCTGCCGAGCGACGAGATGAAGGGCCGCATCATCGGCCGCGAGGGACGGAACATCCGGGCCTTCGAGACCGCCACCGGCGTCGATGTCATCATCGACGACACGCCCGACACCGTGATCGTCTCCTGCTTCGATCCCATCCGCCGCGAGGTCGCGAGGCGCTCGCTCGAGGCGCTGATCCAGGACGGCCGGATCCATCCGGGCCGGATCGAAGAGATCGTGGCCAAAGTGCAGAAGGAGCTGGAGACGCAGCTGGTCGAGCTGGGCGAGCAGGCCGCCTACGACACCGGCATCCACGGGCTCCACCCCGAGCTGGTGAAGCTGGTGGGCCGCATGCGCTACCGCACGTCGTACGGCCAGAACATCTACGAGCACTCGAAGGAAGTGGCGTGGCTGGCCGGGATGATGGCCGCCGAGCTGCACCTCGACGTCCTGCTCGCCAAGCGCGGCGGCCTGCTGCACGACGTCGGCAAGGTGCTCACCCACGACAGCGAGGGGACCCACGTCGAGCTGGGCGTCGAAGTCGCCCGGCGCTACGGCGAGACCGCGGCGGTCATCAACTGCATCCAGGCCCACCACGACGACGTGCCCCACGAGTCGGCCGAGTCGGTGCTGGTGCAGGCGGCCGACGCGATCAGCGGGTCGCGGCCCGGCGCGCGGCGGGAAGCGTTCGAGACCTACGTGAAGCGGCTCACCCGGCTGGAGGAGATCGCCAACGGGTTCGCGGGCGTGGAGAAGTGCAACGTGATCCAGGCGGGCCGCGAGGTGCGGGTGGTGGTGACGCCGGAGCGGATCGATGACGCGGCGGCCACGCTGCTCTCGGAGACGATCGCCCGGAAGATCGAGAACGAGCTGCAGTATCCCGGGCAGATCAAGGTGGTGGTCATCAGGGAGACGAGAGCGGTGGACTACGCGAGATGAGCGCGAAGATCCTCGATGGGGTCGCGCTGGGGAAGGCCATCCGGGCGGAGGTGGCGGCCGAAGTCGCGCGCTTGGGTGGGAACGGCCGCAAGCCGGGGCTGGCCGCGGTGCTGGTGGGGGAGGATCCCGCAAGCGCGGTCTATGTGCGGTCGAAGGGCAAGGCGACCGAGGAAGCCGGGATGTACTCCGAGACGATCCGCCAGCCGGCCACGATCTCGGAGAGCGAGCTGCTCGCGATCGTCGATCGGCTGAACGCCGATCCAAAGATCCACGGCATCCTGGTGCAGCTCCCTTTGCCGAAGCAGATCGACAGCGAAAAAGTGCTCTTCCGGATCGATCCGGCGAAGGACGTCGACGGCTTCCACCCGGTGAACGTGGGCCGGCTGGTGACGGGCGACAAGAAGGCGTTTCGCCCGGCCACGCCCTACGGCGTCCAGCAGATGCTGATCCGCTCCGGGATCGAGACCAAGGGCGCGAACGCGGTGATCGTGGGTCGGTCGAACATCGTCGGCAAGCCGATGGCGAACCTTCTGATTCAGCAGGGGCCCGGCGGCGACGCGACCGTGACGGTGTGCCATTCCAAGACGAAGGATCTGCCCGCCGTGGCCCGGAGCGCCGACATCCTGATCGCCGCCATCGGCAAGGCCGAGTTCGTGACCGCCGACATGGTGAAGCCGGGGGCGGTGGTGATCGATGTCGGGATCAATCGGGTCGATGATGCGTCGCAGGCCAAAGGATATCGGCTGGTGGGAGACGTGCACTACGGGCCGGTGGCGGAGAAGGCGGCGTGGATTACTCCGGTACCGGGGGGCGTGGGGCCGATGACGATTGCGATGCTGATGCGGAATACATTGCAGGCATGGCAGCAGATCGAGGGTCGGAACTGATACACCACGAAGGCGCGAACCAAGACTGAGCCCTGCATGAGCACCCCCCTCCAGCTGAGCTTCGATCCCACCGACGACGCCTGGTCGGTCACCAAGCTGGTCACCTCCGCGAAGCGCCTGGTGGAGAACGAGTTCGTCCCGGTCTGGATCCGCGGCGAGGTGGTGGGCTGCAAGGTCTGGTCGAGCGGGCACTGGTACTTCAGTCTCCGCGATCGGATGACCCAGGTTCGCTGCACCATGTGGAGCCGCTACACGTACGGGGCCGGGAAGCCGCCGGAAGACGGCACCGAGGTGTTCGTCCTCGGCAAGCCGGGCATCTACGAGTCCAAGGGCGAGTTTCAGCTCACCGTCACCCGAATCATTCCGACCTCCGCCATCGGCGCGGCGCAACGCGAGCTCGAGCGGGTGCGCGAGGCCCTCCGCCGCGATGGGCTGCTGGACGAGGCCCGGAAGCGGCCCATTCCTCCCCTGGCCTGCACCGTCGCGGTGGTCACCAGCACCGCGGGCGCGGCGCTCCACGATGTCATCACCGTCGTGGGCAAGCGCTGGCCCTGCTGCCGTCTGGTGGTGGTCAACGCCCGGGTGCAAGGCGACGGCGCGGTGCGGGCGCTGGAGCGGGCGCTGCGGCTGGTAAACCGGATCCCCGACATCGAGCTCTGCATCGTGGGGCGCGGCGGCGGCGGCCGGGAGGACCTCGCGGCGTTCAACAGCGAGCCGGTGTGCCGCGCGCTCGCGGCGGTGCGGGTGCCGACGATCTCCGCAGTGGGCCACGAGACCGACATCTCACTCACCGACCTGGTCGCCGACCTGCGCGCGGCCACACCCTCCGCGGCCGCGGAGATGGCGGTGGCCGACCGGCGCGAGGTCCTCCGGCAGCTCGACGACCTCGCGGCCCGCCTCGCCGGGGGCTCGCCGGACGCACCCGGCTGGCCGGCATGCGGCTGGCCCGCACCGCCGACCGGCTGCAAGGCGCCGTGGAGTCCGCCCTGCGCCGCGAGCGGCACCGGGCGGAGCGGCTGGGCGCGCAGCTCGACGCGCTGAGTCCGCTCCGCATCCTCGATCGGGGCTATGCCGTGCCGGTGGGGAGCGACGGCCGGGTGCTCAAGCGGCGGGCGGACTTCGCGCCCGGCGCATCCTTTCGTCTGCGGGTGTCGGACGGCGACGTCCCCGCCCGGGTGGAGTCGCCATGAGTATCGCCGAGGATCTGAACCGGCTGGAGGAGATCGTCCGGAAGCTCGAGGCCGAAGACGTCGAGCTGGACGCCGCGCTCGCCCTCTTCGAGGAGGGGGTCGCCCGGCTTCGGGCCGCCCGCGAGCGACTCGGCGCCGCGGAGGTGAAGGTCCAGACGGTGCTGGAGGAAGCCGGCGGCGACCTGCGGCTGACGGATTTCGATGGCTGACACCGCGGCCCGGCCGGCCGTCGATCTCCTCACCGAAGCTCGCGAGCTCACCGACCGCATTCTCGACCAGTGGGCCGTCCGCCTGCGCAACGAAGTGGGCGGCCGGGACGGCGAGGCGCTGGCCTACGCCCTCGCCACACCGGGCAAGCGGGTCCGCGCCGCCCTGCTGCTCGCCTCCTACCGCGCGGTCGGCGGCACCTCTCTCGAAGTCGCCGGCGTCGCCGCGGCCGTGGAGACCGTCCACACCTACTCCCTGGTGCACGACGATCTGCCCTGCATGGACGACGACGATCTCCGGCGAGGCCGCCCGACCACCCACCGCCGCTACGACGTCCCCACCGCCACCCGCGCCGGCTACCTGCTGGTGCCGGTGGCCGCCCGGGTCCTCGCGGCCGCGGCCGGCGCGCTGCATCTCCCGCCCGCCACGCTGGGCCGGATGGCCGCCGAGCTGTTCCGGGCCGGCGGCATCGAGGGGATGGTCGGCGGGCAGTGGCTGGATCTCGAAGCGGAAGGCCGCCGCCTCGCGCTGGACGATCTCATCGCGGTGCACCGGGGCAAGACCGGCGCGCTGATCCGCGCGGCCTGCACCCTGGGCGCCATCGCGGCGGAGGCCGGCCGAACGGAGGTGGAGGCGCTGACCGCCTACGGCGAGGACGTGGGGCTGGCTTTCCAGATCGCCGACGACGTGCTCGATGCCACCGGCACCAGCGAGGAGCTGGGCAAGACCGCGGGCCGCGATGCCCAGCTCGCCAAGTCGACCTACGTCAGCGTGTTGGGCGTGGACGCCGCCCGCGCCGAGGCGGAACGGCTGGCCCGGAGCGCGGTGGGACACCTCGACGCGGCGGGCGTGGCGAGCGGGGCGTTGGGGGCGCTGGCCGGGTATATTGCGACGAGGAATTCATGAACAAGGCGGGGCAGCGGGGCCGTCCCGCCGCCCCGCTGCCCCGCTCATGGGACGACGGATGACCCTCCTCTCGACACTCCACTCCCCGGCCGACCTCAAGCGGCTTCGGCGCGACCAGCTCCCCCAGGTGGCCCAGGAAATCCGCGACCGCCTGATCGAGTGCTGCTCGATCACCGGCGGGCACATCGGGGCCAGCCTCGGCGTGGTGGAGCTGACCCTGGCGCTGCTCTACGAGTTCGACTCGCCGGCCGACCGGATCGTGTGGGACGTGGGGCACCAGGCCTACGCCTGGAAGCTGCTCACCGGCCGCAACGAGCCGTTTCCCACCCTGCGGCAGCGCGGCGGCCTCTCCGGCTTCCTCAAGCGGGACGAGAGCGAGCACGACCAGTTCGGCGCGGGGCACGCCGGCACCGCGGTCTCGGCCGCGTTCGGCATGGCGACGGCGCGCGATCTCAAGGGCGAGGCCCACAAGGTCGTGGCGGTGCTGGGCGACGGGGCGCTGACCTGCGGACTCTCCTACGAGGGGCTGAACAACGCGGGCCACTCCGGGCGCGACATCGTCATCATCGTGAACGACAACGGCATGTCCATCTCCCCCAACGTGGGCGCGATCAGCAAGACGCTCGGGCGGATCGTGGCCGACCCGCGCACCAACCGGGTGCGGGAAAAGATCAAGGGCATGACCATCGCCCTCGGCGGCGTGTTCGGCGAAGGGGTGGTCGATTTCGCCAAGAACGTGGAGGAGAGCGTCAAGAACCTCTTCTCGCCCGGCATGCTGTTCGAGGAGCTGGGCTTCCGCTACTTCGGCCCGATCGACGGCCACGATCTCCCCAAGCTGTGCGAGACGCTCCAGTTCGTCCGCGGCATGCAGGGCCCCCGGGTGATCCACGTGATGACCCAGAAGGGGAAGGGCTTCTCCTACGCCGAGGCCAACCAGGAGAAGTGGCACGGGCTCGCGGCCTACGACCCGGTCACCGGTGAGGCCCGCAAGAAGGCGAGCGGCCCGCCTCCCTGGACCCAGGTGTTCGGCGACGGCCTCGCCGCGCTGGCCGACGAGCGCTCCGATCTCGTCGCCATCACGGCGGCGATGCCCTCCGGCACCGGCACCAACATCTTCCAGAAGAGGCACCCGGGCCGGTTCTTCGATGTCGGAATCGCCGAAGGCCACGCGGTGACGTTCGCCGGCGGGCTCGCCACCCAGGGCATCCGGCCCGTGGTGGCGATCTACAGCACGTTCCTCCAGCGGGCCTACGACAACGTCATCCACGACATCGCGGTGCAGAAGCTCCCGGTGATCTTCTGCATGGACCGCGCGGGCCTGGTGGGCGAGGACGGGCAGACCCACATGGGCCTGTACGACATCGCCTACATGCTGGCCGTGCCCGGCATGACGGTCACCGCGCCGAAGGACGGCGACGAGCTGATCGGCCTGCTCCGGACCGCGCTGGCCCACACCGCCGGCCCGTTCTGCACCCGCTACCCGCGCGACAAGGCGCCGGCCGAGCCGCGCGAGGCGAGCCAGATCCCCGCCGTGCCCTACGGCTCCTGGGAGCAGCTTCGCGAAGGCGGTGGCGACGTCGCGATCCTCGCGGTCGGCACCATGGTGGCGCCCGCGGTCCAGGCCGCCACGATGCTCGCGGCCGACGGCGTCGATTGCGCGGTGGTGAATTGCCGCTTCCTCAAGCCGCTGGACACGGCACTCCTGGAGTCGCTGGTGCAGCGGCAGCGGATCCTGGTGACGGTCGAGGAGGGCACCATCGTGAACGGCTTCGGCGCGTATCTCGCCGAGACGCTCCAGACCATCCATCCCGAAGTCCGCGTGGTGGCGCTCGGCGTGCCCGACCGCCTGATCGACCAGGCGCCGCGGGCCGAGCAGCTGGAGCTGTTCGGTCTCACCGCCGCGGGCATCGCCCGGCGGATCACCGCGCTGCAGCACGAGGAGAGTCTCGAGGCGCGATGAAGGTCGGCGTCGTCGGCAATCCCCGGTACGGCGACCTCAAGGCGGTGCTGGAACTGGTCCGCCGCCAGGCGCCCGAGCGCGGCATGACGCTCTTCGCCGAAGAGCGGCTGGCGCCGTTCTGGTCGGGCGAGCTGGTGTCGCTCGCCAACGTCGAGCTCGACGCGTTGATCACCTTCGGCGGCGACGGGACGCTCCTCCGCGGCGCCCGCCTGCTCGGCGGCCGCGAGACCCCCATCCTCGGCGTCAACTTCGGCCGGCTCGGCTTCCTCACCACCGCGACCCGCGACGACCTCGACGAGGCGCTCGACAGCCTCGTGGCCGGCCGCTACGTGATCGAGCGCCGGCAGGCGCTCAACGCCGCTATCCGGGACGGCGCGGGCGCCCAGCGCTCAGTGCAGATGGCGGTGAACGACGTCGCGGTGCACAAGGGCGGCGTCGCCCGCGTGGTGCGGGTCAACGTCTATATCAACGGTGAGAACGTCGGGCCCTACAGCGCCGACGGCATCATCGTGGCGACCCCGACCGGATCGACGGCGTACTCGCTCAGCGCCGGCGGGCCGATTGTGGTGCCCGGGGTCGAGGCGATGGTGGTCACCCCGATCGCGGCGCACACTCTGGGCGTCCGGCCACTGGTCGTGCCCGCGACCTACAGCATCGTGATCGAGCCGATGTCGGGATGGGCCGACGATCTGCTGGTGTCGTTCGATGGCCAGACGGGGACGACGCTGGCGCCCGACGAGAGCGTGGACGTGCGCCGGGCGGACCACCGGGTGTGCCTCGTGCGGCTGGGCGGAGACGGGTTCTTCAGCCGGATGCGGCAGAAGCTGCACTGGGGGGATCTGTCGGATCGGGAGCGGATCCCGTGATCACCGAGCTCCGAGTCCGCGATCTTGCCACCATCGCCGACGTCACGCTCCAGCTCGGCCCCGGCCTCAACGTCCTCACCGGCGAGACCGGCGCGGGCAAGTCGATGCTGGTCGATGCCCTCGCCCTGCTGCTCGGCGAGCGCGCCACCAGCGGCAGCGTCCGCCCCGGTGCCGCCAAGACCATCGTCGAGGGGGCCTTCGAGGCCGTCGATGCCACCGCCCGCGGTCGGATCGAGGCGCTTGGCCTGGACCTCGACGACGGCCGCCTGATCGTCCGCCGCGAGGTCTCCGCCGAAGGCCGCTCCCGCGCCTGGGTGAACGGCAGCCCGACCACCGCGGCGGTCCTCGGCGAGCTGGGCGCGCTGTTGGTGGATCTCCACGGCCAGCACGAGACCCAGTCTCTCCTTCGCCCCGACGCCCAGCGCGACATCCTCGATGCCTTCGCCCACGCCGAGGCGGAGCGTGCCGCGGTCGCCGGCGCCCACGCGATGGCGCAACGGCTCCGCGCCGAGGAGACGTCGCTGGCGGCGAAGCGCGATGAGGTCCGCCGCCGGGCCGACTACCTGCGGCACGTGGTGAACGAGATCGATGCGGCTCGGCTCAAGCCCGGCGAGGACGAGGCGCTCCAGCTCGAGGCCCGGCGATTGAGCCAGGCGGGCGCGCTGGCGGAGCACGCCAAGCGAATCGCCGACGCGCTGGAGGGGGACGAGGGCAACGCGCTCGGCGCGGCCGGCGTCGCCGATCGGGCGCTCGCGGCGCTGGAGAAAGTGGATCCGACGGTCGCCGGCTGGCGGGAGATGCTCGACACGGCATACGCCAATCTCGCCGAGCTGGCCCGCCTCGCGGCGACGTATGCGGACGAGGTGCAGGAGGATCCCGAGCGGCTCGCTGAAGTCGAGCGCCGCCGGGACCAGCTCTTCCGGCTCACCCAGAAGCACGGCGCCGGCCTCGACGCAGTGCTCCGGACCCGCGAGGAATCGGCGGCGGAGCTGGACCTGCTGGACACCGCCGATGTGGATCTCCGCGCGCTCGCGGCCCGCCGGGCCGCGGCCGAGGCGGGGCTCGAGACCGCGGCCGCCGCGCTGTCGGAGCGGCGCCGGGACTCGGCGGAGCGGTTGGCCCGCGGGGTCAACCGGCTGCTGCCGCAGCTGGGCATGCCGGGCGGCAAGCTGGGTGTCGAGCTGGCGCCGCTCGACGAGCCGGCGGCGCATGGGCGGGAGAGCGTTCAGCTCACGGCGCGGATCAACGTGGGGCTCGATGCCAAGCCCATCGCCCGGGCGGCCTCAGGCGGGGAGCTATCCCGGCTGATGCTGGCGCTCAAGGTGGTGCTGGCCCGGCACGACGCGATCGCCACGCTGGTGTTCGACGAGGTCGACCAGGGCATCGGGGGCGAGGTCGGCGCGCAGGTGGGCGCCGCCCTGGCCGAAGTGGCGGAACGGCACCAGGTGCTGGTCATCACCCACCTCCCGCAGATCGCGGCTCGGGCCGACCGGCACCTGGTGGTGTCGAAGCAGGCGCGGAGTGGCATCGCCACCAGCGACGTGCAGGTGATTCACGGGGAGGACCGGGTGGGCGAGATCGCCCGGATGCTGGGGGACGGCGAAGGAGAAGCGGCGCGACGCCACGCTCAGGCGCTGCTCCGCAAGGAACAGCGCGCCACCCGCGGGCGGGCCTAGGGAGGAGTGGGTCGCTGGCGCCAGGTCAGCGCCAAGAGCATCCCGGTGAGGTTGGCGCCGGCGCACACCGCGCCGGCCATGATGAGATAGCGGGCCATCCACCGCAGGACCGTCAGGCTGTCGATCGTCACCGCCGTGAGCAGGACCTTCACGCTGATCAGCGCCGCCGCCGCGGAAAAGAGCAGGAGCTGCACCATCAGCAGCGGCCGGTATCCCATCCCCGCATACATCCAGTAGAGCGCGAGCCCCACCAGCAGCCAGGCGAAGATCGCGGTGCGGAAGGTCTGCCCGACGAGCGGCAGCTCCTTGATCAGCGGCGCCACCAGCAGGGCCAGCGCCGCGAGCATGAGCAGGAGGATCAGCACCGAGCGGCGCAGCTCGCCCGGCGTGGCGTCTTCGGCCGTGTGCTCCGCGGGGCCGCGCAGGTTCATGGCGACTCTCACTCTGCCGCGGACCAGGATCCCGCCGCCGCTGGACCCTGGGGCCGGAGCGAGCGCGCGACCAGGCCGATGCCGCCCGCCAGGAGGATCAGGATCACGAGGGTATCGAACAGTGAGGTGGCCCGGAAATAGATCTGCAGGTTAGCGATGATGCCGACCAGGATGATCAGCGCTCCGCCAGCGGTCAGGGCCCACCCGGCGAGCGAGCGGCCGTTGTAGAAGAGGAGCCCAATGCCGATGAGGAGGGGGACCAGCGAGAGACCGAACGCGTTGTAGCCCCAGAGGTGCCACAGGCCGGAGCTCACGGTGACCCGGGTGAGCAACAGGTAGCCGCCGGCCACCACCATGGCGAGACCGGCGAAAAACCCGCCCAGTCCGCCTGGCGTACCGCCCGCACCCCTCATCGGCCGGCCCGCTGGTTCGACATCATCCCCCGAATATTACGCAGGAACAGCGGTTGGGGAACAACCCTCCCCGCGCGAGGATTACCAAATGCCGAAGTAGAGCCGGAGCCGCGCCCGCACCCGGTGGACGTCGGGCACCACCCCGCCGGAGGCCGAGACCACCCGTTCGTAGGTCCAGCCGGCGTCCACCGGCAGGCCGGTCCCGCCGGGCCGGAGGGAGCCCGGATTGGAGTAGGTGAGCCCGATGGAGGCGACCGTGGCGCTGGCATCGGTCCCCGCAGTGACGACGCCGAGGTCGGGCAGCCCACCGACGTTGAAGCCGTAGTCGGCGGCGTCCTCCCCCTTGGACCACAGCTCGACGGAGCCGATCAGCGCCAGGCTCCGGGCCAGCCGGAAGAAGGGCCGGACGGCGAGAGTGACCACATCGCCGGGATCGAGCCTGACGTTGTGCCGGAGCGTCCGGGGCGCGAACGGCTGGGTGCGGGGCGCGACCAGGACGTCGGCGCTGCCCTCGAGCTGCCGGTTGTAGCCCCCCTCCAGCCGCACGCCGATGTTGCCGGAGCCGAGATCCACCACGCCGCGGACCTCGAGGTCGGTCTGCTTGTCGCCCGTCCCGATCGCCAGGGCCCGGTCCAGCCGGGGACGGACGCCGGTGGGGAGCCGCACCAGGCCTTCCGCCGCGGCCCGGAATCCGCCCCGCCGATCGCCCTGGTCCCACCGGTCCGCGAGCGTAAAGGCGAGACCGACCTCCGCATCGCCCCGGTACCGCACTTCGGACTCTCCCACCTCGACGCCGATCGGGCCCAGCGGGTCACCCACGTATCCCTCTAGGTCGGCGTCGGAGGCCGGGCCGGCGGCGAGCGCGGGCGTGGCCGCGAAGCCCGGCACGCCGAGTCCGGCCGCGAGCGTGCTCTGGAGCGCGGCGATCCGGGAGTCGAGTGCGATGCCGGCGTCGCTGGATTCAGTGGGGACGAAGGTGGAGGCGGTGGCGGGATCGACCAGCAGGGTGAAGAGATCGTCGAACAGCGCGCTGCCGTCGGCCAGGGTGGCGTCGGCCAGCGCCCGCTGGGTCGGATTGGCGTCGTAGTCGCCGGCGGCGATCCGGGCCTCCAGCGCGGCCAGCGCGCCATCGAACTCGGTGAAGAACGCTTCCTGCTCCGGCGCGCCGGGGTTGATCCCGGCGTTCGCGCCGGTGGAGCTCAGGTCGATGTCGGTCTGGGAGCGGGCGCGGGAGACCGGCAGCCGGCCGAACACCGTCATGAACCGGTTGAGGCCGAGGGCCAGGCCCAGGGTGGCGGTGGCGACGTCGGCCTGCGCGTCGCCGGTGAGGGTGCCTAGATTGAGCCGGAACTCGGGCAGCCCGGTGACCCGCTGGAGGATCAGCTCGGAGCTCGCCAGGCCGGGGAAGAGGGTGCTCCCCAGCGCGGAGCTGGCGAAATCCGCCGCCAGGCTCTGCTTGGTGCCGTCGAGGAAGCGCTTGTCCCAGGAGTCGAACCCGCCGTCCAGCTCGAAGCGGAGGACGCCGGGCGGCACCCCGACGGGCGCAAGCTGGGCTCGCGCCGCCGAGGGCGCGACCAGGCAGATGAGGACTCCCAGCCACCGCGCGCCATACCCCACAGTCCCTCCAGAGAGATGCCGACCCCAGTGACGCGATTGTCGCCCGTGAGACTGGCAAGTTCGCTGTTCGAGTCCGCGTTTTCCAGCCGTCCGGCGGTCGCCGCCTCGGCGCCGGGACGGGTGAATCTGATCGGCGAGCACACCGACTACAACGGGGGGCCGGTCCTCCCGGTCGCGGTGGAGCGGCGGACCGCCGTCGCGGCCGCGCGGGAAGACGGGTGGTACTGCGTCTCCGCGGTCGATCGGACGGTGCGCGGGATGGAGATCGAGGACCCCATGCGCGGCGAGTGGACCGACTATCTGGCCGGCGTGGTCCGCGAGCTCCGCGCCCTCCGCGCGGCGCCGGCGGGGGCCCGGATCGCGGTCGCCAGCACGCTGCCCCTCGGCGCCGGGCTCTCGTCGTCGGCGGCGCTCACTGTCGCCGCGGCGAAGGCGCTCAGTCTCCTGGCCGGGCGACGGCTCACGCCCGCGCAGTTGGTCGATGTCGCCTACCGGGCGGAGCACGACCAGGTGGGCGTGCGCTGCGGGCGGATGGACCAGACCATCGCCGCGCACGGCGCGGCCGGCAGCGCGCTCCTGTTCGAGACGGCGGGCGGCACGATGCAACGGGTGCCGTTTCCCGGCCGGCTCTGGGTGGTGGAGACCGGGGTGCAGCACCGGCTCACCGGCGGCGAGCTGAACCAGCGGCGGCTGGAGTGCGAGGAAGCTTTGGCGGCCTGCCGGACGATCTGGCCCGGGATCGCGCACCTGGCCGACCTCAGCACCGACGATCTCCCGACCGTCACCGCGAGGCTGGCGCCCGACCTGGCCGCCCGGGCGCGGCACGTGGTGACGGAGACGTTCCGCACCAGGATGGCGGCCGACGCGCTGGCGCGGGGCGACCTCAAGCAGGTGGGCTGGCTGCTGGTGGAAGGGCACGAGTCACTGCGCAACGACTACAAGTCCACGGTGCCGGAGGCGGACGCGATCGTGGAGCTCGCGATGGACCAGGGCGCGCACGGGGCCCGGCTCACCGGAGCCGGCTGGGGCGGGTCGGTCGTGGTGCTGGCGCCGGAGGAGCGGAGCGCGCGCATCGTGGCGGAGGTGGTCCGCGGGTTCCGGGAGCGGTACGGCCGCGAGCCGGCCGCCTGGAGCACGCGGGCGGCGTCTCCGGTGCGGCGGGAGACGTTGACGGAGCGATAGGCGGGCGGCGGGTATATTGAGGGAGTTCCACCCGCCCGGGTGGCGAAACTGGTAGACGCAATGGACTTAAAATCCCTTGGGGGCAACCCCGTCCGGGTTCGAATCCCGGCCCGGGCACTCGTTTTCCCTAGACCATGGCGGCGCGCGAGCGCGTCGAAGCGGAGTTCCAGTATGCTCGAAGCGCGCTGCATCCTCGCGCTGCTTATCCTCGCGCTGGCCGGACCACGAGCCGCCGCGGGACAGAACAGCTCGTCGGCCGCGGATTCGATCGCGGCCCTGGTCGCCCGCTACGACAGCGCGTGGAATCGCCAGGACGTGGCCTCGCTCAAGCGGCTGATGTCGCCCCAGTACCGGTACTTCACCTCGCGGGGCGCGGTCTGGCAGCTGGCGAACACGCTGGAGCTGGTGGGCAGCCCGGAGTACAAGCTGCGCCGCGCCAGACGGTCGGAAATCGAGGTCGTGCAGAGCGGGTCGGTGGCGGTGGTGAGCAGCCGCTGGGAAGGGGAGGGCAGCTACAAGGGCAACGCCTTCACCGACGACCAGCGGTGCGGGCTGGTGTGGCAGCAGACCGGCGCGGAGTGGCGCCTGCTGAACGAACACTGCGTCCAGATCGTGCCGCGCCCCGCTCGGACGGGCGGGTGAACGGCAAGCCGGCCTGACCCGGAGAAGACATGGCTGACAACGCCCGGGGCAACGGTGCCTACTGGATCGCCATCGGCGCCGGTATCGGTGTGGGCTACGGCAACGTCGCTATCGGGGTATCGGCGTCGCGCTCGGGATCGCCCTGGCGATGATCTCGCGGCGGCAGTGAGCAACCTGCCCGATCGCCGAAGCTTCCTCAAGCAGTCCGGGCTCGCCGCCGGCGCGTTGGCATCTCGGTCGCTCCCCTCTCCACTCCTCGGCCGGTCGTCAGGACCGGAGCTGCCACTGGTGCTGCACGTCGATCTCCAGCCCCTCGCCGCCCAGGTCCGCCGACTCGTCGCCGCCACCGACTACCTCGGCTCCCCTCTCCTCGCCGCCGACAAGCAGGCCCTGGAGGCAGCAGGCAGAAGCGCCGACTTCCGGGACGGGGTGATCGCGATCCAGCGGGTGCTCGACCGCCGCTGTCTCTTCGGCGTCACCATCCCTCCCAGCGCCCCGCTGCGGGTGGTGCCGGGGCCCGCGGCCGCCGAACTGGTGGAGCAGGGCTGGCGCCAGTTCCTGGTGAAGGTGCACAACGCGGCCCGTCTCGACGTCGCGCTCGGCGGAAGCAGCCCGCAGGCGCTGCCGATGGCCGGCGCGCCACCCGACGATCTGGCGCCGCGATGGCTCGATCTGATGATGTTCGACCGCCAGCCGCTCACCGAGCGGCTGAGCGGTCTGACGCTGGAGTACCGCGTCCTCCAGCTCTACAGTCGAGACGCGGGCCGGCGCAGTGCGCGCCTGGCGTTCGAGCTGGTGTGGCCGGAGGGCTCGTCGGGGTACGACACCCGGAGCAACGAGGTGCCGGTCCTGTTCGACTGCCGTCCGGCTCGATTGGTGCGTTGGCGGGTGCAGGATGAATCCGGCAAGCCGGCCGTGGCGGCCTTCGTCATCCGCGATGCGCTGGGCCGGGTCTGTCCCTCGCAGGCCAAGCGCCTCGCTCCCGACTTCGCGTTCCACCCCCAGGTCTATCGGGGCGACGGCGATCAGCTCGCCCTGGCGGACGGCGAGTACACCGTGGAGTACTGGCGCGGTCCCGAGTCCCACACCCGCACCCAATCCCTCACCGTCGCGAACGCGCCTTCGGGCGCGCAGGAGGCGACCTTCAGGATCGAGCGCTGGATCGACCCGGCCAAGCTTGGCTGGTGGTCCGGCGACCATCACATTCATGCGGCGGGATGCGCCCACTACATGAAACCGACCGAGGGTGTGCGGCCCGAAGACATGATCCGCCACACGCTGGGAGAGGATCTCAAGGTCGGCGCGAACCTCACCTGGGGTCCGGGCTTCGACTATCAGAAGCAGTTCTTCACCGGAAACGACCACCGAGTGTCCCGGCCTTCGCACCTGCTGCACTACGACGTCGAGGTCTCCGGCTTCGGCTCGGATCGCTCCGGGCACCTGGTGCTGCTGCGGCTGAAGGAGCAGATCCCACCCGGAGGAGAGTCCTACCACCACTGGCCGACGCTGGGTCTCAACACCCTGCGATGGGCCAAGCGGCAGGGCGCGGTGTGCGGGCCGGCGCACTCGGGGTGGGGGCTCATGGTGGACTCGACCGAGCTTCCCAACTACATCGTCCCGCCGTATGACGGCATCGGCGCCAACGAATACATCGTGGATGTGACCCACGAGGTGCCCGGCCCCGGCGGCTCGCGCGTCCCGGCAGTGGATTTTCTCTCCACCGTGGATACCCCCTTCGCCGCCGAGCTCAACATCTGGTATCACACGCTCAACGTCGGGTTCCGAACCCGCATCGCCGGGGAGACCGACTTCCCCTGCGTCTCGGGCGACCGGGTCGGCATGGGCCGCTCCTATGTCAAGCTCGACGGCAAGCTGGAGTACGGCGCCTGGTGCGAGGGCCTCCGGCAGGGACGCGCATACGTGAGCGACGGCAGGAGTCACTTGATGGATCTTCGGGTGAACGACGTCGCCGTGGGGGAACGGGGGAGCGAGCTACGGCTGGGCGCGCCCGGCTCGGTGCGAGTGAAGGCGAAGGCGGCCGCGCTCCTGCCGGTGCAACCCGCTCCGCGCTCCGAGCTTCGTCCCGACTTCTTCTGGGACGTCGAGCGCGCGCGGATCGGCGGGACCCGCGACGTGGCGGTCGAGCTGATCGTCAACGGCTATTCGGTCGCGAAGCAGACGCTCACGGCCGACGGCACGCTGCGGGATCTCACGTTCGAGGCGCCGGTCGAACGGAGCAGCTGGCTAGCGCTGCGGATCCTGCCGTCGTCACATACCAACCCCGTCTGGGTGCTGGTGGGCGGCCGGCCGGTCCGGACCTCGCGGCGGAGCGCGGAGTGGTGTCTCAAGGGCGTGGATCAATGCTGGAGCCAGAAGCAGCAGTTCATCGCCGCCGCCGAGCAGGACCAGGCGAAAGCCGACTACGAGCACGCGCGCCGGACCTACTGGCGGCTCCTGGCCGAGTGCGAGACCGGCTGATGTCCTCCAGCGATCGCCGCCGGTTTCTTCACAGCGCGGGAGCGGTGGTGGGTGGGCTGGTGCTCCCCGGCTCCTGGGCCACGCCCTCCATCAAGAGGCTCGAAGGGCCCGGCCTGGCGCTGATACCCGACTTGAATCCGGAGCAGGTGATTCCCATGGTCCGGAGGGTAATGGCCGCCGTCGAGCCGGAGGATCGGGGTGACCTCGAAACGGCCTTTGTCCTGGCTCGGAAATCTCCCGCCGGCGTCGAGACGATCCAGCGCGTGCTCGACCGGCTCTGCCTCGTGGGAGTGGACATCAATCCGGAGATGCGGGTCAAAGCGGCACCAGGGCCGGCGGCACCTGAGCTTGGACGCGGCGTCTGGCGGGCTTGCCTGGTCAAGGTGCACAACCAGGCCGGCACGACCGCGGAGCTACGTGCAACGAACTCGGAGGCCGGCTGGCTCGATCTTCGGTTGGAAGTAGCAGAGCCTCTGTCTCGAACCTTGAGCGGCCAGAGGCTGGAGTACAGGATCCTCCGGCTCTACAGTCGCGACGAGGGATGGCGGGAGGCGAGCCTGGGGTTCGACGTGGGACAGGGAAGCCAGGACCTCGGCTTCCGCAACGAGGTGCCGATCCTCTTCGACTGCATGCCCTGAGCTGAGCAGGGTTGGTCATATGGAGCGCGTATGGACCGAGTGACACTGCTGGCCGCGCTGCGGCGCCACTGGGAATACGCCGGCACGGACCAGGACATCACGCACGAGATCTACCACCACGACGCCGTCCTGGAGTTCCGCAGTCGCAGGAGCGCTTCGAAGGCGTGGAGAACTTCAAGGCCTGGCGATCCATCTATCCGGCGACGGTCGAGTTCAGGATCAGGCGGCTGCGGGGCGAAGGGTCGCTCTGGATCGCGGAGAACTCGATCCGATATGACGGCGGCCCCTGGAACTTCACCTGCAGCATTCTCGAGTTCCGGGGTGACAAGGTGGCGCGGGAGACGATCTACATCACGCAGGGATGGGAACCTCCCGAGTGGCGCGACCAGTGGCGCGCCCTATGGGTTGACGAGTCGCTCGGCTGAGCGGCGGAGATCCGGAACGACAATCCTTGACCCACCCAAAACCAACCAGAGCCGAGATTGCCGCCGCGGCCGGAAAGACCGTCCCCGATCTCATCGCGCCCGGCCTCCGGGTGCTCTTCTGCGGCATCAATCCCGGGCTGTACTCAGGCGCGACCCGCCATCACTTCGCCAGGCCGGGCAACCGGTTCTGGCCCGCGCTCTACGCCTCGGGGTTCACCGACCGGTTGGTGTCTCCCTGGGAGGAGCGTTGCCTGTTGGACTATGGGCTCGGCATCACGAACCTGGTCCAGCGGGCGACCGCGACCGCGGCGGAGCTCGAACCGGATGAGCTGCGGGCCGGAAGGAAGCGGCTGGAGCGGAAGGTCGCGCGGTACCGGCCGGCAGCGCTGGCGGTGTTGGGGATCGGCGCGTACCGGATGGCCTTCGGCCAGCCCAAGGCCGCGATCGGCCGCCAGCCGGCGCCGCTCGGCGACACGGCCGTCTGGGTGCTGCCCAACCCGAGCGGTCTCAACGCGAACCACCAGCTCCCCGACCTGGCCCGCGCGTTCGGGGAGCTGCTCGATCAAGCGGCACGACGGCGGGCGGGGTAGACTTGTGACGACCACGATCTGAGCCGTCCTCGCGCAGCTCACCGAGTTGGCCATGCACGGCGCCTGGATTCTCCCGTTCCTCATTCTGTACCCCGCCGCGGCTCCCCACGCGCAGGCGCCTGCGCCGGCACAGGCTCCAGCGAAGGCGCCGGCGCCAGCGCCGATCGACTGGTCCGCGGAAGATTCGTCCAGAGTCGCCGTTCTCCGGGCCCAGGGCCGGGAGTACACGAAGGGCCCGGTGATCGTGTCGGCCCCACGCGACTCGGTGGACGAGGAGTGGCTCGAGGCGCTCACCGACACGCTCGCGACCGGGGTGGACGGCCTGAAGCGGCTCATCGGCGGCCCCTACCCGTGGCAGCGGCTCGGTTCCCGCCCCATTCGGTACTATCTCAGCCCCGGCCGATTCGTGTCGCACGCCGACGGCGGAGGGGGAGTCTTCATCTCGCTCAGCCGCGCCCGCGATCGAACCGCGCCGTTCCTGCACGAGGCCGGCCACGAGCTGCTCGCTCCCCCGCCGCCGTTCCTCCCTTGGGAATATCCCGACAGCGTCGCGGTCGAGCGCGCCGCGGCCGAGTTTCCCTACTGGCTGAGCGAAGGCCTGCCCGAATACCTCGCCCAGTCGATCGCGGGCGCGACCGGCTTTCCCGAAGGTGATGTCTTCAAGATCGGTGGGCTGGCCAAGGCGGACAGCACCTGTGCGGCCAGGCTGGGCGGCAGCAGCCGCTGGGCGGAGATCCTGGAGAAAGTCGGCGGCACCGGCAGGCTCGAAGCGCTGTTCACCGAGGAGCGCGCCGAGGTAGCGCCGGTGTTCTACGCCTGCAGCCAGGCGTTCACCGCGTATGTGGTCGAGAAGGCCGGCCTGCCGGCCGTGATTGCCCTGTTCCCGCGGATTCCCGGCGGCGAATGGCGCGCCGACCTCGAGACCGCCGCGGAGGTGCCGCTGGAGCGGCTGCGCGGGGCATGGCTCAACACCCTGCGTCTGAAATGAGATCGCGCGCGCGGATCGCCGTCGGCGGTTCTGGTCAATGCGGCGTCGGCGGCGGCAGGCCCATGCTCATCGCCGGACGGAGCGTCCACACCTCCACGGTCAAACGCGCCACCTGGCTCCTCGCCTTGTCGGGGAGCTCCTGCCCGTCCGCCCGCGACAGGACCGCCCACAGTCCGGGCTGAGGACGCAGGCGGACGTAGCGGGGGCCCGCTCCACCCACCACCATCCGGTACCAGAGAGCCTCGTCCTGCAGCGCCGGACGGCTCGCGGCAAGCGCCGCTTCGAACGCCCGGCTCGTCCCGGGGCGAAGCTCCACCGACGTGAACTCCAGCCGCGCCGACGGCTCCGGCTCGGCGCCACCGCGGGAGAGCTCGGGCAGAAATTCGTAGAGTCCGTTTTCCACCCATTCGACATGCGGCGCGACGTTGCGCAGGTTGTCCAGCTCATCCGCCGCCGGCGACACCGCGCTGTCGAGACTGGTCGCCGAGTGACCGAACGTGGCATAGACGAACCAGCGGTACCGCTCGCCGGCCCAGATGCTCCAGCCGTACCAGGCCCAGGGATCGCGGACCTCCTTGTGCCACTCCAGGTGGCGGACGTATCCCGCCTCGAACTCCACGCTCTTCCCATCGTGCGGTCGCAGGATGGCGATCCGCGCGTACGGACCTCGCCCGGTCTGAGCCGGCAGCAGGGCGGGGAACAGCGCGCAGACGACGACGAGCCAGGGGCGCATGGTCCGAATATGCGCGCCCGCCGGCGGCGGAAGCGGACGACAATCCGCCGGTTTCGGCCAACGTGTTGAGAGGAGTCGATGTGGGGCCGCATATTCCCGGCATGCCCAAGCCACGCCGGGTCGTCGTGCTGGTGATTCCTCCCTTCGAGGAGCTGGACCTCGTGGGCCCGGTGCAGGTGCTGAGCACGGCGACCCGCCTGAGCCGCCGGACCGTCGGGTACCAGATCTCCGTCGTCTCGGCGACCCGCGACGTGGTGCTCGGCGGGGAGAGCGGTCTCGCGATCCTGGCGGAGTGCCACTACCGGGACTACCGGGCGGAGATCGACTCGCTGCTGCTGGTCAGCGGCGTGAAGGCGCGGAACCGGCGCGACGCCGAGCTGGAGAGCTGGCTCCGGCGCACGGTGCCGTCGTGCCGCCGGGTGGGGGCGGTCTGCATCTCGGCGTTCATCCTCGCCCACGCCGGAGTGCTGACGGACCAGCGGACCACGGTGCATTGGAAGTATGCTCACGAGCTGGCCCGTCGATATCCCTCGCTGTCGGTGGATCCCAATCCGATCTGGGTGCAGGCCGGCAACGTCTACACCTCGAGCGGCTTCTCGGCGGGGATCGACCTCGCCCTGGCATGGGTGGCCGAGGACTGCGGCAGCGGGGTCGCGGTCGAGGCGGCCCGCGAGCTGGTGCTGTTCCTCAGGCGGCCCGCGGGCCAGACCCAGCTCAGCGTGACCCTCGCCGCCCAGGCGAGCGAGATGCAACCGATCCAGGAGCTCCAGGTGTGGATCGCCGACAACCTCGGCCGGCGTGACCTCTCCACCGCGGCGCTCGCCGACCGGGTGTCGATGAGCGTTCGCCACTTCGGCCGGGTGTTCACGGCCGATGTGGGGACGACGCCGGCCCGGTACGTCCTGCACCTTCGGGTCGAAGCCGCACGACGCCTGCTCCAGTCCTCCAGCAACGGCCTCCAGCACGTCGCCAGGACGGCCGGCTTCGGGAGCGTCGATGGGATGCGGCGCGCGTTCGTCCGGGTGCTGGGGAAGTCACCCCGCCAGCTGCGCGGAGCCAACGGACGGGTATGATCCGCCTGCTTTCCTGGAACATTCTCGCCGGCGGCGGAGCGCGCTGCGGCACCATCATCCGGCTGCTCCGGCGCTACAACGCCGACGTCATCGTGCTCCAGGAGACGGTGGCCAGCCGTGCGGGCGATCTCTGCCAGGTGCTCGGCCGAGCCGGCTACGGCCACGGCTTCAGCGCGCCGAGGAGACCGGGGGAGCGCGGCATGTGTCTCCTCTCCCGTCTTCCACTCCGCCGCGTCGCCGGGCCGCCTCCGCCGCAAGCCAGGATCTATCCGCGAGGCTGGCTCGAGGTCGAGCACGAGGAGTCGGGGACCCGGATCGCCGCGGTCTATGGACCAGCGGAGGGACCGTCGGTGCCGGCGTACTGGGATGCGGCGGCCGACTGGCTGGCCCGGCGGCCGGCGGGCTCATTCCTGATGCTGGGCGACTTCAACGCCGGCGCCTCCCGCATCGATGCGAGGGACTACAGTTTCAAGGCAGGTCGCGCTTTCGCCCGCTTGGGCGCGATCGGCTTGGTGGACCTGTGGCGGCGGGAGCACGGCGTCAGGCGGGAGCACACGTGGTACAGCAATCCGGGCGGCGGGCGGAGGCGACGAGGATTTCGAATCGACCACGCCTTCGCGTCGCCGGCCCTGGCCGACCGAGTGGTGAGCTGCCGCTACGATCACCGGGTCCGGCGCCGCGGCCTGTCGGACCACTCGCTGCTGCTGGTGGATCTGGCCGCGGACAACGGTGAAGATCGGAGGCACGACGGTGAGAGCGTACGTGATCATGACCGGCATCGTATTCGGACTGCTGGCGGCGGCGCACATCTGGCGCGGGGCCGTTGAAGGGATGCACCTGGCAGGCGACCCGTTCTTCGTCGGCGTCACGATCGCTGCGGCGGCGCTCAGCGTCTGGGCCTGGCGGCTGCTGCGTACGTCGGCTCGGGGCGGTGGTGACTAGTCCGGGTGTTGTTCCAGTCTGAAACCAATCCCTGTACGTCCTCGTAGGCTCGAGCGGATTCCCCGACCACTTCGGAGCGGACATGGACGAGGAGCTGACCACCACCGCGTTCACCCTGGACGGGTATCGCATCGTCGAGTCGCTGGGTGTGGTTCGCGGGGTGACGGTGCGGTCCCGGTCGATCTTCGGCACCATCGGCGCCAAGTTCGAGACGCTGATCGGCGGTCACATCCACATTCTTACCACGCTCTGCGAGAAGGCCCGAGCCGACGCCTTCGACATTCTGCTCGCCCACGCCCAGCGGCGCGGAGCCAACGCGATCGTCGGAATCCGCTACGACGCCACCGAGATCATGTCCGGAGTGACCGAAGTGCTGTGCTATGGCACGGCGGTGGTCGTGGAACCGACGAATGAGTAGATCTCCGGCGGGGCCGCTCGCGGCCCTGCTGGTCAGCCTCGCTCCCGCGCTCGCGGCCCAGGACGCGGGTGCCGCCGCGCGACAGCTCGGCCCGAGCCAGACCGGTTGCGACACGACCCGGTCGGCTTCCGCCGACTCGGTCTATGACTTCGACGCGGTCGATCAGCAGGTCGAGGCCGCTCGCCTCGACATCGACGAGATGCCGTTCCGCACCCGCGAAGTGCTCACCGGGCGGTCCGTCCTGCGCTTCATCGTCGAGTCCTCAGGCGCGATAAACCGCTGCAGCATCGTGCTGGTGGAAGAGGACAATCCGGCCTGGACCGATGCGGTGGTGAAGGAGCTGCGGAAAGCGCGATACCAGGCCGCGCGCAAGGAAGGACGGAAGGTCCGGCAGCGCGTCCATCAGATTTTCACCTACCATCAGGACGGCCGGTTCCTGCACGGGCGTTAGGGATCAGGAGGAGGATTCCGCCATGACCTTCAAGCCTGCAGTCTGGAGGCCGATCGCGATCGGGTTGAGCGCCGTCAACCTCATCGCCGTCGGTTTCGTCACCGGACCTGGGGAACAGTGGCACACCGCGATTCACGCCGCGCTCGCCCTGGCCTTCGGGCTGTGGGCCCAGCGCATGCGGCCCGCCTCCGCCCCCGAGGGGGGTGACCGGCTCGAGCGACTGGAGGTGCTCGAAGTCGAGATGGGCGATGTGCGCCGGGAGCTGAGCGAGGCACAGGAGCGGCTGGACTTCACCGAACGGGTGCTGGCCCAGCGGTCCGAGGCGAGAGATTTGTCACCCTGAACGGAGTGAAGGGGACCGTGGCTGCCATGGTCCCCTTCGCTGCGCTCAGGGTGACAATCGCTTCAGCTCCTCGGTGCTTCCGTCGCTGTAGATCTCCACGAGCCTGCCCGATGGCCCGGTCTCGCCTTCCACCACGAATCTCACACGCACGAAGGGATCCGCCTCCACCTCGAACAGGTCCTCGCCCATGGGAGCCAGGGGCGAGGTCGGCCGGGCGCTGCTCTCGTAATAGAGCCGGCCCTCGCGGAATCTCACGGTCCGGCCTTCCAAGTAGTGCCCTTCGTATCGCCGCAGGGCTTCCTCGGACAGGCTCACGGAGTGGGACTTCGCAGCCAGCCGCTCCTCCGCCCAGCGGATCTGCTCTTCGGCTTCGCGCTCTCCGCCCTCCAGCAGCTGGGCCCGGCGGTAAGACTCGATCGCCGGCTGAATCGACCCCGCCGACTCGAGCGCTCTGCCGAGCGCGAGATACCCCTCCGCCGAGTCCGGGGCCGCGGCCACGGCACGCTCCAGGATCTCGGTCGAGAGCTGGAGCAGTCCCCGTCCGGTCAGGAAGGCGCCCAGTTCGAGGGTCTCGTCGTAGGACAGGCGGGTCGTGGAATCGGCCTGCACGGCCTGCAAGCGTGCCAGCCCCGCGGCCGGCCCGTTGTCGACGGCCTCGTGCTGGATCGAGCGGTAGGCCAGCAGGCGGGGGTCGTCGTAGCGATCGAACGTGGCGCGGTTGCGGGCGCGGCGATCGTGTCCCAGCACGGGAGACGACAGTGCATCGACCAGGCTGGTCCCGTTCGAGGCGTTGGTGAAATAGACCAGGCCGATCCCCTTCGCGACGTCGCCGGTCATGTAGCAGGTGAAGCGGCGGCCGTTGTTGCCGCTGTGATAGAAGATGCGGCCGTCGGGGCCTTCCTCGACCCTGATGCCGAGTCCCATGTGAATGCCGGGACTCGTCTCCCGCCCGGGCATCAGATAGGTGCGCCACATCTCCGGTGAGAGGCCGCGGCCGGTCAACACCGCTGCGACGAAGCGGGCGTAGTCCGGTGCGGTCGTGAGCAGTGAGGCCGCGGCGTTTCCGGTGGCGTAGCGATGGGCCGGCGCGACGTGCCAGAGCCAGTTCCTTCCGTAGGCCGCGTTGCCCGAGAAGCGATCCTGCCAGACGTAGCCCGAGCGGCTCATGCCGAGGGGCCCGAACACCTCTTGCCGGGCGAGCTGATCGAGAGTCTTGCCGGTGACCCGCTCCAGAGTCTTCTGGAGGTAGACGAACCCTTCGCCGGAGTAGCTGTACTCGGTGCCCGGCTCGAACCGCAGCGTCAGTCGCTCGCCGCCCCAGTTGGGGAGGCCGGTTGCGTGGGAGAGGACCATGCGTGCCGTGATCCGGTGGTACCGCTCGTCGTGCGCCAGCCGCGGATACTTCAGCGTGCGAGACAGCGGCCGATCGAGATCGAACTCTCCCCGATCGGCCAGCCGAAGGACCAGGTAGGCGAAGACCGGCTTGCTGAGCGACGCCGCTTCGAACACCGTCTCGGGAGTGACCGGCTGTTTCGCGCTGTCGTTCAAGGTTCCGTAGCCCCGGGTCCAGACCACGCGTCCGTTCCGGACGACGGCCATCGCGAGGCCGGGGATCTCGCCGGCGCGCAGCAGGCGCGGGACCTCGCGTCCCAGCGCCGCGGTGTCGGGCAGCGAAGCGGACGAAGGCGAGGGCGGGGTCGCCGGCCCGCTGGGGCCGCACGCGCCCAGAACGACCGTAGCGAGAAGGCCGAGACGTCGAGGCATCCGAATCCTTGGGGAAAGTGGCGTGCCCGCTGGGGACGGGGCATCTTCCCGGGAAAGCTACGCGGCGCCGCCGCGACTTCCACCATCCAGGGTCTCGATGCAAGCGGATTCGCAGGTCGCCACCATCGGCCACGTCATTCAGCTCGCGGTGGCGCCGGTCTTTCTGTTGACCGGCGTCAGCGCCCTGCTGTCGGTGCTCACCAACCGGCTGGCCCGGATCATCGACCGGGCTCGGGTCCTGGAGGAGCGGCTGCCGCACGTTCCCGAGGTGCGGCAGGCCGGCATGCACGCCGAGCTGAAGGCGCTCTCCCGCCGGGCGAGGCTCATCAATCAGGCGGTGAGCCTCTGCACCACCGGCGCGCTCCTCATCTGCACCGTCATCATCGCCCTGTTCGTGGGCGCCTTTCTCTCCACCGACGTGACGGTGCTCATCAGCCTGATCTTCATCGGCGCGATGCTGGCGCTGTGCATGGCGCTGGTGAACTTCCTCCGCGAGATCTACATCGCGACCCGGCATCTCCGGATCGGGGTCCAGCCGTGATCCGGGTGTGCCTGGCGGGGGCCACCGGATGGGCCGGTTCCGAGCTCGCGCGAGCCATGGCGGGCTCCTCCGAACTCAGCCTGGTCGCCGCGGTGGGCCGGACCCACGCAGGACGGAGTCTCGGCGAGGTCCTGGGCGACGCTCGCCTCACCGCGCGGATTCATCCCGCGGCGGCCGAAGCGCTCGCGACGCGCTGCGACGTCTTCGTGGAGTACACCGGCCCCGACAGCGCCAAGGCGAACGTCCTGGCCGCGCTGAGCCGCGGGGCCCACGTCGTGGTCGGAACCTCGGGTCTGACCGACGCCGATTTCGCCGAGATCGGCGCCGCGGCGCGCGCGAGCGGCCGGGCCGTGCTGGCTTGCGGCAATTTCGCCCTGACCGCCGTGCTGCTCCAGAAGTTCGCCGAGGCCGCCGCGAAGCTGATTCCGCAGTGGGAGATCATCGACTACGCCCACGACGACAAGGCCGATGCGCCCAGCGGCACGGTGCGCGAGCTCGCGGCCCGGCTGTCGCGGGTGCGGTCACCCGAACCGACGGTTCCGCTCGCGGATACGGTGGGGGCACGGGAGGCCCGCGGCGCGACACTTTCGGGGTCCCAGGTGCACTCCATCCGGCTGCCGGGGTACGTGATCAGCGCGGAGGTCATCTTCGGGATGGCCGACCAGCGGCTGAGCATCCGGCACGACTCGGGCAGCAGCGCCCGGCCGTACGTCGATGGGGCCCTGCTCGCCATCCGGAAGGTGTCGGAGCTGACCGGGCTCCATCGGGGACTGGACGCGGTCCTGGACCTCTGAGCATCGTGACCGCGGCCAGGGCGGGATGACCCGGTGATCCGGCTGGTGGTGATGCTGTTGGCGAGCGGCATGTTCGCGGGTGCCCTCGCGCTGGGCCGCGCCGCGCTCGCCTCCTGGCTGGTCGGCGCGCCGTCCCGTCCCACCGTCTATCCGCCGGTGCCACGCTTCTGGCGCCCGCTGGTCGCGTCGCGGGTCCCGCTCGCCGGCCGGCTGACCCCGGACCAGCAGGAGCGCCTGCTGCTGAAGATGCAGCGCCTCATCGAGGGCTGCCGCTGGGAAGGGTGCGCGGGCCTCCGGCTCACGGAGGACATGCAGGTGATCATCGCGGCGCACGCCTGTCTCCTGGTACTGGAGCAGCCCGGCGAGCCTTACCCCGAGCTCAGGACGATCCTGGTTTATCCCGGCACCTACCAGCCCCGCCGCTTCAGCTGGACGCCGTCGGCGGACGCGGAGTACCCGGAGGATCCCCGTCTCGGCGAGTCTTGGAAGCACGGCGTGGTCATTCTTGCCTGGGACAGCGCGGAGGACGGCGCGCGGGATCCGGCCGACGGGCACAACGTCGTGCTGCACGAGTTCGCCCATCAGCTGGATGGGAGCGGCGGGACCTTCGATGGGACGCCGCGGCTTCCCGATGCGACCGCGCTCGCCTCCTGGGCCGCGATGCTGGAGGCCCAATACGAGCACCTGGTGGGTGAGGCGGAAACGGGCCGGCAGGGAGTGCTGGACCACTACGGCGCCACCGACCGCGCCGAATTTTTCGCGGTGGCCACCGAAGCGTTCTTCGAGCGGCCGGCGGACCTGCGGGAGGAGCGCCCCGCGCTGTACCAGGCGCTCCGGACGTACTACCGGCAGGATCCGGCGGCAGAGGCCTGACGCTTCAGCGATAGCCGGTGGCGTCGGCCGCTTTCCCTGTTTCCTGCACCTCGATGAGGTAGCGCCAGGCGTCGGGGCGGGATCCGTCCAGATCGGTGAAGCCGTAGACCTGGGCCAGTCCCCCGCTGGACAGCGACTGTCCGTTCCAGCGCGAGCGGTCGGCGTCCGCCGCGAGCGCGACGACCGCCCGCCCGACGAAACTCGGCGTCTCCGAGATGACGAAGTGCGGTATCCGCTCGGTCGCCTCCCGCCAGTTGTCTTCCCGGACGCCGAACGTCTCCAGCATGATCTCCGACCGCAGCCACCCCGGCGTCAGCGCCACCGACGTGGCCCCGTGGGGGGCCAGGTCTTTCGCGTGGGCCCACGCCATCCGGATGACGGCCGACTTCGCCAGATCGTAGAACGGCGACAGCCGGTAGTGGGTGGCGTTGTAGTCGGCCGTCCCGTCCGTGACCTCGACCAGCAGGCCGCCGGGGCGCTCGATCAGCAGGGGCAGGGCATGGTGCGCGGTGATGAGATGGGTGTCGATCGCCAGCCGCAGCATTCTCAGACCCTTCTGGAGATCGTGCTCCCAGACCGGCTTGTCCCACTCCATCAGCGTCTCGGCGCCCCAGATGTCGTTGACCAGCACGTCGAGCCGTCCCTGCTCCGCGCGGATCCGTTCGACCACGCCGCGGACCTGCTCGGGAATCAGGTGGTCGGCCTGGATGGCGATCCCGGTGCCTCCGGCGCGGGACACCAGCTCCGCGGTGTCTTCGATGGTTTCGGGGCGGGCGTACTCGGACTGCTGTCCCCGGACGCTGCGTCCGGTGACATAGACGGTGGCGCCCGCGGCGCCCAGCTCCACGGCGATACCGCGTCCCGCTCCTCGCGTCGCGCCGGCCACCAGCGCAACCCGTCCCTTCAGGCTCATCCCTGCCTCCTCTCTCTCCGGGCTTCCCTTGAGCACGTCAACTATATCTTCATCCGGATGTCTTCGAGGAGGGTTGCCTTGCAGGTAAGATCGGCTGACGAAACTGAACTCGATCGGTTGGCGGCCATCTGGCACCAGGGGTGGCGCGACGCGCACGAAGCGATAGTCCCCGCGGAGCTGGGCCGGCTGCGCACTCTGGAAAGCTTTCGCGACCGGCTCAAGACCGCGCTGTCCCAGGTGCGGGTGGTGGGCGAGCCGGGCCGGCCGGTCGGCTTCTGCATCGTCAAGGACGACGAGCTGTATCAGCTCTACGTCTCCGCCGAGGGCCGCGGGGCCGGCGTCGCCGCCGCCCTGGCGGCCGACGCGGAGAGCCGCCTGGCGCGGGCCGGGGTCGAGACCGCCTGGCTGGCCTGCGCGATCGGCAACGAGCGGGCCGCTCGGTTCTACGAGAAGTCGGGCTGGCGGCGGACGGGGACCTTCGTCAGCCGGCTGGAGACGACCGGCGGGATCTTCCCGCTCGAAGTGTGGCGCTATGAGAAGCGGCTCGCGACGCGATAGTATTGAGCGATGAGCTCCCCGGACGATCTTCCGGTCAAGCGCTTCGCCACGGCTGCCGCGTGGAAGACGTGGCTGGCCAAGCACCATGAGAAGTCCTCCGGCGTGTGGCTCGAGATCGCCAAGAAGGAGAGCCGCGTGCGGACGGTCTCGCGGCCCGAAGCGCTCGAGCTGGCGCTGTGCTACGGGTGGATAGACAGCCAGGTCCGCACCCTCGACGCGGCCCGCTATATCCAGCGGTTTACCCCCCGCCGCGCGCGGAGCAAATGGTCCAAGATCAACTGCGCCGCGGTCGAGCGGCTCCAAGCGGATGGCCGGCTGGCGCCGGCCGGTGTGAGGGAAATGGAGGCAGCGAAGCGTGACGGCCGGTGGGAGGCTGCCTACGCATCGCCCCGGTCCATGGAGGTCCCCGCCGACCTGCTGGCCGAGCTGGAGGCCAATTCCCGGGCGCGGCGTTTCTTCGAGAAGCTGGACGGCCGGAACCGCTACGCGATCCTCTATCGGCTGCACGACGCCAAGCGGCCCGAGACCCGGCAGCGCCGGCTCACCGAGTTCGTCCGCATGCTCGCGGCGGGCGAGACCCTGCATCCCGAGTAGCGATCTCTCTCATCAGGAGGCAGACATGTTGGCTTCTGCTCGTCTGGCAGTCGCGGTCATCCTGTCCCTGGGGCTCCTGGCCTGCGGAGACGACGGCTTCAGTCCGACCGTAGAAAATATGGCGGGTTCCTACACGGCGACCACCTTCACCAGGACCGTCGGAGGCACCACCACTGACCAGCTGGAGTTGGGGGCCGAGGTGACAGTTGATCTGGATGAGGACGGCACGATGACCGGACGGATCTTCATTCCAGAAGCCGAGGAGGGCGAAGGCGATCTGGATGAGAGCCTCGCTGGAACCTGGACCCTCGAAGGTGGGGCGGTCACCTTCGAGCAGGAAGCCGACACTTTCGTCCGAGAGATGCAATTCATCGCCAGCGAGAATCAGCTGAGCGGTGAAGACGATTCCGATGGCACGGTCCGGTTGGTGCTGACCAAAGACGACTAGCGCTCCTATGTTGGTAGGCATCCCTATCTGAGAGCGGCCCCATCTCGCACACGATCAAGGTGATCGCCGGCGGCCTCATGCTGCTGGGACTGTTCCTGGTCGCGGGCCGGTTCCTCGCGGCCGCACCGGCCGGCGGCATGGCTGCGGCGGCGCGGTGGTTCATCCCCGTCTGGCTCATCGCCGCGGCGGTCAACATGTACATCGGCGTCACCAAGGCCGGATATTCCGTGGCCGAGGAGGCGCCGATCTTTTTGCTGGTCTTCGCGGTGCCCGCCGCCGCCGCGCTGATCGTCTTGTGGCGGCTGTCCCGCGGCTAGCCGCGGGCTCCGCTACGGGTCCATCACGCGGAAGGCGAAACGCTGGCGGACCAGCTGCCGGACGGCAACGCCGCGCAGTCTGGCGGGCCGGTAGCGGCTGGCGAGGACGGTACGGCGCGCGGCCGCCTCGAACGCCGGATGGCTGCTCCGCACGGTGACCAGCGTTTTGGGTTCCGCGCGGCCCAGCGTATCGACGACGTAGCTCAGGTCCACCACGCCGGCGACGCGCAGCTGGGCCAGGGCCGGCGGATACTCCGGCGCAGGCTGTTCGATGATACCGACCGGGTCGTCGACCGCCTCGGCGGTGAGCAGTCCGTCGGATGGCAGTCCGGCATCCGCGGACCAGGTGACCACCCCCGGCGCCGGACCGGCTGCCGTGCCTCGGATCAGATCGTCTACGCTCGGCAGGGCGTCGGCGATGGCGGAGAGCTGAAGATCGGGGGCGTTCACCGATGCCGGCTGCCAGGAAGAGAGCGGCTGCGGATGGGAGAGCTCGTTGCCGGCGGGCTGGCTGGGCGAGGCCGGGACCGGCCGGGGCTGGGTAAAGGGCACGGCGATAATGTCGCGCCGAGGGAGAAGCCCATTCTCGTCCGACGGGCGAGCCAGCGCGAGGACCGCGACGAGGACCGCGCCGTGGACGACGGCGGACAACAGATAGCGGTGCGCGGGAGCCGGCGCGCGCGGGCCGGACTCGATGAGCGCCTGGAACATCGGTGGCCTCGGGAGAAGGGGTCCCCTAGTTTGCGAAGGCGACATTGCGGGGCCGCGGACGGTGGGTGACAGGTGGCCGGCGCCCGGATGACAAAGCCATGACGCGGGAGTTGCGATGCCGTTCAAGAGCAAGGCGCAGCGGCGGAAGTTCGCCGAGCTCCTGGTGAAGGGTGAGATCTCGGAGGAGACGTACGAGGAGTGGAATCGCTCGACCGGAAGGAAAGAGCTTCCCGAGCGGGTGAAGCCCAAGCCGCGCCGAAAGGCGAAGACGGCGAAGAAGACGGCGAAGAGACGGCGAAGCGAAAGAAGTCCCGGACGAAGGCCAAACGGAAACGCGCATGAGCGACGAGCGAGTCGTCAAGCTGCTGGAGGAGATCCGCGACATCCAGCGCACCCACGCGGAGCGATACGGTGAGGCGCTGCGCAACCAGCAGGAGTCCATCCGCCTGCAACAGGCAGGTCTCCGCCGGGTGCGAGTGATTCTTGGCTTCGCGACCGTGGCGGTGATCCTGGCGGTGGTCATGCTCGTCATGCTGCTGCTGCGCGTGGTGGCCCGGCTGCAATGACCGAAGGCGCTGCTGTCCTGTTCCTGGCGAGCGGCTGGACGCTGATCGGCGTGGCGGCGATGCTGGCGGTGGCGATGCATCGGGCCGACCGCCGTCTGCAGGACTACCGCGCTCCCGATCAGCCGGCGAGCGCGTACACCATCGTGCCATTGCGTTGGAAGCGCCGGCTCTACACCGACGCCGGCCGTCCGCTGGTCGGCCGCGCCTGGGGTCTCATGGGGATGATGTATGTCGTCGCGCTGGCGGGGATCGCGCTCCTGAGCCAAGGCGTGGACGCGCTGCCCTGACAGATGCATTGCCGCATGGCTCACCACCACCTGGAGGGAGCATGACGCAACGGATTCGGCGGTTCGGCATCGGCCAGACGGCCAAGGTCATCGGCGTTCTCTATGCCCTGATGGGCCTCATCTTCGTGCCCCTGTTCCTGCTGATCGGCATGTTCTCCCCCCGGCACAGCGGCATGGGGACCGGGTTCGCGTTGATGATGCCGATCTTCTACGGTCTGCTCGGCTTCGTGGGGACCGCGATCGGCTGCCTGGTGTACAACTTCGTGGCCGGCTACGTGGGCGGCGTCGAGGTCGAGCTGGAGGGCTGATGGAGGGCACCAGGAATACTGCGAATACCGCACTCCTCCTGATCGACGTGCAACGGGGTCTGGACGACCCGAAGTACGGCGAGCGCAACAACCCCGATGCCGAGCGGCGGATCGCGGCCCTGCTGGCCGCCTGGCGGGGCGCACGGCGGCCGGTGATTCACGTGCAGCACATGTCGCAGAGTCCCGACTCGCCGTTGCGCCCCGATGCTCCCGGCAATGCCTTCAAGCCCGAAGCCCTGCCGCACGAGGGCGAGCCCGTGTTCCGGAAGACCGTCAACAGCGCCTTCATCGGCACGGCCCTCGAGGCGCACCTGCACCGCGAGGGCATCCGGTCGCTGGTGATCGCCGGCCTCATCACCGACCACTGCGTCTCCACCACCGCCCGCATGGCCGGCAACCTCGGCTTCGAGGTCGTGGTGGTCGCCGACGCGACCGCCACCTTCGAGCGGACCGGACCGGACGGTGCCCACCACACCGCGGAGCAGATGCACCGGTCCGCTCTGGCCAGCCTGCACGGCGAGTTCGCCCAGGTGCGCTCCGCCGGGGACGTGCTCGCCGACCTGGACGTCTGACCGTACTTCAACCCGAGAGCCGCCGCGATGCACCGCGTTCGCCAGCAGGACCTTCCCTTTCAGGGAAGCTCACATCAGTTTGTCGGCGCCGAGCAGGGGGGCGTCAACATTTCGGCCTTTCTCTTGAGCGCGTTGCCGGGTCGAGGACCGGGCCCGCACCGGCATCCGTACGACGAAGTTCAGTTTGTGCGGGAGGGACGCGGCTTGTACGTCGTCAACGGTGAGGAGTTCGAGGCCGGCGCCGGTGACATTCTCGTGATCAAGGCGGGAGAGATTCACAGCTTCCGCTGCATCGGCGACGCGCCGCTGGTGCAGGTGGATGTGCATCTCAGCCCGCGTTTCATACAGGAAAATCTGCCGTAGATCCATGATCCAAGGGGGTACGACGTGGGGAAGCTGCGCTTCAGAATTTCGATGTCGCTCGACGGATACACCGCGGGGCCGAACCAGACCCTGAAGGAGCCGCTCGGAGAGGGAGGCGAAGAACTGCATAACTGGGCGTTCGGGCTCGCCGCATGGCGGGTTCCCCAGGGCCTCAAGGGGGGCAAGGTCAACCAGAGCACGCCGGTCATCGAGGGGCAGTTGGCCAATATCGGTGCCACCATCATGGGCCGGAAAATGTTCGGCGGCGGTCCCGGCGACTGGAACCGGGCGGACCCCTGGAAAGGCTGGTGGGGAGACGATCCGCCGTTCCACCATCCCGTGTTCGTCCTCACCAGCTACGCCAGGGAGCCGCTGAAGCTGAAAGGCGGCACGACCTTCAACTTCGTCACCGACGGCTTTGAGTCGGCCCTGGAGCAGGCCCGGCGCGCCGCCGGCGGCAAGGACATCGCACTCGCCGGAGGAGCGGCGACGGCGCAACAGTACCTGCGGGCGGGCCTGGTGGATGAGATGGAGATCAGCATTTCGCCGATGCTGCTGGGTTCGGGAGAGGCACTCTTCGCCGGGCTCAAGGATCTGGGAGACCTGCGGCCGGTCCGGACCATCGCCGCACCGGACGCGACCCACCTCAAGTTCGCCCGGCGTTGATGGCGCGGCGCCTGCTGCCGCTGCTGCTGCCCCTCGTGCTCGCCGCCGGCAGCGTCCCGGCCGGTGGCGCGGTCTGCGGCGGCGCGCCGCGGGCGCAGCCGCTCGGTAGCGGCGAGTTCCGCGCCCTGCTCGACAGCGTCGCCGCCGGCTGGAACGGCGCTCGCGCCGACCTGGCCGCGTCGTGCTTCAGCGAGGCCGCGGTGTATCTCGAGCCGCCCGACCGCCAACTCTACCACGGGCGCGCCGCCCTCCGCGATTTCTTCGCTGCGTCGGTGCATCCGGCCCGTCCGGACCGGATGCGCTGGCACGGCGTCGCCTTCGATTCGGCCCGTCAGTCCGGATTCGGCGAGTACACCTACGCCGGCCGCCGGAACTATCACGGCATCGTCGCGATCCAGCTCGACCAGGGCCTGATCCGAAGCTGGCGGGAGTATCAGACGGGATCGCCGCTCGCCTGGGAGGAGTTCGTGGGTCCCAGCCGTTGAATCGGATCCTCGCCGAATTCAACGCGCTTCGCCTGGCGCCGGACCCGGACGGGACCTGGACGCCGCGCCTGGACCGATTGGCACAGGCTGCGTTTGGGGCGGGGCACCATCTCATCGTCTATGGCAGCCTGTCGCCGGGCGCGCCGAACCATCACCGGCTGGCGGCGCTCGGCGGCAACTGGGAAGACGGCTGGGTGGAAGGCGACCGGGTGCAGCTCGGATGGGGAGCGGAGCTGGGGTTCCCCGCGCTGAGCTGGCGTCCCGGAGGCGCTCGAGTGGCCGCCCATCTGCTCCGCTCGGCAGCCCTTGCCGATCGCTGGACCGAGCTCGACCGGTTCGAGGGGGAGGCCTACCGCCGGATCCTGGTGCCGTTCCATTCCGAGCTGGGGATCTCCGCGATCGGCTATCTCTACGCCGCGGCTCCCACCTGAGCGTCGCTCTTGCCGACGCGAGGCCAATATTGCAGAATTGGAGCCGGCGGCTGATCCGCGCCCAACCTCGTTGGCCCTGCCCCAGCCAGGGTCCTCGTGAGGCAAAGGGGGGCAAACTCCCGGATCCTTCCTGATGCACCTTTGGGATGCCGCGGGCGTCGTCGCTGGGGGGCGTTTTGCCTGCGGCTCGACCAGAGGCCCTCCGATGACTACCGACAAGGACTTCAAGCGCCTGGTTCGCGGGCGCATGCAGAAGACCGGCGAATCCTACACCGCCGCGCGCGCTCGTCTCCTCCAGCACAAGCCGAAGACCGCACCACCCGAACCGAAGGCCGCGGCCCGTCCCAGGCCCGCCGAGTACGCCGCGCGCGCCGGGCATAGCGACGCCGTGATGAAGGCGAACACCGGCTGCACCTGGCAGCGATGGGTCAAGGCGCTCGATCAAGCCCAGGCCGACACCTGGCGCCACGGTGAGCTCGTCAAGCATATCCACGAGCGCTACAGGACACCGATGTGGTGGGCCCAGACGGTCGCCGTCGGCTACGAGCGCATCAAGGGCAAGCGCGTCATCGGACAGCGGCTCGACGGCTCGTTCGAGATGGGGAAGAGCAGGACCTTCGCCGTGCCGGTCTCCCGCCTCTACGCCGCGTTTCACGATCCCGACGAGCGGGCGGCATGGCTCACCGGGGTGGAGCCCACGGTGCGCACCGCCCGGCGCGAGAGAACGATGCGGCTCGGTTGGCCGGACCAGACGACGGTGGTGATCGGCTTCGATTCCCGCGGCGCCGGGAAGAGCCAGGTGGCCATCCAGCACACCAAGCTCCCCGACCGCGCGGCGTCCGACAGTCTCAAGCGGTTCTGGACTGAACGGCTCGACGCCCTGTCCCGGATCCTCGCGGGGCGCGACGGCGGCTGATGCGCTATCTGCTGCGTCACCTGCTGGCCGTCGCGGTGCTTCCGTTCAGCGTGACGGTGCTGATTCCCATCTGGCTGGCGCGGCGCAACGGCATCACGCTCACGATCGGAACCAGCCCGGCGGCCGCGATGGTGCAAGCCGCCGGGCTGGTCCTGCTGGCCGCGGGTCTGGTGCTGTTCGCGGCCAGCCTGCGGCGGTTCTTCGGCGAGGGGCGGGGCACGCTCGCTCCGTGGGATCCGCCGCGGCAACTGGTGGTCCGTGGCGTCTACCGCCACGTGCGCAATCCGATGATCTCCGGTGTGGTCCTGGTCCTGTTCGGGGAGTCGATGGCTCTCCTCTCCCGTCCCCACCTCATCTGGGCGCTGACCTTTCTCGGACTCAACCTGATCTACATTCCGCTGATCGAAGAGCCGATGCTCGCGGAGCGTTTCGGGCAACCCTATCGCGACTATTGCCGGAACGTGCCCCGGCTCCTGCCCCGGCTCCGTGCCTGGTCCGGAGGAGGAAAGACCGATGACGCAGCCTAGCCGGGACGACGTCCTGGCCCTGGTGCGAGGGCGGCGGGGGCACTTTCTCCTGGAGTCGGGATACCACGGCGCGCTGTGGCTGGATCTGGACCCGCTGTTCGCCGATCCCGAGCGGACCGAGCCGCTCGCCGAGCGGCTGGCCGGACGTCTTCGTCCACACGCGCCGGAGATCGTGTGCGGGCCGCTGCTGGGCGGAGCCTTCCTGGCCCAGCTCGTGGCCGGAAAGCTCGGCGCCCAGTTCTGCTTCACCCGCCGGGACGACTCCGTGCCCCGCGGCGGAACCTTCGCCACGCGCTACCAACTCCCGCCCGCCTTCCGCGAGCGAGTCCGGGGCCGGCGTGTGGCGATGGTGGATGACGTGATGAGCGCGGGATCCTCGCTCCGCGCGACGCATGCGGCGCTGCTTGGGTGCGGCGCGGTACCGGTGGCCGCCGGCGCGCTGCTGGTGCTGGGAAATCTCGGCGTCCGGTACTTCACGGGCGAGGGCATCCCGGTCGAGTCGCTGGCGCGCGAGGACTACCAGGCGTGGCCGCCGGAGCAATGCCCGGAGTGCGCGGCCGGCCTGCCGATCGAGGATCCGTCCGCTCCGGTCGCTCTGGACTGGAGTGATGTGCGGCGTGAGCTCCTCGGCATGGCGGAGGAAGACGATCGGGTTCGAACGGAGCTGGCGGCCGACGGCTCGCTCTTCCAGGGCTATCATCCGCGGATGCGCGCGGTCCACGACGCGCACGCCTCTCGTCTGGCCGCCATCATGGCGGACGGCTGGCCCGGCGAGCCGCAAGTGGGCGAGGATGGCGCGGAGGCAGCCTGGCGCATCGTGCAGCATGCTATCGGTCAGCCGGCATTGCTCCGGCGGGCGCTGGTGGCGCTCCGCGCGGCGGCGGCGCGGAAGGTGGTGCCCGCCTGGCAGCCCGCGATGCTGGAGGACCGGATCCGCATCCTGGAAGGTTCGTCGCAGCGCTACGGCACCCAGTTCGACTGGGACCAAAGCGGCCGGCTGAGTCCGCTGCCCATCGAAGACGAAGCCGCGGTCGATGAGCGCCGGAAAGCGATCGGGCTGCGCCCGCTGGCCGAAGAGGTGGAAGCCCGGCGCCGCGCGGCCGCACGCGAAGGGGAGCGGGCGCCGAAGGACTGGCCTGCTCGCCGGCGGGAGATGGAAGCCTGGCGGCGGGAGGTGGGTTGGCAATCGCCCCGCCTGCCGCTGGAGATCTTGCCGGAGACCCTCGCGGTATGCCGGCTGCCGGCGGATGCCGACGTCCCCGGCTGGGTGGCTGGTGCGTTTCTCACCGTCAGCCGCACGCCGGACGAGCTCTCGATCACGGCGCCGCAGGCCGCCGTGCCGGCCGACGCGCGGTGCGAGCGAGACTATCGCGCGTTCCGCGTGCGGGGACCGCTTCCCCTGAACTTGATCGGCGTCCTCGCCGCGATCGCCGATCCCCTCGCGGCCGCCGGACTCAGCATCTTCGCGATCTCGACGTACGATACCGATTACGTTCTGGTGAAGGGTCGCGATCTGGAGCGCGCCATCGTGGCGCTCGAGGCGGCCGGACACGAGGTTCGCGGGCCGTGATGCAGCAGGGACCCCGCCCGCTCGGGCCGGAGACGGCGGAGCGGGCCGATACCAACTTCGTGGTGCATGCCACCTGGGTCCTCGACCGGACCGATGGCATGACCACCCGCACCAACGACGGACTGGTCATCGCCGATTCGGGATTGCCGTGCGATACCTTCAATTTCGTCTGCCGGTCCCGCCTCGCCGTGGCCGACGTCCGGCGGGCCGCGGCGGAGGCGATCGGCTACTTCAGAGGAGTACGGCGGCCCTTCTCCTGGTGGGTCGGCCCGGCCGACCGCCCGGAGCAGCTCGGTGCGGTGCTGCAGGACCTGGGGCTCGAGCGCGCGGAGAGCGAGCTCGCCATGGCGCTCCCGCTGGAGGGGCTGCCCGAGATCGTGCCGGCGGTCCCCGACCTGGAGGTCCGCCGGGTCCGCACCGAGGACGACCTGGCCGACCTGGCCCGGCTCTCGGCGGCGAACTGGACGCCGCCCGACCCCTACGTGATCGAGTTCTACCAGCGCGCCGCCTCCGCGCTGCTCTCGCCTGGAGCCCCCCAGTGGCTCTACCTCGGCTTGCTGCAAGGCGTGCCGGTCGCCACCGCTGAGGCCACCGTGAGCGGGCCGACGGTGGGGCTGTACAACATCTCCGCCCAACCCGGGGTGCGCCGACGGGGGGTCGGCTCGGTGATGACCTGGCGACCGCTGCGCGACGCGCTCGACGACGGGTGCGATCTGGCGGTGCTCCAGGCGGCCGACGATGGCGTGGGCCTCTACCGCAGGCTCGGTTTCGAGAGCTTCGGGCCGATCACGGAGTACAAGCCCCGAAGTGGAGACCTCAAGTGACCTGGGAGGAACCGTGAGTGCTCCAACGCTGCGGCAAGCGCTGCTGGGATGGTTGATCGTCGCGGTCTGCCTGATCCTGGTCGGGGGCGGCACCATCATCGGCGCCGGACTGACTCGCCGGTCGTCGGTACCCGCGGCCACGATCGCGGAGTGGAGGCAGTACGCCGCGGACGTGGAGCGCGGACAGCGGACGCCGCTGCCGGCCACCACCCGCATGCTCACCGAGACCGCGATCGCCCAGCACCAGTACGCCAACGCCACGCAGCAGCTGCTCCGGTACGTCGGGGCGGCGGTCGTGCTGCTCGGCCTCTTCCTCGCCGTCGATCTGGCTCGCTATCGCGCGCGCTACCTGCGGGCCGGCGGCGCCGATGGTCTTTGATCGGCCGAGCGCCCGCCGTAAACTGCACGATCGAACTCGTCACCTGGAGCCGGTGTGGAGCTGGTGGTCGATGCGTCGGTCCTGATCGCCGTGCTGACCGGCGAGGGATCGCGGGACAACCTCATCGCGCGGACCCAAGGCGCCCAGCTGGTGGCGCCGGCCTCGGTCCACGCGGAGATCGGCAACGCGCTCGCGGCGCTGCTCAAGCGCCGGCGACTCAAGCTTGCCGAAGTGCAGGCCGTGCTCGCCGCCTATGCCCAGATCCCCCTTCGGCTGGTCGAGGTGGAGCTCGCCGGCGCGCTGGAGCTGGCGGACCGCTTCGGCCTCTACGCCTATGATGCCTATATCATCGCTTGCGCCCGCCAGCAGCGGGCGCCGCTGCTCACGCTCGATCCGCGGCTGGGACGCACCGCGCACGAGGCCGGAGTCGAAGTGCTGGAGATCGGATGAAGGAGTTCACCGCCGGCGAGGCCCGGCAGCGCTTTGCCTCGCTCCTGGAACGGGCCACACGGGACGGCGGGGTCCGGATCCGGCGGAAGGACGGCCAGCTCTTCGTGCTTCGGCCCGAGGCGCAGGCGGGCTCCCCGCTCGACGTGAAGGCGATTCGCACCCGGGTCAGCCGCTCCGACCTCCTCGACGCGATTCGCGAAGGACGCCGGGCCTGGTGAGGGTCTGCCGCGGTCCATTGCTCGCCGCCGTCGCGGCGTTGGGGGTCGCCGGGCCGCTCGCGGCGCAGCAGGGGCGCCCTCGCTTCATCAACCCGCCCGCGCTCGCCGCTCCCCGGGGATATACCCACGTGGTCGAAGTACCCGCCGGAATGAAAATGGTCTATCTGTCTGGCCAGGTGCCGCTCGACTCCACCGGCGCGCTGGTGGGCGCGGGTGACTTCCGGGCGCAGGCCGAGCAGATCTTCACCAACCTCCGGGCCGGACTCGGAGCCGCCTGCGCCGGATTCGACGACGTGGTGAAGCTGACCTTCTACCTGCTCGACACCAGCCAGCTCCCCGTGCTGCGCGAGGTGCGCGACGGGTTCGTGAACCGCTCGGCGCCACCCGCGAGCACGTTGGTCCAGGTGCGGGGCCTGTTCCGCGGCGACGTGTTGCTCGAGGTCGAGGCGGTGGCGGCGGTCCCGGCCGGCCGGCGTGCGGGAGGGCGAGACTGCCCTCCGGCGCGGCAGCCCTGACTCCTCTTCGAGGATCTCCATGCCCTCGTATGCCGACTATCTGAAGGTTGAGGACCTGCTCTCGCTGCAGCGGCCCCTCTCCGAGGGGCCGGAGCACGACGAGATGCTCTTCATCGTGATTCACCAGGTCTATGAGCTCTGGTTCAAGCAGGTCCTGCACGAGGTCGATTACCTGGAGCGCCTGCTGGCCCGGGACGACGGCGCCCGGGCCCGCCACACGCTGAAGCGGATCCTCACGATTCTCAAGGTGATGGTGGCCCAGATCGACATCCTGGAGACCATGACGCCGCTGGAGTTCCTGTCGTTCCGCGACCGGCTGGAATCGGGCAGCGGCTTTCAGTCGCATCAGTTCCGGGAGCTGGAGTTCGCCCTCGGCTGGAAGGAGCCGAAGGCGCTGGAGCGGTACCCGGCGGACAGCGGAGCGCGGCGGGGCCTGGAGCGGCGGCTCGCCGCCACGACGCTGTGGGATGCTTTTCTCCGTCACCTAGCCGCGAACGGCGTCCCGGTGCCCCAGGGCGACCTCCGGCGCGACGTCACCCAGCGGGTGAGCCCGTCACCCGAGCTGCGGACCGCGCTGGTCGGTGTCTATCGCCACCATCCCGCGCTGGCGGATCTCTGCGAGCGGATGGTGGATCTCGACGAAGGGATCATGGAGTGGCGCTACCGGCACGTGAAGATGGTGCAGCGGACCATCGGCACGAAGCGCGGCACCGGCGGCAGCGTCGGCGCCGACTACCTGCTCGCGACGCTCAACAAGCCGCTCTTCCCCGACCTCTGGGCGATCCGGACCGAGCTGTAGCGCATGGACCCCGGGTCCCTCTACCGCTCGCCCAACGCCCTCGCTCCCGACTACGCCCGTTTCCGGGTCTCCGAGCGCCTGCTGCTGACGGGGCACTCCCACCAGGCGTGGCCCGACCGCGGCCTCGCAGCCCAAGCCGAGGCCTGGCTCGACGCGGCGGAACACGTCGATGACAAGTGGGATCGCGCCTTCGCGCAGGCGGAGCGGGTGCGGGAAGGCTTCACCCGCCTGCTGGGGGACGCCGGCGGCGGCATCGCCCTAGGGTCCAATACGCACGAGCTGGTGGTGCGGCTGCTCTCCGCGGTGCCGCTGCGGAGCCGGCCCCGCCTGGTGACGACGGACGGTGAGTTCCACACCATCCGCCGGCAGCTCGACCGTCTGGCGGAAGAGGGCCTCGAGATCGTCCGGGTGGACGAGGGTCCGCTCGACTCGCTCGCGGCGCGCTTGGCGCGGGCGGTGGATGACCGCACGGCGCTGGTACTGGTCTCCATGGTGTTCTTCGACACCGGCCGGATCGCCCGCGGATTGGACCAGGTGGCCGATCGCTGCCGGCGCCTCGGCGTTCCGCTGCTCCTGGATGCCTACCATGCGCTCAACGTGGTGCCGGTATCCCTCGCCGAGCAGGGCCTGGCCGACGCGTACGTGGTGGGCGGGGGATACAAGTACTGCCAGCTTGGGGAAGGGAACTGCTTCCTCCGAATTCCGGCGCACAGCGAGCTGCGCCCCGTGGTGACCGGGTGGTACAGCGAGTTCACGGCACTCGCCGACCGGCAGCGCCCGGGCCAGGTGCCCTATGGCGAGCGGGGCGACCGGTTCGCGGGGGCGACGTACGATCCCACCGGCCATTACCGGGCCGCGGCGGTGTTCGGCTTCTTCCAGGAGCGGGGGCTCGGTCCCTCGCTCCTCCGCGAGGTGAGCCAGCATCAGATCGGGGTCCTGGCGCAGTGCTTCGACGATCTCGACGTGGATCCCGCGAAGGTCGATCGCGACCGGACGGCTCCGCTGGACGAGATCGCCGGGTTCCTGGCCCTGCGCTCCCCGGCCGCGACCTCGCTCGCCCGCGCGCTCCACGACCGGGGCGTGATGACCGACGCCAGGGGGGACGTGCTGCGGTTCGGGCCGGCGCCCTACCTCTCGGACCGGCAGCTTCGCGACGCGATGGATGCGCTCGGGAAGGTGGTCCGCGAGACCATGCGGTAGGACCGCGGTGGCCCGATCGTACTCGAGCGGCGAGCGGCGCTGGCGGATCGCGCTCACCGCCGTGCTCGCCCTCTACGGCTGGATCTGCCTCCGCGACCCCTCGGTCTATCGCTGGCTCGACAGCCTCGACCTCGCCATTCACGAGACCGGACATCTGGTGTTCGCCTTCGGCGGCGAGACGCTCACCATCCTGGGCGGGACCCTGTTCCAGCTGCTGGTGCCCGCGGCATTCCTGGTCGCGCTCTACCGCCAGGGCGATCTGCACGGGGCGACGGTGCCGCTGTGGTGGCTGGGACAGAACTGCTGGAACATTTCGGTCTACATCAAGGACGCCCGGGCCCAGGAGCTACCCCTGGTCGGCGGCGGGGTGCACGACTGGGCGCTGCTCCTCGGCGACTTCGGTTGGCTCCAGCGTGACCAGGCGATCGGCGGAGCGGTCTATCTCGCGGGCGTGGCGCTCTACGCGGCGGCGATCGTGGCGGGATGGCGGGCACTGAGCGCTGGATCACAGTCGCCCGAGCCCGAGCGGGTTACGGTTGCTCCATGATCAGGAAGCTCGCTTCGGGCGGCTATCGCCTGTACAGCAAGAAGAAGGACCCCAGGACCGGACGGCGGCGAAACCTCGGCACGTTCAAGACCCGGGCGGCGGCGGAGAAGCACGAGCGCGCCGTGCAGTTCTTCAAGCGCCGGGGCTAGGGGCCGGGGCCTCAGCCCCCCGCCATCGCCCCCACGACCAGCAGGGGCTCCGCGCCGCTGGCGACCGCCTCCGGGAGGGGCGCGTCCGGGGATTCGTGCGAGAGATCCTGTTCGCAGGCGAAGAATCGCAGGAACGGCCGCCGCTGCTGGGTGCCGTGCCCCCGGATCGTGCCCCGCAGCATCGGGTATCTCGCCTCGAGCGCGTCGAGCACCGACCGCTGGGTCACCGCGCCTTCGACCGGCAGGCTCACCTCCTCGCCCGTCCTGGCCAGGGTCCGGAGATGGTGCGGCAGGACGACCCGGATCATGGAAGCGTCTGGACCTCGACCGAGAGCACGGGAGGAAGATCCCGCACGATCGGCTCCCAGGTGTCGCCCGCATCGGCGGACGCATAGACCTGCCCGCCCGTGGTGCCGAAATAGATCCCGCAGGAGTCCAGCGAATCCACCGCCATCGCGTCGCGCAGGATGTTCACGTAGCAGTCCCGCTGGGGCAGCCCCTTGGTCAGCGGCTCCCACTCGTTGCCGCCGGTGCGGCTCCGATAGACCCGCAGCTTGCCCTCCAGGGGAAAGTGCTCGGAGTCGCTCTTGATCGGCACGACGTAGATGGTCTCCGGCTCGTGGGCGTGGACCTCGATCGGGAAGCCGAAGTCGGTCGGCAGGTTGCCGCTGACCTCCCGCCACGAATCGCCGCCGTCGTCGCTCCGCATCACGTCCCAGTGCTTCTGCATGAAGAGCACGTCGGGCCGCGACGGATGCAGCGCCACGTGATGCACGCAGTGCCCCACCTCGGCGTTCGGATCGGGGATGCCCTCGGATCTGAGGCCCCGATTGATCGGCTGCCAGGTTTTGCCGCCGTCGTCGGTCCGGAAGGCGCCCGCCGCGGAGATGGCGATAAACATCCGCTGGGGATCGGCCGGGTCCTGGATGATCGTATGGAGACACATGCCGCCCGCGCCGGGGGCCCAGTGGGGGCCTGAGCCGTGTTTCCGCAGGCCGGACAGCTCCTGCCAGCTCTTTCCGCCGTCGCTCGAGCGGAAGAGCGCCGCGTCCTCGATGCCGGCGTAGACGGTGTCCGAATCGGACAGCGACGGCTCGAGGTGCCAGACCCGCTTGAACTCCCAGGGATGCGGCGTGCCGTCGTACCACTGGTGGGTGCCGGGCACGCCGTCGTAGGCGAACTCGTTGCCGACCGCCTCCCAGCTCGCGCCGCCGTCGTCGGAGCGCTGCACCACCTGGCCGAACCAGCCGCTCGTCTGCGAGGCGTACAGCCGGTCGGGGTTCACCGGCGACCCCTTGAGATGGTAGATCTCCCACCCGGCGAAATGGGGCTCGCTGACCTTCCAGCGCTTCCGCTTTCCATCTCCGGTGAGAATGAAGGCCCCCTTCCGGGTGCCGACCAGGACTCGTACGCTGCTCATCCGTCTTCCTCCGGTGGTGACTGGCGTGAAATGTATGCCTGGGGGGAACGGCGGGAAAAGTGAAAGGTGAAAAGAGAGCGCGAACTTACATCCCTTTCTACCTTTCACTTTTCACTTCTCCCGCTCTAGCCCAACGGCTTGGGGGCTGGTGACGCTCTCCGACACCCATCGCGCGATCGACGCCGTCTGGCGGATCGAGTCGGCCCGACTCATCGCGGGACTGGCACGGATAGTGGGCGACGTCGGCGTTGCCGAGGACCTGGCGCAGGACGCGCTGGTCGCGGCCCTGGAGCGGTGGCCCGCGGCCGGCGTGCCCGAGAATCCCGGTGCCTGGCTCATGGCCACCGCCAAGCATCGCGCCATCGATCTGCTGCGCAAGCGGACCATGGCTCAGCGCAAGCACGAGCAGATCGGCTACGAGCTCGACGCCCGGCAGGAGGCCGCGGTCCCCGATCTCGACGCCGCGATCGACGACCACGTGGGAGACGATCTCCTGCGGCTGATCTTCACCGCCTGCCACCCGGTGCTCGCGACCGAGGCCCGGGTCGCGCTGACCCTGCGCCTGCTCGGCGGCCTGACTACCGAAGAGATCGCACGCGCCTTCCTCGTCCCCGCACCGACCATCGCCCAGCGGATCGTCCGGGCCAAGCGGACCCTCGCCGACGCACAGGTGCCCTTTGAGGTGCCACGCCGCGCCGACCTCGCGGAGCGCCTCTCCTCGGTGCTCGAGGTCATCTACCTCATCTTCAACGAAGGCTACGCCGCCACCGCGGGCGACGACTGGATGCGGCCCACCCTCTACGACGAGGCGCTTCGGCTCGGCCGTATCCTGGCCGGGCTGGCGCCGGAGGAGCCGGAGGTGCACGGCCTCGTCGCGCTCATGGAGATCCAGGCCTCCCGCTCCCGAGCCCGGGTCGGACCGTCGGGCGAGGCGATCACCCTGCTGGACCAGAACCGGGCTCGCTGGGATCAGCTCCTCATCCGGCGCGGGCTGGCGGCGCTGGAGCGGGCCGAGGAGCTGGGCGGATCCGGCGGGCCGTACGCGCTTCAGGCCGCCATCGCCGCGTGTCACGTGCGGGCGACTCGCGCGGAGGACACCGACTGGTCCCGGATGGCCGAGCTGTATGCTCAGCTTCGGGAGGTCGTACCTTCGCCCGTCGTCGAGCTGAACCGCGCGGTCGCCGTCGGGATGGCGAGCGGCCCGGCGGCCGGGCTCGCCGTGGCGGACCCGTTGCAGCGCGAGCCGTCGCTCCGGCACTACCACCTGCTCCCCGCGGTGCGAGGTGATCTACTGGACAAGCTGGGCCGCTACGACGAGGCCCGCGCCGAGTTCGAGCGCGCGGCGTCGCTCACCCAGAACGAGCGCGAGCGCGAGGTGCTGCTGGCCCGGGCCGCGGGCGCGGGAACGCCACTGTGAGCGGCTACCGTCTCTACGACGACCTCGCCGCCTGGTGGCCGCTGCTTTCTCCGCCGGACGAGTATGAGGCCGAGGCCGACGACCTGTTGTCACGGCTTCGGCCCGCCGAAGGCGAGCGCCCGGCGCTTCTGGAGCTCGGCGCCGGGGGCGGCAGCCTCGCGCATCACCTCAAGCGCCGCTACCGCATGACGCTCACCGACCGGTCCCCCGCCATGCTCGCCGTCAGCCGGGCGATCAATCCCGAATGCGAGCACCTCGAAGGGGACATGCGCTCGCTTCGGCTCGGCCGGCAGTTCGACCTCGTGCTGATCCACGACGCGATCATGTATGCGGTGGAACCGGCCATGGTGCAGGCGACGCTCGCCACCGCGGCGGCCCATTGCCGAGCCGGGGGCAGCGTCGTGGTCATTCCCGACTACGTGCGCGAGACCTTCCAGCCGGAGACCGACCACGGCGGACGGGACGGGCCGGACGGTCGCGCCCTGCGCTATCTCGATTGGATCTGGGACCCTGACCCGGGCGACGACACTTTCGTGACCGACTATGCGTTCCTGCTGCGTTCTCCCGACGGCGGCGTGACGGCCAGCCACGAGCGGCACGTCGAAGGCCTCTTTGCCCGGGCGCAGTGGCTGCGTTGGCTCGCCGAGGCGGGTCTGACCGCGTCGAGCGAGATGGACCCGTGGAGCAGGGATGTCTTCATCGGCGTGCGCGCCTGAGACGCCGCGGACGAACTGAATCAGGAGCGGGTATGGACGAGGATCTGGCCGGAATGACGTGGGAGCAGCTGATCGACGAGGTGCGCAGGCTGCGGCAAGGCATCCGGGACCACCGCGACAGCACCACGCACGAGCTCTGCTGGCATCACCCTCAGCTGTGGGGACTGTTGCCGGAGCAGGAAAACCCGATACCCACCGTCCCCGAATGGCCCGTGTTCATGCGCGGCTGCATCCGCTATCGCCAGTCGCTCGATGAGCAGCTGCCGAATGCCCCGCGCACTCGGAAGCCCTACCACGGCTGAGTCGCGGGGCGGTGCAGGAACCGCACAACCGCGGGGATGACGACGCCCGGCTGTTCCAGGTGAGGGAGGTGGCCCGCCGAGTCCACCGGGACCAGCGTGGCGCGCGGGATGGCGGCGAGCAGGTCCCGGCTTTCCGCGAACGGCGCGACCGGATCCTGGCGCCCCCACACGATCAACACCGGGCGGGGGTCGCGGCCGAGCTGCTGGAGGAGCGGCTTCTGATGGGGCGCTACGGCGATGGCGGCGCGAGTGCGGCGCCAGCTTTCCCGGGTTCCTTTGAACTGTTGCTGCACGCGATAGCGATCGACCCAGTCCGGGTGTCGTTCCGGATGAAGGAAGTCGTAGAGCTGGCCCTTGGCCATCGCGTCGGTGCCCCCTTTGAACACCATGTGTACGGTCCAGGCCCAGGCCGAGCGCTCCTCCGGGGGAAGCGGGCGGCTGGTGTTGAATACCGGATCGATGTAGAGCAGCGATCGCACCCGGTCCGGATGCCGCTCGGTGAAGCTGCTGGTGATCGCCGCGCCGAAGGACACGGCGGCCAGATCCACCGGGTCGGTGATCCCGAGCGAATCGAGCAGGTCGGCGATCTGACGGACGAACAGATCCTGGTCGTACACCGTGTTCGGCCGGTCCGACCATCCCCGGCCGTAGTAGTCGAATCGGACGACCCTGAAGCCCGAGTCCGCCAGTCCCTGGAACAGGGAGTCCGAGATATAAGCCGGCACTGAAAAGGCGGCGGTGAGAACCACGGCCCGTCCGGTATCCGGTCCGGCAGTCTCGTAGTGCGTGAGTCCCTGGGAGAGTCGAACGAAACGGCCGGGCGCCTCCCGGCGTGCCGCGTCGTCCAGCGCGCGCCGCTCCGGATCCTTCGACCGGTAATACCCGAAGATGCCGAGCGTCGCGATCGCCAGAGCGACAAAGAGCCATCGAAGGAATCGCATAGGGTAGCAGGACCGCCTGGGTGCGCGTAAAGTTTCAGGCAACCATCGCGCGGGAGCCCATGTCAAAGCCGGAAGGCACATCCCTTCCTGGAGGCTCCATGTTGTTGCGCGCGGTGCTGGGAATTCTCGCTGCGGCGGCCGCCGGCACCGCCGTCGCTGCGGTGCCGGATCGTCCCGCCGTGTCGGTGGTGCGTGTGACCTCGGCCACGCCCGGCCAGCAGGTCCAGTTTCGCGGAATCCTGCTCCGCGCGATGCGGCCGATGCAGATGATCGAGAAATCTACGCCGTACCAGTTCCGGGCTGACAGCGACCTCGCGTTCGCGGCCTTCGAGGCGGCTGAGTCCGGCATGCTGCGACTCGAAGTCGTGTCGGCGACCCCGGAGTCCGCCGTCATCATAGGACCCCGGGTGATGGTGGGCCACCGCATCGGTGGAGTGGCCACCGAGTTCGTGCAGGGCTACTGATGAGGAGCGATGGCGCACTATCTGGTCACCGCGGAGCCCCGTGGGGAGTTGCTCGCCGAGCTGGGCGAGCGGCTGTCCCGCGACGAGTTCCGGTCCCTTCGGCCCTTCGGCAAGGCCCTGTCCACCGCGCTGCGGCGGGCTCGGCTGCTGCCGAACGGCAAGGCGATGTGGGAGGAGGAAGACTACTGTAACCCGCCCTTGGCCCAGGAGCGCGCGGCGGTGCTCGACCGGTACTTCGCCGATCTCGCGGTCGAGCCGGTCGTCGAAGGCACCGGGTGGGCGCTGATCGACGCGCTGCCCGCCATGTTCCCCGACCTCAGCCGCTGACCGGCGTGCCTTTCAAACGTCACGATCCCGCATCCGTCCCGCCCCAAGTGGGGAACTACACCCAGGGCCTCGAGATTCCCGCGGGAGCGCGGCTGCTGTTCATCAGCGGCCAGATCCCGGTCCGGCCCGACGGCACGGTTCCCGACGGATTCGAGGCCCAGTGCCGGCAGGTGTGGGACAACGTGCTCGCGGTGCTGGCCAGCGCCGGAATGGGACCCGAGCACCTGGTCAAAGTGACCACCTACCTGACCGACCGCAGCCAGGCGGACATCAACGGGCGGGTCCGCCGCGAGCGGCTGGGCGCTGTGCGTCCCGCGCTGACCGTGGTGATCGCCCAGACCTTCGCGGCCGAGTGGCTGCTCGAGATCGAGGCCGTCGCCGCTGCCGCGCCATGAGGCCATATTGTGCTCACTTCGCACCTTGCCGATGGAGCGTCCCGATGTCCATGCCCCGCATAGCGGCCGCACTCAGTCTCCTCAACCTCGCCATCCTGCTCGCCGCGGCGAGATCCGGTCCGGACCCCGTGCTCCGGGGCACCTCGCTGGAGCTCACCGATGCCCGGGGAAAGACCCGCGCGACCATCGGGGTCGAGCCCGATGGTGAGGTGGTGCTCCGCCTTCGGGACCAGGACGGCACGATCCGGGTGAAGCTGGGCGCCGCGAAGGACGGATCCGGGATGGTGCTGAACAACGACGCGACGGAGCCCGGGGTCCACATCCTGGCGAAGTCGGCGGGCAGCAGCGTCCGCGTAGTCAACAAGGACGGGCGGAGCCAGGTGATCGCGCCGTAACGCCGTCACGTTCGCCAGTTCACCTCACCAGCCAGGGATAGCCATGGCCACCTACGAATACGCGATCCTCATCGGGCGGGACACCGCCGGCGGCGCCGGCGGCGTCACCTGGTACGTCAACGGGATCGGCAATCCGCTCGGCACCGAGCTGCCGTCGATCCTCAACCGGATGGGTGCCGAGGGATGGCGCGTCGTCGGGGTGGGCGATCTTGGCTTCGACGTCCGCACTGAGATCATCCTGATGCGCGAGCCGGCATGAGCCGCGAGGGCGTCTCGGTGGAGCGGGCGCGCTCGATCGTCGAAGAGGTTCGGCGGGTCCAGCGCAGGCTGCGCGGAGGATGAGCCCGGCGGACGAGGAGATCGTCGAGCGACTGCGGCGGCTGGAACGCGCCGCCCGGCCGCTCGAGCCGGGAACCGGCCGGCGGCGCCGGCTGCGGGATGCGGTCGTCGCCTCGTCCGAGCGGTTCCTTCGGAAGATCGAGTCGCTCAAGGCGTTTCATGAGGTCGATCAGCCCGCGCTCGGCCTGCTCGATCACCCCATCTCCCGCCGCGGCGTGCCGATGAAGACCGTGATCGAGCTGCTGGAGCGGGAGGTGGTGCGCCCCGGTGCCAACACGGCCTCCGGCGGCCACCTCGCCTACATCCCCGGCGGCGGCATCTACCACTCCGCCCTGGGCGACTACTTCGCTGCCGTCACTAACAAGTACGCGGGCATCTTCTTCGCCGGTCCCGGGCCGGTACGGATGGAGAACCTGCTGATCCGGTGGATCTCCGACCTGGTCGGCTATCCCACGGGGTCCGCGGGCTACATCGCGCCCGGCGGGAGCGTCGCCAATCTCACCGCGGTGGTCGCCGCCCGCGACGCGCACCGGCTCAAGGCCGCAGGCTTCGCCTCCGCCGTCGTCTATCTCACCGATCAAGCCCACCACTCCGTCGAGAAAGCGCTCCGCATCGCGGGCATGGCCGAGGCGCCGATTCGCCGGGTGGCGATGGATGCGGTCTACCGGATGCGGCCCGACGCCCTGGAATCCGCGATCGACGCCGACCGCGCCCGCGGCCTCCACCCGTGGCTCGTGGTCGCCGCGGCCGGCACCACCGATACCGGGGCGGTGGATCCGCTGGCGGCGATCGGCGAGATCTGCCGGCGGGCATCGTGCTGGTATCACGTCGATGCCGCGTACGGCGGATTCTTCCTGCTGACGGAACAGGGGCGGCAGGCGCTGCGGGGGATCGAGCTCTCCGACTCCGTGGTGCTCGACCCGCACAAAGGACTGTTTCTCCCCTACGGCGCCGGGGTCGTCGTCGTTCGCGAGGCCGAGCACCTGGCGCCGAGTCACGACGTGACCGGCAGCTACATGCAGGACGCGCTGCGAGAGCCCAGCGAGATCTCTCCCGCCGACATCTCACCCGAGCTGTCCAAGCACTTTCGCGCGCTTCGGATGTGGCTGCCGCTCGCGCTGCTCGGCACCGCGCCGTTCGCCGCCGCGCTGGAGGAAAAACTGCTGCTGGCGCAGTACTTCCACCGGCGGATCGCGGAGGCGGGCTACCAGGTCGGACCGGCGCCCGACCTCTCGATCGTGACGTACCGCTGGGTGCCGCCGGGCGCGAGCCCCGAGCGGATCAACGAGCTCAATCAGGCGATCGTAGCCGGCTCCCGCCGGGACGGACGGGTGTTTCTCTCGTCGACCATGCTGGACGGCCGCTACACGCTGCGGATGGCGGCAGTGTCGTTCCGGACCCACCGGCGGACCATAGACCTGGCGATACGGGTGCTGCGGGATCAGGCCGAGGCGGTGGGGCGTGCCTGAAGCGCCGGCGTACGTCGCGCTGCTCCGCGCGGTCAATCTCGGCCCCCACAACAAGGTCGCGATGGCCGATCTGCGCGCCATGATGGAGCAGCTCGGCTTCGAGGAGCCGAAGACGCTGCTCCAGAGCGGCAACCTGGTGTTTCGCGCGGCGAAGACCGACGGCCCCAAGCTCGAGGTCCGGCTGCGGCGCGAGACGGCCAAGCGCCTCGGTCTCGACACGGAGTTCTTCGTGCGGGACGAGCGGGAGTGGGGTGCGCTGGTCGCCGCCAATCCGTTCCCCGACGAGGCGCGCGCGGATCCCAGCCACCTGCTGGTCGTGTGCTGCGAAGCGGTGCTCCGGCTCGACGCGGTGGCCGCGCCTCAGGCGGCGATCGCGGGACGGGAGCGAGTGAAAGCGGTGGGGAAGCAGGCCTATATCGTGTACCCCGACGGCATCGGCACCTCGAAGGTCACCAACGCGCTCCTGGAGCGGAAGCTGGGCTGCCGGGGCACCGGCCGGAACTGGAATACCGTCATCAAGCTGGCTCGCGCCTTGTCGGGGGACGCCGGCTCCACGTAGCATCCAGTCACCTTTACCGAGGCGGCAGCTGACGCATGCGGCACCGTTGCCTGGTCGTGGCGGCGCTCCTGGCCTCGAGCGCGGCCCGCGGATGGGCGCAGGACGAGCCCCGGGTGCAGCGCGATCCGCCGCGGTGGCAGCTCGCCGCGTCGTTCGTCAAGCGCGACTCCGCCGCGCTCCGCCGCTACCTCACGCCCGACGTCATGATCTGGCCGCCGTCCCCCGACACCGCGCGCCGGGGCAGCGCCGCGGTCCGCTACTTCATCGACCTGTCGAGGTCCTCGCGGCTCACCCGGTCGGATTTCCGGCCCAGGGAAGTCACGGCCGACGGGGCGTACCTGATCGAAGGCGGGGAGTGGACCCTGACCCAGGGCCGGACCAGAGTGCGGGCCCGGTACGACATGCGCTGGCGCCGCTCGGGCGACCGGTGGCAGGTCAGCTTTCTCCGGTGGGAGCTGTTCCGGTGAAGCCCGCCTGGCTCGGCCGGATCGAGATGCTCGGCACCACGATCGTCGTGCTGATGGTGGGCGGCATGATGATCTGGTTCGAGGCAGTCGAGCGCGAGCGGCGGCTGGTGGTGACGGTGGCGAGCGCGGTGCTGCTCTACGTGCTGTCGCTCCTGGCCTTCGCCGTGCGCTCCACGCCCTCGCGGATCGCCTGGTGGCCGTTCGCCGGTGCCGGCCTCGTCACCGGCGTCGCGGCCGAGCTGATCAACGCGAAGTTCCTGGTGACGGTGGAGATGTTCGCCGCGGCGGTGACCGGGGTGGTGATCGGGACGGCGCACTGGGGGGCGTTGCGGGTGTGGGTCGGGGTTGGCGAGCGCGGGAAAGCGTAGTTATTTGGCGGGCTGGAGTGCGGTGGGGTGGTCCGAAACTGCGAACCACGGAGCCACGAAGGGCGCGGAGGCAGCACGGAGAAAAACAAAAAGTTGTTGTTGTTCTCCGTGCGACCCTCCGTGCCCTCCGTGGCTCCGTGGTTCGCAGTTACCGGTCCCCTGTGGGAGTCGGCTCAACCGAAATCGGAGGCTCGATGGCGAACGAGGTAGTCGCACACTATCTGAACGGCCGCGTCGTCAAGGGCATCAGCCTCGACGTCGATCCCGGCAAGCCGCTCTGCCACATCCGGACCCAGGGTGAAGGCACCATCGAGGTCAAGCTCTCGGAGCTGAAGGCGCTGTTCTTCGTGAAGGATCTGGCCGGCAACGCCAAGCGGAAAGACATCCTTGAGCTGGAGCCCAGCGACGGCCGCGCGCGGGGTGCCGTTCCGATCGAGCTGGAATTCGTCGACGGAGAGCGGCTGGTCGGACTCACCGTCCGCTACCCGCCCATCAAGCCCTTCTTTTTCATTCTGCCCGCGGACGCGAGCAGCAACAATGTTCGGATACTGGTCAACCGCGGAGCCGTGAAGCGGATGGGACAGCCGCCGCCGCCCGCCGCCTGACAGGGAGCGACCGCCATGCTGGATGTAATTCTGAAGCGCTTCGAGCAGCCCGACGAGGTGCGCGAGATGGTGAAGGGCCGCTTCGAGGTGGTGAAGATCGGCGCCCTCACCATCGGCCGCGCGACCTACCAGCCGGGCTGGAAATGGTCGGAGCACGTGGGGCCGACGGTCGGGGCCGAGCGCTGCTCGGTGGAACACGTCGGCCTGGTCCTCGAGGGTGCCGCGACGGTCGCCTTCGAGGACCGGGTCATCGAGATGCGGGCGGGCCAGCTCTTCTACGTGCCCCCGACGCCCCATGACAGTTGGGTCGTCGGGAACACGCCGTACGTCTCACTCCACTTCCTGGGCGCGGACCGCTACGCGCGCTGACGCGGCGGTCTAGCCTGCGGTGTCGGGCGGCGCGTTGTAGAAGAACTCCTCGTGCACGATCCGGCCGTCCTTCACGGTGTAGAGCGCCATCTCCCGCATCGCCATGCGCTGCCCGGTCGGCTTGAACGTCGTGTCCCACACGTACTGCACCGCGAACTGCTCGCCGCCGACGAACGGTCCGATCACCTCCGCCGAGTGCAGGTCGTTGTTCTCCAGCCACCACTCGTTCTTCTGCCGAACGGCATCGATCCCCGTCATCTCGGCCGGCATCTCCTCGTTGCCGAACGGCTCGACGCTGGTGATGCGGGGAGCATACAGTTTCGCGATCGCGTCGAGGTTGCGGCCTGCCCGGCAGAGCGAGACCAGCTCCTGGGCGACGGCGGCGGTGGACGCGGGGGCTGCGGTAGTCATGGTATCTCCTGGCTGATGGTTCGATCCCCCCCATATTATGGACTGGCCCCCGATCTGCCATGCCACGACGCGGTAACAGGTCGAACGCATTCCCACGGTTGAGGAGTGAAACGATGCCGACACTGACCATCCCCCGTCCGGCCCCCGACGAGTCGGCGGAGTTCTATCACGGCTACATCTCGGAGGTCCCGGGCGATCGGATCGGCACGTACCTCCGCGATCAGCTCGCCGAGCTCGACCGGCTGGTGTCGCCGCTTGACGACGAGCGCGCCAAGGCGCGCTACGCGCCGGACAAGTGGAGCGTCAAGGAGGTACTGGGACACCTGGCCGATTCCGAGCGGATCTTCAGCTACCGCCTGTTGCGCATCGCCCGGAACGACGCCACGCCCCTCCCTGGCTTTGACGAAAATGCCTACGTCCCCGCCGGGGAGTTCGACACCCGGCCTCTCGCCTCGATCATCGCCGAGCTCAGGGCCCTGCGGGCGAGCACCATCGCGCTGATGGAGGGCGTCGGCGCAGACGCGTGGGCGCGCCGGGGCCAGGCCAGCGGCAAGAGCATCAGTGCCCGGGCGCTGGCGTACATCATCGCCGGCCACATGACCCACCACACCCGGGTGCTGCGGGAGCGCTATCACCTGTCGCCCTCCGGCGCCGCGGCGGCCGTGTGAGCGGGGAGGGGCAACCCGTCGTCCTGCGGGTCTGCGAGAACGGCCGGGAGCGGATCGTGCCCGCCTCGCCCGAGCTGGTGGAACAGGTCTTCGCGCCCGACGCCGCCATCGCCGACGGAACCGAGATCTCCCTGGCGGAGGGCGAGCGCTGGCTCGCCGCGATGGCGCTGGGAGAGCGGGGCGGCACCGGCGAGTTTCTCCTCTCCGGCGCGGTGGGGGAGCGGGCCACCGTCTCCGGCCAGGCCGCGCGGGGGGACGCCCGGCGGCGCTTCCTGGATTTTCTGTCGAACGCCGGCGGCTGACGGTGCTGGCGTGAGCCGCGGGAAGCCGGTGGCCACGATCGGGTACGAGGCGGCGACCGTGCGAACCTTTCTCGACACCCTGGCCGCCCACGAGGTAGCGCTGGTGGTGGATGTGCGGGCGGTGGCGAGCTCCCGCAAGCCGGGGTTCGCGAAGACCGCGCTGGCGGCGAATCTGAGCGGCGCGGGGATGGACTACCTCCACCTTCGCGGCCTGGGCACGCCGGCCGAGGGGCGCGCCGCCGCCCGGGCGGGCCGCCATGCGGAAATGAAAGCGATCTATGCCCGTCACCTGGCGACACCCGCCGCGCAGGACGACCTCTCCGCCCTGGTCGAAGTCGTCCGCTCGGGTGCGCGCGCCTGCCTCCTCTGCCTCGAAGCCGATCCCACCCACTGCCACCGCAGCCTGGTCGCGGCCGCCCTCGGCGAGCGACTCCCGATCCGGGTGACTCATCTGATGCCGCACCATGAGTCTTGAGTACCGGATCCGGCTGTCCTCCGGCCTCCCGCTGGGACTGGCCCTCGGCGCGGCCCTCTGGCTCACCTCCGCGTACGTCACCGGCCGCGCCGAGCCCTGGGATGCGCCGGGCGGGATCTATGTCGCGGAGCTGCTGGTCGCGGGCGTGGCCGGCGGGCTGCTGATCCCCGGCCACTGGATCGAGGTCGCGCTCGGCATCTTCGCGGGGCAGGCACTGGTGCTGCTGGCGGGCGTGATGACCGAGCCGGGCAACGGCGGTCTGTGGCCGCTCGGGATACTGTTCGTCGGATTCTATTCGTTGCTGGCGCTCGCCGGCGCGGCCCTGGGGACGACCCTGCGCCGGACCCTGGGCCCGGACCGCTGAGCTTTCACACCGTCAGGGGAGGTGGGGATGTCGGAACATGTCTACAAGACCATCGAGCTGGTCGGCTCGTCGACCAAGGGTGTCGAGGAAGCGGTGCGCGGCGCGGTCGCCAAGGCGGCGGACACGGTGCGCAACCTCCGGTGGTTCGAGGTCACCGAGACCCGGGGGCACATCGAGGACGGCAAGGTGGCCCACTGGCAGGTCACGCTGAAGATCGGGTTCACCCTGGAAGACGCGAAATGAGATCCGCGGTCCTCCTGGCCGGCGCGGTCGTGGTTTTCACTGCGCGGGCCGCGGCCCAGGACGTCCTCGCGGCGCCCACCCGGGTCACGGTCCCGCTCGCCGGTGACCGCGCGAAGCCCGGGCTCTTCGCCGAGCGCATCAAGTTCACGCCGGGAGACCGGGGCCGGCCCCACATCCACAGCACCGACCTCCATGTGACGGTGCTCCGAGGCCGGATCTTCCTCAACTGGGGCACCCGCTTCGACACCGCCGGCGCCCGCGCCATGACGGCGGGCGACTTCGTCGTGCTGCCCGCCGGCAAGCCCCACTTCGAGTGGACCGACGAGGAGACCGAGATTCACGTCGAGGGTGTGGGTCCGGTGACCACCCGGCTCGCCGCGGCACCGTGACGAGCGCGGCGCCGACGCGGATCGGCCAGATCGCGATCCCGGTGCAGGATCTCGAACGCGCGGTCCGATTCTATGAGCGGGTGCTCGGCCTGCGGCTCCTATTTCGAGCGCCGCCGGGCCTGGCATTCTTCGACTGCGGCGGCGTGCGGCTGATGTTGAGCCGGCCCGAGGGTCCGGACGCGCCACGGGAGGCGGGCCTGGTCTATTATGTAGTGAGTGATCTCGACGCGGCTTACCGGTCGCTGTCGGGGCAGGGGGTGGAGTTCACCGAACCTCCCCACCTGATCGCGCGGATGCCGGACCACGAGCTGTGGATGGCGTTCTGCCGCGACTCGGAGCGAAACCTGCTCGGTCTCATGAGCGAGGTGCGCTCCGGCTCCGGCGCCGGCGCCGGAACCACCAAAAACTCCTTGGAGAATCGTATGCTCCGCCAGCACGAGCCTGAGAGCCCGCCCACCGCGGTTGCCGACCCCGTCGCCGAGCGCCTGCTCCGGGCTCGCACCATCGTCATCAGCGGGGAGATCACCCAGAGGCTTGCCGCCACCGTCTCGGGCCAGCTCCTCGCGCTCTCGGCGGACTCCGAAACCGACATCACCGTGTTCATCAACTCCCAGGGCGGGCACGTCGAGGCCGGTGACACCATCCACGACCTGGTCCGGTTCATCCGTCCCCGGGTGCGGATGATCGGGACCGGGTGGGTGGCCAGCGCCGGCGCTCTCATCTACGTGGCGGCGCCGAAGGAGATGCGGTTCTGCCTTCCCAACACCCGCTTCCTCCTGCACCAGCCGTCGGGCGGCTCGGGCGGCACCGCGAGCGACATCGACATCGAGGCCCGCGAGATTCTGCGCATGCGCGACCGGCTCAACCGGATCTTCTCGCGGGAGACCGGCCAGCCGCTGGAGCGGATCGAGGAGGACACCCATCGCAACTTCTGGCTCGGCGCCGAGGCCGCCCTGCGCTACGGGCTGGTCGGCCGCATCATCGAGCGCGCCAGCGATCTCGACGGATAGCGGGGGACCGATGGGACTGCGCGAGGAATTCGAGGCGACCGGACGGTGGCTGTTCCGGCGCCGGGGCTACCTGCCGCTGTTGCTGTTTCCCCTGCTCCTGGTCGCGGCAGGCAGCACGTCCTATCCCGCGGCGAGCCACCGGCTCGATCTCGCGTGGGAGACCGTCTGCCTCCTGGTAGGGCTGGCCGGCCTGGCGCTCCGGGCGCTGACGGTGGGCTTCGTGCCGAAGGACACTTCCGGCCGCAACACCGGAGAGCCCAAGGCCGAGTCGCTCAACACCAGTGGCCTCTACTCGGTGGTCCGCCACCCGCTCTATCTGGGCAACTACCTCATGTGGCTCGGCGTCGCGCTGTTCCCCCGGTCGTGGTGGGCGCCCGTCATCGTGAGCCTGGTGTTCTGGCTGTACTACGAACGGATCATGTTCGCGGAGGAGGAGTTTCTCCGCCGGAAGTTCGGCGCCAGCTACACCGCGTGGGCGGCGGCGACGCCGGCGTTCCTTCCCCGCCTCGGCCGGTGGCGCGGTCCGGAGTTCGGCTTCTGCGTGCTGACCGTGCTGCGCCGCGAGCACTCGAGTTTGCTCGCGCTGGTGGCCTCGCTGACCGTCCTCGAGGTGGCGAGCGACCACGCCTACACCGGCCGGCTGATTCTCGATCCGGTGTGGGGTGTCGCCCTCGCCACGACGCTGCTCCTCTGCCTCGCCGTGCGCACCATGAAGCACCGGACCCGCCTGCTGCACGTCGAAGGCAGGTGAGCCGCCCAGGCCTCGATCCAGCGGTCGGGGTCGGAGTCGCGTGAGCGTCACCGACAACTTCCGGACGTTCGTGCTGGAGCAGCTGGGCCGTACGGTGATCCACCTCCGATCCCGCAGTATGTTCGGCGGCGTCGGCATCTACGCCGGCGAGCGGTTCTTCGCGCTGATGGACGACGACGTACTGTACTTCAAGGTGGATGACTCCAACCGGGCGAGCTTCGAGAATCGGGGCATGGGGCCGTTCCGCCCCGGCGGCGTGGGCGGTGAAGTGATGCAGTACTACGAGGTGCCGGCGGATGTGCTGGAGGACGTGGACCAGCTGGCCACCTGGGTCGCGGCCGCGGTCGCCGTAGCGGAGAAGGCGCGGAAGAAGCGTCGGCACTAGCTCGATCGCCTCTCATGCGCAGTTTGTAACTAGCTGCAAATTGGTTAGTTGCCGATCACTGCTAAAGTGAATTCTCCGGTCTCTGCCGGGGTGGGCTCCATCGATAGCATCCTGTTCCTGCTCGCGGTCTTCGCGATCGGCGTCCTCTCCGGCGGCACGGCCGCGGTGGTCGGCTTCGGTATCGGGAGTCTCCTCACTCCCCTGCTTACGCTTCGTCTCTCTACCGATCTCGCGGTCGCGGCCGTCGCGCTGCCACACCTGCTTGCGACCGCGCTGCGCTTCGTCCGGCTCGCCCCCGCGGTGGATCGTCCCACCTTTCTACGCTTCGGACTGTGCAGCGCGGCCGGCGGACTCGCCGGGGCCCTGCTGCAACGAGAGCTGGCCGGCCCCGCGCTGCTGGGGACGCTCGGCGCGCTGCTGATCGCGACCGGGCTCGCGAGTCAGTCCGGAGATTTCGGTGGACGGAGACCCGCGCCCGCCGCGGCGCTCGCCCTCGGCTCGCTGTCTGGACTGTTCGGCGGGTTGGCGGGCAACCAGGGCGGGCTGCGCGCCGCCGGGCTTCTCGCGTTCGATCTGCAGCCGCGGGCGTTTCTCGCCACCAGTACCGCGGTGGCGCTGGCGGTGGACCTCGCGCGCACGCCGGTCTATCTGGTCCGCGCGGGGCCGGCGCTCGGGCCGCTCGCCGTCACGATCGGAGTCGCCGCGCTGGGCTGCCTGCTCGGGACCCTGTGGGGCGAACCGGTGTTGGCGAGGATGGGCACGACCCGTTATCGACGCCTGGTGGGCGCCGGCATCGCCGCCGTCGGGATCTGGCTCATCGCGAGGGCGCTCTAGGCCGCCAGGGTGCCCGCCGGCGGGAGAGCCGATTACTGTTCCATATCACTTCTAAAGGACCAAACCGGTGAGCGGTACTGAGGGGCTGTCGCCAGGGGCATCGGCGCACAGCGACCGTGAGCATGTCCTCGTGGTGGACGACGAGCCGGCGGTTCGGCGCTTCGCCGTGCGAGTGCTGCGAGAGGAAGGCTACGACGTCCACGAGGCGAGAGACGGCGTCGAGGCACTGGACCTGATCCGGGCCGGTCCTCGATCGCTCGCCGCGGTGGTTTCCGACATCGTCATGCCGAGGCTCAACGGCGTGCAGCTGCTCGAGTCGATCTCGAGCCTGCATCCCGACCTGCCGGTCATCCTCATGTCCGGATACGGCACGACGCAGCTCGCCACGATGGGCATCGCGACGCCCTGCGGCGTATTGAACAAGCCGTTTCCGCCCGAGGTCCTGGTCGCCGAGGTTCGCCGATGCATCAGGAGCCAGCTGACCTGACATGAGCGCGTGGCCCCGGATGGCGCTGCTTGCTACCCTCGCGCTTCCCCCGGCGGTGCGCGCGCAGGAGGACCAGCCGCACGACCACGGGCTCGGCCGGCTTGGCGTGGTCCGCTTTCCGGTCTCGTGCGCTCCGGAGGCGCAGCGCCGGTTCGAGCACGCGATGGCGGTGCTGCATTCCTTCTGGTGGGAGGAGGGGGAGCGCGCCTTCCTCGCGGTCCTGGAGGCCGATCGCGGCTGCGCCATGGCGCACTGGGGCCGCGCCTTGAACGCCTGGGGCAATCCCTTCGCCGGCGGTCCGGCCGGGCCGGCCCTCGATGCGGCCGCCGAGACGGCGAAGCAGGCCGTGGCCCGGCCGCTCGCGACCCCGCGGGAGCAGGGCTTCGCCAATGCGGCGGCCGCGCTCTACCATGACCACCGGCACACCGCCAACGCCGCGCGTCTCCAGGCCTACGCCGACACCATGGCCCGGCTGCATCGCGACCTGCCCCGGGACATCGAGGTCACCATCTATTACGCGCTCTCGCTGGTGGCGACGGCGCCCCGCACCGACACCACCTTCGCCCAGCAGAAGCGCGCGGTGGCGCTGCTCGATCCCCTCTACGAGCGCTATCCCGACCACCCCGGTCTCGCACACTACGTCATCCACTCCACCGACTCGCCGCAGCTGGCGGAGCACGGGCTGCGGGCGGCCCGCCGCTACGCGCGGATCGCGCCGGCCGCGCCTCACGCGCAGCACATGCCCTCGCACATCTTCGTGCGGCTTGGGCTGTGGGACGAGACGGTGGCGTCCAACTGGCAGTCGTACGAAGCCGGGGTTACACACGCCCGGCAATCCGGCACCCCGGCGTCCTACCACGAGCTGCACGCGCTGGACTACGCCGTCTATGGCTATCTCCAGCGCGGCCAGGATTCCGCCGCGCGGCAGGCCATCGCCACGGCGCAGGCGCTGCAGATCGTGCCGCAGCAGAACGTGCTCCTCGCGCAGTACAACCGCATCTCGATGGCGGCCCGCGTTCCGTTGGAGCTTGGGGACTGGGCATCGGCGGCAAGATTTCCGGTCCCTTCGCCGCCCCAGACCGGCGCGGCGGCGATGCTGGCCCGGTTCACCCGCGCGGTGGGGTTGGCCCGGGCCGGACGTCCGGACGCGGCGCGGGCGGAAGTGGCCGCGCTCGATGCGCTGTCCCGTGATTTCGCGCAGCGGCAGGAGCCGTACTGGTCGCGGGTTGCCGCGATCAAACGGGACGCGGCCGGGGCCTGGCGGCTCGTCCAGTCAGGCGACACCGCCGGCGGGCTCGCGCTCGCGGCCGCGACGGCGGATTCGGAGGATGTCACCGACAAGCACCCGGTGACGCCGGCCGAGCTGTTGCCGGCGCGGGAGCTGTACGCCGACATGCTGCTCACCACCGGCCGCGTCGCCGAGGCGAGAGCCGAATACCGCGCGACCCTCAAGCGGGAGCGGGGCCGGGCCCGGAGCTTGTTCGGCGCGGCGCGCGCGGCGGAGCTGGCGGGTGATTCCGCCGGTGCGGCGGAGGGGTACCGAGCCTACCTCAAGGCGATGAAACCGGGCGATGCCTCTCGTCCAGAGATCGCCATTGCCGAAGCCTTCCTCCGACAGCGCTGAGCGGCCCGGGGCCGCGATGCCGATCCGCGCCGCCGGCGTCGCCGATGCCGGCGCGCTGGCGCGGCTGCGCTGGGAGTTCCGCAGCGGTATCGCCTCCGCCGCCGAATCCGAGGCCGAGTTCGTCGCCCGTTGCAGCGGGTGGATGGCTCGCCGTCTGGAGCGCGGCGCCTGGCGCTGCTGGGTCGCCGAAGCGAACAGTGAGATCGTCGGCACCGTCTGGCTTCAGATCCTTGAAAAACTTCCCAATCCGGTGGCCGAGCCCGAGGCCCACGGTTACGTCAGCAGCCTGTACGTCCGGCCGGCCCACCGCGGCGCCGGTCTGGGCTCGGCGCTGCTGCGGTCCTGCCTCGACGCCTGCCGGTCCGCCCGAGTGGATGCCGTGCTCCTGTGGCCTACCCCGGACAGCCGTTCGCTGTACCTTCGTCACGGTTTCGCGGCGCGCGACGACCTGCTCGAGCTTCGGCTGGAGCAGCCGACAGCAGACGGGAGATCCCTCTGATCGAACGGACCTATACCGACGACGACGGCAGGGAGTGGCACTTCCGGCGGCGGCCCGCCGTCCGGCAGGGAGAGGCCGAGACCCACGTCACATTGCTGATCGAGAGTCTCGGCGCGACCCGGGTGGTCTCCTGCCTTCGCGAGGAGTGGGAGAGTCGCCAGCCCGACCTGGCCGGGCTCTTCGCCCGGGCCGTGCCTGCGGGGGCGTCCCGTGGCATCGCCGGCGAGTCCCAGTCCCAGGATGAGCCCTAGTCGATCGAGACTCTCTGGAGCGGAGGCGAGGATGCCGGATTCACCCATCGCGTGGGCCCTGCTCTCCGGCGTGTTCGCCGCGCTCACCGCGATCTTCGCCAAGGTCGGGCTCGAGGGAATCGACTCCGACTACGCCACCCTGATCCGCACCGTCGTAATCCTGCTGGTGCTCGCCGTGATGGTGTTCGCGATGGACAAGTGGCGCGATCCCGCCGCGCTGCCCCACCGGAGCCTGCTGTTCCTGGTGTTGTCGGGGCTCGCGACCGGCGCCTCGTGGCTCTGCTATTACCGCGCGCTCAAGATCGGCGAGGCGTCGCGGGTGGCTCCGATCGACAAGATCAGTGTGCTGCTGGTCGCGCTGTTCGCCGTCGCCTTCCTGGGGGAGCGGCCCTCCGCGCGCGACTGGGTCGGGATCGGCTTCGTCGGGGCCGGCGTGATCCTGCTCGGGCTCAAGCGCTAGGATCGCGATGTCCTCCCGCCGGGACCGGGTTCCCTTCGACCCTCGGTACTACGAGAAGCTGGTCCGCGAAGGCGGCGAGACCTCGCCCGACGCCGTGTTCCGCGACATCTACCGGCGGCATCACTGGTCCGGCAGCGAGTCGCCATCCGGCGCCGGTGCCGCGGCGGATCAGATCTCGGAGCTGCGCCATGCGCTGCCCGAGCTGCTCCGAGATCTCCGCGTCGCCACCCTGCTGGATCTGCCCTGCGGCGACTACAGCTGGATGCGGACGATCGACCTGCCCGTGCTGCACTACATCGGTGGCGATCTGCTGCCGGAGATCATCCAGCCGCTGAGCGCCGAGCTCGGGGACGAGCACCGGGAATTCCGGGTACTCGACCTCACCCGCCACGCGCTGCCGCCGGCCGATCTCCTCCTCTGCCGCGACTGCCTGGTCCACCTCTCCTACGGCGACATCCGGCGCGCCTTACGCAATCTGGTGCGGAGTGGCATCCCGTTCCTGCTCACCACGACGTTCCCCGGGGCCGACGCGAACGAAGAGATCGTGACGGGAGACTGGCGCGTGCTCGACCTCGAAGCCGCCCCATTCCACCTGCCGCCGCCCTCGCGTATCCTGAACGAAGGCTGCACCGAAGGCGGCGGCGCATTCGCCGACAAGAGCCTCGCCCTCTGGCCGGTCGAGCGCCTTCGCGATCTCGAGTTTCTGAACGACTGAGGCGACCATGGCGAGAGACTCGAACGCAGCCGTCGCATTGCTGGTCTCGGCGATCCAGCCGAGGTCGGGGCAGGGATGGCACGGCGGTCCCACGCCGCTCGGCGCGCTGCGCGGCGTGACGGCCGCGCAGGCGTCCTGGCCGCCGGGGCCTCGACGGAAGAGCATCTGGACGCTCACCCTCCACATCGCGTATTGGAAGTATGCGGTGCGGCGCCTGCTGGAGGGTGGCGACCGCGGGGCCTTCCCCCGGTCGCCCTCCAACTGGCCCGAAGCGCCGGAGCGGGGAGACCAGCGAAGCTGGGCGGCGGACGTCGCACTGCTGCGTGAGGAGCACGGTCGCTTGGTGAAGGCGGCTTCGGCCGTGGATCCGACCATCCTGGGCCGGCGCCCGCCGACCTCCAAGCGCTGGACCTACGGCGAGCTGCTGGTCGGCATCGCGATGCACGACGCCTACCACACGGGGCAGATTCAGCTGGTGAAGCGTCTCTGGTTGGAGCGGAGGTGATCGCCCGGCGGCTCGGTGCCGTGGCGCTGGCACTGGCGTGGGCCTGCGGCTCGGGCTCGGACCGCGCCGCTGACACCAGGTTCGCCGCCGTGCAGGATCGGGGTGCGATCGCGATGGGCGTCGATCAGTACACCTCCACCCATCGGTTCAGCCCGCTTCCCGACGGCGGCAGGATCGAGCTCCAGCGGGACGCCGCCGACTCCGCCGGGCGGGCACAGATTCTCGATCACATGGCACGGATCGCCCGCGCATTCGGGCAGGGCGATTTCACCCTGCCCGGATTCGTACATGAGGGCACGGTGCCCGGTACCGAAGAGATGGCGGCCCGGTCAGGTCAGATCAGGTATGTCGTCGAGAGTCTGCCGCGAGGTGGCGCGCTGCGGCTACAGACGGGGGACAGCGTCACCGTGGGGGCGATCCATCGGTTTCTGGCGTTTCAGCGCCAGGACCATCGGGCTGGGACCCACCATGAGCGCTGACCGGGGGAAGCCCGGGTCAGACCACGGACGCCAGACTCGCCAGTGCCAGCAGGGCGGAACCCAGGCCGGCGCACCAGGCCCGGAGCCGATACTTGTCGCCCGCCACTCGGACGGGATGGCCGGGGAGTCCGGGCACCATGTGCCGGAAGTTCGCGGCCAGGTCCGCCCGGCCGCCCTCCCAGGCACAATAGAAGGCGTAGAGGGCGAGAGTGACGGCGGCAGCCAGACAGATCAGTGGTGTAATCATCATACCGTCCAGGCGGTCAGGAGCGATTTCCAGGGTTTGGCGCGATGAGCCGGACGAGTGCAATCCGCCGCACTCCCTTCCGCCGATCGGCCTGAAATCGGACGAGCACCGGACAACCGCATGACCCGGGCCACAGCTTCCCGCGACCCTTCGGCTTGATCGTGGCAGCCGCCCGTCCATCTTCCGTGGCGTGGATACGTTGCACGCTGGACGTCCGGCACTGGGGGTAGCCCTGGCGGTCCATACGATTCTCTGGCGCCGTCTCGATGACCCGGGCCACGAGGCCGCCCGTCTGGTTCATCACGCTCCCTTCTGGCAGCTGGGTGGAACCTCGGTCTTCGCCGCCGAGGGCCGGAGCTGCCGGCTGGAGTACCAGGTGGTGTGCGATGCGGGCTGGCGGACGCTGCACGCCCGGGTGACCGGCTGGTTCGGCGCCGAGGCCATCAAGGTCGAGGTCTATACCAACAGCGCGCGGCGCTGGAGCATCAACGGCCGGGACGAGCCCGCGGTCGCCGGCTGCGTCGATATCGACCTCTCGTTCAGCCCCTCCACCAATACCATCCCCATCCGGCGTCTGGCCCTGAACCAAGGGGAGCGGGCCGAGGTCCGCTCCGCGTGGCTTCGATTTCCCGCTCTCACCCTCGAGCCGCTGGTCCAGTCCTACACCCGCACCGGCGAATCCCTCTACCACTACGAAGCGCCCAGCGAAGAGTTCGTCACCGACATCGAAGTCGGCTCCGACGGGTTCGTCCGCCGCTACCCGCCGCTGTGGGAGCGGCAGGCCGGTGACTGATCAGGGCCGGAACACCGCGGTGGTCTCGCCGTCCTCCAGGCGAACGATCAGCCGGCCGTCCGGAGCGCGCGTGCCGCTCTGCAGGTCCTCGAGGTCGATATCACTCCCCCGTCTCGAGCCCCGGTCCTGCTCGCCATCGTCGTCGTAGAACCGCAGCGAATCGCCCGCCGCAGTGTAGCGTCCGCCCTCGACATCCGAATCCTCTTCCGTCCGTCGTCCGCAGACTTCCCGGGTCGTGGTCTCCAGCGTCCAGGTGCTGTCCGTGCCCAGGGTGAGCGCGCCACCCGTGACGTACTCCTTGCAGCGCCATTCCTTCTCCACTTGAGCCGGCAGAGCCGAGCCCGCCACTTCCACCAGCCGGTAGCGCTGCGTGGCCGGCTGGGCGCGTTCCGCCGTGGCGACGGCAGCCTGTGCCGACGCCGACACCGGCGCGAGCACGGCGCATCCCACCAGCGCCAGCGCGGTCCGGATCCTCGCTCGATCAGTCATCATCATCCTCCCCCAGTTCGTGTCGTGGATACAGCCGGAGACTGGCCACACGGCTGTCGTAGGTCGTGCGTTGCGCCGGCGTCAACAGGGCGCGAACCTCGGCCCGGCTGGAGTCGATCAGCGCTTCCAGGCCAGGGAGCTGCAGATCCCAATAGCTCTCCAACCGGTCCTCCCGCGCCTCGAACACCCGCTCGATGGCTGCCCGCTGGCCGGCGGTGAGATCGAGATCGGCCAGCAGATCCTCCTCGCTCTCGTCGCCGTCTTCGTGATCGTGGTGCCCGGCGAACAGCGGCCGGTCGAGCTCGTCGAGGACGTCCTCCGACATGGCGCCGACACCGAGCCCCACGGCGAACACCAGCAACAGGACTAGGAGGGCCCTCCAGCGGGGGCCTGGCACTCTCATGGCGTCCTCCGCGATCTGATGGCGACGAGCAGTTGCGCGCCGGTGGGGCGTTCACCCCGCCCGATCGACTGGCCGCTCAGGGCGGCGAGTCGCCGGGACTCGGAGGCCGCGTCGAGCGGCGTCCGGCGGTGCATCGCGGCGCTGGTCGCGCCGAGGGCGACCGCGAGGACCGCCGCGGCCGCGAGGATCGGCCGGAACCAGCCGGCCACGAGATCGAGCGGATCCGCCGGCGCGATCCGGCGCGCCAGCGCCTGCGCCGCTCGGTGGCGCGTCGATTTCACGACGCCGGCCCAGCGGACTCGATCGCGCTCGGGGTCGAGTGCGGAGAGGTCGAGAGGCTCGTCCTCGGTCATGCTCCCAGTCCTCCGTCAATCAGGATCCGCCGCAGCTTCCGCCGGGCGTGGTGCAGGTGCGAGCGGACCGTGCCTTCCGGCAGCCCCAGCCGCTCGCCGATCTCGCGGTGCTTCCATCCCTCCAGGTCGTGCAGCAGAACCACCTCGCGATGCTGTTCCGGCAGTTCCGCCAGCGCCGCGAGCAGCCCGGCGCGCAGCTCGGCCCTTTCCACGTCCGTCTGGGGCGAACTGCCCCCGGCCTGAAAACTTTCCTCCAGTGCGACGGTGGGACGGGCCGCCGCGGCCCGGTTCAGGTTCCTGGACCGGTTCCGCACGATCTGGAAGAGCCAGTGGCCGAACTTCGAAGGATCGCGGCAGTCGTCGATCCGCTCCATCGCGGCCACGAACGCCTCCTGGCAGGCGTCGTCCGCGTCGGCCTCGACCCCGGTCACGGCCAGCGCCACCGCCCGGCTGGGGCGCAGGTAGCGCTCGAGCAGGCGGGCCGCGGCGGTGTGGTCTCCCCGCCGTACCCGGTGCACCAGCTCGGCGTCGGTCTCGTCCATGGCCTTCCCCAAGACACGCCAGGGTAGAAAAACGTTGAGGAATCGAGCTACTTTCGAGCGACCCCGACCTATCACCGAACCCGGAGCCAGACCGTCATGCTGAATACCGAGGCCGACCCGCGGGTCTATTTCGCGGCGGAGCGGACCCTGCTCGCCTGGATCCGGACCGGCATCACGATCATGGCCTTCGGTTTCGTGGTGGCGCGCTTCGGCCTCTTCCTCAAGCTGCTTCGCGCACAGGGCGAGCAGGTCCCCGCCGGCCGGGGAATCTCGCCCTATCTGGGCGCCGCGCTGGTGATCATCGGCATCGTGGCGCTCGCCGCCGGCACCAAGCGCTACCAGGAATTCTGCCGCAGGCTGGGGCCCGACGCGCGGCCCTCGCCCCACGCCGAGATGCTGCCCACGGTGATGGGATGGTCGCTGGTGGCCCTGGGCGCGCTGCTGGTCGTGGTCCTGCTCGGGTGAGCCGAACCCGAATCTATTCCAAGCGGTTCACCGTCCCGCCGTCGGCGATCGACGTCCAGGGGCACGTCAACAACCTGGCCTACGTCGGATGGATGCAGGACGTCGCGATCGAGCACTCCGCGGCCGCGGGTTGGCCGATGCAGCGCTACCTGGAGTTGGGCGCCGGGTGGGTGGTCCGTTCCCATTTCATCGAATACTTCAGGCCGGCCTTCGCCGACGAGCAGCTCGGCGTGCACACTTGGGTTCCCCGGTTCGAGCCGCGCTCCACGCCGCGCCGCTACCTGTTCGTCCGGGAGACCGATCGCACCGTGCTGGCCCGGGCCGAGACCATCTGGGTCTTCGTGGATCTGACGACGGGCCGCCGCCGGCCCATACCGCCCGAGCTGCTGGCCGCCTTCGACCCGGTGCCCGAGGACGACGAGGTGAAGCGAGCCCTCGGCCTGGTCCCGTAAGCCTGTCCCTGGCGTTCATCCCCTGAACCGGAGGAGCGATGCCGAAACCCAGCCTGGCGAGCGAAGTCGCGAATCTGCACGCGACGCTGCAGGCCCTCGAGTCCCGGGTCGCGGCCGGCGAGGTTCCCATCGAGAGCCTGGCCGACTTCAAGAGCTCGGTCGATGACCTCCGTCTCAGGCTGTGGGGCTTGATGAGCGCCGGGACGGCGAACGACTACCGCGCCTTTCAGGAGCGCTTCCGGCTGCGGCGCGCCCGCGAGATCTGCGACGGCGTGGCCGGTGAGGTTCGGGCCGGCACCCTCAGCAGCCGGCACGATGAGCTGGGGCCGCTCGCCGAAGCCGCCTCTGAGCTCGCCCGGGCCATCGTCGCCGCGACTCGGCCGACGGGCTGATGCGGGGGAGGCGGCACGTCGCCGCGGCGATGCTCCTCGTCGCCTGTGGCGGCGGCCCGGCCCCGGCACTCGACACCAGCTGTCCGGCGTCCGGCGCCGGCCTGGAGCCGTTGCTGGCGGAGATCGCCGGCCGCGGACTGCCGGCTCCGCCCGACACGGCGCGGTTCGCGATCGGAGGCAGGGAGGTGCTGGTGGCCTGGAAGAACCTGCTCTCCGGCAGGGCGCTGACCTTGAGCTGCACCTACCGGGCGCACGGCGCGGAGTGGCGGCTGTTGCGGGCCCGGGTAGATGAGGGAACCCATTTGATCCGGGTGTCGGTCACGGCGGACCCTCCCACCCTGGTCTTCAGGGATGCGGACGGCCGGGTACTGGAGGAGCTGGTGGTGAAGCGGGGGGAGTGAGTCTAGTCGAGGAGCGGCGAGGAGGTCCCCTTCGGAGCCATGTCGCCGTGGCCGAGCCAGGTGTCCCAGGTGAGGGGACAGCCGTGGCCGAAGGGGGGGTTGGGATGGCCGCTGCGGCGCATCAGCGCGTGGAGCATCTCGTGACGCACGACCATCTCATGCATCTGCCAGTCCTCCGCCAGATAGATCTTGCTCCCCGGCTCCCATCGCCCCACGCATTGGCCGCTGGGACAGGAGAAGCTCTCACCCGGCACGATCATCCAGTCGATGCGGTCGAAGTTGCCGCTCAGTCCGGAACAGGCCTCGGTCCGCTCCCACCAGGTCCGATAGACAGCCGGCGGATCCAACGGCTGACTTCCCGCGGGATCGAACCCGCAGGAGCCGAGCAGGGCGACGAGGGCCAGGAGTGGGAGCCGGACGCGGATAGCCACGCGGGCGGCAAGGGCAATCGACGTGCCGGTGCGGGCTTTCCACGCAAGCCGTTATCTCCCAACGGTCCGAACCGTGGGGTCCCGGCCGGTGGCGACGTCCCCCTGTCGAGATGCAATACGATCGGGCGCGTTCGAAGCTGAAACCGCCGGGGGTCTGGTCCCCCGACCGCCGCGCTGCGAAATTTGGAGCGGTACCGGTCCCTCCGTGCTTCGCCCCTGGAGGTGCAAGATGTGGCACCGCTCGAGCAGCAGCCTGCTTCTCAGTCTCCCGCTGATCCTCTCGGCAAATCCTGCCGCTGCCCAGGTCGAGATCACGGTGCACGGCGGCCTCCACGCCGGCCCCGGCGCCAGCGGTCACGCGTTGGAGGCGCCGAGCGCGGGGAATACCGGCGGACGGGCGACGGGCGAGGCGACCACCGCGGGCGCGCGACTCGGCGTCGGAGTCTCCGACCGGTGGTCGGTCGATGGCGGGATCGCCTGGTCGCGGAGCAGCAGTTGGGAAGGTGCGGTGGGCCGCGCGCTCCCCACCTTCGAGAGCCAGACGCTGTTCCTCAGCAGCACGGTCCAGGGGTGGCTGACCCAACCCGGCTCCCGCCTCGGCGTGGTGGCCGGTGCGGGACCGGCGATGATCCTGCATCGAGGTGAAGGCGCCGAGGGCCAGCGCCCCAACCTGGGCGGCATGCTGACCCTGGGCGGGGTCATGCGGCTGGACCAGCAGTTCTCGGTGCGCATCGACGCGCAGCAGTACCTCTTCAGTCGCCCGTTCGACGAGTCCTACACGCCGCACCTCGGCCCGGCGCCGCGGCACGGCTCCAGTCTCCGGCACGATTTCGTGCTGCTCGCCGGATTCTCATGGCGGAGCGACTGACCACCGTCCGCTCCGCCGTCGCCGGCGACGCCGCGGCCCTGGCCGAACTGGGCGCCCGCACCTTCCGAGACACGTTCGCTGCGGACAACACGCCGGAGAACCTGGAGCTGTACCTCGCCTCGAGCTACGGCACCGATGTCCAGTCCGCCGAGATTCGGAGCTCCCATCTCACCACCCTCCTCGTCGAAGTCGAAGGGCGGCTCGCCGGCTTTGCGCAGCTCCGGGAGGCCACCGCGCCGGAATGCGTCGATGGCGCCCGCCCGATCGAGCTGTGGCGCTTCTACGTCGATCGCGCGTGGCAGGGGCAGGGAGTCGCGCAAAGCCTGATGGCGGAGACCCTCGCCGCGGCGGCCGCACGCGGCGCCGACGCCATCTGGCTCGCCGTCTGGGAGCGGAACACGAGGGCGCAGGCGTTCTACCGGAAGTGCGGGTACGTGGACCGCGGGGCGAAGCCGTTCATGCTGGGGAACGACCCGCAGACCGACCGGGTGATGGCTCGGGCGCTCCCTGCCGAGGTGGGTTACCGCAGAAGCAAATAGCCGCAGATGAACGCAGATGAACGCTGAAGAGCACCCTCTGCGTTCATCTGCGGCTATTTGCTTTTCCTTGTTGAAGCTTTCTTCAGATCTGAGCTATTCTTCCTGCGACGTTGTTCCCCCCAACTCCACCCAAGGCCACACCGATGCGGCCCCCGGGGCTCCTGGTCCTAGGCGTTCTCCTCTCGCTGGCGCGCGTCGGGCCGGTCTCGGCCCAGGCCCGGCTGGATTCGCTCAAGTCGGAATCCGCCCGCGACATCGACGGCCGCGCGGCGATGGTGCAGCGAGTGGTAGACCAGCTCTTCAGCTTCGGCGAGCTGGGTTTTCAGGAGATCGAGACCTCCCGCTATCTGGTCGATGTCCTCCGGCGCGAAGGCTTCACGGTGGATACCGGCGTCGCCGGGATGCCCACCGCCTGGGTGGCGCGCTGGGGGCGAGGGCGGCCGGTGATCGCGTTGGGCTCCGACATCGACGGCATCCCTCAGGCTTCACAGGTCCCGGGCGTCGCCTGCCGGATGCCGCTGGTGGCCGGCGCGCCGGGGCACGGCGAGGGACACAACTCGGGGCAGGCGGTCAACCTCGCGGCGGCGTTCGCGGTCAAGCGGATCATGGAGCGGGAGCGGATCCCCGGCACGCTGGTCCTGTGGCCGGGGGTGGCCGAGGAGCTGCTCGGGGGCAAGCCATTCCTGGTGCGCGCCGGGGTCTTCAAGGACGTCGATGTCGCGCTCTTCAGCCATGTGGGCACCGAGTTCGGCACCTCGTGGGGTCTGACCTCGGGATCGGGACTGGTCTCGGTGCTCTACCGGTTCGCCGGCACCGCGGCACATGCCGGCGGGCGGCCCTGGCAGGGGCGGAGCGCGCTGGACGCCGCGGAGCTGATGGACATCGGGTGGAACTTCCGCCGCGAGCACCTGCCGCTGAAGCAGCGCTCCCATTCCGTCATCGTCGATGGCGGCGATCAGCCCAACGTCGTCCCTCAGAGCGCTTCGACGTGGTACTATCTGCGGGAGCTGGACTACAAGGGGATCAAGGCGCTTTGGGCGATCGCCGACTCGGTCGCCCAGGGCGCGGCCCTGATGACCGGCACGACGCTGCTTCCGTCCCGGGTGCTCGGCGCCGCCTGGCCCCGCCACTACAACCGCCCCGTGGCCCAGGCGCTGGACGCGAACATCAAGCGGGTCGGCATGCCCAAGTGGAGCGACCAGGATCAGGCGTTCGCCCGAGCGGTGCAGCGCAGTGTGGTCCAGCCCGACTCCGGGCTCAAGAGGACGGTGGATTCGCTCGAGCCACCCGTCGATCCGGCCCGCAACCTCGGCGGGGCCTCCGACGACATCGGCGATGTCTCCTGGACCGTGCCCACGGTGGAGTTGCTGTATCCCGCCAACGTGGGTGGGCTTCCCGGCCATCACTGGTCCAGCGCGATGGCGATGGCCACACCGATCGCGCACAAAGGGTCGGTCGCCGGCGCCAAGGCCGCCGCGATGACCGTGCTCGACCTGCTGCTGCGGCCCGGCCTGGTGGACAGCGCGCACACCTACTTCCGCGAGGTCCAGACCCGCGACGTGCGCTACCAGCCGCTGATCCGTCCCGAGGATCAGCCGGCGGTGGAGCACAACCGCGACATTCTCGATCGCTATCGGCCGGCGATGCGCCGGTACTATTACGATGCCAAGCGCTACCGCACCTATCTCGAGCAGCTCGGTGTCACCTATCCGGTTCTGCCCGACAAGTCGGGCGAGTGCCGGGTGACGCTCGCCAAGCCGAAGGGCGAGCGGTGAGCGCCGCCGTGGTGCTCATTGCGCTGAGCGAGTCGGAGTGGCGCGCGCTGGGTGACGATCCCGCCGCGGTGGCCGCGGTGCGCGGGTTCGGGACCAACGGACAGGACGGTCTCCTCCGGGGGCTCGGTCCCGAGACCGCGGCGTTCCTGGCCCGGATGGAGACCAGCCCGCGCTGGGGCCCGTACCTCGCGCTCGACCGGGACAGCGCGGCGGTCGTCGGCACCTGCGCGTACAAGGGACCGCCCGACGCGGACGACGCAGTGGAGATCGCGTACTACACCTTCCCGCCGTTCGAGGGGCGGGGGTACGCCACCGCGATGGCCGCCGCCCTCACCGCCCGCGCAGGCGCGGATCCCCCGGTCAGGACGGTCCGTGCCCACACGCTCCCCGAGCGCAACGCGTCCGCGCGAATCCTCGAGAAGCTCGGCTTCGTCCATCTGGGACTGGTGACGGATCCGGAGGACGGACCCGTCTGGCGCTGGGAACGCGCGCCGAGCGCATCACCATCCTAGAGGAGCGACCCATGGCAGGCTATGTGATCGTCAACGTCACCATCCGCGACCCGATCCGCTACGAGGAGTACCGGCAGATGGCCACACCGACCGTCGGCGCCTACGGCGGCCGCTACCTGGTGCGCGGCGGCGCGGTCGATGTCCGAGAGGGCGGGTGGACGCCGTCCCGCCTGGTGGTCCTGGAGTTTCCCGACGCGGCGCAGGCCCGCGCCTGGTGGGACTCCCCGGAGTACGCGCCGGCGAAGGCGGTCCGGCAGTCGTGCGCCGACACCCAGCTGATCATCACCGAAGGAATGTCCCGCTAGGAGGCAGCATGTTGTCGGTCACCACCCCAACCGTCGAAGGCCGCAAGGTCACCCGCCATCTCGGCATCGTGAGCGGCGAGGCCATCCTGGGCGCCAACATCTTCCGCGATTTCTTCGCGGGTATCCGTGACATCGTCGGCGGCCGCTCCGCCGCGTACGAAGAGGAGCTGCGCAAGGCGAAGGCGATCGCCCTCGAGGAGATGGAGCAGCAGGCCGAGGAGCTGGGCGCCAACGCGGTGCTGTCAGTCGATCTCGACTACGAGTCCATCCAGATGGGATCGGGTGGGGGCATGCTGATGGTGAGCGCCAGCGGCACCGCCGTCGTCCTGAGCTGAGCCGGTGGACGGCCAGCGCGGCATCACGCTGCGGTTTCTCGCCGAGCCGACCGACGTCAACTTCGGCGGCAAGGTGCACGGCGGCGCGGTGATGAAATGGATCGACCAGGCCGGCTATACCTGCGCCGCGGGTTGGACCGGGACCTACTGCGTCACCGTCTATCTCGGCGGCCTCCACTTTCTGGGGCCGATCCGGGTGGGAGAGCTGGTCGAGCTCCGGGCGCTCGTCATCCGCACGGGGCGCACCAGCCTCGACATCGCCATCGACGTCTATTCCGGCGATCCCAAGACGGCGGAGCGGCGCCGCACCGGTCACTGCGTGGTGGTGTTCGTCGCCCTCGCCGCCGACGGCAAGCCGGCGCCGGTGCCGCAGTGGACGCCGGAGAGCGAAACCGACCTCGCGCTCGAGGCCTATGCCGTGCGGCTGGCCGGGCTCCGGAAGCAGATGGACGCCGAGATGGAAGCCCGGCTCCAGAAGGTGCCCGACTAGCGGTCCGACGGCGGTGCCGCATTTTGGTTGCTGGGCGTTCCCTCAGCTCGGCGGTATCGACCAGAACACCTCTTCCTTGCCTCCGGTCTGGAACGGTTCGCTTACCACCGGACGTCCGCCTGCCCGCACCGGCCGCGCCTCCAGCCGGAAGGAGACCGAGCCGGCCGTGATGCCGCGCGGCAGCGAGAACGAGGCGCTGTCGGACCCGGGGACGAACCCGATGCGCACCGTCGAGCGGTTGAGCGTGCGGACGTAGATGTCCATGTCCCAGCTCGACCGGTTCTCGATCCGGGCGCGAGGTGTGGACTCGGGTGAGGGAGTGCCGCCGCCGGAGCCGCCGGCGCAAGCGGCGGTGAGCAACAGGCAAGCTGCTGAGACGTGAAGGAGGAACCGCATGACCGCACCTCGATGGTTGACGCTCTCGGCGGCAGCGGCGTTCGCCGCGCTGCCCTGCGCCGCCCAGAGCTCGACGACCGCTCCGGCGGCGGGCGACACGGCGCGTCCACCCGCCGCTCCCAATGATACTGCGCCGGCTGGTACCGCTTCCGGACAACCGGACTCCACGCCGGGCGGCCGTGCGGCTCCCGCCGCCCGCCCGGCTCCTCCGCCACCGCCGATCGACAGCGCGCTGGGCGCGGCCTGTACCGCATCGGGAGGGGATGCGCCGGATCTCCTCGTCGTCGCCTTCGTTCCGGCGGCCACCGCCGCGGACCGGCGCGCGGCCGCGAAGGGGATCGGCGGTCGGTTGGTGGGACCGAGCGAGCACTTGGCGCCGGGCTCGTGGTTCATCGAGGTGCCTGGCGCCGGCTACGATCCCGCGGTGGCGGACCGCCTGATCGTCCTGCCGACGGTGAAGGAAGTCAGCGCCACCCGCTGTCCCCGGATCCCGCGTCCCACCCGGTGATAGGAGCGCCATGATTCCCGATCGATCCGCGCGAGGATCCGTGGTCGGCTCGCTGCTCCTCTGCGGAGCCGCACTCCTCGCCGGCTGCGACCGCGAGCCGGTAGAGCTCCAGTTCACGCCCGTCGGCGGCAACCGTCCGCTGCCGTTCTCCGAGGCGGTGCGAGTCGGTGACCTGCTCTACCTCTCCGGCCAGCTCGGCACCGACAGCGCGGGGAACCTCGTCTCCGGCGGCATCGCGCCCGAAACCCAGCAGGCGATGGAGAACATCCGCGCCGTGGTCGAGCGTCACGGCTCCGCGATGAATCGCGTGGTCAAGTGCCTGGTGATGCTGGCCGACATGCGCGAGTGGGGCGCGATGAACGCGGTGTACGTGAGCTTTTTCCCCGAGCGTCTGCCGGCGCGCAGCGCGATGGGCGCCAGCGGGCTCGCGCTGGGGGCGCGGGTGGAGATCGAGTGCGTGGCGGTGAAGTAAGCGGGGCGGACGGGCAGCGGGGCAGCGGGGCAGAAAGTGCTTTAGGTAAAGCGCGTAACTAGCTGTTAACGCATAGCATGCATCTGTCCCCTCGAGTGAGTTCCGCCCCGCTGCCCGGCTGCCCCGCTGCCCGGCTGCCCCGCCGCCCCGCTGGAACTAACTTGCAGAACCTCAGCACCGGAGAACCCATGCTTCGCACCATCGCACTCGCGTCCGTCGCGCTGGCCGCTCTGTCGCTCCCCGCCGCCGCTTCCACCAAGCCGTGTGACGGCAGCTCCGGCGCATCGCTGGAGCAGCTGCTCCCGCTCGCCCGCACGGCGCTCTACCTGCCGGGCACCGAATCGGTCGCGATCGACGAAGCCAACCGCTGTATCGGGATTCAGGTGCGCTCGCGGGGAACTGCCCGCCTGGTGAAACTGCTGCTCCGGGGCGTCGAAGTTCCTCGTGCGGCGGTGCGTCTCGAGGTCCTGCCGCCGGCCGCTCCTCCGGGCGCCTAGCGGGACCGCGCGGCCGTGCGCGCCTTCGCCGATCACTTCTCGCGGCTGGCGACGGAATACGCCGCGTATCGGCCGCGCTACCCCGACGGCCTGTTCGCTGCGGTCGCGGCGGCGAGCAACTCGCTCGAGCGGGTGCTGGACTGCGCGACGGGGACCGGCCAGGCGGCGCGCGGGCTCGCGCAGCATTTCCGCTCGGTGTACGCGAGCGACGCGAGCCGGAACCAGATCCGCCATGCCGAGTCTCACGACCGCGTCCGCTACTTCGTCGCGCGGGCGGAGATGATGCCGGTCGCCGCGCGCTCGCTGGACATGGTCACGGTCGCCCAGGCGCTCCATTGGCTCGACCTCCCCGGCTTCTACGCCGAAGCGAGGCGGGTGCTCCGCCCCGGCGGGTTGCTGGTGGTCTGGACCTACGGGGAGATGTACGTGGACTGCGGGGGAGTCGATCGGGTGCTGGCGGATTTCTACCATCGGGCGATCGGTCCCTACTGGGCTCCCGAGCGCCTGTTGGTGGAGACGGGCTACCGGACCTTGCCGTTCCCCTTCGCCGAGATCGCCATCCGGGCTCCGGCAATGGTTGCCGACTGGTCGCTGCCGCAGCTGCTGGGCTACATCGCCACCTGGTCGGCGGTCGCGCGCTGCCGGGAGGTCACCGGGGGCGATCCGATGATCGAGCTGGCCGAGCGGCTGGCGCCGCTCTGGGGCGATCCCTCCGAGCCGCGGCGGGTGGAGTGGCCGTTGAGCGTTCGCGCAGGACGATGAGGAGAGCTGACCCATGGTCGTAGAATCGGTCGCGGCGATTCTGGATCGCGATCTGCTGGCGCTGGCCCGGGAGGTCGAGGCCTATCCGGATGATGCCGCGCTCTGGGAGCTGCCCGAAGGGGTGACCAACTCCGGCGGGACGCTCGTGCTGCACCTCACCGGCAACATCCAGCATTTCCTCGGCGCCAGGCTCGCCGGCACCGGCTACGTGCGCGACCGCGCGGCGGAGTTCGCGGCCCGCGGCGTCCCGCGCGCCACGCTGCTGCGACACATCGAGGCCGCGCGAGGCGCCGTGCGGGCGGCCGCCGCCAAGGTGGCCGAGGGGGAGCTGGAGCGGGACTATCCGGAGGTGGTGGGCGGGATGCGGGTCGCAACCGGCGACTACCTGGTGCACCTGGTCTCTCACTTCGCCTATCATCTCGGACAGGTCGACTATCACCGCCGGACGGTCACCCGGAATCCCGCCGGCGTGGAGGCGGTCCGCACCGCCGAGCTCGGGACCGCCCGTCCCGTCGCCGACTGAGGGTTTCGCGCCGCGATGATTTCCTGGACGCCCAAGGCCCGTCGCTTCTGGCCGCTCTTCCTGCTGGTGCTGTTGACCGACTGCGCCACCAAGCGCGCCGCTGAGGCGCACCTGGTGCCCGCGCTGGTGCCCCACGAGCTGATGGGCGAAGTGGTGCGGCTCACGCTGGCCTACAACCCCGGCGCCGCGATGAGCCTCTCCCTCGGCGCCCATTCCCGGATCGGTTTCTCGCTCCTGGCGGTCGTGGCCCTCGTGCTGCTCGGCCACCTGTATCGCCGCACCTCCGCCGGCGACCGTCTGGCCGCCGCGGGACTGGCGCTCATCGCCAGCGGCGCGCTGGGCAACCTGCTCGACCGTCTCCGCTCGCCCCGTGGCGTCGTCGATTTCATCGACGTCGGCGTCGGCGACCTCCGGTTCTGGACCTTCAACGTCGCCGACATCGGGATCACCTGCGGCGCGGTACTGCTCGTGCTGGCGCTGCAGCGTAGCGGGAGCGCCGAGGCGCCCGCCGGATCAGCAGACCGTCACGTCCCCTGACGCCAGCACCTCGAAGTCGCTGCCCCGCACTCTGAACTCCCCCAGCTGGTCGAGCGCCGCTTCCCACCCCGGGTCGGTGGTGCCGGTGATGTACCAGGCGCTCCCTTGGTCGGCCAGAATCAGTCCATAGCGCTTCAGCGCGGTCAGGATCACCAGCGCGTCCCCGCTGTAGTTGTCCAGCGGAAAGCCCGCCTTGAGCCGGACCCGGGTGCCGTAGGGGGGCAGATCGTCGTCGTCGTACTGGCCGCAATGACTGGCCGGCGCGGTATAGGCCTGGCGCACCTGCGGGATGGTGTAGCGCAGCGCGTGGTGCAGCCGGTCGTCCGCCACCTCGTCGTACTTGAGGAGGCCGGGCAGGATGGGCAGGCCCGCCGCATCGGCCGACGTCCAGCCCGCCGGCCGCGTGTGGTTGGTCGTCAGGTCCCAGATGGCCGAGGAGCTGACCCGGAAGCCGGCACCGGTGCGCTCGGTGTTGTACAGCTCGAAGAGGCGGCAGTCGCCCTCGCGCACCACGAGCACGTGGCGGTCGCCCGAGCCGGGATCCGGGTCCTCGCCGCTGCCGCCTTCGATGTGCACGTCGAGCGGAATCGGCATCGGGCCGGGATCGCTCTCGTCGGAGTAGTCGGCGCCGCCGGTGCCGAAGGTGATCGGCACCAGGGGCTGGTCCGCGGGGACCACGGTGTAGGGAATGCCGTAGTACTCCTCGCTCACGCCGAGGTCGAGATGGAGCGAGTTGCCGGGCGACATCTGCGCCAGCAGCGCGGCGCTGTTGGGATGTACCGGGTCGCCGCTCACGTCGCGGTTCCAGGCGTTGTCGGCCGGAAAGATCTGGCAGCCGCCCAGGCTGGGCAGCGGGCCGGGCGGCGCGGGGTTGGGCGGATTGTTCCCCGGCGGCGGGGTGTTGCCCGGCGGGGGCACGTTGCCCGGTCCTGCCGGATCCCCGCTGCTGCTGCAGGCTGCAAGAACGACGGCGAGGACGCACAGAGCGTGGCGCATGGAAGTCTCGCTGGCGATGGGAGCTGAGCCGGGCGCTGCCGCCGGTTGCGCGGCGCTCCCGTTCCCGGGGGCAAATTCCATGCGCCCGGCCGTCATTCGGCTGCATCTCGCTGCACCCCGGTGGCGCGCGCGGTCGCCGCCGCCTACCATCCGAGGACTCTGAATCCGGCGCGGGGGGCCTCGCGTAGGGCGCGGACCTATCGAACCCGCAGCATTCCCATTCGGAGGCAGACGATGATGTGGTCGAGAACGGCTGGAGCCGTCGCGGCACTCGTGGTGTGCGTGGCCGGGACGGTACCGGCGCAGGGTCCCAACGTCACCGAGAAAGAGATCCAGGCGCTCCTGGACCAATCCGCCGCCTCCTGGAACCGGGGAGATCTCGACGGCCACCTGGCGGACAACGCCGACTCCATCACCTTCATGACCCGCAAGGGCCCGATCGTCGGCAAGAGCCAGACGGCCGACGCGCTCCGCCGGAGCTTCTTCAAGGACGGCAAGCCGGTTCAGCAGCTCCGGTTCGAGCAGGTGACCATTCGCCGCTTGGGAAAGGAGCACGCCCTCGTGGTGGGCCGGTTCATTCTCGACGGCGGCGGCGAGCCGGAGCACAGCGGCTGGTTCTCGACGATCTGGGAACGGCAGGCCGCCGGCTGGCGGGTAATCCACGACCATTCGAGCTGACATGACCCCACCGGCTGCGCTCGTCATCGACTCGCCCGACTGGCTCGGGAGCGTCCTCGACTGGCACGGCCGGTACCGCTCCGATGAGGACCGGATGCGGGTCGCGGTGGAGCTGGCGCGGCAGAACGTGCTGCGCGGCACCGGCGGTCCCTTCGGTGCGGCGGTGTTCGACACCAGCGCGGGTGCTCTCGTCTCGGCTGGGGTCAACAGCGTCACCCGGCTCAACAACTCCGTGCTGCACGCCGAGGTCGTGGCCATCATGCTGGCCCAGGCGCGGCTGGGGACCTACGCCCTGGACGCTGCCGGGCAGTTCACCCTGGCCACCTCCTGCGAGCCGTGCGCCATGTGTCTCGGCGCGGTGTTCTGGAGCGGGGTGGGGGAGCTGGTCTGCGGAGCCGCGAAGGAGGACGCCACCGCGCTCGGGTTCGACGAGGGTCCCGTCTTCCCGGAGAGCTGGGCCTACCTGGAGCGGCGGGGCATCGGCGCCCGCCGGGGAGTGCTGCGCGACGAGGCCGTCGCGGTGCTCCAGCTCTATGGCGCGACAGGCGGGGCGATCTACAACGCCAATCCGGGCGGTCCCGGCGTGTAGTCGCCCACGCGCCGCTCGTCCCCATCCAGTCGCGTTCCCCATCGCCTCCAGCACCGGATTCCCAATGCGCCGGACGTTTCGCATCAGCTTGTCGGCCTGGCTTCTCCTCGCCGCCGCCACCGCGAGCTGTGGTTCCACGCCGCCCGAGCCGGACGAGGAGCTCGCCGTCCTCTTCGTAGGCAACAGTCTCACCTACACCAACGACCTGCCGGCCATGGTCGCGGCGCTGGCCGGGGCCGCCGGCGTGGGCGATTTTCGCCACGAGGAGGTGACCTCCGGCGGGGCGGCGCTGGAGGATCATTGGAACAACGGCAGCGCCGTGGCCGCGATCGAGGCCTCGCGGTGGGACATCGTCGTGCTGCAGCAGGGACCCTCCTCTCTCCCGGAGAGCCGGGCGAACCTCATCGAATGGACCCAGCGGTTCGCCGGCAAGATTCGGGAGCGAGGCGCCCGCCCAGCGATCTACATGGTCTGGCCACCAGCCGGCGGCGACTGGAACGCGGTGACCCGCTCCTACACCGACGCGGCGGAGGCCGTCGATGGCCTGCTGTTCCCGGCGGGCGAGGCCCTGCGTGCCGTGAGCGAAAGCCAACCGTCCATCGCCCTCTTCGCCTCCGACCAGTTCCATCCCAGCCCCGAAGGCACCTATCTCGCCGCGCTGGTCATCGTCGGCGCCCTCACCGGGCGCTCCACTGAGGGGCTCTCGGCCGCCGCGTCGGTCCTGAGCCTGCCGCCCGGAGTGGCGGCCGTGCTGGAGCAAGCCGCGGACGAGGCCAATCGCGACTTCGGCATCCGCTGACGGCCGGACTTGCCCGGCGCGCCGCCCCAGGGTTTTCATCCATACCACCGTCGGCGTCCCGCCTACCCCTGGAGCTTCGATGCGGCACCTGTTTCTTCTCCTCGCGCTGCTCGGCGTCGCCGGGATCGCGCTCGGCGTCCTCGGCATCATCCAGCACTCCTCGGGCGCGAACGGCATCCCCTTCAGCATGGAGAACTACGGTGGGCCCGGCTCGATGATCGCCGGCCTGTTCCTCCTCGCGGGTTCGCTGTACCTCCGGTCGGTCTGGCAGGAGCGGCGGTAAGGCGGGGCGCGAGCCGATGCCTACTTTCCGCGACCTGCTCAGGATTCTCGACTCGCTCCGCAGCCATCATCGCCGTCGGCTGAACTTCCTGGCCCCGCCCATCGAACGCCGGCGGCCTCGGATCCAGATGGAGGACTACGCCGCCCGGCACTCCATCGAGCACACCCTCGACCGCAAGTCCGAGCTTCGTCGCCTCGCCCCCACCCGCCCCGAAGCGGCCGCGCGCTACTACCAGCTGCTCACCTACGAGCTGGACGGCCTCCGGGACCTGGTGCGGACGCTCAAGACCACCACCGCCGGGCGCGATCTCCACGAGTGCCTGATCGAGAACGCCGCCGAGATCGAGCGCCTGGAGATCGAGGTGGCCTGGTGCCAGTCGCTCCTCCGGCCGAAGGCGGGACAGGCCTCGCTGTGAGACGGGAGCTGCTGCTCCTCGTCGTGGCCGTCGTGGTGGTCGATGCGATGTTCGTCGCCGGTTACCTCCTCTTTCACCTTGCCGCCGCTTCCACCACGGCCAAACTCGGCTACACCGCGGTCTGGACCGTGGTCACGCTGGCCGTGGTCCTCAGGGCTCTGACCCGCATCCGCTCGATGCGCGCGGGGCATCGGTGAGCGTGCGCTTGTGACGAAGGTCACGCTGGAGACCGCAGCGAGGGGGTAGTGGGGCGCAACGGACCGCTTTACGTTGGGTCGCATGGAACCGAAACGTGCGGTCGAGGGCGATCCGGACCGTACGCTACCTCACCTGAAGGTCAGCAGCATCGCGCCGGCCGTCTGCGACGGGCGGTACGCGGTGAAGCGCCTGGTGGGCGACGAGCTGCGGGTCGGCGCCGACATCTTCACCGATGGACACGATCTGCTCGCGGCCCGGGTCCTCTACCGGCGTCCTGGAGAGCGCCGGCCGTCGTCCGTCCCGATGATCTACTCGTTCGACGACGATCGCTGGTACGCCACGCTTCCGCTCGACCGGGTCGGGGAGTGGTGGTTCGTCGTCGAGGGGTGGGTGGATCGCTTCGCCACCTGGCGGAGCGAGCTCGAGAAGAAGGTGGACGCCGGGCTCGACGTCGGGTCCGAGCTGCTGGAGGGCGGCGACCAGGTCCGCGAGGCGGAGCCCCACGCCCGGGCCGGCGATCACGTGCGGCTCGCTCACTACGCCGCGCTGCTGAGCGACCCGGCCGCCGACAGCGGAGCCCGGGTGGCCGGCGCCCTGTCGGCCGAGCTCCAGGGCCTCATGTCGGCGTACGGCCAGCCCTACGGGCTCACCCGCGCCGAAGGCGAGTACCGGGTGCAGGCCGACCGCCGCGAGGCCGGATTCGCGGCCTGGTACGAGTTCTTCCCCCGCTCCAGCACCCTCGATCCCGCACGCCACGGCACCTTCCGCGACGCGGAGCGGGCGCTGCCCCGGCTCGCGGCGCTTGGATTCGACGTCATTTACCTGCCCCCGATCCATCCCATCGGGCACACCCACCGGAAAGGCCCCAACAACGCGCTGCGCGCCGGCAAGGGCGATCCCGGAAGCCCCTGGGCCATCGGCAACGAACACGGCGGGCACACCGCGGTGAACCCGGAGCTCGGCACCCTGGAGGACTTCCGCCGCTTCGTGCAGGCCACCCGGTCGCACGGGATGGAGGTGGCCCTGGACTACGCTCTCCAGTGCTCGCCGGACCATCCGTGGGTGAAGGAACATCCCGACTGGTTCTTCATCCGGCCCGACGGGACCATCAAGTACGCCGAGAATCCGCCCAAGAAGTACGAGGACATCTACCCGCTCAACTTCTGGTGCGACCAGCGGCAGGCGCTGTGGGACGCGTGCCGCGACATCTTCCTGTTCTGGATCGAGCAGGGGGTGCGCACGTTTCGGGTCGATAATCCGCACACCAAGCCGTATGCCTTCTGGGAGTCGGTCATCGCCGAGGTCCAACGGGAGCATCCCGACACGGTGTTTCTCGCCGAGGCGTTCACCCGTCCCAAGCGGATGCAGGCCCTGGCCCGCCTCGGCTTCACCCAGTCGTACACCTATTTCACCTGGCGCAACTCGGCGGCCGAGCTGCAGGAGTATCTGACCGAGCTCGCCGACCCGGCCATGGCGGATTTCTTTCGGGGGAATTTCTTCGCCAACACCCCGGACATCCTGCACGAGTATCTCCAGCACGGCGGGCGGCCGGCGTTCAGGATCCGGCTGCTCCTCGCCGGGACGCTGTCGCCGCTGTATGGGATCTACAGCGGGTTCGAGCTGAGCGAGAACGTGCCGGTGCGACAGGGCAGCGAGGAGTACCTCGACTCCGAGAAGTATCAGGTGCGGGTGCGCGACTGGAGCGCGCCGGGCAACCTCGACGCCGACATCGCCCGGCTGAACCGCGTGCGCCGGAGCGAGCCGGCGCTCCAGCGGCTCACCAACCTGAGCTTCCACGCGAGCGGTCACCCCGATGTGCTGTTCTATGTGAAAGGGGCCTGGGGCAGGGACCTGCTCTGTGCGGTCACGGTGAATCCGAACGAGGCGGTGGAGACCGAGCTCACCGTGCCGCTGGAGCTACTCGGCATCGGCGCGGACGCGCCCTATGCCGTGGAGGACCTGCTCACCGGCGAGCGCCTGGAATGGCAGGGGGCGCGGCAGACTGTGCGGTTCGACCCCGCCGAACGGGTCGGCTGGATCTGGCGGGTGATTCGTGAAGGAGGGGCCGAGGGGTGAGCGACGAGTCCGGGTGGTATCGCGACGCGATCATCTACCAGCTGCATCTCCGGGCCTTCCGCGACAGCGATGCGGACGGCATCGGAGACTTCGCGGGCGTGACCGAGAAGCTCGACTACCTCAAGGACCTGGGCGTGACCGCGCTCTGGCTGCTGCCGTTTTATCCCAGCCCGCTTCGCGACGACGGCTACGACATCGCCGACTACAACGACGTCAACCCGTCCTACGGGACCCTCCAGGACTTCAAGGTCTTTCTCCGCGAGGCCCACCGGCGCGGCCTCAAGGTCATCACCGAGCTGGTGATCAACCACACCTCCGACCAGCATCCCTGGTTCCAGCGCGCCCGCCGGGCGCGGCCGGGCTCCCGCGCCCGGGATTTCTACGTCTGGAGCACGACGGTTGACCGCTACACCGACGCCCGGATCATCTTCAAGGACTTCGAGCGCTCCAACTGGACCTGGGATACCGAGGCCGGCGCCTACTATTGGCACCGGTTCTACTCCCATCAGCCCGATCTCAACTTCGACAACCCCACGGTCCAGAAGGCGACCTTCGCCGCGCTCGATTTCTGGCTCAGGATGGGCGTGGACGGCCTGCGGCTGGACGCGGTGCCGTACCTCTACGAGCGGGAGGGCACCAGCTGCGAGAATCTCCCGGAGACCCACGACTTTCTGCGGGAACTCCGCCGCCGGCTCGACCGCAAGTACCGCGACCGGATGCTGCTGGCGGAGGCGAACCAGTGGCCGGAGGACGCGGTCGCCTACTTCGGGAACGCCGACGAATGCCACATGGCGTTCCACTTCCCGGTGATGCCGCGGCTCTTCATGGCGGTGCAGATGGAGGACCGCTTCCCGGTGGTCGATATCCTCCAGCAGACTCCGGCGATCCCGGAGACCTGCCAGTGGGCGGTCTTCCTTCGCAACCACGACGAGCTGACGCTCGAGATGGTGACCGACGAGGACCGGGACTACATGTACCGGGTCTATGCCAGCGATCCCCAGGCGCGCATCAACCTCGGGATCCGCCGCCGGCTCGCGCCCCTCATGGGGAACGATCGCCGCCGGATCGAGCTGATGAACGCGCTCCTCTTCTCGCTGCCGGGCACGCCGGTGGTCTACTACGGCGACGAGATCGGGATGGGCGACAACATCTATCTCGGCGACCGGAACGGCGTCCGCACCCCCATGCAGTGGAGCCCCGACCGGAACGCCGGCTTCTCCCAGTCCAATCCGCAGAAGCTGTACTCGCCGGTCATCATCGACCCGGAGTACCACTACGAGGCGTTGAACGTGGACGCCCAGCAGAACAATCCCCACTCGCTGCTCTGGTGGATGAAGCACATCATCGGACTCCGGCGGCAGTATCGGGCGTTCGGCCGGGGCAGCCTGCGCTTCCTGCTCCCGGACAACGCCCGGGTGCTCACCTTCGTCCGCGAGTACGAGGACGAGCGGATCCTGGTCGTGGCCAACCTCTCGCGCTTCGCCCAGGCGGTCGAGCTCGACCTGGCCGAGTTCCAGGGCATCACGCCGATCGAGATGTTCGGGCGGACGCCGTTCCCCCAGATCCGGGCCGCCCCCTACGTCGTCACCCTGAACCCCTACGCCTTCTACTGGTTCCTGCTCCCGGTGGCCACGGCCGGCGTCCGGCGGGAGACCGGCGAGTTCAAGGTGCCGGCGGTGAAGTTCAGCGGGAGCTGGGAAGAGCTGGTCCGGGGCGACGAGCAGGAGGCGCTGGAGGACCACCTGCCGAGCTATCTCCGCGGCTGCCGCTGGTTCCGCGGCAAGGCCAGGCAGATCACTTCGGTCGCCGTGGTGCGCTCGATCCCGATCCCGGTGGAAAACCGCGACGTGCTGGTGACGCTGGTGGAGGTGCGCTACCTCGACGCCGATGCGGAGCAGTACGTCCTGCCGCTCGCGTTCGCCGAGGGCGACCGGGCCCGGGAGATCACAGTCAACACGCCCAACGCCGTCATCCTGTCGCGCGACGGCGGGGGCGTGCTCTACGACGCCACCGCCGACGAGGGCTTCATCAACACGCTGGTGGACGGCATGGGCCGCAACCGCCGCTGGCGCGGGGTCCGCGCCGAGGTGATCGGCACCCGCACCCGTGCCTTCGGCCAGCTGCGCGGCGCCGAGCCGGCGCTGCGCGCCTCGCTGCTGCGCGGCGAGCAGACCAACAGCTCGGTGAACCTGGGCGACCGGCTGATCTTCAAGCTGTTCCGGAAGGCCGAGGCGGGGCTCAACCCCGACCTGGAGCTGGGCCGCTATCTCACCGATCACACCGATTTCCGGCGGGTTCCCATGCTGGCCGGCGGACTCGAGCTCCGGACCCGCAACGCCGAGCCCATCACCTTGGGAGTGCTGCACCAGTTCGTGCCGAGCGAGGGCGACGCCTGGACCTACACGCTCAACTCGCTGAGCCGCTTCTTCGAGCGGGCGCTGGTGGCGCCGGCGCAGCCGAGCGAAGCCGACCTGGTGTCCGCCCAACTGGTCACGCTGGCGCGGATGGAGCCGCCGGCGATCCTGGAGTCGGCCGCGGGCGGGTACATGGCGCAGGCCCGGCTGCTGGGCCAGCGCACGGCGGAGTTCCACCTGGCCCTCGGCGCCGACCGCTCGGATCCGGCCTTCGCCTCCGAGGTGTTCACCGGGCTCTACCGCCGCTCGATCTACCAGTCGCTCCGCTCCAATGCCCGCACCGCGTTCGACCTGCTCCGGCGGCGGATCGCGACGCTGCCGGAGCAGGTGCGGGAGGAGGCCCGCATAGTGCTCGGGCTGGAGGACACCCTGCTGAAGCAGGCGCGGAGCGTGATCGACCGGAAGTTCCCGATGTCACGCTTCCGGATCCACGGCGACTACCACCTGGGCCAGGTGCTCTACACCGGCAAGGACTTCGTGATCGTGGATCTCGAGGGTGAGCCCAGCCGGAGCCTGAGCGAGCGGCGCTTCAAGCGCTCCCCGATGCGCGATCTCGCCGGGATGATCCGCTCCTTCGAGTACGCCGCGGCCTACGCCATTCGGCACGGTCCCACCCGCAATGAGGACATCCCCGCGCTGCTGCCCTGGGCCAGGCTCTGGCGGCGGTGGGCGGCGGCGAGCCTCCTGCGCGGCTATCTCGATGTCGCCGGAGATGCCTGGTACCTGCCGAAGGGGGACGATGCGTTCACCGCGATGCTCGACTTCTACCTGCTCGACAAGACGATCTACGAGCTGCGCTACGAGCTGAACAACCGGCCCGACTGGGTGGGGATCCCGCTGGAGGGGATCTATCGCCGGGTGAACCTCGACGGCGAGCGGCCGTCGGGAGGGTTTGCCCGGTGAGTCGCGCGGCGGCGCGCTCGCCGGTCGCGGTCGATCCGGCCGAGCTGGCGCAGTTGCTCGGCGGCACGCACGGCGATCCCCACCGGATCTTCGGGGCCCACCCGGTGCGCGGCGGCGTGGTAATCCGAGCCTATCATCCGGATGCCGCGTCCGCGGAAGTCGTGGTGGAAGGTGAGGCCGTCCCGATGGCGGCGCTCGGGCCGTCCGGGATCTTCGGGGCGCTGCTGCGGGGACGCGCGCTCCCACTGCGCTACCGGATCCGCTACCGCTTCGCGGGCGGCGGGGTGTGGGAGCAGGAGCATCCCTATCGCTTCCTGCCTTCGCTCGGGGAGATGGACGTCTATCTCATTTCCGAGGGGACCCACCGAAGCCTCTGGCAGGCGCTCGGCGCGCATCCCCGCCAGCTCGACGGCGTCGATGGTGTGGCCTTCGCGGTCTGGGCGCCGAACGCGCAAGGCGTGAGCGTCATCGGCGACTTCTGCCGCTGGGACGACCGCCGCCTCCCGATGCGCCGGCTCGGCGAGTCCGGCGTCTATGAGCTGTTCGTGCCGGGCGTGTCCGCCGGGGCGCTGTACAAGTACCGGATCATCGGGCCGGGCGGCGAGATCCGGATCAAGGCGGACCCGTTCGCTCGGTCCATGGAGCTGCCGCCCAGCACCGCGTCGCGAGTGGCCGCCTCCTCCTATCAGTGGGGCGACGGGGAATGGATGACGGCCCGGCGCGAGCGCGACCTGCGGCGCTCGCCGATGGCGATCTACGAAGTCCACCTCGGCTCCTGGGCCCGGGTGATGGAGGAGGGCAATCGGTCCCTGACCTATCGGGAGATCGCCCCCCGGCTGATCGACCACGTCAAGCGGCTCGGGTTCAGCCACGTGGAGTTCATGCCGCTCGCCGAGCACCCGTTCACCGGCTCGTGGGGCTACCAGGTGAGTGCGTACTTCGCCCCGACCGCGCGCTACGGGACGCCGGACGACCTCCGCTACCTGATCGATGCCTGCCACGAGGCCGGCATCGGCGTGATCATGGACTGGGTGCCGGCGCATTTTCCCAAGGACGATTTCGCGCTGCGCCGGTTCGACGGTACCGCCCTCTACGAGCACGAGGATCCCCGCCGGGGCGAGCACCCCGAGTGGGGGACCCTGATCTTCAACTACGGGCGCCGCGAGGTGCGGAATTTTCTCATAGCCAACGCGCTCTACTGGCTGGAGGAATTCCACGTCGATGGGCTCCGGGTGGATGCCGTCGCGTCCATGCTCTACCTCGACTACAGCCGGGGGGAGGGCCAGTGGCTGCCGAACCGGTATGGCGGACGCGAGGACCTGGAGGCGGTGGAGTTTCTCCGGCTGCTCAACTCCACGATCAGCGAGGAGCATCCGGGCTGCTTCACGGTCGCGGAGGAATCGACCTCCTGGCCCCGGGTCACCGGCTCGGTGGCCGAGGGCGGTCTCGGCTTCACCTTCAAGTGGAACATGGGGTGGATGCACGACACCCTCGACTATTTCGCGCTCGACCCGGTCCACCGGCGCTACCATCACGAGCGGCTGACCTTCGGCATGATGTACGAGTACAGCGAGCATTTCATCATGCCGCTGTCGCATGACGAGGTGGTGCATGGCAAGGGGACGCTGCTCTCCAAGATGCCGGGGGACGAGTGGCAGCGGTTCGCCAGCGTCCGCGCGCTGTTGGGGTACCAGTACACCCGTCCCGGAAAGCCGCTGCTGTTCATGGGGAGCGAGCTGGGCGCGCGCCGCGAGTGGAACCACGACAGCAGCCTGGACTGGCATCTCCAGCACGAGGGACTCCACGCCGGCCTGCTCCGCTTCGTCGGCGATCTCGGCGCGGTGTATCAGGGTCACCCGGAGCTCTGGCGCGGGGACCCGGACTACGCCGGATTCACCTGGCTCGACGCCGACGACCGGGACCAGTCGATCTACTCCTATATCCGCCGCGACGGGGACCAGGTCATTCTGGTGCTGCTCAACCTCACGCCCGTCCCGCGCCCCGACTACCGCTGCGGCGCGCCGGCCGTGGGGTCGTACCGCCTGCTCCTCTCCAGCGACGATCCCAAGTACGGCGGCGGCGGCTTCGGGATGGTGACGGAGGTACGGGCCGAGGCGGTCGCCTGGCAGAACCAGTCCGCTTCGTTTCTCATCGGCCTCCCGCCGCTCGGCGTCGTGCTGCTGTCCGGCCGCGCCGGATGACTCCCTGACAGACGTATCGCCGACCTGATGCGCATGCTCGATCGCGGCGCGACTCCGCTCCCCGACGGCGGGACCCGCTTTGCCGTCTGGGCGCCGAAGACGGACCGGGTGGAGGTCGCCCTCATCCGCGACGGCGCCGCCGAGACCCACCGGCTGACCCGGCAGGCGGATGGCCACCACGTGGCCACCGTCCGCCGCACGCCGCCCGGCACCGACTACGCCTACCGGCTCGACGGCGGCCCCGACCGGCCCGATCCGGTGAGCCGGTGGCGGCCGCACGGCGTGCACGGGCCCAGCCGCATCGTCGATCCCGCGGCGTTCCAGTGGAGCGACGACTCGTGGCGCGGGGTCGCCGCCGCCGATCTGATCATCTACGAGCTGCACGTGGGGACGTTCACGTCCGCGGGCACCTTCGACGGGACCATCGAGCGGCTGCCGGCGCTGCGCGACCTGGGCGTGACCGCGATCGAGATCATGCCGGTGGCCGAGTTCCCGGGCGGCCGCAACTGGGGCTACGACGGCGTCTCGCTGTATGCGGTGCAGAGCAGTTACGGCGGCCCGAACGGCCTCAAGCGGCTGGTGGATGCGGCGCACCGCGCCGGCCTCGCCGTGCTGCTCGACGTGGTGTACAACCACCTCGGGCCCGAGGGCAATTACCTGGCCGAGTTCGGTCCCTACTTTTCCGACCGCTACCAGACGGCGTGGGGTCAGGGCTTCAACCTCGACGGCCCCGACAGCGACGAGGTGCGGCGGTACCTCGTGGATAACGCGGTCTATTGGGTGACCGAGTATCACCTCGACGGCCTCCGCCTCGACGCGGCCGACCGCATCATCGACCTCAGTCCGGCCCACATCGCCGAGGAGATCGGGGTCGCGGTGCACCGGCAGGGCCAGGCTCTGGGACGGTCCGCGCTGGTGATCGCCGAGATCGACGCGAACGACCCGCGCTGGGTGCGCAGCCGGGACGCGGGAGGGTACGGACTCGACGCGCATTGGTCGGACGACTTCCACCACGCCGTGCACGTGGCGCTCACCGGCGAGCGGACCGGCTACTACGCCGATTTCGATGAGGCCGGCGCCGTGGCAAAGGTCCTCGGCGAGCGATACGTGAACGACGGGCGGTACTCCCGGCACCGCCGGCGAAGTCACGGAAGTCCCGCGCGCGACGTTCCCGCCGACCGGTTCGTGGTCTGTCTCCAGAATCACGACCAGGTGGGCAACCGGGCCCGGGGTGAGCGGCTGGCATCCCTGGTCCCGACCGGCGCGCTGCGAATGGCGGCCGCGCTCCTGCTTCTGTCACCGTACGTCCCCCTGCTGTTCATGGGCGAGGAGCACGGCGAAGCCAATCCGTTTCTGTACTTCGTAAGCCACGGCGATCCTGCACTCGTCGAAGCGGTGCGCGAGGGCAGGCGCCGAGAGTTCCAGTCGTTCGGCTGGATCGGGGAGGTCCCCGATCCCCAGGCCGAAGTCACGTTCGAGGCCTCCCGTCCCGGCTGGGAACAGGCGGAGAGCGGAGCGGGCTTCGCACTCCGGGCCCTCTACCGGGATTTGATCCGGCTGCGCCGGGCCGAGCCGCTGCTCCGGCCAGGCGCCGCGGAGGTACACGTCCGCAGCGACGTGGCGGCCGGCTGGGTGACGCTGCGGTACGGCCGGGACGCGAGCGTGCTGGAGGCGATCTTCAATCTCGGGACGGAGGACAGACGCGTGCCGTTGGGTCAGGACTACCGCTGGGACGTGGTGCTCGCGACGGACGCGCCGGGCTACGGCGGCGCCGGGTCGGCGGCGCTCGAGGGCGAGCTGCGGCTGCCCGGCCACACGGGTGTGCTGCTGCGCGGGGCGGCGGCATGAGAGTCTGGCCCGGCTCGCCGGCGCCCCTCGGGGCCACCTGGGACGGAGAGGGGACCAACTTCGCGGTCTTCTCCGAGCACGCATCCGCGGTGGATCTCTGCTTCTTCGCCAGTCCGGACGACGCGCGGGAATCCGGGCGGGTCCGACTGCGGGAGCGGACCGACCAGATCTGGCACGCCTACCTGCCCGACGTCCGCCCGGGCCAGCTCTACGGGTTCCGGATGGAAGGGCCCTACGCGCCGGAGCAGGGCCATCGCTTCAACCCGGCCAAGCTCCTGCTCGATCCCTACGCCAAGGCGATCAGCGGCACCATCCGCTGGAGCGACGCGCTCTCCGGCTACTCCATGCGCCCGCCGTTGGAAACCCGCGACCTGGTCGCCGACGACTCCGACAGCGCGGCGGGCATTCCCAAGAGCGTGGTGGTGGAGTCGGCCTTCAGCTGGGGCGACGACAAGCCGCCGCGGATTCCATGGAACCGCACGGTCATCTACGAAGCCCACGTCAAGGGCATGACCATGCTGCACCCGGACGTGCCCGAGGGGCTCCGGGGCACGTACCTCGGCCTGGGCACCGAGCCGATCATCGACCACCTGCTCTCGCTCGGCGTCACCGCGATCGAGCTGCTGCCGGTGCACCACTTCGTCACCGAGCGCCGCCTGGCCGAGCTGGGCCTGGTGAACTACTGGGGCTACGCCACCATCGGCTTCTTCGCGCCCGACGTGCGCTACGCCAGCGGCGGGCTGGGGCAGCAGGTGACCGAGTTCAAGTCGATGGTGAAGCGGTTCCATCGCGCCGGCATCGAAGTCATTCTCGATGTGGTCTACAATCACACCGCCGAAGGCAACCACCTCGGCCCCACGCTCAGCTTCCGCGGCATCGACAACTCGGCCTACTATCGGCTCGACCCGGGCAATCGCCGCTACTACACCGACTACACCGGCACCGGCAACACGGTCGATATCCGGCACTCCCGCGCGATGCAGCTGGTGATGGACAGCCTCCGCTACTGGGTGGCCGACATGCACGTCGACGGTTTCCGTTTCGACCTCGCTCCGGTGCTGGCCCGCGGTGACGTCGATGTGAGCCCGTTCGCTGAATTCTTCGACGTCGTGCGGCAGGACCCCCTGATCTCCAAGGTGAAGCTCATCGCCGAGCCCTGGGACCTCGGGCCGGGCGGCTACCAGGTGGGCCGGTTTCCCATCGGCTGGGGCGAGTGGAACGGGAAGTACCGCGACAGCACCCGCCGCTTCTGGCGGGGCGAGCCGGGGCAGGTGGGCGAGTTCGCGTCCCGGCTCGCCGGCAGCAGCGACCTGTTCGAGGCCAGCCAGCGGAGCCCGCAGGCGAGCGTCAACTTCGTGACCTGCCACGATGGGTTCACCCTGCACGATCTGGTCAGCTACGAGCGCAAGCACAACGAGGCGAACGGCGAGGACAACCGCGACGGCAACGACGACAACCAGAGTCGCAACTGGGGCGCGGAGGGACCGACCGAAGCGGTGCACGTCATGCGCATGCGGGAGCGGATGAAGCGAAACTTCCTGGCCACCCTCGCGTTCTCCCAGGGCGTCCCGATGATTTCCCACGGGGATGAGGTGGGCCGCACCCAGCTCGGTAACAACAACGCGTACTGCCAGGACGGCCCGCTCACCTGGATCGACTGGAAGCTCACCCCGCTGCAGCGGCAGCTCCTTGGGTTCACCCGCAAGGTCTTCGCGCTGCGCGCCGCCAACCCCGTGCTGCGCCGCCGGAACTACTTCCGGCACCAGCCCGACCACCCCGGCGGCGCGAAGGACCTCACCTGGCTGCGCCCCGACGGCGGCGAGATGACGCCGGCCGACTGGAGCGACTCGATCAATCACGTGCTCGGCATGCTGATCCTGGGGGAGGCCACCGACGAGATCGACGAGCGCGGCCGGCGCCTCATGGGCGACGCCATCCTGCTGCTGAGCAACGGCGGGGCGCGGTCCCGGCCGTTCACCCTCCCGACGATGGAGACCCCGGGCATCTGGTCCGAGCTGCTCAACACCGCCCACCCCAGCCCACGGGCGGTGCGGCAGGGCATGATCAGCCTGGTGGCGCACTCGCTGACGCTGCTCCGCTACGAGCGGCCGCGGTGACCCCATGCCCGACATCCGGGCCACCTACCGGCTGCAGCTGCACGCCGGCTTTCCCCTCGCCGCCGCCCGCGCGCTCGTCCCCTACCTGAGCCGGCTCGGCGTCAGCCACATCCATTGCTCCCCGATTCTCCAGGCGCGTCGCGGGAGCACCCACGGCTACGATGTCGTCGATCCCACCCGCGTCGATCCGGAGCTGGGCACCGAGAGCGAGCTCGAAGCGCTTCACACCGAGCTGGCCGCGAACGGCATGGGCATGGTGCTCGACATCGTGCCCAACCACATGGCCGCCTCGGCCGAGAACCCCGCCTGGGACGACGTTCTCGCCCACGGGCCCGCCTCCCGCTACGCCCGCTGGTTCGACATCGACTGGCGCGCCAGCGAGCGCGAGCTCCGCGGCAGGATCCTGCTGCCGATTCTGGGCGCCTCGCTGTCGGAGGTGCTGCGGCGCGGGGAGCTGGAGATCCGGCCGCTCGGCGGAGTGCCCAGGCTGCGGTACTTCGAGCACGACCTGCCGCTCGATCCGTCCACCATTCGCCCGATCCTCGAGCTCGCGCTGGCCGGCTGCCGTGAGCGGCTGCCCCACGAGCATCCGGCGTGCACCGAGCTGGGCCGGATCGCGGCCGACTTGCGCCGTCTTCCACGGCGGACGGCTCGCTCGGCGGCGTCGCTGGCGCGCCGGCGGGACGCGGCGCCGGTCGCGCTCGAGCGGTTGCGGGAGCTGGCGGAGCGGGTGCCGGAGATCGCAGCCGCGGTCGACCAGGCCGCCCGGGAGTTCACCGCCGGCGACCCGGGCGCGCGGCGCTTCCGCCGGCTCCTCGAGGGTCAGGTCTATCGGTTGGTCCACTGGCGCCGAGCCGCGCGCGAGATCAACTACCGCCGTTTTTTCGATGTGAACGACCTCGTGGCACTGCATATGGAGGATCCCGAGGTCTTCGCCCAGACTCACGCGCTGGTGCTGGAATGGCGCCGCCGCGGCTGGGTCGATGGATTCCGCATCGACCATCCCGACGGACTGCTCGACCCGCTGGGCTACTTCTCGCGCCTGGCCGAGTCCGCCTTTCCGGGAACGGCCAACCCGCCGATCTACGTCGAGAAGATCCTGAGCCACGGCGAGCCGCTCCGGGCGGAGTGGCCGGTCGCGGGCACGACCGGCTACGACTTCCTGAATCAGACGGAGGCCGTGTTCCTCGACGCCGACGGGGCCGCGGCCGTGGAGGCGGAGTATCGACGCGTCATCCGGCAGCCGCTGGATTTCCGCGCGGTCGCCCGGCGGGGGAAGCGGATGGTGCTGGAGACCGTACTGTCGGCCGGGGTCACGCGGCTCGCCGATCGGCTCATTCGGCTGGCGCGGCCGGAGGATCTCCCGCAGCCGGTGACCAGGCAGGACCTGCGGCGGGCCATCGTCGATACCATCGTCGCGTTGCCGGTGTATCGCACGTATGTCGACGGGAGAGCGCCGGAGCCCGGACCGGAAGACCGGAGGCTCTTGGAGGACGCCATCGCCCAGGCGAGGCTCCAGGCGCCCGGCACCGCGGCGGCGCTGGACCTGCTCTCGCGCGTCCTGCTGGGAGGGGACGCGGCCGGGTTGGGCTCCGAGCTCGAGCGGTTCCGGCTGCGCTTCATCGAGCGGTTCCAGCAGCTCAGCGGCCCCGCGACCGCCAAAGGCGTGGAGGACACCGCCTTCTACGCCTACACGCCGCTCCTCTCCCGGAACGAGGTGGGAGGCGCGCCAGAGGCGCCCCTGGCCGGCGGGGTCGCGGAGCTGCACGCGGCCAATGCCGCCCGCGCCGGCCGCTGGCCCGCCGCGATGCTCGCGGTCACGACGCACGACACCAAGCGCACCGCCGACGTGCGCTCCCGGCTCGACGTGCTGACCGAGATTCCGGCCGAATGGGCCGACCGGGTCGGGCAGTGGCGGACGCTCAATCTTCCGTACAAGCGCACCGTGCGCGGGCGGAAGGTCCCCGAGCCCGGGACCGTCTATCACCTCCTCCAGGCCATGGCCGGCATCTGGCCGCTGGCTCCGCTCGGCGTCGGCGACCTGGAGACCCTGCGCGAGCGCCTGGGCGACTACATGGTGAAGGCCGTTCGCGAGGCGAAGCTGCGTACCACCTGGACCGATCCCGACCCGGAGTACGAAGCGGCGCTGCGGGCCGATATCGAAGCGCTGCTCGCACCCGATCGCTCGCCCCGATTCCTCGACGATCTCGAGCGCTTCGTGCGGCGCATCGGGACCGCCGGGCTGTGGAACGCGATTTCCCGGACCGTGCTCCAACTGGCGTCACCGGGCGTGCCCGACCTGTACCAGGGCGACGAGCTTTGGAACCTGGCGCTGGTGGATCCGGACAACCGGCGCCCGGTGAACTTCGATCTTCGGCGAGCGCTGCTGGAGGAAGTGGAGCGCGGCACCGCGTCGCCCGAGGGACGGGCGCGGTACCTCGGCGATCTGGTCGCGCGCCCGGAGGACGGCCGCCTCAAGCTGCACGTCATCCGCGCCGCGCTCGCCGCTCGCAAGCGGCGGCCGGAGGTCTTCAGCTCGGGCGACTACGTCCCGCTCCAGGCATCCGGAGCCGCCGCCCGGCACGTCGTGGCGTTCGGCCGGGGGCAGGGGAGCGAGCGCCTCATCGCGGTGGCGCCGCGGCTGCTCGCGGCGCGGACGCTCGAAGGCGGCAGCCCCACCGATCCCGTGTTCTGGGCCGGCACCGACCTTCCGATTCCCGAGGATTGGCCCGGCACCTGGACCTGCGCCCTGAGCGGTGAGACCGTCCGCGTCGAGCCGGGACGTGGGTTGCGGCTGCAGGATATCTTCGGCATCCTCCCCGCGGCACTGCTGCTTCCCTCCGACTCCTAGCGCGGAGATCTCCATGCGCCTGTCACCCGTCGCGCCCGGCGCCGCCCATCCGCTGAGCGACGATGCCGCCCGCCTGGCTCGCGGCGAGGCGCCATCGAAGCATGACTTGGAGAAGGAGCTGGACGACCTCACGGAGAAGATGGACGCGCTGCAACGGGCGCTGCACGCCGAGGGGCGCCGCGCGCTCCTGGTTGTGCTTCAGGGGCGCGACGCGTCGGGCAAAGACGGCACCCTGCGCAAGGTGTTCGGCCCGCTCGACCCGCTCGGCCTCACCGCCACCAGCTTCAAGGCGCCGACCGAGCTCGAGCTGCGGCACGACTTCCTCTGGCGGGTGCACCACGCGGTGCCGCCGCGCGGCGCCATCGGCGTCTTCAACCGCTCCCACTACGAGGACGTGCTGGTGGTCCGGGTGCGCTCGCTGGTGCCCGAGTCGGTCTGGCGGCCCCGCTACGAGCAGATCAATCAGTTCGAGCGCACCCTGATCGAGAACGACACCGTGATCCTGAAGTTCATGCTCCACATCTCGCGGGAGGAGCAGCGCGAACGGCTGCTCGCCCGGCTGGAGGATCCGGAGAAGTATTGGAAGTTCAACGCGGGGGACCTCAAGGAGCGGGAGCTGTGGGACGCCTACACCGAGGCGTACCAGGAGATGCTGGCCCGCACCAGCACGGCGGCGGCGCCGTGGTACGTGGTGCCGGCCGATGAGAAGCGGGTTCGCGACGTGCTGGTGGCGAGGGCGGTGACGGAGACGCTGGAACGGATGCGCCCCGGGTATCCCGGCCCCCCGCCGGAGCTGGAGGCCCTGCGGAAGGCGCTGCGCCGCTAGGGGCTAGATCCTGCCGTCGGGGCCGACGATGACGAAGGTGAGATTCCCGCCGACGACGATGAACGGCTGCTTGTTGCCGAGACTGTTCTGCAGCGTCTTCACCAGCCGCTGATTGCTGGACGTCACCACCACGCCGAGTTGCATACCCGACGAAGGGCCGCCGCCCGGCGGAACGAAGTTGTCCCAGTCCAGGGTGTATTCCGACCTGGAGAACGAGAAGCCGCCAGGGAGGTACTGGGTCAGGCCCGCGGGGATGTCGCCCGCGACGACTTCCGGCGGCCAGGTGCCGTGCTCGTACCACGCGCTGTACGCCGCCAGGCGCACCGCCTGGAGGTCGGCCGTGGCGCTGGCCGAGAGAGCGCGATGGCGGAGGTCGATGTACTTGAGCAAGGCCAGGCTGGACAGAATGCCCAGCACGACCAGCGTGACCAGAACCTCGACGAAAGTGAATCCGCGACACCGTCTCACTGCGATCTCCGTGCGATCAGGTCGAAGCTGTTGCCGAGGAACTTGGCGAGCGGATCGCGCGAGCCGAGGGTGAGCTCGACGCCCTCGTGGGACCCGGTGATGCGCCAGTCGGCCGAATCGAGCGTCTGGTACGCGATGCCCGCCACCTCGGTGCCGACGTCGGCCAATGTCTTGGGCAGCCGGCCGGTGCGCTGGTGGTATCGCTCGACGTGCTGCGCGGTGTTGGCCATCGCGATCCGGAGGCTCGCCTCCCTGATGGCGACCGATTCGACCGGCGCCGTCGACGGGAAGAGCCAGTCGGGATGCTCGATGTAGAGATAGGCGCAGAGGAAGATCGCGAGGACCGCCGAGAGCATGATGGAAGGGCGTATCCGGCTGCGGCCGCCGCGGCGGGCTTCCGCGTCGCGGCGCTCGGCGTCACGCTCTTCGGCCTGCTTCTTCAGGACGTTGTCGAACGCGTCGAGGAGCGCCTGCTTCTGAGGCGAGGCGTTCGGGGGCGCGGCCGTGCTGCCGGTCTCCTTGCTCATGCGTACCATGCCTGCGTGAGTGAACGTGCGGCGGTCAGTGCGAGACCGTCTCTCCGTCGAGGGCCCGTTTCACCAGGTCGGGGAAACTTCGGATGTCGATCGGCTTGGTGATGTAGCCGTCGAAGCCCGCCTCCAGCGCTCGCTCCCGGTCGCCGCTCATCGCGTGGGCCGTCAGCGCCAAGACCTTGAGGTCGTCCAGTCCCGACTGCCGGATCTCCCCCAGCAACGCGAACCCGTCTTTGCCGGGAAGCTGGATATCCATCAGTACCAGCTCCGGCTGGACACGGGAGATCGTTTCCAGGAGACCTTCGCCCCCGGGCAGTCCCGTCACCTCGTGGCCTTTGAGGGTCAGCAGGGTGCGGAACAGCTTCATGTTGTCGGGGCTGTCTTCGACGACCAGAATCCTCGCCACGATTTGCACTCCGGGGGCAAAATCCACGCCACTTGAGCCCGATTTCCCGCTCGGTGAGCCCGGGAACACGGGCGCTTCGGTTGAAGGAACCTGCGACCGCTCAGGTGCTTACGCGCTTGAGCACCGCCCGTACCCGGGCCACCAGCGACCGGGTCTGAACCGGCTTGCGGAGGTAGTCCTGCGCGCCGAGATCCAAGGCCTTTTCCTCGGTCTCGCCGTGCTGTGCGGTGAGGACGATGACCGGCAGGCAGGCGGTCCGGACCTGGGCGCGCAGCTCCTCCAGCACGCCGAGGCCGTCCAGGCGGGGCATATCGACGTCGAGGATGACCAGATCCACCCGGTGCTCCTCGACCCGCTCCAGGGCATCCAGCCCGTCGGCCGCCTCCACGACCTCGAACCCGTCCCGCTGGAGCACGCCACGGATCAGCCGGCGCATCTGCGGATCGTCATCGGCCACCAGCACACGCGGCGGCCCGACCGGCTCCGCGGCCGGCGATGTTGGGGTCCCGGCCACTGACGCGGCCGCCACCGAGGCCGGGAACGGCGCCGGCTGTTCTTCTGCGGTGGTGGACTCGTCGTCGTCGTGGACCCGCTCGCCGAGTACCCGCACGACTTCTTCAATCGAGGTCGTGCCGTCCCACACCCGCTCCAGGCCGCTCTCCCACAGGGTGTACATCCCGATCTTGCGGGCCGCGACGATGAGCTGATCCGGCATCGCGCCCTGGTCGATCAGGCGCCCCACCGACTCATCGACCGGCATCACCTCGAGGATCGCCACCCGGCCGCGATAGCCAAGACCGTCGCAGACCTTGCAGCCGACCGCGCGGCGGACGACGGCGTCCCGGCGGTGTGCCGGCGGGCGTGCGTCGGCCGGCACCGCGTCGGCCGGCACCGGCGCGGCGCAGGCGGAGCAGAGCTTCCGCACCAGCCGCTGGGCCACCACGCCCTTGAGCACCGACGCCACCTTGAACGCCTCGATGCCCATGTCGCGCAGCCGGACGACGGCCGAAGGCGCGTCGTTGGTGTGCAGCGTGGAGAGCACGAAGTGGCCCGAGAAGCCCGCCTGGACCGCGGTGGTCGCGGTCTCGAAGTCACGGATCTCGCCGACCAGCACGATGTCGGGGTCCTGCCGCAGCACCGAGCGCAAAGCTTTCGCGAAGGTGAGGCCCTGGAGCTCGTTGACCTGGATCTGGGAGATCCCGGCGACGTCGTACTCGACCGGGTCCTCCACGGTGACGATGTTCACCTTCCCGGTCTTGAGCTCGTTGAGCGCGGCGTAGAGCGTGGTGGTCTTGCCGCTGCCGGTCGGACCCGTCACCAGCACCATGCCCTCGCGGTGGCCCAGCAGGCGGCGCAGTACCTCCAGCTCCCGGGCCGGCAGGCCGAGGCCGGCCAGCGTTCCGCGCAGGTTGGTCTTGTCCAGAATCCGGACCACGACCTTCTCGCCCCGGCGGGCCACGGGGATGGTCGACACCCGGAGATCGACCAGCTGCCCATCCACGCGCGCGGTGGCCCGGCCGTCGTGCGGCCGGAGCGGATCGGTGACGTCGAGCTTGGCCCAGACCTTCACCCGCCGGACCAGCGCGGCGCCGGCCGAGGTCGGGAGCCGCATGACCTCGCGCAGCACGCCATCGACCCGGTAGCGAACCACCACGCCGCCCTCGGTGGGCTCGGCGTGGATGTCGCTGGCGCCTTCGCGCACGCCGTCGCTGATCATCGCGTCCACCAGCTTCGCCACCGGCGCCTCGAGCGCCGCGTCGCCGCCGCTTTGGAACGCGGGGGCATCGATCGCCTCGATCCGGGCCGGCTCCAGCCCGCCCAGGATCCGCTCGATCGCGCGCTCCGGCCGGTACATCTCGTCCAGCTTCTCGGCGATCGCCGCGGGAGCCGCGATCTGGAAAGCGATGTCCCGGCCGGTCACGAAGCGGAGCGTCTGCTCCAAGTCCAGATCGCGCGGGTCGGCGGTGGCGATCCGGATGACCCGGTCGTCGGCGTTGATGGGGACGACCTGATGCTTGCGGGCGAGCGACTCGGGGAGCAGCGCGATCGTGCGGCTCTGCGCGCTGGACAGGTCGGCCTGCGGCACCCGATAGGCGCGGGCGATGGCCGCGACGATGTCCTGGTCGCTGGCGCCGTCCTGCAGCGCCGCGGACCAGACCGACCCTTCGGCGGTCTGCAGCCGCTCGGCCTGACGCGGCGTCAGGACCCCGTGCGCCACGAGCACGGGCCCCAGCCAGGAGTCGGCGGAGAGAGGCTGTTGCGCCCGCGGGGCGCGTTGAGAATCAATTGCCATGTCGGTACAATGGTGGCCTATTCTCAGTCGTTTCACGGCGGCCGCAGCCGCCTCATTCGGGGCGGACGCATGCGCTGCGTGACCATCTCCAACCGCTGCTGACCCGTGCGCCCCTCTTCGATGGCGGTCATCGGCCTGGGCGCGATCGGCGGATCGCTGGCCTGGCAGTGCCGCCTGGCCGGTGTCTCCCGGGTGGTGGGGTATTCCCCCTCACGCGGCGAAGGCGTGGCGGCGCTCCGGGCATCGGCCGTTTCCGAGATCGCGGAGAGCCCGGCTAGAGCGGTCCGGGGCGCGGACTTCGTGGTGCTGGCCGTCCCGCCCGGCCCGACCCTGGAACTTATCGGCCGCTTGGCCCGATTCCTTGAGCCCGGCGCGGTCCTGACCGACGTCTGCAGCGTGAAGGTCCCCGTCATGGCCCGCGCGGCCGAAGCCGGTCTCGGCGGCCGCTTTGCGGGCTCCCATCCGCTGGCCGGGACCCACGATTCCGGCTTCGGCGCCGCCCGTCCCGACCGGCTGCGGGGCTGCGTGGTCTATGTGTGCGAGAGCCAGGACCCCGAAGGGGCCCCGGCCGCACGGGCGGTGATGCGGTTCTGGGAGGAGGTGCTCGAAGCGCATCCCATCCTCATCCCCGCCGCCGCCCACGACCGACAGCTGGCCTGGACCAGCCACCTCCCCCAGGCGGTGGCGTACGCCCTCGCCAAAGCCTTGGCCGACCGACAGTTGGGTGGCGTCTCCTACGGCACCGGAGCGAGGGATACCACCCGGCTGGCGGCGAGCAGTGCGGAAATGTGGCTGGACATCCTGTTGCAAAACGAGGACCCGCTGGTCGAGGCCCTCTCCGGCGTGGAGAGCGCGATGGCGGACTTGCGACACCTGATCGCGACAGGCGATCGGCAAGGCCTGGAGCGCTACCTCGAGACCGCGCGCGAGTTCCGCCGCGGCATCGAGCGATGAGGGTCGCCGGCACGGTCCGCGTCCCCGGGGACAAGAGCATCACCCACCGCGCCCTCCTCCTCGGCGCCCTCGGCCGGGGGACCAGCCACGTCGGCGGGGCACTCACCTCGCTCGACGCCAAGTCCAGCGCCCGGGTCCTCCGGCAGCTCGGCGCGGAGATCTCTCCACTCAAGCCGGGCGACGTGGTCACCATCCGCGGCCGGGGCCGGCTCCGGGTGCCCGACCGCACCCTCGACTGCGGCAACTCAGGCACCACCACGCGACTGCTCCTCGGCCTGCTCGCCGGCCATCGCTTCCGCGCCACGCTCACCGGCGACGCATCGCTTCGCCGCCGCCCCATGCGCCGGGTCACCACCCCGCTCGCCGAAATGGGTGCCCGCTTCGAGGAGCGCGGCGGCGATGGGCTCCCCCTCACGATCCGCGGCGGCGCCCTGCGGCCGATCCGCTACCGGATGCCGGTGTCCAGCGCGCAGATCAAGAGCGCGCTGCTCCTGGCCGGCGTCGTCGGCAAGGTCGCGGTGGCGCTGCACGAGCCGGGCGGGCGGTCGCGCGACCACACCGAGCGGCTGCTCCGTGCCTTCGGCTACGAAGTCGAGGAGCGCGATGGGTGGATCGAGCTCCAGCCCACGGGCCGCATCGAGCCGTTCGACCTCCAGGTGCCGGGCGATCCTTCGTCGGCGGCGTTTCTGGTCGGCGCGGCGGTGCTGGCCGAAGACGGGACGCTCCGGATCGCCGGCGTGGGAGTGAATCCCACCCGGGTCGGTTTCCTCCGGGTGCTCGAGCGCATGGGCGCGCGGGTGGCGCGCGAGGGTGACGGCGTGAGCTTCGGCGAGCCGGTCGCCGATCTCGTCGCCGGGCCGGCGGGACTGCGCGGCACCGAGATCGCGCCGGCGGAGATCCCAGGCCTGATCGACGAGATCCCGATGCTCGCCGCGCTCGCGACCCGCGCGAAGGGCGAAACGATCTTCCGCGACGTGGGCGAGCTGCGGGTGAAGGAGAGCGACCGGCTGGGCCTCATCGCCGGCAACATCCGCGCGGTGGGCGGCCGAGCCGAAGTGCAGGGCGACGACCTGCACGTCGAAGGCGTCGAGGCGCCGCCCCGCGGCCGGGTGCGGACCGCGGCCGACCACCGCATGGCGATGGCGTTCGCCGTGCTGGGCACGGTGCCCGGTGCGCGGATCGCGGTGGACGACATGGCGTGCGCCGCGGTCAGCTTCCCCGGATTCTCCGAGACCCTGCGCGGCCTCTCCCAGCGGAGATCCGCGTGAAGGGCGGGGTCATCGCCATCGATGGTCCCTCGGCGTCGGGGAAGTCGAGCACCGCGCGGGCGGTCGCCGAAGCGCTCGGCTTCGCCCATCTCGATTCGGGTTCCCTGTATCGCGGCGTGACGCTGGTGGGTCTGCGGGAGACGGCGCGCCGAGAGCGGGAAGGCGAGGATCCGCTGGAGGTGATCGGCGCCGAGGCGATCCTGCGCGCGGCGGAAGACCGGGGACTGATGCTCCAGCCCGACGGCGCGGGGTTCGCCGCCTACCTCGAGGGCGAGCCGGTGGACACGGAGATTCGCGGCACGGCGGTGACCGCGAGGGTCTCGGCGGTCTCCGCCGTTCCCGTGGTGCGCGAGTGGATCAACTCGCGGCTTCGCGCGATGGTGCGGGCCGGCCGCGACGTCGTCGTCGATGGACGCGACATCGGCACGGTGGTGTTCCCCGACGCCGAGCTCAAGATCTTCCTCACGGCGTCGCCCGAGGCTCGCGCCGTGCGCCGCATCAGCCAGCGAGGTAACCCGGTCGATGAGGGCGGGCTGGAGGCCGAAGCCGCCGCACTCACCGCGCGAGACCAGGCCGACTCCAGTCGTAGGGTCGCGCCGCTGCGTGCCGCGGACGACGCGGTCCCGCTCGACACGACGACGATGTCGTTCGCGGACCAGGTCCGCTTCATCGTCGAGCTCGCTCGTCCCATTTTCGGACACCGCTGACGCAAAATCCCACGCTCTTCAGCAGAACGTTTCGCATTCGTTGAAACGTTTTTCCCCACGCAACTCTTTTCTCGCTTCAGGTATCTACCAAAGGACAGATCCGGACGCGTCGCCACGAAACGTCTGGGTGTGGCGCTCGTAGAGCTTTCTCCGAAGGAGCTGCGCCGCGCAGCTCCGCCATCGACATCAACGGCGTGTTCCACTCGAGGTCACGAGCCTGATCGTGGAGTCCGCTCTGAGCCGCCGCCGCTTCGTGATTGCCGCGAGCGCACTGCTGGCATCCCTCTCGTCCCGCCGCGCCTGGCCGCAGCAGACCGGGTCGCCGGCGGCGGTGCGGGGTCCGCGATGGGTGCCGAACTCGCAGCTGCTGCGTTCGCTGCCCCGGCTGCTGGAGCTGGCGGAAGTGCCCGGGCTCGCCCTCGGCGTCGTGCAGGGTGGGAAGGCGTGGAGCAAGGGATTCGGCCGCGCCACCGAGACGCCGAAGACCAAGGTCTCGGAGGAGACGGTGTTCGAAGGCGTCTCCCTCGGGAAGCCGCTCTTCGCCTACGCGGTCCTCCGGCTGGTCGATAGCGGGCTGATCGAGCTGGACCGTCCGCTGTACGACTATCTCCCGATTCCTGATGCCGACAATCGGCTGATGCGGAAGGTCACCACCCGCCACGTGCTGAGTCACACCACGGGGCTGGCCAACTGGCGCGGACGCGCCGAGCCGATGGTGCCCGCGACCGACCCCGGCAGCGAGTTCAGCTATTCCGGCGACGCGTACTTCTATCTCCAGCGCGTCGTGGAGAGCCTGACCGACCGCCCGTTCGCCCGCTTCATGCGCGACCACGTGCTCGGCCCGCTGGGGATGGAGCAGAGCAGCTACGTGTGGTTGCCGCAGTACGCCAAGCGGAAGGCGGTCGGCCGCGACGCGCAGGGGCAGGAGGTGGATGTGGTGGGCGCCATCGGCCGCCGGGCCGAAGAGCTGGCGCAGGAGTGGAACAAACCGCTGATCGACTGGCGCTACGAGGACGCGGCCCGCGCGGTCCCGTCCATCAACCCGGACTGGCCGGTGGTGCCGCTCTACATGATGCCGAGCGCGGCCGGATCGCTGTTGACCACGGCGAGCGACTACACCCGGTTCCTGACCCGGCTGGTGGCCCGTCCGCCGGAGCCCGGCCTCGACCTGCGCGAAGCCACCCGCCAGGCGATGGTGACGCCGGCCATCCGGCTGAACCGCGCGCTGTCGTGGGGTCTCGGGTGGGGGATCCAGCGGGACGAGAACGGCGAAGTGCTCTGGCACTGGGGCGCCAACAACAGCTTCCGCAACTTCGTAGTGGCCGATCCCAAGGCCGGCAGGGCGGTCGTGGCGTTCACCAACGGGGAGTCGGGACCCAAGGTCTATGAGCGGGTGATCGCCGCCGTCACCGGGCACGACCACCCGGCGTTTCTCTGGTTGTAGCCTTTCACCGGTTGCAGGCGGCGCCTACCTGAGCCACGCCAGCCAGCGCCGGGGCACGTCGCGGAACTCGAGCTTGTCGGCTGCGACGTGAATCACACCGCTCCTCGGGGTCTCGACCCAGACCCAGCCGGGCTTCGGCAGGACTCCCATCGCGTCATCGTACCGCCGGTACACTCGCGACCAATCGGCCGGAACGCGGGGATTCTCGGCGGCGAGGGCGGGGCGAACCCGCGCTTCCACCAGCGCGTCGGAGCAGCCAGGCAGTTCCGAAGCGGGCGCGCCGGCCGCGCGGGGCGACCGCACCCAACCGCCGAACAGAGGGTCACACCCTCCGATCAGAAGACCGATCGCCAGAATCACCGCCCAGATCCCAACGCCTACGTAGCCGGGTAGAACGAGCCACCTGGCTTGCCGGAGCAGGTTTGATCGCTTGGGCTCCTCGGACAGGCCCGCGGCATAGGTGCCGAGCAGCGCGCCGAGCAACAGCGCGATACCGGATGCCTGAGCCAGGAGGCCGAGCTCTCTCACCGTCCGAGGTACCCGCAGGCCTGCCGGTGGATCTCCCGCTTGACCGGCGGCACGGCCGGCTCGCCAGGGGACGGCGTTTGCGCGCCGACGAAGGCGATGGACAGGCTGTCGAGCGCGTCGCCATTCCGTCTATTCCACTCCCGGCAGAGATAGCGCGCGAAATACGGCCGGTACCCGGCGAGCTGCGGTACCCGCAGAAGGAACACGTAGCCCATCCACTGCTGGTTGCGATATGCCTTGCCGAAGTCCGTGGGCCGCCGTTCGTCGGTGCCCTGGCCCCACACATCCACGCGCTTGCCGGAGCGGGTCATGCCCTGCATGACGAACCAGCCCGACTCCAGCGAGGGGTGCGGCGCGAACATCTCCCAGCGCTGGAGCAGCCCGGCCTGATCGAGAAATCGCTGGGCGGGGTGGCTGCCCTGGCGGCTCAACCGGGGCGGTGGAGACAGAAGGCCCATCGTCACCAGGATCAGCGATCCGCTCACGAGCAGGTGTGAGAGCACTCCGGCGGGCCGCGGCGGGCGTCCGGAGAGGCGTGGGAGTGCCGAGATCCTGGTGAGCCAGGCGTCGGTCGCGCGGCCCGGCGATCGGTCCCAGACCCCGGGGGGAAGCAAGGCCAGCCACGCGGCTGCACAGATCCAGGGGAAGCTGCCGAGCCGGATGGTCGCGGCCAGGCCGACGTGGAATCCGACGAAGGCGATGACGGCGACAAGCCGGAGCGGGAAGACGGCGACGGCAGCGATCGCGAGGAAGGGGCCGAGGAACTCGAGCGTCAGCGTGCCGACCGTGAGCAGCCGGGTGAAGCTCAGATGATCGCGGAGGGCGACGCCGAGCGGCGTGGCCAGCGGGTCAGTGTGCAGGGCGTAATAGATCGCGGAGCCTTGGACGGTCCATGCGGGGTGCATCTTCTCCGCTACCGCGAACCAGTAGAGCGCGCCGAGCTGGAGGATGAACGCGACTCCGGCGGGCGAAAGGTATGGGTTGGGCAGCGGCCGGCCCGCGGCGGCGTCGAGCGACCAACGGGCGTTCAGGGGGAGGAACATGCCCCAGAACAGCATGATCTGCATCACGTGCTCGCCGGCGTGGGCCACCAGCGGGTTTCGCGCCAGCATGGAGAAGAGCAAGGCCCAGGAGGCGACCGTCGCCAGCCGGGTGTGGTAGCCGGCGATCAGGGCCAGGGCGAATCCGATCGCCACCAGAAAGATGGCGAGCTGCCCGAGCCAGGAGCCGGTGACCAGGTGGAGGCTGAGTGCCGGCCCGAGCAACCGGACCAGGGCCTCGCGGGGCAGAGTTCCGGTGTCGGTGTAGAACGCGCCGATCTGGGGGAGCCGAACGAGCAGGGTGACCAGGAGGCAGAAGCCCACGGCGATCCGGAAGAGCGCGAGGGAGCGCAGGTCCAGCGCGAAGCCGCGCAGCCACCACGGCACCTCAGGCTGCTCGGTGTCTGACACGTGTCGAGGTCCGCTTGTGGGGTGGCCTGCCGCTGTGCCTGGTCCGGGCAGGAATATGTGGGACCGGTCCAAGTGTACGGCAATCCGGCCAAATCCTTGCCGCAACTTGCGTTGAAGAGCCGATCCCGGTAACATACCAGGCTTCCTTCGGACCAAACCGGCCTCGAAGGCTCACAACCCCCAGCCCGTGGCCCCTCGGCGCGGCGCACAACGTCAGGATGGTACGCTCCGAATGCTCGATCAACTTCAACCCTCGACCGATCAGCTCGCCTCCCCCACCGGCCTCCGGGTCCGCCAGGACCTCTACGACGAAGAATACTCCGACGCCGATTATGAGCAGATGCTCTCGATGTACGAGGGCACGATGGCCCAGATCGTCGAGGGCGAGATCGTCAAGTCCAAGGTTCTCCGGGTCACCGAAAACGCCGTCATTCTCGATGTCGGTTTCAAGTCCGAGGGGTCGGTCCCCCTCGATGAGTTCAAGGACCCGCAGTCCCTCAAGGAAGGCGACGAAGTCGAGGTCTTCCTGGAGCACCTGGAAGACCAGGAAGGCGCGGTCGTCCTCTCGAAGAAGAAGGCCGACTTCATGCGGGTCTGGGAAAAGATCCGCGTGGCCCACGAGAGCGACCAGCCCGTGGAAGGCACCCTGGTGAAGAAGATCAAGGGTGGCGTCGTGGTGAACCTGATGGGTGTGGACGCGTTCTTGCCGGGCAGCCAGATCGCCCTGCGGCGGGTCCCCAACATCGACGAGCTGCTGGGCCAGACCTACGAGTTCAAGATCATCAAGCTGAACAAGCGGCGGCGGAACATCGTGGTCAGCCGCCGGGTGATCCTGGAGAACGAGCGGGCCCACAAGCGCGAGCACCTGATGAAGGAGCTGGCGGTCGGCCAGGTGCGGAAGGGCGTGGTCAAGAACATCACCGACTTCGGCGCTTTCATCGACCTCGGCGGCGTCGATGGCCTGCTCCATATCACCGACATGTCCTACGGCCGGGTCTCCCATCCCACCGAGATGGTCGCCATCGGCCGCGAGGTCGAGGTCAAGATCCTCGACATCGACTGGCAGCGCGAGCGGATCAGCCTGGGCATGAAGCAGCTCCAGTCCTACCCGTGGCAGAACGTCGCGGCCAAGTATCCGGTCGGCACCCGGGTGCAGGGCAAGGTGGTCTCGATCACCAACTACGGCGCCTTCGTCGAGATCGAGCCGGGGATCGAAGGGCTGGTCCACATCTCCGAGATGAGCTGGACCCGCAACGTCCGCCACCCGTCGAAGATCGTGAGCATCGGCGAGACCATCGAAGCGGTGGTGCTCAAGGTCGATGAGGCCGAGGAGAAGATCTCGCTCGGCATGAAGCAGACCGAGCAGGATCCCTGGATGGTGCTGCCGCTCAAGTATCCGGTGGGCACCCGGATTCAGGGCAAGGTCCGCAACCTCACCAGCTTCGGCGCGTTCGTCGAGATCGAGCCGGGCATCGACGGGCTGATCCACATCTCCGACATGTCCTGGACCAAGCGGGTTCAGCACCCGTCGGAAGTGGTGAAGAAGGGCGACGGGGTCGACGTCGTGATCCTCAACATCGACGCCGAGAACAAGCGGATCTCGCTCGGGCTCAAGCAGGCCGAGGAAGATCCCTGGCTCCGGATCGGTGAGACCTATCCCATCGGGATGGAGCTGCGGGGCCGGGTCGTCCGCCTCATGGACAAGGGCGTCGTGGTGGATCTGGGCAACGACATCGAGGGCTTCGTCCCCATGTCCCAGCTCGGCATCCCCAATATCGAGAACCCGGGCGACGCGGTGAAGGAAGGCCAGCCGGTCGACCTGAAGGTGCTCGAGGTAGATCCGATCCATCACCGCATCGTGCTGATGGTGACGAACTACCCCGACGAGCCGATCATCCCGCCGGTCCGGCCGCCAATCACCGAGGAGCCGGCAACGCCGTGAACGCCACTGCGTGAAGCGTGAAAAGTGAAAGTTAGAAAAGTGAAAGGGAGGAGCCATCTCACCGGCTCCTCCCTTTCACATTTCACGCTTCACGCTGTTACAAATCCAGATCCTTTTCCAGCGAAAATTGCAACGGCGTATCGTCGTCGATCTGCTGTTCCCGGTCGTCGAGCAGGCCCCAGGCCAGTCCGCCACCGGCGCCGACCACGGCGCCCTCCAGCACGCCGGCACCGGTCACCGCGCCCACGACGGCACCGGCCGCCGCGCCGACCGCGGTCTTCTTTCCGGTGCTCAGGCCGGACTTCTCGGTATCGGCCTTGGCCGCGTCCGCGCTGACCCGCCGCATCTCGCCATCCACGTGCACCTTCGTGAGCCGCACGGTGGCCGCGTCCTTCCGGTCCTCGCTCCGGGTCAGCTTGACCTCGGCCGGCGACCCCGCGACGATGACGACTTCGCCACCCACCCGCACGTCGCGGGTGACGTGCGCTTGGAAGGTATCTCCGACCCGATCGCTCTCGATCGGAATGTCCTCATCGAGGGTGACCGGAATGTCGGTCCCCTTCGGAATCTCCAGCACCGTGGCACCCGCCAGCGCCGCCAGCGCAACACCTATGGTCCGCAACATGTTGTCCTCCTGTCTCCGATGGGCGCGAACGCATTCTATATAGGAGGGAGGGGCGATTCTCTCGCTGGCCCACCTCGCAGGGCGGGCGTGGCGCGCGTCACCCAGGCGGGGCATGTGCTTGAGTGAAGGGACGTTACGCCGACCCCAATCCCTTCGCTGCGCTCAGGGTGACACCTCCTTTCCCCGTCTGCCCGCCCGCCCACCTGCCGACTATCTTTTTCCCCCATGCCAGACCCCAGGCAGCTCCTCGAACAGCTCCATCATCGCCAGGCACTTGCCGAACAAGGCGGGGGACCCGCGCGCATCGCGCAGCAGCACAAGAAGGGCAAGCTCACCGCGCGCGAGCGGCTCGACCTCCTGCTCGACGAGGGCAGCTTCGTCGAGCTGGACCGGTTCGTCACCCACCGCTCCACCGACTTCGGTCTCGCGGAGCACGTCGTCCCCGGCGACGGCGTCGTCACCGGATACGGCCGTGTCGATGGCCGGCTGGTCTATGTGTTCTCCCAGGATTTCACGGTCTTCGGCGGGTCGCTGAGCGAGGCGCACGCGGAAAAGATCTGTAAGGTGATGGATCTCGCCATGCGGAACGGCGCGCCGGTGGTGGGCCTCAACGACTCCGGTGGCGCGCGGATCCAGGAGGGTGTGGCATCGCTCGGCGGCTACGCCGACATCTTCCTCCGCAACACGCTGGCCTCCGGCGTGATCCCCCAGATCTCCGCGATTCTTGGCCCCTGCGCGGGCGGTGCGGTCTATAGCCCCGCGATCACCGATTTCATCTTCATGGTGCGCGGGGTCAGTTACATGTTCGTCACCGGCCCCAACGTGGTGAAGACGGTCACCCACGAAGAGGTCTCCTTCGATGCGCTCGGCGGGGCCGACGTCCACGGCGGCACCTCCGGCGTCGCCCACTTCGTGCACGACAGCGAGCCGGAGTGCATCCAGGCGGTGCGGCAGCTGCTCGGCTTCCTGCCGCTCAACAACCTGGACGATCCGCCCGAGCGGCCCACCGCCGACCCCGCCGACCGGCGCGACGAGGCGTTGCTCGACCTCATTCCCGACAGCTCCAACAAGCCGTACGACATGCATGAGGTCCTGGGGCACGTGGTGGACGAGGGGGAGTTCCTGGAAGTGCAGCGGGGGTACGCCGACAACATCCTGACCGGGTTCGCCCGGCTGGGCGGGCGTCCGGTCGGGGTGGTGGCCAACCAGCCGGCGGTGCTGGCGGGGGTCCTCGACATCAACGCCTCGATCAAGGCCGCCCGGTTCATCCGGTTCTGTGACTGTTTCAACCTCCCCGTCGTCACCTTCGTAGATGTCCCCGGCTTCCTGCCCGGGGTGACCCAGGAGCACGGCGGCATCATCAAGCACGGGGCCAAGCTCCTCTACGCCTACTGCGAGGCCACCGTGCCCAAGCTCACCGTCATCACCCGCAAGGCCTACGGCGGGGCGTACGACGTGATGAGCTCGAAGCACATCCGGGGCGATCTCAACTTCGCCTGGCCCTCCGCGGAGATCGCGGTCATGGGGCCCAAGGGCGCGGTCGAGATCCTGTTCAAGGAGGAGATCGCCAAGTCGGGCGATCCCTCGGCGGCGACTGCGCGGCTGATCGAGGAGTACACCGCCAAGTTCGCCCACCCCTATGCCGCCGCGGCGCGGGGCTACATCGACGACGTGATCGACCCGCGCGATACCCGGGCGCGGCTGATCGAGGGGCTCCGGACCCTGCGGACCAAACGGGACCGGAACCCCGCGAAGAAGCACGGGAACCTGCCGCTCTAGGCCGCCGAGCCCTAGCCAAGCGGTAGCCGACATATCATCTTGGGACGTCCATGAACGCACCCTCCCAGCAGTCGAGGGCCCACTCGCCAGCTCACGGGCTGGGGCTTTGCCGCGCGCTCTCGGCGGGGCTGCTGTCGGTGGGGCTCACGGCGTCCGGCCTCGCGGCGCAGGGCGCCATCGATCCCAACGTGGCCCCCCGCGCCGCCGCCCTCGAGCGGGAGGGCGAGCGGCACATGGCGATCGACCTGCTGGGCCGGTATCTCGCTACCGCGCCCGACGACGGCCGGGCATGGCTCCAGCTCGGCCGCTTCTACCTCTCCGATGCCCGCGACTGGCACGCCCATGGACACCGGGGCGAGCCCGATGGGCTCCTCTATCTCGACTTCGCGGCCACCGCACTGGAGCAGTCGATCCGGCTCTCGGTGGATTCCGGCGTCGTCTTCCGGGGGATCTCGGAGGTCGAGCGGGCGCTGGTTCTGGTGGAGGAAGTCGGCTGGGTGGCGGGGCGGGCCGGGCAAGGCCGGGAGCGCGCGCCGCGGATGCCGCCGTACCTGGTCGAGCTCGGCGAGAATCTCCTCGCGTCGTGTCCGGCCGGCGGCGTGCTCCTCACCGGCAGCGAGCTCGAAGCGCTCTCGGTGTGGTACGGCAGTCTGGAACAGCCCTCCCTCGACATCCTCCCGCTCCGCCCCGACCGCTACACCACCGACTCGCTCTACCGCATCCGGATGGCGCAGGCGATGGGTGTGGATCCCGGACTCCCGGTGCAACGGGCCCTGAGCAAAGTGGCGCCGCGCCGCACGCTCTGCCTCAGCCCCGGCGCCGACAGCGCCGCCATCCCGGCCATGACCTGGGCGCCCTACCGCCTGGTGCGGGTGAGCCGAGCGGCCGATCCGGGAACCGTGGCGTTGAGCGTCAACGAGCTGCTCAAGGCGGTGCGCCAGACGCAGTCGCCCTGGGTCATGGACGTGCGCGGCGTGTACGATCGCGCGGCGAGCCACAACCTGCTGCTCTGCACCAGTCTCCTCCTCCTCTTCGGAGATACGCCGCCGCCCGCCTGCCAACCGTGAAGCGGGTGCTCGTGGCCAACCGCGGAGAGATCGCGCTCCGCGTCATCCGGGCATGTCATGAAGAAGGACTCGAAGCGGTGGCGGTCTATTCGGCCGCCGACCGCTCCGCCGCGCATGTGCGCGCCGCGGATCGCGCGGTCGAGATCGGACCCGCTTCGCCGGCGGAGAGCTATCTCCGCGCCGACCGGCTGGTCCAGGCCGCGCTCGACACCGGCGCGGAGGCCATCCATCCCGGCTACGGCTTCCTCGCCGAGCGCGCGGCATTCGCGGAGGCGGTGGAGGCGGCGGGGCTGATCTTCGTCGGCCCGCCGGCGGCGGCCATCCGGGCGATGGGCGACAAGACCGAGGCCCGGCGCCGGATGCGGGATGCCGGCGTGCCGGTCGTGCCCGGCGGCCACGAGCCGCTGACCGACGCCGTGGAGGCAAAGCGCCTCGCGGAGGAGCTGGGCTACCCGGTCCTGGTGAAGGCCGCCGCGGGCGGCGGCGGCAAGGGGATGCGGGTGGTGCGCTCGCCTGGGGAACTGGGCCCCGCCCTGGAGACCGCGGCCTCGGAGGCGCGCAAGGCATTCGGTGATGCCAGCGTGTACCTGGAAAAATTCATCGAGCGGCCGAGGCACGTGGAGATCCAGGTCCTCGCCGACCGGGAGCGCACCATCCATCTGGGTGAGCGGGAGTGCTCCATCCAGCGGCGCCACCAGAAGCTGGTGGAGGAGGCGCCATCGCCCGCGGTGAACTCGGAGCTGCGCGAGTGGATGGGGGCGGCCGCGGTCGCCGCCGCGGAGGCGGTGGGATACCTGGGCGCGGGCACCTGCGAGTTCCTGCTGGCGGCCGACCGCTCGTTCTATTTCCTCGAGATGAACACCCGGATCCAGGTCGAGCACCCCGTCACCGAGCTGGTGTATGGCGTCGATCTGGTGCGGGAGCAGCTCCGTATCGCCGCCGGCGAGCCGATGCGGGTTCGGCCGGGCTGGCTGGAGCCGCGAGGCTGGGCCATGGAGTGCCGGATCACGAGCGAGGACCCGGCGAACGGCTTCCTCCCATCGACCGGCCGGATCGAGCAGCTCCGGACGCCGGGCGGTCCCTGGGTGCGCTGGGACGGCGGCGTCGAGCAGGGAGACGAGGTGACGCTGTTCTACGATTCGCTGCTCGCCAAGCTGATCGTCTGGGCCCCCGACCGGGCGCAGGCGGTCGATCGCATGGCCCGCGCGCTGGACGAGCTGCTGGTCGATGGCGTCGCGACCAACCAGGGCTTCCACCGGCGGCTCATGGCCGATCCCGCGTACCGCGCGGGTGAGATGGACATCCAGTTCCTGGAGCGCCGGGCCGACCTGGTCGCTCCCCGACTCGACGACGCCGAGGCACTGGCCGTCGCTGTGGCCGTCGCGCTGGCGGAAGACGAGGCCCGCTCGCTTCGCCGGCCTCCGGTCGCAAACGGCGACCACGCGAGTCCCCAGTGGCTCACCCAAGCGCGGCTCGAGGGCCTGCGGTGACGGCTGTCCGCATCCTTCGACTGGCGACCGGCGGCGATGGCGTGGGACGGCTGGATGACGGCCGCACGGTGTTCGTTCCCCGGACCGCGCCCGGGGACCTGGTGGAGCTGACCCAGCTCCGGACCCACCGGCGCTACGCCCGCGCCCGCGCCGCGAGGGTGCTCGAGCCCTCGGCCGACCGGGTGGAGCCGCCCTGTCCCCACTACGAGCACGACGAGTGTGGCGGCTGCCAGCTCCAGCACTTGAGCTCGGAGGCGCAGCGGGCGGCGCGGCGCTCCTTCGTGGGCGACGCACTCCGTCGCATCGCGCGAATCGACGTCGCCGATCCCGAGCTGGTCCCCGCCGATCAGGAATTCGAGTACCGAACCCGGATCACCCTCACCCGCGACACCGACGGGCGGAGGATCGGGCTGCACCCGCTCGACCACCCTGACCGGGCCTTCGACCTCCGGCGCTGCCACATCACCGCCGCGGAGCTGATGTCGCTCTGGGATACGGTGCGGGAGCGTCGCGATCTGCTCCCCGCGAGCCTGCGACAGATGGTGCTGCGTCTGGACCGGAAGGGCGGGCGGCACCTGCTGCTGGTGACCTCGGGCGCGCCCGATCCCGATGACGGCTCGGCGCTCCGGCGCGAGCTGGCATCGCGGGGGATTCCGGTCGCGGTCTGGCTTCAGCCCGAGGATGGGGAGGCGACGCCGCTGGAAGGGGAGACCGGCGGATTTCCGGCCACCGTGTTCGAGCAGGTGCACCCGGCGATGGGCGACAAGGTCCGGGCCTTCGCGCTCGCGGCACTGGGCGAGGTGTCGGGCCGGCATGTGTGGGACCTCTATGCCGGCATCGGGGAGAGCACGGCCGCCCTGGTGGAATCGGGGGCGTCGGTCGAGAGCGTCGAGTCCGATCCGCGGGCGGTGGCCGAGGCGACGCAGCGGGGTCCCGCGGCGGAGCGGCATGTCGGCCGGGTGGAGCAGGTGCTGCGCCGGCTCCGGCCTCCGGCGCTGGTGATCACCAACCCACCGCGCACCGGCATGGACCAGCGGGTGGCCGCGGAGCTGGAGCGGGTCGCCCCCTCGCGCATCGTGTATGTCTCCTGCGACCCGGCCACGCTGGCGCGCGATCTGACCCGGATGCCGGGCTTCCGGCTCAAGGCGGCGACGGCGTTCGATCTGTTCCCGCAGACGGCGCATGTGGAGACGGTCGCCGTCCTGGACCGCGCCTCATGAAATACATCGTCACGGTGGCGGGGAAGGAGTTCGAGGTGGAGGTGAACGGGGACCGCGTCACCGCGGGCGGGAAGACGCTGGTGGCCGGCCTGAGGACGGTCCCGGGGACCGCGACCCGCGAGCTTCAGATCGAGGGCCGGCCGACGGTGCTCCAGCTGCGGAGCGGCGGACGCGGCCAGTGGAGCGTCGGGGTCGGCGGGGACCGCTGGGAGGCGGAGGTGATCGACGAGCGGACCCGCCATATCCGGAGCCTCACCGCCGGCGGGGAGCAGCGGCGCGGTCCCCTGATCCTTCGGGCGCCGATGCCGGGTCTGGTGGTGCGAGTCCTGGTGGAGCCGGGGCAGGAGATCGCCGCGGGCGCGGGTCTCGTGGTGCTCGAAGCGATGAAGATGGAGAACGAGTTGAAGGCCCCGTCCGCCGGGACCGTCAGCGCGGTGAAGATCCAGGCCGGCGCCGCGGTGGAGAAGGGGCAGGTCCTGGTCGAATTTCAGTAGAATCGCTCCGAGTGGAGGGCCCCTTGACCCTCCGGCTTCTGGCCAGCTATCTTGTGAGTCTGTTTCGGTTTGACTCTGTTCGTGACTATTCTCGACGCCCCAAAAAGACGGCAAGGCGACAGCACTCATGAAGACCTTTACGGCCACGCCCGAAGACATCACCCACGACTGGCATCTCGTGGACGCCTCCGGCGTGCCGCTCGGCCGGCTGGCGAGCGTGGTGGCCCAGCTCATCCGCGGCAAGCACAAGCCGACCTATACGCCGCATATGGACGGCGGCGACTTCGTCGTGGTGATCAACGCGTCGAAGGTGCGGCTGACCGGCCGCAAGCTGGATAACAAGACCTACTTCCGCCACACCGGCTACATGGGCCACGAGTCGCACACGCCGGCCCGCGATCTGTTGGGCAAGCATCCCGACCGGGTCATCGAGAAGGCCGTGTTCGGCATGCTGCCCAAGACCTCGCTCGCGCGGCAGAAGCTGCGGGGCAAGCTCAAGGTGTACGCCGGCGCCGAGCATCCGCACTCGGCGCAGCAGCCGAAGCCGTTCTCCGTCACTCCGTCCAAGGTTAGCGCATGACCGCCGCACCCGAATTCCGCTGGCAGGCCGTCGGCCGTCGCAAGACCAGTGTGGCCCGCGTGTATCTCACCCCGGGTACCGGGAAGTGGGACATCAACGGCCGCACGCTGGGCGATTACTTCCCGCGGCCCTCGCTGGTGCAGCACATCCAGCAGTCCTTCACCGCCACCGATACCCTGGGCGCCTTCGACGTCCGGGCCCACGTGGATGGCGGCGGACAGGCGGGCCAGGCCGGCGCGCTGCGGCTCGCCATTGCGCGGGCGCTGGTGACGGCCGATGGCCAGCACCGCACCAAGCTGCGCAGCGCGGGCCTGCTGACCCGCGATCCCCGAGCCGTCGAGCGCAAGAAGCCCGGCCGGCCGGGCGCGCGGAAGCGGTTCCAGTTCTCCAAGCGCTAGCGCGCTTGGACCGGCCCGCGGGCAGACGGGCCGATGGGCGGTTGCTCGCAGCGGGGCGCTGCTCGTGCTGATGTTTTCTGCCCGACGGCCCGGCTGCCCGCGGGCCCGTCATCTCTCACACCGGCGGATCTCGTACCTGGTGCCCCTGCGGGGGTAGGTGCGGGAGTTGAACCCGGTGGACGATCAACCACCCAGATGGAAGGACGTTGCACCCGCATGGCACAGCCGCAACTGCAGGACCTGCTCGAGGCCGGAGTTCACTTCGGCCACCAGACCCGGCGGTGGAACCCGAAGATGCGCCGTTTCATCTTCGCGGAGCGCTCGGGCATCTATATCATCGATCTCCAGAAGACCCTTCGTCAGATCCAGAAGGCCCAGGACCTGCTCCGCAGCGTGGTCCTCAAGGGCGAAGGCGTCCTCTTCGTGTGCACCAAGAAGCAGCTCAAGGCCATCGTGCAGGTCGAAGCCCAGAACGCCGGCGCGTTCTACGTCACCGAGCGCTGGCTGGGCGGCATGCTGACCAACTTCCAGACCCTGAAGAAGCAGATTCGCCGTCTCCGGGAACTGGAACAGGGTGCGGCCGACGGCGACTTCGAGAACTACACCAAGAAGGAAAAGCTGCTCTTCGAGCGCGAGCGGGTGAAGCTGAGCCGCAACCTCGAGGGCATCAAGCTGCTCGGCCGGCTGCCGGGCGCGCTGTTCGTGGTCGATGCCAAGAAGGAGAAGATCGCCGTCGCCGAGGCCAACAAGCTGGGCATCCCGGTCGTGGCGATCGTGGATACCAACGCCGATCCCGACGTCATCACGGTGCCGGTCCCCGGCAACGACGACGCGATCCGCTCGGTCTCCCTCATCACCGCGGCGCTGTCCGACGTGATCAAGGAGGCCCGGGCCCAGATGCCGATGCGCGAGGTGGCCGAGGATCTCGAGGCCGAGACCTACAGCACCGATGCCGGGTCCGAGGGCGATTCCGACGCCGACCGCAAGCGTCGCCGGCCCCGCCGCAAGCGGCGGCCCAAGCCCGAGGCGATCGCCGCCCGGCTCAAGCCCGAGGGGGAAGGATCTCCCGAGGCCACGGCGCCCGCCGGCGCGGGCGAGCCCGGCGCGTAGCCCAGCGGGATCGACCGACGAGCGTTTCCGCCGCTCCTGGCCCGTGCGGGCCGCGAGCGGCGGTCTTACTATTCAGCCCGAGATCGACCAGAGGACACCATGGCAAGCGTGACGATTTCTCCCAAAGACGTGAGCGAGCTTCGGACCCGCACCGGCGCCGGCATGATGGATTGCAAGCGGGCGCTGGAGGAGGCGGGCGGCGATATGGACAAGGCCTCGGAGATCCTCCGGAAGAAGGGGATCGCCAAGGCCGAGAAGCGCGCCGGCCGGGTCGCCACTCAGGGGCTGGTGGTGAGTTACATCCACCACAACCAGCAGGTCGGCGTGCTGGTGGAGCTCAACTCCGAAACCGATTTCGTCGCCCGCAACGAGGCCTTCGGCCAGCTGGGGCGGGACATCGCGCTGCACGTGGCGTCGGCCGATCCGATCGGCGTGAACCCGGAAGACATCCCGGCCGAGCTGCTGGAGCGGGAGCGCCGGATCGCGGAGGAGCAGGTCGCCGCCGAGGGCAAGCCGGAGAACATCCGGGCCAAGATCGTGGACGGCAAGCTGAAGAAGTTCGTGGCGGAGCGGACGCTGATGGAGCAGCCGTACGTGCGCAACGACAAGATCACCGTCGGGGAGCTGATCAAGGAGGCGTCCGGCAAGCTGGGCGAGGCCATTTCGGTCCGCCGCTTTGCCCGGTTCCAGATCGGGGCTGTCTGATGGCCCTCGCCTACACCCGCGCCCTGCTCAAGCTGTCGGGCGAGGCGCTGGCGGGGGAGAGGGGAAGCGGCCTCGATTTTCACATGGTCGAGGCGTTCGCGGAAGAGATCAAGGCGGTGCACGCCCTCGGCGTGCACCTCGCGCTCGTGGTCGGTGGCGGCAACATCATCCGCGGCGCCACCGCCAGCCGGGAAGGGCTCGACCGGGTCTCCGCGGACTACATGGGGATGCTCGCCACGGTGATCAACGCCCTGGCTCTGCAGGACGTGCTGGAGAAGATCGGGGTCGATACCCGGGTGATGACCGCGGTGCGCATGGAGTCGGTGGCCGAGCCCTATATCCGCCGCCGCGCCATCCGTCACCTGGAGAAGAAGCGGCTCGTCATCTTCGCGGCCGGCACCGGCAACCCCTTCTTCTCCACCGACACCGCGGGTGTGCTCCGGGCCCTGGAGATCGAGGCGCAGGTGATCCTCAAGGCGACCAACGTGGACGGGATCTACACCGGCGATCCCAAGAAGGATCCCGCCGCCACGTTCATCCGCGAGCTCACCTACCAGGAAGCCATCGTCAGGAACTACGCCGTCATGGACGCGAACGCGTTCGGGCTCTGCAAGGCCAACCAGCTTCCCATCGTGGTCTTCAACATCAACCGTCCCGGCGCCATCCGGCGGGTGCTGGAAGGCGACCCGGACATCGGGACCATCGTCCGATGAGCACCATCCCCGAACTGACCAAGCACGCCCGGGACCTGATGCACAAGGCGGTCGACAGCACCAAGCGGGAGTTCAGCGGCATCCGCAGCAACAAGGCCACCCCGTCGCTGCTCGACCTGGTGAAGGTGGAGGCCTACGGGAGCACGGTCCCCATCAACCAGGTGGCCATGGTCGCCGCCCCCGAGCCCCGGCTCCTCACCGTGCAGCCGTTCGACAAGGGGCTGTCGCAGGCGGTCGAGAAGGCCATCCGCGACGCCGGCCTCGGTCTCAATCCCGCCACCCAGGGCAATCTCATCCGGGTGCCGCTCCCCTCGCTCTCCGAAGAGCGCCGCAAGGAGCTGGTGAAGGTGGTCCACAAGCTGGCGGAAGAAGGCCGGATCGCCGTGCGCCACGCCCGCACCGACGCGCTCTCCCGGGTCAAGAAGCTGGAGCACATCTCCGGCGACGATAAGACCCGGGCGGAGAAGGAAGTCCAGAAGCTCACCGACGAGCACATCAAGCAGATCGACGGCCTCATTCACGCCAAAGAGGCCGAGATCATGGAAGTGTGACCGGATGAGCGACGATCTGCTCCAGCGGGTGCAGGCGGACGGCGTGATCCCGGCCCATATCGCCATCATCATGGACGGCAACGGCCGCTGGGCCGCGGAGCGGGCGTTGCCGCGGCCCCTGGGACACCACGCCGGCATGAGCGCCGTGCGCGAAGTGGTCGAAGGGTGTCTCGAGGCGGGCGTCGGGGTGCTCACGCTGTTCGCCTTCAGCCAGGAGAACTGGCAGCGGCCGGCCGGCGAGATCGAAGCGCTGATGAGCCTGCTGCAGGAGTACATCGCCCGGGAGATGAAGGAGCTGCGCGACCAGGGCGTCTCCGTGCGGATCCTGGGCGACGTGGATCGTCTCACCGGCGGGGCGCGCGAGGCGGTGGACCGCATCGTCGCCGAGACCGGCGGCGGAACCAAGCTGGCGCTCAACTTGTGCATCTCATACGGCTCCCGCGCCGAGATCACGCGGGCCGCCCGGCTGCTGGCCGAGGACGTCGCGGCGGGCCGGCTCGATCCCTCCCGGATCGACGAAGAGGCGCTCGGCCGGCGGCTCTACACCGCCGACTGGCCCGATCCCGATCTCCTGATCCGGACCTCGGGCGAGATGCGCATCTCCAACTTCCTGCTCTGGCAGCTGGCCTACGCCGAGCTGTACGTCACGCCGGTGCTGTGGCCTGACTTTACCCGGCGGCATCTCTTCGAGGCGATCCTGGAGTTCCAGCGGCGCGACCGCAGGTTCGGCCGCGTTCCCGCCTGATGGCCTCCGAGCTGGTTCGGCGGGTGGGATTCGCCGTCGTGGCGATCCCCCTTCTGCTGTTCATCGTCTGGTACGGCGGGGTGCCCTTCGCCGCGGTCCTGGCCGCCGCCGGCGTGCTGGGGACCGGCGAGCTGTTCGGACTGGCGGAGCGGGTTGGTATCCGCCCCGCCCGCTTCCTCGGGATGGCGAGCGCGGCCGCCGTTCCGGTGCTCGGCTACGTGACCGTGGCTCCCTCGCCGTTCGGGTTCGCGGTGGCGGACGCCGCCTGGATCCTCGCGGCGCTCTGGCTCATCCTGCTGTTGACCTGGACGCTGGCCGCCCGCCCCTCGACCGAGCGGCCGCTGGAGGCCGCGGGCATCACCCTGCTCGGCGTGGCCTACACCGGAGCCCTCCCGGCCTTCGCCCTGCTGATCCGGCACGGGCAGTTGCCGCCGCGGAGCTGGGCCGGGGCCTGGCTGCTGTTCTTTCCGCTGGTGGTCACCTGGGTCTGTGATACGGCGGCGATGTTCGGCGGGCGGACCTTCGGAGGCCCCAAGCTGGCGCCGGCGGTGAGTCCCGGGAAGACCCGTTCGGGGGCGATCTCCGGCGTAGTGGCCGGGATCGCGGTGGCGCCGGCGTTCACCGCCTGGATCTTCCCTGCGGTGGGCCTCGCGATTCCCCTCTGGCAGGGACTCGCGGTGGCCGCGGTACTTACGGTGGTGTGCCAGGTGGGCGATCTGGCCGAGTCGCTGTTCAAGCGGCAGGCCGGGGTGAAGGACTCCAGCCGGTTGATCCCGGGACACGGCGGCGTCCTCGACCGGCTGGATTCGCTTTATTTCGTCGTGCCGGTGGCGGCGGCGATGTACCGGTTCTTCGGGGTGATCTAGTGAGCGACGGCGGGACACGAAGGGGCGTCGCGGTGCTGGGCTCGACCGGCTCGATCGGTCGCAGCACGCTCGACGTGCTCCGGCGCCAGCGCGATCACTTCAAGGTCGTCGCCCTCACCTGCGGCCGGAATCGCGCCGAGTTCGACCGCCAGGTCGAGGAGTGGCGCCCGGCGTTCGCGGGGCTGGCGATGGCGAACGGCGACGAGCGCTGGCCCTGCGGCCCCGAGGTGCTGGTGGCGGCGGCGACCCTGCCCGAGGTGGATATCGTCGTCAACGCGGTGGTCGGCGCCGCCGGCCTCGACGCGACCCTGGCGGCGCTGCAGGCGGGCAAGCGGGTCGCGCTCGCCAACAAGGAAAGCCTGGTGATGGCGGGCGACCTGGTGGTTCAGGCCGCCTGCACCGGAGGGGGCGAGATCGTGCCGGTCGATTCGGAGCACAGCGCCGTGCTCCAGTGCGTCGCCGGTCGCGACGCGGGACTGGGACGCCTGATCCTGACCTGCTCGGGCGGGCCCTTCCGCGAGTGGCCCCACGAGCGGATCCGGGAGGCGACGGTCGAGGAAGCCCTGCGGCATCCGACCTGGCGGATGGGGCAGAAGATCACCGTGGACAGCGCCACGCTGGCGAACAAGGCGCTCGAGGTGATCGAGGCCCACTACCTCTTCCGGCTGCCGTACGACGCGCTGGAGGTCGTGGTGCATCCCCAGAGCATCATCCACGCCTTCGTGGAGTTCTGCGACGGGAGCGTGATCGCCCAGCTCGGTTTTCCCTCGATGGAGCTGCCTATCCTGTATGCGCTGACCCACCCCGGCCGGCTGCCCGATACCGGCGTGCGCCGGCTGGATCCGGTGGCCGCGGGCCCGCTCACCTTCGAGCCGGTGCGGCGCGACGTGTTCCGGGCGCTCGACGCCGGGATGGCGGCCGGCCGCGCGGCGGGAACGGCGCCGGCCGTGTTCAACGCGGCGAACGAAGTGGCGGTCGCGGCCTTTCTCGACGGCGCCGTCCCGTTCGGCCGCATCAGTGAGATCATCGAGCGGACGCTCGATGCCCATGCCCCCGCGCCGGCGACCTCGGTCGCCGCGGTGCGGGAGGCCGACCGTTGGGCCCGGGCCCGCGCCCGCGAGCTGGTGAGGACACCGTGCTGACGACCATTCTGGCTCTCATCGTCGTTCTCGGCGTACTGATCTTCATCCACGAGGCCGGCCACTTCCTGGCCGCCAAGTGGGCGGGGATCTACGTCCACCGGTTCTCGCTCGGCCTCGGGACGCCGATCCCCTGGCTGACCTTCCGCCGGGGCGAGACCGAATACTCCATCTCCTGGCTGCCGCTCGGCGGATACGTGAAGATGGCGAGCCGGGAGGAGGACGTGACCAGCTCCGCGCTGGAGGGCGGGCACGCGGAGACGCCGGTGCCGCCCGATCGGGTGTTCGAGGCGAAGCCGATCTGGAAGCGGATGGTTGTGATCCTCGCGGGCGTGACCATGAACGGCCTCTTCGCCTGGGCGGCGTTCTCCTTCCTGGCGGGGAAGAACGGCCGGCAGATCGACCCTTCCACCACGGTGGGGCGGGTGATCGAGGAGATGGTGCCGCCGGGCGGAGAAGCGCTGCGCGGCGTCCCCCCGGGCGCCCGGATCCTGAGCATCAACGGCCGCGAAGTCAGCTCCTGGAACGACGTGAGCGACGCCATCGCGAACGTGCCGGAGCCGGAAATCCGGATCGAGCTGGCCGGCGGCAAGTCGGTCGTGCTGCCGATCCACCAGGACGCGCTGGAGGAGCGGCTCAAGGCCTCCCAGGCGCTCCAGCCGTTCCGCCCCGCGATCATCGGCCAGGTCCTCCCCGGCCGTCCCGCGGCACGGGCCGGGCTGCTGGCGGGCGACACGATCGTCAGCCTGAACGGCCAGCCGGTGGGGCAGTGGTACGACGTGCTCGAGCGGCTGCAGAACAATGGCGACCGGGAGATCACGATCGGCGTCGCCGGCAGCACCGGCCGCCGCACGCTTCAGATCAAGCCCGAGATGGAGAAGGTGGAGGGGCTCGACGGGAAAGTCCGCGAGGTCGGCCGGGTGGGGATCCAGGTCCACCTGGATTTCCGCTCGGAGGCGCTCGGCGTGGGCGAGGCGCTGACGGAGGGCTGGAACGCCACGGTGAACGCGTCCACCCAGATCGTCCGCACGGTCCGGGGGCTGTTCAGCGGCCGGATCTCGCGCCGGGAGGTGGGCGGTCCGATCATGATCGGCCAGCTGGCCGGCGAGAGCGCGCGGATGGGCCTGGATCCGTTCCTGGCGTTCATGGCGCTGATCTCGATCAACCTGGCGATTCTGAACCTGCTGCCGGTGCCGGTGCTCGACGGCGGTCAGTTCCTCTTCCTGCTGGCCGAGGCCGTGATCCGGCGGCCGCTGCCGCTCAAGCTGCGGGAGCGGCTCACGGCGGTGGGCATGGTGCTCATCGTGCTGCTGATGGGTCTGGCGTTCTCGAACGACATTCGACGGATCTTTGGGGGGTGAGGTGGCGGGGCAGCGGGGCAGCGGGGCAGCGGGGCGGGGTGGAGGGGCAAGCCGGGTGACCCGGGAGTACCTTGCTGCCCCGCCGCCCCGCTGCCCTTGCCTGCGCTCGCAAATCCCGGTTATTCTTCATAGCTACAACAGATTACGGGCTTAGCAAAAACTCTTGAGGACGGCGGCATGAGCTTCGACAAGCAGGGCACCACGGCCAAGTACCAGGCTCACGGCACGGACACCGGATCCACCAAGGTGCAGGTTGCCCTTCTCACCGAGCGGATCAACTCCCTCACCGATCATTTCCGGACTCACCCCAAGGACCACCACGGCCGGCGGGGTCTCCTCAAGATGGTCGGCACTCGGCGCCGGTTGTTGACCTACCTGAAGCGAAGCGATCTCCAGAGTTACCGGGCGTTGATCGAGGAGCTTGGTCTCCGCCACTAGCCGTCGAGTACCACAGGGGGCGTCCCGATCCGCCGTATCGGGGCGCCCTCTCTGTATTGATGTGTCCGGGCAGCAAAGAAACCAGAGTTCACAGAGAGAGAGAAGGCAGTGACAGCGCAAAGGATCGAAACTCAGTTCGCCGGACGTCCGCTCCTGTTGGAGACCGGCCGAATGGCGAGGCAGGCGGCCGGCTCCACGGTCTTGCGGTTCGGCGACACGATGGTCATCGCCGCAGTGACCGTCTCCCCCAACATCTCCACCCTCCCGTTCTTCCCCCTCACCGTCGAGTATCGCGAGAAGACCTACGCGGCGGGGAAGATTCCCGGCGGGTTCCTCAAGCGTGAGGGGCGGCCCTCGGACAAGGAAATTCTCGCCAGCCGGCTGATCGACCGCTCGATCCGGCCGCTCTTCCCCGAGGGCTTCAAGAACGAAGTCCAGGTCTTCGTCACCGTGCTGTCGGCCGACCAGGAGAACGACGCCGACATCCTCGGCGTCGTCGCCGCCTCGACCGCGCTGAGCCTCTCGCCGGTCCCGTGGAACGGCCCCCTGGCCGGCGTGCGGGTGGGCCGGGTGGAAGGCAACTGGATCCTCAACCCGACCTTCCAGCAGCTCGAGTTCTCCACCATCGACCTGGTAGTCAGCGGCACCGCCGACTCGGTCGTGATGGTCGAGGGCGGCTCGCTGGAGGTGTCGGAGGCCGAGATCCTCGAGGCGCTGAAGGTGGCGCAGAAGGGGATCAAGGAAATGATCGGGCTGGAGCGCCAGCTGATGGACAAGGCCGGCGCCGTGCCCAAGCTCGCCTGGACCAAGAGCGAGATCGATCCCGTGCTGCAGGGCCGGGCCACCGACGCCGCCGAGTCGGCGATGGCGCAGGCGATCAACGCCAAGGACAAGGCGTCGCGCTCCGGCGGGGTGAAGACGGTGAAGGATCAGACCGCGGCCGCGCTGCTCGCGGACTTTCCCGAGCGAGGCCGAGAGATCTCCGGCCACCTGGAGGACATCGAGTACCGGGTGATGCGGAAGCAGGTGCTGGAGAAGAGCGAGCGGGTGGATGGCCGGGACCTCGACACCATCCGGCCGATCACCATCGAGGCCGGGGTGCTGCCGCGGACCCATGGGTCGGCGGTCTTCACCCGGGGCCAGACGCAGGCCCTGGTCTCCGTCACCCTCGGCACCACCGACGACGAACAGCGGATCGACAGCATCGACGTGGCCGGTGAAACGACCAAGTCGTTCATGCTGCACTACAACTTCCCGCCGTACTCCACCGGCGAGGTGAAGATGATCCGCGGCACCAGCCGCCGCGAGGTCGGACACGGGGCGCTGGCGGAGCGGGCGCTCCAGCCGCTGCTCCCGCAGTACGAGGACTTCCCCTACACCCTCCGGGTCGTCTCCGAGATCCTCGAGTCCAACGGCTCGTCCTCGATGGCCACGGTGTGCGGCGGCTCCCTCTCGCTGATGGATGCCGGCGTGCCGATGAAGGCGCCCTGCGCCGGCGTGGCGATGGGGCTCATCAAGGAGGGCGACAAGGTCGCGATCCTCACCGACATCCTCGGCTCGGAAGACCACCTGGGCGACATGGACTTCAAGGTCGCCGGCACCGAGAAGGGGATCACCTCGATCCAGATGGACATCAAGATCGAGGGCCTCGACCTCAAGATCATGGAGCAGGCGCTGGAGAAGGCCCGGCGCGGCCGGCTCCACATCCTGAAGGAGATGGCCAAGGCGCTGCCCGGTCCCCGGACCGAGCTGTCGCAGTACGCGCCGCGGATCTTCACGATGCAGATCAAGCCGGACAAGATCGGCGACGTCATCGGGCCCAAGGGGAAGACCATCCGGGGGATCCAGGACGCCACCGGGGCCAAGATCAGCATCGAGGACAGCGGCGTGGTCACCATCTCCGCGGTTGGCGGCGAGGCGGGCGAGAAGGCCCGGGCCATGGTCGCGGCCATCACCACCGAGCCCGAGGTGGGCCGCACGTACGAGGGCCCGGTCAAGAGCACCACGGCGTTCGGAGCCTTCGTCGAGATCCTCCCCGGGGTGGAAGGCCTGCTCCACATCAGCGAGCTCCAGCACGGGCGCACGGAGAAGACCGAGGACGTGGTCAAGAAGGGCGACATCGTCCAGGTCAAGCTGCTCGAAGTCGATGAACGGGGCCGCATGAAGCTGTCCCGGAAGGCGCTGATCCCCAAGGACTAGCCCTTCGTGGACACGGTACACCTCGACGAAGGGCTCTACCGGACTACCGCGCCCAACGGGCTGGTCGTCTATTCCGAGTCGCTGCCGGGCGTTCGCTCGGTGGCGGCCGGGATTTATGTCCGGACCGCGAGCGCGCACGAAGGCCGCGAGCAGATGGGGATCTCCCATCTGCTCGAGCACATGGTGTTCAAGGGCACCGAGCGGCGCACCGCCCGCGACCTGGCGCTGGAGCTCGAGGTCCGGGGCGGCAACCTCGACGCCTACACCGGCCGCGACGCCACCAGCTATCAGGCCCACGCGCTCGACGACGATCTCCCGCTGGCGATCGACCTGCTCACCGACCTGGTCCGCCGGCCGCTGCTGCGCGAGAGCGACCTGGAGCCCGAGCGGAACGTGATCCTGGAAGAGATCAACGGCGTGCAGGACACGCCGGACGATCTGGTCTTCGAGCTCCACGCGGAGACTCTCTGGCCCGATCACCCCTACGGCTATCCCATCCTCGGCACGCCGGACACGCTCGCGCGGCTCTCCGCGGACGACCTCCGCTGCCTGCACCAGACCGGCTACCACCGGGGCAACTGCATCATCGCCGTGGCGGGCAACCTGGAGCACGGCCGCCTGCTCGAGGCACTGGGCCGCGAGGGCTGGTTCGAGGGCCAGGATCGGGAACCGGCCCGGCGGCCGGTGGCCCCGGCGCCGGCGCAGCGCGGCCGGCACCGGCGGGAGGAACGCGACACCGCCCAGACCCACGTGGTCTTCGGCACCGACACCTTCCCGCTCCGGGACCCCCGGCGCTTCGCGCTCGCGATCCTGGTCAACGTCTTCGGTGGCGGCATGTCGAGCCGGCTGTTCCAGCGGATCCGCGAGGAGCTGGGCCTGGCCTACGCCGTCTTCGCCTACAAGAATTTCCACCAGAGCTCCGGGCAGCTCGGCGTATACGTCGGCAGCCAGACCGCCAGCGCCGACGCCGCGGTCGAGGCGATCCGGGCCGAGTACGACCGGCTGGCGCGCGAGGGCCTGCCGGCGGACGAGCTGGCCGCCGGCAAGCAGCAGCTCAAGGGACAGATCATGCTGTCGCTGGAGAGCCCGATCGCCCGGATGGGCCGCCTGGCCGGCATCACGCTGCACGACGACGCCTACCGCCCGCTGGACCGGTTGCTGGCCGAGATCGACGCGGTGACGGCGGACGATATCGCCGCCGTGGCGGCGGAGTTTTTCCCGGCCGAGCGGCAGACGGTCGTCCGGCTGGGACCCGGCGGATAAGGCGTGAAACGTGAAAGGTGAAAAGTGAAAGGGTGTGATACTTCGGCCTTCCTTTTCACCTTTCACGTTTCACTTTTCCCGCAGTTGGCAACCGAACCCCATACTGCTATCGAGGCTCCATGCTGATCGGCGTCCCGAAGGAGATCAAGACCAACGAGAACCGGATCGCCCTCGTGCCCGCGGGCGCCGAAGCGCTGACCGGGGCGGGGCACACGGTCTTCATCGAGCAGGGCGGGGGACTGGGCAGCGGCTTCCCCGACGACGCCTACACCGCGGTCGGCGCCAAGATCCTGGCGACCGCGGACGAGGTCTGGAAGCAGGCCGAAATGATCATGAAGGTGAAGGAGCCGATCGCGGTCGAGTGGCCCCGGATGCGCCGGGGACAGGTCATCTACACCTACTTCCATTTCGCCGCCTCGGAGGAGCTGACCCGCGCGGTGATCGATTCCGGCGCGATCGCCGTGGCCTACGAGACGGTGCAGCTCCCCAGCCGCGAGCTGCCGCTGCTCACGCCCATGTCCGAGGTGGCCGGGCGGATGTCGGTCCAGGAGGGCGCCAAGTACCTGGAGAAGGTCTTCGGGGGGAGCGGGATCCTGCTGGGCGGGGTGCCGGGCGTGGCCCCGGGCGAGGTCGTGATCATCGGCGGCGGTGTGGTGGGGATCAACGCGGCGAAGATGGCCGCCGGCCTGGGCGCCCACGTCACCATCCTCGACATCTCGCTCGACCGGCTCCGCTATCTCGACGACGTCCTCCCGGCCAACGTCGATACCGCCTACTCCAACCGCCACAACATCCTCGACGCCATCCGCCGGGCCGACCTGGTGATCGGGGCCGTGCTGCTGCCCGGGGCCAAGGCGCCCCACCTGGTGAAGCGGGCCGACCTCAAGCTGATGAAGCCGGGCTCGGTGATCGTGGATGTGGCGGTCGATCAGGGTGGGTGCGTGGAGACCATCAAGCCCACCACCCACGAGAACCCCACCTACTTCGTGGATGGCATCCTGCACTACGCCGTGGCGAATATGCCGGGCGGGGTGCCCCGGACCTCCACCCTGGCTTTGACCAATGCCACGCTCCCATATGCACTTAAGCTGGCCAAGCAGGGCTGGCGTGCCGCCTGCAAAGCTGACCCCGCATTGGGGCTGGGGCTGAACGTGGTGGAGGGCAAGGTGGTCTATCCCGGTGTTGCCGAGGCGTTCCAGCTTCCCCTCACCGACGTCGGCACCGTCCTCTGATCCAGATCCTGTTCACCCGCCTTCCCCACGGCGAGGGCTTGCCCATGCCCAGCCGCGCGACCCCCGGTTCGGCGGGCTACGACGTGCCCAGCGCCGAACAGGGGGTGCTGGCCCCGCTGGAGCGGCGGGCCTTCGCGACCGGGTTCGCGATCGCCCTGCCCGACGAGTTCGAGTGCCAGATCCGGCCGAGGTCGGGATTGGCGTTGAAGCACGGAATCATGGTCGCCAACACGCCGGCGACCATCGACAGCGACTATCGCGGCGAGGTGAAGGTCATCCTCGCCAATCTCGGCACCGAGCCGTTCGAGATCACCCGCGGCATGCGGATCGCGCAGATGGTGTTCGCGCGGGTCGAGCCGGTGGATTTCCAAACCGTAAACAGCCTGCCGGGGACTTCACGCGGCGCGGGAGGATTCGGCAGCACCGGACGCTAACGGGGCGCACGCTCCCTTGAATGCGGAGACGGCCATTCGTTACCTTGTGAGCCATGCTTCCGACCTCATCTCGATGAAGCTTCCTTCTTTGAACCTTATGTCGTGGCTCCCCGCGAATGAAATCGCGGTGGATCTCGGCACGGCCAACACCCTCGTCTATGTCAAGGGCGAGGGCATCGTGCTCAACGAGCCGTCGGTCGTCGCGATCGAGAAGGCGACCGGGAAGATCAAGGGCATCGGGCTCGAGGCCAAGCGGATGCTGGGCCGCACCCCCGACGGCATCATCGCGGTCCGGCCGCTCAAGGACGGCGTCATCGCCGACTTCGACGTGACCGAGAAGATGCTGCGGTACTTCCTGAAGACCATCATCGACAAGCATGTCTTCCGGGTGAAACCGAAGGTCATCGTCTGCGTGCCCTCGGGCATCACCGAAGTGGAGCGGCGCGCCGTCCGCGACTCGGCCCAGACCGCCGGCGCCAAGCAGGTGCTCATGGTCGCCGAGCCGATGGCCGCGGCCATCGGGGTCGGCCTCCCGGTCGAGACCCCGACGGGCAACATGGTGATCGACATCGGGGGCGGGACCACCGAGATCGCCGTCATCGCGCTCTCCGGCATCGTCTCCGACACCTCGATCCGCACCGGCGGCGACGAGCTGGACCAGGCGATCGTCCAGTTCATGCGCAAGAACTACAATCTCCTGGTCGGCGAGCCGACCGCGGAGGCCATCAAGATCAAGATCGGCTCCGCCGCCCCCACCGGGGACGAGCGGGAAATGGAAGTGAAGGGTCGCGACCTGGTCTCCGGCATCCCCAAGACGGTGCGGGTCCATTCCACCGAGATCCGCGAGGCGGTGCAGGAGCCGATCCAGCAGATCGTCGATGCGGTCCGGCGCGCGCTGGAGATCACCCCACCCGAGCTCGCCAGCGACATCGTGGACCGCGGCATCGTCATGACCGGCGGCGGCGCCCTGATCCGCGGGCTCGACATCCTTCTGGCGCAGGAGACCGGCCTTCCCATCCACGTGGATGAGGATCCACTGACCTGCGTCGTCCGCGGCACCGGACGCATTCTCGACGACTACGAGAAATATCGCAGCGTCCTGTCCGCCTGAGCATGGCCAGCGCGTCGGAACACTCCTACTCGCGCCGGGACACGGTGATGTTCCTCGTGTGTCTCGCCCTGTCCTTCGTGGCGCTCTTCTCTCCGTCCAACTGGGGCCAGACGGTCTCCGACACCCTGCGGGACACGGTTCTGTCGCCGCTGGTCTGGCTCCAGGCCCGGGCTGAGGAAGGGCGCACCAGCCGGGCCCGCCTCAAGGCCATCACCGTCCAGCGCGACTCCGCCTCCTATCTCGCCCAGGGCATCCCGGCCCTGATCGCCGAGAACGAGCGCCTGCGCCAGCTGCTCACCCTCCGCCGCCGCCTGAGCACGCCGTACGTCGCGGCCGAGGTCCTCCACCAGGCCGCGGCGACCGACAGCCGGATGCTGCCGATCGACGTCGGCCGCAGCGACCTGGTCTCCGACTTCGATCCGGTGGTGGCCCCCGAAGGGCTGATCGGCATGGTCTTCAGCGCCGCCGAGCGCTCCAGCCAGGTCATGACCTGGGCCCACCCCGAGTTCCGGGTGAGCGCCTATACCGTCACCGGCAACGCCAGCGGGGTGGTCGCCCCGTCCCTGTCCAGCAGCGGTGGAGAAGGGGCGCTGGAGTTCCGCGGCGTGCCCTACCGCGACTCGGTGCCCAACGGGACCCTGGTGCTGTCCTCCGGGCTCGGCGGGGTGTATCCCAAGGGGATCCCGGTCGGCACCGTGACCGGCGTGGTCCGGGAGCAGGCCGGCTGGGAGCGGGTCTATCGGCTGCTCCCGGCGGCCAATCCCGGCTCGGTGGCGCACGTCCTGGTGCTGGTCTCGGCCCCGGGCACCAACCTGGAGAAGGCCTTCCCCAGCGACTCGGCGCTCCGGGCGATGGAGGCCGACTCGATCGCGAAGGTCAGGGCTGCCGACTCGCTGGAGGCCGCGAAGGCGCGGCGGGCCGATTCACTGGCGGCCGCCAAGCGGGCGGCGGCGGTGCGGCGGGACTCGGCCCCGTGAGCGTCTCCCGGGCCAACCGCATCCAGCTCGTGCTGGTCATGGCGCTCCTGGTGCTGCTGCACTTCTATCTCCGCCCGCGGCTCTGGAGCCCCCGGCTCAGTCCCGATTTCCTGCTGATCGCGCTGGTGTTCTACGCCATGCGGGCGGGTCCCGGCGCCGGAGCGGTCGCGGGCTTCGTGGTCGGCCTGGTGAACGACGCGCTGACGCCGGCCGCGTTCGGCGCCGGTATCCTGGCCCACACGATGGTCGGCTATCTGGCGGCCTGGGGGCGCGCGGTGTTCTTCGCCGACAACCTGCTGGTCAACGGAGCGTTCGTCGCGGTCGCGCTCTGGGTGCGCGACCTCCTGCTTCTGACGGCGAGCGGGACCCCGCAAGGCCGGCTCTTCGTGGAGCTGACGCTGAACAGTCCGCTCCAGGCGCTGTCCACCGCGGCGTTCGCGCTGCTCGTGCTCGCGGCGTTTCGCGAGTGGTTCGCGATCAGGCTCGACGTATGAACGGCTTCGACTCCTACCGGGTCCGCGAGCGGGCTGACGTCGCCCAGCTGGTGCTGGTGGCGGCGTTCGTGCTCCTCGGCGGGGCGTTCTTCCGCACCCAGGTCATCCAGCACGAGAAGTTCCAGCTCCGGGCCGAAACCAACCGCTTGCGCCCGATCTCTTTGACCGCGCCGCGGGGCACCATCTTCGACCGCGACGGCCAGGTCATCGCCGAGAACGTGCCGGGGTATTCGGTGAAGGTGCTGGCGCCCTCGGTCGACTCGCTGCACGCGGTCCTGGCCCGGATCGGGCGCTTCGTGCCGCTCGACACCGCCGAGGTGGAAGAGGTGGTCCGCCGGTTCCGGCTGGCCCGCTACCAGCCCGCGGTGGTGTTCGGCGACGCCGACTTCGAGACCATCGCCCGGCTGGAGGAGCATCGTGCGGCGTTGCCGGGCCTGGTGATCCAGTCGGAGCCCAAGCGCCTCTATCCGGCCGGCAAGGCCGTCGCCCACCTGGTCGGCTACGTCTCCGAGGTCACCGAGAACGACCTCACGGCGCAGCGCTACCCGGGCGCCGATCTGGGCACCATCGTGGGCAAGGCCGGCCTCGAGCGGGAGTACGACGACACGCTGCGGGGCATCGAGGGCGTCCGCTACATGGAAGTGAACGCCCGGGGCCGGCTGGTGCGGGAGGACGCCGGCGGCGCCTCGCTCCAGCCCACGCCGGGCCGGCCGATTCTGACCACCATCGACCTCGATCTCCAGCGCTACATCGACAGCATCTGGCCGGCGGGCGTGCGCGGCGCGATGGTCGCCATGACGCCCGGCGGGCAAGTTCGCGCGCTCTACTCGGCGCCGACCTACGATCCCAACGTGTTCGTCGGCGGGATCTCCCGGGCCAACTGGCGGGCGCTCAACACCGACGAGGCCCGGCCGCTCCTCAACCGCGCGATCCAGACGCGCTACCCCCCGGCCTCGCCCTTCAAGCTGGCGATCGGGGCGATGGCGCTGAAGCGCGGCCTCATCGGGCTCGACACCAAGATGCCGCAGCCGTGCCGCGGCGGCATGCGGCTGGGGAATCGGGTGTTCCGCTGCTGGAAAAAGGAAGGTCACGGCTCCCTCGACCTGATCGGCGCGGTGGCGAAGAGCTGCGACGTGTACTTCTACCAGGTGGGTCTGCGCCTCGGCCTCAAGGCCATCCTGGACGACGGCGTGCTGATGGGCTTTAAAGAGCCGAGCGGGATCGACCTGGAGAACGAGAAGAATCCGATCTGGCCGGCTTCGACCGCGTACTTCGACAAGCTGTACGGGCCCCGGCACTGGAGTCCGCCCGCGACCACGCTGAACTTCTCGATCGGCCAGGGCGAGATCACTCAGACCCTGATCAACATGATGAAGTTCTACGAGGGTCTGGCGAGCGAGGGAAAGTCCTCCACGCCGTACGTCGTCCATCCCACCTCGAAGGAAGAAGTCGACCTGGGGCTCACCGCCGCCCAGCTGGACGGCCTCCGGGAGTCGCTGATCGCGGTGGTGGAGCGGGGGACCGCGGCGGCGAGCCGAAAGCGGGACCTCGCCATCGCCGGCAAGACCGGCACGGCGCAGAACTCCCACGGCAAGGACCACGGCTGGTTCATCGGCTTCGCTCCGTCCGACAAGCCGGAGCTGATCGTCGGCGCGATCATGGAGTTCGCCGAGCACGGGTCCAGCGTCGCCCCGTACGTGACCCAGACCCTCAAGCGCCAGCTGCTCGGCCCCGACACCGTCGGCGTCATCAAGATCAAGGCGCTGCTGGACGAGGCCGCGGCCGACACCGCGCCGCGTCCGGTGGAGCTGAACCCCGACTCGGCCGCGGCCAGGGCGCTGGAGGACTCGATCCGCCGCGCCGCCGCTCCCGTGGTGGTCGATGACTCGCTGCCCCAGCCGGCGGAACGGCCGTGAGGGGGCCCACCGTCGATCGCCAGCTCCTCTGGGTGAGCGTCGGCCTCATCATGTTCGGCCTGCTGACGCTGTACTCTGCGGGGCAGACCGACGTGCCAACCCGCGCCGCAGGAGTGTGGCACCGGCAGTTCGTCTGGGTGGGGATCGGGATCGTGGCGGCGGGGGTGGTCTATCACGTGTCGCCCCGGCTGCTGGAGTGGCTCGCGCCGGCGCTCTACACGTTCAGCCTGTCGCTGCTGGTCCTGGTGCTGCTGGTGGGCACCGGGGCGGGAACGGCGCAGAGCAGCAGCAGCTGGCTCTCCATCGGCGGCCACCAGATCGGGCAGCCATCGGAGCTGGCCAAGGTGGCGACGGTCCTGATGCTGGCCCGATATCTCTCGAGCCGGCGGGAGCCGCCCAGGTCGCTGCGCGACCTGCTGGTGCCGGGAATGATCGTCGGCGCTCCCTTCCTCCTGGTCCTCAAGCAGCCCGACCTGGGCAGCGCGATCGTCTTCGTCGGGATCGCCTTCGCCATGCTGTTCTGGGCCGGCGTGCGGCCCCGGCTGCTGTTCCTGCTCGCCTCCCCGGGACTGAGCCTCCTGCTCGCGTTCAACGACTGGACCTGGGGTGCCTGGATGGTGCTGTTCACCGGGCTGCTCTTCGTCTGGCGGCCGTACCTGTCCGACGCGCTGGTGGTCTGGTTCCTGAACGTGGCGATGGGGGCGATCGCGCTGCCGCTGTGGAAGCGGCTGGCGCCGTACCAGCAGAACCGGCTGCTCACCTTCCTCAATCCCGAGGTGGATCCACGGGCCGCGGGCTACCATGCGATCCAATCCCGGGTGGCGATCGGGTCCGGCGGCTGGTTCGGCACCGGCTACACCGAGGGCCCGCAGAAGCGTCTCGCGTTCCTTCCGGAGCAGCACACCGACTTCGTCTTCCCCATCGTCGGTGAGGAGCTGGGGTTCGTCGGCGTCGCGGTCGCCCTGGCGCTGTATCTGGCGCTGTTCCTGACCCTGCTTCGCATCGCACGCCGGGCCACCGACTCGTTCAGCAGCCTGTTGATCTTCGGGATTCTGGGGCTGCTGTTCACCCACGTCTATGAGAACGTCGGGATGACGGTCAACCTGATGCCGATCACCGGTATTCCGCTGCCGTTCTTCTCCTACGGCGGGTCGTTCTTCGTGATCTGCTGTCTCTGCCTCGGCCTCGCCTTCAGGGTGGCCAACGACTCCCGGCAATCGGGCTATCCCGACATCTGAGCAGGCAGGCAGGCGGGTGGGCGGGCAGGCGGCCGGACAGCGTCGCGGGCGACTCGGGGCGATCTCGTATCTGTCTGTTCCATAAGCACTTACATCTTAGGGCCTGGCGCGCCGGGGCGGGATCGCAGAGATTCCATCGGTTCCGGATGACCCAGTTCCCTCTGTCCGGGTAACCCACCCAGGAACGCTATGGCCGTGATGGCATGGTTTAAGAAGGAACGGAAGCCGCGTACCTCGCAGCGCGAGCGGTTGGAGATCCCGCCCGACGCGTGGGAGAAGTGCGACGGTTGCGGGCACATCGACCTCCGCGAAAAATTCGAGAAGGCGCTGAACGTCTGCCCGGAGTGCGGGCGGCACCGGCGGATCACGGCGGAGGAGTACATCGACATCCTCACCGACCCGGGCACGTGGCGTGAGCTGTACGGCGACCTGCGGTCGGTCGATCCTCTCAAGTTCGAGCATTACGGCGATCGCCTCACCGCCGCCCGCAAGAAGGGCGGCCGGGCCGACGCGATCTACACCGGCAGCGCCAAGATCGACAGCCTGCCGTTCAACCTCGGCGTCATGAACTTCGCGTTCATGGGCGGCTCGATGGGCTCGGTGGTGGGCGAGAAGATCGCCCGGCTGGCCCGGCGGTCGCACGAGAAGAAGGTGCCGCTGGTGATCGTCTCCACCTCGGGCGGCGCCCGGATGCAGGAGGGCGTGCTCTCGCTGATGCAGATGGCCAAGACTTCGGCCGCCATCGCGCAGCTGCACCTTCAGGCCATCCCCTACATCTCCATCCTCACCGACCCCACCACCGGCGGCGTCTCGGCGTCCTTCGCGATGCAGGGCGACGTGATCCTGGCGGAGCCGGGAGCCGTGGTCGGCTTCGCGGGGCAGCGGGTGATCAAGCAGACGATCGGACAGGACCTGCCGGAGGGCTTTCAGACGGCGGAGTTCCTGGTCGACCACGGTCAGATCGACGATGTGGTCCCGCGGGGCTCCCTCCGGGACACCACCGCGCGCCTCCTCCGGCACATGCAGGGGCAGCGCCCGCTGGCGGAACACGCCGAGCTGAGCTGACGCAAGCACGTCCCGCTCCGGCGCCCCACCCGCGGATTCGTTGGGTGGGGCGCCGGTGTTTTGGGGGACCCTCCACACCCAGAGCGCGCATGTCCCTGACGTACGACCAGGCGCTGGACTTCCTCTTCCCCCGCACGACGACGATCAAGTTCGGGCTGGCCACGACGCGCGCGCTGCTCCGGTCGCTGGGGAGCCCGCACGAGGTGATCCCGACGATCCACGTCGGCGGCACCAACGGGAAAGGCAGCGTCTGTACGCTGCTGGCGGCCGCGTTGCGCGAGGCCGGGTGGCGGGTGGGACTCTACACCTCGCCGCACCTCGTGTCGTTCCGCGAGCGCATCCGGGTCGATGAGGTGCCGATCGGCGAGGCCGCGGTCGCGATGTGGACGGACCGCCTCCGGCCGCTGATTCTGGAGCGCCGGGCCACCTTCTTCGAGGCCAGCACGGCGATCGCCTTCGCGGACTTCGCGGCCCGGGGCGCCGAGATCGCCGTGATCGAGGTGGGGCTCGGCGGGCGGCTGGACAGCACCAACGTGGTGCGTCCGCTGGTGAGCGGGGTGACCAAGATCGAGCGCGACCACATGAAGTATCTGGGCGACAGCCTGGAGAAGATCGCGGTGGAGAAGGCCGGCATCGCCAAGCCGGGCGCACCGTTCGTGATCGGGGAGCGGGAGCCGGGCCTGGTGGATGCGCTGCGACGGGCGGCCCACCGCGCCGTGGCCCGCCTGGAGCCGCGGGCCCGGGCCGACGTGCGGGTGCTGCCGCCCGAGTACGAGTGGCAGGGTTCCCTGGCGCTGGCCGGTCCGCACCAGCGGCGCAACGCGGGGGTGGCGCACGGGATTCTCATGGCGCTGCCGGATCGGTGGCGGCCCGGGCCCGAGGCGATCGCCAGCGGGTTCGCGACAGGCTGGATTCCGGGCCGGCTGGACCGGCGGGGCAAGTGGCTGTTCGACGTGGCGCACAATCCGGACGGGATCAAGTCGCTGGTGCAGGCGCTGGGGGGGATGCGTCCGCCCGGGCCGGTCCACGGACTGGTGTCGATCCTGGGCGACAAGGAGTGGCCGGAGATGCTGGTGCAGCTCGACCGGGTGATCGACCGCGGGGTGCTGACCGTGGCGCCGACCGCGGCCAGCCGGGGGTGGGATGCGGCCTGGCTGCGGCGCTGGCTCAGCGATCCGTCGCGGCCCCCGGCCCGCGCTTCGTGGACCCTGGTGCCCGACTTCCACTCGGCGCTCGCGGAGGTGCAACGGGGAGCGGGGACCATCGTGGTGACGGGGTCGTTTCACACGGTGGGAGACGTGATGGAAGCGCTGGGTTTGTAGGCATTCGCTGGCAGCCCGTTCTCCCGCTATTTTGCTGCCCATGCAACCCCAGTCCCTGCCGGGATTTCGCGACTTCTATCCCGCCGATCTGGCGCTCCGGGACCACATCTTCCGGACCTGGCGCCAGGTCGCGGCCCGGTACGGCTTCGAGGAGTACGACGGGCCGCCGCTGGAGCCGCTGGAGCTCTACACGGCGAAGAGCGGCGAAGAGATCGTTGGACAGTTGTACAGCTTCACCGACAGGGGCGGCCGGGAGGTGTCGCTCCGGCCGGAGATGACGCCCACACTGGCCCGGATGGTGGCGGCGCGGGCCGGGGAGCTGAAGAAGCCGATCCGGTGGTTCTCGATCCCCCAACTCTTTCGCTACGAGCGGCAGCAACGGGGCAGACTTCGAGAGCACTTCCAGCTCAACTGCGACCTGATCGGCGAGCCCGGCCATCTCGCCGACGTGGAGATAGTGGCGCTGGCGGTCGATGCGCTGCGGGCCTTCGGGCTTGGCCCGGGCGACTTCCGGGTGCGACTCTCCGATCGCCGGCTGCTGAGCGCGATGTTGCGGGCCCTTCAAGTCTCGGAGCCGCAGGCGCCGGTGGTCTATCAGGTGTTCGACAAGCTCCGCCGCACGCCGGAGAGTGTGTCGGCCACCAAGCTGGAGTCGGCGGGGATCGCCCGCGCGGTGGTGGAGCAGCTGCTCCAGATTGCGCGGGCCAGAAGCTGGCAGGACCTGAGCGCGCTCGGCGGTGCGGCGGACGGCGCGTTGCCGGAAGGCGAAGGGCTGCGGCGCACGCTGGAAGGGCTCGCCGCGATGGGATTCGGGGACTTCGCCGATCTCGATCTCGGCATCGTCCGCGGGCTCGCGTACTACACCGGCACGGTGTTCGAGCTGTTCGATGCCCGCGGCGAGCTGCGGGCCATCTGCGGCGGCGGGCGCTACGACAACCTGCTCCAGTCCCTGGGAGGCGTCGATCTCCCGGCGCTGGGGTTCGGGATGGGGGACGTGGTGCTGACCGAGCTGCTGCGGGACCGCGAGCTCGCTCCGGCCGCCCCGGCGAGCGTGGAGGTGTTCCTCGCGGCGATCAGCTCGGACGACCTGCCCCACGTCCTGAGCCTCGCGCGCGAGCTGCGGGAAGGCGGCCTGCGGGTGGAGTACGCACTGGCCCCGCAGGCGGTCGGGAAGCAGCTCAAGCTGGCCGACGCCCGCAACGCCAGGCTCACCGTGGTCGTCGGGCCGGACGATCGCGCCCGGGGCGAGGTCATGGTGAAGGACATGCGGGGGAAGGGCCAGGAGCCGGTCCGCCGGGAGGCGGTGCTGGAACGGCTCAGGGCCGCGCTCTCGCGGTGAGGCGTGAATAATCACGACGGATGAAAGGAAGCGGGATGGCGGAAGCGAAGGCGTTGACACCCAGGGCGACCGATTTCAGCGCCTGGTACAACGAGCTGATAGCAAAGGCCGAGCTGGCGGACTACAGCCCGGTGCGCGGGTGCATGGTGATCCGTCCGAACGGGTACGCCATCTGGGAGCAGATGCAGCGGGCGCTGGACCAGATGTTCAAGGACACCGGCCACCAGAACGCGTACTTCCCGCTCTTCATCCCGCAGAGCTTCCTGAATCGCGAAGCGGAGCACGTGCAGGGATTCGCGCCCGAGACCGCGGTGGTCACCCACGGCGGCGGCAAGGAGCTGGAGGAGCCGCTGGTGGTCCGGCCGACCTCGGAGACCATCATCTACGCGATGTACGCCAAGTGGATCCAGAGCTATCGGGATCTGCCGCTGCTGATCAACCAGTGGGCCAACGTGGTCCGCTGGGAGATGCGGACCCGGCTCTTCCTCCGCACGACGGAGTTCCTCTGGCAGGAGGGACACACCGCGCACGCCACCGAGGCGGAGGCGGAGGAGGAGACCCGCAAGATGCTCGGTGTCTATCGGACCTTCATGGAAGAGTGGATGGCGATGCCGGTCCTGACCGGGAGGAAGACCGACAGCGAGCGGTTCGCCGGGGCGCTTCGCACCTACTCCTGCGAGGCGCTGATGCAGGACAACAAGGCGCTCCAGGCCGGGACCAGCCACAACCTGGGCCAGAACTTCTCCCGGGCGTTCGAGGTCACCTTCCAGACCGCCTCGGGCGATCTGGACCACGTCTGGAACACCTCCTGGGGTGTTTCGACCCGCCTGGTCGGCGCCCTGATCATGACCCACGGCGACGACGCGGGGATGATCTGTCCGCCCCGGCTGGCGCAGTATCAGGTGGTGATCGTGCCGATCTACAAGACTGACGCCGAGCGGGCGACCGTGCTGGAGAGCGCCGACGGGGTGCGGAAGGAGCTGGCGGCGGCCGGCGTCCGGGTCCACGTGGATGCGCGGGACGGCATGAAACCCGGCGCGAAATACTACGAGTGGGAGAGCAGGGGCGTCCCGCTCCGGCTGGAGATCGGCCCCCGCGACATTGCCGGCGGCACCGTGATACTCGCGCGGCGCACGGGGGGCAAGAAAGAGAGTCTCCCGCTCGCCGGGCTGGCCCCGGCGCTGACCGCCGCGATGGAGGCGATGCAGCTGGACCTGCTGGAGGCCGCGCGGGCCCGCCGGGAGGCGAACAGCATCCGCGGCGCCACCAAGGAACAGTTCCTCGCCAAGCTCGAGGCGGGCGGAGGATTCATCTACTCCGGGTTCTGCGGTCGCAACGAATGCGAGATGGAGATCAAGGAGCAGACCAAGGCGACCATCCGGGTCCTGCCCGACGAGGAGTTCCGCTCGCCGCAGGTCCCGGCCACCTGCATGTGGTGCGGCAGGCCGAGCGTGACGGAGGCGGTGTGGGCCAGAGCGTACTAGTCGGGCGGGCGGCGACCGACGACCTGTTTCGGGATGCCGGGCTGGAGTACCGGGATCGGTCGCTCCACTTCGGCGGAGTTGCGCTGTCGGACATCGCTGACGGGGCGGGGACGCCGGCCTACGTCTATAGCGCGGACGTGATCCGCCGCCAGTTCCGCGAGCTGGACCAGGCTCTGGCACCGGCGCCGCACCGGATCGCCTACGCGGTGAAGGCCAACGCGAACCTCGCGGTGCTGCGCATTCTCCGCGACCTCGGCGCGGGCGCCGACATCGTGTCGGGAGGCGAGCTGTCGCGCGCGCTCGCGGCCGGGTTCGACCCCGACCGGATCGTCTTCAGCGGGGTGGGGAAGACTGACGACGAGCTGACCGCGGCGGTCGAAGCGGGAATCGGCCACGTGCACCTCGAATCGACCGCTGAGCTGGCGGCGCTCGGCCGGATCGTCGCCCGGTTGGGGCGCGGCGTCCGGGTCGGGATCCGGGTCAATCCCGACGTCACCGCGGACACCCATCCCTACATCGCCACGGGCCAGGGCGGGATCAAGTTCGGGGTCCCGGTAGATCAGGTGGTGCCGCTCGCCCTCGCGGTGCGGGAGCACCCGCTGCTCACCCTCGACACCATCGCGATGCACATCGGTAGCCAGCTGCTCGATCCGAAGCCCTACGGCGAGGGGATCGCGCGGCTGCTGGACCTGGTGGCGCGGCTCCGCCAGGCGGGGGTGGATACCTTGCGCACCCTCGACGTAGGCGGTGGCATCGGGATCCGCTACCGGGACGAGCGTCCGCTCACGCCAGCGGCGCTGGCCGGCACCGTGATCCCGCTGGTGAAGGAGAGCGGGCTGACGCTGGTGATGGAGCCGGGCCGCTACCTGGTCGGCAGCGCGGGCGTCCTGCTCACCTCGGTGCTGTCGCGCAAGCACTCGGGCGGCAAGGATCTCGTGATCGTGGATGCCGGGATGAACGACCTGGTCCGGCCCAGCCACTACATGGCCTATCACGAGATGGCGGAGCTGGAGCCGAAGGGCCGGCCCGAGGCGGAGGTGGATGTGGTGGGGCCGGTGTGCGAGACCGGCGACTTCCTCGCCCGCGATCGCACGCTCCCCGGTCTCGACCGGGGGGAACGGATCGCAGTGCTCGGCGCCGGCGCCTACGGCTTCGTCATGGCCTCCAACTACAACACCCGCCCCCGCCCGGCCGAAGTCGTGGTGGATCGCGGGCGGTGGTGGGTCTCCCGCCCGCGCGAGAGGGTGGCGGACCTCTACCGCAGCGAGCGGGTGTCACCCTGAACCGAGCGGACTCAACGACAGTGGCCCAGCACCACGACGGCATCCTGATCATCGACTTCGGATCGCAATACACCCAGCTCATCGCCCGCCGGGTCCGCGAGGCCCACGTCTATTGCGAGATCCATCCCCCATCCCGCTCGGTCCAGTGGATCCGGGAGTGGAACCCCAAGGGGGTCATTCTCTCCGGTGGCCCCAATTCGGTCTATGACGAAGGCGTGCCCACCGCCGACCCCGAGCTGCTGCGGCTCGGCACGCCGGTGCTGGGGCTCTGCTACGGGATGCAGGTCCTGGCCCAGCTCTCAGGCGGCAACGTGGTCCGCGCCAACCGGCGGGAGTACGGCCGGGCCAGCGTGACGGTCGATGGCGGCCGGCTCTTCCGGGGCTTCGGCAAGGGCGAGGAGACCCCGGTCTGGATGAGCCACGGCGATCACGTCGATGCCCCGCCGAAGGGCTTCACGGTGACCGCGCGGAGCGACAATTCTCCCGTGGCCGCGATGGAGCACGTCGAATGCCCGATCTTCGGCGTGCAGTTCCATCCTGAAGTCGCGCACACCCCGCGGGGCGGCGAGATCCTCAACAACTTCCTGTTCGAGATCTGCGGCTGCGTCCCCGACTGGACCCCGGGGCATTTCGTCGAGACCGAAATCGCCAGGATCCGCCAGTTGGTGGGAGCGGGGCAGCGAGTGATCTGCGGACTCTCGGGCGGCGTCGACAGCTCGGTCGCCGCGGTGCTGGTCCACCGCGCGGTCGGCGACCGGCTGACCTGCATCTTCGTGGATCACGGGCTGCTCCGGCTGCACGAGCGGGAGCAGGTCGAGACCACCTTCCGCCGCCACCTCGGCATCGATCTTCGGGTGGTGGATGCGAGCGAGCTGTTCCTCCAGCGCCTGGCCGGCGTGGAGGACCCGGAGGAGAAGCGGCGGCGCATCGGCCACACCTTCATCGAGGTCTTCGAGACCGAGGCCAAGCAGGTGGGGAACGACGTGGGGTTCCTGGTCCAGGGGACGCTGTATCCCGACGTGATCGAGTCCGTCTCGCCGAGGGGCGGGCCGTCGGTCACCATCAAGACCCACCACAACGTCGGCGGTCTGCCCGAGCGGCTCCCGTTCAAGCTGCTGGAGCCGCTGCGGGAGCTGTTCAAGGACGAGGTCCGCCAGGTGGGCCGCGAGCTGGGCCTGCCGGAGGAGATGGTGGGCCGGCATCCGTTCCCGGGGCCGGGGCTCGCGATCCGCGTGCTGGGAGACGTGTCCCGGGAGCACCTCGACGTGCTCCGCCGCGCGGACCACATCTACACCGAGGAGATCCGCGCGGCGGGTCTGTACGACGATATCTGGCAGGCGTTCGCGGTCCTGCTGCCCATCCGGTCGGTCGGGGTCCAGGGCGACTTCCGCACCTACGATCAGGTCATCGCCCTGCGGGCGGTGACCAGCCGCGACGGGATGACGGCCGACTGGTTCCCCTTTCCACCCGAAGTGCTGGGCCGGATCTCGAACCGGATCGCGAACGAGGTGGACGGGGTAAACCGCGTCGTGTACGACGTGAGCTCGAAGCCGCCGGCCACGATCGAGTGGGAGTAGCTGACATCTGCTTTACAAGGACTGCAGGAACGCGATCAGCGCGTCCCGGTCCCGCTGCCGCAGCTGCCTGACTCGCTCCTTCGCCCGCTTCGCCTCTCCACCGTGCCACAGCACCGCCTCGAGCAGCGAGCGCGCCCGCCCATCGTGCAGGAAGTTGCTGTGGCCGTTCACGGTCTCAACCAGACCGATGCCCCAGAGCGGCGGGGTGCGCCACTCGCTGCCTCCGGCCAGGAAGTCGCGGCGGCCGTCGGCGAGCCCCGGTCCCATGTCGTGCACCAGGAGATCGGTGTAGGCGTGGATCGTCTGCCCCGACACCTCGGGCACGCCACGGAGAGATCCGGTGCGTAGCGTCGGGGTATGGCAGCCGGCGCAGCCGACGGCGTAGAAGATCTGCTCGCCGCGGTTGGCTACAGGGTCGTCGAGGTGGCGGCGGGCCGGCACGGCGAGGGTCTGGGTGTAGAGCGCGACGTCGGCCACCGTCGCGGCATCGATGTCCGCGGCGTGCCGTGCGCAGCCCGGATGCTGGCCCTCGCACGGCTCGGCGGGGAAGAGGTTGGAGGTGACGCCCATGTCGCCGTTGTACGCTCCCGCGCTCTGCTGCACCAGGTTCGGCGCGTTCGCCTTCCAGCCGAAGCGCCCCAGGGCCGGCCGCTGCCGGATCTCGTCCCAGACGAAGTTGGGGCTGCCGGAGATGCCGTCGCGGTTGCGGTCGCGGGGGTCGGCCCGTGCGAGGATCTGGGCCTCGGGGACGGCCTCCAACAAGCCGAGGCCGAACACGGCCGGAGCGGTGCGGGGTGAGAAGAGCACCCCGGCGGGCAGCGCCGCATAGATCCCGGACAGGGTGTAGGTCGGGACCCGCAGCTGGAACCGGGTTCCGTCGGCGAAAGTCCCGGAGCTTTCGACATAGGAGATCGCGGCCCGGATCTCTGGCTGATACTCGGGCAGGGAGCGCATCTGGAGCTGGCCGCCGAACCCGGGGACATTCTTGGGCCCGCCGTGACCGCCAAGCCCTCTCACGCTGGACCGGAACAGCATGGAGCTGAACGGCTCGGCGCCGACCGGAGGCCGCCCTCGACCGTCCCCCGGATGGCAGGATTCACAGGAGACGTTGTCGAAGATCGGACCCAGGCCCCCGTTCTCGCCCGGGCCATCGACGTGCTCCAATCCGAAGGCCTCGTCGCCGACCTCGTGGCGCTCGATGTTCTCGCCCTGGAGGTTCGGCGCGGGTGAGCCGAACGCCTCCGCTGATTCATCGAAGATCGTGGTAGCTCCGCCGGACAGCGCGGTGTGCGCGTCGAAGCGGGATTCGGCGCCGGCGTCGGTCTCGAGCTCCAGCTCGGTGGCGACTTCCTCGGGCCCCCGAGGCTCGATCGGCTCGTTCTGATCGGTACAAGCGAACAGAAATGCAAGCAGCAGGATGAGACGCATCCGCGGCATGGCGCCTCCTGTAGGAAAACGGAGCCGTCACCCGCAGCGGCGGGCGCCGCGCGGGATGAATACCGCCCGGTCCGCGTCCCCGCGGGCGAGATGCGCCCGAGGCGAGGCGGTCCCCTGAAGGGATGGCGGTCGGCTATGACTGGGGGGTTGGGTTGCCGGTGGGGGTCCGGCAGATCGCGATGGAATGAACGCCAGGTAGCGTCATCTCGTCATCGTGCGCTCGCGAACGTTGACACGTTGGGAAATGGTGCAGCGGTTGTCAAGAGCCACGGACCGAGCGCAGGCGAGTCGTGTCATCCACGATGTCGGCGGTGGTCTCCGACGTGCCTCCGCAGTCGTCCGTCAGGGTGGCGGTGGCGGTCAGCCGGATGCCATCGATGGAGCCAGACGCGGTACCGATGCGCCCGTTGCTGGTGTTCAGCGTGCCGGTGACGTCGCTGTCGTCCTTTTTCTATCGTCGCACCGGCACCACCTGGAACTCCCGGCGGCGGGCTGCGCGTTCGCTGCCGGACCCGCGTATCACCACCTCCAGCAGGTAGCGTCCGGGCTTGAGCCGGCTGAGTTGAAGCACCCGATGGGACCGCAGCAGGGTGTCCGTCGCGGGCTCGTCGAAGCCGAGGCTGACGACCGGGCGTCTCTCCGCCTTGCCGCCGCGGCCTTTCAGGCGATACACCGCGATCTCGTGGCGGTACGCCGCTCCCTGCCTCGCCCCACCGGTCTCGTAATACAGCTCCATCGCGGAGCCTTCGAGGAACAGATCGAACGGCGTGAGCAGCACGGTATCCCGCGGCGTCGGTTGCCAGCGGGCGCTCGCCACCCGGATGCCGAGCGCGAGGTCGCTCAACGAGATGCGGTCCGAGGCATCGGCTGCGCGCACGGTGTCGCGCGGCAGCACTACGCCCGGGCCGTCGCCGAGCTGGAGTGCGGCCCGCCAGCTCCACAATCCGGCGCGCAGCGGCAGCTCCGCGCGACCGATCAAGTACTGGCCGCGGTCCAGCGGCGCGGCGGGGCGAAAGACGATCGTGGTGTCCAGCCAGGCGAGCGGCCGGTCATTCCGATCGCTCGCCACGGCGCGCACCCGGATCGGATAGCTGATTCCGCTCCCATCCCGCCGGGGCTCGGTCCCGGGCTCGGCCACGGCAAACACGAGGTGGCCGGTCGTGCCGAGCGGCGTCGCACCGACGGCGACGAGGTCGGCGACCGCGCCGAGCGGGGCGGGGAAGGTCAGCTCGTGGCTGTCGGTCGTGGTCCCGACGGCGATGCTCACCTGCCCGATGCCGCGCTCGAGCGCGCTCGACCTGGCCGCGCCGTACCGGCCCCAGTTGAGCATCCGGTTGTACAGGTTGGAGAACGACTGGCGCGAGAGCAGCAGCTGGTCCCTCGGCGCATCGCCCGCGCCGCGCAGGTCCAGCACGCTCTCCACCAGGCGGTAGTCGTAGAGATCCCCGCCGCCGTTGGCGTCGTAGCCGGCGCTGAAGTGGAACAGGAGATCGCCTTCGGCCCGGTCGAATCGCCACGACTCGTTGGGCATGAGGCCGAAGACGAAGGGACGGAGCCGGTCCGTGGGCTGCCCGTGCCGGACGTAGATGATGCCGCGGTCGTCGAGCTCCATCCCGCCCGAGCGATACGCGTCGGCCGGTCCGTAATAGCGACGGCTGACCGTGAGGGCGAAGTTCCGCCGGGCGAATTGCAGCCGGCGATAGTGTTCCCGCAGGCGCTCGCCCTCCGCGCGCAGCTCGTTCCGGTCGCGGTCGGTCCAGAAGCGCCGGAGGAATTCGGCCCGCTCCCTTCCAGCCGCGGCGTCGAACCGGCTCAGATCCGAGTCGGCGGCGACCGGCTCGAGATCGGCACGGTATCCCTCGGTCGCGGCCGAGTCGTCCAGCTCCGCCCCGCGATAGTAAGCCTCGGCGCCGCCGGTGTCCCCCGCGCCCAGGCGGGTGCGGGCCAGCTCCAGCAGGGCGAGCGCGCTGTCGCCGCCCGCCGCGAGATAGTGGTCGAAGGCGGTGCGCGCCGAGTCTGGTTGTTCCGCGGCCCGCTCCAGCCTTCCCCAGGCGAGCAGCACCTGCGGGTCCGGGTGCGGCCCGGCGGCGGCCCGGCGCAGCGTTCGCGCGGCCGACCGGAAGAGGGCGGTATCGCGAAGGCCGAGCGTCAGGGCCGCAAAGGCTGAGGCCGCCGGGGCGTAGGACGGATCGACCTCCAGGGCTCGCCGCTGGCAATGGGCCGCACGCTCCAGCGTGCCCTGTCCCACCCGGCTGCCCAGCTCCAGAGGGTTGTCCCGCTCCCATACCGCGCGCCGTGCCTCGGCAAGCCCCAGGGCGTGCCAGGCCAATGGCCAGGCCGGCTGCCGCTCGGTCACGCCGCGGAGGGTTTTCACCGCGGCGATCGCGTCGCGCTCGGTGCCGAGCTCGGCGATCCGGAGATTGAAGACGCCGAGCCGAAGCCGGGCGATCGCGTCGGCGGGAGCGCGGCGGACGAGCTGGTGCAGCGCGCGTGCGCTGGTGCGGAGCGAGCCGGTGTCGGCGGTGGCGGCGAGCGAATCGGACAGCCACTCGAGGGAACGGCGGTCGGACGGAGACTGCCCCTGCAGGGAACCGGGGCTCAACAGCAGCGCCACTGCCAGAGGCCAGGCCAGCCGCCGGAAGCACCGCGTCCTCACCGGCTAGACTCCCTTCTCCTCCAGAAGCCGAAGGAAATCCTCCGCCCGGCTGAGGCCGGCGAGGCGCTCGGGCACATCGGGCTCCTTCGCGAACTGCGCGATCCGGCCGAGGACGGGCAGATACTGATTGGAGATCTCCAGCGGCGGCGCGACGATGAGGAACAGATGGTGGACCGGCTTGCCGTCGATCGCCTGGAACTCGATGCCCTTGCGGGATTGGCCGTAGCCGAGGCGCAGGCGGTTGGCGACCAGCGAGCGGCCGTGCGGAATGGCGATCCCGCGTCCCATCCCGGTGGAGCCGAGGCTTTCGCGCCGCTGGAGGACGCGAAGCAGGGTGTCGCCGGCGCGAGGATCGACGTCGAGCAGCCGGACCAGCTCGCCGAGAGCGGAGTCCTTGTCCGTGGCCTGAAGGTCGAAGCTGATCGCACCGGGACTGAAGAAATCCCTGAGACGCATGGACAGGGGCGAAGGGGGAAAGTTGGCTCGCTGGGCTGCGGCAACCTAATCCGGCCCCCGTCGGAGGTCAAAGCCGCAATCGCAGGACGACCGTGGGCTCCAATGCCTCAGGATCGGCGATCGCGCCGCTCTCGCCGAAGCGCTCCCACTGGCTGTTGGCGACGTAGTAGAGGTCGCCCTTCACCAGGACGCCCAGCGTCGGCTCCTGGTAGCTCGGATGGGCGCGCTCCAGCACCTCGGCGCTCAGCACCCGGTCGCCGGTCGTGCTGAGGGTGAACCGCACGACCCGGTGGGGCGCGACGCCGTTCTGGATCCCGATCAGCCGGCCCTGGTGGAAATACAGGCCATCGATTCCCAGCGCGAGCACGCTGTCCGCCGCCTCGACCAGCGCGATGCTGCGCCGCTCCAGGTCGATGCGCAGCAGGCCGCGAGCGTAGTCGGCCACGTAGAGGGTTCGCTCGTCCGGCGTCAGCGCCAAGCCCTGCGCCGAGAGCAGGAGCGGCGACTCCAGGTAGCGCTCGATCGTGTCCCGGCCCGCGGGGATTCGGTACAACACCGGAGCCCGGCTGTCGGTAGCGTAGACATCCCCGCCGCGGGTCACGATCAGGTCGCCGATGGTGTGGGCCGAGCCGTCGGGCGGCACGACCAGCCGTGCCGCCATGCGGCCGGTGCGGAGGTCGTACCGCACCACCGCGCTGCCCCCGCTGTCGGCCGGAGCATAGCCCTCGGTCTGGGGAAGCGCCGCCGTCGCCACCCAAAGGACCCTGCGCTTGTGGTCGACCCGCAGACCGAGCGGGGCCCAGTGAGGCTCGAGCGTCGCCAGCTCGGACACCGCGCCGGAGGTCGGCACCCGGAAGATTTTGCCCTGGTGGACGCTGCCCAGGTAGAACGCCCCGTCCTTGGCGTCGTGGGCGATGCCTTCGACCAGCAGGTCCCGCCGGGGAAGCTGGAGCGCGGTCTTGCTCACCGCCACCGGCTCCCGGTTGCGCGCCAGCCTTCGGCTCAGCTCGGCGTAGGCCTCGGTATCGCGGAGGGTGGCGAAATCCGAATCCGCGGCGATATCGGCCGAGTAGCCGAGGAGGGCAAAGTGGCGCAGTGTGGCCATGGCCCCCGCGGTGTCCCCGGTCAAAGCGTAGGCCGAGGCCAGGGCGTAAGTCACGCCGCCGTGGGCGGGTCGGAGCGCCTGGGCCTGCCGGGCGTGGTCGAGATAGGCGGGGAGGTCGCGGGCCTCGTAGGCCCGCACGGCGGCGCGGTAGTGGGCCCGGGATTCGGCTACCGGGTCGGCCTGGGCGGCCGCCACGGCCGCCGGAACCAGCGCGGCGAACAGCGATGCGCGGATGGGGTTCATGAACCTGATTTGTGGGGGGTGAGCGCGAGCCTCTTCTCTCGGTACGGGACGCCGCCGATGGGGGTTCCATGCACGTCCGGGGGGCACATTGCCCCGGCCCGAAGCGCCAAGTATTTTCTTGGCATGCAGTTGCCCTTCCCGAGCGAGCACAGGTTTCCCCTCATCCTCGCACCCATGGCCGGCGTCTCCGAGGCGCCGTACCGCCAGGTCTGCCGGCGGATGGGCGCGGACGTGGTGCTATCCGAGTTTCTCTCCTCGGAGGCGATCCGCCGGCGGATCAGGACGACGCTGGAGGGCGCCGAGTTCGAAGCGGTGGAGCGGCCCATCGGGATCCAGATCTACGGCGCCGATCCCGCCGCGATGGCGGAGGCGGCGCGGCTGATCACCGAGCATTACCGTCCCGAGTTCATCGATATCAATTTCGGGTGTCCGGTCAAGAAGGTAGTCCAGCGGAACGGCGGCTCCGGATGCCTGCGGGATCTCGACCTGGTCCGGACGATCATCCGCGCGGTCATCGACGCCACTCACCTGCCGGTCACCGCGAAGACTCGGAGCGGCTGGGACGACAAGGCGCGCGACCCGGTCGGCATCGCGCTGCGGATGCAGGATGCCGGCATCCAGGCGTTCACGCTCCACGCCCGCACCCGGACCCAGATGTTCTCCGGCAAGGCCAACTGGGATGAGATCGCCCGGGTGGTCGAGGCGCTCGACATTCCGGTCTTCGGCAACGGCGACGTCACCAACGCGGCGGACATCGTACGGATGCGGGAGCACACCCGGTGCGCCGGGGTGATGATCGGCCGCGGAGCCTTCGGCAATCCGTGGCTCTTTCGCGATGGCCAGGCGCTGCTCGCCGGCCAGCCGCTCCCGCCGTCGCCCGACGCTCACGAGCGGTTCCGGGTCGCGCTGGATCACGCCCGGCTGGCCCTGCGCCTCCAGGGCGACACCCGCAGGACGGTGATCGAGTTCCGCAAACACCTCGGCTGGTACACCAAAGGGCTGCACGGGGCGAGCGACCTGCGCCAGCGGCTCTTCCAGATCGAGTCGGTAGCCGAGGCCGAGGCCATCTTCCTCGAGTACCTCGCCCCGGTCGCGCACGTGGCGTGAGACCCGAGCAGCTCGAGTCCCTGCTCGCCGACGTCGCCGCCGGACGCCTGGCTCCCGACGCGGCCCTCCAACGGCTGCGCCACCTCCCCTTCGAAGACCTGGGGTTCGCCCGGGTTGACCATCACCGGTCGCTGCGCCAGGGCCATGCCGAAGTCGTCCTCTGCGAGGGCAAGACGACCGAGCAGGTCGTGGCCATCTGCCGGCGTCTCGCCGCCATGACCGGCGGTTTTCTGGGCACGCGCTGCTCCGAGGCACAGGCGGCCGCGCTCCGGCAGGCCTTCTCCCGAGCGGTGTGGACGCCTCTGGCGCGCACCGTCCACCTCCTGCCGGAGGGCGCTCCCGATTCCTCGACCGCCACCGGCACCATCCTGATCATCTCCGCGGGCACCAGCGATCTCCCGGTGGCCGAGGAGGCCGCCGTGGTGGGCGAGGTGTTCGGCCATCGGGTCGAGCGGCTGGTGGATGTGGGCGTGGCCGGGATTCACCGGCTGCTGGCGTCGGGGGACCGGCTCCAGGGGGCCGACGTGATCATTGTGGTAGCAGGAATGGAGGGCGCGCTCCCGAGCGTCGTGGGCGGCCTGGTGGCGGTGCCGGTGATCGCGGTGCCGACCAGCGTGGGCTACGGCGCCTCGTTCGGCGGGCTCGCGGCGCTGCTCGGCATGCTCAACTCCTGTGCTTCGGGTGTCACTGTGGTCAACATCGACAACGGCTTCGGCGCCGCGGCGGCGGCGAGCAGGATCATCGGCCGATGAGCATCCGCACCGTCGTCGAGAGGAGCGAGCCGCGGTTCATCTGGCTCGACGCCGTGGATCCGACCTCTGATGAGCTGTCGGAGCTGGCCGCGGACTACAGCCTGCATCCCCTCGCGGTCAAGGATTGCCTCGACCCGGAGCACCTGCCCAAGCACGAGCCGTTCGAGACCCACACGTTCGTGATCCTGCGGGCGATCGATGAGGGCGCCGGACGGAACGCCGATTCGGTGCAGGAGCTGACCCGCAAGATCGCGGTGTTTTACGGGCCCGCGTTCGTGATCACGATCCATCGTAAGGACCAGCCGTGGCTCACCGCGGTGCAGCAGCGGAGTCTCGCCGGCCTTCCGAGCAAACAAGGCGCCCGGAGCGAGGGCGTGCAGGCGTTCCTGATCTCCCAGATTTTCAACGCGGCGCTCGACACCTATCAGAAGCCCCTGGAAACGGTCGAGGCCAGGCTCGACCAGTTCGACACCAAGGTCTTCGAGGGGGAGTACGCGACCGGCCCGGCCTTACGGGCCGACCTTCGGGAGATCCACCGGCTCAGGCGGCAGATTACGCTCTGCAAGCGCATTCTGCTCCGCACCATGGACGTGACTCAGCGAATGGTCCCCGCGGCCGGCCGTGCGGCCATTCTGTTCCGCGACGTGCAGGAGAACGCCGAGGGCTACCACTTCTACGCTGATGAGCTGCTGGACGACGCCAACACGCTGCTGAGCGTGCAGCTCTCCCTCGCCTCGCACCGGACCAGCGAAGTCATGCGGGTCCTGACCGTGTTCTCGGTGTTCTTCCTGCCGCTCACGTTCATCGTCGGCGTCTATGGGATGAACTTCGACTTCATGCCCGAGCTGCGCGAGCATTGGGGGTATCCCGCCGTGCTCGTCCTGATGGCCGTCGTGACGCTCATCATCTACCGCTGGTTCCGCGGGCGAGGCTGGCTCGGCCGATGAGCTTCTGGAGCATCCTGATCGGCGTGCTGCTGGGTGCCGGCGCCGCATGGCTCCTGCGCCGGCGTCGCGCCCCGGGCGTGGCTCCCGGGGTCTCACCGCACCTCTTGCCCGATCCGGCGCTGGAATGGCTGCGCCGGGCCCACGGCGCCACCGGCGTCTGGGTCGCGGAGATGGACTCCCGGGAGGGCGAGCCGCACGCCGAGCGGGTGGTCGATGCGGAGCGGCTCTCGGTGGCGCAGATCGTCGCCGTGGATCGCCGGCTCGAGCGCGCGCGGGACCAGGAGCAGAGCGGGGCCGAGCGGATGGAGGGCGGCACGCTCGTCTTCCACGCGGCGGCCGGGATCGCGGTCGGGCTGCTCTTGCCCGGCGGATCCGATGGCACGCGATTGGACGCCGCGGAGGGCGATCTCCGGCGCCTCGCCGACGGAGTTCGGCGCCGCCCGCAGATCGTGCAGCTGGCCCAGGCCAGCACCCAGGAGGCCTCGCTGGAGTCGGTGGGAAGCGTCGGTCTCCGGCTGGCCTACCAGCTCGAACGCATGCTCGACGCGCAGGTCGTGGTCGCCGCCTACGAGGGCGGCGGTGAGCTGGGGTCGGAGGAGGGCGAGGTCGGTTCGGTGCGGGTCATCGGCGTCTCGGGCCGGGGCGACCGCCGGCTGCTCGACTCCATGCTTCCGCCCGAGAGCGACTTGGCCCGGGTAGCCCGGGGCGAGATGGACGCGATCTTCTTCGAGGGCGATCCGCTCGGCGGCGTGGTGCCCGACCGGCGCCAGCGCCCGGGGACAGTGCTGGTGCTCCCGATGCGGGCCGGTGAGCGCTTCGTAGGTGGCGTCGCGGTGTGGCCGCCGGGAGGCCGCGAGCCGTCCGGAGGACTGCGCGCCGAGATCCTGGCGGCGCTCGCCAACGCCGGTCCCAGGATGGTCACCGCGCTGGAGGCGGACAAGCTGAAGGAGAAGACCCGCCTAGACCCGCTCACCGGGCTGCTCAACCGCCGGGGGCTGGACGCGGTCCTCAACCGGGTCGATGTGGGCGACGGCTCGGTCATCTACGCCGACCTCGACAAGTTCAAGGACCTGAACGACAAGCTGGGTCACCCCGCGGGCGACGCCGCCCTGATCCACTTCGCCCGCATCCTCCGCGAGCAGGTTCGCAACGGCGACCTCGGCGCCCGCATCGGCGGCGAGGAGTTCGCCATCTGGCTCCCCGCGGCCCGGCTCGAGGTCGGTTACCGGATCGCCGAGCGAATCCGCATCAAGCTGAACACGACCCAGTGGGATTGGCGCGGCCGGCCCTGGCCACTCAGCGCCTCGTTCGGCGTGTCGGCCTGCCCGGAGACCAGCCGGGAGATCGGCGATCTCATCCCGCAGGCGGACGCTGCCCTGTACGTGGCGAAGAACAGCGGGCGGAACCGGGTGGAGCGGGCAGGGGGGAGGTAGGGGGGGCGCAACCACCGTCCTCCCAGCGCTTTACCGTCAGCCTGTCCGTCCGCCTGCCCTACCGTCAGGGCTCACATTCGGTTACATTGGCCCAGTCGGGGGCGACTTGGCTTCGACGGGTATGATGAAGACATTGCGGCGTGCCCAGGTCCAGAGCCCTGGTTAAACCATCTGGAACGTTTCAACTGCCAACACTGAAATGGCACTGGCCGCGTAAGCTGAGCTAACGCTCGCTTGACGCGCCTTCGTCAGACGAAGCCCGCCCGGGGCGGCGTCGGTCGAATCGTAAATCCGGGCTGGCTCGGTGCGTCGCTCCGGCGCGCAGGGTGAGACTTCAGGAGCTTGGCCGAGGGAAGGTCGGTTCGGCACCGGCCCGAGGCGACGGCAAAAAGACGGACCTACGCACGTAGAAGCAGTGCCGGAAGCTTACTCGGACCAGGGTTCGATTCCCTGCGCCTCCATCAAACCAACGGCGGGCGAGACCACTCGGTCTCGCCCGCCGTTGGTTTTCTTCCGGTCCACTTCTCTGTCAGGTGGTCCGGTCGGCGCAGAAGTGTCCGCTGCTCTCCACGGTGCCGACCCCGCTGCGCCAAGTGCCCGCGAAGCCTTTGTCCGTCACCTGCTGCACCTGGAACGCGGTGTAGGCCCCGTCGAAGCGGCGGACGTCTCTCCGGTTGGCTTCCGAGCCCACCCGGATCATCAGCCGCTCCGGACCGTCGATCACCAGCACGCCGGGTCTGGCCGGATCGGCGGACTTGGGATCCCCCGGCGCAACGGCGCCGACCGCCGAGAAATCCACCTCCGTCGTCCCGTAGAACGGCATGGTGAACGAGGTGTCCGCCAGACCGTCGGACATGGTCATCGTTCGATACGCGCTGTCCTGCGGGAGCAGCTCGAGAGTGCCCTCGGTGCTGGCCCCGCGCTTGGCCCCTTCCGTGGCCACCAGGCGCATGGTGTACGTCCCGCCCATCCGGTCCGCGGCGAGATCCGCGGCGGACGACTCCACCGGGGCGCACGCCTGTGGATCGGACTGTCCCGCGTTCGCGCCGCCGCAGCCGGCCAGCAGCATCACGCCGGTGATTCGCCAGGTCGCCCTCATCGCTTGATCACTCCTACGATTCGGCCGTTCACGTCCATCCGACGGATGGGATCGCTGATGATGTCGTTGACCAACTGGCGGCCCCGCCGCACCTTCGCGATTCGGAGGCTGGGATCGAAGGTGAACGCATCGGCGCCGTTGACGTTCACCGTGTAACCCATATCCTGGAGCGCGCTCACGGTGATCCTGCTGAGCGGATTGGCGCCGGTGGCGATGAAGCCCGTCATGATCTCGGGATCCAGCACCTCGTCGCGCCAGTGGCTGTTGATCGTGCCTGCGCCGCCCACGTTCATCACCGGCACCTTCTCGCCGGTGTAGGGGGTGCCGCCCGCCGCGTTGAATGCCGCGATGGCGGTCGCGCCCGTGAAGTGGGGATCCTCCTCGGCGGGATCGGGATCGACCGGGTCCGCCAGCAGCCCGAGGTCGGGCCACAGGGTGCCGAAGCCGAGCACGTGTCCCATCTCGTGCAGGATCGTCGGGTTCAGCAGGCCCTCGGTCTCCAGCAGATCCATGTCGTCAGTGTCGAAGATCATCCGCCCGATGACCGTCAGCTCGGGCGCCGGTGCCACCCGGACGAAGCAGGGTCCAGCCTGGCCCAGGATGCCGAAGGGTCCGTCGATCGGCTCGATCGTGGCGAAGATCACCAGGTCGTCAAACGGTCCCGGATCCTCCGGATTCTCGCCGCAGGAGTTGGCCGGCAGCGTCGCGGCCACGTCGACCAGATCGCCGGTGATCAGGCTTTCCCAGCGGAGCTCCGCTTCGGCAAAGGCGAGCAGTTGCGCGTTGGTGAACTCGCCGATGTAGCGGATGGAGATGTCGTAGGCGCCCTCGGCGGCGGTGGTGGCGATGAATTGCGCGGGCTCGCCCTCTACGTCGGCCCCGTCCACCTCGGCGCTCAGCGTGTTGACGCCCTCCGAGCCCAGGCGCCACGAGCCCACCCGGGCGACGCCGTCGGCGCCGGTGAGCTGAATGTCGCCGGTGAGGGTGCCGCTGGCGGTCCCGGTCTGGAACCGGACCTGGACGCTTGCCACCGGGTCGCCGGTGCCGTTGATCACTCGGACCGCCGGAGGAACCTCGACTGCGGTCCCGGGCTCCGCGGTCTGGCCGTTCCCCTCGTGCAGCAGCAGCGCCGAGTTGGAATTCACCGTGACCCCCGCCGTCGCGGCCGCCTCGCCGGCGGTGGCCGTCACCTCCGCCGTGCCCGGGCCCTGCGCCACCAGCACGCCGGTGGCGCTGACCAGCACCACGTTCCCGTCGCTGGACGCCCAGGTGACCGCCGCGTCGGGCAGCGGGTCCCCGTCCTCATCCTCGACCGCCGCGGTAAGTTGGAAGGCGACGCCGGTGGCGGCCAGCGACACGTCCTCGTCGTTCAGCGTGATCGTGGTGGGGACCCCGGGATCGGAGCCACCGCTGCCGCCGCAGGCGGACACGGCAAGAAGCACTGCCCACATCCCGCAGTGGAGTGGCTGCTGGCGCCATCGCCAAGCTGACATTGTGTGCTCGCGTAAGTTTGTGGGAGGGACGGCTTGCTACAGGCGCAGCAAACCTAAGGAGGGTGCCGGTCTGCTCGCCAGTCTCGTCCTGCACGCCCCATGCCGTGCGGCGGTCTCCAGCCGTCGATATCGCCGGCTCCACACCGGCCGATAGACCGTGATGCGTCACCGACTTAGCTGTCTCGTTCCCAGGGAGTCCTCATGAGCTCGTCCGTCGCCACGGCGCAGTCCGCTTCCGTCGCATCCATAGAGCAAATCCGCTCGCATTTTCCCGCATTGGAGCGGAGGCACCGTGACCGGCCGGTGGCTTACTTCGACGGGCCCGGCGGCACCCAGGTGCCGCGCGCGGTCGTCGATGCCATCGCCGACTATCTCCTGCACCACAACGCCAACACCCACTGGCGCTATCCCACCAGCCGGGAGACCGACGCCATCATCGAGGGCGCTCGCCGGGCGCTGGCCGACTTCCTCGGCGCGGATCCCTCGGAGGTCGCGTTCGGGGCGAACATGACGACGCTGACGTTTCATCTCGCCCGGGGACTGGGCCGCGGTTGGGGCTCGGGCGACGAGATCGTCGTGACCGAGCTGGACCACCACGCCAACATCGCCCCGTGGCGCGCGCTGGAGCGGGAACGCGGCGTTACCATCCGCTCGGTCGCGATGAATCCGGAGACGGGCCAGCTCGACTGGCCCGCGCTGGAAGCGGCGCTGGCCCGCAAGCCGCGGCTGCTCGCCATCGGCGCGGCGTCGAACGCGCTGGGTACCATCAGCGAGGTCGCGCGCGCCACCGCGATCGCGCGGGAGGCCGGAACGCTCGTGTTCGTCGATGCGGTTCACTATGCGCCGCACCGTCTGGTGGATGTCCGCGCCCTGGGGTGCGACTTCCTGGCGTGCTCCGCCTACAAGTTCTACGGCCCGCACATCGGCGTGCTGTACGGGCGGTCGGAGCGGCTGGCGGTGGTGGATGTGCCGAAGCTGGAGCCCGCGCCGGAGACCGCGCCCGAGCGCCTGGAGACCGGCACGATGAATCACGAGGGGATCGCGGGCGCCGCGGCGGCGGTGGAATTCCTGGCGTCGCTCGCGTCCGGCGCAACGCGGCGGGATCGGCTGCGCACCGCGATGGCCGAGCTGCACCGGCGGGGGCAAGCGCTGGTCGAGCGCCTGCTGGGCGGGCTCGCCGCCATTCCCGGGGTGCGGATCTACGGGCCGCCCGCCTCCGCGCAGCGCACGCCCACCGTCGCGTTCACCGTCGGCACCCTTCCGGCTGACGACGTGGCCGACGCGCTGGCAGAGGACGCGGTCTTCGTCTCGACCGGCGACTTCTACGCCACCAGCGTGGTCAAGCGCTACGGCCTCGCCCCGCGGGGCGGACTCGTCCGCGCGGGGTGCGCGGTCTATACCAACGCGGACGAGGTCGAACGGCTCCTGGCCGGCGTGAAGCGGCTCAGCCCGCGGGCTTGATCGGAATCGCGACCCGGATCTTCTCCCAGGTCAGCACCAGGCGTTTGGTCTCACCGGCCGCCGGGTCGGCCTTGATGGTGAAAGTCTCGACCGGCGCGGTGAGCTTTTCGGCCGGCGCCGTCCCCCGGCCGACCTCCTGCGCTTCCACGTCCTTGGTGTAGGAGCTCTCGTGGCCCCACTGGGAGGTGGAGCGGTTCACGATGATCTGCCACTCCTTCTCACCCGGCACGCTGTAGAGCGAATACTTCCCAGGCTGGACCTTAACCCCGGCGATGTCCAGCGAGACCGGGGTGAAGATCACCGTCGGCTCGTTGGCGCCGGTGCGCCAGAGCTTGCCGTAGGGAGCGCCCTCACCGCCGACCATGTTGCGGCCCCGCGAGCTGGGGCGGCCGTAACAGAGCTTTACCGTCTGCTTCGACACGGTGAAGGTGATGGAATCCAGCGGGCTCTGGCGGCCCTGGACGGGAACGTTGTCCGGCTTGAGCACGGGACAGGCGCTGTCCCCGGCGACCGGGGCGGGGGCCGCGGCGAGACTCAGCAGCGCGAGAGCGTAGAGCATCATGCGGATGAACTCCGTGTGGAATCGGGTGTGCATGCCAGGGCGTCTCTCGCCTCGAGCGCGAGAGCGAGCGCCCGGCCGGGATCGCCCGCCAGGCAGTTCAGATGGCCCATCTTTCGCCCAGGCCGCGGTTCGGCCTTGCCATACAGGTGCAGTCGTACGCCCGGGCGGCGGAACGCCTCGTTCCACCGTGGCGGTCCACCGGCCCAGAGGTCGCCGAGGAGATTCACCATCGCCACGGGACTCAGCAGCCGGGGCTCCGCCAGCGGGAGCGCGCAGAGCGCCCGGAGCTGCTGCTCGAACTGATCGGTGGAGCAGGCGTCGAGCGTGTAATGGCCGCTGTTGTGCGGCCGCGGCGCGATCTCGTTGACGTAGATCCGGCCGCCATTGGCGACGAACAGCTCGACCCCCAGCACGCCGACGTAGTCCAGCGCCTCGGCGACTCCCGAAGCGATGTCACACGCAGACCGGGCGATCTCGGCGGACACCCTGGCCGGCACGACGGTGGTCTCCAGAATGCCGTCGCGGTGCCGGTTCTCGCCCACGGGAAACGCCGCGACCTGGCCGTCGTCGCCCCTAGCCAGCACTACGGACAACTCCTTCTCCAGTGCCAGCCGCTCCTCCAGGACGCACGGCACGCCGCCGAGCGAGCGGAAAGCGGGCGCGGCGTCGCCGGGCTGGGCGACGGCCGCCTGGCCCTTGCCGTCGTAACCCAGCCGGCTGGTCTTGAGCAGGGCCGGGAGCTTCACCTCGCGCACGGCGGCGGGCAGGTCCGCCTCGCGTTCGACCGCGCGAAAGGGGGCGGTGGCGAAGCCCGCCCCCTCCAGGAAGCGCTTCTCGCTGATCCGGTCCTGCGTCACCGCTACCGCCTCCACCGGCGGGCGGACGCGGCAGGACCGCGCCAGCCGTTCCAGCGCGTCCGCGGGCACGTTCTCGAACTCGGTGGTGACCGCGGCACACTCGGCGGCGAGGCGGTCGAGGGCGATGGGATCGGTGTAGGCGGCGCGGAGGTGTACGTCGGCCACCTGTCCCGCGGGGCTGCCCGGGTCGGGATCCAGCACCATGGTGCGATATCCCATGGTGCGGGCCTGGAGCACGAACATTCTGCCGAGCTGACCACCACCCAGGACCCCCAGCGTGGCGCCGGGCAGGATCACGTGCGCTCTCCGGGGAGCTGGAGGTCTAGCACCCGCCTGGTCTGCTCCCGCCGGAGCTTCTCGAGCCGCTGGGCCAGGTCGGGATCGTGGAGCGCGAGAAGGGCGGCCGCGAACAGCGCGGCATTCTGGGCCCCGGCCGGTCCGATCGCGAAGGTGGCGACCGGGATACCGCCCGGCATCTGGACGATGGAGAGGAGCGAATCGAGGCCCTGGAGGTGCCGGGACGGGACCGGCACGCCGAGGATGGGCAGCGTGGTCTTGGCGGCGAGCATTCCGGGCAGGTGGGCCGCGCCGCCCGCGCCGGCGATGATGCAGCGGAGCCCGCGGCCCGCCGCCTCCTCGGCGTACTTGAAGAGCAGATCGGGGGTGCGGTGGGCCGAAACCACCTTGGTCTCGAACGCGATCCCCATCTCCTCGAGCCGCCGGACGGCGTGCTGCATGGTCTCCCAGTCGGAGTCGCTTCCCATCACCACACCCACCACCGGCTCGGCCATGATCTCCTCCTACACCGTCGCCCGGGTTCGGTCCATCGTGCCGCGAGCGGCGAGGGCCGCCTGTGCCGCGGCGAGCCGGGCGATCGGCACCCGGAACGGCGAACAGCTCACGTAGTTCATCCCCAGCCGGTCGCAGAACGCCACCGCCGCCGGCTCGCCTCCGTGCTCGCCGCAGATCCCGAGCTTCAGATCGTTGCGGGTCTTCCGCCCCAGCTCGACGGCGAGCTGGATCAGCTTGCCGACGCCCGCCTGGTCCAGCACCTGGAACGGGTCGGCCTCGATCACCCCGTGCTCCAGGTAGTAAGGAAGGAAATGCCCCACGTCGTCGCGGCTCAGCCCCCACGTGGTCTGGGTCAGGTCGTTGGTGCCGAAGGAGAAGAACTGCGCCTCCCGGGCCAGCTCGTCGGCCGTGACGCAGGCTCGGGGAAGCTCGATCATGGTGCCGAGCAGGAACGGCACGGTGATCTGGCGCTCGCGAAACACCTCTTCGGCGATCTGCCGCACCACGAACGCCTGCTTGCGGAACTCCACCACGCTCGCGGTGAGCGGGATCATCACCTCGGGCATCACCCGGCCCTTGCGGGAGGCCACGGTGCACGCGGCCTCGAAGATCGCCCGCACCTGCATCGCGGTGATCTCGGGATAGATGATGCCGAGCCGGCAGCCGCGCAGGCCCAGCATGGGGTTCACTTCCTGGAGCCGGTCGATCAGCAGCTGGAGCCGCTCCACCGGCAGGTCCAGCTCCGCGGCGAGGGCTTCGGTTTCCGCCGCGTTGTGGGGCAGGAATTCGTGCAGCGGCGGGTCGAGCAGCCGGATGGTGACGGGGTAGCCCTCCATCGCGCGGAAGATGGCTTCGAAGTCGGCCCGCTGCATCGGCAGCAGTTTGGCCAGCGCGCGCTCCCGCCCTGCGACGTCAGAGGCCACGATCATCTCCCGCATCGCCGAGAGCCGCTCGCCGTCGAAGAACATGTGCTCCGTGCGGCAGAGGCCGATCCCCTCCGCGCCGAAGTCCCGGCCCCGGTGGGCGTCGGCCGGGGTGTCGGCGTTCACCCGCACCCGCAGCTGGCGGATCCGGTCGGCCCACTGCATCAGGCGGAGGAAGTTGCCGCTCGGCTCCGGCGTGATGAGCGCGGCCTGCCCGGCGAAGACCTTGCCGCTCGCGCCATCGACCGTGATCCAATCGCCTTCGGCGATGCTGCGGCCGTCGACCGACAGGCGCCCGTTCTTCTCATCGACCACCAATTGCTGGGCGCCCACGACGCACGGCTTCCCCATGCCGCGCGCGACGACGGCCGCGTGCGAGGTCATCCCGCCGCGGGCGGTGAGGACCGCCCGGGCCATGACCATGCCATGGAAGTCCTCCGGCGAGGTCTCCCGGCGCACCAGGATCGCGGCCTGACCCGCGCGTCCCATCTTCTCCGCCCGGTCGGCGTCGAACACCGCGGTGCCGCAGGCGGCGCCCGGGCTCGCCGGCAGGCCGGTGGTGAGCAGATCGAGCTGGCTCGTGGGATCGATGGTCGGGTGCAGCAGCTGGTTGAGATCGTTGGGCGGAATGCGGGCGACCGCCTCCTCCTCGGAGATCAGTCCCTCATCGACCATGTCGCAGGCGACCCGCACGGCGGCCTGGCCGGAGCGCTGGCCCCGGCGGGTCTGGAGCATGTAGAGCACGCCGCGCTCGACGGTGAACTCCATGTCCTGGAGATCGCGGAAATGGCGCTCCAGGGTCCGGGCCACCCGGTCCAGCTCCTGGTAGGCGTGCGGCAGCTTGTCGCGCAGGGCCGAGATCGGAAGCGGGGTGCGGGCCCCCGACACCACGTCCTCGCCCTGGGCGTTCAGCAGGAACTCACCGTAGAGCGCCCGCTCGCCGGTCGAGGGATCGCGGCTGAAGGTGACGCCGGTGCCCGAATCCTCGCCCAGGTTGCCGAACACCATCGCCACCACGTTCACCGCGGTCCCCATGGTGTCGGGGATATCGTGGAGCTTGCGGTAGTCGATCGCCCGGCGGGTGTTCCAGCTCTCGAACACCGCGGCGATCGCACCCCAGAGCTGGCGCACCGGATCGTCGGGGAACTCACGCCCGGTCTGGCTCCTGATGTGCTCCTTGAACGCCCGGACCAGGGCCTGCACATCCTCCAGCGGCAGGTCGATGTCCCGCTCGACGCCGCAGCGGCCGCGCGCCTCCTCGAGCAGGTGCTCGAAGGGCCGCTTGGAGAGATCGAAGACCACGCTGCCGTACATCTGCACGAAGCGGCGATAGGAGTCCCAGGCGAAGCGCGGGTTACCGCTCTGCCGGGAAAGCCCTTCCACCGTGGTGTCGTTGAGGCCGAGGTTGAGAATCGTCTCCATCATGCCCGGCATGGAGACGGCGGCACCCGAGCGCACCGAGACCAGCAGCGGGTTCTCCCCGTCGCCGAAGTGGCGGCCGGTGGCCGTCTCCAGGCGCTGGAGCGTGTTCTCCACCTCCACCCGGAGGCGCTTGGGGAACTGCTGGCTTTCGAGATAGTGGAGGCAGAGGCTGCTGGCGATGGTGAAGCCGGGCGGGACGGGAATGCCGATGGTGGTCATCTCGGCGAGGCCCGCGCCCTTGCCGCCGAGGATCTCCTTCATGGCGGAGGTGCCGTCGGCGCGGCCCTGCCCGAAGAAATAGACCAGCGGCTGGGTGTAGGGCCCGCTCATGCGGGCGTGGCGATGAGCGGGGACGCGTGCCGCAGCTGCACCAGATCCTCCGGGATCGGCGTGGGGTACTGGCCGGAAAAGCAGGCGTGGCAGAAACCGCTGTGGCTGCCCGCCGCGCGCAACATGCCGTCGAGCGACAGGTAACCGAGCGAATCCACGCCGAGGAACTCCCTGATCTCGTCGATCGAATGGCTGGAGGCGATCAGCTCCTCGCGGGTGGGCGTGTCGATGCCGTAGTGGCACGGGCCGGTGATCGGCGGCGACGCGAGCCGCAGATGCACCTCGCGGGCGCCCGCGGCGCGGATCATCCGCACCAGGCTCCGGCTGGTGTTGCCGCGCACCAGGCTGTCATCGACCACCACGCAGGACCTGCCGTGGATGACGTCGCGCACCGGATTGAACTTGATCTTCACCTTCTCCACCCGGTGGTTCTGGGTCGGGTTGATGAAGGTGCGTCCCACGTAATGGTTCCGGATCAGGCCGTGCTCGAGCTTGATGCCGGAGACCTCGGAAAAGCCGAGCGCCATGGCGTTGGAGCTGTCGGGGACGCTGAACACCACGTCGCCGGTAGCGGGCTGCTCCCGGGCCAGCTCGCGGCCCAGCTCGCGCCGCACCCGATCGACCGACTCCCCGAACACGCTGCTGTCCGGCCGGGCGAAATAGACCAGCTCGAACACACAGCGGCTCACCGGCCGGGGCGAGAGCCGGGGCAGCTCGGTGACCTTGCCGTCTTCGATCTTCACCACGTCGCCCGGCTCCAGCTCGCAGGCCATGGCCGCGCCCACCAGGTCCAGCGCGCAGGTCTCGGACGCCACCACCATTCCGGATCCCAGGCGGCCCAGCACCAGCGGGCGGAACCCGCGGCTGTCGACCACGGCGTAGAGCGCGCGGCCGGCCGTGATCACCAGGCTGTAGGCGCCCTCCACCTGCTCCAGCGCGTCGCGGATCTGGCCATCCACCGTGTCGGCTTCGGAGCGGGCGATGAGGTGGACCAGAACCTCGGTATCCGACGAGCTGGTGAAGATGGCGCCCTTCTCGACCAGCTCGCGCTTCAGCTCGGCCGCGTTGGTGAGATTGCCGTTGTGGGCGATGGCGAGGGGGCCGCAGCGGGTGTTGACGCTGCACGGCTGGGCGTTGGCCAGGACCGTGCTGCCGGTGGTGGAGTAGCGCGTGTGGCCCACCGCCACGTCGCCGGGCAGGAGATCGAGCGCGGCATCGTTGAAGTTCTCCGACACCAGGCCCATGCCCCGGTGCGACCGGGCGGTGCCGGCGCGATCGACCACGACGATGCCGGCGCTCTCCTGGCCCCGGTGCTGGAGGGCGTAGAGACCGAGATAGGTGAGCCTGGCCGCGTCCGGGATGCCGGAGACGCCGACGATGCCGCACATGACGACTATTCCCCCAGCGACCGCTCTGCGTCGGCGTGTTGCATCCGGCGCGGGATCGCCTCGAAGTAGGTGCTGCGCAATGAAGCCACGTCCCAACTGAACCGGCGGCCACCGGCCCGAAGTTCCAGGCCGGGCCCGCCGACCCGGCCCGCCCGGAACAGCGGTACTCCGCCCGCCCGGGCGAGATCGGCCAGCGCGGTGGTGGCGGCCGGATCGGCACTCACTACCACCCGCGCGGCGTCTTCGCCGTAGAGCAGAGCCTCGAGTTCGACGCCGGCTGCGTACCCCTCCAGATTCAGCTCCACTCCGATCCCGGCGTCCGCATAGGGACCGCCCATCGCCGCCTCGGCCAGGGCGACCAGCAGCCCGCCTTCGGACGGGTCGTGGGCCGAGCGGAGCAGCCCGCGGTCCGCGGCGGCGATCAGGAGCTGCTGCAGCCGGCGCTCCGCCTCGAGATCCACCGGCGGCGTGCGTCCCCCGACGAAATCACGGATCTCGGCCCAATAGGCCGAGCCGCCCAGCTCGCCGCGGGTGGCGCCGAGGATCAGGACGTCGTCACCGGCGGCGGAGAAGTGGCTCGGCACCCGGCGATCCACCCGCTCGAGCAGCCCGACCATGCCGATGGTCGGCGTGGGATAGACCGCGCCGGTGGGACTCTCGTTGTAGAAGGAGACGTTGCCGCCGGTGACCGGCGTGCCGAAGACGCGGCAGGCGTCGGCGATGCCGCGGCAGGCCTCCGTGAACTGGAAAAACACTTCGGGCTTCTCCGGATTCCCGAAGTTGAGGCAGTCGGTGATGCCGAGCGGACGGGCACCGGTGCACGCGATGTTGCGCGCGGCCTCGGCCACCGCGGCTTTCCCGCCCTCGTAGGGGTCGAGCGCCACCAGCCGCGCGTTGCAATCCACGGTGACGGCGAGCCCGAAGTCGGTGCCGGGCACTCGGAGCACGCCGGCATCGCCGCCCGGGCCGAGCACGGTCGAGGCCTGCACGGTGGAGTCGTACTGCTCATACACCCAGCGCTTGCTGGCGATGTCCGGTGAGTCGAGCAGCAGCTCCAAGGAGCGCAGGAGATCGGCCTTCGGCGGGGTGGGCGGAACGGCGGAGCGTCGGTCGATGGCGTCCTGGCTCTCCCGTGCCTCCGGATGGTAGATCGGGCAATCCTCGACCAGGCGCTGGCCGGGGATCGCGGCGACCGTGACGCCGTGGTGCTTCACCCGGAAGATCCCGTCGTCGGTCACCCGTCCGATCGGAGTGGCGGCCAGCTCCCACTTCTCGCACACCCGCTTCACCTCATCGATCCGGTCCGGCGTGGCGACCACCAGCATCCGCTCCTGCGACTCCGACAGGAGGATCTCGTAGGGGGTCATCCCCTCTTCCCGGGTGGGCACCTGACCGGTGTCGATCTCCACGCCGACGCCGCCCCTGGCCGCCATCTCCGCGCTGGAGCTGGTGAGTCCCGCGGCGCCCATGTCCTGGATCGCCACGATGAGATCCGAGGTGATGAGCTCGAGGCTCGCCTCGAGCAGCAGCTTCTCGGTGAACGGGTCGCCGACCTGCACCTGGGGGCGGCGGGCCTCGCTCTTCTCCGACAGCTCCTCCGACGCGAAGCTGGCGCCGTGGATCCCGTCCCGGCCGGTGCGGGCGCCGACCGCGAGCAGCACGTTGCCCACCCCCTCGGCCGCGGCCCGGATCAGGTCGGTCTCGCGGAGCAGGCCCACGCACATCGCGTTCACCAGCGGGTTGCCGGAGTAGCCCGGCGCGAACCCGACTTCGCCGCCGAGGGTCGGCACGCCGACGCAGTTGCCGTAGTCGCCGACCCCGCGCACCACACCGGCGAAGAGATAGCGATTCCGCGGCTGATCGAGGGGGCCGAAGCGGAGGCTGTTCAACACCGCGACCGGCCGGGCGCCCATGGTGAAGACGTCGCGGAGGATGCCGCCGACGCCGGTGGCCGCACCCTGGTAGGGCTCGACCGCCGACGGGTGGTTGTGCGACTCGATCTTGAACGCGACCGCCCACCCCTCGGGGAGGCGCAGCACGCCCGCGTTCTCCCCCGGGCCCTGGACCACCTGCGGTCCGGTCGTGGGGAAGGTCTTCAGCACCGGCTTGGAATGCTTGTAGCTGCAGTGCTCCGACCAGAGCGCGGAGAAGACGCCCAGCTCGGTGAGGGTCGGCCGCCGCCCCAGCATCTCGAGGATGCGCTCGTACTCCAGCTCGTTGAGGTTGTGCTCCCGCACCGTCTCGGGTGTGACGGGGCGCTCGCCGGGGAGGGCATACGCCTCGGTGCTGCCGGCGACGGCCGATTCGGTCACTTGCCGGGCTCGCGCTTCTTGGAGGATCCCCGAAAGGCGGACAGCGCCTCGGACAGCACCCGGGTCATGAGCGCCGGCCGGTCCTCGTGGGCGATGACCTCCAGCTCACCCGCGTCGAGCCACATCCCGCCGCAGTGGGGACAGGTCTCGATCTGGACCCCGTGGAACTCGCTGCCGCTGAGGTCGTAGCCGTCCTTGGGGCACTTCATGTAGTGGCTCTTCCGCTCGGCGTCACGGGCGGCGGATTCGGTCTTTTCCCGTTGCTTCTTGAGCAGCTCGGCGTTCTGCTGCGCGAAGTACTCGTCTTCGTTGCGGCTCGGCTTTTCGGTCGTCATCGGCTGAGCACCTTCGTGTTGGAGGACTGGGGCTGCCACGCCGCCATCGAGGTGAAGAACCCGCGCCCGTCGGTCAGACCGAGGAGCGGGTCGGCGGCGCGCTCGGGATGCGGCATGATGCCGACCACGTTGCCCGCGGCGTTGCGGATCCCCGCGATATGGGCGGCGGATCCGTTCGGATTGGGCTGGTACGGCGAGCCTTCGGTGGGCGCCACGTAGCGCAGCACCACCCGGCCCTCGGCTTCCAGCATGCGAAGCGTGTCGTCGGCGGCGAGGTAGCGGCCGTCGCCGTGGGCGACCGGGAGGCGCAGGCGCTGTCCCACCGAGTAGTCGGTGGTGAACGGGGTGTCGTTCCGCTCCACCGTCACATCGACCGGCTTGGAGACGAAGTGCAGGCCGGCATTGCGGAGCAGCGCGCCGGGCAGCAGGTGGGCCTCGCAGAGAATCTGGAAGCCGTTGCAGATGCCCAGCACGGCGCCGCCGGCGGCCGCATGCCGCTGCACCGCCTGCATCACCGGGCTGAACCGGGCGATGGCGCCGGACCGGAGATAGTCGCCGTAGCTGAACCCGCCGGGCAGCAGGACGACGTCCGCCTGCCCCAGGTCGGCGTCGCGGTGCCAGACGAAATAGCTGTTGGCCCCGGCGGCCTGTGCCGCGCGCAAGGCATCGAGGTCGCAGTTGCTGCCGGGGAACCGGACCACGGCCACGTTCAGCATCAGCGCTCCTCGACCTCGAGCAGGTAGTCCTCGGTGACCGGGTTGGCCAGCAGCTTGTCGCACATCTGGCGGGCCCGCGCCTCGGCGTCGGCCCGGGACGGCGCGGCGACCTCGAGCTGGATCGCCCGGCCCACGCGGACGGTGCCGGCCTCCGCGAACCCGAGGGCGGAGAGCGCGTGCTCCACCGCCTGGCCCTGCGGGTCGAGCAGGCCGGCCCGGGGCATCACCCGCACGTTGATCCGGTAGGTCATCAGTCCTCGGGAAGTTGCCGGCGGTCGCGCCAGCCGGCGCGCCGCTCATGGGTGACCGGCGGCGACTCGGCCATGCTGCCGTCGGCCAGCCGCTCATCGACCGGGGCCAGCTCGGGCCGCTCCATCAGGCCCAGGATCGTGGCGCGCACGATGCCGAACGACACATAGAAGAGGCCGAGCGGAAACAGAAAATACTCAGGCGCCAGGATTCCGCCGAGCAGGATGGTGAGGTGCACCGCGAGCCCGAACAGCCCCTTCGCGCTGCGCACGCCGATGGGGGGGAACTTGGGATACTTGACGTTGCTCACCATCAGCACGGCGAGCAGCAGCATCAACACCACGAGGCCCTGGTGCTGGAGATCGAGATAGGCGACCGAGGCCCGGTACCACTCGGTCTGGCTGAACGGGTAGTAGACCGCGAGCGTCATCCCGGCCGACGGCGAGGGCAGGCCGGTGAACCAGCCGGTGGACGGCTTCCCGGCCGACAGCACGTTGAACCGCGCCAGCCGCAGGGCCACGCCGGTCACGTAGATGTAGCAGAGGATCCAGGCGAATCGGCCGGCGTTGGAGAAGTCGAGGAAGTAGATCAGGAGCGCCGGGGCCACCCCGAACGAGATCACGTCCACCAGCGAGTCGAGCTCGGCGCCGAACCGGGTGCCGGTGTTGGAGAGCCGGGCGACCCGGCCGTCCAGCATATCGAGAATGCCGGCGAAGACGATGAACCACCCGGCCCAACGGAAGTTGCCGTTGAAGGCGGAGACGATCGCCCAGAAGCCGAAGAACAGATTGCCCAGGGTGAAGGCGCTCGGCATCACCACCACGACCTGCCGCATGGTGCGCCGGCGCACGCCCTCCCGCCGCGGTTCCTGCCTGCTCGGTATCAGCTCCATTCGGCCACCACCGTGACTCCGACGCGTGTGGTATCTCCGGTGCGGACCAGGGTCCTGGTGCCGACCGGCAGGAACACATCCACCCGCGACCCGAACCGGATCATCCCGAGCCGCTCGCCCTGGTGCACGACCGTCCCCACCTGATGATCGGTCACGATCCGCCGGGCGACCAGCCCGGCGATCTGGCGGATCAGCACCTTGCCCCGGGGCGAATCCACCCCGACCGACGCCTGCTCGTTGTCGAGGCTCGACTTCTCGGCGGCGGCATGGCCGAACTTGCCCCGGTTGTAGTGCCGGTAGGCCACCGTGCCGCTCACCGGATACCGGTTGACGTGGCAGTCGAAGACGTTCATGAAGATCGAGATCCGGAGCGCCCGGCCGCGGTGGAAGGTCGGCTCGTCGATCTCCACGATGCTCACCACCTTGCCGTCGGCCGGCGCCACCACCATCCGCTCGCCGCGCGACCAGGGGCGCTCGGGATCGCGGAAGAACGCGATCACCCAGACCGCGAGGGCGAGCCAGGCGACCGTCACGATCCACCAGCCGGCCGAGCCGGCCCGCAGCGCCACGACCAGCAGCACCAGTGCTATGGCCCACGCTGCGGCGATGAACCAGCGACCCTCCGGGGCCACCCGGATCACGCCGACGCCTCCAGCTCGCGGCCGGTGATCAGGCGGTAGGCATCGAGGTAGCGTCGGCTGGTGGCGTCGACCACCTCGTCGGGCAGGCGGGGCGGCGGCGCTTCCCCATTCCACTGTCCGTCCCGCCGCAGCCCCGCGAGGTAATCGCGCAGCGGCTGCTTGTCGAAGCTCGGCTGCGACTGGCCGGGCCGATAGCGGTCGGCGGGCCAGAACCGCGAGGAGTCCGGGGTCATCACCTCGTCGATCAGGAGCAGCTCGCCGTCGGAGCTGGTCCCGAACTCGAACTTCGTGTCCGCGATGATGATGCCGCGGGTCGCGGCGAGGTCGCGCCCGGCGCGATAGACCGCGAAGCTGGCGTCGCGCAGCCGGGCGGTCATCCCGCGGCCCAGCGCCTGCGCCATAGCCTCGAAGGTGACGTTGAGGTCGTGCCCCGACTCCGCCTTCGTCGCGGGCGAGAAGAGCGGCGGCTCGAGCTTCACGCTCTCCACCAATCCCGGCGGCAGCCGCTCGCCGGCCAGCGTGCCCGAGTCCCGGTACTCGACCCACGCCGAACCCGACAGGTAGCCCCGGACCACGCATTCGAACGGCACCGGCGTGGTCCGGCGCACCAGCATGGTGCGTCCCGCGATCACCTCGACGGAAGACCGCAGGGTGGGGACGCGATCCAGGATCTCGCGGGTGGAGGCGGTGACGAAATGCGAGGGGACCACGCCCGAGAGCCGCTCGAACCAGTGGGCGCTCATCTGGGTGAGCACGGCGCCTTTCCGGGGGATCGCCTCGCGCATCACGATGTCGAACGCGCTCACCCGGTCGCTCGCCACCAGGAGCAAGTGGCCGGGATCGACCTCATAGACCTCGCGCACCTTCCCCCGGCGGAGCAGGGGCAGCGGCAGCCGGCTCTCGGCCAGCGGGCGCGCCGTCATACCCGGACCTCCGCGCCGCCGGCCTCGGCGGCGAGCGGGCGGGCGCGGGCCAGGAGCGGGTGGAGGTACTCCTCCAGGAACTCGGTCACCTGCCGCGCGGCGCGGCCGGTGTAGTTGGCCGGCTCGAGCTGCGCCCGCAGCTCCGCGGACGGCACGCCGGTGAACGCCGGATCGGCGGCGAGGCGGTCGAGCAGGTCGTTCGGCGCCCCGCGGGCGACGGCGTCGGCGACCGCGAGGCTGTGCCGCCGGATGACTTCGTGCAGCGCCTGCCGGTCGCCGCCCGCGCCCACGCCGAGCATGAGCCACCGCTCGGTGGCCATGAACGGCATCTGGCCCGCGACGTGGCCCCGAATCACGTCTTCCCGGACTTCGAGCCCGGCCGCGATGTTGGTGGCGAGGACCAGGATCGCGTCGGTGCCGAGATACGCCTCGGGCAGGGTGAGCCGCCGGTTGGCGCTGTCGTCGAGAGTGCGCTCGAGCCACTGGCTGGCCGCGGTGTGCGCGCCGTTGGCCTGCAGCGAGATGACGAAGCGGGCCAGGCCCGAGATCCGCTCCGCGCGCATCGGATTCCGCTTGTACGCCATCGCGCTGGAGCCGATCTGCTCGGTCTCGAACGGTTCCAGCAGCTCGCCCTCGTGCTGGAGCAGCCTCAGGTCGCCCGCCATCTTCGCCGCCGACTGCGCGACGCCGCTCAGCGCATCGAGCACCACGCTGTCGGCCTTGCGCGGGTAGGTCTGGCCGGTCACCGGGTACTGCTCGCGGAACCCGAGCTTGGCGGTCACCCGCCGCTCCAGCTCGCGCACCTTGCCGTCGTCTCCGTCGAACAGCTCGAGGAACGAGGCCTGGGTGCCGGTGGTGCCCTGGCAGCCGCGGAATCGGAGGGCATCGATCCGGTGGCAGACCTCTTCCACGTCGAGACCATAGTCCTGCATCCAGAGCGTGGCCCGCTTTCCCACGGTCGTGAGCTGGGCCGGCTGGAAGTGGGTGTAGGCGAGGCAGGGCAACGAAGCTGTGCGCCGGGCGAAAGTCTCCAGCGCCGACAGCACGGCCACCAGGCGGCCCAGCAGCAGCCGGAGGCCATCGCGCATCACGATCAGGTCGGCGTTGTCGGTGACGAACGCGCTGGTGGCGCCGAGATGGAGGAAGGGCCGCGCGGCGGGGGCCTGGTCGGCGAAGGCATGGACGTGGGCCATCACGTCGTGCCGGAAGCGCCGCTCGTAGCGGGCGGCGGCCGCGAGATCGGCGTCGTCGAGGTGGGCCCGCATCTGGGCCAGCGCGTCCTCCGGAATCGGCAGCCCCAGCTCGCGCTCCGCCTCGGCCAGCGCGAGCCAGAGGCGGCGCCAGAGACCGACGCGGTGCGGCTCGCTCCACAGGCGCTGCATCGCGGGCGACGCGTACCGCGTGCCGAGCGGCGAGGTCCAGCGCTCGTCGCTCACCGGAACACCAGGTCGGTGAAAGTGATCTGTCCCTCCCGCTCGAGGTAGATCCGCACGATCTCGCCGGGCCGCACGTTCAGCAGGTCGCTCACCTGGGAGGCGGACCGCACCGACGTGCGGTTGACCCCGAGGATCACGTCGCCCTCGCGGAGCCCGGTGGCGCCGCTCACCGCGGGCGAGATCTTGAAGATCAGCACGCCCTCCTCGCTCCGGATCCCGCGCTCCGCCCGCACCGGCGGGGTCAGGTTGATGAGCTCGAGGTCCTCGAGCACCGTGTACTTCTCCGCTGTCACCGTCGGCAGGTCGCCGGTCACGACCCGGCGCTGGGCGGTGTTCCGCCCGCTCCGCACCGAGAGGCTCACTGCGTCGCCCACGTGGAGATCGAGCTTCACCGCCTCCCAGTCGAGATAATTGCGCAGCGGCCGCCCGTTGGCCTGGGTGAGCACGTCGCCCCGGCGCAGCTCCGCCTTCGCGGCGGGCCCGCCCGGTGCCACATTGGCGACCGTGACGCCGCCGGCGCGCTTCCAGTCCCGCATCGCGGACGCGCCCTCGACCTCGAGCCCCACCCAGGCCCGGCGCACGGTGCCGTGCTCCAGGATCTCGTCCGCCACGCGCAGCGCCCGCTCGATCGGGATGGCAAAGCCGAGCCCCACCGACCCGCCGCTGTTGCTGAAGATGGAGGAGTTGACCCCCACCACCTCGCCCAGCGCGTTGGTCAGCGGCCCGCCCGAGTTGCCCGGATTGATCGCGGCGTCGGTCTGGATCATGTCGAAGTAGAGCCCGGTCTGGTCGCCGGTCGGCAGGATGTTGCGGTTGGTGGCGCTCACCACGCCGACGGTGACGGTCGGCTCGGCGTTCCCCAGGAGGTAGGCGTAGGGATTGCCCAGCGCCACCACCCACTCGCCGATCATCAGGTCGGTGCTTTGTCCGGTGCGCACGGTGGGCAGGCCCTGGCGCTTCACCTGGAGCACCGCGATATCGGTCAGCGGATCCTCGCCGACCACCGTGGCGGGCAGGTCGGTGCCGTCCGGCAAGGTGACCACGACCTTCTCGGCGTTGGCGACCACGTGCTGGTTGGTGACGATGACGCCGTTGGGCCGGGCGAGGAATCCGGTGCCGTAGCCCTCCACCACCTGGGACCGCTCGGGCACGAAGAAGAAATCCCAGGGGGAGCGGGCCCGCGCTTCGCGCCGGGCGGTGCTGTTGATCGAGACCACGGCGTGCGACGCCCGTTCGGCGGCGTTGACCAGCGCGGTGCGCCGCGACGCGTCGATGCCGGTCTGAGCCTGCTGCGCCGGCGCCTGCCGGGCCGGCGCCTGCCGGGCCGGCGCCTGCCGAGCCGGTGCCTGGGCGCCGGCGGAGGAGACCCGCACCGCGGGAGGCGCGTCGCCGCCGCACGCGGCGGCGCTCACCGCGAGGAGAAACGCCGTGGCGCTACGCCGGCTCGGCAGCCGCATGGGCCTCCTCCGCGTCGGCGGCGTAGACAGTCTCCGGGTAGGCGGCCGCTACGAAGTAGAGGCCCTCCGCCGGCGCGGGTGGGCTGGTCTCGGAGTTGTCTCCCCGTTCCAGCAGTGCTTCGATGTCGCTCAGCGGCCGGCGATCGAGCCCGATGTCCACCATGGTGCCGACGAGCATCCGGACCATGTGGTGCAGGAAGCGGTCGGCCTCGACGTGGAAGCTCACGCCGCGCCCCTCGGGCCGGATCACCCACTCGGCGCGGGACAGCCGGCAGAGGTAGTGCGGCTTGGGCTCGCCCTTGGCCGCGAAGGCGCGGAAGTCGTGCTCGCCCAGCAGCAGGGTCGCGGCGGCGCGGAGCGCGGCGGCGTCGAGCGGCCGGCCCAGCGCCCACTCGAACCGCCGGCGGAACGGCGAGCGCGCGGCGTCGTCGAGACCGATGTCGTAGCGATAGCGCCGGGAGAGCGCGCTCTTGCGGGCGTGAAAGCCGGGTTGCATCGGATGCACCGCTTCGACCCAGCAGTCGGGAGGCAGCAGCGCGTTCAGCGCCCGGCGCAGGACGATCGGGTTCCAGGTGGCGGGTGCGGCGAAGCTGACGGCGAGTCCGACGGCGTGGACGCCCGCGTCGGTGCGGCCGGCGGCGTGGGCGGGCGACCGCCGCTCGAAGAGCCGTTCCAGAACCCGCTCGAACTCGCTCTGGACCGAGCGCCCGGCAGCCTGGCGTTGCCATCCCACGAAACCGGTGCCGTCAAAGTGCAGCGTGGCGAGAAAGGTCCGGCTCATCGGCCCGGAATCTAGTCCCCCGAGGACCCCCGGGCAAGCTACGCAAACCCTTGTCCTAATTGACAAAAGGACGGTTTCTCGGGTAGCTTTTCGGCGACTGCATCCCCTCTCCAACCCCACCGCGCCCGTGACCCAGGATTCCTCGCTGCGACAGGCCGTTCAGGAGCTGGCCCGCGGCGCCTCGCTTTCAGCCGAGGCGGCGGCGGCGGCCTTCGCCGTCCTGATGCGAGGCGAGGCCACTGCGGTCGAGACCGCGGCGCTGCTCATGGGGCTGCGGACCAAGGGCGAGACGGCGGACGAAGTGGCGGGCGCGGCGCGGGCGCTGCGCGGCGCCATGCTGCGAGTGCCGACCGACTCGCCCGACGGCGCGGTGGATACCTGCGGCACCGGCGGCGGCCGGGTCGGCACTCTGAATCTCTCCACCGCAGCAGCGTTCGTGGTCGCGGGCGCCGGCGTACCGGTCGCCAAGCACGGCAACCGCAGCTTCACCTCGCGCTCCGGCTCGGCCGACGTGCTCGAAGCGCTCGGCGTCGATATCCAGCTCTCGGCGCAGCGTGCGGGTGAGGTGCTGCGCGACGCGGGACTGGTGTTCCTGTTCGCCCCGAACTTCCATCCGGCGATGCGGCACGCGGGTCCGGTGCGCAAGGAGCTCGGGATCACGACGATCATGAACCTGCTCGGTCCGCTGGCGAATCCGGCGGGCGTCACCCGCCAGGTCGTCGGCGTGGCCGACCAGAGCCGCGCGCCGCTGATGGCGGGCGCCCTCGCGCGGCTCGGCGCGAGACACGCGCTCGTGCTCCATGCCGAAGTCGGGATGGACGAGGTGAGCCCGTCGGGTGCCACCCGCGTCTGGGAGATCTGCGACGGCACGGTGACGGAGTGGCGGATCGATCCCCGGACGCTGGGGCTGGGATGCGAGGACTTGGACGATCTGGCCGGCGGAGAGCCGGCCGACAACGCCGAGCGGATCGAGCGGCTGCTTCAGAAAGGGGACGGGCCGCCGGCGGTGCGCTGCGCCGTGCTGCTGAATGCGGCGGCGGGTCTCTATGTTTCCGGGCGGGGCTGGACCTTCGAGGAGAGCGCGGCCCGCGCGACCGAGGCGCTGGCGAGCGGGGCAGGGGCCGCCGCGCTCCAACGCCTCCGGCGCGCGACGGCGAGGGCGGTGACGGCCTAGTACTTCCGGATCACTCCGACGACGACGCCCTGGATCAACACATCGCGCTCCTGGAAGCGCATGGGCTGCATCTCGGCATTGGCGGGCTGGAGCCGGATCCAGCCGCCGGCCTCGCGATAAAATTTCTTCACGGTGGCCTCGCTGCCGTTGACCAGCGCGATGACCATCTCGCCGTTCTCGGCGGACTGCTTGCCGTGCACCACGACGACGTCGCCATCGAGGATGTGCTCATCGATCATGGAGGTGCCCTGCACCCGCAGCCCGTAGTTGGGCCCGCGCCGCGGCAGCATCTGATCGGGCACGGCGATGGTTTCCTGGTGCATCAGCGATTCGATCGGCGTGCCCGCGGCGACCTTGCCGAGCAGCGGGATGTCGGTGGCCGCCGACGTGCCGCGGGGCGGAAGCACCTCGATGGAGCGGCTCTCGTTGTACGAGCGGCGGATGTAGCCCTTGCGCTCGAGATTGGTGAGATGCTCGTGCACCGTGGCGAGCGACTGGAAGCCGAACTGCTCGGCGATTTCCTCGAAGCTGGGCGCGTAGCCCTGATCCTGAATGTGCCCCTGCAGGTAGCTGAGGATTTCGCTTTGACGCTTGGTCAGCGGCATACCGCCGTCTCCCTGAGCTGAGTGCTGGCGTAGCAGTGTCGTTCGACCGAACAGAGCCCGAATAACTATACCCGAAGACGCGCCGAAGGACAAGATGGCGGTTTCTCTCGACCAGCTTCTCGCCTCGACCCGAGGCGAACTGCCGACCTTGGCGGCCCGGCGGCGCGCCCTCGAACGGGAGGCCGAGACCCGGCCCCGGCCACCCTCGCTGCGCGACTCGCTGCGCGGTGAGCGGGTGGCCCTGGTGGCGGAGCTGAAGCGGCGCTCACCCTCGGCGGGCGCGATCCGGGAGGATCTCGATCCCGGGAAGCGCGCCTCACTCTACGCCGCGCACGGCGCCGCGGCGATCTCGGTGTTGACCGACCGGACCCACTTCGGCGGGTCGATCGAGGATCTCCGCGCGGCCGCCGCGGCCGTGGCGCTGCCGCTCCTACGCAAGGACTTCATCCTCGACGAGCTCCAGATCGTCGAGGCCCGGGCCGCCGGCGCCGCGGCGGTGCTGCTCATCGTTCGCGCGCTCCCGCCCGACCGCCTCCGGTCGCTCCTGGCCGCGACCCGCGGCGCGGGGCTGGAAGCGCTGGTGGAAGTGCACAGCGCGCCGGAGCTCGACCAGGCGCTGGCGGCCGGGGCCGCTGTCATCGGGGTGAACAGCCGTGACCTCGACACCTTCCAGATCGACGTCGCCGCCGCCTGGGCGCTGCTCGCGCGGGTGCCGGCCGATCGGATCGCGGTGGCGGAGAGCGGCATGCGCAGCCTCGAGGACGTGCGGCGCGCGGCGGAGGCCGGCGCGGACGCGGTGCTGGTCGGGACCGCGCTCTCGGCCGGGGCCGATCCCGCTGCGCTGCTCGGGGATCTCTCCTCGGTGCCCCGCCGTGGCCGCTAGCGTCAAGATCTGCGGGCTCACCCGTCCCGAGGACGCGGAGCGGGCCGCCGCGGCCGGGGCCTCCTATCTGGGCGTCGTTTTTGCTAGTAGCCCCCGTCGGGTGAGCTGCGCGAGGGCGGCGGAGGTGGTGGCCGCGTCGCGTGGCGTTCCGGTGCTGGGGGTGTTCGGCGACCAGCCGGTCGAGGAGATCCTGGCCCTCGCGCGGGATGCGCGGCTCGCCGGCGCCCAGCTCCACGGACCCTATTCTCGCGACTCGGCCGCCCGGCTCAGGGCGGCAGGTCTTGCCGTCTGGCGGGTGGTGCGGATCGCCGGTCCCGCCGATCTCGATCTGCTGGCCGGCGCGTCGGCCGACGCTGATGCGGTGCTGGTCGAGCCGCGGGTGGCCCACGCGGACGGCGGGAGCGGCACGGCGCTCGAGCTCGCGGTGGCCGCGGAAGCCCGCCGCCGCCTCGCCGGCGTCCCGATGGTGCTCGCCGGCGGACTCACGCCGGACACGGTCGGCGCCGCGGTGGCTCTCGTTCGGCCCGAGGTGGCCGATGTAAGTTCCGGGGTGGAGTTCCTGCCCGGCATCAAGGATCACGAGAAGATCGCGCGTTTTCTGGAGGCGGTGCTTGGACGCAGCCCTACAGTCGGCTGAACGGGCGGTCGCCGGGCGATTCGGGCCCTACGGCGGACGCTACGTCCCCGAGACGCTGGTCGCGGCGCTGGAGGATCTCGCCGCGCTCTACGAGTCGGCCAAGGCCGACCCGGCGTTCTGGGCCGAGCTGGACGGACTGCTCGCCGAGTTCGTCGGCCGTCCCTCGCCGGTCTCGCTGGCGCCGCGGCTCTCCGACGAGGTCGGCGCGCCGGTGTTCTTCAAGCGCGAAGACCTGAACCACACCGGGGCCCACAAGATCAACAACACCCTCGGCCAGGTGCTCCTCGCCCGCCGGATGAACAAGACCCGCATCATCGCGGAAACCGGCGCCGGGCAGCACGGCGTGGCGACCGCCACCGTGTGCGCCCGCTTCGGCCTGGAGTGCGTGGTCTACATGGGCGCGGAGGATGTGACGCGCCAGGCGCTCAACGTCTATCGGATGCGGCTGCTGGGCGCGACGGTGGTGCCGGTCGAGTCGGGCACCCGCACGCTGAAGGATGCCACCAACGAGGCCCTGCGCGACTGGGTCACAACCGTGCCCACCACGCACTACATCATCGGGTCGGTGGTGGGACCGGATCCCTATCCCCGCATGGTGCGTGACTTCCAGGCCGTGATCGGCCGCGAAGCGCGGGAGCAGCTGCTGGAGCGGGTCTCCCGGCTGCCGCGCACCGTGGTCGCCTGCGTCGGCGGCGGCTCCAACGCGATCGGCATCTTCGCGGCGTTCCTGGGTGACGACGAGGTCGAGCTGGTGGGCGTCGAAGCCGCGGGGCACGGGCTCGACAGCGGACACCACAGTGCGACTCTGTCCGCCGGCTCGCCCGGCGTGCTCCACGGCAGCCTGAGCTATCTGCTCCAGGACGCCGACGGCCAGGTCGCCCCGGCGCACTCGGTGTCGGCCGGGCTCGACTATCCCGGCGTCGGGCCGGAGCACAGCTGGCTGCGCGACACCGGCCGGGTGCGCTACGAATCGGCGACCGACGCGGAAGCACTCGACGCGTTCCAAGCGGTCTGCCGCCTGGAGGGCATCATTCCCGCTCTGGAGACCGCGCACGCCGTCGCCTGGGTGCGCCGCTCGAAGGGGCGCTGGAAGGCGGACGAGCCGGTGCTGGTGTGTCTCAGCGGCCGGGGCGACAAGGACGTCGCCCACGTGGCCGCGCTGCTCGGGAGCCCGGTGTGACGGCCGGCCAGCACGCCGATATCCTGCCGGCCTCCCAGGTGGCCGAGCTGATCACCGGCCTGGGGAAGGCGCTTCGCGCCTTCCACATGTATCTCCCCAACAATCCGATCTACCAGCGCGCCACCGACAATCTCCGCACCGCCTTCGAGCCGATCTGGGCGGTGCTCGACGAGCTGGTGCTGACGGTGGCGGAGACCGATTTCATCTGGGAAGAGCAGGTGGTCTATCACCAGCTCACCAAGACGGAGAGCCTCGCCTGGGGACTCTTCAAGGACGGCATGCGCTCCCTCACGATCAAGCGCGGCGCCGAGCGGGAGGAGTTGCCCCGCCTGCTCGAAGCGATCAACCGGGCGCGGTATCTGACGGCGGACGCCGGCGACGACCTGCTCACCTTGCTCTGGGAGCAGGAGTTCCAGTTCATCCAGTACCAGTTCGTGGAGTTCTTCGGCGAAGGCGGCGGGACGATGCCGGAGCAGACCGGCAACTATCCCACCGGGAGCGAGGACCCCAACGCCGCCCGGCAACGCCAGGCCCAGGTGGCCGAGGAAGCGCCGCCGCGGCCCAAGGGCGTGGTGGACCTGGAGGAGTTCGACTCGACCCTCTACTTCCTGGACGAGGCCGAGATCCACCAGGTGGCCCGCCAGGTCGAAGGGGAATACACCCGCGACGTCCGGACTTCGTCGTTCAACGTCCTCTTCGACTTGTTCGAGCTGGAGGGCGAGCCGGCGACCCGGGCCGAGATCATCGGCATCCTCGAGCACCTCTTTCCCAATCTGCTGAACGCGCGGGATTTCCGGACCGCGGCCACGGTGCTCCGGGAGTGCAAGCTGCTCGGCGGCCGCGCCCCGGGGATCCTCGGCGACCACCGCTCCCGGCTCGACGGATTCGTGGCCAAGCTGAGCGAGCCCGCGATCGTGAGCCAGCTGCTCCAGTCGCTGGACGAGGCGCCGACGCTCGCGGCCGACGCCGAGGTGGCCGAGGTGCTGCGGGAGCTGCGTTCCACGGCGCTGGAGCCGGTACTGAGCTGGATCCCCAACCTGTCGTCGGCCGCGCTGCGGACGGTGCTGGAGGGCGTGGCGGACCGGCTCGCCGCCTCGAGCACCGACGAAGTGCTGCGGATCCTCCGCTCGCGCGACTCCGACGCGCTGGTCTCGGTGGTCTCGCTCTGCGGGCGGCTCGGCCTGCATCAGGTCGTCCCCGGCCTGGCGGAGACGATGACCCACCGCGACGCCGCCGTGCGGCTCGCCTCGGTCCAGACCCTCGCGCAGCTGGGCACGCCGGCGGCGCTGACGCTGATCGACAAGGCGATCACGGACGACGACCGCGGCGTCCGGCTGGCCGCGGTACGGGCGGCCGGCGGCCGCGGCTACAAGGGCGCGCTCAAGCGGGTGGAGGCGGTGGTGCTGGGGAAGGGCCTCAAAGACATGGACCTCACCGAGAAGATGGCGTTCTTCGAGGCGTACGGCGCCATCGCCGGTCCCGCCGGCCTCAAGGTCCTGAGCGGCATCCTGCTGCCCCGCGGCCTGCTCAAGATGAAGGAGGCGCCGGAGACCCGGGCCTGCGCCGCGATCGCGATCGGCAGGATCCGCACGCCGGAGGCGCGCGAGATCCTGGGCAAGCTGTCCGAGGAGAAGGACCTCGTGGTCCGCAACGCGGTGAACCGCGCGCTCCGGGAGAGCCCGTCGTGACCCATCCCGCGGACGCCGCCCCGCGTCCCGGCGCCGACGGGCAGCTCCGCCAGGGCGGGCGCGCGCTGCTGCTCGCGTTCTACACCGCGCTCCGGAGCCTCAAGCTCTACCCGGTGGAGAACGCGACGGTGCAGAAGGCGCTCGACGATCTCGACGCCACCGCCAAGGCGCTGCTCGCCGTAGAGAGCGACCTGGAGCTGCGGCTCGCGGGCGACTTCATTTTCGTGAACGCCACCCGCCTCCGGCTCGAGCTGGACAACTACGCCTCCTTCAGCCACATCCTCGTCATGCTCCGGGCCTTCGATATCGGCGCGCTCCGGATCCACGGCAGCGACCGGCGCGAATGGCAGATCCTCCTCAGCCTGCTGCTCAGCCTGTCGGAGCGGGGCCAGCCGGAGGAGCGGTTCGACGAGCTGACCCAGCGGCTCGGCGCCGGCGGGGTGGCGGGCCTGGAGATCGAGCGCGCGTCCCACCACGAGCACGCGGAGTCGGAGCAGGCCAAGCAGGCGGCGAAGCGGGTGTATTCGCAGGGCGTGGCGGTCACCAAGGAGGTGATCACCAGCGTCCGGATGGGGCGGGCCACCAGCGTCAAGCGGGTGAAGCGCGCGGTGCAGCTCATCGTGGACCAGGTGCTGAACAACGAGACCTCGGTCGTCGGCCTCACCACCATCCGGGACTACGACGAGTACACGTTCACCCACTCGGTGAACGTGTGCATCTTCTCGGTCGCACTGGGGAAGAAGCTGGGGCTCTCCCGGCTTCAGCTCTACGACCTGGGGATGACGGCGCTGCTGCACGACGTGGGCAAGGCGCGGGTGCCGGTCGAGATCCTCAACAAGACCACCGGCCTCGACGAGACCGAGTGGCGCGTGATGCAGGCCCACCCCTGGCTCGGCGCGCTCACGCTGTTCACCATGCGGACCTACGATGAGACGCCGTACCGCGCGATCCTGACGGCCCACGAGCACCACATGAAGACCGACTTCACCGGCTACCCGCGCACGGTGCGGCCCCGGGACCTCGGCATCTTCTCCCGCATCGTGTCGGTCGCGGACGGCTTCGACGCCGCCACGACCCGGCGGAGCTACCAGACGGTGCCGATCGAGCCCGACCAGGTGCTGCGGGAGATGTGGCAGAATCCGCGGCGCGGCTACGACACCATCCTGGTCAAGGCGCTCATCAACCTGATCGGCATCTACCCGGTCGGCACCTGCGTCATCCTCGACACCTTCGAGGTCGCCATCGTCTCGGGGCCCGACCCCGAGGGCCAGCAGCTCAACCGGCCGCTGGTGCGCGTCGCGGTCGAGGCCGAGGGGGGCGCCGTGCCGCCGCCGGGCACGCTGGTGAGCCTGACCGAGCGGGACCCGGAGGGGAACTATCGCCGCTCCATCGTGAAGGTGACCAACCCGTCGCGCTACGGGCTCACGGTCGGCGACTACTTTGTCTGACGCCCCCCTCGCGCGAACCTTCGCCGAGCTGCGGGCGGCCGGACGCGTCGCGCTGATTCCCTATCTCACCGCCGGCTTCCCCGACCTGCGGACCTCCGAGGCCGCGCTCCGCGCCGCCGACGAGCTGACCGACATCATCGAAGTCGGCGTGCCCTTCAGCGATCCCCTCGCCGACGGCCCCACGATCCAGCGCTCCACCTTCCGCGCGCTGGAGCAGGGGATGACGCTCGCCGGCACGCTCGACCTCATCGGCCGTTGCCGCCCGCGGCGTCCGGTCGTGCTGTTCAGCTATCTGAATCCCATCCTCCGCTACGGAGTGGATCGCCTGCTTCGCGACGCGGCGCAGCTCGGGATCGCGGGACTGCTGCTGACCGACCTGCCGGCCGGCGCCGACCCCGCGCTGGAGGGCGCCGTCCGGAAGAGTCCGCTCGATCTGATCCGGCTCATCGCGCCGACCACGCCGGCCGCGCGGATCCGAACCGCGGTGGAGGGCGCCGAAGGTTTCATCTATCTGGTCGCGCGCCTCGGCGTCACCGGCGCCCGGAGCGCACTGGCGGAAGGACTGGCGGATTCGGTGGGCCGGGTGCGCGAGGCGACCCGGCTGCCGGTCGCGGTCGGGTTCGGGATCTCCAATGCGGCGCAAGCGGCGGCCGTCAGGACGCATGGCCGACGGGGTGGTGGTCGGCAGCGCGCTGGTCGATGCGCTGGGGAGCGGCGGCGTCGCCCAGGCGCGGCGGTTCCTGGGCGAGCTGAGGTCGGCGCTGGACCTCGCGCCGGCGGCGGTCTGATGGGCGACGTCGGCGCGCTGCTCGACCGCTATGCCCGGGTGCTCACGGTGGGCGGCGCTTTCGTCACCGCGGCGGCGCTGATCGAGGATCTGCGCTGGATCGACCAGCCGATCGCGGTCCTGCTCATGACCGGCACCATCCTCGCGCTCCGCGCCGCACCCATCCGCCTCAGCAAGTACTCCTATCTGACCCAGACCGGCATTCCGGTGCTGGTCGGCGCCGTGGCGGTGGGCCCCACCCCGGTGGTGCTGGGACTCTACCTCGGCGTGATCGGCATCCGACGTGGTCTGGCTCCGCAAGCTGCCCAAGGCGGGGTTCATCAACGCCGGCCGCGAGGTGATCGGCTTCGCCGCCGCCTACGGACCGTACGCGGCGGTGCACTACTTCAGCGGCCGCCCGCCGCTCTCACTCGACTTCCTGCCGGCCGCCGCGATCCTGGTCTGTCTCTACTTCTTCTCCACCCGCTCGCTGTTCTACTTCACCCTGCTGGTGCGGGACAAGCTGGAGTACGCCGAGAAGATCCTGATCCTGCGCTGGGAGATCATCTCCTACCTGCTCACCCTGATCGCCACGGTGGTCGCCGTGGCCGCGGTGCAGACGCTCGCGCCGGTCGGGTGGGTCGCGGTGGGCCTCGCCCTCGGCGTGCTGGGACTGCTGACCCGGAAGATCATCGAGGAGGCGATCGGGGCGGAGGACCTCAACAAGGTCCACCTGATGGAGACCGCGATCGCCAGTAACGCGACGTTGCAGGGCTCCTTCGACCAGATCGAGCGGCTGGCGTACCGGCTGCTCGACTGGGGCGACTTCCGGGTCTATCGGATCGAGGGGGCGGAGCTGCGGATGGCGTACCGCGGCACGCTGGGCCGGCCCGACCGGACCGACCCGCCGGAGGAGATGGTCCAGCTCCGGCGCGAAGCGATCGCGTCGGCGGAGCCGGTGGTGGTCCGGGACGTCCGGCGCGACCCGAGAGTCGCGCACGCGATGCCGGGCGTCGGCAGCACCGTGGTGCATCCGATCCGGTTCGGCGACGAGATGCTCGGCGTGGTCGAGGTGGATCACCCCAAGCGCCACGCCTACGGCGCCAAGGACCTGGTGGCGCTCGGCACGCTGGCGAACCAGATGGCGACCGCGATCCACATCGCGGAGCTGCGCCGGCCGCTGCTCAGCACCGTGGGACAGATCGGGGAGCAGGTCACCGCGCTGGCGCGCGTCACCGAGTCGCTGCGCGGCTCGGCGGTGGCCATGACCGAAGTCTCCCGCGGGATGCGGCAGGAGACGGCCGACCTCGAGCGGTTCGTGGCCGGCGGGCTCCGCTCCACCGACGCGCTCTCGGCCGCCAGCCGGGCGATGGCGGCGCAGGGCGCCCAGGCCGCGGAGGCGAGCGGCACCGCCGCGGCCGTGGCCAGCCGCAACCGGGTGGTGATCGGCCAGGCGATCGAGCGGCTGATCGGACTGAAGGGGTTCGTCTCGGGCAGCGTCGAGCAGGTGGCCGAGCTGGGCGCGCTCACCAACCGGATCAGCGGCTTCATCGGCACCATCCGCGAGATCGCCGACCTCACCAACCTGATCGCGCTGAACGCCGCGATCGAGGCGGCGCGGGCCGGCCGCGAGGGCCGCGGCTTCGCGGTGGTGGCGGACGAGGTGCGCGACCTGGCGGCGCAGAGTCTCCATGCGGCGCGGGAGGCGCGCGGACTGCTGGAGGAGATCGGGACCCAGGTCTCGACCGTGTCGGATCAGATGGAGCGAGGGCGGGAGGCGGTGGCGGGCGTGGAGGAGCTCAGCGCCAACGCCGCGCAGGCGCTCGACGCGATCGTCGGCACCACCAGCGAAGCCGGCCGCCACGCCCAGGCCATCGCCGCCACCGCCTCGGAGCAGCTCGGCGCCGTCAGCGGACTGAGCGAGCAGATCGGCCGGGTCGCCGCCGGCTCGGCCCGGGCGCGCACCGAGACCGACGAGCTGGCCAAGCGCGCCGAGGACGCGGCGGCGGGGCAGGCGGAGCTGGAGCGCGCCATCCGGCAGCTGGGCGAGGTCGCCAGCGACCTTCAGCGGATCGCGCGGCACTTCGCGGTCGAGACCACCTGACGTCCGTGGTCCCGCGGGAACGGGCGTACGTCGCCCTGGGAAGCAATCTGGGCGACCGGGCCGGCCATCTGGAGGCCGCCCGCGCGGCGCTCGCCGCGCTGCCTTCCACCCGCCTGGTCGCGGCCTCGACGGTGGAGGAGACCGCGCCGCTGGCCGGGATGGATCAACCCCCCTACCTGAATCAGATGGTGCTGCTGGAGACCGGGCTGGAGCCGCGCGCGCTGCTCGCCGCCTGCCAGGCGATCGAGCGGAGCCGGGGCCGGGTGCGGACCGAGCACTGGGGTGCGCGCACCTTGGACCTCGACATCGTCCGCTTCGGCGCTCGCCGGATTCAGGACCCCGACCTTATCATTCCCCATCCCGGGATTCCCGACCGCGACTTCTGGATGCGAGAGCTGGCTGAGCTGGAGGCTCATGAACGCTGACGCGCGACCCCGATCCGTGCTCGATCTCCCGGCGTGGAAAGCCGCCGGGAAGAAGCTGGTGATGCTCACCTGCTACGACGCGGCGTTCGCCCGGCTGCTGGATCAGGCCGACGTCGATGTGCTGCTGGTCGGCGATTCGCTGAACCAGGTGATCGCGGGGCAGGAGACCACGCTCAGCGCGACGCTGGACCAGATGATCTATCACGCGGCGGCCGTGCGCCGGGGCGCGCCCGGCGCGCTGCTCTTCGTCGATCTCCCGTTCCTCACCTACCAGGTGTCGATCCCCGACGCGATCCGGAATGCGGGCCGGGTGCTCCAGGAGACCGACGCCAACGGCGTGAAGCTGGAGGGCGGACGGCACATGGCGGAGACGGTGCGCGCGCTGGTGGAGCGGGGCATCCCGGTGATGGGCCACCTCGGGCTGACGCCGCAGTCGGTCCACGCGCTGGGCGGCTACAAGGTGCAGGGGCGCGACCAGGCGGCGGCCGACCGGCTGATGGAGGACGCCGGGGCCCTCGAGGCGGCGGGCGCCTGCGCGATCGTGCTGGAGCTGGTGCCCGCCGCCGTCTCGCGGCGCATCACCGCCGGGCTCACCATCCCCACGATCGGCATCGGCGCGGGGCCGGGCTGCGACGGGCAGGTGCTGGTGCTGCACGACATGCTGGGGCTCAACGAAGGGTTCTCGCCCAAGTTCCTCAAGCGCTACGCCCAGCTCGGCGGCGCGGTGCGCGACGCGGTCCGCGCGTACGGCGGCGAGGTGCGCGCGGGGAGCTATCCCGGCAAGGAGCACAGCTTCGAATGAGGATGCCGGCGGCTCCCTCGCCCGCATGATCGAGCTCACCACCATCCCCGACCTCAAGGGCTGGGTCCGCGCGCGGCGCCGCGAGAGCCGCCGCATCGCGCTGGTCCCGACCATGGGCTATCTGCACGAGGGCCACCTGGCGCTGGTCGACGAGGCCAGGAAGCGGGCGGACGTCGTGGTCATGAGCCTCTTCGTCAATCCGCTGCAATTCGGTCCCACCGAGGATCTCTCCCGCTACCCCCGAGACCTGGCCCGCGACCGCGCGCTCGCGGAGGCGCGCGGCGTCGATGCGCTGTTCGTTCCGAGCGAGGCGGTGATGTATCCCCCCGGCAGCGAGATCCGGGTGATTCCCGGACGCACGGCCGACCGGTGGGAGGGCGCGACGCGGCCGGGCCACTTCACCGGGGTGCTCACCGTGGTGGCCAAGCTGTTCCATCTGACCGAGCCCGACGTCGCGTGCTTCGGGCGCAAGGATGTCCAGCAGACGGTGTTGATCCGCCAGATGGTGCGCGATCTCGACTGGCCGATCGAGCTGGCGGTCGTGCCGACCGTGCGGGAGCCCGATGGCCTCGCCCTCAGCAGCCGCAACGCCTATCTCGATCCCGAGCAGCGGGCCCGCGCCACCGCGCTGAGCGGCGCGCTCCAGGAGGCGCACGTCGCGTGGCGCGGGGGCGAGCGGAACGCCGCCGCGGTCGAGGCGCGGATGCGCCGGTTCCTGGAGGCGTACCCCGACGTCCAGGTCGAGTACATCGCGGTCGTCGAGCCCGAGGCGCTGGCTCCGGTCCCCACGGTGAGCGCCACCACGGTCGTCGCGCTGGCCGCGCGGGTCGGACTCACCCGGCTGATCGACAACATCGTGCTGGGCGAGGGAGTCGTCTGACCGGACCGCTCGGGGAGCCGGGGCTGCGGCCGTCGCTGCCGGCATGGGCGGTGGTCTCGCCGTCGCGGCGGGCGCACATCGAGCGGGTGGCGGAGCTGGCGGCCCGCTGGGCGCTGGAGATGGGCGTGCCCGAGAGCGAGCGCACCCGCTGGCTCCGCGCCGTCTGGCTGCACGATGCGCTGCGCGACGCGCCGGAGGAGACGCTGGCGGAGTGGGCGCCCTCCGCGACCGGCCCGGCGGAGCTGCGGCACGGGCCCGCGAGCGCGGCGCGCGCCAAGGCCGAAGGCGAGACCGATCGCGGCGTGCTCGACGCCGTGCGCTATCACTCGATCGGGCTCGCCGAGTGGGACATGGTCGGACGGATCCTGTACTGCGCCGACTACCTGGAGCCGGGCCGCAAGCAGGAGCGGGAGTGGCGGGCGGAGCTGGCGGCGCGCCTGCCGGCGCAGCCCGACGCTCGTGCTCCGCCAGGTGGCCCGGGCCCGTCTCCTCCACACGGTCAGCTCCGGGCCGGCCGCTTCTCGAACCGACGGTCCGCTTCTGGAACAGTCTCGTCGCCGCGCCCTCCGCATCCTCCTGATCGGCGTCGCCGTCGTCGGGCTCGCCGCCGCCGTGCGGCTGCTGGTGCCGCCGCCGCCCGCGCCGGTGCGGGAGCGGAGCTACGCCATCCCGTCGCCGGGGCGCCGCATCACCGTGGAAGTGCTGAACGGCACCAAGCGGTCGGGCGCAGCGCGCGCGGCCACCCGCATGCTCCGGGGGCGCGGGCTCGACGTGGTCTTCTTCGGCAACGCCGACACTCCGTCGCCCATCCACCCGCGTCATCGTCCGCCGCGGCGATCCCGCTCGCGGCCGCGACGTGCTCCAGGCGCTCGGCGTGGGACAGATCCTGGTGCAGCCGGATACGCTGCGCCGGGTGGACGTGTCCGTGATTCTAGGTGAGGACTTTAGCCCGGGACTGGAACTGCGGGAAAAGTGACGCAGATGAACGCGGAGTGCGCTCTGCGTTCATCTGCGTTCATCTGCGGCTCCTCTGCTGTTTTCGCACAACCCGATAACCACGTCCATCACATTGGTTCCAGTGAGCCCAGGCCGCAGCAGCAGGCCGGCCGCGTCGAGCGCGCGGTAGGCGTCGTGGGCCGCGAGGTCGCGGGCCGGGTCGCGGCCGGCGGCGCGGATCGCGGCCCAGGTGTGCCCATCGACGATCGCACCGGCGGCGTCGGTCGGGCCGTCGCGGCCGTCGGTGCCGGCGGCGAGGAGAGCCACTCGGCCCGGCGCGCCGTCCAGCGCGCGGGCGGCGGCCAGGGCCAGCTCCTGGCAGCGGCCGCCCAGTGCCGGGCGGCGCTGCGCCCAGGGTCACCGTCGTCTCGCCGCCCCAGATGAAGCAGCGCGCGCGATCCGGTTGCGGGATGCCGGGGGTCGCGCAATCTTGCAAAAGTGTAGCGGCTACACTCGCACCGGCCGCCGACGCCTCCCCGGCGAGCGGCGTGTCCGCCACCACCGGCGCGAGGCCCAACTCTGCCGCCCGCTTGGCCGCAGCTTCGAGAGCCAGGCCGTTACTCGCGATCAGCTCGAGGGTCACGCGCGCGAACGCTTGGTCACCGGGCTTCGGCGTTTCGGCCGATTCTCCCGGCCGCGGCCTCGCGCACCTGGCGGCGCGCGGTCTCAGGGAGTGCGTTCCCAGAGGCCTGGCCGCTCGAGCAGCAGCCGCACGTCGGCGGCGGTGGAGGGATCGGGAACGCAGGGCCCCGAGCCGATGGAGGCGAGGTCGTCGCCGATCACGTCGGAGACGACGTAGACCCGGACCCTGGCCGGCGCGAGCGCGAGGGCGAGACGGCCGCCGCCCCAGCGGGAGAACCGCTTCCGGATCCGGTTCATCGCGGTGATGTCGAGTCCGGATCCGAGCAGCAGGGCGTAGAGGCGCGGTCAGCTCCTCCGGCGTGATGCCCGTCGACCGGCGCGCCGAGCAGGCTGGTGGTGCCGCCGGAGAGCAGGACCCAGACCTCGTCGCCGAGCGCGGCGCGGGCCGCGATCTCGCCGAGCGCGTCGGCCGCCGCGAGCGATCCGGGCCCCGGCTCCGGATGATCGCCGGGAGCGACCAGGAGCGCGGGGTGTGGCGACGCGGCCAGGCGCGGGCGGCACGACCAGCCCGCCGGCCGGCTCGAGTCCGCGCTCGCGCAGCACTTCGACGGCGGCCTCGCGCCATCGGCACGGCGGCCTTGCCCAGCGCGATGATCCAGGGCTCGCCGGCCCGGCGCCGCGTCCAGCGAGCCGGAGCCGGCGCGCGAGGGCCGGGCCCGGGTTCACCGCGGCGGTGGCGACGGCGTAGAGGTCGGCCAGGAGCGCGGCGGGGGACGGCGGGTCGAGGGCTGGGCGGCGGCAGGGCCGACGCTCCGGTGCTTGTGAAAAAAGGTGCAAGGTGTTATATACACGGTGCGGACGCATAAATATTCAGCGGCCCGCTGCCTCCAATTGTAGCCGCTTCCGGTGGGGGCGTCGTCGCTCCCGCCCGGTCTCTCATTACTCCGACCGAGGTTCCGCGCATGGCCGGCCGCAACTTCCTCTTCGTTCCCGGGCCCACCAACACGCCCGACCGCATCCTCCGCGCGATGCACCGCGCCATGGAGGACCACCGCTCGTCCGACTTCCCGTCGCTCGCGGCCCCGGTCCTCGAGGACCTCAAGAAGATCTTCAAGACCACCACGGGCCAGGCGTTCATCTTCCCGGCCAGCGGCACCGGCGCCTGGGAGGCGTCGCTCCGCAATACCCTGTCCCCGGGCGACAAGGTGCTGGCGGCCCGCTTCGGAATGTTCAGCCATCTCTGGATCGACATGGCCCAGCGGCTCGGGCTCGAGGTCGAGGTGCTCGACGCCGAGTGGGGCGAGGGCGCGCCGCTCGAGCGCTACCGCGAGGCGCTCGCCGCCGACAAGGCGCCACCAGATCAAGGCGGTCCTGTTCACCCACAACGAGACGGCCACCGGCGTCACCAGCGACGTCGCCGGCGTGCGCCAGCGCGCTGCAGCGACGACCGGCCACCCGGCGCTCCTGATGGTCGATGGGGTGAGCTCGATCGCGAGCATCGACTTCCGGATGGACGAGTGGGGCGTCGATCTGCGCCGTCACCGGCTCGCAGAAGGGTCTCATGCTGCCGGCCGGGCTCGGCATCGTCTGCGCCAGCCAGAAGGCGCTCGCCCGCGCACGAGCAGGCCAAGCTGCCGCGCTGCTTCTTCGACTTCGGCGACATGCGGAAGGCCAACGCGACCGGCTACTTCCCCTACACGCCGTCGCTCCCGATGCTCTACGGGCTGCGCGAGTCGCTCGCCATGCTGTTCGAGGAAGGACTCGACAACGTCTTCGCGCGGCATCACCGCCTGGCCGAGGGCACCCGTGCAGGCGGTGAAGGCCTGGGGACTCGAGCTCTGCGCCCGGTCGCCCAAGTGGAACTCCGACACCGTCAGCGCGATCATGGTGCCGCCCGGCATCAACGGCGCCGAGGTGATCGACATCGCCTACCGCCGCTACAACCTGGCGCTCGGCGCCGGGCCTCGCGCGGATGGCGGGCCGGCTGTTCCGCATCGGCCACCTGGGCGATCTCAACGAGCTGATGCTGCTCGGCGGCATCGCCGGCGCCGAGATGGCGATGCGCGACGCGGGCATCAAGATCACGCCGGGCAGCGGCGTCGGCGCCGCCGCAGGAGTACTGGCGCGGCACCGCCAAGCCGCTCGCCAAGCGCGACCTGCCGCCCCGCGCGCCGGACGCGCAGCCGGCCGCGGCGCCGGCCAAGGAGAAGGCCACCGCGGGCGCCAGCCGATGAGCCACACCCGCTACGAGCCGGCCCGCCAGCGGCTGCAGCGGAGCGAGCTGGCGGTGCCCGGCTCGCAGCCCGCGCATGTTCCAGAAGGCGCTGGACAGCGAGGTGGACTACGTCTTCCTCGATCTCGAGGACGCGGTCGCGCCGGGCGACAAGGAGCAGGCCCGGCGCAACGTGATCCAGGGCGCTGCTGGAGCACGACTGGCGCGGCGGCGGGGAAGACGATCTGCGGTCCGGATCAACGGGATCGACACCCACTACATGTATCGCGACGTGGTGGATGTCGTGGAGCAGGCGGGCCACCGGCTCGACACGATGCTGATTCCCAAGGTCGGCGTGCCGGCCGACGTCTACCTGGTCGACGCGCTCCTCACCCAGATCGAAGAGGCGAAAGGCATCGCCGCACCGCATCGGCATCGACGTGCTGATCGAGACCGCGCTCGGCATGGCCAACGTCGAGGCGATCGCGCAGTCGAGCCGCCGGCTGGAGGCGATGCACTTCGGCGTGGCCGACTACGCCGCGAGCTGCCGCGCCCGCACCGTCAGCATCGGCGGCCTCAATCCCGACTACCCGGGCGACCAGTGGCACGCGGCGCTGTCGCGCATGGTCGTCGCCTGCCGGGCCTACGGGCTCCGCGCCATCGACGGCCCGTTCGGCGACTTCAAGGATCCCGAGGGCTACACCCTGCGGCGCGCGCCGCGCCGCCGCGCTCGGCATCGAGGGGAAGTGGGCGATCCATCCCAGCCAGATCGCGCTGGCGAACCAGGTGTTCACCCCGCCGCCAGGCGGAGGTGGATCGGGCCCGGCGGATCCTGGTGGCGCTGGAGGAGGCCGCGCGCGAAGGGCGGGGCGCCGCCCAGCTCGACGGGCCGGATGATCGACGCGGCCTCGGCGCGGATGGCGCAGAACGTGGTGAGCATGGCGGAGGCGATTGGACAGCGGAACGGCGGGACGACGGCACGGCGGTAGATGCTCCGGACCGGCGACTTCCGTCGTTCCGCCTTCCGCCCTCCCGCCGAGCACTGCACTCGAATGCAAGAGGAGTCACGCACCGTGGACATCCACGAGTACCAGGCCAAGGAGCTCCTCGCCGGCTTCGGCGTCGCCATTCCGCGCGGCGGCGTGGCGTACAGCCCCGAGCAGGCGGTCTATCGCGCCTCGGAGATCGGCGGGTCGCGCTGGGCGGTGAAGGCGCAGATCCACTCGGGCGCGCGGGGCAAGGCGGGCGGGATCAAGCTCTGCGGCAGCGAGGACGAGGTCCGGGCCGCCGCCAAGACTCTGCTGGGCAAGCGGCTGGTCACCCATCAGACCGGCCCCGAGGGACGGGTGGTTCACCGGCTCTACGTCGAGGCGGCGGTCCCGATCGAGCGGGAGATCTATCTCGGCCTGGTGCTCGACCGGAAGAGCGAGCGCATCATGGTGGTGGCGTCGCCGCAGGGCGGCATGGAGATCGAGGAGATCGCCCAGAACTCGCCCGACACCATCGTGCGCGAAGTCGTGGAGCCCGCGGTGGGGATGACCGCCTTCCAGGCCCGGGAGATCGCGTTCGGGCTCGGGACTCACCCCGGCCCAGGTGAGCCGCGCCGTGACCACGCTGCTCGGCGCCTACCGCGCCTTCCGCGATCTCGACGCCACGATGGTGGAGATCAATCCGCTGGTGGTCACCGCCGACGGCCAGCTGCTGGCGCTCGACTGCAAGATGACCTTCGACGACAACGCGATGTTCCGCCGGCCCAACGTGAGCGAGCTGCGGGACTACGCCGAGGAAGATCCCCGGGAGGCCCAGGCGGCGGAGCACGGCCTCAACTACGTCGCGCTCGACGGCAACATCGGCTGCATCATCAACGGCGCCGGCCTCGCGATGGCGACGATGGACATGATCAAGCATGCCGGCGGCTCGCCGGCCAACTTCCTGGACGTGGGCGGCGGCGCGTCGCCCGAGCGGGTGGCGGCCGCGTTCCAGCTGGTGCTGTCCGACCGCAACATCCGGGCGATGCTGGTCAACATCTTCGCCGGCATCAACCGCTGCGACTGGGTGGCCCAGGGCGTGGTGCAGGCCACGAAGGAGACCAATCTCGAGATCCCGCTGGTGGTCCGGCTGGCCGGCACCAACGTCGAGGAGGGCCGCCGGATCCTGAAGGAGAGCGGCCTGCCGATCATCACCGCCGACACCCTGGCCGAAGCCGCCGAGCGGGTGGTCGCCGCCCTCAAGACCTCGCGTGCCGGCCGTGCGTCGGCGGGGAACGGACAGCCATGAGCATCCTGATCGACGAGACGACCAAAGTCCTGGTCCAGGGCTTCACCGGGGACAAGGCCACCTTCCACGCCCGCGAGATGCTCGCCTACGGCACCAACGTCGTGGGCGGCGTGACGCCGGGGAAGGGCGGCGCCAGGCACCTCGACCGGCCGGTGTTCAACACCGTGAAGGCGGCGGTGCGGGAGACCGGCGCCACCGCCAGCATCATCTTCGTCCCGGCGGCCTTCTGCGCCGACTCGATCATGGAGGCGGCCGACGCCGGCATCCGCTTCATCGTCACCATCACCGACGGCATCCCGGCGCAGGACATGATGATGGTGAAGCGCTACCTGTTCCGCTTTCCCAAGGAGCGGCGCACCACGCTGGTGGGGCCCAACTGCGCCGGCGTCATCAGCCCGGGCAAGGCGATGCTGGGGATCATGCCGGGCCACATCTACATGCGGGGCAACGTCGGGCTCATCACCCGCTCGGGAACCCTGGGCTACGAGGCGGCGTCGCAGATGAATGACCTGGGCATCGGGATCTCCACCAGCGTCGGCATCGGCGGGGACCCGATCAACGGCAGCTCGTTCACCGATCACCTCCGGAGCTTCGAGCAGGACCCGGAGACCGACGCGGTCATGATCATCGGCGAGATCGGCGGCCCGCAGGAGGCGGAGGCGGCGCTGTTCTCCAAGGAGCACATGAAGAAGCCGGTGATCGGCTACGTGGCCGGCCTCACCGCGCCGAAGGGCCGCCGCATGGGGCACGCCGGCGCGATCATCAGCGCCTTCGGCGACACCGCGGCGGAGAAGGCGGAGATGATGCGCTCCGCCGGTCTCACCGTGGCCGCGAGCGCCGCGGAGCTGGGATCCACCGTCAAGGCCGCGCTGGCGAAGCGGCGGGCGCCGGCCGGACGATGAGCGCCAGGCCCAGCGTAGTGGTGACCCGGCGGCTGCCGGAGCCGGTGGAGCGGGAGCTGGCGAAGGACTTCGACGCGACCCTCAACCGCGACGACCAGCCGCTCGGCGCCGACGGTCTCCGGCAGGCGCTCCAGAGCGCCGACGCGGTGCTCTGCACCGTGACCGACCGGCTCACGGCGGAGGTGCTCGCCGTCGAGCCCCGCCGGGCGCGACTCCTCGCCAACTTCGGCGTCGGGTTCAACCACATCGACGTCGATGCGGCGAAGGCCCGCGGCCTCGCGGTCTCCAACACGCCCGACGTGCTCACCGACGCCACGGCCGACATCGCGGTCACGCTCCTGCTGATGGTCACCCGCCGAACCGGCGAGGGCGAGCGGCATCTGCGCGCCGGCGAGTGGACCGGGTGGCGCCCGACCCACATGCTCGGCACCCAGGTGAGCGGCAAGACCCTGGGCCTCGTGGGCATGGGACGGATTGCCCGGGCGGTGGCGAAGCGGGCCCATCACGGGTTCGGGATGCGGGTCATCTTCCACGATCCGTTTCCGCCGTCCCCTGACATCGCCGCGTCGCTCGGCGCCGAGCCTCGGGACCGGCTGGAGCAGGTGCTGGAGGAGGCGGACTTCGTGTCGCTCCACTGCCCGGCGACGCCGGAGACCCGCCACCTAATGAACCCGGCCCGGCTCGCGCGGCTGAAGCCGGGCGCCTACCTGATCAACACCGCCCGGGGCGACGTGGTGGATGAGGCGGGGCTCGTCGCCGCGCTCAGGAGCGGCCGCCTCGCCGGCGCGGGGCTCGACGTGTTCGAGCGTGAGCCCAAGGTGTCGCCCGAGCTGGTGGCGATGGAGAACGTGGTGTTGCTGCCGCACCTGGGGAGCGCCACCCAGGAGACCAGGGTGGCGATGGGGATGCGCGCGCTGGAGAACCTCCGCCGCTTCTTCCGGGGCGAGGGACTCCGGGACCGGGTGGTGTGACCGACGTGGCGCTGGAGCCGTTCGCGGCGGTCAGCCTGCCGGAGTCGCCCGACCCCGCCGCGGCGAGCGCGGCCGCCTACGCCACCGAGGTCGTCGAGCTGCTCTCCGGCCTCTTGCTCCAGCTGGTGCGCGAGCGGCAGCCCGAGGTGGAGCCGGTGCTGCGGGGCGAGCGCGAGGTGGCCGAGGTCGGTCCCGAGGTGCTCGCGCGCACCCTCCAGGTGCAGGGGATCTGGTTCCAGCTGCTCAGCATCGCGGAGCAGAACGCGGCGATGCGTCGCCGCCGGCAGATCGAGGCGGAACGGGGGCACGAGCAGCTAAGGGGAACCTTCGCCCAGGTGATCTCGGCGGCCGCGGAGTCGGGCGTGCCCGCCGCCGACGTGCATCGCCTGCTCCAGCAGCTCCAGATCCGCCCGGTCCTCACGGCCCATCCCACTGAGGCCAAACGGGTGACGGTGCTCGAGAAGCACCGCCGGATCTACCGCCGGCTGGTCGAGCTGGAGTCGCCCCGCTGGACGCCGCGCGAGCGCCAGGCGCTGGTCGCCGGCCTGCGGAACGACATCGAGCTGCTGTGGCTCACGGGCGAGCTCCGCCTCGCCAAGCCGACGGTGCCCCAGGAGGTCTATTGGGGCCTCCACTTCTTCAACGAGACGCTGTTCGAGTCGGTGCCCGACCTGCTGGAGAAGGTCGAGCGGGCGCTGGCCCAGTTTTACCCCGGCGAGAAGTTCACCGTCCCCGCGTTTTTCCAGTTCGGCTCGTGGATCGGCGGCGACCGCGACGGCAATCCGTTCGTCACCAACGCGATCACCCGGAACACGCTGCTGGAGAACCGCCTGGCCGGCGTGCGCCGTTACCACCGGCGTCTGGGCGAGCTGGTCCGCGCGCTCAGCATCACCGAGCGGGCCATCCCGGTGTCGGACCGCTTCCGCCAGGCGCTGGAGCGGGCGCTGGAGGCCACCGGCGAGGGCGACGCGATCGCGGGTCGCAACCCCGGCGAGATCTTCCGCCAATACCTCGCCACCATGCTGCGGCGGCTGGAGGTCATGATCCGCGCCGCCGAGCGGGGAGACACCCGGGCGGATCCCGCCGGCTACGCCTCGGCCGACGCGCTGATCAACGACCTCCGGACCATCGAGAGCGAGCTGGCCGGCGGCGGCCGCGAGGCGCTCGCCGAGGCGCTGGTGCAGCCGGTGCGGCGGGAGGTGGAGGCGTTCCGGTTCAGCACCGTCCGGCTCGACGTCAGGGAGAACACCACCAAGCTCAACGCCGCTCTGCGCGCGCTGCACGGCCTCGCCGCGGACGGGGGTGCGGCCCCCGGAGACGCCGAGGCGTGGCGCGGGTGGATCGCCGGGGAGCTGAGCCGCCCGCTGGCGCCGGGCGCCCCGCCGGTGGAGCTGCCGGGCGACCCCGGGGAAACCCTCGGGATGTTCGGCCTGGTCCGCACGTTGCGCGAGGAGATCGACCGCGAGGCGTTCGGCAGCTTCGTGCTCAGCATGACCCGCAACCCCGGCGACGTGCTCGGCGCGTATCTGCTCGCCAAGCATTCCGGCCTCTTCGCCGACTCTCCTGGCGTGGAGAGCTGCACGCTCCCCATCGTGCCGCTGTTCGAGACGATCGACGATCTCCAGCGCGCGCCCGCGATCATGAAGGACCTCCTCGCCGTTCCCCTGGTGCGCCGCAGCGTGCGGGCGCAGGGCGGAGTGCAGGAGGTCATGATCGGCTACTCCGACTCCAACAAGGACGGCGGGTTCCTCGCGTCCAACTGGGAGCTGTACAAGGCGCAGATCAAGCTGACCCGGGTGGGGCGTGAGGCCGGGGTGCCGATCGCCTTCTTCCACGGACGCGGCGGGTCGGTGAGCCGGGGCGGCGCGCCCACCGGCCGGGCCATCGCGGCGCAGCCCGCGGGCTCGATCGGCGGGCGGATGCGGCTCACCGAGCAGGGCGAGGTGGTGTCGTTCAAGTACGCCAACCGCGGCACCGCGCAATACCAGATCGAGCTGCTCGCGGCGAGCGTGGTGGAGCACAGCCTCAAGTCGGAGCGGGAGGAAGCGCTGGTCCCGACCGCCGAAGGCGACGAGGCGATGGAGGCCCTCTCGGGCGCCGCGATGGCGGCCTATCGCCGGCTCATCGACGACCCCAGTCTCCTGCTCTACTACCAGGCGGCGAGCCCGTTGGAGGAGCTGACCCTGCTCAACATGGGCTCCCGGCCCGCCCGCCGGTTCGGGGCCCAGTCGCTGAGCGACCTTCGCGCCATCCCCTGGGTCTTCGCCTGGTCGCAGAACCGGCACTTCGTCCCCGGATGGTTCGGCGTCGGCAGCGGGATCATGACCTTCCTCCAGGTGCGGGGCCAGCGCGGCTCCGCACTGCTCGGCCGGATGTTCGCCGACTCCCGCCTCTTCCGCCTCATCGTCGATGAAGTGGAGAAGACTCTCTCCCACGTCGATCTCGATATCGCCCGGGAGTACGCCGGCCTGGTGCCCGACGCCGCGGTGCGCGACGCGATCTTCCCGATGATCGAGGAGGAGTACCACCGGACCGTCGAGGCGGTGCTGCGGATCAGCGGCGGGGCGGCCCTGGCGGAGCGATTCCCCCGCTTCCGCCGAAAGCTGGCCCGCCGGATGCCGACCCTGAACCAGGTCTCACGCCAGCAGATCGAGCTGCTGCGCCGGTTCCGGGAGTCGGGCGGGGACAAGACGCAGGAGGAGCAGCTCTCGGCGCTGCTGCTGTCGATCAATACCATCGCGGCGGGGTTCGGGGCGACCGGGTAGCGACGAGGAAAAGCCGAAGACACGAACAGGAAAAGCGGGAAAAGTGAAAAGTGAAAAGGGAAAGGGAGGAACCTCGCGAGCCGGGTTCCTCCTTTTTCCCTTTTCTACTTTTCACTTTTCACTTTTCCCGCCTCTCTACCGGCTCCTCGTTTTCGTTCCACCTCCGTCCGCAGCTGCCCGCAGGCCGCCTCGATATCCAGCCCTCGGCTCCGGCGCACCGTCGCTTCCACGCCCTGATTCCGCAGCCGGTCGGCGAAGCGGCGGATGGCGGCCGGATCGGTCGGCGTGAGGTCGGGCGCGCCGCCCGGGTGGAGCGGCAGGATGTTCACCAGCGCGCCGAGCCGGCGGGCCAGCCGGGCGAGACGGTCGGCGTCGGCGGCGGTGTCGTTGACGCCCCCGATCATCACGTACTCGAACGTCACCCGCTTGCGGAAGGTCTCCGCGGCGCGGAGCACCTCCTCCATCCCGTACTTCTTTTCGATCGGCATGATGCCGAGCCGGCGCTCGGGGGTCGTGGAGTGCAGCGAGATCGCCAGGCGGAACTGCTCAGGGCGGCGGGCCAGCGCCGCCATCCCGGGGAGGATGCCGACGGTGGAGACCGTGATGTGCCGCGCGCCGATCCCGAGCCCCTCGGGATGGTTCAGGATGCTGAGGGCGGTGTCCACCGCCTCCCAGTTGAGCAGCGGCTCGCCCATCCCCATGAAGACGATGTTGGTGGGCCGGTCCTCCGGCGTCGCTAGCAGTATCTCCCGCACCTGTCCCGCGATCTCGAACGGCGTGAGGTCCCGCACGAAGCCCATGCGTCCGGTGGCGCAGAAGGCGCAGCGGAGGGCGCACCCGGCCTGGGACGAGATGCAGAGCGTGCGGCGGGAGCCGCTGGGGATGAGCACCGACTCGACCGCCTCGCCGTCGGCGAGGCGCCAGAGGTACTTGCGGGTGCCGTCCGCCGACTGCTGGACCACGTCGGCCTTGAGCCGGGGCAGGGGATGGCTCCGCTCCAACTCCGCGCGGAGCGAGGCGGGCAGCTCGGTGGCGTCTTCCCAGCTCCGGACCGGCGCGGTCCAGAGCCGCCGGAGCACCTGGTCCGCCCGGTAGCGCGGCAGTCCCCGCTCCGCCGCCCAGGCCTCCAGGGCGGTGCGGGCGCGGTCGGGGCTCAGGTCGAGCGGCGTTTCCGGGGAGGGGCGGTGGATCACGTGGCCTGCCGGGGGGTTCGAGAGCGGCCGCCGAAGCGGTTCCGACCGGCGAAGATAGCCCCGAACCCCCGGTCCGGAAAGGCCGCCGCGGACGGCTAACCGCAAGACGGATTTTGCATTGCCCCCCCTCTGTGCGGCGGTTACGTTTGTCCCATGCTCCCCCGTTCGGCGTCGTGCTGCTGACCGAGCTGCTCACACCCGATCGGCTCGTCGTGCCGTTGGCAGCGCGCGACAAACGGGCTGCCATCTCGGAGCTTGCCCGTCACCTGGTGGCCCTCTCCGGCGGCGACTTCGAGCAGGTCCTCGGCGCGATCGAAGAGCGGGAATCGGTCCTCACCACCGGCATCGGTTTCGGGGTGGCCATCCCCCATGCCCGGTCGGCGGCGGTGAAGGAGTTGACCGTGGTCGGTGGCGTCAGCGAGACCGCGGTGCCGTTCGACTCGATCGACGGCGAGCCGGTCCGCCTGTTTTTTCTCATCGTGGGGCCGGACGCCTCCGCGGGGCTTCACGTCAAAATCCTGAGTCGTATCGCCCGGTTGGTACGGAGGGAGAACGTCCGCCAGCGCCTGGTTGACGCCCGGACCCCAGATGAGTTCTATCGCATCCTCCTCGACGCCGAAGCGCGCTAAACCCGCAGCGACCGCCCTCCGCACCCACCTCGCGGGTGGCCTCACCCGTGCCGACGTCGGCCGGGACGTCCGGCTGGCGGGCTGGGTCCACCGGCGCCGCGATCTGGGCGGCCTGGTCTTCATCGACCTGCGGGACCGGGCCGGCCTGGTCCAACTCTCCTGCAATCCCGCCTGGACATCAGCCGACGTCATGGCGCGCGCCGCCGGCCTCGGCGCCGAGACCGTGGTGCTGGCGCGGGGCACGGTGGAGCTGCGGCCGGAGCCCTCCCGTGACCCGGGATTGGTCTCCCGCGAGGTCGAGGTCCACGTCAGCAGCCTCGAGGTGGTGGGACCGGCGCAGACGCCGGCCATTCCGGTCGCGCGGAAGGAGAAGGAAGATCCGCCGGCCGAGGAGCTGCGCCTTCGCCACCGGGTGCTCGACCTGCGGCGGCCGGAGCTTCAGCGCAACCTGATCCTCCGCCACCGTCTCATGCAGGCCACCCGGCGCTACTTCGACGGGCTCGGATTTCTGGAGATCGAGACCCCGATCCTCACCAAGCCGACGCCGGAAGGCGCGCGCGACTATCTGGTGCCGAGCCGGGTGCACCCGGGGGAGTTCTTCGCGCTGCCCCAGTCGCCCCAGCTCTACAAGCAGCTGCTGATGATCGCGGGGCTCGACCGCTACTTCCAGATCGCCCGCTGCTTTCGCGACGAGGACCTGCGGGCCGACCGGCAGCCCGAGTTCACCCAGATCGACATCGAGGCGTCCTTCGTCGGCGTCGAGGACGTGCTCGGCTTCGGCGAGGGGATGGTCGAGGCGATCTGGGCCGAGGCGGGGATCGCGGTGGAGACGCCGGTCCGGCGGATGCGCTACGCCGAGGCGCTGGAGCGCTTCGGCAGCGACAAGCCCGACCTGCGCTACGAGCTCGAGCTGTTCGACGCCACCGAGGTCTTCCGGCCGGCGGAGTTCGGCATCACCCGGAGCGCCATCGATGCCGGCGGCCGGGTCCGGGGGATCCGCGTCCCCGGCGGCGCGTCGCTCACCCGGAAGCAGGTCGATGAGATCGAGAGCGCGGCGAAGTCCCTCGGCGCGGCGGGGCTGCTCCGGCTCAAGCTGGCCGGCGGCGCGCTCGAGGGCGGGCCGGCCAAGTACCTCGGCCCCGACGCGGCCGGTCGGCTCGGTCTCGCGGACGGCGATCTCTGTCTCCTGGTGGCGGGCCCGGACCATGTCTCGAGTCCGGCGCTCGACCGCGTGCGGCAGGAAGTCGCCCGGCGCCTCGACCTGATTCCGCCGGGGACCCACCGGTTCGTCTGGATCGTGGATTTTCCGCTGTTCGAGCGCGATCCCGCGACCGGCGCCCTCGGGGCGGTGAACCATCCGTTCACGGCGCCGCACCCCGACGACCTGCACCTGCTCGACACCGCGCCGGAACAGGTCCGGGCCCTGGCGTACGACATGGTGCTGAACGGGACCGAGCTGGGCGGCGGGAGTCTGCGTATCGCCGATCCAGCGCTCCAGCGGAAGATCTTCGGCCTCCTCGGCATCCCCGACGACGTGGCGGAACAGCGCTTCGGGTTCCTGCTGGAGGGGCTCCGGTCCGGCGCGCCGCCGCACGGCGGCTTCGCCTTCGGCATGGATCGCATCGTGATGCTGCTGTCCGACGCCGATTCGCTGCGCGACGTGATCGCGTTTCCCAAGACCACGGCGCAACGGGCCCTGTTCGAGGGGGCGCCCTCACGCGTGGATGACGGCGATTTAAGGGAGTTGCACATCAGGAGCGTGAACCGTGAAAAGTGAAAAGTGAAAAGGAACTGCTCGAACGCGCGCACCCTTTCACTTTCCACCTTTCACGTTTCCCGCCTTTCAGATTGGTAGCTGGCCGATGGCTGACGACATTCAACACCGAATTTCCGCCGAGGGCGCCGATCCCCTGCTGTTCGCCGGGGTGAACGAAGGCAACCTGCAGGAGCTTCAGCGCAGCCTCGGGGTCCGGATCTCCTTCCGCGGAGACGCGGTGACGCTGTCCGGCGCCGCGGAGCAGGTGGAGCGGGCGGCGCCGGTGGTGCAGGGCCTGCTCGACCTCGCCCGGATCGGCGAGCCGGTGACGCCGGACGACGTGTTCCGCCTGGCGGCCGACGCCGCCACCGGCGAGGTGCCGGCGACGGGAGACGGCAAGATCGTCCTGCCCGGCCTCCGCCGCGCCATCTCACCCAAGACCCAGGGCCAGCGCGACTATCTCCAGGCGATCGCCAACCACGACATCGTGGTCGGCATCGGCCCGGCCGGCACCGGCAAGACCTACCTCGCGGTGGCCAAGGCGGTCGAGGCGCTGGCGCGCAAGCGGGTGAAGCGGATCATCCTGGCCCGCCCCGCGGTGGAGGCCGGCGAATCGCTCGGCTTCCTGCCCGGCGATCTCCAGGCCAAGGTGGATCCCTATCTCCGCCCGCTCTACGACGCGCTCGAGGACATGATGCCGCACGACCGGGTGCAGCGCGCCCTGGAGACCCGGACTATCGAGATCGCGCCGCTGGCCTATATGCGCGGCCGCACGCTGGCCGACGCGTTCATCATCCTGGACGAGGCGCAGAACGCCACCGGCGCCCAGATGAAGATGTTCCTCACCCGGCTCGGGGTGAACAGCAAGACCGTGGTGACGGGCGACAAGACCCAGATCGACCTCCCGCGCCGGGAGGAGTCCGGCCTGATCCAGGTCGAGCGGGTGCTGCCCGGCATCGACGGGATCGCCTTCTGCTACCTGAACGAGACCGACGTGGTCCGCCACCGGCTGGTCCGCGAGATCATCAAGGCGTATGCGGAAGACCAGAGCGGATGATGTCGCCTAGCGAGCGGACGGAAGCGGCCGGCACCCGCGGCCTGCGCGCATCCATCAGGTTCCATCTGGTGCGCTGGCTGCCGCTGGTCGGCGCCGCACTGGTGGGCTACGCGCTCTTCCCGCCGGCCGCAGTCGTCGTCACCGCGCCGATGGTCGCCGGCCAGATCGCCGACCGCACCGTGGTCGCGCCGTTCTCGTTCGAGGCCCCCAAGTCGGAGGAAGAAGTCGCGGCCGAAGGCGAGTCCCGCGCCTTCAGCGTCCGGCCGGTCTATCGCTACAGCCCCACCGCCTACGATTCCGCGCTCGGCGCGGCGCGCGCGTTCTTCGCCGAGCTCGAGCGGGCGGAGCAGCAGGGGCCCGACCTGCTGCGCGCGGTCGCCGCCACCCGGGTGAGCCTGGGTCCCGCCGAGACCGGGTACCTCGCGGTGGAGGCGCAGCGCCGCGGGGTGCAGGCGACCGTCACCCACTTCCTCGCGGAGATGCTCTCCCGCGGCGTGGCCGACGCCGGCGTGCTGCGCGGCGAGCCGAGCCGCGAGGTGAGCCTCCGGCGGAGCGAGGTCGAGCGGGTGGTGGCCCGCGACTCGCTCCTGTCCTTCGCCGACCTGATGGAACGGGCCGAGGCTGCGGGCAGCGCGATCGACAATCTGGCGGGCCAGCGGGTGGTCCGGCGGCTGGTCGGCGCGTTCTACCACCCCACCATCGTGCCCGATCTCGCCCTCACCTCCTCCCGGCGGGAGCAGCTGCGGGCCAGTGTCGATCCGGTGAAGTACTACGTGAGTGCCGGCGAGCGCATCATCACGGTGGGACAGCCGGTCACCGAAGTCGCGCGGGCCAAGCTCGATGCGCTGCAGAAGGAGGTCGCGACGCGCGGCAGCGGGCATCCGCTCCTCCGGGGCGCGGCCGGCGCGCTGCTCTACAACGCGGTGGTCATGGCGGCGTTCTGGCTCCTGCTGCTGTTCTACCGGCGGCAGACCTACGACCAGCTCCGGGAAGTCATGTTCTTCGGCGTGCTGTTCTCGGTGGTGCTGCTGCTCACCGCCGCGCTGGCCCGCGCCTTCCCGGGACGGCCCGAGCTGGTGCCCATCCCCTTCGCCACGATCGTGGTGACCCTGCTCTACAACGGCAGGGTCGGCGTCATGGCCGCCCTGGTGCTGGCCATCCTGCTCGACGGGCAGTGGGCGCTGCGAGGCAGCTCCATCCTGTTCTTCGGCCTGGTGAGCGGCGTCGCCGGCGCGGTCGGCATTCGAGTGGTCCGGCGCCGCCGCCACCTCTACCTCACGATCGGCGTGATGGCGGCGGCCTCGGTGCTGGCCTCGGTGACGATCGGCCTGATCCAGGGCTGGTCCACCATCATGATCGCGGCCAGCGCGTTTCTCGGAGTGCTGATGGCGCCGGCCAGCGCGTCGCTCGCGATGATCGTGACCCCGCTGGCCGAATCGGGCACTCGCATCACCACCGATCTCACGCTGCTCGAGCTGTCCGACCTGGGCCGGCCGCTGCTGCGGCGCCTCGCGCAGGAGGCGCCAGGCACCTGGGCCCACAGCCTGGCGATGGCCAGCCTCTGCGAGTCGGCCTGCAACATCATCGGCGCGAACGGCCTCCTCGCCCGGGTGGGCTGCTACTACCACGACGTCGGCAAGCTGGCCACGCCCCGGATGTTCATGGAGAACCTGGGCGGCGGCCCCAATCCGCACGACGAGCTGAGTCCCACGGAATCCGCCCGGATCATCCGGAATCACGTGCTGGACGGCATCGCGCTGGCGGAATCCGCCGGGCTTCCGCAGATCGTGAAAGCCTTTATCCCAGAACATCATGGGACCACAGAGATCACCTATTTTCTAAGTCGCGCCCGGCTGCTCGCCCCGGACGGCCGGGTGAACCAGGCGGAGTTCCGGTATCCCGGTCCCCGGCCGCAGTCGGCCGAGACGGCGGTGGCCATGCTGGCCGACTCCGCGGAGGCGGTCATCCGAGTGCTCGACGACCGCAGCCCCGACCGGGTGCGGGAGGCGATCGAGCAGCTGGTGGCGCAGAAGCTCGCGTCAGGCCAGCTCGACGAGGCGCCGCTGAGCCTGGTGGATCTCGATCGGATCAAGCGCGAGTTCGCCCGGGTGATGTCCGGCACCTATCACAAGCGCATCGGGTATCCCCGTGCCCCCGCGACGCCCGCGGAGCTCGAGACCGCCGAGCGTGCGTGAGGTGGTGGTGCAGGGCCGGCGTCTGCCGATTCCGCCCGCGCTGGTCCGGCGGGTGGTGGAGCGGGTGCTGTCCGGTGAGCGGCGCCCCGCGATGGTGTCGGTCACCTTTCTCGGGCGGGACGCGATGCGGCGGCTGAACGCCACCCACAAGGGGCGCGGCGTGCCCACCGATGTGCTCGCCTTCGCCATGACCGACGGCGCCGGCCGCGCGGTGGGGGACGTGTATGTCTGTCCTTGGGTCGCCGCCCGCCAGGCGCGAGAGCACGGTGTGCCGCTGCGCGAGGAGCTGATCCGCTTGGTGGTCCACGGCACCCTGCACGGGCTCGGCCGGACTCACCCCGAGGGCCCCGAGCGCACCCGCTCCGCCATGTGGCGGCGGCAGGAGCGGTACGTCGAGGCGCTGGCGTGATCGCGTTTCTCCAGCTCTTCCTCGCGCCGCTGGTGGCCGCCGCCCTGACCCTCTGGGCCGCGTGGCTGGCGCTGGCCGCCGAGTCCGACGCCGATCTGCCCCGCGCGCTCGGCGGGGACGACCTGCCCGAGGAGCCGGGCGGCTCCCTCTCCCGTCATCTCCACGTGGCGCACCTCGCGCTGCTCGTGCTCGCGGGCGCCTCGGTCGGCACGGCCGTGGCCTGGTGGGCGCGCTCGCCGATGGGCGGCCTGATCCGGCTGGTGTCGGCCATCGGGTTGGTCTGGATCGTCGGCGATCTCCTGCCGCGGCTGGTGGCGGTGGTCGCGCCCGAGCTGACCCGGCCCGCGCGCCGGGGCGCGGCCGCCACCCTCGCCCCGCTCCGGCCGTTCCTGCGGCTGGCCGGCTGGGCCGACGCCCGCGCCCGCAACCGGATCCCCACGCATCCCACCCGCAACGCCGGCCCCGCCGAGCGCGACATGCTGCTGGGCGTCTTCACCCTGGCCGATACGACCGTGGCCGAAGTGATGACGCCGCGCATCGACATCGTCGCGGTGGATGCGGCGAGCCCTCGCGGGGAGGTCATCGCGATCCTCCGCCGCTCCGAGCACGCCCGGCTGCTGGTCTATGACGGCCATCCCGACGCGGTCGCCGGTGTCATCTACGCGAAGGACATTCTGGCCGGCGCCGACGACGGCGCGCCGTGGACGGCGGTGATCCGCCCCGCGGCGTTCGTGCCCGAGGGGAAGACGCTCGACCGCCAGCTGCGTGACTTCCAGCGCGGACCCAGCCATCTCGCCGTCGTGGTCGATGAATTCGGCGGCACGGCGGGGATCGTCACGCTGGAGGACATCATGGAACAGATCGTCGGCGAGATCCAGGACGAGTACGACACCGACGAAGTCGCCCCGATCCAGCCGCTCGGGCCCGACCACTTCCGGGTCGACGGCGGTGTGGCCCTCTCCGAGCTGGAGAACGTGCTGGGGCACAACTTCGCACGGGCCGACGTGAGCACGGTCGGCGGCCTGGTGCTGGCCGTGTTCGGGCGGGTGCCCCGCGCCGGCGAGGGCATCGATCTCCAGGGCTACCGGCTGGTGGTGGATCAGGTGGTGCGCCGGCGGGTGCGCCGGATCAGCGTGCAGCGCGTGGCCGAGATGGCGCCGGTCGGCGAGACCGAGCGGGCCGCGCCATGATCTGGCTGGTGGTGGCGACCGGCCTGCTGATCGCCGTCTTCGGCGCCACGGCGGGCGCCGCGCTCATCACCGTGAGCCGCGCCGAGCTGACCCGCGTGGTTGGCCGCCGGCTTCGCGGCGCCATGCCCTCGCTCGGCTGGCTCGCCGAGGTCGATGCCAATCTCACCGCGGCGTCCGCCACCACCTCGCTCGGCGTGCTGGTGGTCGGCGCCGCGCTCCCGGCGCTGCTCGCCGGGTCGGGCACCCGGCTGTATGTCGTGCTGCTCGCGCTGGTCGGCGTCCCCTCGGTGCTGCTCGCCGCCTACCTGGTGCCCCGCTGGCTCACGCTGCCCCGGGCGCAAGGTGTCGCCGACCGCGTCATGCCGCTGCTCCGGCCCTGGAGCCGGGTCCTCGGCCTGGTGCTGCCGGCGCGGGTGGCCCAGCGGCCCACCGATCTCCGCTCCATCTGGCGGGAGGGCGCCGCCGTCGGCCTGCGGGCCGACGACGAGATGGTGCTGGTCGGCGGCGTGATGGCGTTCAGCGTCCGGCCGGTGCGCGAGGTGATGACGCCACGGACCGAGCTGGTCGCCGTCGATGAGCAGGCGGCGTTGGACGACATCCGGCAGGTGTTCGCCCAGAGCGGCTACAGCCGGATCCCGGTCTATCGCGGCACGCTCGACGAGATCGTCGGCATGGTGCACGCGTTCGATCTCTTCAAGCTGCGGCCCGGCGATCCGCTGCCGGTGCGGCCGGTGGCCGTCACGCCCGGCAGCCGGGCCTGCGGCGACCTGCTGCTCGACATGCAGCGCGAGCGGCGGCACCTGGCCGTCGTGCTGGACGAGTTCGGCGGCACGCTCGGCATCGCGACGCTGGAGGACCTGCTGGAGGAGCTGGTCGGCGAAATCTTCGACGAGCACGACGAGGAAGCCCGGCCCGAGCCGGCGGGCGGTCCGTTCCTGTTCGAGACCGACGGCAACGTCTCCCCGGAGGCCGTCGAGGAGCGCTTCGGGGTGGCGCTGCCCGAGGGCGTGTCCTCGACCGTCGCGGGACGGATCGTGGAGTGGGCCGGCCGGATTCCCAATCCCGGCGAGCGCTTCCTCGTCCGCGGCCTGGAGCTGGACATCATCGAGGCGTCTCCCACCCGGATCGAGCGCATGATCATCCGCTCCGGCGGGGCCGCCGCTATCACGCTTCCCTCGGGCACCTCCGCCCCATGAGCGCGTCCCCCGACCGCATCGAATGGATGGTGGATCTCGTCCGCAGCGGCGAGATCCCCGTGTTCGTGCGCCGGGCGCACGACTTCGAGCCGGCCGACCTGGCCGATGTGCTCGCCGCGCTGGACGAGGACGAGCGGCTCGAGGTGGTGCAGGCGCTGCCGCCCGAGCTCTCCAGCCAGGCCCTGGCGGAGCTGCCGGAGGAGGCGCACGCCGAGGAGACGCTCGCGGCGCTGAGCCCGGAGCGGGCGGCGCTGATCGTCGAGGAGCTGGAGGACGACGACGCGGCCGACCTGCTGCGGGAGATGGAGCCGCAGACCCAGGAGCGCATCCTTCAGGCGGTCGAGGACCGCGCCGAAGTCGAGCGCCTGCTCCGCTACGAGGAGGAGACCGCCGGCGGCCGGATGACCACCCACCTGGTCACCGTGCGCGACAGCGCCACGGTGGCCGAGGCGCTGGACGAGATCCGCCGGCAGTCGGAGGAGGTCGAGGAGTTCTACCAGGTGTTCGTGGTCGATGCCGACCGCCGGCTGGTCGGGATCCTGCCGTTCAAGAGCCTGGTGGTGAGCCGCCCTGATCGCCAGATCGGCGAGTTCATGGAGCCGGCCGACATCTCGGTCAAGCCCGATCTCGACCAGGAAGAGGTCGCGCGCCTGATGGCGCGCTACAACCTGCCCAGCGTCGCGGTGGTCGATGACACCGGACGGCTGCTCGGGCGGGTGACGTTCGACGACGTGATCGACGTGGTGGAAGCCGAGACCACGGAAGACCTGCTCAAGTTCGGCGGCGTCTCGGCCGACGAGGAGCTGGCCGCGCTATGGACCGCATCGGTGCGGAGCCGGCTCCCCTGGCTCTACGTCAATCTCATCACCGCCTTCATCGCCGGCGGCGTGGTCTACACGTTCCAGGACACGATTCAGCGGACGGTGATGCTCGCGGTGTGGATGCCGATCATCGCCGGCATGGGGGGGAACGCCGGGACCCAGGCGCTGGCGGTGACCGTCCGCCGCCTCGCGCTGGGGCTCATTCCCCAGCAGCGATTCCTCCAGGTGGTGGGGAAGGAAGTGCTGGTCGGCATCACCAACGGACTGGCCATCGGCGTCGTGGTCGGCGGCCTCGCGGCGGTGCTGGGACAGCAGCCGATGCTGGGCCTCGTCGTGTTCCTGGCGATGGCGGTGAATCTCCTGGTCGCCGGCTTCGCGGGCGCCTTCATCCCCATCGTCCTGGAGCGGGCGGGCGTCGATCCCGCCATTGCCTCGTCGATCTTCGTCACCACCTTCACCGATACGATCGGATTCCTCCTGCTGCTCGGCCTGGCGGGATGGTTGCTGCTCTGACCCCGCGCTGAAAATGCGGGTCCTCGTCGTCTTCGTCCGCCTGCTGCCGTTCGTCCTCGCCTTTCTTCGGGACCGCCGGCGCTTCGTGCTCTTCGGCCGCCCGCCGCGGCGCGATGAGGAGCGCCACCGGCGCCGCGCCGTCCGGTTCACCCGCACCCTCGCCGATCTCGGTCCCGCGTTCATCAAACTGGCCCAGGTCTTCGCCGCCCGGGCCGACATCCTGCCCGAGCCCTACCTCTCCGCCATCGGCACCCTGACCGACCAGGTGCCGCCGCTGCCGCCCGGCGTCGCCGAGTCGGTGATCCGCGCGGAGCTGGGGGACGATCCCGCCGCGATCTTCGGGCATTTCGATACCGAGCCGCTCGCCGCGGCGTCCCTGGGGCAGGTGCACCGGGCGTCCTACCAGGGCCGCGAAGTCGTGGTCAAGGTGCTGCGGCCCGGGGTGGAAGACGTCGTGCGCCGCGACCTCGACGTCTCGTTCCGGATCCTCTTCCTGCTCAACATCCTGTTCCCCGGGCACCAGGTGCGCGCGATCACCGCGATCGTGAGCGAGTTCTCCAAGCGGATCGCGGACGAGCTGGACTTCCGGGAGGAGGCGCGCAACGCCGGCCTGCTGCGGCGAAACTTCGCCGCGGAGGCCGCGGTCGTGGTGCCCGAGGTGGTGGGCGAGCTGGTCCGGCGGCGGGTGCTGGTGCTGGAATACGTCGAAGGCACCCGGATCGACCGGCTCCAGGCGCGGCTCGCCTCGGGCGAGCTGCGGCTCGACACGCTGATGGCGACGCTGGCCGAGATGTACATCAAGATGATGCTGGAGGACGGCGTCTTTCACGCCGACCCGCACGCCGGCAACCTCCTGGTGGATCCGCTCGGCAGGCTGGTGCTGCTGGATTTCGGCATGGTCCTGCAGGTGGAGCGGGAGACCCGGCGTCGCCTGGTCGAGGCGGTGCTGGCCGCCGCCCGGCAGGACGTCGATGGCCTGATCAACGCCTTCTACGAGCTGGGCATCCTCGACCCCGACGTGGATCGCGGCACGATCCGGGACGCGGCGCGCAGCCTCATGACGATCACGCTGCGGGACGACGTCTCGCCGCGGCAGATCCAGCGGGTGGTGGAGCAGGTGCTCCAGACCTTCTACGAGTGGCCGCTGATGCTGCCGTCGAACCTGGTCTATTTCGGCCGCGCGGCGGTGCTGGTGGAGGGCATCGGCCTTCGCTACGACCCCGACTTCAACGCGGTGTCGGCCGCGCGGCCGGTCGTGGCCCGCGCGGCCGACCGGCTGGTCCGCGGAGTGCTCGAGCAGGACCCCCGCACCCGGATCACCGACTGGACCCAGGAGGCGATGACCGCGGTGCGCACCCTGCGCGACCTGGTGCGCCGGGTGGAGCGCGACGAGCTGCGGGTCCGCTCCCATCCGCGCGACGCGCTGGAGCTGCAGCGCTTCCTCGCCCAGCAGGTGCGGCGGGCGCTCCTCGCGGTGTTCGCCTTCACGGTCGCGGTCATCACCAGCATCCTGTATCTCGCCACCCACCGGCTCGCCATCCTGGTGCCGGGGCTGCTGATCTCGTTCGGGATGTTCTTCGTGATCTTCCTGCTGCCGACCCATCTGTTCCAGAATCCGCTTCGCTTCCGGCGGAAGTGGCCCGGTCCCTGAGGACGGTGCGTGCTCGTCCCCAAGCTGTTCACCACCCTCCAGACCTACACCCGGGCCCAGCTCGGCGCTGACGTCGTCGCCGGCGTCATCGTAGGCGTCGTGGCGCTGCCCTTGGCGATCGCCTTCGCGATCGCCAGCGGAGTCACGCCGGACCGCGGCCTCTACACGGCGGTGATCGCCGGCTTTCTCGTCTCAGCGCTCGGCGGTTCCCGGGTCCAGATCGGCGGGCCGACCGGCGCCTTCGTCGTGATCGTGTACGGGATCGTGCAGCAGCACGGTCTCGACGGGCTGCTCGCCGCCACCATGATGGCGGGCGTCATCCTCGTCGTCCTCGGGCTCGCCCGGCTCGGCGGCGCCATCAAGTTCATCCCGTTTCCCGTCATCACCGGCTTTACCGCGGCCATCGGCGCCCTCATCGCGGTCCAGCAGTTGCGCGACGCGCTGGGCCTTCGCATCAGCGATCCGCCCGCCGAGCTGGTGGAGCGGATCGGCTCCTACCTCCGGCACGCCGGCACCTTCAATCCCTACGCCGTCGGCATCACCCTGTTCACCCTGGCGATTCTCGGGCTCTGGCCCCGGGTGAGCCACCGGGTGCCCGCGCCGCTGGTGGCGCTCCTCGCGGCCACCGCCGGCGCGCAGCTCCTCGCCCTTCCCGTGGAGACGATCGGCAGTCGCTTCGGCGCGATCCCCGCGACGCTCCCCTCGCCGATGCTGCCGTCGCTCTCCTTCGGCGACCTGCGCGAGCTGGTGGGGCCCGCGTTCGCCATCGCCGCGCTCGGCGCCATCGAGTCGCTGCTCTCTGCCGTGGTGGCGGACGGGATGATCGGCGGCCGGCACCGGTCCAACATGGAGCTGGTGGCACAGGGGATCGCCAACATCGCGTCGCCGCTGTTCGGCGGGATGCCGGCGACCGGCGCCATCGCCCGGACGGCGACCAACATCAAGAGCGGCGGCCGCACGCCGGTCGCGGGCATCGTGCACGCGCTGACGCTGCTGCTCATCACGCTGTTCTTCGGACGCTGGGCCGAGCTGATTCCTCTGGCGGTGCTGGCCGCGATCGTCCTGGTCGTCTCCTACCGCCTCAGCGAATGGCGGGTCTTCCTCCACGAGCTGCGGGCGCCGCCGAGCGATGCCCTGGTGATGGTGGTGACATTTCTGCTCACCCTGCTGGTCGATCTGACGGTGGGGATCGGGGTGGGGATGGTGCTGGCGGCCTTCCTCTTCATGAAGCGGATGGCCGAGGTCACCGACGTGACCATGGTGCGGCGCGAGCTAAGCGAGGAGCCGGACGGCCCGGCCGATCAGACTGGGGCGATCTACCGGCGACAGGTGCCGGCCGGCGTGGAGGTCTATGAGATCAATGGCCCGTTTTTCTTCGGCGCCGCGGAGAAGTTCAAGGACACGCTCTCCACCGTGTCCCGCAGACCGAAGGTGCTGATCATCCGGATGCGGAATGTCCCGGCGATCGACTCGACCGCGATGCACGCCCTCCGCGACCTGGTGCGCCGCACCCGGCGCGAAGGCACCGAGATCTTCCTCTCCGACGTCCGCGCCGAGCCGCTCCTCGCGCTGGAGCGGGCGGGGCTGCTGCGCGAGATCGGCGACGGACACGTGTACGGCGACGTGGACCAGGCGCTCGCCGCGGCCCGGCGCCGCTAGCGCGCTCCTTCCAGGCCCCGGGTCAGGCGGACCTGCCCCGACCCGTTCCGGTGCAACACGTATACCTCCATCACCCCATTCGCCAAGGCCGATACCAGCAGGCGGCCGCCATCGGGCGACCAACTTGGCTGGGACCAAACGTCGAGGCCCGTCGTCAGCCGGACCACGCCGGTGCCGTCGGCCGCCATGCGATACAGGTCGCGTGTGCCGTCGCGGGTGGAAACGAACGCCACCGACTTGCCGTCCGGCGAGACGGAGGGCGCCGTCTCCTCGCCGGGCCCGGCGTACGCCGCGCTCGCCTTCCCGCTGGCGAGGTCGAGCGAGAACAGATGGTCCTTGCCGTCGGGGTTCGCGTAGAAGAACAACCGCCGGCCGTCGCGGGTCCAGCTCGGCACCTGGCTGCTCCACCGCTCGGCGGTCAGCCGGCGCTCGTTTCCACCCGCCGAATCGATGAGGTAGAGGTCCCAGTGGTAGCCGTCGCTCGAATCCCGCGCGCCCCGCTGAAACGCGATGCGCCGCCCGTCGGGTGAGGGAACCGGAACGCCGTCGAAGCCGGGGTGCGCGAGGATCCGCCGCTGGCCTCCGCCGTCGCCGTCCATGACGTAGAGGTCGACCTCGCCCTCGGCCGCGTAGTCTCGCGGCGACTGAAAGACGATCCTGCCGTCCGGCAGGTAGGCGGGATGCGCGTCGCGACCGGGGCTCGAGGTCAGCCTTCGGGCGTCGCTCCCGTCGGCGTTCATCCGGTAGATCTCCCAGTCGCCATCGTCGCGGGTGGAGCTGAAGACGATCCGCTTCGCATCCGGAGACCACATCGGGAAGGCGTTGTCGTAGGAGGCATTGGTGAGCTGGCGCGCTTCACCTCCGCCGGCGGGCATCAGATAGATCTCGAACCGGCCGGTGCGGTCGGAGTAGAACGCGATCTGCTTTCCGTCGGGCGACCAGGCGTGCTCATACACGGTGTCCGAGTGGCGGGTCAGATTGCGCGGGTTCCTCCCCTCCCGATCCATGGCGTACAGCTCGCCGTTCCCGTCGCGCTCGGTGTTGAAGGTGATGGTGCGCCCGTCGGGCGAGAACCGGGCGGCGCCGTCGTGTGCGGGATGATCGGTGAGCTGCCTCCGCCCGCTGCCGTCCGCGCGCATGATCCAGGCGTCCCTGGTGCTGTCCGGCTTCGAGCTGGTGTAGAGGACCTGGACGCCGTCAGGGGAAAAGACCGGATGCCCTTCGGGCTCGGGGGCGTCCGTGAGACGCACCGCTTCGCCGCCCTCTGCCGGGATCAGATAGATGTCCTCGTTGCCCGCGCGGTCGGAGTCGAACACGATGTGCTTGCCGTCCGGAGACCACTGCGGGTGCCGGGCGAATCCTTCGCTGCCGCTCCCGCCCCGAGCGGTCAGGCGGCGCTCGCCGCCGCCGTCGGGGCGGATGAGGTAGAGGGTCCAGGCGCCGTCGCGGTTGGAGTCGAACACGATCCAGCGGCCGTCCGGCGACCAGGCGGCGTGGGTGTCGTCGCCGGCGCTCCGGGTGAGCCTCCGCTCACCCATGCCGTCCGCCCCGATGACGTAGAGCTGGGCCGGCCCGTGCCGCCGGCTCTCGAAGACCAGAGCCTGGCCGTCCGGGGACCACGACGGATTGATATCGAGGAAGGGGGCGTCCTGGGCGGCCGCGGGCATCGCCAGCAGCAACAGCGCGGCGGCGGCCGGTCCGAAGCGTCGTCCGGTCATCGAGTTCCGCTCGTGACAAAGGGATACCTGCTCTACGGCGGGCTCCGGAGTGCAGTTTCTGTGTGCTTGCCTCCTCCCGCTGCTCAGGCGACTTTGCTACATGGATCCGGACCTTCTGCTCGCGGACCTGGCGGCCGGGAAGACGGCCGTGCTGGCGCGGGCGATCTCGGTGGTCGAGAATGGCCGGCCGGGATTCGAGCGCCTGCTCGCGGGGGTCCACCGCTCGCTCGGCCGGGCCCGCCGCATCGGCATCACCGGCCCTCCGGGGGCCGGCAAGTCCACGCTGGTCGAGCGCCTGGTGCTCGCCTACCGCTCGGCGGGACTCCGCGTCGGCGTCGTCGCGGTCGATCCCACCAGCCCCTTCACCGGCGGCGCCCTCCTGGGCGACCGCATCCGCATGGAATCCGTCGCGCTGGACGAGGGCGTCTATATCCGCTCCATGGCCAGCCGCGGCTCGCTCGGCGGCCTCGCCACTACCACCCGCGAAGTCTCCGACCTGCTCGACGCGGCCGGGTTCGACCGCATCCTGGTCGAGACCGTCGGCGTCGGCCAATCCGAGCTCGACGTCGCCCGCATGGCCGACACCACGGTGCTCGTGCTGGTCCCCGAGTCGGGCGACGGCATCCAGACGCTCAAGTCCGGCGTCATGGAAGCGGCCGACGTGTTCGCGGTGAACAAGGCCGACCGCCCCGGCGCCGACAAGCTGCGGCAGGAGATCGAAGTGACCCTCGGCATCCGGCGGGGGAATGCATATCGGAACATGCCGGCGCATCACGGATATAAGGCGGGGCGGCGGGGCGGCGGGGCGGCAGGGCAGCAGGACGGTCCCGGCTCGGAGCAAACTGCCCCGCGGCCCCGCGGCCCCGCGGCCCCGCCCGAGGGCTGGGATCCACCGGTCGTCCTTACGGTGGCCGCGAAAGGTGAGGGGGTGGAAGAGTTGGTGTCTGCGCTCGACCGGCATCACGAGTGGCTCGCCTCGTCCGGCTCGCTGGACGAGCGGCGGCGGCGGCGGATGGTGGAGCGGACCCGCGAGGTGGTGGATCGCGCGACGCGGCGATGGATGTGGGAGGAGACCCGCGCCGAGCGGCTGATCGGCGAGCGGCTGGACGAGATGGTGGAGGGACGAGTGAGTCCGTACGACGTGGCCACCGAAGTGCTGGACGGTCTCAAACAGGGTGCTCGACTATGACCACCTGGGGAACCGAGCTGAACGCCGATCTGGCGGCGCGTCTCGCCGAGCGGGAGCGGGAGGTGGAGCGGCTGCGCCAGGAGGTCGCGGCCTGGCGCGCGGCGGCGGCCAAGCTCCCGGTCCGCACCGACAGCGACTTCTCGTCCGTGTCGGGCCGCGACGTGGAGCCGCTCTACACCCCGCTCGATCTGCCCTCCGACGTCCAGGGCGCGCTCGGTCTCCCCGGCGACTTCCCCTACACCCGGGGGATCCACCCGACGATGTATCGCGGGCGGCTCTGGACCATGCGGCAGTTCGCCGGCTTCGGCACCGCCGATGATACCAACGCCCGCTACAAGTTCCTGCTCGAGCGGGGCCAGACCGGCCTCTCCGTCGCGTTCGACTTCCCGACCCTGATGGGCTACGACTCCGATCATCCCCGCTCCGAGGGCGAGGTGGGGAAGTGCGGCGTCGCCATCTCCAGCCTGGCCGACATGGAGACGCTGTTCGACGGGATTCCGCTCGACCAGGTCTCCACGTCGATGACGATCAACGGCCCCGCGGCGCTGCTGTTCTGCTTCTACGTGGCCGCGGCGGAGAAGCAGGGCGTCCCGATCGACCGGCTGCAGGGCACCATCCAGAACGACATTCTCAAGGAGTACATGGCGCAGCACGCCTGGATCTTCCCGGCGGAGCCGGCGCTCAAGATCATCGTGGATCTGTTCGAGTGGGCCGCCGAGCACACGCCCAAGTGGAACACGATCTCGATCTCGGGCTACCACATCCGCGAGGCGGGCGCCACCGCGGCCCAGGAGCTGGCCTTCACCCTGGCGAACGGCTTCTGCTACGTGGAGCACGGGCTCGCGCGCGGCCTCCAGGTGGATCGCTTCGCGCCGCGGCTCTCCTTCTTCTGGGACGTGCACAACGATTTCTTCGAAGAGATCGCCAAGCTGCGCGCGGCGCGCCGGATCTGGGCCCGGCACCTGCGGGAGCGGTACGGGGCGGCCGATTCCCGCAGCTGGAAGATGCGGTTCCACTGCCAGACCGCGGGCGTCACCCTGACCGCCCAGCAGCCGCAGAACAACATCGTGCGGGTGGCCTACCAGGCGCTCGCCGCGGTGCTGGGCGGCACCCAGTCGCTGCACACGAACGCCTTGGACGAGACCCTCGCGCTCCCGACGGAAGAATCCGTCCGCGTCGCGCTGCGGACCCAGCAGATCCTGGCCTACGAGACCGGGGTGCCCAACGTCGCCGATCCCCTCGGGGGGTCCTATTACATAGAAGCGCTGACCGACGCGCTCGAGCGGGAGGCCGAGGGTCTCTTCGCCGAGATCGACGCGCAGGGCGGCGTGGTGAAGGCGATCGAGACGGGATGGTTCCAGCGTCAGATCGCGCGCTCCTCGGCCCGGTTCCAGGTCGAGCTGGAGCAGAGCCGCCGGACCGTGGTCGGGGTGAATGATTTCGTGGAGGAGGAGGAGGGGCCGGTCGAGATCCTGAAGGTCGGCGACGAGGCGGAACGGACTCAGCGAGCGCGGTTGGCCCGGGTGCGGGCAAGCCGCGACGCCGCGGTCGTGACCGAGCGCCTCGCGGCGCTGCGCAGCGCCGCGGCCGAAGACCGCAACATCATACCGGCGATGCTGGACTGTGCCCGTGCGTACTGCACGCTGTACGAGATCCGGCACGTGCTGGAGGAGATATATGGCAACTATCGCGAGCCGGTATTCTTCTGACCGGGCGCGGGGCGACGGCACCAGCGAGCGGACCCGGCTGCAGCGGCTGGCCGCGATGGACGCGGGCCGCCACCGGGTAGTCACCTGCTATCAGAAGCTGGAGCCTCGGGACCGAAGCCGGGGCAAGTATCAGATCAAGCTCAAGAACCGGATCCGCGAGGTGGTCCAGGCGCTCCCGCGGCTGGGCCTTCCGCGCGACGCGCAGGACGAGGTCGTCCGCGATCTCGATCGGATCACCACCTATCTGCGGACTCCCGACAACCTTCCGTCGACCCAGGGACTCGCCATCTTCGCCTGCGGGCCGATCGGCCTCTTCGAGGCGATTCCGCTGCCGTTCGTCTATCGCTCCCGCGTCGCGGTCGATACCGCCCCGCTGGTGCGGGAGCTGGCGTCGGTGGAGGACGAGTTCGGCCGCCTGCTCACCGTGGTGCTCGACCGCACCGCGGCCCGGTTCTTCGAGGTGACAGCCTACCAGGCGAGCGAGCTGTCCGGCCTCCGGGCGGACAGCACCAGGGGCAAGCGGTTCCGCGGGGATGACGACGGCCCATCGGGCTGGGGCGAGCACACCTACAACAACCGCATCCGCGCCGAGAAGCAGCGCCACTTCGAGGCGATCGCGCGCGAGCTGTTCGCCATCGACCGCCGCCAGCCGGCGCACGGCATCGTGCTCGCCGGCACCGGCACCGAAGCCGCCGCAGTGGAGCCTTTCCTCCACAACTATCTCGTCGAGCGCGTCCTCGGCACCGCGCGGCTCAATCCCAAGGAGGCGACGCCGGCCCGGGTCCACGAGGCCACCCTCGCGGTGCGGGAGGCCTGGGAGCGCGACAGCGAGCGGGCGCTGGTGCACGAGATGGGGGAGGCGCTGGGGAGTAACTGGTCGGTCAATGGGATGACGCCTACGCTCAGGGCCCTCTCCCGCGGGCAGGTGCGCGCGCTGCTGGTCCACGCCGACGCCGGCGAGCCCGGCTACCGCTGCTCCGAGAGCGGCCGGCTCGCCATCACCGAGCGCGACTGCCGCGCCGAAGGTGAGGCCATCCCGGTACTCGACGTGGTCGATGACGCGATCGAGGAGGCGCTGCGCCAGGGCGTCGATGTCAACGTGGTGTACGAGCCCCAGGCGCGCGACGCGATCGAGGGCCTCGCCGGCCTGCTCCGCTTCCGCTGACCGCCCCCGCTCGCATGCCGGCGCCGTGGAAGGCGATCCTCTTCGACGCCGGCAACACGCTCCTCTTCCTCGACAACGAGCGCATGGCGGCCGCCGTCGGCGCCGAGCTCGGCGTGCCATTGTCGGCCGCGCGCCTCGCCGGCGCGGCGGATGCCGCGGCCCGGGCCGCGGAGCGCGCGGCCGGCCCCGATCGCGACCGGGCCAGAGCGTTTCTCGAGGCCCTGTTCACCGCCGCCGGCGTGCCGGCCGACCGAATGCCTGAAGTGGCCGGCTGCCTGCAGCGCCTGCACGCGGAATGTCATCTCTGGGGCCGGGTCGCGCCCGACACCAGGGAGACGCTGGATCGGCTGCGGGACGCCGGCATCCGGCTCGGCGTCGTCTCCAACAGTGATGGCCGGGTGGAGGAGGCGCTGGTGGCGGCCGGTCTCCGCGACCAGTTCGAGGTGGTGCTCGACTCGGCCCTGGTAGGTGTGGAAAAGCCCGACCCCGCTATCTTCCGTGCCGCGCTGGCCGCCCTCGACGTGCAACCGGACGAGGCCCTCTACGTCGGGGACCTGTACGAGGTGGATGTGGTCGGCGCCCGGGCAGCGGGGATGGACGCGGTGCTGTTGCTGCCCCCGGACACGCCGCAGCGACCCGACTGCCGAATCTTCACCACGCTCGCCGCGCTGGCCGACGACCTGCTGAACGGAGGACGCCGCTGACGATGCCGGGCTCCCGACGCTCGCTCCCCCGACCGATCCGCGTCCTGGTCGCCAAGCCGGGTCTCGACGGCCACGACCGCGGCGCCAAGGTGGTCGCCGCAGCCCTGCGCGACGCGGGGATGGAAGTGGTCTACACCGGTCTCCACCAGACGCCCGAGATGATCGCGACCGCCGCCGTGCAGGAGGACGTGGACGTGGTCGGCCTTTCGATCCTCTCCGGCGCCCACATGACGCTGTTCCCCCGGGTGCGTCAGCTGATGGTGAACTCCGGGCGCCCGGACATCCTGGTGACCGGCGGCGGGATCATCCCCGCGGAGGACATGGCCGCGCTCCAGGAGCAGGGGATCGGCCGGCTGTTTGGACCGGGCACACGGACCTCCGACCTGATCGAGTACATCGAGGCCTGGGCCGCGGAGCATATCGAGCAGTGAGCGACGTCCGGTGACGGCATCCGCCAAGTCGAAGGAGAACCGCCTTCGCCAGCTGAGCGAGGAGTATCGCAGCCTCGCCGCCCGTCTCCAGGAGGGCGGGGGAGCGGCTCGCGTCGCCAAGATGCACCAGCAGGGGAAGCTCTCCCCTCGCGAGCGTGTCCGGGGAGTGCTCGACCCCGGCGCGCCCTGGCTGGAGCTCGGCCTGCTGGTGGCCCACGATCAGTACGACGGCCAGGCGCCGGGCGCCGGCGTCATCACCGGCGTCGGCGTGATCGAGGGGCGCGAGGCGGTCGTGGTGGCGAACGACGCCACCGTGAAGGCCGGGTCCTGGTGGCCCGAGACCATCCGCAAGATTCTGCGGGCTCAGGAAGTGGCGATGCGGCAGCGGGTGCCCATCGTCTATCTGGTCGATAGCGCCGGGGTGAACCTGCCCTACCAGGGCGGCGTCTTCCCGGGGCAGTACGGCGCCGCCCGGATCTTCTACTACAACTCGGTGATGCGGCGGTATCTCCACGTGCCGCAGATCAGCGCGGTGATGGGGAGCTGCGTCGCCGGCGGCGCGTATCTCCCGGCGCTGTCCGATGTGATCTTCATGGTCGAGGGCACCAGCTTCATGGGACTGGGCGGTCCCAACCTGGTGAAGGGCGCCACCGGCCAGACCATCGATGCCGAAACGCTCGGCGGGGCCCGCACCCACACCGAGCTGAGCGCGGTGGCCCACTACCGCGCGAAGAACGACCAGGAGTGCCTCGAGCGGATCCGGGAGTACATCAGTCGCCTCCCCCGGGTCGAGGCCATCCAGCACCGGGTGCTGCCCGTCCGCCCGCCGGCCCGCCCGCCCGCGGATCTGTACGACATCCTCCCGCACGACCACCGTCTCTCCTACGACATGCGGCACGTGCTCGCCTGTCTGCTCGACGCCGGCGCGCTGGACGAGTTCCAGCCCGACGTGGCGAAGGAGATGATCTGCGGCCACGCGCATATCGGCGGGTGGCCGGTCGCGGTGATCGCGAACCAGCGCGGCGTCATCAAGGGGCGGCCGGGCGAGCGTCCGAAGTTCGGCGGCATTCTCTACACCGAAAGCGCCGAGAAGGTCGCCTACTTCATCGAGACCGCGAGCCGGGAGCGGCTGCCGATCCTGTTCGTGCAGGATGTCAGCGGCTTCATGGTCGGCTCCGACGCGGAGCACTCGGGCATCATCCGCGCCGGGGCCCACTTCGTGGAAGCGATGGCGACCGCGGTGGTGCCCAAGATCGTATTGACCGTGAACCACGCCTCGGGCGCCGGCTACTACGCGATGGCGGGACAGGGATTCGATCCCGACTTCATCCTCTCCTGGCCCACCGGCCGCATGGGCGTGATGGAGGGCGAATCGGCGGTGATGGCGGTGCACGGCCCCGAGATCGAGCGGGCCCAGAAGGAGAAGCGGGAAGTGGCGCCGGAGGTCCAGCGCTCCATGGAGTCGATGCGGGCCGACTACGACACCCAGCTCGACGCCCGCCACGCCGCCGCGCGGGGCCATGTTGATGCGATCGTGACGCCGGAGGAGACCCGGGAGCAGATCGCCTTCACGCTGAGGATCTCCGCCAACTACGCCGGTCCTCACCTCGGTCCCTTCGTGCTGCCGCCGGTGGACGCGGCCTCGCCGCGCTAGCCGGCGTGCGCGCCACCCGATCGTTGGTCGCGGCGGCGCTGCTCGCCTGCGCACCCTCGTCTCCCCACCGTGCCTCCGCCCCTCCCGAGCCCCGGGTGGATCCCGCCGCCTCCCCGCGGCCGGCGGTGCGCGTGTCCCCGCCAGGCGAGAAGGTCGCGCGGATTGCGCCACCGCCCGTGGCGTACGCCCACGGCTGGATGCCGCTCGCCAGCACCGGCGCGGACCAGTTCGTTCGCGACCATCCGACGTACGACGGCCGCGGCGTCCTGATCGCCCTGCTCGATACCGGAGTGGATCCCGGGGTGCCGGGCCTGCGCACCACCTCGACCGGCGAGCCGAAGCTGCTGACGCTGCGGGATCTCTCCGGCGAAGGCGTCGTGCCGCTCGCCAGGGTCACTCCCCGGGGCGACTTGGTGGCCGTCGGCGGCCGCACGCTGCGGGGCTTCGGCCGAGTGGTCGCGCTCAACACCGCGGGACCGTACTACGGTGGGATGCTGCGCGAGCTGGCGTTGGGGGTCCCGCCCGCCGCCGATCTCAACGGCAACGGCTCCGCGGCCGACTCGCTGGCGCTGGTGGTCACCAGGGCGACCGACGGCTGGGTGCTGCTGGCGGACACCGACGGCGACGGATCCCTCGCGACCGAGCGTCCGGTGCGGGACTATCAGGCCGCGCGGGAGATGTTCGGCTGGGCTCCGCCGGGCCGGCCGCCGCGGGCGAACCTCGCCGCCAACATCGCGGAGCGGAATGGCGAGCCGGTCCTCGAGCTGCTGCTTCGCGCTCGACTCTCACGGCACCCATGTGGCCGGCATCGCCGCCGCGCATGACCTCTATGGAGTGAGCGGGTTCGACGGCGTGGCGCCGGGCGCCCAGCTGCTCGGGTTCAAGATCTCCAACCGCGCCAACGGCAGCGTGTCCACGACCGGCGCCATCCTGGCGGGCATGGACCAGGCCATCCGCATCGCCGCCGCGAGGCGCCAGCCGCTGGTGATCAACCTGAGCTTCGGCGTTGGCAACGAGCGCGAAGGCCGCGCCCGCATCGACGCCTTGGTCGATTCCGTGCTCGCCGCGAATCCCGGTGTCGTGCTGACGGTGGCCGCCGGCAACGACGGCCCCGGGCTTTCCACCGTCGGCATCCCGGGGTCTGCCTCCGGGGCCATCTCGGTCGGCGCCACGGTGCCGCCGGTCTTCCTCCCGCCGGGTCGAGTCAGCCAGACGTCCTCATTGGTGGCGGACTTCAGCGCCCGCGGTGGCGAGGTGGCCAAGCCCGATCTCACCGCGCCCGGTCTCGCGTACAGCAGCGTGCCGCTCTGGGATGCCGGTGAGGAGGTGAAGCAGGGCACCAGCATGGCGGCCCCGCACGTCGCCGGGCTCGCGGCGCTGCTCCTGTCGGCGATGCGGCAGGAGCGGCGGCCGGTCGATGCCCGGACCCTTCGTCACGCGCTGATGGTCACGGCGCGGCCCGCCGCGTACGCCGGATACCTCGATCAGGGCAGAGGGCTCGCCGACGTGGATGCCGCGTATCGCTGGCTGGCGCAAGGCGGCAAGGCGCCGGATGTCGAAGTGAAGGCGCAGCAGGGGACCACGGCCGCGCTGGTGCTGGAACAGGGCAAGGCGAGCGGCGGGGTCCAGCGATTCGAGGTCCGCCGTCCCGCCGATGCGGCGCCGGCGAGGTACGCACTGCGGAGCGACGTCGGCTGGCTCACCGGCCCCGCCACGGTCACGCTCGGCGGCGGAAACACGACTATCGAGCTGCGCTACTCCGGCAGCGGGATCTCCGCGCCGGGCGTGCACACCGGAGTGATGTCGGGCTGGTCCTCGGACAGCTCCGCCGGTCCGGCTTTCCGGCTGGTGACCACGGTCGTCATGCCGCAGCGCGCCACGGACAGCGCCCTGGTGCTCCACCGGGACACACCGGTGCGCAGCGGCGAAGTGGTCCGCTCCTTCTTCAACGCCGATACCGCTCGGCCGTTCGAGCTTCAGGTGTCCTCGGGGTTGGGTCTGGAGGGAGCGGCCTATCTGTACGAGCCGGACGGCGCGGCCTACCGCGAAGGCGGCGGCCGGCCGATAGGCAGTGACGAGGGCACGGTCTATCGGGTGGATGCGCGGGACGTCCAGGAAGGCGACTATCAGGTCGCGGCGTCCCCCGCGCCGGGCGGGCGGCTGGCGCTGAGCGCGACGGTTCGGCGGGCCCCGTTCACCATGCGCGCGAGCCGCGCGGGCGATGCGGTCGAGTCCGAGTTGTGGAACTGGACTGGCACGGCGGTGCGCGCCGCGCTGGAGTTCCGGCTTCGCGGCGGCGAGCGGCGCGACACCGTGCGCACCTCGGGCTCCGCGGTGCAGCGGGTATCGTTCGATCTGCCGGCGTGGGTGACCGGCCTGGAGGTCGATGTCGCGATGAGCCGGGACCAGTGGGGCAGGTTCACCGACTTCGGCGTGACGGTCCGCGATTCCGCCGGCCGCCAATTGGCCCAGGACCCGATGGAGTACGCCTTCGGCCGGCTCAGCACGACCGTCGTCGCCGGCCGGTCGGGAACCCGCGCCGAGCTGGCGCTGGCTCCCGGATTCGCCGACCCGGCGGACGGCGGACCGTGGGAGGTGGTCACTACTATCCGGCTGTACGCCGACTCGGCGGTGGATGTGCAGCCGGCGGCGGCGGGCGGCGAGGTGACGCTGGCGGCGGGAGCGCAGGGCTCGATGCGATTTCAGCTCCCCTCGATGCCGTGGGCGTTGCCCTCGGGGTTCGCCCCGATGGGCGTGGTCCTCGCGCGAGAGGGAGAGCGGGTGTGGACGCTGGAGGGAGGCTATCCCGAGAGGAGCGCAGCACGATGAGCGAGCGGGTGGTGCGGATCGCCGCGGGCCAGGGCTTCTGGGGCGACTGGCTGGAGGCGCCGGTGCGCCAGGTGCGCGGCGGGCCGATCGACTACCTGATGATGGACTATCTGGCCGAAGTGACCATGTCCATCATGCAGAAACAGAAGTCGCGCGATCCCAAGGCGGGCTACGCCCGCGACTTCGTCCCCCTGATGGAGCGGATCCTTCCCGACGTCGGCGCGTCGCGGCATCAAGGTGACATCCAACGCCGGCGGGGTGAATCCGCGGGGCTGCGCCGAGGCGGTGCTCGAGGTGGCGCGCAAGCTGGGCCTGGGCGGCAAGCTCAAGGTGGGCCTGGTGACCGGCGACGACATCCTCGGCCGGCTCGACGACCTCATCGCCCGGGGACACGCGCTGGCCGACATGGAGACCGGACGCCCGCTGAGCGAGATCCGCGACCGGGTGCTCTCGGCGAACGCCTACCTCGGCATGGGCCCGATCGTCGAGGCACTCCGCGGCGGCGCCGACGTGGTGATCACCGGCCGAGTCACCGACACCGGCCTCACCCTGGGTCCGATCTTCCACGAGTTCGGCTGGTCGCCGGAGGACTGGGACAAGGTAGCCGCCGGCACGGTGGCGGGTCACATCATCGAGTGCGGCGCGCAGGCCTCCGGCGGCAACCTGCTGAAGGGCTGGCGCTCGGTGAAGGGGATGGCCGATCCGGGATTCCCGATCGCGGAGGCGTCCCCCGACGGGACCTTCGTCATCACCAAGCACCCCGGGACCGGCGGGGTGGTCTCGGTCGCGTCGGTCACCGAGCAGCTGGTGTATGAGATGGGCGATCCCGCGAGCTACATCACGCCCGACGGCGTCGCCGACTTCACGACCATCCAGCTCCGCCAGGCGGGCAGAGACCGGGTCCGGGTCAGCGGCATCCGGGGCGGCCCGCGGACACCGATGCTCAAGGTGTCGATCGCGTACTTCTACGGCTACAAGGCGGTGGGCACGCTGGTCTATGCCTGGCCGGAGGCGCTGGACAAGGCCAAGGCGGCCGACCGCATCCTGCGCCGGCGCCTGGCCGACCTCGGGCTGGAATTCGAGCAGATACTCACCGAGTTTGTAGGCGTTGACGCCACCCACGGCCGGCTGGCCGGGAGCCACGATCCGGACATCCCGGAAGTCCAGCTCCGGATCGGTGTGCGGGCCCGGGAGAAGGCGCCGGTGGAGCGGTTCACCCGCGAGATCGCACCGCTGGTGCTCACCGGTCCGCCGAGTGTCACCGGCTTCGCCGGCGGGCGTCCCGCGGTCGAGGAAGTGGTGGCCTACTGGCCGGCGCTGATCGACCGCAGGGAGATCGAGAAGGATGTGAGGGTCGAAATTCTGAGTGCGTGAGGGCGGGGCAGCGGGGCAGCGGGCTTCTCGATGGAGACGGCATGGCGACCAGCAGGACTGATAAATCGGCAAGGAAACCTAAGGCTCGTTCTGCAAAGCGGCCCCGCAGCCCCGCTGCCCCGCTGCCCCGCCTCATCCAGCTTCGCTGGCTAGCCCACGCCCGCTCCGGCGACAAAGGCAACACCGCCAACGTCGGCCTCATTGCCCTGGAGCCGGAGTACTACCCGCTGCTGGTGCGCGAGGTGACCGCGGCGAAAGTGGCGCGGCACTTCAAGGGGATGGCGAGCGGCGTGGATCGGTTCGAGCTGCCCAATCTCAACGCGCTCAACTTTCTGCTCCACGACGCGCTGGACGGCGGCGGAACGATCTCGCTCAAGACCGACGCGCAGGGAAAGGTGTATTCCACCGCGCTGCTGCGGATGGAGGTACCGGTGCCGGCGGCGCTGGCCAGGAAAGTGACCCGCGGATGAGCGGGCCCGGGGCGCCGCTGGCGACGCGTCGGGACGGCGGCGTGCTGACGCTGACGCTCGACCGCGCCGAGAAGCGGAACGCGCTCAGCACCGCGCTGATCGAGGCGCTGCACCGGGCGCTGGATGCGGCCGATCTCGATCCCGAGGTGCGGGTCGTCGTCCTCACCGGTGCCGGGAAGGACTTCTGCGCCGGGGCCGACCTCGAGGAGCTGCTGGCGTCGGCCGACGCCTCGCCCGAAGCGAACGAGGCCTCGGCGTTGAAGCTCGGCGGGCTCTTCAGCCGTATGAGGGAGTTGCCCAAGCCGGTCGTCGCGGTGGTGCGGGGGCGGGCCCTCGCCGGCGGCGCGGGACTCATGACCGCGGCCGATATCGTGCTGGCGGGCGAGGGCGCGCAGGTGGGGTATCCGGAGGTCAACCGGGGGTTCGTCCCGGCGATGGTGATGACGCTGCTGCGGCGGCTCGCGGGCGAGAAGGTGGCGCTCGACCTGGTGCTCACCGGCCGGTTGCTCGGCGCCGCGGAGGCCCTGGCGCACGGGCTGGTGTCGCGGGTGGTGCCGGACGCCGAGCTGGAGCGGGAGGCGGGCGAGCTGGCCCGGACCCTCGCGGCGGCCCCGGCATCTGCGCTGGCGCTGACCAAACGGCTATTTTATCAGCTCGATGGGCAGTCGTTCGAGCAGGGCATCGCGCTGGGCGCCAGGGTGAACGCCGTCGCCCGGCAGACGCCCGACTTCCGCGACGCCATCGGCCGGTTTCTGACTCGGACATGAATATCAACCGGATCCGGCTCGGGCTGTCGCTGGCTGGAATGATCCTGGCGGTCCTCGCGATCATGCGGGAGGATCGCCGGCTGGTCTGGGGCGCTATCGCGCTGCTCGCCGCGTCGCTGTTGCTGCGGCTGGCCACGCGGCGCCCCAGGTCAGGCGGGGACGGGGAGCGATTGTGACCCAGGTCACACGGCCCCGTGACGGGTGGAGCTAGTTTCCCGTCGCAACGCAGGAACACTGTCTCACGTAACAGCACTTACAGCGGAAGGAGCAGGAATCTATGCGCGCGATCAGGCGGGTCGTGGTGGGCACGGTTCTCATGGTATCCCTGGGAGCCGTTCCCGCGGCTGCTCAAGCCAAGTTCTCGCTCGGCGGGGGTCTGACACTTCCGATGGGTGACTTCGGCGACGGTTCGAAGACCGGTTTCCACGGCCTCGCCGCCATCGGCTTCCAGCCCGCCAACCTCCCGATCGGGATCCAGGTTGACGGCATGTACCAGCGGTTCGGCGTGGATGTCGATGACTTCGATGCCCACACTCAGGTCATCCAGGGCACGGCGAATGCGGTCTATACCTTCACGACCGCTGAGGCGAGCACCTTCCATCCCTACCTGATCGGGGGCGTGGGGATCTACAACTCCAAGCTCAGCGGCGACGACGTGCCGGATGCCTTGGATGAGTCCAGCACCGACTTCGGCATCAACGCCGGCGCCGGGTTCGACTTCCAGGCCGGCTCCCTCGGTCTGTTCGTCGAAGGCCGGTTCCACAACGTGTTCGCCGAGGACAACGTCAACTTCATCCCGATCACCGTTGGCGTGCGGTTTGGCGGCGGCGGCAGCTGAGCCGGCGTTTCGATAACTTCCCGAGGCGGCGCATCAATCCGGTGCGCCGTCTCTGTGAAGGGACCCTGCCACTCACCGTGACTCGATCGAAGAAGCCCCACACCAGGATAGGAGCAGTCCAATGCGCGCGATCACGCGAGTGATGTCCGGTGCGGTTCTCATGCTTTCGCTTGGAGCCGTTCCGGCGGTCGCCCAGGCCAGCTTCTCCCTCGGCGCCGGTCTGACTTTCCCGTCCGGCGCGCTGTCGGAAGGCATCAACACCGGGTTTCACGGATTGGCCGGGGTCTCCTTCGTGCCGGGTGGATCCCCCGTCGGGATTCGAGTGGACGGCATGTACCACCGCTTCGGCCTCGACGAGGACGATGTGGATGCCAACTTTCAGATGCTGAACGGCACCGCGAGCGCCGTATACCGGTTCGTCACCTCGGAGGAGAGCAAGATCCACCCCTACGTCATCGGCGGCCTCGGCCTGTACAACTACAAGTTCACCGGTGACGATGTGCCGGACGACTTCGGCTCCGAGACCGACTTCGGCTTCAATCTCGGTGCGGGGTTCGACTTCGCGGCGGGCTCGACGGCGCTCTTCGTCGAAGGCCGGTATCACAGCGTGTTCTCCGATGGTGACAATCTGAAGATGATCCCGATCACGGTGGGGATCCGGCTCGGCGGCAGTTGAAGGTGACAGTCGCAACGATTTGAGTCCTGCCCGCAAGAACTCGATGCCGGACGGTCCGGCGTCGTCCGCCATCGTAGGCCATGCGAGCGACGATGGCAGCGGCCCGAGCCGTCCTGAGCCGGCACTTCGGCTATCCTGACTTCCGGCCCGCCCAGGCGCCGGTCGTCCGTTCCATCCTCGCCGGCTCCGATACCCTCGCCGTGCTGCCCACCGGCGCCGGCAAATCGGTCTGCTTCCAGGTCCCGGCCGCCGTCCTCGGCGGCCTCACCGTCGTGGTCAGCCCGCTGATCTCCCTGATGCAGGACCAGGTCGCCGCCGCGGAGGGCCGGGGCATATCCGCTGCCTGCCTCACCAGCGGCCTCACCGCCGAAGAGCAGGGAGAAATCAGGAAGAGAGTGTTCGGCGGAGAGCTGCGGCTCCTCTACCTGTCGCCCGAGCGGCTGGAGCGCTTTGCCGTGGAGCTGCGCGAGGCGGGCGTAAGGCCTGCGCTGCTCGCGGTGGATGAAGCGCACTGCATCGCCGAGTGGGGACACGACTTCCGGCCCAGCTACCGCACGCTGCTCGCCTCCCGTTACCGGCTTGGGCACCCACCGTCAGTCGCCCTCACCGGCAGCGCCACACCCGCGGTACGAAAGGAGATCGCCCGGTCGCTCGGCTTCACCTCCGGCAAGTATGCCGAACACCTGGGCTCCTTCGACCGCGGCAACCTCTGGTTCGGTGTCGTTCGAGTGAAAGACGACCGCGACCGTCTCCGGGCGCTGCGCGGGCTCCTCAGCGGCGACGACCGCATGGCGATCGTCTATGCGCCGACGCGGAGCGTCACCGAGGGCGTGGCTCGCGCCCTCGTCGCGGCGGGGCATCGCGCGGCGCCCTACCACGCCGGGCTCGACCGCGTGCGCCGCGCCGCCATCCTCGACGCGTTCCTGGCCGACCGGATCGACGTCGTGGTCGCCACCTGCGCCTTCGGCATGGGCATCGACAAGCCTACGGTCCGGCTGGTCGTGCATTGGATGCTCCCGCCCACGCCCGAGTCCTACTACCAGGAAGCAGGGCGCGCCGGACGTGACGGGGAGTTCGCCCGCTGCGTGCTCCTCTGGCACCCGCACGACGGGACGCTGCATCGCCGCCAGCTTGACGTAACCTTCCCATCTCCCCGCACCTGCGAGCGAATCTGGAAGACGCCCGACGCGGTGCGGGCGGCCGCGAACGTCCGGGAGTCCGCCGCACGTCTCGCCCGTGAGCTCCGTCCCGACCTCGGTCCGGTGGATTGGGCGCCGGTACGTCTGAGACGGCGTCGGGCCGAGGAACGGCTTGGAGCGATGGAGCGGTACGCGCGGGCGCCGGCCTGCCGCCGCCGGTCGCTGGTGGGCTACTTCGGGGAGAAGCTGGCGGTGTGTTCCGGCTGCGACCGCTGTCGCACCGAGCCGGCCGCACGCACGCTGCCGGCACCGGTTCGGGCGCGTGTCGTTCGCCTGCGGCAGGCCATCGGCGGCAGGGCAGGCCCGTGGGGTGGATGCCTGCTGGAGCCCGAGGTGCTGCTCCGGCTCGCCCGCACGCCGCCACGGGATGCGGGCTCGCTGGCCGACGTGCCGGGGATCGGTCCCGCGATCGCCGAGCGCTACGGCGCCACGATTCTCGGCGCGCTGGGATTGATTCCGCCGGGCGCGGCATCCGAGCCCCGGTCCGCGGTCGAGCGCGCGCTGGAGGAATGGCGCGCAGCCGTAGCGAGGGAGATGGGTGTGCCCGCCTACGTGGTCCTGAGCGACCGCGCCCTCGCCCAGCTCGTCGCCAGTCCGGGACAGCAGAAAGGCCCGGACGCGGGTCCGCGCTTCCGGGCCAAGTTCGACGACGAGCTGCGCCGGCTGCTGGAGCGGCTCGGTGCGCCGGCCGCTTCTACTTCCCCTTCGACGCCAGATCCTTGAGGTCGATGTTCTCCACGATCTTCCGTGCCGCGCCCTCGCCCATCCCGCGGACCTCGGCCTTCACGATGAACCGGTCGCCCACCAGCGCCATCGCCTCACTGCTCCCGTTCTTGCCCCACTTTTCGTAACCGGGGAAGCCCTCGATCTTCACGCTCCGCTCGTACCCCTCGGTGCTCTCCCGCGAGATGTTCATGTTGAGGAACATGTTGAACGGCACGTAGAGCAACGGAATGTGGGCGTAATCGAAGATGCCGACGTCAGCGCGGCTCTTTCCGTCCTCCGAGGTGAAATCGACATCCGCCTGGGAGTATTTCCAGTTGCCGGCCGCGGTGGTCTCGCCAGTCGGCTCTTCGCGTTTCAGCCCGGGCACCTTCTCCGGCAGGAACTCGATCAGCTCCCGGAATGCCACGGGCGGGACCGGTTTCCTGTTCGCGCCGCTGGTGAAGTTCTCGGCCGCCTTCTGCATCTGCTCGGCGGCCGCGGTTATCTGCGCCAGCGGGTTGTCGGCGGCGGGCTGGGCGTCCCCGCCGCAGGCGAGCGCGGCGGCGGTGACCAGGGGGAGTGCCATCCAGCGGGACATGCGGAATCTCCCAGATGGGCGGATACGTCTGATCGTGACGGGTGCGCTAAGATCGGGTCCGGTCTCCGCCTTCGCAAGCGCCGACCGGCTATATTGTCCTCCGACCGAGACTCCAAGTCTTCTCAACTGAGCCGCTTATGGACGACTCCCTCTATTTCACCGAGCATCACCACCAGGTCCGCGAGATGGTCCGGGATTTCTCCCGCACCCACGTCGCCCCGGTCGCCAGGGAGCTGGACCGCACCTCCGAGTTCCCCTGGGAGAACATCAAGGCGATGGGCGAGCTGGGCCTGCTCGGCGTCCCTGGAGCGAGGAGCTGGGCGGCGCCGGGATGGACCAGCTCTCCTACTACATCACCATCCACGAGATGGCCAAGGTCGACGCCAGCCACGCGCTCACCATCAGCGCGCACACCAACCTCGGCACCTCCCCGATCGTGGAGTTCGGCACCGAGGAGCAGAAGCGGCGGTACGTCCCGCTGCTGGCGTCCGGCCAGGTGCTGGGCGGGTTCGGCCTCACCGAGACCGGCGCCGGCAGCGACGCCGGCGGCACCGCCACCACCGCGGTCGACAAGGGCGACCACTACCTCCTCAACGGCTCCAAGGTCTTCATCACCCACGCCGGGGTCGGCGAGATCTTCTCGGTCACCGCGCGGACCGAGCCGGGCAAGGGCAACAAGGGGATCACCAGCTTCATCGTCACCAAGGACACTGTGGATCTCGAGACCTGCCGCAAGGCTGGGCGTGGGCCACGCCGCCGACCTGCCCAAGACCAAGGGCGTCCGGGCCGGCAAGAAGGAGGACAAGATGGGCTGGCGGGCCAGCGATACCCGCGAGCTGATCTTCGAGGACGCGGTGGTCCCGAAGGAGAACGTGCTCGGCAAGCCGGGGCAGGGGTTCATCAACTTCCTCAAGACTCTCGACGGCGGCCGGATCGGCATCGCGGCGCTCTCCCTGGGCATCGCCGAGGGGGCCTACGAAGAGGCGCTCCGGTACGCCGGCGTCCGCAAGCAGTTCGGCCGCTTCATCGGCAGCTTCCAGGCGGTGAGCTTCCAGCTGGCCGACATGGCGATGGAGATCGAGGCCGGCACCCACCTCCTGTACCACGCCGCCTGGCTCAAGCAGAACGGCAAGCCGTTCAAGAAGGAAGCGGCCATGGCCAAGCTGTACTGCTCCGAGCTGGCCATGCGGGCCACCACCAAGGCGGTCCAGATCTTCGGCGGGTACGGCTACACCACCGAGTACCCGGTCGAGCGGATGATGCGGGACGCCAAGGTCTGCGAGATCGGCGAGGGCACCAGCGAGATCCAGCGGATCGTCATCGCCCGCCAGATCCTGGGCGAAGTGGTCGATTGACCGGGGCCAATTCCGATCCAACCCGGCCCCGGGTATCTTGGTGTGCCCGACATCGACGCGCCTGGAGGCGCGTTTGTCTTGCGCCTCCGTACTTGCCGAGGTTCGAAACAGCTTGAAGCGCGAGATCCTGATCAACGGGAGCCAGCGGGAAACCCGCGTGGCGATCCTGGAGGACGACCGGCTGGTCGAGCTGCTGGTCGACCGTCCCGACCACCGGCGGACTGTCGGCGACATCTACCTCGGCCGGGTCGAGGCGGTGCTGCCCGGGCATCCAGGCCGCGTTCGTGGACATCGGCCAGGAGAAGAGCGCCTTCCTCCACGCCTCCGATCTGCTGGAGCCGGACGAGGACGAGGAGCCGGACGACGAGGCCGAAGTCGAAGAGATCGAGGCCGAGGCGGCGGAGCCGGTCGCGGAGGCGGCGGCAGGTTGAGGAAGACGGGCGACCGGCGGACGGGCTGGCGCGCAGGCCGGGACCGGCGGCGCCGGGGCCGGGGACGTGGCGGCGAGGCGGGCGGAGGCAACGGCCAGGCCAACGGCGAAGGCCGCCAGCGGGAGATCTCGCCCCGGCGCGCCCTGCCGAACATCCAGGACATCCTCAAGAAGGGCCAGACCCTCCCGGTCCAGGTCACCAAGGAGCCCATCGGCACCAAGGGCTGCCGGGTCACCGCGCAGATCTCCCTCCCCGGCCGGTTCCTGGTCTACATGCCCTACGCCTCCAAGGTGGGGGTGAGCCGGAAGATCGAGAGCCGGGAGCAGCGGGCCAAGCTGCGGGAGATGGTCACGCAAGCTGCTGCCCAAGGACGCCGGCGGCGTGATCGTCCGGACCGTCGCCGAGGGCGTCACCGAGGAGCACTTCCGCCGCGAGATCGAGTCGCTGCTCGCAGCTCTGGCGGAAGATCAACCGGAAGAAGACCTTCGTCCGCCGGGCGCCGGCGCTGCTCCAGCGCGAGACCAGCCTCACCCGCGGCATCATCCGCGACCTCTTCAGCGCCAAGGTCGACGCGCTGCACGTCGACTCGCAAAGAGCTCTACAACGAGATCGAGCAGTACCTGAACCAGATCGATCCCGAGCTGATGGGCCGGGTGCACCTCTACGCCGAGGCCACCCCGCTGTTCGACAAGTTCGACATCGAGTCGGAGATCCGCGACCTGTTCAAGGCGCGGGTGGAGCTGCCCACCGGCGGCTCGCTCATCATCCAGCCCACCGAGGCGCTGGTGAGCATCGACGTGAACACCGGCCGCTACACCGGCAAGAAGGATCCGGAGAAGACCATCCTCCGGACCAACCTCGAGGCCGCGCGGGAGATCGCCCGGCAGATCCGGCTGCGCGACATCGGCGGGATCATCGTCTGCGACTTCATCGACATGGAGACCCGGTCCAACCGCGACAAGGTGCTCCAGGAGCTGCGCACCCACCTGGGCCGCGACCGGGCCCGCACCAAGGCGCTCGCGGTCTCGGAGCTGGGGCTGGTGGAGATGACCCGCCAGCGGGTGCGGCCGTCGCTCTGGCATTCGATGACGACCGATTGCCCCACCTGCGCCGGCACCGGCCGGGTCTTCACGCCCGAGGTGGTCGCGCGGCGGCTGGAGCGGGCGCTCAAGCGGGCGGGCCACGAGCACCGGGAGCGCCAGCTCACGGTGCGGCTGCACCCGGAGGTGGCGCTGTACCTCCTGGAGGAGGAGCCCCGGCTGCTCCAGACCCTCTCCAAGCTCACCGGCCTGGACCTCGAGCTGCGGGACGATCCGATGATGCGGCTGGACGAGTTCCGGCTGATGAGCCGGCCCGGCGGGGCGGGACGTGACGGAGCTGTACGCGGTGGCCTGAGGTCCGATCGTGTCACCCTGAGCGACGCGAAGGGGACCATGCCGGCATGGTCCCCTTCGGTGCGTTCGCGGTGACAGAGTTTTTACGCCGGCCGGCACTGTTCCCGCTTGACACCGAGGTCCCATCTCTTATCTTTGCGCCCAGTGGTTTGGCACTCGGAAACCCAGAGTGCTAAACCTAGACCACACAAGAACTTACAATCACACCGCTGTGGAGGTTGTCCCGATGGCGACTGCGACCAAGGCCAAGACCCTCAAGATCCATCCATTGGAGGATCGGGTGGTCATCGTCCCCGCCGATGAGGCTGAATCGATGCGGGGCGGGCTCTACATCCCCGACACCGCCAAGGAAAAGCCGACCCAGGGCGAAGTCATTGCGGTCGGTCCCGGCCGGTTCGAGAAGGGGGCCCGGGTCCCCATGGAAGTCAAAGTCGGCGACCAGGTGATCTACGGGAAATACAGCGGTACTCCGTACACCTTCGAGGGTGAGGAGTACGTCATCATCAAGGCCACCGACGTCCTGGCCAAGCTCGGCTGATTTCGCCGGTCGCATCTACTCCAAGGAGATTGACAGATGGCTGCGAAGGAACTGCAGTTCAATACCGAAGCCCGCGCCAAGCTCAAGCGGGGCGTCGATCAGCTGGCCGAGGCGGTGAAGGTCACCCTCGGTCCCAAGGGCCGGAATGTCGTCATCGACAAGAAGTTCGGCTCGCCGACCGTCACCAAGGACGGCGTGACGGTGGCCAAGGAAGTCGAGCTGGCCGACCCGATCGAGAACATGGGCGCCCAGATGGTGAAGGAGGTCGCCACCAAGACCTCGGATCTCGCCGGCGACGGCACCACCACCGCCACCGTGCTGGCCCAGGCGATCTTCCGTGAGGGCCTCAAGAACGTCACCGCCGGCGCCAATCCGATGGAGCTGAAGCGGGGCATCGACCGCGCGGTCGAGGCCGTGACCGAGATGCTCAAGTCCCTCTCGGTCCCCTCCGCCGGCAAGAAGGAGATCGCCCAGGTCGGTACCATCTCCGCGAACAACGACAAGGAGATCGGCAACCTGATCGCCGAGGCGATGGAGAAGGTGGGCAAGGACGGCGTCATCACCGTCGAAGAGGCCAAGGGTCTCGAGACCACGCTGGAGACGGTGGATGGCATGCAGTTCGACCGTGGCTACCTCTCGCCCTACTTCGTCACCGATCCGGAGAAGATGGAGGCCGTGCTGGAGGACGCCTACCTCCTGATCCACGACAAGAAGATCTCGGCGATGAAGGAGCTGCTCCCGATCCTCGAGAAGGTGGCCCAGAGCGGCCGGCCCCTGCTGATCATCGCGGAGGACGTCGAGGGTGAGGCGCTCGCCACCCTGGTGGTGAACAAGCTCCGCGGCACCCTGAAGGTCGCGGCCGTGAAGGCCCCGGGCTTCGGCGATCGCCGCAAGGAGATGCTGCGCGACATCGCCGTGCTCACCGGCGGCCAGGTGATCTCCGAGGAAGTCGGCTTCAAGCTCGAGAACGCCACGCTGAACGACCTCGGCCGCGGCAAGCGGGTCGTGATCGACAAGGACAACACCACCATCGTCGATGGCAAGGGCAAGGAGAACGACATCTCGGGCCGGATCAACGAGATCAAGGCCGCGATCGACAAGACCACCAGCGACTACGACCGGGAGAAGCTCCAGGAGCGGTTGGCCAAGCTCTCCGGCGGCGTGGCGGTGATCAACGTCGGCGCCGCGACCGAGACCGAGATGAAGGAGAAGAAGGCCCGGGTCGAGGACGCGCTGCACGCCACCCGCGCGGCGGTCGAAGAGGGCATCGTCGCCGGCGGCGGCGTCGCCCTGATCCGCGCGCAGTCCGCGCTGGACAAGATCCGCGGCACCGAGGACGAGAAGATCGGCGTCGATATCGTGCGCCGCGCGCTGGAGGAGCCCATCCGGATGATCGCCCAGAACGCGGGCGCCGAGGGCTCGATCGTGGTGGCTCGGGTGAAGGAGTCGAAGGAGAAGAACTTCGGCTACAACGCCGCGACCGACAGCTACGAAGACCTGGTCAAGGCCGGCGTGATCGACCCGACCAAGGTCACCCGCACGGCGCTGCAGAACGCCGCGTCGATCGCGGGCCTGCTCCTCACCACCGAGTGCGTGGTGGTCGAGAAGAAGGAAGACAAGCCGGCCCCGTCCGCGCCTCCGGGCGGCGGAATGGGTGGGATGTACTAAGCTCGGCTGATCTTGCTGGAAAAGCCCCGACCTCACCGGTCGGGGCTTTTTCTTTTCCCCCCCGAGCCCCCCTTGTCGCCTTTCACCCCCCGATTCCGATCACCGAATAGAGCCACACAGATCCGACCGGCCCGCGGCCTTGCCGCCGTTTCGAACTGGAGACACGTTCGACCGTGATGACCAACTTCGATCGCGACCGCTGGCAGGCGCTGGAGCCGCTGCTCGACCGCGCGCTCGAGCTCCAGCCCGAGGAGCGGCGAGCGGTGGCTCGACGAGCTCTCGGGCGAGTCACCTGGGCTCGCTTCGGAGCTGACCGCCCTCCTCTCCGGAGAGGCCGACGCGGACCGCGGCGGGTTCCTCCTCGGCCAGGCCGACATCGGTCTCGCCGGCCTCCAGCTCGGCGCCTACACCATCGAGCGCCCGCTGGGACAGGGCGGGATGGGGACCGTGTGGCTCGCACGGCGCACCGACGGCCGGTTCGAGGGGGCCGCCGCGGTGAAGTTCCTCAACCTCGCGCTGCTGAGCGACCTCGGCCGGGAGCGCTTCCGCCGGGAGGGATCCGCGCTCGCCCGGCTGGCCCATCCCAACATCGCCCGGCTGCTCGACGCCGGGGTCGGCCAGGCGGGGCAGCCGTACCTGATCCTGGAGTACATCGACGGCCTGCGCATCGACGTCTTCGCCACCGAGAGCACCCTCCCCCTCGCCGGCCGCATCGCGCTCTTTCTTCAGGTCGTGAGCGCCATCGAGCACGCGCACGCGAATCTGATCGTCCACCGCGACATCAAGCCTTCCAACATCCTGGTCACCCGCGACGGCGTCGTGAAGCTGCTGGACTTCGGCATCGCGAAGCTGCTGGACGAGGAGGGATCGGGGGAGCGCACCGCGCTCACCCTGGACGGAGGCCGCGCGCTCACGCCGGAGTTCGCCGCCCCGGAGCAGGTGCAAGGCGAGCCGGTCACTACCGCCACCGACGTCTATGCCCTCGGCGTGCTGCTCTACCTGCTCGCTTCGGGCCGGCATCCGACGGCCGAGGCGAGCAGCACGCCTGCCGACGCGATGCGCGCCCTGCTGGAGACTGAGCCAGGCCGGCTAGGCCTGGGCGACCTGGACAACATCCTGGCCAAGGCCCTCCGCAAGCGGCCCGGCGAGCGCTACCGTACCGCGGCCGCGCTGGGTGACGACCTGAGGCGCTATCTCCGGCAGGAGCCGGTCAGCGCCCGCCCTGACTCGTTGGCCTACCGGGCCGGCAAGTTTCTCCGCCGCAACCGCCTCGCGGTCACGGTCACCGCGCTGGTGGCCGCCGGCCTCCTCGGAGCGACCGTCTTCTCGCTGGCGCAGATGCGCGAGGCCCGGCGCCAGCGGGACAGCGCCGTGCTCCAGCGCAAGCGGGCCGATGCCCAGGTCCAGTTCCAGACGATCCTGATGTCGCAGGTGGGGGAAGAGCCGCTCACGATGAAGGAGATGCTGGACCGGGCTCGCGGGGCGCTGGAGCATCAATTCACCGGAGATCCCCGGTTCCTTTCGACCATGTTGATCGAGATGTCCACCCGCTACGGGCAGCTGGGCGACGGCCCGTCGCGGATCCGGCTCCTGGCCCGGGCCGATTCGCTCGCCGTCGCGACCGGCAATTCCGGCGATCGGATCGAGATCCAGTGCCACCGCGCGGATCAGCATCGGATCGAGGGCGAGCCCGAGCGCGCCTGGGCGCTGCTCGACAGCATGGCCGCCGTGCTCGTGGCGAATCCGGACCCCAACGTGGAGATCGATTGTCTCCAGGTGCGCGGCCGGCTGGCCGCTGAGACCCAACGCGGCGACGAGGCGGTCCGGTCCATCGGCCGCGCGATCGCGCTGCAGGACAGCCTTGGGGAGACCGGACCCTTCTACACGGAGATGCTGATCGAGCTGGGCGGCGCCCTCGACGCGCAGGGACGCTGGCGCGAGGCGGTGGCCGCCTTCGACCGTGTGCTTGCCACCCTCGACAGCATCGGGCGCGGCGGGGAGCTCAACCGCAGCATCGCACAGCACAACCGCGCGCTCACGCTGGTCAGTCTGGGTGAGACCCGGGAGGCCGAGCGCGACCTCCACGCGGCGCTGCTGGTGAGCGCGGAGGGCCCGCACGGCTACATCCACCAGCAGCCGCTGGTGCATTACGCCGAGACCGCCCTGGCGCAGGGGCTCGCCGATTCCGCGGAGAAGTACTTCCGCCAGCTCTTTACCCAGGCGGTGGATGACACCAACCGGTACTGGCAGGGCAGGGGAGCGTTCGGGTTGGCCCGGGCCCAGGCGAAGCTCGGCCGGGTCGACGAGGCCCGGCGCACCGCCGCGACCTTCGCTCGGATCGCCGAGGGCTTCGACCGGGTGCGCAACACCGACGACGAGGTGCCGGACAGCCGGGTGCTGGCCGGCTGGATCGCCCTCGCCTCGGGCGACACGGCGCGCGCCCACGCGAGCTTCGCCGAAGCGCTGCGGGTGAATCGAAAGCTGGAGGAGAAGCGCAAGGATCGGCTCCGCCCGATGATGATCCTGGCGTCGGAAACTGCGCTGGCGCTCGGCCTGCCCGACTCCGCGCTGCGGCTCGCGCGCGAGGCCCGCGAGATCGCGGCGCTGGATTCGCTGACCGAGACCCGCAGCGCGCGGGTCGGTGAGGCACGGCTGATCGAGGGCCGGGCATTGTTGGCCAAGGGGGAGACGACGGGGGCTGAGGTGGCGCTGGCCGCCGCGCTGCGCGCGCTCGCGGACCGGGGCCGGCGACGAGCATCCCCGGACTCGCGAGGCGGCACGCGGTGCTTCAGGGGCTAGGGGCTTCGTCCTCGCCCGCGATCCGGTGATGGAGGAGGATCCGCGCCTTGCGCCAGTCCCGCTGTACCGTGCGCTCTGATACGGCGCGGAGCTTGGCGATCTCGGTGAGGGAGAATCCGCAGAAGAAGTGAAGGTCCACCAGCTGGGCCAGGTCCCGATCCAGCCCTGCCAGCTCGTCCAGCGCCTCGCTCAACCGTCCCAGCTCCTCGCCATCCGCCACCGCGGGTCCGGGCTCGTCCCCGGCCAGCGTGATCTCGAACTCGCGGCCCCGCTTCCGCGCGCTTCGGCGGCGGGCGTAGTCGACCACCAGTCCGCGCATCGCGCGCGACGCGTAGGCCAGGAACCGGCTACGGTCGGGGAACGAGACGCCCTCCCGGCCGGAGATGTTGAGATAGGCTTCGTGGAGCAGGGTGGTCGCCCCGAGCGAGATGCCGGCGCCGCCCCGCCGGAGATGGTGCTCGGCGAGGCCGTGCAGCTCGTGGTACAGCATCGCGAACAGTTGCTCGGTCGCGGCCGGGTCGGCGCTGTCCGCCCGTTGGATCAGGTCCCCAAGGTCGGCGGCGGGGTTCATGGACCGGCAATATCGCCGGGCGGACCGCCGACGCGGTACCTCGCGTCGAGGAGCGCGGGCAGGGTGGAATCCGCGGTCGAGGCCGGCCACCCGTCCAGGAACTGCTGGTACCTCTCCCGGGCACGGTCCCCGCGGCCGGCCTGCTCCCACGCGCGGCCCGCCTGGTAGCGACCCAGCTCGAGGGCCATGTGGCCGTCCCAGTCGATCGCGCCCGACGCGGCCAGAGAATCGTATCGCTGCGCCGCGAGCGTCCAGTCGCCGGTCCTGCCGGCGGCGTACGCTCCTGATTCCATCGTCTCGGGAATCGGATCGAGCGCGAGCGCCTGATCGAGATCGCGGCGCCCCTCGCGGGTGCGGCCCTGAGCCAGCAGCACCTCGCCCCGGGCGACGAGGAGCCGGGCCCGCGCCTGGAGTGAGACCGCCTTGGTCTGCTCCTGGAGTAGTTGCAGGAGCGAGGCGGCCCGCTGGACGGCGTTCGCGCGCGCCAGCAGCTTGACCGTGCGGGAGACGATCTCGTAGGGAAGCGGCTTCGCCTGGGCGAGCTGTTCGGCGGAGGTCAGCGCTCCGGCTGCCGCCGCGGTGTCTCCTCGGGTCAGGGCCACCTCGGCCCGCAGCATCTGCCCGATGGCCGCCTCCAGCGTGTCGTCCGCGGCGGTGCTGCCTGCCACGGCGTCGTCCAACAGCCCGGCCGCACGCTCGAACCTGCCGCCGTGCGCCTCCATCAGGGCCAGCGAGCGGAACGCGCCGGCCCGGTCGGACGGCGTACCCGCAAGCCTGGCGCGGTAGGCGGCCCGCGCATCCGCCTCGCGTCCCAATCGGTAGAGTGCCACGCCGTACTCATGATTGACGAACGGCTGCCGCAGCATCGCGGAGTCGATCCTGAAGCCGGCCTCGTAGTCCGCCACCGCCTCCTCGAAGCGGTTCACCCGCGCGACCACGGTCGCCCGGTTGATCAGGTTGAAGATCGACTGGGATGCCGGGCTCAGCGCCCGTGCACTGTCATAAGCCGCGATCGCCGCGGTGTACTGGCGATTGAAGTACAGGAGCTGGCCGAGGTCGCCCCAGGCGTGGGCACTTCTGGGATCCAGCTCGATGAACGCCCGGGCGCAGTCCACGGCGGTCGGCCAGTCCTCCACCGCATTCGCGATTCTGAGCCGAGTTTTCAGACTCTCGGGGCGGCCGAGGCCGTTGAGCGACCGCAGCGCGGCGATGGCGTGTCGTTCGGCGGCGCGCTGGTCGAAGTCGAACCAGAGCAGATAGGCCAGCATCGCCTGCGCGCTGGCGAAGGTGCTGTCGAGCGCGACCGCGCGCCGCATCATCGTCACCCCCGCCCCTCCCTCGGTGTTGAGGTTCCTGTTGCCGGCCGCGTAGGCCCGAAGCGCCTCGATGGAGGAAGTGGTGACGTTCGGCAGGGGGTCGAGCGGCGGCACCTGGCGGGACGCGGTCGCCGCGTCGCGGGCCACCGATCCCGCCAGCGAGAGGGCGGGGCCCGAGGGCGACGCATCCGGCGGCATCTCCCGTTCGCGGCCCAGGACGGTTTCGCCGCTGAGCGTGTTCTCCAGCCGGTATCCCAGCGACAGGCGGTTGGCGCTGTGCGAGAGCGCCGGCACCACCAGCAGACGGGCGCCGGCCCGAATGGCCACATCGCGGGCGGTGGCCCGGTTCCCCATCGCGGTCGTGTCCGTCCGCCGCATCCGGGCGAGATGTCCAGCCACCGCCTGCGGCGACACGGCCCGGCCGGACAGCGCGCGCTCCAGCGCGGCGACGAACGCGCGCGCGGCCGCCGAGTCCTGCGGGGACGAGGCGGGGGGCAGCTCTACGGGCGCGATCACGAACTGGCGGCGGTCCGCGGCGGTGAGCTGCGGTTTCACGGTGAGTTGGCGGATCGCGACAACACCGCCTACCGATATGGCCAAGGCGGCCACCGCCCCGAGCGCGAGCAGTCGGCGGCGTTTGCCGCGCGCCGCGGCACCCCGGGTTTCCTTGGCCGTTCGCTGGCGCCGGCCCGCATCCTCCAGCACGGCGCGCCGCACCAGCTGGTGGTGGAACTGATAGCCCCGGTCCGGTGGCGCGGCGGTGCGGAGCAGGCGCCGGCCCAGCAGCTCCTCCCGTCCCGCGTCGAAGCGCTCGGAGGACAGCCCCGCCGCCTCGCGCAGCGCCGCCTCGTCGGCCGATGGCCCCAGACGCGCCACCGTCTCGGCGACAATGTGCGCCTCTTCAGCGAGTCCGGCCGTGCGGCGCGCGATCATCGTGCGGAGGTTCCCGGAGAGCGGCGCCGACCATCGCTCCGGGTGGGACAGGGTCCAGGTGCCTCGCTCGCCGACCACGAGCGCACCTTCGTCCACCAATGCGGCGATCAGCTCGATGCAGTAGAGCGGGTTGCCGCCCGCCTCCTCGTGGATCCGTGTCGCGAGGGCGTGCCGCTCCGTAGCGGGCAGCACCAGCATCGAGGCCACCAGGGACTCGACCTCAGCGGGTGTGAGCGGGGGAAGCTTGAGTCTTCGAGGGCGTGAGCCGGCGGCGGCCGCGATCCCGGCCGCTGCTCCCTCATCCTCCGCGGCCGCCAGGATCGTCAGCACCGACGGCACGCGGGCCCGGGCCAGCGCGGCCAGAAACGCCAGCCCCTCAACCGTCGATCGCTCGAGATCGTCGACGAACAGCACCACGGCCCGCTCTTCCACGACCGCGGCCAGCGCTTCCACCGCCGCGGCCGACAGCGATACGTCGCTGCCCGGCGCGGGAAGGTTGGAGAATCGCTGCCGGACGGCGGGCACGCGCGCGGCGATCGCGCTCAGCGTCTCGGGCGCGGCGGCTCCCAGACCCGGGGCCGCGGCCAGTCCGCCGAGCACCGCCGCGGCCAAGGCGTCGGACCCGCTGCCCGCGGCAGCGGCCGAGACGGAGACGACGACCGCGACACCCACCGGTTCCTGTCGCCGGAGAAACTCCTCGGCCAGCCGGCTCTTGCCGATGCCGAGCTCACCTTCCACCACGACGGTGACTGCGTGACCCGAGCGCGCGGCGTCCCAACCCGCCGCCAGCTCCGCCAGGGCGGCCCCACGGCCCACCAGGTCGGGCGTGAACAGGGCTGCCGATCCCGGGCGATGGGGAGTCGAGCTGCGTGCCGCCTCCCGCTCCAGCCGCCGGCCCAGCGCGGTCAGTTCCGCGGAAGGCTCGCGCTCCAGCTCCGAGCGGAGCCGGGCCAGGAACGCCGAGTGCCGGACCTGCGCCTCCGACGGTCTCCCCGCCAGAGAGAGCGTCTCGACCAGCCGGATGTGCCCGCGCTCGTCGCCGGGGAGGAACCGGGTCCACCGCTCGCTCCATTCCACGGCGTGGTCCCAGTCGGCCGCCTTAGCGGAGTCGGAGGACAGCCGGTCGAGCGCGAGGGCCAGCGCACGCCGCAGTCCCTCCCGCTCCACCTCCAGCCAGATCCGCAGCGCTTCTCCGCCGCCTTCTTCCAGGCCGGGGAGGAACTCGCCGTTCCACCATCCGACCGCGTCGGCCATGCGGCCCTCGGCGACGGCGCGCTCGAACTCCTTCACGTCCAGCCCGACCGTCCCCGGTTCCAGCCTCGCCTGATCGGGATCGGCGGCTAGGCCGTCGCCTACCACGCGCCGCAGACCCAGCAGCGCCTGGCGGAGCGACTGGCGGCCGCGGGCCTCATCGCGGTCCTCCCAGAGCAGGCTGGCGAGCTCGGCGCGGGACACCGCCACCGGCGCCTTGCGCGCCAGGTAGGCCAGCAGCGCGAGGTCCTTGCGCCGGCCGGAGAGGTCGCCCGACCCGCCTTCGAGGCGGAGCTCGCCCAGGGTTCTAAGCAGCATGTGGTGGGTGCCCAGAAGGGCAGGGGTGACAACGAGTTGACGCCTGGATTGACAGCCGGCTGCGAGCTCGCTCGCAAATTGGTTCCATCTCCGGCGCCCCATCGGAAATCGTCACTGAGAACCCCGGCAACATGGCGGCGGCTCGAAGAGGGAGCAAGCGGATCCCCCGTGACGCATTGAGAAGGAACTCCGGAACCCGGCGTCTGACTGACAAGACCACCACACACCCAAGCGCCCCCGAGGGCACGGAGCCTGACCATGTTCGCTCGCTTTGCAGTGGTTCCCGGCGTTCTGACTGCGTTCGCCGCGCTGGTCCTCGGCGCCCAGCCCGCGGCGGCCCAGCGCCTCTCGCTGTCCCCGACCATCGGCGTCTACATCCCCACGAGCGAGCTGGTGAAGGCGGCGGAAGGCCAGGAGTTCAAGCAGGAAGTCGCGCTCTCGGTCGGCGGCCGCCTCGGGGTGACGGTGAGCCCGCGTTTCGGCATCGAGACTTCCGTCACCTACGTCCCGAGCAACCTCCGCTTCCGGTTCGACGGGACCGAAGCCGAAACCGACGCCAACCTGCTGCTGGGCACGCTGCGCGCGTCCTTCCACGCGATTCCCATGACCAGCCCCGTCTGGCTGACCCTGAACGGCGGCGCCAGCCTGATCCGCCGCGGCGGAGAGGCGTTCGAGCAGGCTGAGGACCGGACCGACATCGGCGGTGTGGTCGGAGCGACGGTCGGCTTCCGGCTGGGCAGCATGCTCAGCTTCTACGTCGCGGCCGAGGACTATATCTACGGGGCGCGGGTGGAAGACATCGGCCTCGAGGAGGAGAGCCGCACCCAGAACGACGTGCAGCTCGCCTTTGGCTTCGGATTCCCTGTGGGACGCTGACGTCCGCTGGTCCCTCGCTACGACGACGCTCCGGCTCGCGCCGGGGCGTCGTCGTTTTGCGTCCCGCCGACCGCCGGCGGTTCCCAACGTCAAGCCGATGCGGCAGACCCATTTGACGGACCGATTGACGGCCGTTTCGCGGCCGGCGGGTATCGTCGGTTCGCACTCAGGGAACACCACCGCGACAACACAACCTTGCACTGACCCGGCGCACCGGCGCCGAGCGAGAGAGGGGATGGCCCGATGACACGCACCTGCGGAACGACCCTGCTGGTCTGGGTGGCGACGTCGGTCCTGGCGGCGAGCGCCACCCGGGCGCAATCCGCGGCGCCAGCCGCCGCGGCGACCGTCGAGGAGGCGGCGCCGCCCGCCGATTCGACGCCGCAGGACACCGCGAAGAAGAAGGGCGGTCTCTTCGGCAAGGCCAAGAAGTTCGTGGGCGACAAGACCGTGCAGCAGGTGGCCAAGACCGTGGCCTGCAACATGGTGCCCGGCGGACAGGCCATCGCGGGCGCGATCGACGCCGCGTCGAGTGAGAGCGTCGGTGACGCGGCGAAAGGCGCGGCCGGTGCGGCGACCGGGCAGACCTGTATGCCGCCCGGCCTCGGCGGCGCGATGGGCGCCGGCGCGATGGGCACAGGTGCGCTGGGTGCCGGTGGCGGCATGCCAGGGCTTCCCGGCGCCGCGGGCCTGGCCGGCGCCATGGCTCCCGGCGCCGCGATGCCGATGGCCGGCATGGCCGGTATGGGCGGTATGGGCGGTATGGCCATGCCCGAGGGCACCGCCGCGTGCATGGGTCTCACCCCGGAAGAGCTGGCCCAGCTGAACAGTCCGACCGGCGGCGAGGCCCGTCAGCCGACGAAAGACGAGATGAAGCGGCAGCAGAAGTTGATGAAGAAGGTGGATATGGCCCGCTACCAGACCTGCCTCATGGCCCAGTACTCGACCGGCACGGTTGGGCAGCAGGAGGAAGCTCCCGATCTCACCGAAGCAGCCCGGAAGCCGCGATGACCGGGCTGTTGCGATCCGTTGCCGTCCTCTGCGGTCTCGCCTGGCTGGCGCGGCCGCCCATTCTGCCGGCTCAGGGCGCGGTCGAGATGCGGCTCGGCGGATTCGCCGCGCCGAATCTTCCGTCGCCGGTGTTGCGGGTGGTCGATTTCAACATCGATGAGGGCGCCAGGACTGACGCCGAGGGGCGGGTGATCCACCTCTCGGGGTCCGCGCCGGCGAGCTTGGCCCAGTGCCCCTACCGCGTGCTGGTGCACTGGGATGCGATCCAGCCCGCGGTGGAGGCGGCGCCATACTATCCCACGACGCCGGAGGACCGGCGGCCGAGTGAGAAGTATCCGGTGATCCACGATGCCATCTACTTCCGCGTCCCGGTCATCAGCAACCCAGGGTTCAAGTATGTCGGCGCGCCGAGTTACAACAGCTACGTCTACGTGATGAACTGCCGGAACGAGTACAGCAACGCTCTGCCGTTCCGGATCCACCCGACGGCGCTCCAGCTCCATTCGATCGTGCAGCAGCAGGGCGTCATCGCCGGCCAGTCGGTGGGCATCCGCGGCAACGGCCTGGCGGGAACGTACCAGAACGATCAGCGGGTGGTCTTCTTCTTCCGCTTCGGCCGGATCAAGCCTGGCGATGGGGGCGTGGAGTACGTCGAGCGGACCTTCGACGCCACGCCGCACTCCCAGGATGAGCGCTTCGTGGCGGCCTACGCGCCGTCGGTCCAGGCAGCCGGTTACACCCGGGACCAGTACTTCCTGGAGCAGACGAAAGTCTATGTCGTCCGGGGTAACACCCAGAGCAACGCCCTGCCGCTCCGCTACTGCTCGAGCGCGGGCACGGTCGCGAACAGCGGCTCCTGCTGGTGACCGCACATCCATCGCCCGGGCATCCCGAAGGAGAGCCCATGTACGCTCGATCGCCTGCAGTTTTCTTGAAGCTCCTCGGTGGTTGCGTCGCCCTGGCGTCGGTGCTGTTCCCCGGGGACGCGGAGGCCCAGTGGCGTATCGCCATGCGCTCGATGGCCAACCCGCTCGCGGTGGGCCAGTGCGCCGCGATCGAAGTCGTGGCGCTGGGCCCGTCCGGGGCGGCGCCGATGCGGCCCGACGGGAAGCAGGTGAGCGGATGGGATTTCGAGCTGAGCTTCACCTCGGCCGCCCCCGACGCCTTCGCCTGGAAGGATGAGTTCAAGCGGTTCCTCTGCGCCCGCACGCCGAGCGCGGTGACGGCGACGGTCGTCGCCACCTATCCCGCCCGACATCTCAAGCCCAATCAGATCGTTCCCGGGGTGATCGCCCAGCAGCAGGTCGAAGTTGCGATGGCGGGCGGAACGCCGCCACCGGTGTCCTATACGCCGCCGCCCGCGAATCCGCAGCCAGCTGGATCCCCGCAGCCCGTAGGGTATCCGCAGCCCGCTGGGTATCCGTCGCCCGATCCGTATGCTCCACAGGGCCCGACGGCCGCTGATCCCACGTATCCCCAGCCGGCGTCCTATCCCACCACTCCCGCACCGCCGGCTGCCGCCGTGCCGCCGGTCGATACCGGCGTTCGCACCGGCAAACAGTTCGTCGAACGGATCACCGGTCAGGCCAAGCGCAAGGCGAGCGAGGTCGCGGTCAGCACCTCGACCCACGTGGCCGACGCCGCGGGCGACGTCGTCGGGACCACGCTGGATGCGGGGAGCGAGGTGGTGAAGTCGGGGACCGGCGCCGTCACCGGCGCGGCGAGCGAGAGCGTCGAGGGGGTGGGTCGGTCACTAGGCGCGGCTTCGGACCCCAAGGATCCGGCGGACGTCGCCGCGGCGCTCGCCGAAGGCCGCGCGGTGTTCCGTGGCCTGCGGTTCGCCGAAGGGACTGCGACCCTGGAGCCATCGTCCGGCGTGCTGATCGGCCAGATCGCGGGCGCTCTGGCGCGGATGCAGGGGCAGTTCCTGATCGAGGGGCACGTGGATGGAAAGAATGCCGCCGCGGACCAGGCTCTCTCGGTGCAGCGGGCGGTCGCGGTGAAAGCCGCGCTGGTCGCGGCCGGCAGCTCGCCCATGCAGCTGGCCGCCGTGGGCTACGGATCCACCCGTCCGATCCAGGGCGCAAGGTCGGGCACCCGGATCGAGATTGTCCGCACGCAATAGCCGTCTCCGCTTGGTTGGCATGGGACCCGCGTTTAGACTCTGGCGGCCACCCGTTCCACCATCCGGTACGTCTTTCGTGGGGGACATGTGAAGTTGAGCTGGATCCTGGCAGGGGCACTGTTCCTGCTGCCGACCGCTGCCGCCGCGCAGCACGCGCCGATCCTCGGCACTTGGAAGTTCGATCTCAAGCAGGGGAGCAAGAAACAGGGCCCCCGCACCGTCATCGTCCGCAACGACAGCAGCGCCAGCTACGGCGCCGAAACCGTGCGCTGGCGCATCGTGGGCGACAGCCTCGCCCTCGCCCTCGGCGGGGAGTGGGTCAACTACCGGCTGAAGGTGAAGGGCAAGCGCCTGACCCTCTCCGGCGGCGACCTCACCGAGCCCGTGACCTTCGATCTCGTCGGCCCGCCCACGCCGCGGCCCGACTCGGTGCAGGTGCCCCCGGATCCGAACGACGAACCGGCTTGATCACCCGTCTGTCTAGAGCGCCAGCCTCAGCTGCGTCCCTGCGGGCGTCACCGTCAGCGGCCCCAGCGGCTCATCCTGCTCCGCCACATGCAGGCTCCCGCCGAATCCCGCCCGCCGCAGCGCCGTGCCGACCGTGGTGCGAGCATCGGCGGCGGTGTTGCACTGCTTGCTCAGGTGGGCCAGCACCACCACTCCGAGGCCGGGGTGGTGCAGCTCGGCGAGCAGCGCGGCGGCGGCGCGATTGGAGAGATGGCCGTTCGAGCCGGCGATGCGCTGTTGCACCACCGGCGGGTAGCTGCTGGTCCGGAGCAGCACGTCGTCGTGGTTCGCCTCCAGCACGATGGCGGAGAGGTTCCGCAGCAGATAGCGCACCGCGACCGTGGGGCGGCCGAGGTCGTAGGCGACGCCGACCCGGCTGCCGTCGCCCGTTTCCACCGCGAGCGCCAGCGGCTCGGCGGCATCGTGGCTCGTGGGGCAGGCGGTGACGACGAACGGTCCGATCTCGGCCCGAACGCAGAGGCCCAGCGGGCGGTGCTCGGCGTGGCGCATCCGGTGCGCCAGGCTGGTCCAGGTGCCCGGGGCGGTGAACACCGGGACGCCGAGCCGGCGGGCCAGCCGCCCCGCGCCGCGGGTGTGATCGCCGTGCTCGTGCGTGAGCACGATGGCGTTGACCCCGGCCAGGGACAAGCCGGTAGTCTCCGCGCGGCGCTCGATTTCCCGCGGGCTGAAGCCGGCGTCGATCAGAATGGTAGAGCCCTGATACTCCACCGCCACGCAGTTGCCCCGCGAGCCCGAACCCAGCACGTACAGCGACGTCATCCGCCCCGGCTCCTGCCGTAGGTCCGCCGCAGCGATTCCTGCCTGATGTCGGACCACTCCACCTGCCGGCGCGCCAGCACCCGCCGGGCCACGGTGAGAAATCCCTCCTCGCTGAGCCGCCCGCCCTCGCAGCCCCAGGCGAACGCTGGGACGTACTTGGGCGGCACCGGTGTGCCGAAGACGTTCGCGCCGGCGCCCACCACCGACCCGGTCTGGAGCATCGTCCCGATCGCGGTCTTGGCGTGATCGCCGAAGAGCGTGCCCAGGTTGGAGCGCCCGGTCTCGATCCGGGTGCCATCGACCTCGAGCCGCACCGGGCCGTAGGTGTTCTTCAGGTTCGAGGTGGTGGTGCCCGCGCCGAGGTTGACCCAGTGCCCCACCACGCTGTGGCCGATGAACCCGTCGTGCGCCTTGTTCCCGTAGCCGAGGAACACGCTGGCCGCCACTTCGCCGCGCACCCGGCACTCGGGCCCGAACACCGATGCCCGGATGAAGCCGCCGAGCAGGCGGGTCCCGCTGCCGACGTACACCGGCCCTTCCAGCCGGGTGCCGCTCCGCACTTCGGCGCCTTCCTCGATCACCACCGGACCGCCCCTGACGTCGAACACCACGCCGGGCTCGACCGTCGCGCGCAGGCTGATGACGTCGGCCGGATCGCCCAGGACGATGCTGCCCTCGGGCACACCCGCGGAGGGCGCGGCACGGAAATCGGCGCAGTCCGCCGGCAGCAGCCGCTCCAGCGCGGTCACCAGGTCGTAGGCGCCGCGCAGCAGCACGCCATCGACCTCGAGCCCCGGGCCGTCATCGGTGGGACGCCCCCAATGCTCTCCGGCGGGAACCACCCAGCCGACAGTGGCGCCGGCGTGAGTCAGCCGTCGCACCGGCGCGGTCGATTCGATCGGGGCGCCGGACGGCGCGAACCAGGACGCGACGATGATCGCGGGTCCTTCGATCGGCATCGGCGCGCGGGCCGGCGGCTCGTCGAACTCGCTGAATCCGACGACGTGCGCGCCCAGGATCGCGGTGGTGTCCCGCTGGAGAGCGCCTTCCCACCGCTCGCGGATCCGCCAGAGTCCCGCCCGCAGCTCCGCGATCGGGCGCACCCCGGCGAACGGCGCCCAGGCGGGACCGGCGGGGTCGGGTTCCAGCAGATAGAGCGAGGTCACGGTTCCGTCTGCCTCACCTCGGCGGGAAGGGCGTCGAGCAGGTGCTTCATCGAGGCTGCGAGCGACGTGGGCATGACCAGCGTGCGGCCATTGGCCTGGACCACGACCAGCTCCTGGACGCCGTAGAGCACGATCGGGTTGCCGTCCGACCAGACGACGCAGTCCTGGCTCTCGTGCAGGACCGCGTCGCCCACCACCACGTTGCCGTTGGGATCCTTGGGGCGCACCCGGGCCAGCGCCTGCCAGGTGCCCACGTCGTCCCAGGCGAATTCGCCACGGACTACGGCGACGGCCTGGCTCCGCTCCAGCACGCCGACGTCGATCGAGATGGGGTCCAGCCCTTCGAAGAACCGATCGATGCCGCCGTCGGCCAGTGCGGTGAGCCGGGCGGCGACAGCCGGCAGGTGGGCCCTGACCTCCTCCAGCAGCCGGCGCGCGGTCCAGGCGAAGAGCCCGGAGTTCCACAGCGCGCCGGCCGCCATGAGATCGAGCGCGGTGGCCGCGTCGGGCTTCTCCGAGAAGCGCGCCACGCTGCGCGCGGTTTCATCGAGCGGCGGTCCCGGCACGATGTACCCGTAACCGGTTTCGGGTCGCGACGGCACCATCCCGACCGTGACCAGCCGATCGTGGCGCCGGGCCGTGCTGAGCGCCAGGTCCGCGGTCCGCCGAAAGGCGACCGGGTCGCCGACGGCCCAGTCGGCGTGCAGCGAGAGCACCTCGGCGTCGGGGTCGCGCCGCTGGGCTTCCCAGGTCGCCCAGATCAGCGCCGGGGCGGTGGAGGCCGCTCGCGGCTCCACCAGCATGTTGCCGGCCGACAGCTTGAGCTTCTCTTGGAGCCGGCCGGCGAGCCCGCTGCCGGCGACGACCAGGATGCGCTCGCGGGGGACCAGCCCGGTCAGCCGCTCGACGGCGTCTTCCGCGCTGGAGCTGCTCCCGGCGAGCGGCAGCAGCTGTTTGGGATTGTCCGGGGTGCTGAGCGGCCAGAAGCGGGAGCCCGACCCGCCGGCCAGCAGGACGGCCCACCTCACAGCAGCTCCGCGAGGGCCGAGCGATGGTGCCGCAGGTCGTAGAGCAGGGGGCCGATATCGGCTTCGGGCCGCGCGAGAATCGCGATCCAGTCCTCCGATCCGGCCCGCGCCAGCACGACCAGCCCACCGGCGAAATCGAGGACCGCGGTCACCAGCTGCCCGCGCGCGGCTCCTTCACCGAGACGGCCGGCGTACTGCGCCATCGTGGCGGCCAGCGCCGCGACGGTCTCGGGTTCGAACGGACCGCCGGCCGCGTACTCGATCGGCAGTCCTTCGCCGCTCAGCAGCAGCGCGGCCTGCACGCCGTCGCGCGCCGCGAGGCCGCGCATGACATCGCCCAGACCGGTCATTCATCGCGCTCCGTCGCCGGGGGAAAAGGTGAGCGCAACGTAGAAGTCACCACAGGCGAAGTCAAGAAACGATACGTAGTTGACCCGACTCGAATCCGCTCTTAACCTTCTCTCCCTATGGCTGCCATCCGCAGGCTCGCTGCCCTCCTCGCGCTGTGCGCCGTTGCGGCGTGTGGCGACGACGACAATCTCCCCGATCCGACCCAGTCGAATAAGGTCGATACGGTGACGATCGGCTCGCTCACCGACACGCCGATCACCACGCCGAGCGGCTTTTCGGTGTCGCTGGGCGACGTGCGGACCGATGTGACCGCCGACTTCGATTTCGCCTACGACATCCAGGGCCCGCCCGAGACGGGGGCCAGCGTCATCCTGCCTCGCGCCGTCCTCGGCATCACCTCTACGTCGGGGGTGGAGCCGGGCGTGATGCGGGTGGATGAGGCCTTCGACGCCATCCTCGTCGCCCCCAGCAACGGCTACGTCACCGAGGAAGCGGTGCCCGTCGCGCTGGGTGAGCGCTACATCATCCGGTCCCGGGTGATCTGCAACATCGGGGTGCCACAGTACGCCAAGATTGAAATCATCAGTCTGGCGGACAACTCGCTCGCGCTGAAGCGGCTCTCCAACAACAATTGCGGCTACCGCGGCCTCGAGCCCGGCTTCCCCGACCGCTGACCAACTCGTGATCGACCTCAAGCGCCTGCGCCAGGATCCCGAGGGCAGTCGCGCCAGCCTGCTTCGCCGCCGCGATCCATCGGTGGCCGAGTCGGTCGATGCGCTGCTCCGGCTCGACCGCGAGCGCCGCGACCTCCTGGTGCGGGTCGAGGCGCTCAAGGCCGAGCGGAACGCCGCGAGCGAGGAGGTCGCCCGGTTCAAGAAGGCCAAGCAGCCCGCCGACGAGCTGATGGCCAAGCTCAAGGCCTCGGGCGAGGAAGTGAAGGCGCTGGAGCCGCGGCTCCGCGAGGTGGAGGGCGAGCTGGAAAGCCGCGCGCTCACCCTGCCGAACTTTCCCGCCGACGGCATTCCCGACGGCGACGCGTCGGCCAACCGGATCGTCCGCAGCTGGGGCGAGCCACCCCGCTTCGACTTCCAGCCCAAGCCGCACTGGGAGCTCGACGCCGGCCTGGGCCTGTTCGACCTGCCCGCCGGCGCCAAGCTGACCGGCTCCGGGTTCCCGGTGTTCCGCGGCACCGGCGCCCGGCTGGTGCGCGCGCTCGCCGGCTTCATGCTCGACCTGCACTCCCGGGAGCACGGGTACGTCGAGATCGCGCCGCCTTACCTCGTGAACCGCACGACGCTAACCGGCACCGGGCAGCTGCCGAAGTTCGAGGACGACCTGTACGGCACCCGGGTTGACGATCTCTTCCTGATCCCGACGGCGGAGGTGCCGATCACCAACCTCCACCGGGACGACATCCTCGAGGCCACCGATCTCCCGCGCGGGTACGTCGCCTTCACGCCCTGCTTCCGCCGCGAGGCGGGGGCCCACGGCAAGGATACCCGCGGGCTCATCCGGGTCCATCAGTTCGACAAGGTCGAGCTGGTGCGCTTCTCCCGCCCGGAGGACTCCGCCGCGGAGCACGAGCGGATGACGGGACACGCGGAGACCGTGCTCCAGCGGCTGGAGATCCCGTACCGCGTGGTTGAGCTCGCGGCCGGCGACACCGGCTTCTCCGCCGCCCGCACCTTCGATCTCGAAGTCTGGGCCGCCGGGGTAGGGACCTGGCTCGAGGCCTCGAGCTCCAGCACGTTCACCGATTTTCAGGCCCGGCGGGCGAACATCCGCTTCCGGCCCGAGCCCCGGGGGAAGCCGGAGTTCGTCCACACACTGAACGCGTCCGGTGTCGCCTTCCCGCGCACCATCGTGGCGCTCCTCGAGAACAACCAGGCGGCCGACGGATCGGTGCGGGTGCCGGAGGCGCTGGTGCCGTACCTCGGTGTCAACCGTCTGGCTCCGACCACCTAAGGAGCGCCTCCGGCGCGCCGCCCCCACGGCTGCGGTCCTTCTCGTGGCCGTGCTGTCGGGACTCAGCCTCGGCACGGGCCTCCTGATCATCCGCCACTTCAAGGACGACGCGACCGCGACCAGCCGGCTCTACTCCGGGGTGTTCGGCGGGCTCAACGATCCCGATCCCGGCTCCGAGGCGGAGGCGCTGCTGCGCCTGGGCGAAGAGGTGCGGGCCCTCGGCCTGCCCCTCGTCATCACCGACCGCACCGGCCGGGTGACCGCCGCCGCGAACCTGCCGTTCGACGCGCCGCTGGACGATCCCCGGGTGCGGGACTACGTCCGGCGGCTGGACCGGCAGAACCCGCCGATCGTCGATGAGATCGGAACGGTGCACTACGGGCCGCTGCCCGCGCAGCGCAACATCACCGCGCTCGCGCTGCTCCAGGCGCTCACCATCGCCGTCATGGTCGCGGTGGCGATCTTCGCGTACCGGAGCGCCATGTCGGCGCAGCGCGACCGGCTCTGGGTGGCGATGGCCCGGGAGGCGGCACACCAGATGGGGACACCTCTCACCAGTCTCCAGGGCTGGATCGAGCGGGTGCGCTCCCGGCCCACACCGCCGCCCGATCTCGCCGACCACCTGGCCGCCGATGCCGAGCGGCTCGACCGCGTGGCCCGCCGCTTCGAGCGCATCGGCAACCCCGCGAAGCGCGAGCCGATCGGCCTCGGCGCGCTGGCCGACCGGGTCGGCGGCTACTTCCGTCCCCGGCTGCCGCGTCGCGCGAATCCCATCGAGCTCAAGCTGGAAGCGCCCGGCGTGGGGCCGACCGTGGTCGGCGATCCGGTGCTCTTGGAGTGGGCGCTCGAGTCGATGGTGAAGAACGCGATCGACGCGCTGCAGGGACGCAGTGGCACGATTATTCTGCGAGTCGGCGCGAGCGAAGGCATGGGTGAGATCCGGGTGATCGACGACGGCCCGGGCATCGCCAAGGAGATCCGGCGCACGCTGTTCGAGCCCGGCATCACCACCAAGCGCGGTGGATGGGGGATCGGCCTCGCCCTCTCCCGCCGGGTCGTCGAAGATGCCCATGGCGGCGCGCTGGGGCTCGAGCCCTCGGATAAGGGAGCCTGTTTTCTGATGCGCATTCCGCTGGCCGATCAGGCCGGATGATCGAGACTTCCGCGGAGCTGCCGGTCGCCCTCAATCCCGCCCAGCAGGAAGCGGTCGAGCACGTGCATGGCCCCCTGCTGGTGCTGGCCGGCGCCGGCTCGGGCAAGACCCGGGTGCTCACCACCCGGATCGCCGCGCTGATCGACCGGCACGGCGTCCCGCCCGACCGCATCTTCGCCGTCACGTTCACCAACAAGGCCGCCGGCGAGATGAAGCAGCGGATCGGGCGGCTGCTGGGCCGGGATCCGTCCGGCCTGTGGATCGGGACGTTCCATTCGCTCTCGGCCCGGCTGCTGCGGCGGGAGGCCGAGCTGCTGGGCTTCACCCGGCGGTTCACCATCTACGATGAGGACGACCGGCTCGGCCTGATCAAGCGGCTGATGGAGCGGGCGGGTCATTCGACCAAGCTGTTCCCGCCCCGCGCGGTGCAGTCCCTCATCTCGGCGGCGAAGAACCGGATGGTCCCGCCGTCGGAGCTGGCCGCCGGCGCGCCGTTCGACCGGCTCGCGGCGGTGGCGGCGGACGTCTACCAGGCCATGGGACCGGCGCTCAAGGCCGCGAACGCGATGGATTTCGACGACCTGATGCTGCACCCGCTGACCCTGTTCCGGGAGCATCCCGACCGGCTCAAGGTCTATCAGGCGAAGTTCAGCTTCATCCTGGTCGATGAGTTCCAGGACACCAACCGGGCCCAGTATCAGCTGGTCAAGCTGCTCGGCGCGCAGGGAAACATCTGCGCGGTGGGTGACGACGATCAGTCGATCTATGGCTGGCGCGGCGCCGACGTCCGCAACATGCAGGACTTCCTCCGTGACTTCCCCGGCGCGAAGCTGGTGCGTCTGGAGGAGAACTATCGCTCGACCCAGATCGTGCTCGACGCGGCCAACGGCGTGATCGCCGAAAACGCCGGCCGGATCGGGAAGACGCTCACCACCCGGCGCCGGGGAGGCGAGACCGTCACGCTGCTCGCGGCCGCCGACGAGCGGGACGAGGCGGAGTGGGTGGTGCGTGAGCTGGAGCGGCGCAGCGCCGCGGCCGACTGGCGCTACAGCGAGATGGCGGTGCTCTACCGCACCAATTCGCAGAGCCGGGCGCTGGAGGAGGCCTTCCGTCGGGCCGGGATCCCCTACCGTCTGATCGGCGCGATCAGCTTCTACGAGCGGCGGGAGGTGAAAGACCTGCTGGCCTACCTGCGCCTGGTGGCCAACCCCTCGGATGACGAGGCGTTTCTCCGGGCGGTCGGCGTGCCGCGCCGGGGGCTGGGTGAGGCGAGCCTCGCGGTGCTGATGCAGGCCTCGGCCCAATGGAACAAGCCGCTGCTCGACACCGCGCGCGCGGCCGACCGGGTGCCTGAGCTGCGGCCCAACGTGCGGGAGGCGTTCCGCGGCTTCGCGGGGTTCGTCGACGGTCTGACACAGCGCGCCGGGGAAATGGCCCCCGCCGACGTCCTGGAGCAGCTGATCCGCGGGATCGATTACGAGGCGCTCCTTCACGCCGAAGGACCGGAGGGCGCCGACCGCTGGGAGAACGTCCGCGAGCTGGTCGCCAGCGCGGCGGATTGGTCGGAGGAGGTGCCCGACGATCCCGAGTCGGGCACGCCGCTGGAGCGGTTCCTCGCCGAGGCCGCGCTGCTCTCCGCCGCGGAGACCGTGGTCGGCAGCGAAGAGGGCGTGACGCTCATGACCCTGCACACCGCCAAGGGCCTGGAGTGGCCCGTGGTGGTGCTGACCGGCATGGAGCACGGGCTCTTTCCCCTGGCTCGCGCCGAGGAACAGCCCGATGGGCTGGAGGAGGAGCGGCGGCTCTGCTACGTCGGTCTCACTCGGGCGAAGGACAAGCTCTACCTCACCTGGGCCCGGGCCCGCCGCCGCGGCGGCGAGCTGCGCCCCGGCATCATGTCGCGCTTCCTCAAGGCGCTGCCGCCGGGCATCGTGGAGGAGCGGAGGACGACGTCGCTCTGGGCGCCGGATTGGACAGCGGGACAGCGGGGCGGCAGGGCAGCGGGGCAGTGGACGCGCGGAGGAGCAGCGTGGCAGGGAAGTGGAACAAGCCGCCCCGCCGCCCCGCCGCCCCGCGGCCCCGCCGAAGCTGAAGAGTCCCAGGACTCCCCCCGCTACGTGAAGGGCGAGCGCGTGCGGCACCGCCGGTTCGGCAGCGGGACCATCCGCGGTCTCAGCGGAACGGGTCGCGATCTCAAGGTCTCGGTGGTCTTCGACGACGAGGAAGTGGGCGAGAAGCAGCTGCTCGTGGCCTTCGCCGGCCTCGAGCGCGAATGGGAGAGCGCATGAGCATCGGGCGGGGCGAAGTGCTGCACGTCGCAAAGCTGGCGGAGCTGGCGGTGCGCGAGGAAGAGCTGGACCGGCTGGTGGATCAGCTCAACCGGATCGTCGACTACGTGGCGCAGCTCGACCAGGTGCCCGCGGACCGGATGGCCGATCCGTTCCTGCCGGGCCCCGCGAAGCTCGCGCTACGCGAAGACGTGCCCGCGCCGGTGCCGCTGGCCCGGCCGCCCGCCGCGCTGGCGCCCGAGTTCAAGGACGGGTTCTTCCTGGTGCCGCGCCACGGCGCGATGGAAGAAGGATGAGCGCCGCCGCCGTAGCCCGGGAGACCGGCGCACGCCTGGCCGCGGCGGAGCCGTTGAACGCGATCCTCCACTGGTCGCAGGAGCTGCTCGACGTCGAGGCGGCACGGGTCGATGCCATGCGCGCGCCGGGATCGCTGGCCGCGCTGCCGATCGCGCTGAAGGACAACATCGTCACCGTCGAGCAGCCCTCCACCTGCGGCTCCCGCATCCTCGAGGGCTACGTCTCGCCCTTCACCGCCACCGCGGTCAACCGTTTGCGCGACGCGGGCGCCTTGATGGCGGCGAAGACCAACATGGACGAGTTCGCGATGGGCTCATCCACCGAGCACTCCGCCTTCGGCCGGGTGAAGCATCCGATCGATCCCTCCCGGGTGCCCGGCGGCTCGTCGGGCGGATCCGCGGCCCTCGTCGCGGCCGGCGCGGTGCCGGTCGCCCTCGGCTCCGAGACCGGCGGGTCGGTCCGCCAGCCGGCGAGCTTTTGCGGCGTCGTGGGGCTCAAGCCGAGCTACGGGCGGGTGAGCCGCTATGGTCTTGTCGCCTTCGGCTCGTCGCTCGACTGCATCTCGGTGTTCAGCCGCACGGTGGCCGACGCCGGCCGGGTGCTGAGCGTCATGAGCGGGCACGATCCGCTCGACTCGACAACCGTGGAACGGCCTCCGATGCCGCTGCCGGTGCCGAGGACCGATCTCAAGGGTCTCAAGGTCGGACTGCCGCGGGAGTACTATCCCGCCGATCTCGACGCCGGCGTCGCGGCGGCGATGCGCCGCACCCGTGAAGCGGTCCGGGATCTCGGCGCGGAGCTGGTGGACGTGAGCCTCCCGCATTCGCCCTACGCGGTCCCGACGTACTACATCGTGGCGCCGGCGGAGGCCGCCGCGAACCTGGCGCGCTACGACGGTGTGCGGTACGGCCCGCGCAAGGTCGGCCCCGAGGGCGACATCCACGCGCTCTACCAGGCCACGCGGGGCGAGGGTTTCGGCGCCGAGGTCCGGCGCCGCATCCTGGTCGGCACCTACGTGCTGAGCGCCGGCTACTACGACGCTTACTATCGGAAGGCGCAGCAGGTGCGCGCCCTCATTGCCGAAGACTTCCGCCGCGCCTTCGCGTCGGGTGTGGATCTGCTCCTGACGCCGACCACGCCGACCCCCGCCTTCCGGGCGGGGGAGAAGACCGAGGATCCGGTCTCCATGTACCTGGCCGACATCTTCGTGTGCGCGGTGAGCCTCGCGGGGCTGCCCGCCGTGAGCCTGCCGGTCGGCCGGAGCGAGGGCCTGCCGGTCGGTGCCCAGCTCGTGGCGCCGTACTTCGAGGACGAGCGCCTGCTGGCCGCCACCGCCGCCATCGAGCGCGCCGTGCCGGCCGAAGCGGAGGTGCGCTGATGGAGTGGGAGACGGTCGTCGGGCTCGAGGTCCACGTCCAGCTGCGCACCCGGACGAAGATGTTCTGCGGCTGCCGCACCACCTTCGGCGATCCGCCCAACACCAACGTCTGCCCGGTCTGCCTCGGTCTGCCGGGCGCGCTGCCCGTTCCCAACGCCGAAGCGGTCCGCCTGGGCGCCGCGGCGGCCATCGCGCTCGGCTGCACGGTGCATGGCACCAGCGTGTTCGCCCGGAAGAACTACTTCTATCCCGACCTCCCGAAGGGCTATCAGATCTCCCAGTTCGACCAGCCGCTCGCCACCGGAGGCCGGGTCGCGTTCGAGTCGCCCGATCGGGGCCGGATCGAGGTCGGCGTCACCCGGCTGCATCTCGAAGAGGATGCCGGCAAGCTGATCCACGACCGGTTTCCCGGAAAGACCGCCGTCGATCTGAACCGCGCCGGGGTCCCCCTGGCCGAGATCGTGAGCGAGCCCGATCTCCGCTCGCCCGCGGAGGCGCGGGCCTATCTCACCACGCTCCGCCAGATCCTGATCTACGCCGGCGCGAGCGAGTGCAGCATGGAGCAGGGAAGCCTCCGGGTGGATGCCAATATCTCCATCCGGCGTCCGGGCGAGAGCAAGCTGGGCACCAAGGCCGAGGTGAAGAACCTCAACTCGTTCGCCAACGTGGAGCGGGCGCTGGAAGCGGAGCGCACCCGCCAGATCGGGATGATGGAGCGAGGCGAGCGGATCGCGCAGGTGACCCTGCTGTTCAACGCCGGCACCGGGCAGGTGAAGCAGCTCCGGTCGAAGGAAGAGAGCCACGACTACCGCTACTTCCCCGATCCCGACCTCCCGCCGCTGGTGCTGGACGACGCCTGGATCGCCGAGCGCCGGGCGTCGCTGCCCGAGCTCCCCGACGCCCGCCGCAGCCGCCTCGAGCTGGCGCTCGGCATTCCGGCCTACGACGCACGGGTGCTCACCAGCGAGGCCCCGCTGGCCGACTACTTCGAGTCGGTGGTGGCCGCGGGCGTCGAGCCCAAGACCGCCGCCAACTGGGTCATGGGCGACGTGATCGCGACGTTCAACGAGACCGGCGGTTTCCCGGTCGCCGCCGCCCGGCTCGCGAATCTGGTCGGCCTGGTGCGCGCCGGCACGCTCAGCCACCAGGCGGCGAAGCGGGTCTATGCCGAGATGGCCGGTTCACCGGACGGAGAGCCTGCGGCCGTGGCCGAGCGGCTCGGCCTGGTCCAGGTTAGCGACCAGGGCGCGCTGGCCGGTTGGGTGGATGAAGTGCTCGCCGCCAATCCCTCCGAGGTCACCCGCTACCGCGGCGGCGAGACCAAGCTCATGGCGTTCTTCGTCGGCCAGGTGATGAAGCGAAGCAAAGGAAAAGCGGACCCCAAGGGAGTGCAGCCCGTGTTGCAAGAGAAGCTGGGTGGTAGCGGTTGAAGATGGTCCCCTTCGCTGAAGCGAAGGAGACCATCCTCGCTTTCAAGGTTTCTCTCTCCCCAGCTGCACCAGGCTCATCGGATCCACCGACACCGCGCCGTAGCGCATGATCCAGTGCAGGTGCGGACCCGTCACTCTCCCGCTCCGGCCTACGGAGCCGATCCGCTGGCCCGCCTGCACGGTATCGCCCGCGGTCACGGCGGACTGACTGAGATGGAAGTAGCCGGTCACCAGACCGGCGCCGTGGTCGAGATAGACCGCCCGTCCCGCCAGGTAGAAATCCGCCACCAGACCCACCACTCCGCGCGCGGCCGCGACCACCGGGGTGCCGACCGCGCCGGCGAAGTCGGTGCCCATGTGGCGGCTGGTGACCTGGCCGTTGAACTCTCTGGCCCCGCCATAGACGCTGGTGATCCGGCTGTCTCGCGGCAGCGTGAGCGGGAGGGACCAGAGCCGCTCGGTCTCATGCGACCGGCGCGACACCTCGAGCGCCCGGGCCTGCTCCGAGTCGATCCGCGCGCGGGTGACGTTGTCGTACTGCACCATGCGGGGCGGCACCGTGAGCCGCTCGCGGGGATGCGCCGGGTGCGCCACCGGAAACTGGAACAGGGTGGTATCGACCCGGCCCTGGCGGGTGAGCCGAAGCGAGATCGCCAGCGTGTCCCCACCTTCGAGCGGGATGCCGAGCAAGGCGACGAAGCCGCCCTCGCTGCGCGCGAAGTGGAGCGGCTCGCCCGCCGCGTCGCCCCCGACCTCGGTCAGGCTGGGCTGGTCGTTGCGGGCCCGGTCGTCTTCCACCGTGAGCCAAATGACCGAGCCGCGCGCCGGCGCATCGGGCAGGGTCCGCACCACGGCGGACGGCGCGGCGAACTGCGCGGCGGCCGGGCCGGGCACGAGCGCCGCAGCGGCGGTTGCCACCAAGGCGCGTGCCACCGCGGCGCCGAGTGTCACCGGCCCATCCGGCGGATCAGCGCCGCCTGATCGGGAAATTCTGCGGCGAGATCCTCCGCCCGTCCCAGCTCGAAGTCGGCGAAGTCGAACCCCGGCGACACGGTGCACCCGCACAGCACGGCCTCGTCCTCGGGCTCCGCCGCCTGCCATGCGCCGGCGGGCACCACGGCCTGCGGCGTCCGACGGTCGAGCCGCAGGGAGCCGCCGCCGAGCAGGTGGAGGCGCAGTGCGCCGCCGTCGTAGTGGTGCCAGATCTCGTCCGAGGCGACGCGATGCCAGGTGCTGCGGGTACCGGGCGGCAGGAGGAAGTGGATGGCGGTGGAGGCGGAACGACGGCGGCCGTCGGGCAGATCGATCAGCAGCGGACTGCGGAAAGTTTCCCGGTAGAACCCACCCTCAGGGTGCGGCACCAGGCTCAGCCGGAGAATCAGCTCCTCGGCGTCCATGACGGCCGGCCGTTCACCAGCGCCTTGGGGGACGGCGCCGCGCCCTCGGGCGCGCGCCAGGGAAGCCGCTGGGCGATCTCGATCCAGTGCTCCAGCGGGCGGTCGGGAAGGCCGAAGTGTTCGTGGGCGGCTTCCCGCAGCCGGGTCCGGTTGCGCCGGCCCGCGGTGCGCAGGACCCGGCGGCGCAGCAGCTTCGCGCTCTTGAGCGGCCGCTCGCCCGAGGGATCGAGCTGATGCGCGCTCACCCCGGTGCTACCCAGCAGCTCCACCATGAAATCGAACGACAGGCCGAGGTGCCGCTCGACGTCCTGGTCGGCCAGCCGCCAGCGGCTGTACTCCCGGGCCACCTGGCTAGCCCGCTGCCAGCTGTTGGTGTCGGTCAGCCGCACCATCCCCCGGAAGAGGCGGCGGTTGGTCCGCACGCTGAAGATCGTCGGGGCGATCAGGCGGTCGAGGTGCGCGTCCGCCTCCGAGTGGTCGAGCAGGATCACGTCCTTCGCCGCCCGGGCATAGGCGTCGCCCAGGTGCGCCTCGACCCGGGTCTCCCAGTAGGAGTGCCCCACCGCGGAGGTGCTGCTGGTGAGCATGAGCTGGCGGGGGACGAAGTAGTTGTGGGCTACGGTGTCGGCGGAGAGATGGCAGAGGTAGCCGAGGCCGAAGGCGCGCATCGCATCGGAGTCGGCGAGGTCGTGGATCTCCTGGCCCACGTGCCAGTAGTGGCAGTGCCGGCCCAGCGGCGCGTAGTGCTTCGCGATCGAGGAGTCGGCCGCGATGTTGCCGTAGAGGAAATCGAAGGGATAGGCGCGAAGCAGGTCGGCGATGGTCGCCGGGAGCAGGCCCAGGTTGGCCAGGACCGATTCGCCGAGATAGATGTGGGTGCCCGGGGTCCAGGCGTGCGCCTGTTCGGGGGCGATCAGCAGGAAGAGTCCGACGACGGCGACCGCCCCCACGAGGCGGGCAGGGGTCACCGCCGGCTCGGCACCAGGAGACGCCGCACCCGGCCCAGCATCCCGTTCCCCTGCCGCGCCGTGCGAAGCGCGGCGGCAACGTCCAGGGCGGTGTCCTCCACTTCGTCGTGCACCAGGTCGTACAGCGTCTCGAGGTCGGCCAGCTTGGTTTCGACGCTATCGACACCCCGCACCAGCTTGCGGCGGATCCGGCGGCTGGTCTGGGTGAACGCGCCCACCTCCTGGCGCAGCAGCACCATCACGTCCTGGCCCTGATCGATCAGGCGCTTGCCGCCGGCGAGCGTCTGGGCCAGGTCCTCCTGATAGCCCTGGACCATCGTGCTCAGCTTGCGGGTCTCCGCGGAGACCCGCAGGGCGGCGACCGCCATGACGGCGGCGCCGGCCACGACCGCGAGCGCGATGACGACCAGGGAGATCGCCATCGTCGGCCCCACCCAAGCGGGTACAGTATCCATAAATGCGCGCCTCACGGTCCTCGAAGGAGCCAGGCCGCCATGGGGGGCGACCTCGCACACCCGTGGAAAACAATGGCGTCGCTGGCCCGCCGCAACCCCCTGAGGCCGCTTGACGCGTGCAACCGCCCTCAGCAGCTTTGGCCATGCCTCCTCGTTTCCTGGTCCGCGGCGGTCGTCCGCTGCGCGGCACCGTCCGCCCCGCGGGCAACAAGAACGCCGCCCTGCCGATCCTCGCCGCCACCGTCCTCGCCGACGGGCCGGTCGATCTCGATAACATCCCCCGCATCCGCGATGTCGAGACCATGCTCGCGCTGCTGGTCGATCTCGGCGCCACGGCCGAGTGGACCGCGGCCAACAGCGTGCGGATCGACACCCGCTCGCTCAAACCCAAGCCGCTCGATCCCGGGCTCTGCGCCCGGATCCGCGCGTCCATTCTGCTCGCGGGACCGATGCTTGCGCGGTTCGGCGCCGTCACCCTGCCGCCTCCCGGCGGCGACGTCATCGGCCGCCGGCGGGTGGACACCCATTTCCTCGCCCTGGAGCAGCTGGGCGCGTCGGTGATGGTGGGCGACCGGTACGAGCTGGAGGCGAAGGGGCTCACCGGCGCCGACATCTTCCTCGACGAGCCCAGCGTCACCGGGACCGAGAACGCGCTGATGGCGGCAGTCGCGGCCAAGGGCCGCACGGTGCTCCGCAACGCCGCCTGCGAGCCCCACGTGCAGGACCTCGCCCGGGCGCTGGTCGCGATGGGCGCGCAGATCGAGGGCATCGGCTCCAACATCTACACCATCGAGGGCGGCCGGCCGCTCGGCGCCGCCCGCTACGAGATCGGGCCCGACCACATCGAGATCGGGAGCTTCATCGGCCTCGCCGCCGTCACCAACGGCGAGGTTACCATCGATCCGGTGCGCGCCGAGGACCTGCGCAGTACGCTGCTCGGCTTCGAGCGTCTCGGCATCCGCCCCCGGGTGGAGGGAAGCAAGCTGACCGTCACGCCGGACCAGGAGCGGCGCATCCGCCCCGACCTGGGCGGCCATGTGCCGAAGTTGGAGGATGGGCCCTGGCCCGCATTCCCGGCCGACGTGATGTCCACCACCATCGTCACGGCGACTCAGTGCTCCGGGATGCTCCTCGTCTTCGAGAAGATGTTCGAGTCGCGGCTCTTCTTCGTCGATAAGCTCATCGGCATGGGCGCCCGGATCGTGCTCTGCGACCCCCACCGCGCGGTGATCTCGGGTCCCGCGCCGCTCAAGGGCGGCACCGTCGAGTCGCCCGACATCCGGGCCGGCATGGCGATGCTCCTCGCGGCGCTCGCGGCGGAGGGCTCGAGCACCATCCACAACGTGGGGCAGATCGAGCGGGGCTACGAGCGGATCGACGAGCGCCTGCGCGCCCTCGGGGCGGAGATCGAGCGAGCGGATAGTTGAGGGCAGGCGGGGAGGCGGGCGGACGGGCGGTTGGGCCGACGCTGACTGAGGAGCTGGTCTCGGAGGAGCCGCCGCGGTATGAGCTGGCCGCGTGGCGTGAAGCCGGCTTGGTGGCGGGGATCACGGGCAGAGGACACGGCGGCGGCCGCGGCTTCGATCTCGGGCTGTGGAGCGAGGCGCCGGTCGGCGAGGTGATGACCCGATGGCGGGCGTTCCGACGCTCGTTCACCGGGTTCTCTTCTTTCGTGCTGGGCAACCAGGTTCACGGCAACGAAGTGCGAACCGTGGGCCCCGGGCAGGGCTGGACCCACGTCGAGGGGATCGACGGCTGGGTGACTACCTCACCCGGCGTCCTGCTCACCGTGACCGTGGCGGACTGTATTCCGGTCTACCTGGCGGTCGGGCGGAAGGGCGTCGCCCTGCTCCACGCCGGCTGGCGCGGCACGGCCGCGAGGATCCTGGCCCGCGGCGTGGCCCAATTGCTCCAGGTGACGAAGGCCTCGGCGGGCGACATCACAATGCATTGCGGAACAGGCATTTGCGGCGAGTGCTATGAAGTGGGTTCTGAGGTCATGCAGGGGTGCGGCCAACGGGCCGATGGTCCCGGCCCCTGGCACATCGACCTGCGGGACACGCTGGCGGCGCAGGCCGCCGAGCTCGACATCCGGACCGTCACCGTCTCCGCCCATTGCTCCTCGCACGGCCGCCCTACCTTCTATAGTCACCGCGCCAGCAAGGGCACCGACGGTCGGATGGTGGCCTATCTCGGAATCCCGGATCGCTAGCACCGCCCGCCTGCCCGCCGGCCCGTCTGCCCGCCTGTAACCATTTGACTCCCCCCAGCTTTACGAGTAATATCCCTCCGCTGTCCCGGGGGCGCCGGTTCGGGCCAACTGTCGATGTGGGGGAGTTCCCCCACATTTTTTTTCAGCTTCCGATGTCTGTTGATTCGCTGCTCCTCTCGATTCGCGCCCATCTCGACGGTCTCGGATACGAGCTGGTCGATCTCAAGCGAACCGGCACGTTGCAGCGACCCATCCTGCAGGTACGGGTGGACCGCCCGGACAGCCGACCCGGCCAGGGTGTGACGGCCGACGACTGCGCGGGGATCAGCCGGTCCCTCGAGCGATTCCTGGAATCCAGGGCGATGGTCGGACCGCGCTACGTCCTCGAGGTGTCCTCGCCGGGCCTCGAGCGACCGCTGCGCTGGCCGGAGCACTGGCGCCGGTTCGTCGGCCACCGGGCGCGGGTGCGGGCGCAGGCCTTGGGCGGGCGCCGCGTGGTGGAGATCGTCGCGGTCCCCGACGACGCCCACGTCACGCTCCGCCCCGAGCAGGGCGCCGAGGTGACCGTCGCCCTCGACGCGATCAGTGAAGCGACGCTGCTGGTGGACTGGGCCACCGTGGGAAAGAAGCGGGGCCCCGATTCCTTGGAGTAAGACGATGGCAGGTTCGACCGAGATGTTGGCCGCGTTCCGCGAGCTGACCACCGCCAAGCAACTCGAGCGCTCCGATCTCCTGGAGCTGCTGCGCGACGGCATCCAGGCCGCGCTGGTCCGCAAGTTCGGGCCGAACGTCAAGTTCGAGCTGAACGTGGACGAGCTCCAGGGCACCATCCGGGTGGTGCGCCTGCGCCAGGTCGTGGAGGCCGTCGAGGATACCAGCTGGCAGATCGCGCTGGAGGAGGCGCAGTACGAGGACCCCGACTTCGCGGTCGGCGACATGCTCGAGGAAGAGGTGCCCTTCGTCGAGTTCGGCCGGCTCGCGGTGCAGGCCGCCAAGCAGCGGATCATCCAGCGGGTGCGCGAGGGCGAGCGGGCCCGGATCCGCGAGGAGTTCACCTCCAAGGTGGGCGAGCTGCTCTCCGGTGAGGTGCAGCAGATCGAGCGCGGCAAGCTGGTCATCATGCTGAACAAGTTTCGCGAGGCCGAGGCGATCATCCCCTACCGGGAGCAGAACCACCGCGAGCACTTCCACCAGGGCGACACCATCCGGGCCGTGCTCAAGCGGCTGGAGGAGACGCCCAAGGGGCCGCGGCTGATCCTCTCCCGGGGTGACCCGCTCTTCGTGAAGGCGCTGTTCAAGCTCGAGGTGCCCGAGATCCAGCAGCAGATCGTCGAGATCCGCGCCATCGCGCGCGAGGTCGGCAGCCGCACCAAGGTCGCGGTGATTTCCCGCGACGACTCGATCGACCCGGTCGGCGCCTGCGTCGGCCTCAAGGGCTCGCGGGTCCAGGCGGTGGTGAACGAGCTGGGCGGTGAGCGGATCGACATCGTGCCCTGGTCGCCCGATCCGGAGCGCTTCGCCCGGCTGGCGCTCGCGCCCGCGCGGGTCGCCAAGGTGTTCTCCGATCCCGAGGCCAAGACCATCCAGGCGGTGGTCGATGAGGACCAGCTCTCGCTGGCCATCGGCCGCAACGGCCAGAACGTGCGGCTCGCCTCCGAGCTCACCGGATGGAAGATCGACCTCTACTCCAGCCGCGAGTGGCTGGAGCGCGGCGGCGAGGGGCCGCTCTTCGCCCCGCTGCCCCCGGAAGAGGAGATGGCGTCGCAGGTGCCGCTCAGCGAGCTGCAGGGCCTGTCGCCCGAGCTCACCGCGATCCTGGAGAGCGCGGGCTACCGGATGCTGAACGACATCCTCGACCTCGAGCGCGAGGACATCGCGCGGATTGCCGGCATGAGCCCGGAGGCCGCCGACCAGCTGATGGCGTTCCTGGCCGAGCTCACCGACGAAGAGGGCGGTGAGGAGAACCGGGCCCGCGAATGAGCGGGCTCCTGGGCCTGATCGGCCTGGGCTACCGCGCGCGCAACGTCGCGGTGGGAGTCGATGCGGTACGCAAGGAGCTGCAGGCAGGGAAGTGCCGGTGCGTGGTCGTGGCGGTGGACGCCAGCCCCCGCGCCGTGGACCGAGTGGTCCGGCTGGCGGCCGCCAAGGGCGTGCCGCTGCTCGAAGGACCCGGCGCCGCCGCGATCGGCGCGCAGTTGGGGAAACCGCCGGTGATGGCGGTCGGTGTGCGGGACCGCGCGTTGGCCGGCGGCATGGTGCAGCTGGCGCCCGCACGCACCTGATGGAGGCTTGAGTGGTCAAGACGAGAGTTCACGATCTCGCCGCGGAGTTCGGCATTCCCCCTGAGCAGCTGCTCGGCTTGCTCAAGGACATGAACATCTTCGTGCGCAGCCATCTCTCCGCGCTGGAGAACGACCAGGTGTCGGCCGTTCGGGTGCGCTGGGAGCGGGAAAAACGGAAGAGCGCCGAAGAGCCCGCCGCCAAGAAGGGCCGCCGCAAGGCGGTGAAGGCGGCGGAGCCCGCGCCGGTGGCCGTGGAAGCCCGGCCGGCCAAGCGCCGGCGCACCGCCGCCGAGGTCGCGGTCGCCGAGGCCCAGGCGCAGTCGGAGCGCGATGCCGAGCTGGCCGCGCTCGAGCTGGAGCGCCCGGTCGTGGTGCACGAGCTGGAGGAGACCGCGCCGGCTCAGAGCCTCGAGGAGCGCGCGAAGGCGCTCTTCAAGGATCTGCCGTCCGTGCCGGCGGAGCCGTACGACGATGCCGCCGCGCCCACCACCACCGAGGAGCCGTCCGCCCGTTCGGCCGACGCCGCCCCGCCCCCGCCGCGCCGCCCGACGCCACCCGACTCGCAGCGCGCGCCGTTCATCCCGCCGCGGATCCAGCGGCCGCCCGCGAGTCCTCGCGGACCGAAGCCGGTCTTCAGCAGCAGCGCCCCGCCCGCGTCAAGCCGCCCCGGCGCGCCGCCGCGCCCCGGCGGGCCGCCGCGTCCCGGCCAGCCCGCGCCTCCCCGGACCTTCGGTCCCGACGCCGAGAAGGGCGGGGGACGGAAGAAGGGGAAGAAGGGCAAGCGCTCCATGGTCGATCAGGATGCGGTGCAGGCCAACATCCTGCGCACCCTGCAGGGCATGAAGGGCCCAGCCGGTCGCAAGGGCCGCCGCGCCGACGAGCCGTCGTACCGGGAAGTCCAGGCCGGCCGTATCGCCGAGGAGAAGGAAAAGGAAAAGACCCGCATCCGGGTCAACGAGTTCATCTCGGTCTCCGAGCTCGCCGGCGCGATGAAGGTCCCCGCCACCCAGATCGTCCAGTTCGCGTTCAAGGAGCTGGGGCTGATGGTGACGGTGAACCAGCGGCTCGACTTCGATCAGATCGAGCTCATCGCCTCGGCCTTCGGCTTCGAGGCGGTGCGGGAGGACGAGTACGCGGCGCAGACCGAAGTCGAACAGGTGGAGGAGTCGCCTGCGGAGCTGGCGCCGCGCCCGCCCGTGGTCACCATCATGGGTCACGTCGACCACGGCAAGACCTCGCTCCTCGACTATGTCCGGAAGGCCAACGTCGTGGCGGGCGAGGCCGGCGGCATCACCCAGCACATCGGCGCCTATAACGTCACCCTTCCGAACGGCCGGGAGATCACGTTCCTCGACACCCCGGGCCACCAGGCCTTCACCGCCATGCGCGCCCGCGGCGCCCAGGTCACCGACATCGTGGTCCTGGTGGTCGCGGCCGACGACCAGGTGATGCCGCAGACCGTCGAGGCGATCAGCCACGCCCGCAACGCCGGCGTGCCGATGATCGTCGCCATCAACAAGATCGATCTGCCCAGCGCCAACGTGCCGAAGGTCAAGCAGGACCTGCTCCAGCACAACGTCGTGCTGGAGGAGTTCGGCGGGAAGACGCTGTCGGCCGAGATCTCGGCCAAGAAGGGCACCGGGATCGACGCGCTCCTGGATCAGGTCCTGCTCCAGGCCGAGATCCTCGACCTCAAGGCCAACCCCGCGGGCAAGGTGCAGGGCACCGTGCTCGAGGCGACGCTCGATCCGGGCAAGGGCCCGCTCGCCACCATCCTGGTGCAGAAGGGCACCCTGCGGGTGGGCGACAACTTCATCTGCGGCAAGTTCTCCGGCCGGGTGCGCGCGCTCTACGACGAGCGCGGCAAGACGGTGAAAGAGGCCGGACCCTCGATCCCGGTCCAGATCCTCGGCTTCGAAGGCGTCCCCGCGGCGGGCGACACCTTCTCCGTGGTGACCGACGCGGTCGAGGCCCGCGAGATCGCGCAGAAGCGCCAGCGGCTGGAGCGCGAGGCGCAGAACCGGCGGACCGCCCGCGGCGGCACGCTGGAGGATTTCAGCCGCGCGCTCAAGGAGGGCGAAGTCTCCACCCTCCGGATCATCATCAAGGCCGACCAGGGCGGTCCGGCGGAAGCGCTGGCCGACGCCCTGGCCCAGCTGGGCACCGGCGAGGTCCGGGTGGATGTCGTCCACCGCGGCGTCGGCGCCATCACCGAGAGCGACATCCTGCTCGCCAAGGCCTCCAACGCGATCGTCCTCGGCTTCCACGTGCGCCCCGACTCCAACGCCCGCGCGGCGGCGGAGCGCGAGCAGGTCGATGTCCGCACCTACCGCATCATCTACGAGGCGGTGGAGGACGTGCGCAACGCGCTGGAGGGCCTGCTCAAGCCGGAGGAGAAGGAGACCGTGCTGGGCGAGGCGGAAGTGCTCCAGCTCTTCAAGGTGAGCAAGGTCGGCACCATCGCGGGCTGCTCCGTGCGGAACGGTCTGATCCAGCGCACCGCGAAGGCGCGGGTCACCCGCGACGGCGTGCCGGTCTATACCGGCTCCCTGTCGAGCCTCAAGCGGTTCAAGGACGACGTGCGCGAGGTGCGTGAAGGGCTCGAGTGCGGTATCGGCATCGAGAACTTCAACGACCTCAAGGTGGGCGACCGGATCGAGTCGTACCGGATGGAAGAGGTCAAGCGGACCCTGTCGGCGAGCGCGGCGGGAGGCGCCACCGGCTGAGCGGTCGGGCTCGCACATGTTTCTCGCCGTCACGACCTGGGATCTTCACCTCCCCAACTGCCACTCCCTCAAGGAGAAGCGCGGGGTGCTCAAGCCGCTGACCTCGGCGCTGCGGCGGACCCTGAACGTCTCGGTGTCCGAGACCGGGCATCAGGATCTGTGGCAGCGGGCGGAGATCGCCTGCGCGGTGGTGGGAACGGCCCGGCCGGTGGTGGAGGAGATCCTCCGCGCGGCCGACCGCGCGGTCGAGGAGGCGGACGGGGTGCGGATCGTCGAGACGGTGACGGAGTTCCGATGAAGCGCCCCTCCCGCCGTCCCGAGCAGGTCGCCGGCACCATCCGGCAGGTGCTGACCGATGCCCTCGCGCGCGACGTGCGCGATCCCCGGGTGGGGTTCGTCACCGTCACCAACGTCCTGGTGACCAACGACCTCTCTCACGCCCGGGTCATGGTGAGCGTCCCGGGCGACGACGCGCACGAAGGACCAGCGCGCTGCGAGGGGCTCCAGAGCGCGGCCGGCTTCCTCCGGGCACGGGCGGCGAAGGCGCTCACCACGCGCACCGTCCCCGAGCTGCACTTCGAGCTCGACCAGGGCCTGGCGCACGCCGCGCGGATCAAGCAGCTGCTGGCGTCGATCCGCAGGGAGGACGCAGGACTGATCGGCGCGCTGCTGGTCGACAAGCCCGCCGGCATCACCTCGCACGACGTGGTCCAGCGGGTCCGCCGGGCGCTCGGCACCCGGGCGGTGGGGCACACCGGGACGCTCGATCCGTTCGCGACCGGGCTGCTCGTCGTCCTGGTGGGCCGGGCGACCCGGCTCGCGCGGTTCGTGGAGTCCGAGGCCAAGACCTACCTGGCCACCGCGCGGCTCGGCGTCCGGACCGACACCGACGATCTCACCGGGAGCGTGGTCGAGGAGCGGCCGGCCGATAGAGCTGAGCCGGGAACAGGTGGTCGCGGCGCTCTGGCCGTGTTCGCAGGGCGAGCAGCTGCAGCGGCCCCCCGCCTACTCGGCCAAGCATATCGGCGGCGAGCGGAGTCACCGCCTCGCGCGGCGGGGCGAAGCGGTGGAGCCCGCGGAGGCGAGCGGTCACGATTCACCGGATCGACCCGCTCGAGTGGAACCCGCCGGTACTGACCTTCCGGGCCACGGTGAGCGCCGGGCACCTACCTCCGGGCCATCGCCCGGGACCTCGGCGCCCGGCTCGGCGTCGGCGGCCATCTCACCGCGCTGCGCCGGGAAGCGATCGGCGCGCTGCGGGTCGAGGACGCCATCCCGCTCGACCGGGTGGCAGCCGCGTCGCTCCTCCCGCCGCCAGCAGGTGCTGCGGCACCTGCCGTCGGTGGAGGTGGATCAGGACGGCGAGGGCGGCGGTGGTGCACGGGCGACCGCTGGCGAACAGCGGGGCTGCGGGGCAGCAGGGCAGCGGGGCAGTGATCGTTCTGGATGGGACGGAACTGATCGCCGTGGCAGAGGTCGAAGGTGGCTGGCTGAGGCCGACCGTGGTGCTGGGCACCGGCGTGACCCCGCCGGCCCCGCGGCCCCGCTGCCCCGCTGCCCCGCTCCCCGCACGGGACGGTGGTGACCGTCGGCTCGTTCGATGGCGTCCATCTCGGCCACCAGGCGGTGCTCCGCGAGATCGCCGCGCGGGCCGAGGCGGCGGGGCGGGCCAGCGTGCTGGTCACCTTCGAGCCCCATCCGCTCGAGGTGGTGAACCCGCAGGCCGCGCCGCCGCTGCTCACCACGGGGCCGGAGCGGCGCGAGATCCTGGCGCAGACGCCGCTCGACTTCGCCTACTTCCTCCGGTTCGACCGGCAGGTCGCGGCGATGACGCCCGAGGAGTTCGTGCGCGGCGTGCTGCTGGAGCGCTGCGGGATGCGGGAGCTGGTGATCGGGCACGATCACGGCTTCGGCCGCGGCCGGAGCGGCGACGTGGAGACCCTGCGCCACCTCGGCGCCTTCCACGGGTTCGAGGTGGACGTGGTGCCGCCGGTGGACTTCGGCGACCAGCACGTCTCCAGCTCCCGGGTACGCCGCGCGGTCGGCGGCGGAGACCTGGCCAGCGCCGCGCAGATGCTGGGGCGGCCCTACACCGTGAGCGGACTGGTGGGACACGGGGAGCATCGCGGCCGGCTGCTCGGCGTGCCGACCATCAACCTGGTCGACGTGCCGCCCGCAGAAGCTGCTCCCGCCCGACGGGGTGTACGCGGTCCGGGTGGAATGGCGCGGCGGCAGGGCCGGCGGGATGATGAACCAGGGGCCCAAGCCCACCTTCGCCGACGGACGCCGGTCGCTGGAGGCGCACCTCTTCGAATTCGACGGCGACCTGTACGGAGAATGGGTGCGGATCGAATGGGTGGAGCGGCTGCGGGAGGTCGAGCGCTTCGCCTCGGTGGAGCAGTTGAAGCAGCAGTTGGATCGCGATCGGGTGCGGGCCCAGGCGGTGCTGTCCGCCGGCCACTCCGATCCTAACCGCGTGACCCACGCCTGAGCCTCGACCGACGATGTCTATTCGCAATCGCCTGCTCGTCATCCTCGCGCTCGTCGCGCTCAGCGTCTTCTACCTGGTCCCCCGCGACATCACCGTCCGGGAGCGGGATCTCCAGACCGGCGTGATCACCGACCGGGTCCAGAAGCGGGTCCCGCTCAAGCTCGGCCTCGACCTCCAGGGCGGGATGCACCTCGCGCTCGAGCTGGACCAGTCGAAGCAGGTGTCGGCCAATCCCTAGCACGACCTCGACCTCGCGCTGACCGTCCTGCGCAAGCGCATCGACGAGTTCGGCGTGTCCGAGCCCGTGATTCAGAAGGTGGGCGACGAGCGGCTCGTGGTGGAGCTGCCCGGCATCGACGATCCGGCGCGGGCCAAGGCCATCGTGCAGCGGAGCGCCTTCCTCGAGTTCCGCATCACCGACGAGACCAACGCGCTGGAGAAGGCGATCCCGGCGATGGACCGGGTGCTGCGCGACATGGGCATCCAGGGCGATGCTGCCGCCGGACGGCCTTCGGCGGTCGAGCAGCTACTCGGCGGCGATACCGCGAAGAAGGCGGGTGCCGACAGCGCCAGGCCCAAGGCCGGCGCTGCGGCGGCCAAGGACTCGGCGGCGGCGAAAGACAGCGCGGCGAAGGACACCGCCGAGTGCTCCCGTGAGCGGCGGCGTCCTCGCCGGGCTGATCCAGCCCTTCGGGCAGCGCCGGCGGCTCGGCGCCCGGCGAGTACATGGTGCCGGAGACCGCCTTCCCCGGGTGGACAGCCTGATCAATCATCCCGGCGGTCGCGCGCCAGCTCCCCCGCGGCGTCACGCTGCGCTGGTCGTCGCAGCCCACCAGCGTCGGATGTCGACTCATACCGGTTCCTCTACGCGCTGGACGAGCGGCCGATCATCACCGGCAGCAGCCTCGAGGACGCCCAGGCCCAGATCGATCCGCTCACCAACGGCCCGATCGTCACCTTCCAGCTCGACCGCGCCGGCGGCCGCAAGTTCGGCGAAGAGACCGGACGCCACGTGGGCGACTTCATGGCGATCTTGCTCGACGGGCGCGTGCAGGGCCGGCCGCCGGTGATTCAGAGCCGGATCGGCCGCAACGGGCAGATCACCCTCAGCGGCCGGACCCTCCAGGAGGCGCAGGACCTCGCCCTCACCCTGAAGGCCGGCGCGCTGCCGATTCCCCTCAGGATCGTGGAGGAGCGGCAGGTCGGTCCCAGCCTTGGCGACGACGCCATCCGGTCCGGCATCCTCTCCGGCATCATCGGCACCATCTTCGTCGTCCTCATCATGGTGCTGTACTACCGGATGGCCGGCGCGCTGGCCATCGCCGCGCTGACGCTCTACCTCTGTTCACGCTCGGCGGGCTGGCCATGCTGGACGCTACCCTGACGCTCCCCGGCCTGGCGGGACTGGTCCTGTCGATCGGCATCGCGGTCGATGCCAACGTGCTCATCTTCGAGCGAATACGGGAGGAGCTGGCGGCGGGCAAGACCGTCCGGCTGGCCGTGGACGAAGGCTTCAAGCACGCCATGAGCGCGATCATCGACTCCAACGTGACCACGGTCCTCACCGCCCTGTTCCTCTTCCAGTTCGGCACCGGTCCGGTGAAGGGGTTCGCCGTGACCCTGATCCTGGGCACCGCGGCGTCGATGGTCACCGCCATCTTCGTGACCCGGACCCTGTTCCTGATCTGGCTCGACCGGAAGCCCACCATGGCCACCCTGAGCATCTGATCCCATGAGACTCTTCGCCAACGCCAATTACGATTTCCTCGCCCAGCGCCGGTGGGCCTACGGGATCTCCCTCGCCTTCAGCGCGATCGGCCTCGTCGTGCTGCTCGTCCGTCGGCGTCAACTACAGCGTCGAGTTCACCGGCGGAACTCTGATCCAGGTGGAGACCGTGAGCCCGGCCGACGTCGGCGCGCTGCGGAACGCGCTCCAGAGCCGAGGCATCGAAGGCGCCGAGATCCAGACCTTCGGCTCCGACCGGGAGATCGTGGTGCGGGCTCGGGCCGCCCGGGAAGGCGCCGATGCCAACGACACCCAGGCCACCGGCGAGGCGGTGGGACAGGCGTTCGACGCCGTCCTGGGCGCCGGCAAGTACAAGGTCCTCCGCACCGAGGCCGTCGGTCCCAAGGTGGGCGGCGAGCTGCGGGAGCAGGCCGTCTTCGCCATTCTGCTGTCGTTCGTCGCCGTGCTGGCCTACCTCGCCTACCGGTTCGAGTGGCGCTTCGGCGTCGCCGCCGTGGTCGCGACGGGCCACGACATCATCGCCGCGATCGCCTTCATCGGGCTGGCCCGCCTGGAGGTGAGCCTGTTCGTGGTCGCGGGACTGCTCACGATCGTCGGCTACTCGCTGAACGACACGATCGTGATCTTCGACCGGATCCGGGAGAATCTCCACCGGCGGAAGCGGGAGAGCTTCGAGAACATCCTCAACCGCTCGATCAACGAGACGCTGCCCCGGACCTTCTTCACCGGTACGACGGCGCTCGGCAGCCTCGTCGCCCTCAGCGTGCTCGGCGGCGACGTGGTGCGTCCCTTCGCGCTGCTGATGCTCTTCGGCGTGGTCGTCGGCACCTTCTCGTCCATCTACATCGCCTCGCCGGTGCTGCTGGCCATCGAGAAGCGCTGGCCCGGCCCGGACGCCCGCGGCCACCTCGGGCGCGAAGGCCGCGGCGCCCCCGGCCGGTGGGAGCGGCCGGAAGCCGCAGCCGGTAGGGTAAGGGACAATGTCACCCTGAGCGAAGCGAAGGGGGCCATGTGTGAGCATGGTCCCCTTCGCTTCGCTCAGGGGGACACTGTCAGGTCTCCCTCCATGCTCATAGACACCCACTGCCACCTGGCCGACCCGGCCTACGATCCTGACCGGCCCGCAGGTGCTCGAACGCGCCTGGGCCTCCGGCTTGGGCCACGTCGTCGTGATCGGCGAGTCTCCCGCCGCCGCCGACCGGGCGCTCGCTCTCGCCGACGGCTGACGCCCGCCTCTCCGCCACCGCCGGCGTCCATCCCCACGACGCGAGCAGCTGGAGCCCCGACGTCGCGGAGTGGCTCCGCGAGCGGCTCCGCCATCCCCGCGTCGTCGCCGCCGGCGAGATGGGGCTCGACTACCACTACGACCACTCGCCCCGCGACGCGCCAGCGCGCCGCGTTCGAGGCCCAGCTCGCCCTGGCGGGCGAGGCGGGCTGGCCGGCCGTCATCCACGCCGGGAGGCCGACGACGATGTCGCCGCCGTCCTCGGCAATCAGCCCGGCGTCACCGCCATCCTCCACTCGTTCAGCAGCGGCCCCGGGCTCTTGCGAGCGGGGCTGGTCCTCCGCCACTATGTGTCGTTCAGCGGGATGGTCACCTTCAAGAGCTGGAGTCTGGACCAGGCCATCCGGGAGACGCCGCTCGACCGGTTGCTCCTGGAGACCGACGGCCCCTATCTCGCCCCCGTGCCCCATCGCGGGAAGCGCAACGAGCCCGCGTTCGTCCGCCAGGTGGCGGAGCGGATCGCCGCCGTGCGGGGCCTCGACACCCGACGAGCTGATCGCGCACACTTCGGACAACGCGGCCCGCGCGTTCGGGCTGCACCTACCTCCAGCGGAGAGTCTCGTCCCGTGACGACCGTGCCGTCCGACATCGCCATCGCCCAGGCGGCCAAGCTGCGCCCCATCGCCGACGTCGCCGCCGAAATCGGGCTGGGTCCCGACGAGATCCTGCCGTACGGCCGGTACAAGGCCAAGATCAGCGCCGAGGCCATCGCCAAGCGCAAGCCGAAGGGCCGCCTCGTCCTCGTCACCGGGATCAATCCGACTCCCGCGGGCGAAGGGAAGAGCACCGTCACCGTCGGCGTGAGCCAGGCGCTCCGCCGGCTGGGCAAGAAGGTCGTGGTGTGCATCCGCGAGCCCAGCCTCGGGCCGGTGTTCGGGGTGAAGGGCGGGGCGGCCGGCGGCGGCTACGCCCAGGTCGTGCCGATGGACGAGATCAACCTCCACTTCACCGGCGACTTCCACGCCATCACCTCGGCGCACAACCTGCTCTCGGCGATGCTGGACAACCACCTGCACCAGGGGAACGCGCTGGGGATCGATCCCCGCCGCATCACCTGGCCGCGGACCATGGACATGAACGACCGCTCCCTCCGGTCCATGGTGATCAGCCTCGGCGGGATCAACGCCGGGCCGGTGCGCGAGGAGCGCTTCGTCATCGTGCCCGGCAGCGAGATCATGGCCATCCTGGCACTCGCCACCGATCTCACCGACCTGGAGCAGCGGATCGGCCGCATCATCGTGGGTCTCACCCGCGACCGGAAGCCGGTCACCGCGGCCGACCTCAAGGCCGCCGGCGCGATGACGCTGCTCCTGAAGGACGCGATTTTGCCGAACCTGGTGCAGACCCTCGAGGGCGGGCCCGCCCTGGTGCACTGCGGCCCCTTCGGCAACATCGCCCACGGTTGCAACTCGATCGTCGCCACCCGGCTCGGCCTGTCGCTCGGCGAGGTCGTCCTCACTGAGGCCGGCTTCGGCGCCGACCTGGGCGCCGAGAAGTTCTTCGACATCAAGGCCCGGTTCGGCAAGCTCCAGCCCGAGGCCGCCATCGTGGTCGCCACCGTGCGCGCGCTCAAGATGAACGGCGGCGTGAAGAAGGACGCGCTCGGCAAGGAGGACGTCGAGGCGCTGAAGCGCGGGCTGGTCAACCTCGAGGCCCACGTCAAGAACGTGCAGAAGTTCGGCGTGCCGGTCGTGGTCGCGCTCAACCGGTTCACCTCCGACACCGATGCCGAGCTCGAGGTCGTGCTCGGGGCGGCCAAGGGCTGGAACGCCCGGGCCGCGCTCAGCGAGGTGTGGAGCAAGGGCGGCGAGGGCGGGGAAGCGGTCGCCCGCGAGGTCCTGGCCGTGCTGGACGAGAAGAAGGCGGCGTTCAAGCCGCTCTATGACGAATCGAAGCCGATCAAGGAAAAGATCGAGACCATCGCCCGCGAGATCTACGGTGCGGGCGGCGTCGATTACTCGGCCGCGGCCGAGAAGAACATCGCCCAGTGCGAGGCGATGGGGTTGGCGGGGACGCCGGTCTGCATCGCCAAGACCCAGTACTCCTTCTCCGACGACCCGACGAAGCTCGGCCGCCCCACAGGCTTCCGCCTCACCATCCGCGACGTCTATGCCTCCGCTGGCGCCGGATTCGTCGTCGCGCTGGCGGGCGACATCATGACCATGCCGGGGCTTCCCAAAGTGCCCGCCGCGGAATCCATCCGGGTCCTCCCGGACGGCACCATCGAGGGACTCTTCTGATGCCGAGCACCATCGTCGCCACCCCGGGCGCGCCTCGCGCCATCGGCCCCTACAGCCAGGGCATCAAGGCCAACGGCCTCCTGTTCACCGCGGGTCAGGTGGGCTTCGATCCCGAGAGCGGCGAGCTGGTGGACGGAGGGATCGCCGAGCAGACCCAGCGGGTGCTCCAGAACCTGCGCGCGATCCTCAAGGCCGGCGGCACCGACCTCACCGCGGTGGTCAAGACCACGGTCTTCCTGGTCGATATGGCCGACTTCGCGCTGATGAACGAGGTCTATGCCGAGTTCTTCGGCGACCACCGGCCCGCGCGATCGACCGTCGCGGTGGCCGCCTTGCCCCGCGGCGCCCGGGTGGAGATCGAAGCCATCGCCACGCTCCCTTAGATTCGATGCGGGGGCGGATCGGGCCTGGTGGTCTGGCCGGTCTTCAAAACCGCGATGGAGACGCCTCTGGCGGCTCCGGTGGGTTCGATTCCCACACGCTCCCGCCACTCTCCCCGGAGTGTTTCGCCCTTTGATCTCGCCTCGCGCTGCGGTCCTGGTGGTCCTGCTCGCCTGCACCGGCTCCTCCGGCCGCCTGCTCGCGCAGGAGGACAGCGCCACGGCGGTCCCCGCTGCGGCGGCCGTCGATACCGCCGCCCGTGACTCCGGGTTCGTGCAGATCAGCCCCCTCAACGCGCTGTGGCGCTCGTTTCTCCTCCCCGGCTGGGGTCAGGCCCGTTTGAACCGCAAGCTCACCGGGGGCATCTTCGTCGCGTGGGAGGGCGTGACCCTCGGGATGAGCCTCAAGACCCGCCACGAGCTGGCCTATCTCCGCCGCACCGGCTCCGCCCGCGCCGACAACAAGCGGCGAGAGCACGAGGACTGGATCGTGCTGATGGTCTTCAACCACCTGTTCGCCGGGCTCGAGGCCTACGTCGGCGCGCACCTGTCCGACTTTCCCGGCGACCTCAAGCTCCGCGCGGCGCCCGGCGGCTTCGGCGCCTCGGTCTCCATTCCCATCCGGCTGCGATGAATCGCGCACCCATCGGCATCTTCGACTCGGGGATCGGTGGGCTCACGGTCTGCCGCGCCATCTTCGAACAGCTCCCCGACGAATCGACGGTCTATTTCGGTGACACGGCGCGGGTGCCGTACGGCCCCAAGTCGCCCGAGACCGTGCGGCGCTACAGTCTGGAGATCCTCCACTGGCTGCTGGAGCAGCAGGTGAAGGCGGTCGTGATCGCCTGCAACACCAGCACGGCGCACGCCCTCGACTCGCTCCAAGCCGAGTCGCCGGTGCCCGTCATCGGGGTGATCGAGCCCGGCGCTGCCGCGGCCGCGGCGGTCGGCGACTCGCTGCCCATCGGCGTGATCGGCACCGCCGGCACCATCGCGAGCAACGCCTACGCGAAGGCGATCCGGCGGACCCGGCCCGAGGCCCGGGTGGAGCAACGGGCCTGCCCGCTGTTCGTGCCGCTGGTGGAGGAGGGGTGGTTCGAGCATCCGGCCGCCGATCTCATCGCCCGGGAGTACCTGGCGCCGCTGAGCGCGGCCGGCGTCGGCGCCCTGGTGCTGGGCTGCACTCACTACCCCCTGTTGAAGCCGCTGCTTCAGAAGGTGATGGGCGCGTCGGTCCGGCTGATCGACAGCGGGGAGGAGACCGCCCGTGTGGTGGCGGAGGCGCTTCGCCAGCGCGGCCTCGACGCGCCGGCGGGCGCGACCGCCACCCACCGATTCGCGGTGAGCGACGACGAAGCGCGGTTCCGCCAGGTCGGCGCCCGGTTCATCGGGGATCGGCTGGCGGGGGCGGAAGTGGTGCCGCTGGGGTGAACTGCCGGAGCTCCGCGCCGCGTTCGGTCACGACCGCGTAGCGCAGACCGTCGAACCAGGCCCCGGGATTCAGGTAGGTCCCTCCCACCGCGGTGCGGGAGAGCTCCGCCCGGTGGGTGTGACCCATGATCACCATGTCGAGGTCGGACTCCCGGCCGAGCAACCCCTCGGCCCAGGCGCGTTGCTGCGCCGCGGCCGCCTGGAGCATGGTCTCGTCCGCCTCGTGGTCGCCTAGGCTCGGGCTCAGCAACTCCACCAGCCGGAAGCCGAAGTCCGGGTGCAGCGCCCGATACACCGCGGACGTGATTGGGTGATTGATGACCCGGTGCACCAGCCTGGCCCGCCGGTGCGGCTCGGTGAGTCCGTCGCCATGGATCGCCGCGATCCGGAGCCGGCCCAGCTCGAACGTGAGCCTTCGGGGGTCGAACTGCAGTCCCACCTCTCGGGACCACAGGTCGCCCCCCCAGCGGTCGTGGTTTCCTCCTACCATTAGGACGGGGATGCGGCGGGCGACCCGGGCCAGCGCGGCGGCCACCAGGAACCCGCGGCGGGGGACCACCCGGGCGTAGGAAAACCAGAAATCGAAGAGGTCGCCGTTGACCAGCAGGCTGTCGCCCAGCGTGGGCACGGCGTCGAGGAAGGCGAGCAGCGCCTCCTCGACGGCCGGCGGAGTCGCGCCGAGATGGGCGTCCGAAACGACGACGAGGGTCTGCCCCAGCACGGGGCCAAAGATGGACCCCGCCCCCCGCCGCCGCAACCGCCGCGCGGACTGTCACTTTCCTCCCTGCCCAAGCGTCTACCACCCGTGAAGCCTCCCGCGCTCGCCCCGGACGTCTCGGAGACGGTCGTACGGGTCAACTATTCCGAGACCGACCAGATGGGCGTGGTCTATCACGCCCGCTACCTCGTCTGGCTCGACGTCGCCCGGACCGAACACCTCAGGCTGGCCGGCATGAGCTATCGGGACCTGGAGGAGGCCGGGCTCCGGCTGGCGGTCAGCGAGATTTCGGTTCGCTACCGCCGCCCGGCCCGCTACGACGACCGGATCCGGATCCGGTGTTGGGTCCGCGCGCTGGCGTCCCGGCGTATTGATTTCGGCTATGCCATCGAGCGGGCGGACGACGGGGACCTCCTCGCCACCGCCTTCACCTCTCTGCTCGCCCTCGACCGAACCCTGAGCTTCACCCGGCTGCCCGAGGCGGTGCGCCGCGCGATGCGCCCGATACCCGACCCACTGGAGATCCATGTTCGTTGATCTGCTCCGCCGCCCCTGCCTGACACTCCGCGCGACCCTGCTCGGCGCGACGCTGGCATCCGGAGCCCTCGCGCCCGGTGCGCTCCGAGCGCAGGACGAGGCGGTGGTCGAGCAGCTCGCGCCGGTGCTGGCGGCGGAGGATGCCCGCGACTTCCGGCCGGCCGTGTTCCGCTCGGCGCTGGTGTCCCCCGATTCCCTCGTCCGCCGGCTGGGCGCCACCGCCGCCGGCCGGATCGGGGATCCCGCCGCGACGCCGCTGCTGGTGACCCTCCTGACCGATACCGACTCCACCGTCCGGGTCGCCGGGGCGTTCGCCCTCGGCCTTGTCCGCGACAGCGCCGCCGCCAAGCCGCTGATGGATCGCATCACCGGGCTCCCGGCGCTCGATGTTCCGACGGCCCAGGAGGCCATCACCGCGCTGGCCAAGATCGGGGGGCCGCAGGTCGGCGCGTTCTTCGGGGGCATCCTCGGCGGGAGCATCGTGCCGACCACGGAGAATCGTCGTCCGCTGCTGGCGCAGATCGTTCTCGACGCCTGGCGACTGGGGCCCGACGCGCCGGTGTCCGGCCTCTTGCCTTTCATGGACGACACGTCGGCCGGGGTTCGCTGGCGCGCGACCTTTACGCTGGGCCGAATCCGAGCCCGCGCCGCCGCCAACCGGCTGACCGTCGCGATGCGCGATCCCGAGACCAGCGTGCGGATGATGGCGGCGCGCGGACTCACCAGGGCCTTCGCCGATTCCTCCGGGCTCGCGCCCCGCACCGTCGCCGAGATCCTGATCCGCGCCGCTTCCGACGGCAATCCCCAGGTGCGCATGACCGCCTTGCGCTCGCTGGCCGACTTCCGCGACTCCACCCTGGTTCCCCAGATCCTCCCGATGCTCGCCGACCCGGTGCCGAACGTCCAGGTGCAGGCCGCGCTCGCCGCCGGCGGACTGGGCGGCCGGGCCGCCGTGCCGGCCCTCGCGCGACTGCTCGAGGGGAAGGGGCCGCTTGCCGTGCGCCGCGAGGCGCTGCTCGCGCTCGCCCGGCTCGACACCACACGATTTGCCGGCGCCGCGGCGAAGCTCCAGAGCAGCGCCGACTGGCGCGAGCGGGCGGCGGCGGCGGAAGGCGCCGGCATCGCCGGGTCCGGGACCAGCCCCTGGTTCCTGTCCGACCGGGACGGGCGCGTGATCGCGGCCGGCTTACAGGCTTGGGCCGCTGAGGGAAAGACACCCGACGCCACGCTCGCCGCCGCCGCGCGGCCGCTGCTGCAGCACGCCGATGCCGCCGTGCGAAGCGTCGCCGCCGATGTTCTGGCCCGGGCCGCCAGGCCCGAGGATCTGACGCTCCTCGGTGCCGCGTTCCGGCGCGCCGCCCGCGACTCGTTTCCCGACCCGGCCCTGGCGTCGCTCGGCGCCATCCTCGCGATCCGGAGCTCGTCGTCGGCGGCCCGGACCCGAGTGGACCAGGAGTTCCTGGTCTCGGCGCCGAGACCCGACGACTACGTCGTCCGCCGGTGGGCCGAGGACAACTGGCCGGAGCTGGCGCAGCGCTGGGGACCCTCGGCGCCGATCGCCACCGGCCGGAGTGCCGAGGACTACCGCGACCTGATCCGGCAGTACGTGCTGGCGCCCGATTCGATCGCCCGGCCCAAGGTGGTCATCGAGACCGACCAGCGCGGCACCGTCGAGATCGAGCTGCTCGGTCCCGAGGCCCCCATGACGGTGGACAACTTCGTCCGCCTGGTTCAGCGGCGCTTCTTCGACGGACTGCGGTGGCACCGCGTGGTCCCCAACTTCGTGGTGCAGGCCGGCGATCCGCGCGGCGACGGGTTCGGCGGTCCCGGCGGCGCCATCCGGGACGAGCTGAATCGCCAGCGGTACAACGCCCCGATGCTCGGCATGGCGCTCTCCGGCCCCGACACCGGGTCGAGCCAGTGGTTCGTCAATCTCAGTCCCCAGCCGCATCTCGACGGCACCTATACCATCTTCGGCCGGGTCACGGCCGGGACGACCTATCTCGCCCGGATCACCCAGAACGAGGTCATCCGGACGATCCGGTTGAAGTGAGGCGGACATGTCTGTCGTAAGCCGGTGGTTCATCCTGGTGGCGGCTGTCGCCGCCCTTGGCTCGGCGTTCCCAGCCGGGCTCGAGGCGCAGTTTTTCACCTTCGGCCAGAACAAGATCCAGTACCGGAAGTTCGACTGGCGGATCATGCGCGGCGCGCACGTCGATCTGTACTACTACCCCGCCGAAGCCGACCTGGCGCCCGCCGCCCTGGCTTACGCCGAGGCGAGCTTCGACACGCTGGCGGTGCAGTTCGGCCACGATGTCGCCGAGCGGGTCCCGCTGGTGGTCTATGCCTCGCACACCGACTTCGAGCAGACCAACATCCTTCCCTTCACCCCGCCCGAAGGGCTGCTCGGGGCGACGGACTTCCTGAAGCGCCGGGTCTCGATGCCGTTCCGGGGGAACTTCTCCGAGTTCCGCCACACCCTCCGGCACGAGATGGTGCACGTCTTCCAGCTCGACCTGCTCAGCGAGGCCTATCTCCAGGCTCCGCGGCACAGCCGGTTCAACTTCCCGCTCTGGTGGAGCGAGGGATTGGCGGAGCTCTGGTCCGGCGGACAGGACGCCCGCGACGAGATGGTGATGCGCGACCTCACGCTCACCGGGCGCCTCCCCTCGCTTCGCCAGCTCACCTGGGTCCAGGGCGGCATCGTCTACCCCATCGGCGGGCAGGTCCACCGCTGGCTCGCCGATACCTACGGCGACTGGCGAGTGACCACGGTCTATAAGGAGCAGAACCGCCACGACAGCTTCGAGGCGGCGATCCGGGCGGTCTATGGCCGCTCGCTGGACCAGCTCAGCGACGAGTTCCAGCTCGCCATGCGGCGCCGCTACTACCCGTCGGTCGACAGCCTGGCGCCGCTCTCGGTGCTCGGGCGCGAGGTGGTGAGGCTCGCGGTGAAGCCGACGTTCCTGCCCGACACCAACGGCGGCGGCGGCCAGGTGGCCTATCTCTCGCCGGCCACCGGCTACGTGAGCATCTATCGCCGAGGCCTCGACAGCGGCGGCACCCGGACCATCGTCACCGGCGGCCGCAGCGCCACGATGGAATCGTTCCATCCCTTCGACTCCAAGATGGACGCGAGCCGGCGCCGGGCTGCTGCTCTTCACCGCTCGCTACGGCGACCGCGACGCGCTGATGGTGTGGGATCTGGAGAAGAACAAGCTCCGCGGGCGCTACCAGTTCGCCGAGCTGGTGTCGCTGCTGTCTCCCCAGTGGATGCCCGACGGCAACAGCATCGTGCTGAGCGGACTGTCGGAGAGCGGCGTCTCGGATATCTACCGGGTGCACCTGCCCGACGGGCGGCTGGAGCCGCTCACCGCCGACCGCTACCAGGATCTCGATCCGACGCCTTTGCCCGACGGCCGCCGGATCGCCTTCGCCTCCGACCGGGCGGCCGACGGTCTGTCCGGCGCGGCCAACCTCTTCCTGCTGAATCTCGACAGCGCTCGGGTCACGCCGCTCACCTCGGGAAGCTGGAGGGACGAGTCGCCGGCCTGGTCCAACGGCCGGATCTATTTCACCTCCGATCGCGACGGCGTGCTCAACGTGTTCTCGGTCGATACCCTGGGGGAGGGAAGGCGGGAGACCTCCTCCTGGAGCGGCGCGTTCGATGGCGTGCCGATGCCCGACGGATCCGGGCTCCTGGTGGGAGGGTTCCACGACCTGAGCTGGAATCTCTACCGCTATCCGGTCGATTCCGCGGCGCGGGCCGAGACCTTCTCCTTGGAGCCGCGGGATTCAGTGCCGTCTTGGACCTGGATCGCGCCGGCCGACACCGGCAAGAGCGTGTTGGCCAGCCGCGAGCCGTATCGCAGCCGCCTCACGCTCGACTTCGCCGCCGGCGACGCGGTCATCGTCCCGGGCTACGGCGGCGCGCAGGGCGCCTTCTTCGTGATGAGCGATCTCCTGGGCGACAACCTGCTGTACGGCTCCGTGGGATCGTTCCAGGGCGAGCGGCTGGGCAGTCTGCTGTCGAACATCAACGCCAGCGCGATCTACATCAATCAGTCACGCCGGGTCAATTGGGGTGTGGGCGCTTTTCGGACCAAGGGCCGGAATTTCGAGGGCGATCGGTTCGTGGCCTACCAGGAAACCGCCCACGGGGTGCTCGGCATCATCCGATACCCGCTGAGCCGCTTCACCCGGATCGAGGGCACCTTCATCGCGGAGCACTCCGACCGGATCGACTTCACATTGCCGGTCGATGAGCCGCGGAGAAAGGGATGGATCGCGACTCACCTCATGAGCTACGTGCACGACAACTCCCTCTGGATCAACAGCGGCCCGATCGACGGTGGCCGGGTGAGCTTTACCGCCGGCCTCTCCAACGATTTCACCAACAGCCGATTCGACAGCTACCTGTTGAGCGCCGATATCCGCCGCTACCTCCGGCTCGGCCGCCGGAGCGCCTGGGCCCTTCGGGCTTACGGCTTCTACAGCGGCGGAGACCGGCCGCGCCGGACCAACATCGGTGGCACCACCGCGCTCCGCGGCTACCCTCAGTTCGGCTACATCCTGGGATCGCAGGCGTACATGGCCAACCAGGAGATCCGCTTCCCCCTGCTGACCCACCTGACCCTCGGGACGCCATTCGGAGACCTCGACTTCCCCGAGATCCAGGGCGCCCTCTTCACCGACGTCGGGAAAGCCACCTTCGACACCTCGGACGACCGTGCGATCCTCGGCAGCTATGGCATTAGCTTCCGGTTGGCGGTCGGGCCGCTGGCGGTGCTGCGGCTCGATCTCGGCCGCCGGTTCAGCCAACGACGATTTCCAGGGATATGCCCTCGATCGCGATCAGAGCGACGGCGGATTTCTCAGCTTCTTCTTCGGCTATAACTATTGATGGCTCAACGCTTTTTGATTGACCGTCCAGCCCGGCTTGCATATCTTGGCTTGGCGCTGGCCGGCTCCGCGTGCGGCGGTGCGCCCGGCGCCGTGGTGCCGAAGGACGCCGCGCCGGTCGCGCGGGAGCAGGTCGTCCGGTGGGTGGACGCCACCCGCCCCGCCGAGCATCGGCTCCATCGGTTCAAGTGGCTCTTTCGTGATGACAAGTCGAGCGCGGGCGGCCGCGGCAGCGCCCGGATCGCGCCGCCCGACTCCATGCGATTCGACGTCGCGGGTCCGTTCGGGTCTGGGGCGGCGTCGGCCGTAGTACTGGGCGATCGGCCGCTCTGGGTCGAGCCGCCGGATGCCATCGAGAAGATGGTGCCGAACTACCCGCTCATGTGGGCCCTGTTCGGCGTGGCGCGCCTGCCGGACGACGGCGCCGAGCTGCGCGGGCTGGCCGAGGGCGCGGTGACCGCGTGGCGCTACGCCGAAGCCAACGACACGGTGGAATACGTTCGCACCCGGGGCTCTCCCACCCGGATGGTCACGGTGGTCCGGCGCAACGGAAAGGTGGTCGGCCGGGCGGAGAGCACGCTGGATTCGGCCGGCGCGCCGCTCAAGGCGCGGCTCACCGTGCCCAGCGTTCCCGCCCGGCTCGACCTGGAATTCACTTCGACCTCGCAGGCCGACTTTGCGCCTGAAATCTGGGCTTCTCGCAAGCCTTAGCGCCCTGGCACTCGGCGGCTGCCTCTACGGCTTCGCCGGAGGCGGACTCCCGCCCAACATCAAGACCGTCGCAGTCCTGCCGTTCGACAACCAGACGCCCGAGCCGACCCTCACTCAGGAGATCTCGGTCGCGGTCCGCGAGGCGGTCGAAGGCCGGCTCGGTCTCCGGCAGGCGAGCGAGCGGCAGGCCGACGCGGTGGTGCGGGGAACCATCACCCGGTACGAGCCGGATCTGCCGGTGGCCTACACCGGCGACGAAGGGGACCAAGGCCGGGTGACCGTCACCCGCCGTCTGGTGCAGATCAGCGTGTCGGTGGAGATTCTGGACCAGGCCGCCAACAAGCCGCTGTGGCAGCGCAGCGGATTGCTGCTGGAAGGCGACTACGACCCCGGTCAGGAGCTGGAAGGCCGCAGGAAGGCGCTGGACAAGCTGGTGACCAACATCGTGGAGGGGGCCCAGTCCCAATGGTAGCGCGCGGGAGTCGTCGCGGCGGGAGCTTCTTGGGGTGCCTGCTTACCGTGGGCCTGTTCGTCGTGGCGCTCTACTACGGCGCGCACATCGGCGAGGTGTACCTCAAGAACTACCGCCTGCTCGACGCGATGCGGTTCCAGGCCCAGATCGCGCCCACCGTCACCGACAACGACGTGATCGCCCGGCGCCTGACCGCGGCCGCCGACTCGATTCTCGGCCAGCGGCCCTTCTTCCGGATCGACCGGTCGATGAGACGGATCACCATCCAGACCGACTACAAGGTCAGTGTCGCGCTCCCGTTCTTCAAGCACGTCTTCACGCTCCACCCCCGCGCTGAAGCTCCGCTCTAGGCCCGCCGGACGGCGTGCTTTCGCCGTCGCCGCGGTCGCCACCGCCACGTTCCCTCTCGCCGGGGCCGCCGGCGGCGTGGAGTTCGCCCGCTTTTTCCTCGTCCTCGCCGCCATCCTGATCGCGGCCAAGCTCTTCGGCGAGCTGGCCGAGCGGATCGGCCAGCCCGCCGTGCTGGGCGAGCTGCTGGCCGGCGTGCTGCTGGGCGGCAGTGTGCTGGGCATCGTGCCCGTCGATGGCGTAGAGGCCGAGATCATCCGCACGCTGGCTGAGCTCGGCGTGGTGCTGCTCCTCTTCGAGATCGGACTGGAGACCGATCTGCGGGAGATGTTCCGCGTCGGCCCCGCCTCGCTCGCGGTGGCGACCGTGGGCGTCGTGCTGCCCTTCGCGATGGGCTACCTGTTCTGGCGCTACGCGCCGCATGTGTGGTCCGGCGATGCGGACCTGGTCACCGCCGCGATCTTCATCGGAGCCACGCTCACCGCCACTTCTGTCGGCATTACCGCCCGGGTGCTGTCCGACTTGGGGCGGATGAGCACGCCCGAGGCCCGCATCATCATCGGCGCGGCGGTCATCGACGACGTGCTCGGCCTGGTGATCCTCAGCGTCGTCACCGGGCTCGCCGCCGGCGCCGAGGTCACCACAGCCGGCGTCCTCCGAACCCTCGCCGTGGCGGTCGGCTTTCTGGTTGTCGCGGTCATGCTCGGCCGCTTCGTGGCGCCGCGCCTGTTCGACCTCATCAACCGGATGCGGGTGCGCTACGTCCTGCTGGTGGCCGCCATCGCCTTCGCCCTCGGCCTCGCCGCGCTCGCGGGTCTCGCGGGGTCGGCGATGATCATCGGCGCGTTCGCCGCCGGCCTGGTGCTCTCCGGCACCAACCAGTTCGACACCATCGAGCACGAGGTCAAGCCGGTCGCCTCGATCTTTACCCCGATCTTCTTCGTCAGCGTCGGTTCGTCGGTCAATCTCGCGCTGCTCAATCCTTCTACGCCCGCGGCCCGCGCGACGCTCGCCGTGGCCGCCGCGGTCACGGTCCTCGCCATCCTGGGCAAGATCGCCGCGGGATGGGCCGCTCCCTGGCAGCCGTTCCGCCGCCTGGTCGTGGGCGTCGGGATGATTCCCCGCGGCGAGGTGGGCCTGATCTTCGCGGACATCGGCCGCCGCGCCGGCGTGCTGGGCGAGGAGGTCTTCGGCGCGGTGCTCTTGATGGTGATGGTCACCACCTTCATCGCGCCCCCGGCGCTAAAAGCTCTGTTCGGCCCTGGGGAAAAGGATGGTGGCGGATGAGCAGCGCGCAAAAGATCCGTCCCCTCCCCGATGCGATCGCCTGGCGCCGGTCCGTCGCCGGTCCCGTGGCGTTCACCAATGGCGTGTTCGACCTGATCCATCCCGGTCACGTCGAGCTGCTGGAAGCGGCGCGTCGCGAGGGCACGGCCCTGGTGGTCGGAGTCAATAGCGACGCCTCGGCGCGCCGGCTCGGCAAAGGCGACGGTCGTCCGGTGGCCGGCGAGGACGCCCGCGCCCGGGTCCTTGCCGGGCTCGCGTCCGTCGATTGCGTGGTCCTGTTCGGGGACGACACGCCACTGGCGGTCATTCAGGCCCTCGAGCCCGACGTGCTGGTGAAGGGGGCCGATTACTCGCGGGACAACATCGTCGGAGCCGATTGGGTGGAGGCTCGCGGCGGACGGGTCGTGCGGGTACCACTCCTCGCCGGCCACTCGACTTCCGCCCTGGTGGAGCGCTCTCGTGAGTCGTCCTGACGGCCGTGCCAACGATCAGCTGCGCCCGCTCGTGCTGGAGCGGGGCGCCAACCCCTACGCCGAAGGCTCCTGCCTGATCCGCATGGGCGGCACCCTGGTGCACTGCACCGCGAGCGTCGATACGGGCGTGCCCGGATTCAAGAAGGGGACGGGGCAGGGATGGGTGACCGCGGAGTACGCCATGCTGCCCCGCGCCACGCTGGAGCGCACGCCGAGGGAGCGGACCGGCCCCGGCGGGCGCACCCAGGAGATCCAGCGGCTCATCGGCCGCTCGCTGCGCGCGGCGATGGCGACGATGGCGTTCGGGGAGTACACCATCCGCGTGGACTGCGACGTGCTCCAGGCCGACGGCGGCACCCGGACCGCGAGCATCACCGGCGGCGCGGTGGCCCTGGCCGACGCCTGCGCCTGGCTCGCCGCCAAGACCGGCGGACCATCGCCCTTCGGCAAGCTGGTCGCCGCGGTGTCGGTCGGTGTGGCGGAGGGCGAAGAGCGGCTCGACCTGGCCTATCTCGAGGACCGCGACGCGGTCGTGGATGCCAACGTGGTGATGCTGCACCCCGAGAGCTATGTCGAGGTCCAGGGCACCGGCGAGCACGGCACCTTCTCCCGGGCCCAGCTCGACACCCTGCTGGACCTGGCGGGGAAGGGGATCGCCGAGCTCTTCGCCGCGCAGCAACGGGCCCTCGGCTGGTGAAGCTGCTCGCCGCCACCCGCAGCCTCGGCAAGCAGCGCGAGTTCTTCCGGGTGCTCGAGCCCGTCGGGATCGAAGTGGTCTTCCCCGACGACCTCGGCCTCTATCCCAAGCATGCCGAAGACTCGCTGGAGCTGGGCGACAGCTTCGAGATCAACGCGAGACGAAAGGCCGAGTACTTTGCCCGGCTGAGCGGCCTCCCCACCGTCGCCGATGACTCCGGCCTCGAGGTGCTGTCGCTGGGCGGCGCCCCGGGCGTGCGCTCGCGCCGGTGGGCGGGGGCGAGCGGCACCGACGCCCAGATCGACGCCGCCAACAACGCGGAGCTGCTCCGGCGGCTCGCCGGGGCGACCGGCGCCCGGCGGGGGGCACGGTATCGTTGCCTGCTGGTCTACCTGACTGTTGTGAATGCGGTCCCGCGCGTGTTCGAAGGCACCTGCGCCGGCCGGATCCTGGAGGAGCCGCTAGGCGAAGGCGGGTTCGGCTACGATCCCTTCTTCTTCAGCGAGGAGCTGGGGAAGACGTTCGGCGAGGCTGCGCCGGAGGAGAAGGACTCGGTGAGCCACCGGGGCAGGGCACTCCGGGCGCTGGTCTTCGCCCTGTCGCCGGAGACGCCGCCGCCCTCCTGACCTTCCGCGGGCCACCCGAGTTGACAGATCAACCAAAGTTGATACATTACACTCCATGGCTACCCGAACCGGCACCGACCTGACACGAGCGGCAGAGCTGTTCCACGCTTTGTCCGATCGCACCAGGCTTTCCATTCTCCAGCGGCTTCGCTTCGGGGAGCGATGTGTCTGCGACCTGACCGATGCGCTGGACGCCGCCCAGTCGCGACTCTCGTTCCACTTGAAGGTCCTCAAAGACGCCGGTCTCGTGAGCGACCGGCGGGAAGGTCGGTGGACCTACTACACGCTCACCTCAGGGGCCTTCACCGAACTGGCCGAGATGGTCGAAGCCATGGCCTCGACGCCCACGACTGCGGAACGCCGGAGCGGCTGCTGCTAACCCCTTTTTTTGCTCAATACATCAACCGTTTTTGATGAGGACCAGATGAGCGACCAGGAGATCAAGGCCACGGTGCGCGAGCGGTACGGAAGGGCGGCGCTCCAGGCGGCCACGGGGGCGAAGTCAGGATGTTGCGGCTCGTCCTGTGCGGGTGGTTCCGAGGATCCGATCACTTCCAACCTCTACTCGGCCGCCGAGACGGCGACCCTGCCGGCCAAGGCGGTGCTGGCCTCCTTGGGCTGCGGCAACCCGACGGCGCTCGCCGAGCTCCTCGAGGGCGAGATCGTGCTCGACCTGGGCTCCGGAGGCGGGATCGACGTGCTGCTCTCGGCCAAGCGCGTCGGCCCCTCGGGGAAGGCGTACGGCCTGGACATGACTGATGAGATGCTTGCCCTTGCCCGCGAGAACCAGCACAAGGCCGGGGTGGAGAACGTCGAGTTTCTGAAGGGGGACATCGAATCCATTCCCCTTCCTGATGCGTCGGTGGACGTGATCATCAGCAATTGCGTGGTCAACCTCGCGGCCGATAAGCGGAAGGTGATCACCGAGGCCTTCCGGGTCTTGAAGCCAGGTGGCCGGTTCGCCGTCTCCGACGTGGTATTACGCGCAGAGGTACCCGATCAAGTTCGGTCCAGCATGGAGCTCTGGGTCGGCTGCGTGGCGGGTGCGCTTACCGAAGACGAGTTCCGGACCTACCTGAAAGACGCGGGCTTCAGCGACGTCGACATAGAGCCGACCAGGATCTATGAGTTCGAGGATGCCCGTGCCTTCCTGAAGGGCGCGGGTCTCGACGCCGAGGTGCTCGCTCGGGAAGTGGGAGGTTGTGTGATGGGTGCTTTCGTCCGAGCCAGGAAGCCGTGACCGCCGCCATCCGTGTGGCGATGCCGGGCGACTACCCCGGGGTCGTGCTCTTGTTGGAGAATGCCGGCCTTCCCACCGCGGGCCTGCGGCCGACGCTGCCGGAGTTCTTGGTCGCCGAATCGGGAGGCCGGGTGGTCGGTGCCATCGGTCTCGAGATCTACGGCGACCGTGCGCTGCTGCGGTCGGCGGTGGTGCATCCCGACCGGCGTGGCGCCGGACTCGGCGTGGAGCTGGTCGAGCACCTTCTCGGGCGGGCGGAGTCGCGCGGCATTCGGGAGGTCTATTTGTTGACGACGACCGCCGAGCGCTTCTTCCCGCGTTTCGGCTTCGTCCCCATCCTCCGTACCGCCGTGGCGGCGGCAGTGCAGGAGTCGGCTGAGTTCCGCGGAGCCTGTCCCGATTCCGCGGTGGCCATGCGGCGGGTCATGGGGGGAACGTGAGCCGGCGGTTCCGGGTGTTGTTTCTGTGCACCGGGAATTCGGCGCGGAGCCAGATTGCCGAAGCGGTGCTCGAACACGACGGCGCCGGACGGTTCGAGGCGCACAGCGCCGGCACGGAGCCCGCGGGTGAAGTCAATCAAGGTGCGCTCGCTGTTCTGGCAGCCAACGGCGTGCCCTGGGCGGGCCACCCACCGCGCAGGGTGGATATGCTGGAGCACGAGCACTGGGATCTGGTGGTGACAGTCTGTGACGATGCCCGGGAATCGTGTCCGGTCTTTCCGGCTGCGGCCCTGGTGCATTGGGGGATGCCCGATCCCGCTGCGGTGGCAGAGCCGGCCGCTCGGCACGAGGCTTTCCAATCGACCTTCGACGCGCTGCGGCAGCGCATCGGGACCCTCATCCAGGTTCCGGTCGAACGGCTGACTTCCGCCCGCGTCGAGACGCTGCTCCGCGAGCCATGGAACCACCTGCCCAACGAGGGGCGATGAAAGGCAGTATGTTGAACTAGGTGTAGCCCCTTCCGCTGCCTGCCACTCCCGGACGTCTCCGGTCCACAAGGCTGACAATGAGTGCATGGAAGCCTCCCGCGTTCACCGGGCGGGCGCATCATTGTCGACGAAAATCCCAAGATGGTGGATTCTCCTGCTAAATCGGATGCAGCTGTAACCTGAAAGAGGTGAAGGATGAGAACTGACCCCCGCGTTATGGGAGCCGCCCTCGTGCTGTGCCTTACCGGAGCTGGGCGAGCCGATCCTGCCGGGATAACAGCCATGGGAGCATGCACGCTGTTGACGCAGGACGAAGCCGCAAAGGCCCTTGGTGCGCCGGTGCCGGCGGGAGCTGAAAAGGCGATGACCCTGCCGCTACAGGGCGCGACCGTTGAGGCCCAGTACTGCTTCTACGGGACGGAAGTGCTCATCGCCCGCTTGGAGCTGGGGCCAAAGGCGGCGTCAGTCTTCGATCAGTACCGTCAATCCCTTGCTTCTGAGTCCGGGTACAGAAGCGTGGACGGCGTTGGCGATGAGGCTTTCATAGCCAAGGGCCAGCTCGCCGCCCGAAAGGGCAACACGGGTCTCATTGTTGATGTGGGACAGGCGCGGGGAGGCGGGCTCAAGGAAGAAGAGGCCGAAAAGACTTTAGCAGCGCGCGCGCTCGGTCGAATGTAACTTCGCAACCGTTGCTACAGCAGACCGACGAGGCCACTATTGTGACGCTCTGACCCCCTGGCAGAGTCAGTTGCCGTGATGTGACATTTGTAGCTCGGGGCGTGGCGCAGTCCGGTAGCGCGCCTGCTTTGGGAGCCTGTTGCACCAGCTTGTCTTTCGTAATCGCCGTGAAGTGACGGCCTTCATGACCCCGGGGGTGTGGACTTCTACGGTGAAGTTCGCACCCTTTCGGCATCTGACCTTGCACATATCTTGCACACCCGTCGCGTTCCGCCTCACCACCGGTACAAGGGTACAACCCGTCGGAGCACCGGATTCGACTCCTCTACGTCCCGTTCACCAGTCTCTCAAACCGAGGGTGTCCTCGAAGCGGAGCGAAGGTAGGGTCAAGCCGGAGCAGGCCGGTCGAAATATCACACGGCACTTCGATCAGGGACTCCAGTTGATCGATCGCCTTCTCGGGCTCGCCAACTAGGAGGTAGATATTTGCTAGCATAGCTTGATTGACAGGGCCGTGGATCCCGTCCTTGGCCACCGGCTGGCTGGCAAGGCCCCGCTCGCCCTCGCGGATTGCCTCTGCTTTGCGGCCGAGGTAGGCAAGAGTTAATCCATGCCGCATGCGCTGCGAAGCGACGTATGGTTCCCGCTGGAGCTGTCGCTCGATGGCCATGCGGGCCGAGTCGGCGTAGATCCGAGCTTTCTCCTGGTCACCACGCAGCAACCACGCCTCGGTGAGTGCGAGTCCCCAAGCACCTTGCTCGTCATCGAACGCGGCCGGGCTAAGGCGCAGCAGGAGCTGCTGTTCGGAACCATCCAACAGCCAGGAGAGTCCATATACGGCGATTGTGGCGACCCGGGTCGTGGGGTCAACTCCTCCGGGCGCGTCTTTGATCGTAACTCGCGCCTTCACTAGGTCGCCCTGTGCCAAGTGTGCCAGTGCCAAGAGCACGCGGTTTTCAAGATTGGCGGGAGCGAGCGCTAGTGCGCGATGAAGCGTTGTTATGGCCTCGGGGTACCTGCGCATCCACAACAGGGTGTGACCAAACCGCCGAGCCGCAATGACCGAGCGAGGATCGAGTGTGTGGGCTCGCTGGTGATGCACAAATGCTGAGTCCCAGTGGCCTACCGCCTGCTCGGCCATGCCCGCGATAGCTAAGATGTCCGCGTTGCCGGGATCGAGGCGGTCGGCCTGCTTGAGTTCTGCCAATGCCCGGGGATAATCCCTGAGAACGCCAGTGTAGTAAATGCCCATCGCCAGGTGCGTCTCGGCTCGATTGGGTGCGAGTTCGAGCGCTCGGTGGGCTGAGCGCCGGGCGGCCTCCCCGTGAACAGCTGAGGGCACACCATTATAGTAAATGTAGGAATGAGCCCGGGACAGCTGCGCCCAGGCTAGTGCGAAATGTGGGTCGAGGGCCGTTGCTTGCTCGTAGTATTCCGCCGCCCGCTGGAGAGTTAACGGCACTGTCACAGCCATGTTGCCTGAGATCTCCTCGCCCTTGAGGTAGGCCTTGTAGGCAGCAAGGCTCTGCGTCGGTCTCTCGGCTAGCACTCCGCTGCTCCCTAGTCCCGAGCGTCAGCTCAAGCGCCTGAGCTACTTCAGCCGCGATGTCCGACTGCACCTGGAAGATGTCGGTAAGGGAAGCCTCGAAGGGCTGCTGCCAGCGCGTACTGGCATCGTTCACTCGGACGAGTTCCGGACTCACCCGCACACGACTGGTGCCCTCAACCCTTTCCCACTGCACCGTACCCATGAGCAGATACTGCGCGCCCAACTCTCTCCCGATCTCTGCCGGACTCTTGACGGTCTTCTTGTATTGACTGGAGCTGCTGCGGGCGATCACTACGAGTTTGGGCAAGGTGGCGAGCCTGCCGCGTACTTCGTCAGTGATGCCGTCGGCGAAGTATTCCTTCTCCGCGTCGCCCTGATTCTCAAAGGGAAGTACGGCAAGGCGAGTAGGGGCACCGGCGTTACTAGCCCCCACACTGGCCTTGTCGGTCGTTCTAAGCCAACCGCCGACAGTCGCCGCCACGACCACTAGGCTGGCCAGCAACACCCCGGCCGAGCGCATCGAGCGAGGCAGAAGACGCGGCGCCGTGACCTCCGTTTTCGCATTCGCCGGGGCTGGCCCTACCGAAGGGGAGGCCGGGATCACACCTGGGGTGCTCAGTGCGTGAGCAAACGCTGCCCGCGCTCGCCCAGCGATCCGCCGGGACCGGGGCCAAGGCTTTCGTGATCGCCTGTTCTACGCTTTGCGCCACTGCGGGGCGAAGCAGGCGGACGCGAGGAACCTCACCGCTGAAACGTTTCGCAATCACCGCTTGCGCAGTGGGGCCAGTGAAAGGAGGCTCCCCCGCGAGCATCTCATAGAGCACCGTGCCTAGTGCGTAGACATCGGTCCCGGCATCCAGCGCCCGATCCCCCGCAGCCTGTTCGGGGCTCATGTACGCTGGGGTGCCCACAGCAAGACCGGTGGCGGTCAAATGCTCCTCGAGGTAGCCCAGGCCCTTAGCGAGCCCGAAGTCGGCGACGAGCGCGTGTTCCTCCGTTAGCAAGATGTTAGCGGGCTTCACGTCTCTATGAACAATCCCGTGCCGATGGGCGAAGTCGAGCGCCTCCGCAACCTCCAGGGTGATTCGGAGTGCATCCTCCACCGGCAACTGCGTCTCGCGGCGCAGGCGGTCGCGGAGACTCTCCCCGTCAATAAAGGGCATGGTGAACCAGAGATGCCCCGAGGCGTCCCCCGAGTCGTACACGGTGAGGATGTGCGGATGCTGAAGGCGGGCCGCTGTCTCGATCTCGCGCTGGAAGCGCTCGGGGCCAAGCGTTGCTGCCAACTCCGGGTGCAGCACCTTCAAGGCGACCGGCCGCTTGTGCCGGAGGTCGTGGGCGAGAAACACGGTGGCCATGCCGCCTCGGCCCAACTCACGGTCGAGCCGATACCGCTCGCCTAGCCCGCTCTGGAGCTTTTCGCGCAGGTCTGACACGTAGGGCCTGTTGTGAGGGTCGGGGCTGTCCAAGCATAGGCATCGGTACGCCACATGGATAGATAGGCAGCGTTCGGAGGATGGAGGGAGGAGCTATGCGGGGGACTAGGAGAGGAGGGGCGACACGGCGTAGTCCGTCGAGTGCTTCCGGGTGGGCGGGCTCTGGTGAGATTAAGGGACTACACCTGCTTTGGGAGCCTGCTCAGCAGCTTCATTTCACGATCGCGTGGAAGTGACGGCTTCCTGTGGCCCAGGGGTGTGAACTTCGACGGTGAAGTTTGCACGCCTTCAGCATCCAGTTTGCACCCCGAGCCCCGCACCTGCTCCGATATGGAAACTTCCTTCTCGCAGGACCGAAACCGAGTTCCGGCAGCTCATACGGAAAGTGGCGGTGGTCGCGATGTCAGCCCCGTTGTGTTTCTCCGCTCCCTCTCGCTCATCCTACTCCGGGCTGGCTGCTCGGCTCCGCGCCCACAGGCAGGGGTCCGTGCGCGATGGGGAGCAGCCCCGTGAGCGTTCGGGCTACGTGGCGGGAGAGGGGGGCGTGCGGCTCTTCTACCAGGTGGATGGCGGCCGTTCGGACACGGTCGTGGTGCTCCACGGGGCCCCCGGGCTCAATCTTGAGGGCCTCCGACCCGACCCGCGGCCGCTCGGCCCGTCGCCACACGCTGCTCCTATTTCGACCAGCGCGGGAGCGGGCGCTCCGAGATGCCCGACACGCCCCGCCTCACCGCCGCCCTGATGGTCGAAAACGTGGAGGCTTCCTCGGTGCCGATTCGGGTGAATCCGACTAGGCGTCGTGTCAACGCCCTGGAGGGGCGCTCCTGCACAGTCGCTTTCGGGCGGCGCCGGAACCGCCTAGGTTATTTCGTGCAATCACGGGGTGTGGCGCAGTCCGGTAGCGCGCCTGCTTTGGGAGCAGGAGGTCCCGGGTTCGAATCCCGGCGCCCCGATTTCGTACTATGGGCTTTGTAGCGATTGGATCCAGCCCGGTGCGTTCGATGTTCAGGATCGGCAAGTACTCTTGACACGTATTCGCAGAGCTACTGCGCGGCCTCGTCGTCATAGGCTTGGATTACCAGCAAGGCCCCGTACCCCGGAGCCTTGCTCACAGCAGTGGCTGCGCTCGCCCGGTCCCTAGTCGTTCTCCGCCTCGACGTTGATCTTCTCAGCCAGCCTTGACAGCGCCTTGTCGGTTTCGCCTTCCTCATTCAGGGTCTGTTGCAGCAACCGAGCATGGTCGGCATGGCCCAGCAGCTTTGCCCACGTCCGGACGGTGCCATAACCCGCCATCTCGTAGTGTTCCACGTGCTGGGCTGCTGAGATCAGGCCCGCGTCCAACACATCGGCTTCTGGTCGCTCCTTGATCAATTCCGACCCTTCCTTCAGCAGCCCTTCCATGCCGACACACTTCTTGCCGCGCGGACTGGCATCGAGCGACTTGAAGATCCGCTCCAGGCGCCGGACGTGCTCCCGAGTCTGCTGTTGGTGACGGCGGAATCCTTGCTTCAACGGTGTCGCTGATGCCGCCTTGGCCATCTTGGGGAGCGCCTTGAGAATCTGTTTCTCGGCGCTCCAAAGATCCTTGAGCTCGTCGATGTAGAGGGCCTCCAGAGTGTCCATGTCCATGTCCCGGCTCCTTCATCCGTGGACCGGACCGTATCTCCTCGAAGCTGGTCCGGCGGTTTCCGAAAGTTGATGACGTGTGTTCGGTCAGGGCTAGACGCCAGCCAGCATTGTACGTACTTGTGTAACAACTTGCGGTGAGAGGGCTCACCGAGGAGGATCAGCAGCGCGGGGGAGGGTGGACAAAGTCCGGCATTCCCCCGGAGATTCCGACATGAGGGCGGAAGGCCGACCCCCTCCCGTGCTTTGGGAGGAGGAGGTCCCGGGTTCGAATCCCGGCGCCCCGATTCTCTGTCAGACACACAACCTTTACCACCTGACCTGTCGTCACGGCGCGCCTGGGCCTACGCACTCACAGGCGCCCTGGTGACCCTCTGGGTCCTGGCCAACTTCCGCCTGGGCTGGCCCCTCGGCTGGACCGACTTCGACCAGCTCTGGTGGGCCGCCCGAGCCCTCGCCCGGGGGCAGGATCCATATGCCGCCGTTACCGCCGTGCTCGACTACCCGCTCTACTATCCCGGCACCGCGATCACCGTCTCCCTGCCGTTCGCGGCGCTCGACCTCTGGCGCGCGCGCATGGCGTTCGCCGTCATCGCCGGCGGCGTCTTCGGGTACGCCATAGGTCGCTACCGCCCTTACGCCTGGCCGGTGTTCCTCTCGATGCCGTTCCTCTACATCGGGCAGAACCTGCAGTTGAGCGCGTTCCTCGCGGCCGCGGTGCTGATGCCGGCCTTCGGGTTCCTCGCCGCGGCCAAACCGACGATCGGCTTCGTCACGCTTGCCGCCCAGTCCACCCGGCGCGGGGCTCTGCTGGTGATCGGCGGGAGCCTCGCGCTGGTGCTGCTGAGCCTGGTGCTGGACCCGACGTGGCCGGCCAGGTGGATCGCAGCGGTAGGTACCAAGTCGGAGCACTTCGCCCCGCTCCTCTTTCGGCCCCTCGGATTCCTGATGCTGGCGGGTCTCCTGCGCTGGCGGGATCCCGACGCGCGTCTCCTGGTCGCCCTCTCGATTGTGCCGATCACCGGAGTGGGCTACGACCTGCTACCGGTCTTCCTGGTCACCCGGACCCGCGCCGAGGCGGCATTCCTGGCCGTCGTGAGCCAGGTGACCGCGATCGCGGGACAGAGCATCGGCGTGAGCGGCGGGTTCAGCAGGCTCATGTGGGTGGCCGGTGCCCTCGGCCTGTACACCGCGATGTTCCCGGCGTTGGTCATGGTGCTGCTGCGTCCGCGCGTCTGGGGAAGCGAGACAAAGCTCTTCGCGCGCCTCCGCGGGGAGTTGCGGAGCGCCGCGAGGGCGGTAGAATAGACCCCGGAACAGTCCGCCTCTTCTCGTGGGGAGAGCGCCGCCACCTCCCAGGCCGGAGCCCTCCATGCCCGCATTGCCAACCGGCACCATTCTCCTGGTCGATGACGAAGACGGTATCCGGGTCGTCCTCCGCCGCCAGCTCGTGGCCCGGGGGCACACCGTCCTGGAGGCGAGCGACGGCCACGAGGCGCTGGAGGTCATCCGCATGCGCCGGGGCCATCTGGATCTGGTCCTCGCCGACGTCATGATGCCGCAGATGAACGGGACCGAGCTCGCCGCCGCTATCGGGCAGGAGTTCCGGGGCCTCCCCGTGATCCTCATGTCCGCCTACGCGCCCGCCGGACTCACCCAGGTGAGTCCCGGACGCTCCGTTCCGGTGCTGCAGAAGCCGTTCGCGAGCGGGCAGGTGGAGGAGCTGATCCAGGTCGCGTTGGAGCTGCCGCGCCGGCTCGGCCCCGAGCTTCGGAAACCGGTTCCGCTCTGACAGAGCTACACCTTCTGGCGTATTTGGCGGCCCTTGGGCCTTCCGCTAAGTTCTTGTGATGCCATGCGCCTGTAGCTCAAATGGATAGAGCACCGGCCTTCTAAGCCGGTGGTTGCAGGTTCGATTCCTGCCAGGCGCGCTGCCCCCGCCCACTCCTGCCATGGCCAGCCGTGGACACCGGCCCGCGATACGGAAATATTCAGCGCATGCATGACCTCCCGAGGCCCGCCACTGGTCCCTCCGACAAGTCCCGCGGTATCGCGACCGCGCTCGCCGCGCTGCTCGGCCCCTTCGGCGCGCACCGGTTCTACGTGGGTCGCGCCCGGAGCGGCGTGCTCATGTGCGTCACCCTCGGCGGCCTCGGCCTCTGGTGGCTGTACGATGTCATCGTCGTGGCCGCCGGCGACTTCCGCGACGTGGACGGCCGCCGCGTGAGCCGCTGGGATCCCGAAGCGGGGGATTCGCACGCCACCGAGCAGCTGGCCCAGGAAGTTGACGCCCTCCGCTCCGAGGTCTCCGAGCTGGCCGAACGGCTCGACTTCGCGGAGCGGCTGCTGGCGGCTCCTCGCGACCCCGCGCCTCCCGCAACCTCTCGGCGATCCTGAATGACCGCGCTCGACCCCTCCGCCGGGCGGCTCCTTCCCCGGCGGGAGGATCTGCGCGCCATGCTCCGCCTCGCCACCCCGGTCGTCACCATCCAGGTCGGGCTGATGCTGATGGGCGTGGTCGATACCATCATGGTGGGGCACCTCTCCACCGTCGCGCTCGCGGCCGTGGCGCTGGGCAACCTGTACTTCTTCGGGCTCGGCGTCTTCGGCATGGGCACGCTGATGGTGCTGGATCCGGTCGTGGCCCAGGCGGTCGGCGCCCGGGACGAGCCCGCGATCGCCCGCGGTATCCAGCGCGGTGTCGTCGTCGCCCTGATGTTGGCCCTGCCCGCGACGCTCCTGCTGCTCCTCGCCGCCCCCTTCATGGTGCTGGCGCAGCAGCCTCCGGACGTGATTCCCCATGCGGCCGCGTACGCGATCCGGCTCGCCCCGGGCGTGCTGCCCTTCTTCCTGTTCGTGGTGCTCCGGCAGAGCCTCCAGTCCATGCACCGCACCGCGCCGATCATGATCGCGATCGTGGTCGCCAATCTGGTGAACGCCGGGCTCAACTGGGTGCTGATCTTCGGCCACTATGGCGCGCCGGCCCTGGGCGTCGTCGGGTCGGCGTGGGCCACGACCCTGAGCCGCTGGCTGTTGCTCGGAGTTCTCCTCGCGATCACCTGGCGCACGCTGAGTCCGCACCTGCTGCCCATCCGGGCCGAGGTCTATCAGTGGGCGCCGCTCTCCCGAATGCTGCGGCTTGGCATCCCGATCGGCTGCCAGTACACGCTCGAGTTCGGCGCCTTCGCCTTCGTCGCGCTGATGATGGGCTGGCTCGGCACCCGGGAGATGGCCGGCCACCAGGTGGCCATCAACCTCGCCTCTCTGACCTTCATGGTTCCGCTCGGCGTGGCGGATGCCGCCTCGATCCTGGTGGGTCACGCGGTAGGGCGGGGGGACCTGCCCGGCACCCGAGGCGCCGCGCGGGCGGCGCTGATCTGCGGCATCGCGTTCATGAGCTGCACCGCGGTCGGGTTCCTGACCCTGCCGGGTCCGCTCGCGCGCCTCTACACCTCGGAGGCGGCCGTCATCTCGGTCGCGGTCGGGTTGATCCCGCTCGCGGGCGTGTTTCAGGTGTTCGACGGCACCCAGACCGTCGCGGGCGGGATTCTCCGCGGTCTGGGCGAAACCAAGGTGGCGATGATGGTCAATCTGGTGGGCTACTGGTTCTTCGGCCTGCCGGTGAGCTACCTGCTGGGCTTCGTGGTGGGGCTCGGTCCCGAGGGGCTCTGGTACGGCCTGGTGCTCGGCCTGGCGGCTGTCGCGACGATCCTGCTGGTCCGGGTGAGACTGGCGTTGGCCCGGGAGCGCCGGCGGGTGATGATCGACCATCCCCCGCTCGGCGCCGCAATAGAGTCCTAGAGGCGGTCCGCCCGTTCCTGCTCGATCCCTTCCTCTTCGGCTTCGGGGTTGATCACGCTCTCCGCCAGGGCGGTCAGCCGCTGGTCGGTTGATTCTTCTTCATCCAGGTTCTGGCCCAGCAGCTCGTGGGCCTGGTCGTAGCCCAGCATCTCGGCATAGGTGCAGACGCAGCCGTAGGATGCGATCTCGTAGTGCTCGACTTTCTGGGCCGCGGAGATGAGCGCCGCGTCCAGCACTCCGGGCTCGGCGTCTTCCTCCATGATCTTCTTGCCTTCCTC
>CAWCLG010000007.1:660000-1288036 GCA_963796335.1 uncultured Gemmatimonadales bacterium
GTCGCCTCCTAAAGAGTACCGGAGGCGCGCAATGGTGGGCTCAGTGCGGTCGGTAATCGCACGACGAGTGTATAAGCAGAAGCCCGCCTGACTGCGAGCGCGACGGCGCAAGCAGGGACGAAAGTCGGCTTAAGTGATCCGGTGATCCCGTGTGGATGGGTCATCGCTCATCGGATAAAAGGTACGCTGGGGATAACAGGCTTATCGCGCCCGAGAGTTCACATCGACGGCGCGGTTTGGCACCTCGATGTCGGCTTATCACATCCTGGGGCTGGAGAAGGTCCCAAGGGTCCGGCTGTTCGCCGGTTAAAGTGGTACATGAGCTGGGTTCAGAACGTCGTGAGACAGTTCGGTCTGTATCCGTCGTGGGCGTGGGAGTGTTGAGGGACGTCGTCTCTAGTACGAGAGGACCGAGACGAAGCGACCGCTCGTGTACGGGCTGTCCCGCCAGGGGCAGCGCCCGGTAGCGATGTCGCGCGGAGATAACCGCTGAAAGCATCTAAGTGGGAAACTCTTCCCAAGATGAACACTCCTGGACCTTAAGGTCCCTGAAGGGCCCTGGGAGACTACCAGGTTGATAGGGCGCAGATGTACGGAGGGCAACCTCTTCAGTCGAGCGCTACTAATCGCCCGTGAAGTTTGATCTCTTCGATCGATTCCACGCATTACTCATCCGTCCCTTCGATTCTCAGCCTATGGCTGACGACTAGCGCGCAGGGGCCACACCCGTTCCCATTCCGAACACGGCAGTTAAGCCCTGCAGCGCCGATGGTACTGCCACTGAGAGGTGGTGGGAGAGTAGGCCGTCGCCAGCCTTTTCTATACAACCAAGCCCGGCATCCCCTCGTGGATGCCGGGCTTCGTTGCGTTCACCCCCAACCCGCCGCCCCGCTACACGAAGGGCGACGCCACCCGGCGCCGCCCTCCATGCCTCTCACCTACGCCAACCGTCTACACCAACCGCGGGACCTCAACGAACCGTGCCGCAGATCTGCGGGGTGACGCCCGGGAACTGGTGGCAGATCCGGTCGCCGCGGAAGACCCGGTAGTTCAGCGCGTTCACCGTGTAGTTCGCGAAAATATCGTCACCCGGGAAGTTCGGCCCGAACTTGCCCGACTTCGCCAGGATGAAGCCGTTCAGCCGGATCTGGGCGTTCGTCCGGTTCCTGAAGTTCCGCACGACAGCGTCCGCCCGAGCAGTCTTGAGCACGCCACCCCGGATATCGGTGCAGAGCTGGTGCCAGGCGTTGCTCACGCAGGAGACCACCTCCGGACCCACGGTCGGCTTGCCCTTGCCCCCAACCGCCACCCGCGCCCCGCCCTCGCGCACCGCACCACCCTCTTCATCCACCGCAACCATGTCCGCCGTCTCGTCCAGCACCAGGGTGAGCTGCTCTTCGCCGACCGGATCCGACGGCGTCGAAGGCGAATTGGTATCCGAACACGCGCCGACGGCGAACACCACGGCCAAAGCCGCAAGAGCACGGAAGCGAGACATACGACCCCCTGAGTAGGCGTGAGAGGCGGTTTGCTGAACACCCGGTTGTCGGGATGGGACTGCCGCGATGAGTCCTTCTACACCAGATGCGGGAAATCGGGGGAAACCTGCTCACCGCCGGCGCGAGCCGTTCGGGGGTCCGACGCGTACGTCTATGTGGGATAACGAGTTGTAACGGGATGATGACTCGAACGCTGGGGTGGTCCCGAGACGTCATTCGAGGGATATATTCAAATCGGCACTTCCTGCCGGACGCGTGTCCCACCTCATTGGGCGGCCCAGAATGGCAACTCCGCCGAACGGCGAGATCACCGGGCTGCTCCACAACCTGAGCCGCGGCGATCGCACCGCGTTCGACCGGCTCTTCCCCATGGTCTATGGGGAGCTGCGCCGAGTCGCCCATTGGCAGCTCTCCCGCGAGCGCACCGATCATACGCTCGACTCCGTCGCGCTCGTCAACGAGGCCTACCTCCGGCTCATCAACTCGCCGATCGATTGCGAGGACCGCTCCCACTTCTTCGCTGTCGCCGCGCGGGCCATGCGGACCATCCTCATCGACTACGCCCGTGCCCGTCTGGCGCTCAAGCGCGGCAGCGGCGCCACCGCCATTCCCCTCGACCAGGTGACCGCGATCCTCACCGACGACAAGGCCGAGCACCTCGTCGCCCTCGACGAGGCGCTCTCCCGGCTCGAGGCGGTGAACCGCGAAGCCAGCCAGACCGTGGAGTGCCGCTACTTCGCCGGCCTCTCGCTGGAAGAGGCCGCCCAGGCCCTCCAGCTCTCGGTGGCCACCGTGCGCCGTCGCTGGAGCTTCGCCAAGGCGTGCCTCCGCCGCGAGATGGAGGAGGCCTCCTGACCGGCTCCGAAGTCCCGGGTCCCAGCGGTGCCCAGCCGCCTGCCGATGTGGGCGCCGACCGCCTGAGCATCCCCGGGCTCTTCGACGCCGTCCTGGAGCTGGCTCCCGCCCGCCGCGCCGCGTACCTCGACGAGGCCTGCCGCGGCCATCCCGAGGTTCGGCTGCAGGTGGAGGCGCTGCTCGGCTTCCTCGACGACGCCCGCACCGACGATCTCTTCCCTTCGCTTGACGGCGGCATCCAGCGCCCCCTCGCCATGGGCGAGCGGATCGGTCCCTACCGGATTCTTCGCGAGCTCGGCGCCGGTGGCATGGGCGTGGTCTTCCTCGCCGAGCGGGACGACGTGGACAAGCGGGTCGCCCTCAAGCTGGTCCGCGAGGGCGGTCTCGCCTCCGGCGACCGGCTCCAGCGCTTCCTCCGCGAGCGCCGCGTGCTGGCCCGGTTGGAGCACCCCAACATCGCGCGGCTCCTGGACGCGGGCGTCACCCAGACCGGCTTGCCCTATTTCGCGATGGAGTACGTCGAGGGCACCCCGATCGACCGTTATTGCGACGAGCGGCGCCTGGTCGTCGCCGAGCGGCTGAACCTATTCCGCACCGTCTGCGACGCGGTCCAGCACGCCCACCAGAACCTGGTGGTCCACCGGGATCTCAAGCCTTCGAACATCATGGTGACCTCCGACGGCCAGGTGAAGCTGCTCGACTTCGGCATCGCCAAGCTGCTCGGCCATGAGGCGGGCGGGGATGAGGCGCCGACCGGCATGCTGATGCTCACGCCGGAGTACGCCTCCCCCGAACAGGTGCGCGGGGAGCTGGTCACCACCGCGAGCGACATCTACTCCCTCGGCGTCGTGCTCTATCAGCTCCTCACCGGCTATCGCCCGTATAGCCTCGGCTCCCGCTCCCCGGCCGAGATCCAACGGGCCGTCTGTGAGGAGAAGCCGGAGCGTCCGTCGCTGGTGGTCACCCGTGAGGACGCCGGCGCGTCGGCGGGCGGTCTCCTGCTCCCGGCCACGCCTGACGCTGTGGCCCGTTCGCGCAGCAACTCGCCGGCACAGCTCCGCCGCCGGCTGCGAGGCGATCTCGACACCATCGTCCTGAAGGCGCTGAACAAGGAGGCCGACCGGCGCTACGTCTCGGCCGCCCAGCTCTCCGAGGATCTGCGCCGCCACCTCGTCGGCCTGCCGGTGCTGGCGCGGAACGACACGGCGGCCTATCGAGCCGGCAAATTTCTCCTTCGCCATCGACTGGGCGTCGCGGCTGCCGCGCTGCTCCTGCTGAGCCTGGTGGCCGGCATCGTCGCCACCGCGTGGCAGGCCCGCCGGGCGGAGGCCGCGCGTGCCGTGGCGGAAGAGCGGTTCCGCGACGTGCACGATCTCGCGACGACGGTCGTATTCGAGATCCACGACGCCATCGCCGATCTCCCCGGCGCCACCCGCGCTCGCGCCCTGATCGTCAACTGGGGGCTGGATTATCTCCAGCGGCTGTCGCGCCAGAGCCAGGGCGACCGCACCCTGCAACGCGAGAGCGCCGAGGCCTACATCCGGCTGGGCATGGCGCAGGGATACCCCAGCGGCGCGAACCTGGGCGATCTCGATGGCGCCCGCGCCAGCCTCGATCGCGCGCTCGCGATCGCCGGGCCGCTGGTGGCCTCGGACCCGCAGGATCGCAAAGCCATTCGAACCCTGGCCCTGGCGCACGAAAAGCTGGGAGACGTGAAAGCCTGGAGCGGCGACGTGCCGGGAGCGGTGGCGGACGCCAGGGAAGCCTTGAGCCACTGGGGCCATCTCGCCGAAATCCAGCCTGGGGTCGCCCGGCCCCGGATCTCCTGGGCCATCAGCTCCATCAAGCTCGGCGACCTGCTGGGACATCCCTCGTTTCCCAACCTCGGCGACCGGCCCGGCGCCGAGCGGCAATACCGGCGCGCCCTCGAGCTGCTGGAGACCACCCCACCCGACAGTGTGGCCGGCTGGACCCGGCGCCGGCAGATCGCGCTGACCCACGAGCGCCTCGCCGCGATGCTCCGGCTCGATGGTCGCAGGGACGAAGCGCTGGCTGAGTTCAACCGGTCGCTGGAGTTCCGCGTGGGTCTGATCAGGGAGGACCCGGCGAGCAGTGAAGCGGCCCGGGACATCGCGGTCACGCGGGAGAATCTCTGCGAGCTCCACCGCGAGCGGGGTGAATACTCCTCCGCACTGGGGCACTGCAACGCCGCGATCAAGTTCTATGGCGACCTGCACGCCTCCGATCCCGGAAACGCCCAGGCCCTTACCGACCTGGCGGTGGCACACAGCGAGCTGTCGCGGGTGCTCGAAGCGAGAGGGGAGTGGCCGGCCGCGCTCGCCAGGATGCGTAGTGGCCGCGAGCTGCTCCGCGAATTCCTTCGGGCCAATCCCGGCCACGGCCACGCGGGCCGCGAGCTGGGCCGTAATTTCCTGCGGTCGAGCATGCTGCACGCCCATCTGGCGAGGCGAAGCGGCGTGGAGCGGGGTCCCATGTACCGCCGGGAGGCGGAATCGCTCTACGCCGAAGGCCGCCGGATCCTGGGCGAATCCCACTCGCGGCGCACCGCGGCCGAGCGGGAGGAGGATGAAGCGCTGGCGCGCGAAGCTGTCGCCCTGTTGGCCAGTGGCGGCGGTGAAACGACGGACCAGCCCTCGGTGAGCCAATCGACGCGTTAGGCCACCGTTCGCGCCCGAGTGAGACACCTTCCAGGGTAGGGCGTGCCGCAGAAAAGCCACCCGTCGACCGAAAGGCGGCAAGCACAGTTCCGGAATGCCCCCTCTCCGTGGTTCTCCCCCTTACTCTACTGCCTAAGTCCTAGCTAACCTTCCACCTGCGCGTCGCATTCGGTCACCTCTATTCTGTTCGCACGCTGGACCAGTCACAACAGACGGAAGATCAAAGGTTTCCTTCCCATGGGCGCGCTGGGGGCCAGGGCCGTGGTCTGCCGCGGTGCCGTCCCGGACGGAGGTCGCGTGTCCGCAGAACCGCATCCCGTGCAATTGCTTGCGTTCGAGCTCTCTGGGCGGCGACTGGCCGTGCCCATCGAGGATCTCGATACGGTCGTGGATCTGGAGGCGGTGCTGTCGTCCGAGGGTGAAGCAAGGTTGGACGCCGCCCGCGAAGCCGTGGCCGCTGGGGTCGTGGATCTGGAGCTTCCCATCACCGAGATTGGTCAACGGTTGGCGGCGCTGGTCGGCCGAGGGAAATGATGGCTGCGCGTATTCTCGTCGTGGAGGACAGCCGGACCCAGGCGGAGGCCCTGCGGCTGCTGTTGGAGGAGGCCGGCCACCAGGCCCAGGTCGCTCCGAACGGCGAGACCGCCCTGGATCTGGTGCGGAAGGGCACCTACGACCTGGTGATCAGCGACATCACGATGCCCGGGATCAGCGGGTATGAGGTGTGCCGCCAGGTCAAAACCGTGCTGCGCCGCCGCGACCTCCCGGTCCTGCTGCTCACGGCGCTCAGCGACCCGATGGACATCGTGCAGGGCCTGGAGTCCGGCGCCGACAGCTGTGTCACCAAGCCCTACGAGCCGGCGCAGCTGCTGGCGCGGATCGACCACATCCTCAAGAATCGCCAGCTCCGCCAGTCTGCCCCCTCCCGGCTCGGCGTGAACGTGACCTTCCTTGGCTCCACCTTCACCATCAATTCGGAAAAGGAGCAGATCCTCGACCTGCTGATCTCCACGTTCGAGGACGCGGTCATCCAGAACCGCCAGCTCCGGCAGCGGGAGGAGGAGCTCCAGGCGGCCAAGGTCCAGCTCTCCCGGTACGCCGGCACCCTCGAGGAGCGGCTGCGGAGCATCCTGGAGTCGGTCCCCGACGTGCTGTTCAGCGTGAGCACCGACGGGTCCCGTTTCCACTATGTGTCGCCCGCCTCCACCGCGGTGCTCGGTTTCTCGCCGGAGCGGCTTGCGGAGGACATCCGGCTCTGGAGCGCCTCGATCCATCCCGACGACCAGCGCCGGGTGAGCGACGAGTTCCAGCTCGTGGTGTCGTCCCGGACGACATCCACCATGGAGTACCGCTACCTCCACCCCGATGGCCGGACTCGCTGGATCAGCGTCACCTTGATCCCGGCGTTCGACGATCGAGGAGTGTCGATCCAGAGGGTGGATGGCCTCGCGCGCGACGTCACCCGGCGGATGGAAGACGAGGTCGCCATCCGGCAACAGAAGGAGTTCCTGAGCAAGGTGATCGACACCAGTCCCGATCTCATCTGGGTCAAGGACTGGGAGGGGCGCTTCGTGCTGGCGAACGAGGCGGTGGCCAACTTGTACGGCACCACCGCGGATGAGCTGCTGGGGAAGACCGAGACCGACCTCAACTCCGACCCGGACGAGGCGGTCAAGGCCCTCGCCGCCGACCGCGAAGTGATGACCACGCTTCAGCCCCAGACGGTCGCCGAGCAGCGGGTCACCCTCGCCGACGGCGGAGTGCGCTGGCTCCAAAGCGTGAGGGTGCCCCTGAGCTCGCCTGAGGGAACCTCGCGCCAGGTTCTCGGCGTCGCCAGCGACATCTCGGAGCGGAAGATGCTGGAGCAGCAGGTCCGGCTGGCCCAGAAGCTCGAGGCGGTCGGCACCCTGGCGGGCGGAGTGGCCCACGACTTCAACAACGTGCTGGCGGCGATCCGCGCCTCGGTCGATCTCACGCTGCTCATGCTCGAAGCCGACAACCCGGTCCGGGCCGAGCTCCAGGAGATCGGCGGCATGGTCGATCGGGGCGCGACGCTCACCCGGCAGCTGCTCGCCTTCGGACGCCGCCAGGTGCTGGAGGCGCAGCCGCTCGATCTGACCGCCCTGACCGGGACCACGCTCAAAATGCTGGAGCGGATCATCGGAGCCGACGTCCGGATCACGATGAAGCCTGCCGGCGAGCCCTGTACCGTGCTGGCCGATCCCGGCCAGCTGGAGCAGGTGCTCATGAATCTCTGTGTCAACTCCCGTGACGCGATGCCCGAGGGCGGCGAGCTGGCGCTGCATACCCAGCGCCTCGCGGTCGACCAGGAGTTCTGTACCCTGCATCCGTGGGCCCGGCCCGGCGAATTTGTCTGTCTCACCGTTGCCGATACCGGCGGGGGCATGAGCGCCGAGACCCAGGCCCGCATCTTCGAGCCGTTCTTCACCACCAAGGAGCTGGGGCGGGGCACCGGACTGGGACTGGCGGTGGTCTATGGCATCGTGAAGCAGCACGGCGGGATGATTCATGTCTATAGCGAGCTGCAGCGCGGCACCACGTTCCGGATCTACCTGCCGTTCGTCAACGAAACCGCCACCACGCGCCCCAAGGAGGAGCAGACCCAGCCGGTGGGCGGAAGCGAGACGCTGCTCCTCGCCGAAGACGACCGGGTGCTCCGCAACGCCACCGCGACGCTGCTGTCACGCCTCGGCTATCGGATCATCCCCGTCGGCACCGGCAAGGAGGCGCTCGACACCATCATCGCGCTCGGCACCGAGATCGACCTGGCCATCCTGGACGTCGTGATGCCGGAGATGAACGGCCGCACGGTGTTCGATATCGCCCGCGGCAATTTCTCCGATCTGCGGTTCCTCTTCACCACCGGCTACAGCCCCGCAGCCTTCGACCTGGGGGCGGTGCACTCGCTGTCGGTCGAAGTGCTGCACAAGCCGTACGGGTTCAGCGACCTCGCACGCGCGGTGCGGCGTGCCCTCGAAGCCGGCAGTCCTAGCGTATGACCCTGTGCGGCCACATCGCCCTGGCGGGCGCGCCCAATGTCGGCAAGTCGTCCTTGCTCAACGCGCTCGTGGGCGTCCACCTGGCGATCGTGAGCCCCAGGGCCCAGGCGACCCGCCTTCCGGTCGTGGGTCTGCGCACGGAGGGTGATACCCAGTTCGTCTTCCACGATCTTCCCGGGCTGCTGGAGCCGGGCTACCTGATGCAGGTCCGCATGCGGGACCTCGCGATAGAGGCCCTGGGTCACATGGATCTGATCCTGCATCTGCACCCCGCGCCCGATGCGCCCGCACCCTCTTTCCTTGAGCTGGCCGATCTGCCCGCCCCGCCAGCCGCTCCGGTGCTCACGGTCCTCACCAAGGCCGATCTCGTAACGCCTGGCCGCCGGGAAGAGCTGGTGCGTGGCGCGCTGGTCGTCTCCGCCACCAGCGGGACGGGGATCGAGGGCCTGCTCTCCACCGTCCGGAGTCATCTCCCGGTGCGCGAGTTCGAGTTCGATCCCCAGGACGTCGGGACCCAGCAGCTCCGGTTCTTCGTGGTGGAGTATCTGCGCGAGGCGGCCTTCGAGCTGCTGAGCGACGAGCTGCCGTACAGTTTCACCGCGGAAGTCGAGGAGTTCCGCGAGGCCGAAGTGCCCGTGTACATTCGGGTCACGCTCTTCGTGGAGCGCGAGTCCCAGAAGCGCATCGTCATCGGTCGGGGCGGACGCACCATCGGCGCCATCGGGGCTCACGCTCGGGCCCGGCTGGAAGAGCTGCTGGGCTCCCAGGTCTATCTCGATTCCTGGGTGAAGGTGCTGCCCAACTGGCGCCGGAGCGCCGCGGCGCTCACCCGCTTCGGATTCCCCGAGCCTAAACCCGTTGCCGCGGCCGGTCGGCCGCGCGGTTCGGAGCCCCCATGACCCTCGCCCCCGATCTGCTGGAGATCCTGGTCTGCCCCAAGTGCAAGGGCGACCTGGAGTATCGCACGGAGCCCGAGTCGCTCGTCTGCCACGCCTGCAGGTTGGTGTACGCCGTGGAGGATGGCATCCCGATCATGCTCATCGACGAAGCCAAACCGCTCTGAGTCCCGATCCCACACCGCGCGTCAAGCCTCACACCCTGAGCCCGAGCGCGGAGCAGGCGCTCGCCCAGGCGCGCGAAGAGGCCCTCCGGCTGGGCCACGACTCCATCGGCGCCGAGCACATTCTCCTCGCGCTGCTGCGTCCCGGGGGCGTGGCCGAGCCGGCGTTCCGCAAGATCGGCCTGGATCCGGAGCAGGTTCGCACCCGGTTGGAGGCCGGCGGACGCCGGGGCCGGCCGCGGAAGAGCGGAGACGAGCCGGCCTACACGTCGCACGCCAAGCGCCTCATCGACGCCGCCTCGAAGGAGGCGCGCGAGGCGAACGCCGCCCTGTCCGACGAGCACCTCCTCCTGGCCGCACTGCAGGAGCCCCGCGGCGTCATGGCCCGTATCCTCTCCGATGCCGGGATTGCACCGGCGAAGGTGCGCGGCCAGGTCGACCGTCCTCCCGCGGCGGCGAAGGCGGCGCCCAAAGCGACGTCGCCCAGAACGGCAGAGCCGCGTGAGCCGGCCCGGCGCGAGGCCAAGCCTGCTCCGCACACCGGCCTCCCGCCTCATCTGCGGCGGAGCCGGACGCTTTCCTGGCGGCTGCTGTTGCTGTTGGCCGTCCCACTCAGCCTCGTGCTCCAGCACGCCTTCCATGCCTCGGCGGTCTGGGTCTTCATCACCGCCTGCCTCGGTGTGCTCCCGCTGGCCGGCTACATGGGCGAGGCGACCGAGCACCTGGCGCATCGCACGAGCCCCACGGTGGGCGGCCTGCTCAACGCGACGTTCGGCAACGCCGCCGAGCTGATCATCGCCCTGGTGGCGCTCCGCGCCGGACTGGTCGATCTGGTGAAGGCCTCCATCACCGGGAGCATCCTGGGCAACCTGTTGCTCATCCTGGGGCTCGCGCTCATCGCCGGCGGCATCAATCGTTCCGAGCTGCGGTTCAACCGGACCAACGCGGGGATGAGCGCCGGGATGCTCGCGCTCGCGGTGGTGGCGCTGGTCTTTCCCGCGCTCTACCACGCGCTCCATCCGGGCGCCGCGGCGCAGCTCGCCGAGATCCGGATGTCGGAGGCCGTGGCGGTGATCCTCATGATCACCTACGGCTGCTCCCTTCTCTTCACGCTGCGGACCCACCGCCGCCTGTTCGGTGGCGAGGCGCATCCGCTGGAGGGGCCGGTGTGGAGCTCGAGGAAAGCGCTCCTCATCCTCGCGGCGGCCACGGTCGGTGTGGCGATCGAATCCGAGCTGCTGGTCCACGCCGCCACGGAGGCCACCGAGACCCTCGGGCTGTCGCCCATCTTCCTCGGCCTCATCGTCATCCCCATCATTGGGAACGCGGCCGAGCATGCCGCGGCCGTCGTGCTCTCCCGGAAAGGCCAGATCGATCTCGGGCTCCAGATCGCGCTGGGCTCGAGCACCCAGGTCGCGCTGCTGGTGGCGCCGGTGCTGGTGTTCGCTGGGGTTCTGATGGGGCAGGACATGGATCTGGTGTTCCAGCCCTTCGAGGTGCTGGCGCTGGGAATGGCCACGCTGGTCACCGCGATCATCACGCTGGACGGCGAGTCCCACTGGTTCGAGGGCGTCCAGCTGCTGGCCGTCTATCTTATGGTGGCGGTCGGGGCCTTCTTCCTCTGATTTGACTTGCGTGGGGCAGAGTCCTAAGTTAGCTAGTTGTAAATTCTTACGAGAGGGCACAGGGTGCGGACTCGCCCGACGATTCTCTTCTATTCGCCGGACGGCTCCCCGGTGCCGGCGCTGGTCCGCCAGTGGGCGGCGGCCAACACGTTCCCCCTCCTGGTGTTCAGCCGCCCGGACGAGGTGGAGTCGATCGTGCTTCGCGGGCACCCCTGCCTGCTGTTCGTTGAAGGCAACGGGGCCCGGAACGAAGGCGTGGGACTGGTGCGCCGCCTGAAGAGTGACGCCTTCACCGCCATCGTCCCCGTCACCGCCCTCGCCGCGGATCATCACCCGGAGCAGGTGCAGGCCTGGTTCTCCGCCGGCGCCGACGAGGTGATCAGCAGTCTCTTCTCTCCCGCCGAGCAGCGCTCCCGCCTTGATGCGATGCTGGTGCGGACCGAGCGCGACGTCTCGGTCCATCCCTCCACCCGGCTGCCCGGCACCACCGAGATCGAGCGGGAGATCCGCCGGCGGCTGGAATCGGACTCGGAGTTCGCGGTCTGCTACGCCGACCTGGACCACTTCAAGGAATTCAACGACCGGTACAGCTACTACGACGGCGATCGGGTGATCTACCTGCTCTCCCGGATCCTGCATGACGTGGTCAAAGGTTTGCTGGGAGCCAAGGGGTTCGTCGGCCATATCGGGGGCGACGACTTCATCTTCGTCGTGCCGGCCACCGAAATCAGTGCAGTCTGCGGCGAGATCCTCGATGTGTTCGATACCCTGATCCCGCTCCAGTACAACGATCAGGACCGGCGGGCGGGCTATTTCTTCGGGAAGGACCGGCGGGGCCAGCTCCATCGGGTGCCGCTGATGACGCTCTCGATCGGCATCGTGACTAACCGGCACCGGAAGTTTGCGCATCCGGCCCAGGTGAGCGAGCTTGCCACCGAGATGAAAAGCTATGCCAAAACGTTGCCGGGATCGGTCTTCGTGGTTGACCGGCGGCAAGGCACCAACGGGGAGGACCGCCAGGGTTCGGCGGCGAGGGACTTGTCGTGAGGACGCACAGATGAACGTGACCTGCCCCAATTGCGCCACCGTCTATCGAGTCGATCCGGCCAAGGTGCCGGAGGGCGGCGTGCGTGCGCGCTGCGCCGTCTGCAGCGCGGTCTTCGCGGTGAGCCGGAACGGCGCATCCCCGATCGAGGCCCAGCGCGGGAGCACCCCCGTGTCCCAGCCGGTGACGCTGCCTCCGCCGGCGCCTCCGGCCGCAGCTCCGGTCGCGGCGGCGCCACCGTCCCCGCCTCCCTCGGCGCCGGCCCAGCCTCCGCCGCCGGCACCGATGGCCCCGGCCGCTGTCGCACCGAGCCCGGCTCCGGCCTCGCGTCCGGTGCAACCCCCCGCGTCGCCGCAATCCCGGCCGATCGCGCCCTCGGGGCCGGCACTCGTCGGGGGAGCGCCTCCGCGGCCTGCCGCGCCCTCGCGACCCCAGCCCACACCGCCGCCGTCGGCAGCTCCCGCGGCTTCACGCCCCGGCGCCGCGCCGACGGGACCGGGCGGCCGCCCGGCCAACCCGTTCCTCTCGCAGGACCCGTCCCTCAAAGCCAAGCGGCTCGCCCGGGCGCTGGTCTCCGACATCGTGGTCTATCACCCGGCCAAGCGGCAGGAAGGCATCCGCGACGGCAACCTCAAGGAGCTCTTTGAGGAGGAGATCAAGAAGAGCTGGGAGGAGTACACCGAACAGGTCGGCCGCGAAGTGGCGGAGTCCACCGGGTTCTTCCGTGAGGCGCTGAACGAGATCCTCGCCGGCGGCCGGCAGATCTTTTAGGCGGGGCCGCGGGGCAGGGGGCAGCGGGGCAGGAACACCATCGAATTGACCGCCTCCGCCCTGATGGAGCATGCACTGCCCGCGGCCCCGCCGCCCCGCTGCCCCGCTATCTTCCTTCCAAAGGAGTCCCCATGTCCGAACTTCTCGACCGCTTGTCCGAGCTGCAGCAGCGCGTGACCGAACTTCGAGACTTTCTTTGACCTACCCGCCAAGTCGGAGCGCCTGAGCGCGCTGGAAGCGCGGCAGGCCGAAGCCGGCTTCTGGTCCAATGCCGAGGCGGCCCGAACCTCGGTGCAGGAACTCAAGACCCTCAAGGCCTGGGTCGATCCCTACGAGAAACTGAGTCAGCGGCTCGGTGGCGCGCTGGAGATGGCCCAGCTGCTGGCGTCCGATCCCGACCCCGCGATGGAAGCCGAGGTCGCGCGCGAAGCGGACGAGCTGGTCGGCGGGGTCGAGGCCTTCGAGCTGCAGGCCATGCTCCAGGGTCCCGAGGACACCCGCGACGCCTTGCTCACCATTCATCCCGGCGCCGGCGGTACCGAGTCCCAGGACTGGGCCGAGATGCTCATGCGCATGTACGTGCGCTGGGCCGAGCGACACGGGTTCCAGGTCAGTATCCTCGATCTCCTCCCGGGCGAAGAGGCGGGGATCAAGTCGGTCTCGATCGAGATCAAGGGCGAGTACGCCTACGGATACCTGAAGGCGGAGAAGGGCGTCCACCGGCTGGTCCGGATCTCCCCCTACGATTCCCAGGCCCGGCGGCACACCTCGTTCGCGTCGGTGTTCGTCTATCCCGAGGTCGATGACACCATCGAGATCGACATCAGGGAAGAGGACATCAAGATGGACGTCTTCCGCGCCTCGGGCGCCGGCGGCCAGCATGTCAACAAGACCTCGTCCGCGGTGCGGCTGACCCACGTTCCCACCGGCACGGTGGTCTCCTGCCAGCAGGAGCGCAGCCAGACCAAGAACCGGGCGACGGCGATGAAGATGTTGCGGGCCGCTTTGTACCAGCGAAAGTTGGAGGAGCAGGAGGCGGCGAGGGCGGTGGTCGAGGCGACTAAGACCGACAACTCCTGGGGCAACCAGATCCGGTCCTACGTCTTCCAGCCCTACACCATGGTGAACGACCACCGAACCGAGGTGAAGGTGGGCGACGTACAACGGGTGATGGACGGCGACCTGGACGCGTTCATCCAGGCCTATCTCAAGCGATTCGGGGGCAAGGCGGCGTGAGCACGGTCGAGGAACGGTCGTATATCGAGCTGGCGCGGCGGGAGAAGCGTGCGGCGCTGGAGGCCGGCGGTGTGCCCGCTTTCGCCTACCGTTTCGACCGTTCGCACTCGGTGGCCGAGGCCCGCGAGCTGTACCGCGACGAGATGGGCGAGGCCGGGCCGACGGTATCGCTGGCCGGCCGCATCGCCTCGCTCCGGGCTCAGGGCAAGACCAGCTTCCTCGATCTGGAGGACGGCTCCGGCCGGATCCAGGTCTATCTGCGACGCGACGAGCTGGGCGAGCATCATCTCATCCTCGATAACCTCGATCTGGATGACCACCTCGGCATCACCGGCCGCCTCTTTCGCACGAAGAGAGGCGAGCTGAGCGTCCGCCCCACCCAGCTCTCGCTGCTCAGCAAGTCGCTGCGCCCGCTGCCGCGAGGCAAGCGCCAGTCCACCGAAGACGGCGCGGTGACTTTCGGCGGCCTGACCGATCCCGAGGTGCGCTACCGCCAGCGCTACGCCGACCTCGCGGTCCACCCGGAAGTGCGTGAGGTCTTTCGCCAGCGGGCCCGGGCGATCAGCTGGATGCGCCGGTACCTCGACGAGCGCGGCTTCCTGGAAGTCGAGACCCCGATCCTCCAGCCGCTGTACGGCGGCGCCGCCGCGCGCCCGTTCGTGACCCACCACAACGCGCTCGACATGCCGCTGTTTCTCCGCATCGCGGACGAGCTGTACCTCAAGCGCCTGCTGGTGGGGGGGCTGGAGCGGGTCTATGAGATCGGGCACGACTTCCGGAACGAGGGGATGGACCGGTCGCACAATCCCGAGTTCACCATGCTGGAGGTCTATCAGGCTTACGCCGACTACACCGACATGATGTCGCTGACCGAGGGCCTCGTGGCCGGGGCCATCGAGCATTGCCTCGGCGGAGTGACGCTGGAGCGGGACGGCACGACGCTCGACTTCACCCCGCCGTTCCGGCGAGTCAGCTTCATCGAGGGCATTCGCGAGCGCAGCGGACTCGACCTCCGTGCGGCCTCGGACGAAGAGATGCGGCAGGTGCTGACGCGGGCCGGCGAGCCGGCCGACGCCGTGGCGGCGATGTCCGGCGGCAAACTGCAGGACGAGGTGTTCAAGGTGGTCCTCGAGCCGCACCTGGTGCAGCCGACCTTCGTCCTCGATTACCCCAAGCCGCTCTCGCCCTTGGCCAAGGAACACCGCCGCGATGCCTCGCTGACGGAGCGCTTCGAGCTCTTCGTAGGCGGGCGCGAGCTGGCCAACGCCTTCAGCGAGCTGAACGACCCTGACGACCAGCGCCGCCGCTTCGAGGACCAGGTCAGCCAGCGTGCCGCCGGCAACGAGGAAGCCCACGCCTTCGACGCCGATTACATCCGGGCCCTGGAATACGGCATGCCGCCGGCCGGCGGCATGGGCCTGGGCGTGGACCGGCTGCTGATGGTGATCACCGACCAGCCCTCGATCCGCGACGTCATTCTCTATCCGGCCATGCGGCCGGAGGAGGACTGATGGCGGGTGCCCTCGCCCGGACGCTCCGGGGGATCTCGCTGGCCCTGCGCTGGCCCTCGCCGCTCGAGTGGCGGCTCGCGCGCCGGTACCTCCGGAGCCGCCGCGGCGCCCGGACGGCGTCGCTGAACACGGTGATCTCCACCGGCGGCGTCGCCGTCGGCGTCACCGCGCTGATCGTGGTGCTCGGCGTGATGAACGGGCTGCGCAACGATCTTCGCTCCCGGATCCTCGTGGCCAACCCCCACCTCCGGGTGCTGACGTACGGCGCTGGACTCCGAGTCGATGACTGGCGGCAGACGCTTCAGATCATCCGCCGGGAGCCGGGCGTCATCGCCGCGGCCCCCGAGGTGATCAGCCAGGCTGGTATCACCGCCGGTCAGGATTACGGGGAAGGGGTCAACCTGCTCGGGTTCGATCCCGACACGGGCCGGATGGCCGTCACCTCGTTGCCCAAGTCGATCACCAAGGGCGACCTCAGCTTCAAGGCCACCAAGCCGAACGTGGATGGCGGCATCCTCCTGGGCACCCGCCTCGCGGGACGGCTGTCGGTCTATGTCGGCGATGTGGTGACGCTGGTGCCCGTCACCGAGGCCAAGGTGAACCCGGCGCTCGGCGTCGCGGTGCCGAAGTTCTGGAAGTTCGAGGTGACCGGCCTGTTCGACACCGGGATGTTCCAGTATGACAACCAGTTCATCGTGATGTCACTGGCCACCGCGCAGCGTTTCACCAGCCTGGGGGACGCCGTGTCGGGGATTGGCGTTCGCGTGGCCGATCCCGACCTCGCCCCGGTCATCGGGGAATCGCTGGAGAAGCGGCTGGGATACCCCTACCGCGCGCTCGACTGGCAGACCCAGAACGCGAACCTGTTCAGCGCGCTCCAGCTCGAGAAGCTGGCCATGGGGCTGATTATTTTCTTCATCATGGTGGTGGCGGCGTTCAACATCGTGGGCACCCTCACGATGGTGGTGACCGACAAGACCAAGGAGATCGGGATCCTCCGGGCCATGGGGCTCACGTCCCGGGCGGTGGCTCGGGTATTTCTCATCCAGGGCGCCGTCATCGGGATCGTGGGTACCGGCCTCGGCCTGATGTTCGGTCTGATCGTGGCCTACGTGGTCGATAAGTCCGGTTGGATCCGGATCAACCCGGCGGTCTATTTCATCGACCACCTGCCGGTGCACGTCGAGCCCTGGGACGTCACGGTCGTGGTCGGCGCCAGCATCGCGATCGCGGTGCTCGCCACGATCTATCCGTCGCGCACCGCGGCCGGGCTGACGCCGGTCGAGGCGATCCGCCACGAATGAGCGCGATTCTCGAAGCCACCGGTCTGCGGAAGGTCTACCAGGGAGGCGACGGCCTCCCGATCGAGGTGCTGGCGGGCGTCGATCTCTCGATCTCCCGAGGCGAGTTCGTCGCCATCGTGGGCTCCAGCGGCTCGGGCAAGAGCACGCTGCTCCATCTGCTCGGAGCCCTGGACGTGCCCACCGCCGGACACGTCGAGCTCGACGGCCGCGACTTCGGCCAGCTCGATCCCGACGCCCTGGCGCTGGTGCGAAACCGCAAGATCGGTTTCGTGTTCCAGTTCCATCACCTGCTGCGGGAGTTCACCGCGCTGGAGAACGTGATGCTGCCGCTGCTGATCGCCGGGGAATCCGAAGCCAAGGCCCGCTCGCGCGCGGAGGAGCTGCTCGCGGCCGTGGGCCTGGCTGGCCGGATGACCCACCGGCCGGCGGCGCTCTCCGGCGGAGAGCAGCAGCGCGCGGCGGTGGCCCGAGCGCTCGCGGCCGATCCCGTCGTGGTGCTGGCGGACGAGCCCTCCGGCAACCTCGATGCGGCCAACAGCGAGCGGCTGCACCAGTTGTTCGCCCGCCTGTCCCGGGAGTTCGAGACCGCCCTGGTCGTGGTGACCCACAATCGGAATCTGGCCGCGCGCGCGGACCGGATTCTCTCGCTGGAGGGCGGACGGCTGGTACCGCACTCCGGGGTGGAGTCGATGTCGTGATGTCCTGCGACCAGTGCCACGAGCGCGAGGCCGTCATCCATCTCACGCAGATCGTCAACGAGCAGGTGACCACGCTGCATCTCTGCGAGCGCTGCGCGGCGGAGAAGGGCGTGGAAAGCCCCAGCGGAGTGACCAAGACTCCGCTCGGCAGCTTCCTCGCGGCGATGGGAAAGAACCTTCCGGACGCGGAGCCCACCCCCCGCTCCGGCGAAACCTGTGGGCGCTGCGGCGGGTCGCTCCAGGACTTCAGGGAGTCCGGACGCCTGGGCTGCCCCGAGTGCTACCGGTCGTTCGAGGTTCCGATTCGGGACCTGCTTCGCCGGCTCCACGGCTCCACCCATCACGTCGGCGAGCGCTACGCCGAGCGGGGCGCCCCGCCGCCGCCGACCCGGGTCGAGACCGCGGAGCTCCGGGAGCAGCTCAAACTGGCGGTGGAAACCGAGAACTTCGAGCTGGCTGCCGAGCTGCGGGACCGGCTCCGGGTGCTGGAATGATCGATCTCAGTCTCTTGACCGACGGCGGTGTGGGCTGGCTCGACGCCAGCGGCCCCGCCAGCCACCTCGTGCTCTCGACCCGGATCCGGCTGGCCCGGAATCTGGCCGGGCGTGTGTTCCAGGGACGCAACTCGGAAACCGAGCGGGAGGACATTCTCGTCCTGGTAGAGAAGGCGGCCCGCGAGTCGGTCCTGCTGCGGCAGGCCACCAAGTTCCGGCTCGACCGCCTGGAGCAGACCGACCGGCAGCTGCTGCACGAGCGGCACCTCGTGAGCAAGGAGCTGGCGGGATTGGATGGCGATGGGCGGGTCCGTTCGGGCGCCTCGCTGCTGATCCAGGACCGGATCGGGGTGATGCTGAACGAGGAGGACCACCTCCGGATCCAGGGGCTCCATTCGGGGTTCGCCCTGGAGGCCGCATACGCCGAAGTCGATCGGCTGGACTCCGAACTGGGACAACGACTTGCTTTCGCATTTCACCCTGAGTTCGGTTATCTTACCTCTTGCCCGACCAACGTGGGCACGGGGCTCAGGGCCTCGGTGCTCATCCACCTCCCCGGCCTCGTGCTCACCAAGGAAATCTCGAAGGTGTTGCAGGGTTTGGCACAGGTGGGGCTGACGTTCCGCGGCCTGTATGGGGAGGGAAGCGAAGTCGTCGGCAACTTCTTCCAACTGTCCAACCAGACCACGCTAGGCAGTTCCGAGCACGAGCTGCTCGACCATCTGGGCAAGATGGTTCGCCAGGTCATGGACTACGAAGAGCAGGCGCGGCAGGTGCTGTTGCGCGATGCGCCGACGATCATCGAGGACAAGGTGTGGCGCGCATACGGCCTCCTGCGCTACGCCAGGGCGCTCTCCTTCGAGGAGGCCATGAACCTGCTGAGCGGGGTGCGGCTCGGCGTCGGCGTAGGGCTCATTCCCGACGTGGGGATGTACACCCTCAACAAGCTGCTGGTCTACACCCAGCCGGCCCACCTGGCGGTGGCGGAGGGGATGGCGCCGACCGATGCGGAACTGCCGATTCGGCGGGCACGGTTCGTGCGCAAAGTGTTGGAATCCGAGGTAGGGCGCCGCGGATGAGCCGTGGCGACGGCTTTCGGAGTGAGCTACGTGGGGCACTGCGATGAACGGCTACAACTTCACTGATCGAGTCAGAAAAGTTCTGCAGATGGCGCGGGAAGAGGCGGCGCGTCTGCATCACGAATACGTCGGGACCGAGCACATCCTGCTCGGCCTCATCCGCGAGGGTGAGGGGGTGGCCGCGGCCGTCCTCACCAATCTCAACGTCGATCTGGAAGACATCCAGCAGAAAATCGAAGAAACGGTCAAGAAGGGAAAGGCGGCGGCTGCCGCCGGCCCCGACCTGCCATACACGTCGCGCGCCAAGAAGGTGCTCGAGCTGGCCATGACCGAGGCCCGCGAGCTCAACCACTCCTACGTCGGGACCGAGCACCTGCTGCTTGGTCTTTTGCGGGAGGAGAAGGGGATCGCGGCCCAGGTGCTGACCGACGCCGGGGTCAACCTGGAGCAGTCGCGCGCCGAAACCCTGCGCCTGCTCGGCAGCGACATGCCGCAGGCTTCCGCCGCCGGCGCGGGCGCCCAGCCCAGCGCCACGCCCAAGTCCGAGAAGAAGTCGAAGACGCCGGCGCTCGATCATTTCTGCCGCGACCTCACCCAGCTCGCCGCCGAAGGCCAGCTCGATCCCACCATCGGCCGCGCCAAGGAGATCGAGCGCGTCATGGAGATCCTGGCCCGGCGGAAGAAGAACAACCCGGTGCTGATCGGCGAGCCGGGCGTGGGCAAGACGGCCATCGTCGAGGGTCTCGCCCTGCTCATCGCCAACGGACTCTGCCCCGACGTGCTGCGCGACCATCGCGTGCTGTCGCTGGACATGGCGGCCGTCATCGCCGGCACCAAGTATCGCGGCCAGTTCGAGGAGCGGCTCAAGGCGGTCATGAACGAGATCGCCCAGAACAAGCAGATCATCCTGTTCATCGACGAGCTGCACACCCTGGTCGGCGCCGGCGCGGCCGAGGGCGCCATCGACGCCTCCAACATGCTGAAGCCCGCGCTGGCCCGCGGTGAGCTTCAGTGCGTCGGCGCATCGACCCTGAACGAGTACCGGAAGTACATCGAGAAGGACGGCGCGCTGGAGCGGCGGTTCCAGACGGTCGTGGTCGAGCCGCCTTCGGTGCCGGAGACGGTCGAGATCCTGAAGGGCCTGCGGAAGAAGTACGAGGATCACCACCGCATCAGCATCCCCGATTCGACCCTCGCCGCGGCGGCCGAGCTGTCGGAGCGCTACATCACCGACCGGTTCCTGCCGGACAAGGCGATTGACGTCATCGACGAGGCCGGCGCCCGCGCCCGCCTCGCCTCCCAGGTGCCGCCAGCCGAGGTGGCCGAGCTGAAGGCCGCGCTGGAGAAGGTCAACCTCCAGAAGGAAGATGCCGTCCGCGACCAGAACTTCGAGCGGGCCGCGTCGCTGCGCGATCAGGAGCGCGATCTCCAGAACCAGATCCGGCTCAAGCAGGAGGAGTGGGAGCGCGACCGCCAGACCCGCCGCCCGGTGATCGACGAGGAGGCCATCGCCTTCATCGTCTCCCGCTGGACCGGTATCCCGGTCACCCGGCTGCAGGAGGCGGAGACCGCGCGGCTCATGCGGATGGAGGACGAGCTGCACGGCTCGGTGGTGGGCCAGGACGAAGCCATCGTGGCCGTGTCCCGCGCCATCCGGCGCTCCCGCGCCGGACTCAAGGACCCCAACCGGCCCATCGGCTCGTTCATTTTCTCCGGCCCCACCGGCGTCGGAAAGACCGAGCTGGCCCGGGCGCTGGCCAAGTTCCTGTTCGCCGACGCGCAGGCCCTGATCCGGGTCGATATGTCGGAATACATGGAAAAGTTCTCGGTCAGCCGTCTGATCGGGGCGCCGCCGGGCTACGTGGGCTACGAGGATTCGGGCACCCTGACCAAGGCTGTGCGCCGGAAGCCCTACTCGGTCGTCCTTTTGGACGAGATCGAGAAGGCCCATCCGGACGTGTTCAACATCCTGCTCCAGGTGCTCGACGAGGGGCATCTGACGGACAACTACGGCCGGGTGATCGATTTCAAGAACACCGTCGTGATCATGACCTCGAATGTCGGCGCCCGGGACATCATGTCCGGCAAGTCGCTCGGCTTCCACACTGCCGATGCCAAGTCGAGCTTCGAGAAGATGCAGGAGCGGATCAAGGACGAGATGCAGAAGGTGTTCAACCCGGAATTCCTGAACCGGCTGGACGACGTCATCGTGTTCCACCCGCTCTCGAGAGAGCACATCGCCCAGATCGTCACCATTCTGCTCAAGGAAGTGCAGCGGCGCCTCGGAGACGAGGTCAGGCTCACGCCGGCCGCGATCGACTTCCTGGTCGAGAAGGGGTACGACGAGAGCTACGGCGCCCGCCCGCTCAAGCGGGCGATCCAGAAGTTCGTGGAGGATCCGCTGAGCGAAAAGATCCTGATGGGCGAGTTCGGCCGCGGTGACGAGATCGAGGTCGATGTTGCGCCCGATCGCGAGCGGCTGGTCTTCAAGGCGCTGACCGGGACTCAGGCGACCTGACGCCGCCGGCGCCGGCTCCAGCGGGGGCCGGCGCGCCACTTCTCACCCCGTGCTGATGCAGCGTTTCCGTCTCTTCCGTGCCGCCGTCGCCCTCCTCCTGGGGGGACCGGCGGCTCTCGCTGCCCAGGAACCGCAGGCGGACCAGACCGCCCCGCCGATCGTGGACAGCATCGCCGTCGAAGGCAACTCCCGCCTCAGCTACTCCCAGATCCTCGGCACCGCCGGTCTGGTCCTCCGCCAGCCGGTCAACTACCGCGACATCCAGCGGGCCATCACCAACCTGTTCCGCACCGCCCAGTTCGACGACGTGCTGGTGGAGCAGCGGACCGACGGCTCCCGGCTCGTCCTGGCGCTCAAGGTGAAGGAGCGGCCGGTGCTCGAGCGCTGGGCCGTGCGTGGAGTCGATCGGCTGTCCGAGGGCTCGGTCAAGGGGCGGGTCAAGCTGGTCGAGGGGCGGCCTCTCGACCGCAACGCGGTGGAGCAGTCCCGGGCCTCGATCGACTCGCTCTACAAGGAAGCCGGCTACTACGCCGCCGAGGTCAAGACGCTGGAGCTGCCGCAGGCGGCCGGCAAGACCCGGGTGGTGTTCGACGTCAACGAGGGCAGCCGCGTCGCGATCAGCCAGGTGAACGTCCAGGGCAACCAGCGCTATTCCGACAAGACCGTGGTCAAGCAGATGCGCACTCGTCCGGAGGGGTTCTGGTGGTTCCAGAAGGGCGAGTACGACGAGGAGAAGCTGGACCAGGACGTCCGGGAGAAGCTCCCCGGTTGGTACGCCAACCGGGGCTTCGTCGATTTCCAGGTCACCGGCGACTCCCTGGAGGCCGATAGCGCGGGTGGGAAAGCGACCTTGCACCTCAAGGTGGAGGAGGGCCCCCAGTACTCGGTCGGCACCTTCGACATCGAGGGCAACCGCCGCTTCTCCAGCGAAGAGCTGATGGCGTTCTATCCCTTCGGCCCGGTGGGCCGAACCGGCGCGCCGGTCCGGGTTCGTCCGTTCAATCGGTCGGACTGGGACGGGGCCACGGAGAAGCTCCAGAATCTCTACGCCAACAACGGCTACATCTACGCCCAGGTGACTCCGGAGGAGGTCCGCCGCACCGGACCCGCCGGGAAGCAGTACGTCGATCTGGCGTGGACCATCCGCGAGGGCGCGCCGGCGACGATCAACAAGATCGAGATCGTCGGCAACGACGTCACCCACGAGCGGGTGATTCGCGAGGCCATCGTCATGCTCCCCGGCGACCTGTTCAGCCGGGAACGCCTGATCCGCTCGTACCAGAACGTGGGGAACCTCGGCTTCTTCCAGCAGCCGATGCCGGCGCCGGACGTGCGGCCCGCGGAGAACGGCCAGGACGTCGATATCGTCTTCCGGGTGGAGGAGCGCCGGACCGGCAACATCAACTTCGGCGCGTCGCTGGGGCAGGGAACCGGCGTGGGCGGCTTCCTCGGCCTGGAGGAGCCCAACCTGTTCGGCCGCGGGAAGCGCGGTAAGCTCCAGTGGCAGTTCGGGAAGAACATCAACGATTTCACGTTGAGCTACACCGATCCCAATATTCGGGAGAGCCGGATTTCGGGCACCGTGTCGCTGTTCGACAGCCGTGCCCGCTTCACCGTCGGTGACCTCGGCCGGCGGAAGCAGACCGGCGGCTCGGTGCAGATCGGCTTCCCCTTCTTCGGGTCGCGCTACACCCGCCTCTTCACGTCGTACTCCTTCCAGCGAATCCGCTACACCGGCGGCTCGGCCGATCTGCGCGAGCGGTTCCGCTGCACGGCCTGCACGCGCTCCTCCGTCGGTACCAGCATCCTCCGCGACACCCGGTTCGGCCTGCCCTTCGCCACCGGCGGCTCCCTCACCCAGGTGAGCGGCGAGCTGAACGGCGGCATCCTGGGTGGGACAGGCAACTACCGGAAAGTCGACTTGGAAGGACGCTGGTATGCCCCTCTGGGCAGCCTGGGAGGGGCGGAAGGGGACTTTGGAGGCGGGGTACAGTTCGTGCTTGGCATCACCGCCAAGTCGGGATTCATCTTCGGAGATGCCGGGCCGTTCTTCACCGAGCTCTACTCGCTCGGCGGGGTGCAGTTCGGCATCCCGCTGCGAGGCTACGACGAGTTCGCCATCACGCCGGACGGTTTCGATCCGCAGGCGAGCGGCAACCAGGCGAGCCCAGACGCGTTCGGCAAGTCGTACGCGGCGTTCACGGTCGAGGCCGGCGCCCGAATCAGCCAGTCGCTCTACGTGAGCACGTTCTTCGACGCGGGCAACGTCTATCGGTCCGCTCGCCAGTGGGACCCCACCCGGCTCTTCCGCGGGGCGGGCTTCGGCGCGGCGGTGATCTCGCCGCTGGGTCCCATCGGGGTGGATCTGGGCTATGGATTCGATCGGGTGGATGGGGACGGCAATCCCAAGCCGGGCTGGCAGCTGCACTTCAAGCTGGGGAACTTCTTCTAGTCGTCACGCGGAGCGCAGCGAAGCAGGCCATTCGTTCAGCGTGACGGACTGTGTGTGCACCCCTTTATCTGGAGCGAAGCATGAAGCTGTTCGTCGTGGGAGCCTGGATCGCAACCTTCTCGCTGTTGGGCGTCGGCACGGCCACCGCCCAGCAGGCCAGCGCCGGAAAGGTCGCCTACGTCAACACCCAGGCCATCCTGAAATCGACCCCGGGGTACGCCCAGGCCGAATCCACTTTCGCCCGCGAGGTTGAGACCTACCGCACCGAGGTGCAGAAGCTGCAGGCCGGCCTCGACTCGGCGGCGTCGGACTTCGAGCAGAAATCGGTGATGCTGAGCCCCACTCAGCGGGAAGCCAAACGCAAGGAGCTCACCGGCCAGCAGCAGAAGCTGGAGCAGCGGACGCAGGAGCTCCAGCAGAAGGCCGCGTCCCGGGAGCGGGAGCTGCTCGATCCGATCCAGGGCAAGGTCAACAGCGTGATCGAAGGCGTTCGCGCCGCGGGGAACTACGCCGTGATCTTCGACGTGAGTGCCCCCAACAGCGGCATCGTGACCGCCGACAAGTCCCTGGACTTGACCCAGCGGGTCATTCAACAGCTCAAATCCGGCAGCTGAGCCCGTGACGTCGGACGGGCTCACCGCGCAGGCGGTCGCCGACCTCGTCGGTGGCCGCCTGCTTGGCGATGGGGAGATCCTCCTCACCGCGGTCGGCCCGATCGACCGCGCCGGACCCGGTGCACTTACCCTCGCCATCTCCCCCCGTTACGCCGATGTCCTGAAATCCTCCCGGGCGGGGGCCGTGCTGGTGCCGGAGTCGCTGGCCGGCGCGCCGGCCGGTCCGGCGGCCCGGATCGTGGTCGCCGATCCCTACGGCGCGCTGGTCCTGGTGATCCGTCGGCTGTTCCCGGCCGACTCGTCGCCTCCCGGCATCGATGCCACCGCGCGCATCGGTCCCGGCAGCGTCCTGGGCGCCGGCGTCTCCATCGGACCGTACGCGCTCCTCGGCCGAGGCGTCCGGCTGGGCGACCGTTGCCGCCTCGCGGAAGGCGTCTCCCTCGGTGACGGCGTCACGGTGGGAGACGACACCCGGATGGACGCCCGGGTGGTGTGCTATCCCGGGGCCACGATCGGCCGCGCCGTACTCCTCAAGGCCGGCGCGGTCATCGGCGGAGACGGGTTCGGGTATCTTTCCCGCGGCTCGGGGCACGAGCGGATCCCGCACGTGGGAGGCTGCATCATCGGCGACGAGGTCGAGATCGGCTCCAACTCCTGCGTCGATCGGGGCAGTCTCGACGACACGGTCATCGGCCGGGGCACCAAGCTCGACAACCTGGTCCACGTGGGTCACAACGTGCGGATCGGAGAGCGCTGCCTGTTGATGGCCGGCGTCGGCGTCGCGGGCAGCACCCGGCTGGGGAACGACGTGATCCTCGCGGGGCACGTGGGCGTCACGGACCATCTCAACATCGGGGACCGGGTCCAGGTCGCCGCCAAGAGCGCGGTGATCGGCAACGTCCCGGCGGGGTCGGTTTACAGTGGGAACCCGGCCCGGTCCAACCGGCAGGTGCTGCGGGCGCAGGCCGCGCTCTACCGCCTGGCGCCGATCGTCGGCGAGCTGGAAACCATCGTGGGAGAGAGACGACGGGATGCCTAGACGCACGCTCGCGCGGGACGCCACCATCGAGGGCATCGGGCTTCATACCGGCGCCCGGGTGACCGCGCGGTGTGTCGCCGCGGAGCCGGGAACGGGAATCCTGTTCCGGCGGGTGGATCTCGACGGGGCGCCGGAGGTGCCCGCGCGGCTCTCCCAGGTCCGCTCTACCGAGCGCCGGACGGCGCTGGGCGAAGCGCCCGGCACCGTCGAGACCGTCGAGCACCTGCTCGCGGCCGCCGCCGCGCTGCAGCTCGACGATCTTGTGGTCGAGCTGGACGGGCCGGAGCCGCCGATCGGTGACGGGTCCTTCCAGCCCTACCTCACCGCCCTCAAGCGTGCGGGCTTCGCCGATCAACCCGGTGAGCCCGTGGTCTATAAGGTGACCGCCCCCTTCCAGCTCACCGAGGGCGACTCGACCTATCTGGTGGCGCCGTCGCCGTCGCTGCGCCTCACCACGACCATCGAGTGGTCCCATCCGCTGATAGGCCGGCAGTCGGGCAGCTATGACATCACGCCGGACGCGTTCGCGCGCGATCTTGCGCCGGCGCGAACCTTCGGCTTCGTAAAGGAGGCCGAGGCCTTGCGAGCGCGGGGGCTGGCCAAGGGTGCCGACCTGGACACGACGCTGATACTCTCCGACGACGGTCTGGTCGGCGGCGAGCTCCGCTGGCCCGACGAGTTCGTGCGCCATAAGGCCGGGGATATTCTTGGAGACCTCGCGCTGGTCGGCGGCCGGGTCCAGGCGCACATCGTGGCGAGCAAGCCAAGCCATCAGGGCAACATCGCGCTGGCCCGATGGCTCCGCCGGACCGGACAGCGCGTCGGAGGCGTCGCGATGGACATCGGCCGGATCCTGGATGTGATTCCGCACCGCTATCCCTTCCTCCTGGTCGATCGGATCATCGAGGTGGAAGGGACCAACCGGATCGTCGGGATCAAGAACGTCACGATCAATGAGCCGTTCTTCCAGGGTCACTTTCCCGGCCACCCGATCATGCCGGGGGTGCTGATCATCGAGGCGATGGCGCAGGTGGGCGGCATGTTGCTGCTGGGCACGATCGAGGATCCCGACCAGAAGGTGGTCTATTTCATGTCCCTCGACAACGTGAAATTCCGCCGGCCGGTACTGCCGGGCGACCAGCTGCGCTGCGAGCTGGAGATGCTCCAGAATCGCGGCCGCACCTGCCGGATGAAGGGCGTGGCGTTCGTCGATGGGAACGTGGTGGCCGAGGCGGAGATGATGGCGCGGGTGGTGGACCGGTGACCACGGTCATCCACTCCACCGCACTGGTGGATCCCTCGGCCGAGCTGGGCCGGGACGTGGAGATCGGCCCCTGGGCCCTGATCGGTCCCCAGGTGACGGTCGGCGACGGGTGCCGGATCGGCCCCCGGGTCCGGCTCCAGCAGAACGTCAAGCTCGCCTCGGACGTCAGCGTGGGCGATGGCACCATCATCGGCGGCGATCCCCAGGATTTGAAGTTCCGCGGCGAGGAGACCTGGGTCGAGATCGGAGAGGGCACCATCATCCGGGAGTACTCGACCATCAACCGCGCCACCTCGGCCACCTACCGCACCGTCGTCGGCGCGCACTGCTTCATCATGACCTATGTGCATCTCGCCCACGACTGCCACGTCGGCGACCACGTGACCATTGCCAACGGCACCCAGTGCGCCGGCCACGTCACCATTCAGGACCGGGCGGTGCTGAGCGGCCTCAACGCGATCCACCAGTTCGTCACCATCGGCACCTTCGCCTTCGTGGGCGGCGGGTCTCGGGTCAACCAGGACATCCCGCCCTACGTGAAGGCGGTGGGCAACCCGATGGAGTTGTACGGCCTCAATTCCATCGGGCTGCAGCGGGCCGGCTTCTCCGGCGAGACGATCGCGGTGCTCAAGCGGGCCTACCGGCTGTTCTTCAATTCCGATCTGAATCTCTCCCAGGCGCTGGAGCGGGCCCGTTCCGACCTCCCGCCGCTGCCCGAGGTGGAGCGGTTCGTGGAGTTCGTCGAGTCATCCGAGCGAGGCGTTCCGGCGTGAGGCCGGACCTGCCGGTCGGGGTGATCGGCGTCGGCGCGCTCGGGCGGCACCACGCCCGGCACCTGGCCCAGCTCGACGGCGCGAAGCTGGTCGGTGTCACCGACATCGACCGCGGCCGCGCCCGCGCGGTGGCGGAGGAACTCGGCACCGAGGCCTGCGATCTCGACGAGCTGCTGAGCCGGGTCGAGGCGGTGACCGTCGCGGTCCCCACGCCGGCCCACGCCGACGTCGGCCTGTGCGCGCTGGAGCGCCGGGTGCCGGTCCTGATGGAGAAGCCGCTCGCCGCCACGGTGGCGGAGGCCGACCGGCTCATCGCGGCGGCGGCCGCGGCCAGGGTGCAGCTCCAGGTGGGACACATCGAGCGCTACAATCGGGCGATCCGCGCCGCCGAGCCGTACCTCGACGGCCCCCGCTACATCGAGAGCCAGCGGCTCGCGCCGTTCCAGCCCCGCGGAACCGACGTCGCCGTGGTGCTCGACCTGATGATCCACGATCTCGACCTGGTGCTGCATCTGACCGGCGGCGCCGAGGCGACCGAAGTCCGGGCCTCCGGCCTCTCCGTGCTGTCCTCTCACCTCGACATGGCCAACGCTCGAGTCGAGTTCGCCAACGGGGCGGTGGCGCTCGCCACCGCCTCCCGCGTCTCGCGGGAACGGATCCGCCGGCTGCGCCTCTTCCAGCCGAACGGCTACCTCTCGCTCGACCTCGCGTCCGGCGGCGGCGAGTTCATGCGGCTGCGGAGCGACTGGCGGCCCGGTACCGGCACCCAGCTCGCCGACGTGGTGGAGCGGATCGTGCTCCAGGCGCCCGAGGCGGATGCGCTCCGCCTCGAGCTCCAGAGTTTCGTGCACGCCGTTCGGGGCGACCGGGAGGTGGTGGTCGGCGGCGCCGAAGGCCGCGCGGCCCTCGCGCTCGCGCTGCGCGTGGCGGCCGTGGTGCAGACCGCTCCTCTCGCCCCAGCGGCGGGATGATCGCGCGCGCCGCCCCGCGCATCTTCGTCTCCGCGGGCGAGCCATCGGGCGACCTCCACGGCGCCGGCGTCGTGCGCGCGCTGCGGCAGCGCTATCCCGACGCCGCGATCGAGGCGCTGGGCGGCCCGCGGATGGCCGAGGCCGGCGCCACCGTGCGATACCCGATGGAGGGGCTCGCCGCGTTCGGGGTGGTCGAGATCCTGAGCAAGCTGGGCGCCCACTGGCGTCTGCTCCGCTCGCTGCGGCGCGAGTTCCGCGAGGGCCGTTACGACCTGGTGATCCTGATCGACTACCCCGGCTTCCATCTCCGGGTCGCCGAGGCGGCGCGGTCCGCCGGCACCAAAGTCCTCTATTACATCGCTCCCCAGCTCTGGGCCTGGCGTCCGGAGCGCGCCCGCCGGCTGGCGGCCGCGGTGGATCGTCTCGCGGTGGTGCTCCCGTTCGAGGAGCCCTTCTTCGGTCGGCTCGGCCTCCGCAGCGAATACGTCGGGCATCCGCTGGTCGATCGTGCGCCCACGCCGGAGCGCGAGGCTGCGCGCGCGAGCCTCGGCATCCCCCCGGCCAGCGTCGTGCTGGGGCTCTTTCCCGGGAGCCGCTCTCAGGAGATCGGACGGCTCTGGGCCCCGTTCCGCGACGCGGCCGCGGCGCTGAGGCGCGAGGGTCGCTGCGATCGGGTCATCGTGGCGGGGACCGAGTGGGGCCAGTATCCGGATGCCGGAGACGCGGAGATCATCCGCGGCGATCCCTCCCGGCTGCTGGCCGCCGCCGATGCCGCGCTGGTGAAGTCGGGGACCACCACGCTGGAAGCGGCGCTGGCCGGCACCCCGATGGTCGTCGCCTACAAGGTCCACCCGCTGACCTACCGGGTCTTCCAGCGGCTCCGCACGGTCGAATGGGTGAGCCTGGTGAACCTGGTGGCGGGTCGCGAGGTGGTGCCCGAGCTGCTCCAGGATCGTGCCGAGCCCGGTCCGCTGGCCGATGCCCTCCGGCCGCTGCTGGACCCCGAGGATCCGCGGACGCTGGCGCAGCAGGAGGGCTTCGCGCTGGTTCGCCAGAGGCTGGGAGAGCCGGGGGCGACCACCCGCGTCGTGGCGCTCGCGGGCGAGCTGCTCGGCGCGTGAAGCTCCGGGTGCCGCCCGCGGCCGCCCGCGCGGTCGCCGGGCCGGCGATGCGGCTGCTGGCGGGCTCCTGGCGGATGCGGACCGAGCACGAAGAACGCTGGCGGCCGCTCTTCGAGGCGCGCCGGGCCCACGTGTTCCTGCTGTGGCACGAGGTGCTGCTTCCGCTGCTGTGGCATCACCGCCGGCAGGACATCGCGATCGTGGTGAGCGAGAATCGCGACGGCCAGTACCTCGCCGACTTCGCCACCGGGCTCGGCTATCGGTCGGTGCGAGGGTCCAGCTCACGGGGCGCCGCCCGAGCGCTGCTCGGGGCGGTCCGCGAGCTCCAGTCGGGCCGTGCCGTCGCCTTCACCCCCGACGGGCCGAGGGGACCCCGGCGAGAGCTCAAGCCCGGCGTGGTGGCCGCGGCCCAGCGGGGCAGTGGGGTGATCGTTCCGATCCACGCCCGAGCGGACCGCGGATGGCGTTTAGATTCGTGGGACCGGTTTCTCATCCCCAAGCCGGGGGCGAGGATAACCGTCGTCTATGGCCGGCCGTTCGAGGTCGGGGCGGGGGAGGCGGGTTTGGCGCAAGGGCTCACGGAGGCCGGTGTGAGGCTGGCGGAGATCACGGAGACGCCTGAATGACCCGGCGGGGCGATTCCCACCGGGTGATGCGCTGGCTGTGGACCAGCGGGCGGCCCGACGCCAGGCTGGCGCGACTGGCATTGCTGCCCGCCTCCGGTCTCTGGCGCGGCGCGATGGCGGTGCGCGGTCTTGCCTACCGCCGCGGCTGGCTGCCGGTGCGGGACCTGCCCCTGCCGGCCGTCGGGGTCGGCAACCTCACCGTGGGCGGCTCGGGCAAGACGCCGATCGCGATCTGGATCGCGCGCTACTACCTCGACGGCGGGCTGATTCCCGGGATCCTGCTTCGGGGCTACGGCGGGGACGAGACCCTGGTCCACCAGCACGATGTTCCCCGGGCCGTCGTCATCGCCGATCCCGACCGCGCCGCCGGCGCCGAGCGGGCCCTGGCGAACGGCGCCCAGGTGCTGGTGCTGGATGACGCCTATCAGCGGCTCGACGTGCGCCGCGACCTCAACATCCTGGTCATGAGCGCGGAGACGACGCGCGCGGTGCGGTGGTCGCTGCCGGCAGGTCCCTGGCGGGAGACTTGGAAGGCACTCGACCGGGCCGACGCAATCATCGTGACCCGGAAACGCGCCACGGCCGAGGCTGCCCTGGCATTGGCCGGGGAGCTGGAGCAACGGGTCCAGGGACCGGTCGCCATCGCTCACCTCGGCCTCCAGACCTTGGAGGGACTGGTCAGCGGCAAGAAGGCGGCGGCCACCGAGCTGTCGGGCAAGCGGGTGGTGGCCGCCTCAGGTATCGCCGACCCCGACGCCTTCGTCGCCCAGGTGAAGGGCACCGGCGCCGCGGTCCAAGTGGCCACCTGGAAGGACCACTACGACTATCGGCCCGAGGACGTGGCCTGGCTGGCCCACGCCGCCCGCCGCGCCGACCACGTCGTCATCACCCAGAAGGACGCGGTCAAGCTGCGCGACCGCTGGCCCCACGCGGTCCCCGAGCCGCTGGTGGCGGTCCTCGACTTGGAATGGGAAGTCGGCGGCGATCGGATCGCCGCCGCGTTGGACGCCGTCGTCACCCCCGTGGAACGGCTGTAACTCACTTCACTTGGAGCATCCGGACAACCCGCTATGACCACCGTGTCCCGCCCGAGCCAAGACGTGATCCGCCCCGACAAGGACCGCGCGCTCCTCGCCGAGGAGAACCCTTTCGAGGCCATGATGTCGCGATTCGACTACGCGGCCCAGCGGTTGAGCCTCGATCCCGGCCTCTACAAGGTGCTGCGGGCGCCCGAGAAACAGATCATCGTGTCGGTCCCGATCTCGCGTGACAACGGCGAGGTGGAGGTCTATACCGGGTACCGTGTGCTCTACAATACCTCGCGCGGCCCGGCGAAGGGCGGCATTCGCTTCGACACCGCGGTCACCCTCGACGAGGTGAAGGCGCTCGCCGCCTGGATGACCTGGAAGTGCGCCGTGGTGAACATCCCTTTCGGCGGGGCCAAGGGGGGCGTGGTCTGCGACCCGTTCCAGCTCTCCAACGCCGAGCTGGAGCGCATCACCCGGCGCTACACCTCGGCGATCATCGACACGCTGGGACCCGATTCGGACGTGCCCGCGCCCGACGTCAACACCAACGAGCGGGTGATGGCTTGGATCATGGACACCTACTCCATGCACAAGCGTCACACCGTGACCGCGGTCGTCACCGGCAAGCCGGTGGAAATGGGCGGTTCGCTGGGACGGCGGGAGGCCACCGGCAGAGGGTGTATGCTGGTCACCCGTGAGGCCCTGAAGCGGCTGCGCATGCCGATCGAGGGCACTCGGGTGGTGGTGCAGGGGTTCGGCAACGTGGGCTCGGTCGCCGCCCAGCTGATGGAAAACCTCGGTATGAGCGTGGTGGCGGTCAGCGACAAGTCGGGCGGCATCTACAATCCGAAGGGCCTCAACATCCGCGAAGTTCTCCAGCACTCCCGCCAGCGCCGGTTCCTCAGCGACTACAAAGAAGCCGATCACATCAGCAACGAGGACCTGTTCAGCCTCGATTGCGACGTGCTGGTGCCAGCCGCGATGGAAAACGTCATCACCAGCCACAACGCGGCCTCGATCAAGGCCCGGATCATCTGCGAGGGCGCCAACGGCCCCACGTCCGCCGGCGCCGACAAGATTCTGGAAGAGAACGGCGTCTTCGTGATCCCGGATATCCTGGCCAACGCCGGCGGCGTGACGGTGAGCTACTTCGAGTGGGTGCAGGACCGCGGGGGATACTTCTGGGACGAGGACACCGTCAACAACCGGCTCGAGCGCATCATGGTGGAGTCGTTCGAGGAAGTGGCCGGGATGGCGGGCCGCCACGGGATCAACCTGCGGATCGGCGCCTACATGCTGGCGATCGAACGGGTCGCGGCCGTGCACCGGCTGCGCGGCATGTATGCCTGAAGACGGGCGGGCGGGCGGACGGGCGGGCGGGCAGATCGTCGGATCGTGATCCTTCGGGTCGTGGCGGTCGGAAAGCTCAGGTCTTCCTACCGGGAAGCCTGCGACGAGTATCTCCGGCGGCTCAAGCGGTACGCGAGGATCGAGGAGACGGAGGTCAAGGAAGCCAGCCGGGCGCCGAAGCCGGAGGCGCAGCTGGAGGTGGAGGCGGCCCGGCTGCTGGAGCGGATTCCCGACGGCGCCACCGTGGTGGCGCTGGATCGGGAAGGGCAGGGATGGAGCAGTGAGGAACTTGCCAGGCGGGTGGAGGGTTGGAAGGTCGCGGCCCGCCCACTCGCCTTTGTCATTGGGGGATCGCACGGGCTGTCGCCCCGGCTGGTCGAATCGGCCGCCGCTCGCTGGAGCCTGGGGCCGCCGACGCTCCCCCACGAGCTGGCCCGGGTCGTCGTCGTGGAGCAGCTGTACCGCGCGTTCACCATCCTCGGCGGAGAGCCCTATCATAAGTGACGAGCCGGGTCCCGCATAACCATGCCCGAATGGTTCGAGGAGTGGTTCGGTGAGGAGTATCTGGAGCTCTATCCCCATCGGGATCAGGCCGAGGCGGATCGCGCGGTTGCGCTGGTGGGCCAAGCCAGCGGGCTGCGGCCGGGATGGCGGGTTCTCGATGTCGGCTGTGGAGCGGGGCGCCACGCCCGCGCCTTCCGCGCCGCGGGCGCGCGCTGCGTGGGTCTCGACCTCTCCTGGACGCTCCTCCGGGCGGCGCGGCAGGTCACCGATGCACCGCTGGTCCGGGCCGACATGCGGGCCCTGCCCATCCGTCCCCGCAGCATGGACCTCACCGTGAGCCTGTTCACCAGCTTCGGCTACTTCGAGCACGACGAAGAGCATCTCGGCGCGCTGCGCGAGATGGCCGCCACGCTGCGGCCGGGGGGATGGTTCGTCATCGATTTTCTGAACCCGGCGGCGGTGCGCTCCCGTCTGGTGGCTCACGAGCTGGTGCCGGTGAGCGGAGGGCAGGTCGAGGTGGCCCGGTCGGTGTCGCCCGACGGCCGCTACGTCTGCAAGGCGATCCGCACGCCGGCCGGCCGGAAGTTCGTCGAGCGGGTGAGGCTCTTCGAGCCCCATCAGCTCGCGGAAATGCTGGACGAAGCGGGGGTCGAGGTTCGCCATCGGTTCGGTGACTACGATGCCTCGCCGCTCCGCGAAGGGTCACCCCGCACCATCATGGTCGGCACCGCGACATGACCTTTCGCTTCATCCCCACGCCGCTGGAAGCTCCCCTGGTGCTTCCGCCTCAGCGGCAGGCGCGCTTCGATCCCGCCTTGGAGCCGGCGTTCGTCGCCTCTCCAGCTCGTGAAGCGGCGCTCGCGCGGCTCCGGGAGCCTGGCGCCCTGGCGGTCACCAGCGGACAGCAACCCGGCCTCTTCACCGGGCCGCTCTACACCATCCACAAGGCGCTCTCCACCGCGGCGCTCGCCCGGGTGCTGGAGCGCCAGTGGGGGCGGCCGGTCGTGCCGATCTTCTGGCTCGCGGGCGACGACCATGATTTCGCCGAGGCCAGCTCGGTGTCCTGGCTGACGGCCGAGGGTGAGCTGGCGGCGGCATCGCTACCGCCGCGTCCGTCCGACGCGCCGCTCACCCCGATGTACCGCCAGCCGCTGGGCGACGGCGTAACGGCGGCGCTGGAATCGCTCGTCGCGAGCCTGCCCCCGACCGAGTTCCGCGACGACACCGTGGATTGGCTGACGCGGCACTATCGGCCGGAAGCCACGGTCGCCGGCGCCTTCGCCGGCGCGATGGCCGAGCTCCTCGCACCGGCCGGTATCGTCTGCTTCGACAGCACCCATCCGGTCTCCAAGCGCATGGCGGCGCCCCTGATCCACCAGGCGCTGGTGCGGGCCGCCGAGATCGACGACGCGCTCGAGCGCCAGATGGAATCGCTGGGCGAGACCTCCCGGACCTCGGGTGTGGTCCTCGGCGATGGAGCCGCGCTGGTGATGCTGGAGGGGCGGCAGGGCAGGGACCGGCTGGTCGCCGCGGACGGCGCGTTCGTCACCCGTCGCGGCAAAGAGCGGCTGGATCTCGACGCGCTCCGCCGGATCGCAGAGACGGAGCCTGAACGGCTCTCGCCCAACGTCCTGCTCCGGCCCGTGATCGAGAGTGCGCTGCTGCCGACGGTGGCCTACCTGGGCGGCCCGGCCGAGCTGCGCTACCTCGGGCTCACGCCACCGGTCTATCGATGTCTGGACGTGTCTCCTCAGCGGCCGCTCCCCCGCTGGTCCGGCGTGCTGGTCGAGCCGAGGGTCGATCGGATTCTGGAGAAGTTCGGCATCGAGCTCGGCGACCTGCTGGGCCCGGCGGGCGTCCTGGAATCGCGCTTGGTTCGCTCGCAGCTTCCGCAGGAGGCCCTCGCCGCCCTGGAGGCGATCCGCTCGGCGCTGGAGACGGGGTACCAGGTCCTGGAGCGCGGCGCCGCCGAGATCGATCCGACGCTGGTTCGGCCGGTTCAAGGCGCCCGCCACCAGGCTCTGTCAGGGACCCAGGACGTGGAGAAGAAGCTGGTGCAGCATCTGAAGCGCCGGCAGGAAACCGAGTTGAGCCAGATCGCCCGGGCGCGAACCGGGGTCCAGCCCGGCGGCAAGCCGCAGGAGCGGGTGCTGACCGTCGCGACCTTCCTCGCGCGGTACGGGCCGGCCCTGATCGGCGACCTGCAGGAGGCGATCGAGGGATGGTATGCAGGCGCCCTTGAAGGGGCGTCGGCCCGGTCTTAGACTCGACGCATGTCCATCATCGCGCTGATTCTCCTCGTCGCCCTGCTCATTCCGATCATGGGCATCGTGGTGGACTCGCCGATCGGCCGCGCGCTGGCCCGCCGCCTCGAAGGGCCGCGGGAGGTTCCGCCCGGGCTCGAAGAGCTGGCCAAGAAGGTGGAGCTGCTCGAGGCCGAAGTGGATGACCTCAACCGAAGCGTGCAGGCGCTGCAGGACGAGAACGCGTTTCTCCAGCGGCTCCTGGGCGACCCCTCCTCCCGAACACTGCCACGGCCTCCCACCTGACGGATACCGGCCGTCGTGCCGTCCGGCCGGCCGTCCTGGTCGCGTCGGGAATTCTGCTGAGCCGAATCGTCGGCCTGGTCCGCAATCGCGTCTTCGCTCACTATTTCGGCACTTCCGCCGCGGCCGACGCGTTCAACGCCGCGTTCCGGATCCCCAACTTCCTCCAGAACCTCTTCGGCGAAGGCGTCCTCTCGGCCTCGTTCATCCCGGTCTATGCTCGCCTGCGCGCGGAGGGCCGCGAGCGGGAGGCGGCCGGCCTGGCCTCCGCGATCGCGGCGCTGCTGGGACTGGTGGTGTCGGTGCTGGTGCTGGCGGGGATCCTGCTAGCTCCCTGGCTCATCGCGGTCATCGCGCCGGGCTTCGAGGGCGAGAAGCGCGAGGCGACGACGACGCTGGTGCGGATTCTGTTCCCCGGCGCGGGGCTGCTGGTGCTGTCGGCCTGGTGCCTCGGCGTGCTCAACAGCCACCGCCGGTTCTTCCTGTCCTACGTCGCCCCGGTGGTGTGGAACCTGGCGATCATCGGGGCGCTGCTCTGGTACGGGGACCGCACCGGGCGTTTCGAGCTGGCTGAAGTCGCCGCGTGGGGCTCGGTGGTCGGCAGCCTGCTCCAGTTCGCGGTCCAGCTTCCCACGGTGCTCCGGCTGCTCGGCGGTCTCCATCCCCGCCCGCTCATCACTGCGCCGGTCAGGACCGTCGTCGGCAACTTCGCGCCGGTGCTCGCGGGCCGCGGTGTGGTGCAGATCAGCGCCTACATCGATACCGTGCTGGCCAGTCTCCTTCCGACCGGCGCGGTCGCCGCGGTGTCCTACGCTCAAGTGCTCTACACCCTGCCGGTGAGTCTGTTCGGAATGTCGGTCTCCGCCGCCGAGCTGCCGGAGATGTCGGGGGCGACGGGCAGCGACGAGGAGCGGGCGGCACATCTGCGGGGCCGGCTGGAAGCCGGGCTGCGCCAGATCGCGTTCTTCGTCGTGCCCTCCGTCGCCGCGTTCATGGCCCTGGGCGATCTCGTGGCCGGCGCGCTGTACCAGTCGGGTGAATTCACGCCCGGAATGACGCTGTACGTCTGGGCCATTCTCGCCGCGGCCTCCGTCGGGCTGCTCCCCTCGACGCTCGGCCGGCTGTACTCCTCCGCGTTCTACGCGCTGCACGATACCCGCACTCCGGTTCGGATCGCCTTCCTTCGGGTGGGCCTCGGCGTCGCGTTGGGGTATGGCCTCGCCCTGCACCTGCCGTCCGCCCTGGGAGTCGATGAGGGCTGGGGGGCGGCGGGCATCACGCTCGCTTCGGGTCTCGCGGGCGGCGTGGAGTACCTGCTGCTGCGCCGTCGGCTCCAGGAGCGGATCGGCGAGGTGCGGCTGGAATGGGGAATTTTGATGCGGCTCTGGATCTCCGCGGCCGGCGCGGTCGTGCTGGCGCTGGTGACCCGGCTGGCCCTGCCTCCGATCGCGCCGATTCCCGCCGCGGCGCTGGTCCTCGGCGTCTTCGGAGCCGGGTACGTCGGTGGCTCGGCGCTGCTCGGCGTGCCGCACGCCCGGCGGCTGCTGCGCCTGTCTTCCTGACACGCGGCTTCGTCCCGGGACGACGCTCCGGACCGCTTAAATTTCCCCCATGACCGACCCCCCGCTCCCCGACCAGCTCCAGCGCAGACTCGACACGCTGCCCGATGGTCCCGGCGTCTATCTCTGGAAGGACGCCGAGGGGAACGTGCTCTATGTCGGCAAGGCCAAGCGGCTGAAAAGCAGGGTCAGGAGCTACTTCGCCACGGATTTCCCGGTCAGTCCGCGGAACCAGCTCCTCCAGCGGTTGATCGCCGACGTCGAGACCATCGTGGTGCCCAGCGAGGGGCAATCGCTCCTGCTGGAGAACAACCTGATCAAGGAATACCGCCCGCGGTTCAACGTCCGGCTGAAGGACGACAAGAGCTATCCGTCAATCGCGGTGACGATCGGCGAGCCGTTCCCGCGGGTGCTCGTCACCCGGCGCCGGAACATTCCCGGCGCCCGCTACTTCGGCCCCTATACCGACGTGGGGCAGCTGCGCCGCACCCTGGCGATCATCCGCCGGCTCTACACCGTGCGGAGCTGCCATGACGATCTCCCGGCGGAGCGCCGCGACCGTCCCTGTCTCGACTTCCACATCGGCCGGTGTCAGGCGCCCTGCGTGGGCTGGCAGGACGAAGCCGACTATCGCCGCATGGTGGGTGACGTGCTCCAGTTCCTGGAGGGCAAGACCGGCGACCTGCGGGGCCGCGTGCGCGAGGCGATGCTTTCGGCGAGCGAGACGGAGAACTACGAGCGGGCCAGGGAGCTGCGGGACGCGCTCCGCTGGCTGGAGAAGCTGGAAGAGCCGGTTTCGGTCGAGGTGATCGGCACCGGCGATGCCGACGCGATCGGCTTCGCCAGAGATGGAGACGATGCCGTCGCGGTGCTGATCCGGGTCAGGGACGGGTGCGTCGTCGGTCGGGAGCACCGCTTTCTCGAAGGGCTGGAGGAGGAGACCGACCCCGCGATCCTGAGCGCGTTCTTGGTGCGGTATTACGTGACCGCCGAAGCCCGGTCGCGCCGGGTAGTGCTGCCGTTCCCTCCCGACGACCTCGAGGGTCTGCGCGAGCTGCTGCCTGACTCGGATATGGTGGTCCCCCAGCGGGGCACCGCGCACCGCTGGCTGGAGCTGGCCGACCACAATGCCCGCCACCTGCTCGAGAGCCTTCGCATCGAGTCCTTCGAGACGGAGGAGCGGGCGGAGGATCCGGTCTACGCGCTGGGGCGGGACTTGGGACTCAGTTCGGTCCCCCGGAGCCTGGTGTGCATCGATATCTCCCACAACCAGGGCCGGGACACCGTCGGTTCGCTCGTCTGGTTCGAGGCGGGACGGCCGCGCAAGAGTGAATATCGCAAGTTCAAGATCGAGGGTCCGGGCCAGCAGGACGACTTCGCCGCGATCCAGGAAGTCGTCACCCGCTATCTCACCCGCCGGCGGGACGAGCAGCTGCCGATTCCCGATCTCTTTCTCATCGACGGCGGGAAGGGCCAGCTCAACGCGGCGCTGGACGCCGCGGAGCAGGTCGGCTTCACCGGACTCCAGTTCGCCAGTCTGGCCAAGCGTGAGGAGGAAGTGTTTCTCCCGGGACGGCCCGATTGCCTGCGGCTCTCGCGTCGGAGCCCGTCGCTCCGATTGCTCCAGCGGATCCGCGACGAGGCGCACCGGTTCGGACTGGCGTACAACCGGAAACGGCGCAGCAGCCGGACCATCACCTCCGAGCTCCTCAACATCCCCGGCGTGGGACCTCGGCGGCGCCGGCTGCTGCTGGAGCGGTTCGGGAGCCTGGCGGGTGTGAGATCGGCCTCACTCTCCGAGCTCTCGACCCTGCCGGGATTCTCCACCCGGCTGGCGCAGCGCGTACTCGAGCATCTCCAGACCCATAGCTGATTGCCCGAGCTTCCCGACGTAGTCGTCTACCTGGAGGCGCTGGAGCGCCGGATCCTGGGCCACCGGCTGGAGCGGGTCCGGCTGGCGAGCCCCTTCGTGCTCCGGACGTTCGACCCGCCCATCTCGGCGGCCGAGGGCCGCCGGATTGTCGCACTGCGGCGAATGGGCAAGCGGCTGGTCTGGGAGCTGGAGGGCGATCTCTACGTCGTTATCCACCTGATGATCGCCGGCCGCTTCCGCTGGGCTGCAGCCGGAGCGAGGCCGCCCGGCAAGATGGGCCTCGCCGCGTTCGACTTCGACGCCGGAACCCTGCTGCTGACCGAGGCGGGCTCGAAGCGCCGCGCGTCCATCCATCTTGTGGCGGGAGCCGCCGCGATCGCCGAGTTCGATCGCGGTGGGCTCGAGCCGCTGGACGCCACGCAGGAGGAGTTCGTTCGCCGGCTTCGCCAGGAGAACCACACCCTCAAGCGCGCGCTGACCGACCCTCGGCTGTTCAGCGGGATCGGGAACGCCTACTCCGACGAGATCCTGCACCGGGCTCGGATCTCTCCACTCCGGCTCACGAGCCGGTTGGACGACGTCGAGGTGGCTCGGATCCACTCCGCGACGCGCGAGATCCTGGTCGAATGGACCGAGCGGCTGCGACTGGAGACGGGCGACAAATTTCCGGAGAAGGTGACCGCGTTCCGGGAGGGGATGGCGGTCCACGGGCGCTACCGGCAGCCCTGTCCGGTGTGCGGCACGCCGATCCAGCGGATCCGCTACGCCGAGAACGAGACCAATTACTGCCCGGTCTGCCAGACCGAGGGCCGGTTGTTGGCCGACCGGGGGCTCTCCCGGTTGCTCCGACAGGACTGGCCTCGAAGCCTGGAAGAGATGGAAGAGCGGCTCAAGTCCTGACCCGGGGCCGGGTTGCCATCCGGACCCCGGCTGATTGCCCCCGGGGCCGCTCTCGGCCATATTTATAAGTCTATGTCAGATGGACGCTTTGCCCTTCTGGATCCGGCCGCGGGTATCAGCGGTGACATGCTGCTGGGCGCCCTGATCGCCGCCGGCGCTCCTGCCGAGTGGCTCAAGGAGCTGCCCAGGCGCCTCGGCATTCCCGATGTCACCGTTGAGATCCACTCGGTTGACCGCTGCGGTATCCGGGCCACCAAGGTCAACGTCGTGCTTGCAGACGGGAGCCAGGAGCACCCCAGCGAGCTGATCCACCATCCGCACGCCCATCCCCATTCTCACGACTATGACCACGCTCCCCACCGCCATGTCGGTGAGCTGCTGGCCATTCTCCAGCGCGCTCCGCTGTCCGACTGGGTGCGCGAGCGCGCGACGGAGGCGTTCCGGCTGCTGGGCGAGGCCGAGGGCCGGATCCACGGCGTCGCGGCGGAGGAGGTCGCGCTGCACGAAGTCGGCGCGATGGATGCCCTGGTCGATATCGTCGGCGGAATCGAAGGCTTCGAGCGGCTGGGGATCGACCGCATCCATCACCGGCCGGTCGCGGTGGGCAGCGGATGGGTCCGCGCCGCGCACGGCAGCATCCCGGTGCCGGCGCCGGCCACCGCGGTGCTGCTGGAGGGCGTAGAGATCGCCACCGGAGGTCCGGTCGTGGGCGAGGCGACGACGCCGACCGGCGCCGTGCTCCTGCGCGTGCTCTCCTCCGGCCCGCCGCCGTCCCGCTGGCGGATACTCGGGGGCGACGCGTGGGGCGCCGGCGGCCGCGATCCCGAGGACTATCCGAACGCGCTGCGTCTCATCGTGGCTGAGTCCGCCGGCGAAGCAGGAGAGGTGGTCGTGCTCTCGACCGATATCGACGACCTGAGCCCGGAGTATCTCGAGCCCCTGCGCGAGGCGCTCAGCGAGGCCGGGGCGCTCGACGTCCAGATGTGGGCGACGCAGATGAAGAAGGGCCGGATCGGTTTCCGGATCGAGGCAGTGGTGCCACCGGCGGAGGCCGATCGGGTGTGCGATGCCCTCGTCCGGAACAGCACCACAGCGGGCGTGCGGCGCCAGACCGTGCAGCGCTACACGCTCCCCCGGCGGGAACTGAAGGTCGATGCGGGTGACGGCAGTGACGTGCGAGTGAAGATCTTGGACGCGCCTGACGGCGTGCGCATCAAACCGGAATACGATGATGTAGCTGCGCTTGCGCGGCGTACGGGCCGCCCGGCGCACGAAGTGGCAAGGGACTTGCACCAGCGCGCGCTTCGCCTGGTGGGTCCCGAAGGAGCCGCCAAGGCTATGACCCCGAACAAGGAGTCGTGACGAGTGAAAGCGACCATCGCATCGGTCCTCGTGCTTATGCCCCTCGCCAGCGTCGCCGTCCATGCGCAGCAGCAGCGCGTGATCAGCGACCGGGTAGCGCAGACGATGCCGACCACCTATCAGACGCCGCAGTGCGAGCTCAAGTCGGGCCACTTCAAGGTGAGCAGTGGAGCCACCTACCTGAAGACCGGGATCGAGACTGACGTCCCCGAGAACAAGGCCCGGGCGCTGGACAGCGGCGAGCGGGTCCTGCTCGAGGCCATGAAAGACAACAACCAGGCCAACAATCCCGCAGCGTGGTACTACCTCGGCAGGATCTACCTCCAGCGGGGCGACGTCTATGGCGGGGACTCCGCGCTCACCAAGGCTGAGAAGCTCGCGCCGGCGTGCGCCAAGGATATCGATCTCTATCGCCGGAACGGGTGGGTGGGACTGATCAAGGGCGGGAACGGGTTCGAGGAGAAGAAGAACCTCGACTCCGCGCTGGCGCTCTACCGTCTGGCGACCGTGATGTACAAGAAGTCGCCCATTCCGTTCTATCAGGCCGCTTCGGTCTACAACGAGAAGAAGCAGCTCGACAGCGCCGCCGTGTACTTCGGCCTGGCCGTCGACGCGGGCGCGGCCTCGACCGACACGACCGAGCAGCAGATCCGGAACCGGTCGGCATTCAACCAGGGCGCCATCCTGCTCAACAACGGGAAGAACGCCGAGGCGGTGGCGGCATTCGAGCGCTACCTCAAGTTTGCGCCGAAGGACATCGAGGCCAAGCGGGGCCTGGCCGGGGCGTACCGCGCAACGGGCCAGACCGACAAAGCGGTCGCGTTGGAGAAGGAAGTCATCGCCGCGGGTGGCTCGGTCGCTCCCGCCGGCGGCGCACCCGGCGCGGGCGCCGGCAGCGCGGACCTGATGAACGTCGGCGTCAGCCTCTACAACGACAAGAAGTACAAAGAGGCCGCCGAGGCGTTCGCCAAGGTGGCCCAGGCCGAGCCGTACAACCGCGACGCCCTGTTCAACCTGACGAACACCTATTTCGCCCTGAAGGACGGTCCCAAGCTGCTCGCGGCCGCCCAGCGTCTCAGCGAGCTGGAGCCGATGAACGAGAATTCGCTGAAGCTGGTGGGCGAGGGCTACAAGCAGTCGAGCAAGGTCGATGACGCGGTGAAGGTCGCGGAGAAGGTGCTGGCGCTTCCGATCGACGTGAAGGTCGCCGACTTCACCGCCACGGGCGGCAATGCCACGCTGACCGGGACCGCGACCGGCCGTCAGGCACAGACCGCGACGGGGAAGGCGATCAAGCCCGCGCCGGTCAACCTCTCCGTGGAGTTCCTCGACGCGAAGGGCACAGTTGTGGGCAGCCAGGACGTGGCCGTGCCGGCGCTGGAGGCGGGGAAGACCTTCGACATCAAGGCCGCCGCGCAGGGCGCGGGTATCGCCGCCTGGCGGTACAAGCAGAAGTAGGACGGAGGACGTCATGGCGGGAGTACAGGCTACCAGCGGGCTCACCACCACCCGGGCGCCGTTCATCGAACAGGCGCAGGCTGAAGGCCGGCTGTACATCCATCAGCCGTACGAGCTGTACTCCGACGCCAACCACGACGCGTGGCGGCGGCTGTTCACCCGGATGGAAGACCGCTGGCGTCGCTACGCGAACCCCCGGTTTCTTCAGGGAATCGACAGCTTGTGCCTCGATCCGGACCGGGTGCCGAGGCTGGAGGACGTCAACCGATTTCTCAGCCCGCTCACCGGCTTCCAGGCGAAGCCGGTGAGCGGGTATGTCCCGTCCTTCCTGTTCTTCGACTGCCTTCGCAACCGCGAGTTCCCGACCACCATCACCATCCGCGACGGCGACTCGCTCGACTACCTGCCCGAGCCGGACATCTTCCACGACATCGCCGGCCACGTCCCGATGCACACCGACCGCGCGTTCGCGGACACCCTGGTGCGCTTCGGCGACTGCGCTCACACCGCGGCCGAGATCGCGGCGGGGATCAAGGACGAGAAGGAGAAGATCCGGCGGGTCAGCAGCATCTTCAAGGCGATGGCCCGGTTCTTCTGGTTCACCATCGAGTTCGGGCTGATGCGCAGCGAGGGCGGGCTCAGGGTGTACGGCAGCGGGCTGCTCAGCTCCTATGGTGAGATCGCGCACTCGATCGATTCCGCCGAGGTGCAGCGCTATCCGATTCAGCTGGAGTGGGTCATCAACCAGTACTTCGAGATCGACCACTACCAGCCGCTGCTGTTCGTGGTCGATTCCTTCGACCACCTGTCCGAGCTGGTCGGCGAGCTGGAGCGGTGGATGCGGGAGGGCAAGCTGGACAACGTGTCGCCGGGAGAGCCGGCGGTCAGCGAGCCGGATTTGCGGAGCTTTCTGGAGGCGTCGAAGGCGAAGTAGGGCTGCTTGACTCCACTGGCCCTGGATCTAAGATTCCGGCCGGTAGCACTGCGGGCGTAATTCAGTGGTAGAATGCCAGCTTCCCAAGCTGGACGTCGCCGGTTCGAGTCCGGTCGCCCGCTCTCTGAGTCACAGGCTGTGCCGTTCGGTCATCCCGAGCGAAGCGAGGGATCGGTTGCCGTGTGGGTGTGAGCCCGGATGCTCACTCTCATTCCCGTGCCGATCCCTCGTTGCGCTCCGGACGACATTGCCCGCGTCGCTCACCCGCATTTTCGATACACCTCGCGGCGATGTGGCGACCGCGACCCACCAGGTCCCGCTAGATTACGCCCGTGACCTCCGCACCTCCATCCACTCCCGGCTCCGACATCCTGGACCGCGCCCTCCACGAGCGATTCGGGCTGACCGCCTTCCGCCCCGGCCAGCGCGACGCCGCGCTCGCCGTCCTGGAGGGACGCGACCTCGTGGCCGTCATGCCCACCGGCTCCGGCAAGTCGCTCTGCTTCCAGCTGCCCGCGCTGCTCCTCGATGGCCCCACGGTCGTCGTCTCTCCGCTCATCGCCCTGATGAAGGACCAGGTCGATGGGCTGCGCGCGCGCGGCATCGCCGCCGCGGCCCTGCACTCCGGCATGGCGGTCCACGAGCGGCAATCGGCGGAGGCTGAGCTGGCGGGGGGACATCTCAAGCTGGTCTATGTGGCGCCCGAGCGGTTGAGCCACCGCGGCTTCCGTGCGGCCCTGGCCCAGGCCGGGCCCGCCCGTCTGGTGGTCGATGAGGCCCATTGCATCAGCCAGTGGGGGCATGATTTCAGGCCGGACTACCGCCGGCTCGCCGGTTTTCGCGCCGAGCTGGGCATCCCCGCGGCGGCGTTCACAGCAACCGCGACGCCGGATGTCCGCGCCGACATCGCGGTCCAGCTGGGCCTCACCGAACCGCTTGAGATGGTCACCGGATTCGAGCGTCCCAATCTCACGCTTGCGGTGGAGCGCTGCCGGGGCCGGGAGGAGAAGCGGGCGGGACTCGAGCGGCTGATCCGTGAGCTCGGGCTGCCGGGCATCGTCTATGCGGCCACCCGAAAGTCGGTGGAACTCTGGGCGGGCGTCTTTGCGGAGCTCGGCGTGCGAGCCGGGCGCTATCACGCAGGGCTGACCGACGAGGAGCGAACCAGGGTGCAGGAGGATTTCCTCGCCGGCCGAGTCGATGCCATCGTCGCCACCAATGCGTTCGGGATGGGCGTGGACAAGAGTGACATCCGGTTCGTCGCCCACGCCGAGCTGCCGGGCAGCATCGAGGCCTACTACCAGGAAGCCGGCCGCGCCGGGCGGGACGGCCTGCCCTCGCGCTGCACGTTGCTCTTCTCGCCCGGCGACACCCGCACTCAGGAGTTTTTCCTCGCCGGCGCCAACCCATCGGCCGCCACCTTCCGTCAGGTCTGGCGGCAGCTCGGCGCGGGACTCGGCGACGGCGATATCGAAGTCGCCGCCGGCGATGGCAGCGCCGGCATGGCGGCAGCGACCGCGACGCGGCTGCTGCGTCGGGCGGCGGCGCACGGCGGGAAAGCCATGGGTGAGGGCGATCCGCCGGTGGATCTTCAGGGCCTGAGCATCAAGGCTCGTCGAGACCGCGAGCGGCTGGACACCATCGTGCGCTACGCCTATTCCCGCGGCTGCCGCACGCGCTTCATCTACGACTACTTCGCGGGTGGCGCGCGAGGCGGCGCCGCCCCCCGGTGCGGCGTCTGCGACGTCTGCCTCGGCTGGCTGCGCGGCGCGGGCCGAGTGCTGAGCGAGGCCGAGCTGTTGGCGGTGCGGATCGCGCTGTCCGGCGTCGGCAGGATCTCGGGACGCTTCGGAGTGGAGCGGGTGGCGCAGATGTTGGTGGGCAGCGAGAGCAAGGAGGTGGTGAGCCGCGGCCTCCACCAGGTTCCGACCTACGGAAAACTCGCCACGCTGTCGCTCGATCGGGTCAAAGACCTGCTCGGCGTCCTGGCCGATGCGGGGCTGCTGGAGCGTCGTGGGATCGAGGGAGGGAAGCCCGGAGCGTTCGTGCTGGCACTGACACCCGAGGGCAGGGCCGTGGCGATGGGAGAAGTGCAGCCGGAGCTCGACTGGCCCGGTGTGGCGGCTCCGGTGCAGCGCCGCCGGGGGCGCGCCGCGTCAGTCGCGGAGCCCGCCGCCGATCTGTCCGACGCCGACCCCGAGCTGTTCGCCCGCCTCAAGGCCTGGCGCACCGACGAGGCGCGCCGTCGGAGCCTCCCGCCCTACGTGGTCTTTCACGACCGGACGCTCGCGGCCATCGCGGCGGCGCGTCCGGCCACGCCCGACGACCTGGCCCGGATCAAGGGGATCGGTCCCGCCAAGCTGGCCACCTACGGTGAAGCGGTCCTGCAGCTCATGAAGTAGCCACGCCGTGAGACGCTGCCACCTCGACGAACTCGGTGGCCGGTGCGGTGGGGACCGCGTCGGATGACCGGGGAGTGAACGTGGTCTCCCACCACTCGCGCGCGTCGCTCTGCCGCCAGTCGTCCGCGCCGGCCAGGGTCAGCGAATCCGCGAGCGCGAGGGCGCCCGCCGGACGGGCGTCGGGGGCCTTCGCCAGACAGCCGAGGATCACCTTTTCCAGCGCATCGGGGATCGGCCCCGGGATCCGCCGGGACGGGGGCACCGGCTCGGCCTGGATGTGCTTGAGCACGATCTGGAGCGCGTTCTCGCCCTCGAACACCAGCGATCCCGTCAGCAGGAAATACCCCACGCAGCCGAGCGCGTAGAGATCGGCCCGGCCATCCACCGTCTCGCCCGACGCCAGTTCCGGCGCCATGTAAGCCGGCGTACCGGACAGCGACTCGGGCGCGGTGAGCCGCACATCGTCGCGGAGCCAGCGGCCATCCTGCTTCACCAGCCCGAAGTCCAGCACCTTCACGAAGTCGTAGTCCAGCCCGATCAGGCCGAGATGGAGATTGGCCGGCTTGATGTCGCGGTGGACCAATCCGGCGGCGTGGGCCTCGGCGAGCGAGCGGCAGGCTTGGCGGAGGATATTCGCCACCCGCGCCGGCGGCTGCGGACCGTAGCGTGCGACCAGCGACTCGAGATCCGTCCCCTCGAGCAGCTCCATCACGTAGTACAGCCTGCGGTCCCGCGTGACGCCGAAATCGTAGAGCTGGATGGTGTGGGGAGAGCGGAGCGAGGCCGCGGCATCGGCCTCCCGGCGGAAGCGCGCTTCGGCGACCAGGCCGGCGCCCTGGAGCAGCCCGTGCCCGGCGATCAGCTTGATGGCCGCGGGGCGGGCGAGGAGCTGGTGCTCCGCCTTCCAGACCTCTCCCATGCCTCCCGATCCGATCCGCTCCACCAGATGGTAGCTGCCGAGCTGCCGGGCCCGGCTCACCTTGCGTCCCAGATGCGCGATGATCTTGGATGGCAGCATCGCGAGCGCGGCGCAGATGTAGTTGGGCAGATAGGTCCAGACCAGCAGCCCCGCCGAGGGAAGCTCGATGCCTCGGGCCTGGGCGATCAGCAGACCCACCGGGTCCATGGAGGCCGCCAGCAGGGAGCCGACCAGCACCTTGCGGGGCGGACCTGGCACGATGGAAGGAAAGATCAGGATGAGCACGCAGATCCAGGACAGCCGCCCCGCCAGCGCGACCGCGTTCCACTGGTTGATCACCCCGACCCCGAAGGCGGTGATGACCTGGTAGGCCAGAGCTACGTTGAAGAGCTTGCTCCCCTTGTGGCCCAGCCGGGGGGCGATCCAATAGACCAGGGCGGAGAGGGCCAGACACGCGGCGGCGATGATATCCGCCGCCCTGAACCAGGGGACCACCTGCTGGGCGGGCAAGCCCAGCAGCGGGGCGAAGAGATGGTTGACGGTGAGTCCGATGATCCACAGCGATCCCAGCACGATGCACGCGATGCGGAGGCGGCCGACCGCCTCGAGGGCCAGGTCGTCGGGGAGAGGACGGCTCTCGGGGCTGCTGGAGGCGGGCGCCGTGGCCGAACGGGGATCCAGAACCCGGGGATCGCTCATGCGGTGGTCGGAGGTTGGAATGCACCAATCTCACGTCCCGAGCAGGGTTTGCCAATGGTATCCGGCACCTTGACTGCCCCCGGGAGCGGTCCATCTTTCGGGCACCCAACAACGCGAAACGCCGGAGGAGGTGGAACGTGACGGAAGGCGGCCGCCGGCCCCTGGCACGGTTCAGTGAAGAGCCCGTCGTGCGGGTGGCGGCATATTATGTCCTGCTGGCCGCCGCGACCGCGCTCATCTGGCAGATCTTTCCCGGTCTGGCGGCGGTCTTCTCGGCCGAGCGGCTGGACGCCATCCACACGCCCAATCCCCAGGCCGACCCGCTGCTCGACGCGCTCGGCGCCTCGGCGCCCACCATGGCGCCGCCGGTCGCCCTCGCCGTCACCATCGCGCTCTGCATGATGGGGGCGTTCTTCCTCATGCTGCCGGTGAGCTGGGTCTATATCCTCACCCGGCAAAAGAAGGGCTTCCGCCAGTCGGTGGTGCAGACGCTGATCATCCTGCCGATCGTGGTGGCCGGCGTGGTGCTGCTGGTGAAGAACAGCATCGCGCTCGCGTTCAGCCTCGGCGGGATCGTCGCCGCGGTCAGCTTCCGCAATACGCTGCGGGACACCAAGGACGCGGTGTACATCTTCCTCGCGATCGGCGTGGGGCTCGCCGCCGGAGTCCAGGTGATGTCGGCCGCGGCGGTGATGTCCTTCCTGTTCAACGTGCTGATCCTGATCTTCTGGTACACCGACTTCGGACGCGCCCCCGCGCACCTCGAAGGTCCGCGCGCCGCGCGCCGGCTCGAGCGCTCGATGGCGCTCGCCAACCGGACCGGCGCCTTCGTGGCGCAGATCGATCGGGAGATCCTGAAGTCGATGTCCCCCGAGCAGCTTCAGGCGCTGGCCTCCCGGGCCCGGCGACGGGTGGGCGAGGCCGGCGGCGGCGACAAGTCGGACCTGCCCAAGCCGCCCAAAGTTCCCAAGCCGCTCAACACGCTGGTGCGGGTCCAGAGTGCCGATCCTGAGGAGGTGCGGCCCCAGATCGAAGCCGTGCTGAGCACCCAGGTGAAGGAGTGGAAGTTCAACGGCACCCAGCGCGACGCGGCGGGGGCGGCGGTGCTGGAGTACCGCGTGCGCCTGAGGAAGAGCGTGCCGGGCACGATTCTCACCAGCGAGCTGCGCACTCGCCTCGGGTCGCGAGCCACCGGGGTCGAGACGAGGTAATCACCAGCCCGCGTGAGCGATCTCCTCGACCACATCCAGCAGATCCTCGGCGACCGCTACATCATCGAGCGGGAGGTCGGTCGCGGGGGCATGGCCTTCGTCTATCTGGCGCGCGACCGGCGCTACGAACGCCAGGTGGCGATCAAGGTGCTCGACCCGGAGATCGCCACCGCGGTCGGCTCCGAGCGCTTTCTCCGCGAAATCCGCATCACGGCGCAGCTCCAGCATCCCCACATCGTTCCCCTGCTCGACTCCGGCGAAGCGCGCAACATGCTCTACGCCGTCATGCCCTTCGTCGAAGGGGAGTCACTGCGAGACCGGTTGATGGCCGCCGGCAGGCTCTCGCCCACCGAAGCGGTCAGCATCGGGTGGGAGGTGGCCGACGCGCTCGACTACGCCCACCGGCGCGGCGTGGTGCATCGCGACATCAAGCCGGAGAACATCCTGGTCTCCAACGGCCACGCCCTGGTGGCCGACTTCGGGATCGCCCGCGCGATCGGGCTGGCCGGTGGGGCCACGCTCACCGGGGTCGGCTTCCCGATCGGCACCGCGGCGTACATGAGCCCGGAACAGGCGACCGCGGCGTCGCCGGTCGATGGGCGGAGCGACATCTACAGCCTGGGCTGCGTGCTCTACGAGATGCTCGCCGGGCGGATGGCCTTCAGCGGACCCAGCCTCAAGAGCGTCCTGACCCAACAGCTCACCTCCGATCCCCCGCTGGTCCACATCTCCCGGCCGGAGATCTCCCAGCACCTCGTCGCGGTCGTGAGACGCTGCCTGATGAAGCAGCCGGACGAGCGCTACCAGACCGCGGGCGAGCTGGCCGAGGAGCTGCGCGGAGCGCTGAGCGAGCTTCCCCGGGTCTCCACCCCGGTGCCGCGGCCGCCGATGCCGGAGACCCAGGCCGAAAGCGATGGCCTGTTGTCCGCCGCCGGCCGGCTGGTGGTCCCCGCCGCGGTCCTCGCGATCATCCTGCTCGCGGTGATGTTCTTCTACCGGCAACGGGGCGGGGACCCGCGCGGCGCCGCGGCGCCGTCCGAGGGACCCTACACGGCGTCGGTGGCGGTGCTGCCGTTCAGCAACCTCAGCGGCGGGTCGGGCAACGAGTATTTCAGCGAGGGCATCACCGACGAGATCATCAGCCAGCTGGCCCAGGTCGAGAGTCTGAAGGTCATCTCCCGCACCTCGGTGCTCGCGCTGAAGGGAAGCTCGCTCACGCTGCCGCAGATCGCGGAGACGCTCGGCGTGCGGCACATCGTCGAGGGCTCGGTGCGGCGCCAGGGCGACCGGGTGCGGGTCACCGCGGAGCTGATCGAGGCGGCCAGCGATGCCCACCTCTGGTCGGGCAGCTTCGAGGGCGACCTGGCCGACAGCTTCCGGGTGCAGGAGGAGATCGCCCGGAAGGTGAGCGGCCAGCTCCTCACGACGATCCGCGGCGTGCGCCCGATGGCGCGGAGCGCGATGCCGAAGCAAGGGGCCGCGTTCGACGCGCTGCTGCTGGGCCGGCACCTGCTGGAGGGCAGGTCGCCGGACGCGGTGGAGGGGGCGATCAAGGCATTCCGCGAGGCGTTGAAGGCCGACTCCGCCTACGCGCCCGCCTACGCCGGACTCTCGGCGGCGTACGTGCTGCACGTGGTGTATGGCTTTCCCGGGGGTGTGGATCCCTACGTCGCGGTCGCGCGAGCGCTGGCGCTGGCCGATCGAGCCGTGGAGCTCGACCCGGGGCTCGCCGAGGCCCACTTGGCGCGCTCGGACGCCTTGCTCATCAGCCTCGCGCCGCACGATGAGGTGCTGCGGACACTGCGGGAAGCGCGCCGGCTCACGCCGGGGTCGGTCGAGGTCTATCTCTCGGTGGCGCACGCCCTGGAGCACATGGGCCGGTGGGAAGCCGCGATGCAGCAGGCCCAGCGCGCCCTCGCGCTCGACCCGCTGTCGACCGGGGTGCGCCACTCGGTGATCGCGATCGCGCTCGGCGCGCACCAATACGACGTCGCGCTGGAGGAAGCCCGCCGCGCCCGCGCGTTCGAGCCCAACGACCAGATCGCGGAGATGCTCCAGGCCTACGCCTATCTGTTGAAGGGCGACGTCAACGGCTGCGCCTCGCTGCCGCTGAAGCCGTGGCTCGGCACTCGGGCCATCTGTCTCCACGAGGCCGGTCGCACCGCCGAAGCGCAGGCGCTGGCCGACTCGCTGGGCGCGATGCTGGACCGGGGCCAGTACGCGTTCGTCCCCCAGTACGTGGCACTGGCCGGATATCGGGCCTGGCTGGGGGACGCGCCCGGGGCGCTGTCCTGGCTCCAGAAGTCAGCCGCCGTTTCTCCGATGCTCCACTATTGGCATCTCGAATCGGGCCTCTTCGATCGGGTGCGGCGCGACACCACGTTCGCCGCAGGGCTTTCGGTGCTGGAGGCCGGCATCCGCACCCGGGTCGCCGACGCCCGCCGCGAGCTGGGGGACCGGCTGGAATGAGCTGGGCCACTCGGGACGAGGTGAAATGGGACGTCGCCTCGGCCGAGATTCTTCGCCAGCTGATCGCCGCGCCGCCGCCGGCCGGCCTGCGCCTGACCGAGACCACGCAGAGCCTCCACCGCGACATCTACTACGACACCCCGGACGGATCGCTCGCCCGCCGCGACATCACCTGCCGGCTCCGGATCGGCGCCGACGACCGCCGGATCCTCACGGTGACCCTCGCAGCCCAACGCCAGCGGTTCAAGTCCCGGGTGACCGAGCTGGACCTGGCGGCCGCGGTGCGGGGCGAGAGCGAGGCGGCGCGGCGGCTGCGCGGGTTGGTCGATCCGGCATCTCTGGAGACGCTGGCGGAGCTGGAGGTCGAGCGCACCACGCGGGTGATGGCCGGCCGTTGGCCCTGGTCGGCGAGCCACCAGTTCATGTACGACGCGGTGACGGTGCGTCATGGGCGGCTGTCCCGTGCGTTCCGGGAAGTGAAGCTGCGCCGCCTGCGCGAGGGGAACCCCAGCCTCGCCGAGGTGGCGGGGATGCTGCGGGACGTGTCCGGCGTCCGCTCGATCCTGGAGAGCCGGCTCACCCGGGCGCAGCGCATGGTGGCGACGCTGGAGGGCGAAGCGCTGGCCAGGTCTCTGGGCACCGGGCGGGCGGTGACGCTGCTGGCCCTCGAGGGCGGCGCGGTGGCGTTCCAGCGGTCCGGCGAGGGCCTCACCCTCCCGATCGCCGATGGGCAGGGCGAGGCGGCATCACGCCACCTGTTGCGCGCCACGTTCGGCAGCGGCGTGGGAGACGTCGCGCTGCTCGGTACGGCGAGCGGGCGGGGCGCCGCGGGCCGGCTGCAGGAGGTGTGGGTGGTGCGGCGGCTGCGGCTCGACAACGAGCTGGCCGACGGCATCGAATGGATCCCGCTGGAGGAGGTCTCGGGACGGGCCGGGTCGCCGGGGCTCGAGGATCCCGATACGCTGGCGGCGCTGTCCGTCGCGATGCGCTCGGACCTGTTCCGCGCCAGCGACGCGAGTGTGCGCGCGCCTCGCGCCCGGCGGCCGCCGGCGCCGGTGTCGCCGGCCGACGCGCGGCTGCTCCTCGACGCCGATCTCAGCACGCTGGAGTTCCAGAGCCGGGTCATAGCGATGGCGGAAGACCCGGCGATGCCGCTGCTCGAGCGCCTCAACTTTCTCGCCATCGTGAGCGCGAACCTCGACGAGTTCTACATGGTGAACGTCGGGGCGCTGAAGGAAAAAGGCGACGAGGACAATCAGGCCCGGCTGGAAGCCATCGGCATCAGGGTACGCGCCCTCCTGGGCAGGCAGGAGCGGGCCCTCGCGATCTGCCTCGCGGGACTGGCGGAGGCAGGCATCCGGCTCCGCGGCTGGCGGGAGGTGAGCCCGACCGCGCGAGCCCTCCTCGAGGCGCAGTTCCAGCGCGAGATCTTCCCGCTGCTCACGCCTCGCGCCATCACCGTGAGCCCGGGCTTCCCGGTGCCGGTGATGCCGCCGCTGACCCTCCTCCTCGCGGTCGTGCTCCAGGATACGGAGACGGCACCGCTGCACTTCGCCTACCTCCGGCTGCCCGAGCGCGTGCCGCGCTTTCTGCCGGTCCCCGACACCAACGATCTGATCCCCCTGGAAGACGTGGTGCGGGCCAACCTGCACCAGGTCTATCCCGACCGGCGGATCGAAGGCGCGTGGCTGTTCCGGCTGACCCGTGCGGCCGAGCTGGATCTCTCCGACGAGGATGCCGGCAACCTGCTTCAGGCGATCGAAGAGTCGGTGGGTCGGCGGGCGGGCAACCCCATGGTCCGTGTGGAGGTCGAGCGGGCGACGCCGCAGCCGCTTCGGGAACGGCTGCTGTGGGAGCTGCGCTTCGAGCGGGGCGCGGACGCCGGCGCGGTGCGGGAGCAGGACCTCGTCGAGGTGGAGGGCCTGCTCGACCTACGAGCGCTTCGCGAGCTGCTCGGCGCGCCGGTGGCCGGTGGGCGGTTCCCGCCCTTCGAAGGACGCAACCCATGGCCCGCCGACAAAGACCTCTGGGCCATGCTGCGCCAGGGCGACGCGCTGGTGTATCACCCGGACGAGCGTTTCTCCGACACCACCGTTCGCTTCTTCGCCGAGGCGGCGGACGACCCCGCGGTCGTGGCCATCCGGCTCACGCTCTACCGGGTCGGAGACCGCTCGCCGATCGTCGAGGCGCTCACTCGGGCGCTGGAACGGAAGAAGGAGGTCGCCATCTTCGTGGAGCTGAAGGCGCGCTTCGACGAAACCCGCAACGTCGGCTGGGTCCGGCGGCTGGAGGAGGCGGGCGCCACGGTGGTCTATGGCGTGGTGGGGCTCAAGAACCACGCGAAGGTCGGGCTGGTGCTCCGGCGCGAGGACGAAGGCCTGCGGCACTACGTCCACATCGGCACCGGCAACTACAACGCGGCGACCGCGAAGGTTTACACCGATCTGTCGCTCTTCTCCGCCGACCCCGAGCTGGGCGCCGACATCCACGACCTCTTCAACCAGCTCACCGGCTCCAGCCGCGGACCGGCCGGGGCGTTCCGGCGGATCGCGGTCGCGCCCGAGGGACTGCTCCCCTGGCTGCTGGAGCGAATCGAGCGGGAATCCTCCCACGCCCGCGCCGGCCGGCCGGCCCTGATCCGGGCCAAGCTCAACGGGCTGGCCGATACCGAAGTGATCCAGGCGCTCTACGCGGCCTCGCGCGCCGGCGTGACCATCGAGCTGGTGGTCCGCGGGCTCTGCACCCTTCGTTCTGGCGTGCCCGGGCACTCCGAGCGGATCCGTGTGGTGAGCCGCCTGGGACGCTTCCTCGAGCACGCGCGGATCTATCACTTCGGCAACGGGGGCAACCCCGAGTTCTGGATCGGCTCCGCGGACTGGCGGCCGCGCAACCTCCGCATGCGGGTCGAGGTGGTGGCGCCGGTGCGGCGGCCCGAGGCGGCGGCCTACCTCGATGCCTTTCTCACTCGCGAGCTCTCGGATCCGGAGGCGTGGACTCTTCAGTCGGACGGGAGTTATACACGGGGCGAGTTGCCGCCCGGGGGAGATAGTCAACCGAGCTAAGCAGTTTGTAGCCTATCCTCCGAACCCGTATCTCCACTTCAGAAGCTACTTCTGCCCGCTCTCCTGAAGTGACTACAGGCCTTGAATTTACCGTTCAGGCGGGCGATCTTCCCCGCCGGAATGATCAGGGTCACCGCGGTACACGACGATACCATCGCCAACGAGCTGGGGATCCGCCCGGGGACCGAGCTCCTGACGGTCGATGGGCGCGAGCTGGAGGACTTCCTCGACTGGGAGTTCCTGACCGCGGAGGAGCGGTTCCTGCTCCACGTGAGGCAGCCCGACGGCGAGGAGATCGAGTACGACATCGAGCGCCCCCTGACCGAGCCCTTCGGCGTGTCGCTGGAGCCGGCTCGCATCCGCCGCTGCGCCAACCGCTGTGACTTCTGCTTCGTCGACGGCTTGCCCGATGGACTGCGGGACGTGCTGTACATCCGCGACGACGACTACCGGCTCTCCTTCCGCTACGGCAATTTCGCGACGCTCACCAACCTGAAGCCGAAGGATGTGGAGCGGATCATCGAGTACCGGCTCTCACCGCTGTACGTATCGGTTCACGCCACCGATCCCACCGTCCGCCGCTACCTGCTCCGCAACCCGAGCGCGCCGGAGATCATTCCCCAGCTCCGCATGTTCGCCGAGCACGGCATCGAGTTCCACACCCAGGTGGTGATGTCGCCGGGCGTGAACGACGGTGACGTGCTCCGGCAGACGTTGAACGAGCTGTACCGCTTCGGTCCGGCGATCATCGGCTGCTCGGTCGTGCCGGTCGGTCTCACCGAGTACAGCAAGCATCACCTGGTGCGTGAGCCGACCGCGGAGGAGTGCCGCGCCGCCATCGCGCTGGTGGAGGCGCAGGCCGCGGTCGCGCTGCGGGAGCGGGGCACCCACTGGGCCTTCGGCGCGGACGAGCTGTACCTTCGCGCCGGGCGGGAGCTGCCGCCGGCCGAGATCTACGACGGCTTCGAGCAGGTGGAGAACGGGGTGGGCGCCGTGCGCTGGCTCCAGCGGCGTATCGAGTCGCGGGGCGATGCGATCGGCGGGTGGCACGGCCGCCGCATCGGTGTGGTCACCGGCACCGCGATGAGCGGACTCATGCCGATGGTGCTCGACCCGCTGGCGCGACTCACCGGCGCGAGCTTCGAGCTGCTCCCGGTGGTGAACACGTTGTTCGGCGCTTCCGTCACCACCGCCGGCCTCCTGCCCGGGGTCGCGGTGCAGGCGGCGCTGAGCGGGCGACGTGATCTCGACCTCGCCCTGCTCCCCGGAGAGTCGGTGAATGACGACGGGGTGTTCATCGACGGGATGAGCGCCGCGCTGCTCGCGGCGGCGACCCCGGTCGAGATCCGGTTCTCCAAGGACTTCGCCGACGCGCTGGACACGGGGATCGCGGCGTGAGCAAGCCGACCGTGGCGATCGTGGGCCGTCCCAACGTGGGGAAGTCGACCTTGTTCAACCGGATTCTCGGCGGCCGACCGGCGATCGTCTCCGATCGGCCGGGCACCACCCGCGACCGGCACTTCGGCGACGCGGAGTGGCAAGGCCGCCGCTTCTGGGTGGTCGATACCGGAGGCCTGGTGCCGGAGTCGGACGACTCGATGGACCGCGCCATCCGGCAGCAGGTGGAGTTCGCGCTCGCGGAATCGGACGTGGTCGTGTTTCTGGTCGACGGCAAGGACGGCGTGCAGCCGGTCGATCAGGCGATCGCGGAGCGGCTGCGGAGCACCTCTCGCCCCGTGGTGCTCGCGGTCAACAAGCTGGACGATCTCGAGCGCAGCACGGCTCATCTCGATTTCTACGAGCTCGGCTTCGGCGATCCGCTCGGCGTGAGCGCCGCGGTGGGGAAGGGCAGCGGCGATCTGCTCGACGCCGTGGTCGAGCGGCTGCCGCCGTACGATCCGGCCGAGTCGGAAGACACCATCGGCGTCGCCGTCGTCGGCCGGCCCAACGTGGGCAAGTCCTCGCTGGTGAATCGCCTCCTGGGCGAGGAGCGGCACGTCGTCGCGGCCGAGGCGGGGACCACGCGGGACGCGATCGACTCCCTCTTGCGGTATCAGGGGAAAAATCTCAACTTCATTGATACAGCGGGGTTACGGCGCAGGGCTAAAGTACAGGATGATCTAGAGTTCTACTCCACGCTGCGCACCGAGCGGGCAGTCGAGCGGGCTGAGGTCTGCGTGCTGGTGATCGACGCGACGCTGGGCCTTCAGAACCAGGACCTCCGGATCGCGACCGAAGCGTGGGACCGCGGCTGCGGGCTGGTGGTGGCGGTGAACAAGTGGGACCTGGTGGAGGAGAAGGATGCGAACACGGCGCACCGGGGACAGCAGGAGCTGATCGCCAAGGCCCCGTTCCTGGACCACGTGCCGTTCGTCTATCTCTCGGCGCTCACCGGACAGCGCGCCCGCAAGGTGCTCGATCTGATTCTCGAAGTCGCCGACGCGCGGGAGCGCCGGATCCCGACGGCGGAAGTGAACCGGGTGCTGGCCTCGCTGCTCGAGCGCAGCGGGCCGCCGCAGAAGCCGGGCGAGGAGGTCAAGCTGCTCTACGCCTCACAGATCGGCACCGCGCCGCCCACGTTCGCCATCGTGAGCAACCGTCCGCGGGACGTGCCCGACTCCTATCAGCGGTATCTGACCAACGGATTCCGCGAGGTGTGGCCGTTCACCGGGTCGCCGGTGCGGCTCAAGTTCACCAGCCGGGGCTCGAGGTCGTGACCTGGAGCGCCGCGGTCTGGGTCCTCGCCTCGTATCTCGTCGGCGCCATTCCGACCAGCTACCTGGCGGGGCGGCTGTTTCGCGGCCTGGATCTCCGGGAGCACGGCAGCAAGAATCTCGGCGCCACCAACCTCTACCGGGTGCTCGGCTGGCGATACGCGGTGCCGGTGGGATTGTTCGACATCGCCAAGGGCGCCGTGCCGGTGCTGCTGTTCGCGCCGCGGATCTCGGACTCGGAGCTGGTAGCGCTGGGCTGTGGCATCGCGGCGATCCTGGGTCACGTGTACTCGGTGTTCGTCCAGTTCCGCGGCGGGAAGGGCGTCGCCACCGCCGCCGGCGTGATGCTCGGCCTGACGCCGCTCGCGCTCGGCGTGGCGGCGCTGGTGTGGGTGGTGCTGGTCGCGCTCACGGGCTACGTCTCGGTCGCGAGCATCGCGGCGGCCGCGGTGTTTCCCGCGGCGGTGTTTCTCCTGGAGCACCCCGAGCGTCCCGAGCTCCTGTGGCTCGACGTGCTCGTGGCCCTGGCGATCATCTGGCTCCATCGGGCGAACATCCGCCGGCTTCTGAACGGCACCGAGAACCGATTCGGCCGGCGGGCGGCGCCGCCGGCGCACCCATGAGCCGGATCGCCGTCCTCGGGGCGGGGAGCTGGGGCACCACGCTCGCCAATCTGCTGGCGTGCAAGGGCGACGACGTCCGGCTCTGGGCCTACGAGCCCGAGGTGGTCGAGGCGGTGAACCGCGACCGGGAGAACCCGGTGTTTCTGCCCGGCGTGACGCTGTCGCCCCGGATCCGCGCGGTCGGCGACACCAGGGAAGCGCTCGCCGGCGCCGAGGTGGTGGTCTCCGCTCCGCCGAGCCACGCGGTCCGGAGCGTGATTCGGGGGCTGGGAGGCGCACTCCGCGGCGGGACCCTGGTCGTGAGCGCCACGAAGGGCATCGAGGCGGAGAGCCTGGCACTGATGTCACAGGTCTTCGCCGAAGAGGTGCCGGAGGTGCGGTTCGTGGCGCTCTCGGGGCCGAGCTTCGCCGCCGAGGTGTGCCAGGGCCAGCCGACCGCCGTAGTGGCCGCGGCCCGGGACGGCGAGATCGCGCGCGAGGCGCAGGCGATCTTCGCGACGCCCGCGTTCCGGGTGTATCGCAACCTCGATGTCACGGGCGTCGAGCTGGCCGGCGCGTTGAAGAACGTGATCGCGGTCGCCGCGGGCATCGCGGAGGGACTCGGCCTGGGCCACAATCCGCGCGCCGCGCTGATTACTCGCGGGCTGGCGGAGATCACCCGGCTCGGCGTGGCGATGGGCGCGGATCCGCTCACCTTCGCGGGTCTGGCCGGCATGGGCGACCTGGTGCTCACCACGACCGGGAGCCTGAGCCGGAACCGCTCCTTAGGCGTGGCGCTGGCGGAGGGCCAGAGCTTCGAGGCCTACCGCGCGGCGCACCGCACCGTGGCGGAGGGCGCCAACACCTCGCTGGCCGGCGCCGCCCTGGGCCAGCGCCTCGGCATCGAGCTGCCGATCACGAACCAGGTCTGTGCCGTGCTGTTTCGCGGCAAGCCGCCGCGCGACGCGATCACCGAGCTGATGACCCGCGAACTCAAGTCGGAGCAATGGCGATGAGCGCTACCAAGCAGGTGCAGGAGTTCTACTCGATCGGCGAGGTCTGCTCCCTGACCGATCTGAAGCCGCACGTGCTCCGGTACTGGGAGAGCCAGTTCCGCTTCCTCAACCCGGCGAAGAACCGCTCCGGCAACCGGGTGTACAAGAGCAAGGAAGTGGAGCTGATCATGCTGGTGAAGAACCTGCTCTACACCGAGAAGTTCACCATCGACGGGGCGCGGCAGCGGATCGACCAGTATCGCCGCAGCGGCGAGCTGCGGACCAGCGCGAAGAAGGCGTTCGAGGCCGAGGTCGCGGGTGAGGCGCGGGCCGAGCTGGACGCGATCATGGCGATCCTCGACGGCCGGCCGGTGCCGCAGCGGGCGCTGCCCGTGGCGGAGAAACAGGGTGCGGCGGCGGGACAGCGGGGCAGATCGCAGGGCAGGTAGCAGCGCGCGGTCCCGCTGCCCCGTGGCCCCGCTGCCCCGCTATCTTTGCCCTCCATGAACATCCTCGTCACCAACGACGATGGGATCCTCGCGCCGGGGCTGGCGCTCTTGGCGGACGTCTGCCGCGAGGTAGGGAATGTCACGGTGGTGGCGCCGGACCGCGAACAGAGCGGCACCTCGCATTCGCTGACGCTGCACCGGCCGCTGCGGCCGGCTCGCCGGCCGGATGGAGCCTGGCAGATCGACGGCACACCGACCGACTGCGCGATGCTCGCGATCCAGGCGCTGATGCCCGAGCGGCCCGACTTCGTCTTCTCCGGGGTGAACCACGGGCCCAACATGGGCGAGGACGTGCTCTACTCCGGCACGGTCGCGGCGGCGATGGAAGCGGTGACGCTCGGGGTCCCGGGCATCGGGATCTCGTTCTCCGGCAATCAGCCGGAGACGATGGCCACGTACCGCGACCTGCTGCTGCAGCTGATCCGCCGCATCGTGTCGGTGCCCGATTTCCCGGCGCAGACGCTGCTCAACATCAACCTCCCCAAGATCCCGGCCTCGGAAGTGAAAGGGATTCAGGTCACCAAACTGGGTAGCCGGTTCTTCTCCGAGTCGCTGACCAGGATGAAAGATCCCTGGGGGCGGGAGATCTACTGGATCGGCGGGGGCACGATCACCTGGACCGGCACCGAGAATTCCGATCACCTCGCCGTCGCGGAGGGCTACGTGTCGGTCACGCCGCTGCACATGGATCTCACCAACTACTCGCTGCTCGAAACGGTTCAGGGATGGTCGCTGGAGGGGTAGGGGAGGGAGACAGTTACGGCGGGTACCGCACCCGCCTGGTGGAGATCCTCCGCCAGAAGGGGATTCGGGATCTCGCCGTCCTCCGCGCCGTGCAGATGGTGCCGCGGCACATTTTCGTCCCCGAGAGTGTGCGGCATCGGGCCTACGAGGACGCCGCGCTGCCGATCGGCAGCAGCCAGACCATCTCCCAGCCTTGGGTCCAGGCGCGCTACCTCGAGCTGCTGGGCCTGACCGGCAAGGAGCGGGTGCTGGAGATCGGGACCGGGTCGGGCTATCAGACGGCGCTGCTCGCGATGGTGTGCGACGCGGTCTTCAGCGTCGAGCGGATTCCCGGGCTGGCCCAGCGGGCGCGCGAAGCGCTGGAGCAGGCCGGGATCCGCAACGTGACGGTCCTGGTGGGCGACGGCACGCTCGGTTGGCGGCCGTTCGCGCCGTACGATGCGATCCTGGTCGCGGCCGCCTCGCCCGAGGTGCCGACGCCGCTGGTGGAGCAGCTCGCGCCCGGCGGACGGATGGTGATCCCCCTGGGCGACCGGAACAACCAGACCCTGACGCTGGTCCGCCGCGACGGCGATCAGCTCAGCAGCAAGACCGTGGCCGACGTGCGCTTCGTGCCGCTGCTCGGCGAGTTCGGCTTCCGCTAGCACTTCAGGAGATCTGCATGGATTTCGTCCGATCGGTGATGGATCTCTTTCTGCATCTCGACAAGCACCTGGCCGAGATCATCGCCGACTACGGCGTGTGGACCCACCTCATTCTGTTCGCGATCGTCTTCGCGGAGACCGGGCTGGTGGTGACGCCGTTCCTCCCGGGGGACTCGCTGCTCTTCGCCGCCGGCACCTTCGCCGCCCTCGGATCGCTGGATCTCTGGCTCCTGGTGGTACTGCTGATCGGCGCCGCCATCCTGGGCGACACGGTCAACTATTGGGTCGGGGCCTGGATCGGGCCGCGGGCGTTCAGCGGGAACGTGAGGTTCCTGCGCAAGGACTACCTGGACCGCACCCATGCGTTCTACGAGAAGCACGGCGGCAAGACCATCATCATCGCCCGGTTCGTGCCGATCATCAGGACTTTCGCTCCGTTCGTCGCCGGCGTCGGCGCGATGAGCTACACGAAATTCATCACGTACAACATCGTCGGCGCGGTGCTGTGGGTGGGGCTCTTCGTCCCGGCGGGGTATTTCTTCGGCAACATGGACGTGGTGAGGAACAACTTCAGCCTGGTGATTCTCGCGATCATCGCGATCTCGCTCCTGCCGATCGCGTTCGAAATGATCAAGGCCCGGCGGGACCGGCCGGCGTGACCACGCGGTTCCTGGTGTCGGGCGTGGTGCAGGGGGTCGGGTTTCGCTGGTTCGTCGCCCGGCACGCGCGCGCGCTCGGGCTCGGCGGGTACGCCAGGAACCTCCCGGACGGGCGGGTCGAAGTCGTGACCGCGGGCGGGGAAGACCAGGCCCTCGAACGACTGGCGGAGCTGCTCCGGGCGGGGCCCGCCCACGCCCAGGTGGAGCAGCTGGAGCGGCAGGACGACGTGAGCGACGAGACCGTTTCCTCCAGGAGCTTTGATATCCGATGACCGCAACCATCACGCTGGACCGGAGGGTGAAGGCCGCGCTGCGCGCGATCCCGGACTACCCCAAGCCGGGGATCGTGTTCCAGGACATCACCCCGGTTCTGGGCGACGCGACGTTGCTGCGGGAGGTGATCGCGGCGATGGCCCAGCCGTTCGAGGCCAAGGACGTGACGCACGTGGTCGGCATCGAGGCGCGGGGCTTCATCCTGGGCGGCGCGGTCGCGGCGGCGCTCGGCGCCGGCTTCGTCCCGATGCGGAAGCCCGGCAAGCTGCCCTGGGAGCGGGTGACGGAGGACTACGCGCTGGAGTACGGCACCGACGCACTCGAGGCGCACCGGGACGGCATGGGAGAGCGGGGACGGGCACTCATCGTCGATGACGTCCTGGCGACCGGCGGGACCGCCCGGGCCGCCGGGAGCCTGGCCCGGAAGCTGGGGGCGGAGGTGGTGGGCTGGTCCTTCCTGCTGGAGATCGGGTTCCTGAAGGGCCGCGACCGCCTGGAGGGGGCGCCGAGCCACGCCGTCCTGGGAGTCTGACGGGCGTCGCCGGGTTGCCCGAAAAGCCCCCGGCATGGCATGTTTACCGGCTGCGGCGCAGCAGGGCACGCCCCCGTAGCTCAGATGGATAGAGCAGCAGTTTCCTAAACTGTTGGCCGCGTGTTCGAGTCACGCCGGGGGCACTCGGATATCGAAACGCGGATATCGAAACGCGGATATCGAAACGCGGATGCGGTTCAACCTCACACGTGACAGATATGGCGACGATGGTAGAAGCAACGACTCGAGATCAAACACCGGCGGCAGCGGGGCAGGCCCCATGGTACGGCGACAAGCGGCGCCTTCTCACCGGCGTCGTCCTCACGCTGGCCGTGGTAGTCGCGGCCGGATGGGTGCTCTGGACCAGCGACCGCCGCAAGGAAGACTTCGCCGCCCGGAGTCTCAACCAGGCCCGGTCCGCGGCGGAGGCGGGCAACCTGCCGCTCGCGGCGAGCGAGCTCCAGCGGCTGATCGAGACCTACCGGGGGACCGACGCGGCCACCGAGGCCGTCATCACCCTCAATCAGGTCCGGATGGTGAACGGCCAGGGTGAACTGGCGGTGGTCGGGCTCCGGGAGTTCCTGGCGACCAATCCCGCCAGGAAGTACCAGGCGCCGGCGAACGCGCTCCTGGGGACGGCCCTGGAAGGCTCCAGCAAGCCGGGAGAGGCCGCGCAGGCTTACACCAAGGCCTCGGAGGCCGCGGAGCAGGAGTTCCTCAAGACCCGGTACCTGATCGACGCCGCCCGGGCGTACCGGAACGCCGGAAAGACCGCGGAAGCGGTCACGGCATACCGGACGATCATCGAGAAGTTTCCCGAGTCCACCGGTGTCACCGAGGCCAAGGTTCGGCTGTCGGAGCTGACGGACGGGAAGATGTGATAGCAGGCGGGCGGACGGGCTGGCGGGCAGTGGATTCGGGGACCGAGGTGAAAAGGTCCCCGATTTCTTTGGGTGAAGATCAATGACGTATAAGATGTATTATGTTAAGTAGGCCTGGGGAAAACTGTGGAGAACTGGGATCTGCCGGCCGCTCTATGGCTGTAATGTGTTGTGGGAGAATGGGTTGCTGTTACGTGGAAAGCTTGGTCAGATGCCTTCCCAGACGCCGCGGAACAGCAGGCGGCCCTGGCCACCGAGCCAGACCTCGTGGGCTCGGGTGCCGTTGAGGGAGGCCTTCACCAGGAGCACGGGCCCTCCCCTGCTGCGGAACCGGAGCGGCAGGCCGGCCTCGCCCCGAGCCGCCAGGGCCAGGGCCGCGGCGACCGTCCCGGTGCCGCAGGCCAGCGTCTCGGCCTCCACACCGCGCTCGTAGGTCCGGATGGTCCAGGGCTCGCCCTCGGAGATCCCGGGCGCCACGAAGTTGACGTTGGCCCCGGCGTCGCCCAGCCGGGCGTCGAAACGCAGAGCCCGGCCGCGGCCCGGCAGGTCGATCCGCTCGATGTCATCCACTCGGACGATCAGATGCGGCACCCCGACTACGCCGTGGGCCAGCCACTGCTCGCCCGAAGCCGGATCCAGTCCCGGCACCGCGGTGGGAATCTCGGCGTCAGGAAGCCGGATCTCGGCTCCGTCGCCGGCCCCATCGGAGCGCGCCGGCACCACGCCGGCGTCGGTCAGCAGGCAGAGGTCGCCGGGCTCGGCCAGCTCCAGATAGACCGACAGTCTGGCGCTGCAGAGCGCGGCGTTCCCGCACATGGCGGCCCGGGAGCCGTCGGAGTTCCAGTAGGTCATCCGGATCCGGCCCGGAGCGTCCGGCGTCAGGATAACCATGCCGTCGGCCCCCACGCCCGAGCGCCGGTCGCAGATCGCGGCCACCCGTGTAGCGGGCCACTTTTCGGGCGAGGTGAACCGGCCATCGAGCATGACGAAATCGTTGCCCGAGCCGGTCATCTTGTAGATGACGGTGCCCCTCACAGCTGCCCCACCATCGCCTTGAGCCGCAGCCACCAGACCATCCAGATCGCCTCTCTCACGATTCGCTTGTTCATCTTGCTCTGGCCCTCGACCCGGTCGGTGAAGACGATTGGAATCTCCACCAGCCGGAACCCCTTTTTCCAGGCCCGGAAGCTCATCTCGATCTGGAACGAGTACCCATTGGACCGCACCCGATCGAAGTCGATGGCCTCGAGCACCCGCCGGCGGAAACACTTGAAGCCGCCGGTAGAGTCCACGACCGGCAACCCGGTGACCAACTGGGCGTACTGATTGGCTCCGAGCGACAGGAGGAGGCGGGAGATCGGCCAGTTGATGACGTTGACTCCGGTCTTGTACCGCGAGCCGATCACCAGGTCGGCGTCCTTGGCCGCGTCGAGAAAGATGCCCAGGAACCGGGGATCGTGACTGAAATCGGCATCCATCTCGAAGATGTACTCGTAGTCGCGCTCCAGCGCCCAGCGGAACCCCGCCAGATACGCCTTCCCCAGCCCACCCTTGCCGGGCCGGTGCAGCACGTTGATCCTCGGCTCGGCCGCGGCCATCTCGTCGGCCATCTGGCCGGTGCCGTCGGGCGAGTTGTCATCCACGACCAGCACGTCGAGCCGGGGATCCTGCACCAGGATCTGCGGCACGATGAGCGGCAGGTTCAGCGCTTCGTTGTAGGTCGGCACCACGACCAGCGCGCGCTCAGCCATGGCCCGAACGCCGGCGCTGGACCGCCGTCCACCCGAACAGCCCGGCGATGGCGAGCAGAGCCAGGAGGCTCATCACCTTGCCCTGCCCGTACTCCGGAGAGTCGAAGTCCAGCGCGATCTCCTTGGCGCCCGGCGGAATCACGACCGCCATCAACGCGTGGTTGCCGCGGTGGACCGGCGCGGGAGTGCCATCCACCCGCGCGTGCCAGTCCTTGTACCACGTCTCGCTCACCAGGAGGTAGCGCGGCTTCGAATCGGTTCCCGTCAGCGCGATGCGCATGCTTCCGGGCTTCCAGTCGGTCACGGCGGCACGCACCGAGGTGGTGTCTTGCCCGCCGCTCCGGATCGGCTCCGGCGTCACCGCGGCGGTATCCGCGAACAGAACCACCTCGTGCAGGGGGAAACGGGGGTCGTTCACCGTCGGCACCACCTGGTCGTCCGGGAGCTTCGCCGCCGCGGGGATCACCCGGACGTAGGGCGGAATGGTGTCCGCCTCGAACACGAAACCGGACCCGCCGTGCCCGGTCTGGGTCATCCCGGTGATGGGATGGAACCGGGGCACGGCCTGCGAGTCGGGCACCAGGAGATAGCGCACGCCCAGCAGATCGTGGAGGTTCGGATTGCCCAGATTCCGCCACTCGTTCTTGCCGCCAAGCAGCTCGTCGTAGTACCGCACCTCGACTCCGTGGTATCCCAGCACGGTCTGGATGTCGTAGGCCATCAGGACCGAGCCCTGATATACGCCTGCGTCCAGCACCCTGAACGGCTTCTTTTCCGCTCGCAGCCGACTGGTGATCGCGTCGTCGGCGAACAGCTCGGAGGCCGGGGGTCGGAACTCGAAGAAGAGCCGATCGACGCTCCAGAGGTCGGCCAGGACCGCGACGAGCAGCGCGGCCGTCGCGGCGATCCCCCGCACCTTTCCGCTCCACACCGCCCAGATCGCGGCACCGCCGAGCGCCACGATCAGCAATAATCGGAACGACCCCGCACGTAGCGCCGCTGCGTTTGCCGCCTGCCTGGGCGCCTGCTCCGCCGAGACGAAGAGTCCGCCGATCGCGTCGAGCACGCCGAGGATGCCTAGCAGCGCCACGCCGCCGAGCACCGCGATCGGGATCAGCCAGGACCGGCGGGACACTTCCCGACGCAGCAGCCGCTCGGCGCCGAACGCGGCGAAGATCGCGAGCGGGAGCGCGACCAGATAGAACGCCATGCCGGGGGCGCGCACCTTCTTCATCATCGGCATGACTTCGTACCAGAGGCGATAGAACGGCGTATATCCGCCGAGCGATACCAGCAGGAAGAGGATCGCGATCGCCCCGAAGACCTGGAGCAGCCTGCGGCGGGAGCGGTCCCGGAGGCCCAGCGCCGCCAGCACGACGACGACGGCGCCGAGGTACTCGGTGTGCAGCTTGAAGAAGCTGCGGCCCCAATAGTTGGTGAGCACGCCGTTGAACTGAGGCAGGATCGTGGTGAACAGCTCTTCGGGTGGCATCGAATAGCCGATGGCATACTGCCATCCGAGGCTGGGTCCGCCTTCCCCGCGGGGCGAGAACGGCACGTAGCTCATGAACGGCAGCACCTGAATCGCCGCCAGTGCGACGCCGAGCGCGATCGCCGCCAGCGCCAGGCCGAGCGTCACGTGCCAGCGAGTGGCGGCGGGACGCTCGGGGTCGAGGAACACCAAGTAGAGCGCCCAGATCCCGCTGGCCACGAGCATGTAGTACGCCATCTGATACTGCGGACTCAGAATGGCGAGCCCGACCACGAGCGCCAGCAGCGCGTAGCCCGCGGGACTGCGATCACGAATCGCGCGGAGCAGCGCGAGGAACGCCAGCGGAGCGAGCGCCGAGACGAAGAGTTTCCCGTCGTGGCCCGGCTTCACCAGCGAGGCGACGATGCCGGTCAGCTCGTAGGCCAGCCCGCCGATGACCGCGGCCGCCCAGGACACCCGGAGCGCGCGCAGCAGCAGGTACATCGTGAAGCCGGCGATCACCAGGTGGATCGCGAAGCCGAGGCTCATCGCGAGATCGACCGGGAGCACCCAGCGGAGCCACGCCGTGGGATAGAAGATGTCGCCGTGCTGCGCCGCGATATACGGCAGGCCGCCCAGGATATACGGGTTCCACTGCGGGATCGAGCCGGTCTGGCGGAACATCTCGGCGCCGAACAGCCGGAAGCTGTAGCCCGCCACGTACTGGTCATCGCCCAGCAGCCAACGGCCCCCGAGGATGGGCCAGCACAAGGTCAGCGCAGCGAGGACGAACACGGCAAGTGCCAATGACTTGGCATACCGAGGCTCAAGTTGGTTCTGAGATTCGTCAGCCGGCGACATGCGCTCTCCTGCGGGGGAACAGCAGGAACGGAACCGCGGCGCCGAGCTCGGTGACGGTGAGCAGCAGGCGGGAAGCGATGGCCAGGGCCGTGGCGGCCCCGATGCCGATGGGTCCCTGCAACATCAGAATGAATACTCCTTCTCTCACGCCAATCCCACCCGGGGCGAACAGGGCGAGGAAGCCGGCCAGGTACGAGGCGGTGAACACCGCGATGGCCGGCAGCAGGTCCAGGCCGGAAGCGGGCAGGATCCCGCGCGCCAGCAGCCAGAGGGCGACGCCGTAGCCCACCCACGCGACCGCGTTGGCCACGAGGCCGAACGCCACCGCCGCGGTCGGCGGCCGCACCTCGACCGCCTCAGGCGCGCCGAGGCGCAGCAGGCGACTCACCGCGGGAGGCCAGAGCAGCAGCGCCAGACACCCGACCGAGCCGGCCAGCAGGATCACCAGCCCGGTGGTGGCACCGGGATAGGCGGCACGCAGCGCGCCCCATCCGGTGAGGCCGACGACCGCCACGCCGGTGCCGATCGCCATCAGCTGGAGAATGACGGCGGATCCGGTCGCGGGGCCTGCCCCGATGCCGGCGCGCTGGGCCATGACGGCCATGCCCGCCACCGCCCAGATCTTGCCCGGGAGATACTTGCCGAGGCTCGACACCGTCCAGATCCTCGCCGCGGACCAGGGATCGAGCCCGCGGCCCCACGCGCTCAGCATGCGCCGCCAGGCCGCGATCAGCAGCGCGTACATGAGCCAGACGACGGCGGCGCTGAGAATGATCCACCCCGGCCGCACCTCCCACTGGAGCTGCTGGCCGCGGAGCTGGTCCCAGTTGCGCGCCAGCGAGCGGACGGCGAGGCCGACGATCGCGAGCCCGAGGAGCCACTGGACCGCGCGGAGGCGGCGGTCACCCACCCAGCGCCTCCCGATACCAGCCCTCGCAGATCTCCGCCACGTGGTCGGGGTCGAGCCGGGCCCGCCACGACTCCCCCACCAGTGCCGCCATATCCCGGTGGTCGTGCTCGGCGAGCAGGCCGAGAATCGCGTCGCCCATCGCTTCGGGCGCGGGCAACGTGAGCCGGCCCGCCCCGCTCGGCGGCACTACGTCGAGCACGCCGCCGCCGTCCCAGCAGGCCACCACCGGCACACCCGCCATCAGCGCCTCCGCGGCGACGAGACCGAAGCCCTCACCCTGGGCGGGAAAAATCATGAGATCCGCCTTCGCCAGGTAGGCGGGCACTTCGGCGGAAGTGACGGCGCCGGTGAACCTGACGAACGGACCCACGCCGAGATCGGTCACCAGCCGCTCGAGCGCGCCGCGCTCGGGCCCGTCGCCCACGACCGTGAGCGGAAGCTCGTGGCCGCAGGAGGCGAGGAAGGCGACGGTCTGGATCGCGAGGTTGACTCGCTTCTGTTGGGTGAGTCGAGCGATCACCACCGCGCCGCCGCCGCCGGTGGACCACGGGTGGTCGCGGCTATCGACCGGCATCGGGTGGACGTGGGAGGGGTCCACGAAGCGCCCGGCGCCGGTCTGAACCCAGCCGGCGAGCTCGCGGGACACCGCGGTCACTACGGTCGCGCGTTGGAAGACCGGGCGGGCCAGGGCGCGGGCGATCCGGGAGCGGCGCAGCAAGGCGGCGTCGGTGCCGTGCACCGTGAGCACGCTGGGGGTGCCCTTGGGGAGCGCCAGTCCGCCGGGCACCCACCAGTGGGCGTGGAACAGGTCGGCGCCGGCCTTGGCCTCCTCGCGGGCCGCGCGGCGAAGTCCTCGCCACAGGCCGGCGAGCGCGCGCAGTCCCGACGGCGCCCGGAGCGCCGACTGCATGGTCCCGCGGTACGCCAGCGTCTCACCCCGGGCGGAGGCGTAGCGCACGCGGCGCACGGGGATGCCGTCGATCACGTCCTCCCCGCCCTTCCCCTCGTCGCTCGGCGCCACCACCCGGACCGCGACGCCGCGGCGGGCCAGGCCTCCGGCCAGGGTGGCGAGGAAGGCGCCCGAAACGTCGCCGGCCCAACGAGGATAATTGTGGGTGAGGAAGACTACCCGCACCGCTCAGTCCCGCACGTCAAGTTTCTCGAAGCGGGCCAGAGCGCGGGCCACCTCCCGGGTCTCCTCCTGCATCCCGGCGATCATCTCGCCGAGGAGGCCGAACCCGAAAAGCACGATGCCGCAGATGACCATGGTCGAGACCAGGTCGAGCAGCGGGCGGAACCCGAAGCCGTAGCCGAAGCGGAGCACCAGCGCGGTGATGCCGGCGGCGAGGCCGATCAGGAAGAGGACGGCGCCTGCGACGCCGAAGAAGAGCATCGGCTTCCGGCCGAACCGCAGCTGGAACCAGACCGATACCAGGTCGAACACGCCGATGGGGATGCGGCGCCAGTTGAACTTGGAGATCCCGGCCTTGCGGGGGTACAGCGGCACCGGCAGCGCATCGAGCCGGAAGCCGTCGGCCGCGGCGATGACCACCATGTAGCGATGCCAATCGGGCCGGAGCGGCACGTTGTACATGACCTCGCGGCGGTAGGCCTTCACCGAGTTGAGATCGGTCACCCGCACCCCGAAGAGCCAGCGGCAGAGGGCATTGTAGACCCGGGAGACGAAGGCCCGGTCGTACTTCCCCTGTTTGGTGCCGGTCACGATATCGGCGCGTCCCTGGAGAATCGGCTGGACCAGGGCCGGGATATCGGCGGGCAGATACTGGAGGTCGGCCGGATAGAACACGAAGACATCGCCCCGGGCGACCTCGCCGGCGGAGCGGAGTGCGTCGGCGATGCCCCGCTGCCGGCGGTGGGTCACGACCCGCAGGAACGGGTACTCCCCCTCCAGCTCCCGCAGCACCCGCGCGCTCTCGTCGCGGGAGCCATCGTTGACGATGACGACTTCGTAGGTGAATCCTGCCGGCGCGAGCGCTTCGGCGCAGAGCCGAACGAACTCGGGAAGGTTGGGGGCCTCGTCCTTGGCCGGTACGAGGACGCTGACATCCAGCGCCTCGGAGGGAAGGGTCATACGCGTTTCCGCATGCGCGCCGGCAGGATCCCGAGCTGGTCCCGGTACTTGGCCACGGTGCGACGTGCGATCTGAATTCCCTGCTCCTGGAAGAGATGGACGATCTGCTGGTCGGTGAGCGGCTTTCCGCTGTCCTCCTCGGCGACCATCTTCTGCAGCTTGGCCCGGATGGACCGGGCGCTGGCCTCCTCGCCCGAGGCGGTGGCGAGGGCGCTGGAGAAGAAGAACTTGAGCGGCAGCACGCCGCGGGGCGTCTGGACGTACTTCTCGTTGGTGACCCGGCTGACGGTCGATTCGTGCATGTTGATGACTTCGGCGACCTCCCGCAGCGTCAGCGGCTTCAGATACTCGATACCCTTCTCGAAGAAGTCGCGCTGCCGGTCCACGATAAAGTTCATCACCTTGAGCATGGTCTGCCGGCGCTGCTCGATGGCCTGAATCATCCAGTTCGCGCTGTTCATCTTGGAGGCGATGAACTCCCGGTTCTCCGGGGTCATCTTCTTCTTGTCGCGCGCGATCTCCTGGTAGGACCGGCTGAGCCGGAGCCGCGGCATCCCGGTGTCGTTGAGGAAGACCTGGTAGCGGGTGCCGATCTTCTCCACGATGAGGTCGGGGATGATGTAGCCGTCGCTCTGGTTGGAGTACTTGAGCCCCGGCTTGGGATCGAGCCGCGCCAGCCCGTCGGCGGCGGCCTGCACCGCGGCCGGCTCGACGCCGAACCGCTTGGCGAGATCGTTCCAGCGATGGGCGATGAGGTCGGTGAACGCCTCATCGACCAGGCGGAAGGTGAGCGAGTCGATGTCCTTCTCCTCCCGGAGTTGGATCAGGAGGCACTCCCGCAGATCGCGCGCGCCGATGCCGGGCGGATCCAGCTTCTGGATGACGCCGACCATCTCCTCGATCTCGGCCAGTGTGTAGTAGGGCGGCGAGGGAAGATCGGCGGCGGGCGCCGCGGTCGCAGTCTCATCTCCGGCCGACTCCTCGGCGTCCCGGCGTCCCCGGCGTCCCCGGTGTCCCCGGTGTCCCCGGCGTCATCCGATGCAACGGCCTCGCTCTCGATGACGGCGCCGTCCTCCCCGCTTTCCGCGCCCCGCACATGAGAGGCGACCAGCTGGTTCACCGAGCCCAGGATCTCCTCCAGGCTCGCGGCGAGGTATCCCTCTTCATTGATGTTGCCCAGGAACTCCTCGGCCAGCAGCAGCTGGCGCGGGTTCAGGGTCAGCATCTGGAGCTGCTCGCGGAGGTGGTCGATCAGGTCGCGGGTTTCCACCGTTACCGGCTCGGTGTATTCCAGCTGCTCGAACTGTTCCCGGGTGCCGCCCACCTCGAACCCGTTGAGAAGGATCTCCTCCCAATCCATCTCCTCTTCCTTCTCCTTCTGCTCCTTCTCCTGTTCCGCGTCCTTCTGCTCCGGCGTCTCCTCCTCCGGCTCGAGCAGCTCGAGGAAGGGGTTGGAGAGCAGCTCCTGCTTCAGGTGCTGCTGGAGGTCCATCATGGGCATGTACAGCATGTCCATGGCCTGGTAGAGCCGCGGGTTGACCCGCAGCTCCTGCCGAAGGCTGGTATGCTGGGAAAGGCCGGTCTTCATGCCACCGCCTCGAGGCGCGCGCGCAGGCGCGCAGTCAGGGTGGGGCCCAGATAGAGCTGGGCGACGCGGTCGTCATAGACCAGATCCCGGACACTTCCCGATGCCTGCACTTTGCCTTCGAACATGATGTAGGCCCGGTCAACGATGTCGAGCGTCTGCTCGACGTTGTGGTCGGTGATGAGGACGCCGATGCCGCGGTGCCGGAGCCCGGCGACGATGGTCTGAATGTCGTGGACCGCGATCGGGTCGACCCCGGCGAACGGCTCGTCGAGCAGCATGAACTTCGGCTCGCTCACGAGCGCTCGGGTGATCTCCAGCCGGCGCCGCTCTCCGCCGCTCAAAGAGTACGCCTTGCTGCGGCGGAGGTGCTTGATGGACAGCTCGTCCAGCATTTGGTCGAGCCGCTGGTGACGCTCGCTCCGGCCCAGGCCGCGGGTCTCCAGGATCGCCAGAATATTTTCCTCGACCGTCATTTTTCGAAAGATCGAGGGCTCCTGCGCCAGGTACCCGATCCCGGCCCGCGCCCGCTTGTACATCGGGGACCGGGTGAGGTCGAGCCCGTCGAGCAGCACCCGGCCGTCGTCGGGACGGATCAGCCCCGTAATAAGGTAGAAGGTCGTGGTCTTTCCCGCCCCGTTGGGACCGAGCAATCCCACAATCTCGCCCTGCTGCACCCGCACCGTCACCTGATCCACCACCCGGCGGCCCTTGTAGCTCTTGAGGAGATCCATCCCTTCCAGGACGCTGGCAGACGGCGCCTGCTGGACGACCGGCTTCGACCGCAGCGCCGCGCGCCGCGCGGCTTCGAGCAGCGCCTCATAGACAGTCTGGCGCGCCTCGGGCGTCTGGCCCCACCAGGGCACCCGGGGGCGGATCGGGTTCCAATCGGTCCCGGCCGGATCGAGGATCCATCCCTCGGTCGCGAGCCGTGGCAGGACCGAGCGCGTCAGGTGATCGCGCACCTCGTCGCCGGTGATCTCGACCTGAACCGGGCCGTCGAGCGTCCGGTAACAGGCGATGTGCGCCTCGCGGTAGCTCATCAACAGGTCGCCGAAATCGACGGTGTCGGAGGCGCCGGCGGCGTGGGTGATCGCCGCGAGGGCGATCGGCACCGACGGGTCGCGATCGCCGAGTGAGCCGATCCATTCCGGTGCGCTCACGGGCCGTCTCCGTCCGGCGTGCTGTCGGCGGGCTCGGCGGGCGCGCCCGGGGCGCCGGGCGTGGGCGGCGCCGCGCGAGGCTCCTCCGCCTCGAGCTGGATGCCGTCCACCTTGCCGCGGACATCCACCCGCTCGACGCCGCCGCCGGCCACGTTCTCCATGGTGACGGTGATGGCGTCACCTCGGGCGTAGTTGATCGACGGCCGGGCCGGCATCCGTTGGTTGGCCTCGATGTGATAGGACTGTGCCGCCTGCCGCGCATCGATCCTGCTCAGCACCGCGCGCTGAGCTCCGGCCGAATCGCGGCTGGCGAACCGGGCCACGACGGTGTCGCCCTTCATCCAGTCGCGGTCCTTGGTCGGCGGATGCACGGTGCCGCCGAGCCAGGCCTTGCCGAAGCCGCGCACCTCTTGGAGCCGCTGCCCCGGGGTGTCGAGCGCCAGCGAGTCGGCTTTCATGGCGTAGCTGGGTGAGGTGGCCGAGGGGCGGATGCTGTCGCCCCACGCCAGCGTCTGCTCCAGCTTGCGCTGATTGATGTCGAGGCCGATGGTGTCGGCCACGAGATCCCACTCCTTGCTGATGGCGCGGCTGTTCCCCTTCGCCAGCAGGTAGGTCAGCTCCCGGCGCTCGAGCTTGAGGTCCACCCGGTTGCCGGTGATGGAGAAGCTGTCCGCGCCGACCCCCCGCAGCACCGGCCGCCCGCCGAGCAGGGTGCCGTCGCCGCCGGCGCCGGTGTCGAGCCGGAGCGAATCGGACCGCGACGCGAAATCGCTGCGATCCACCGTCACCTTCCCACCGGCGAAAATCCGGTCGTCGCCTTTGAAGCGCACCCGGTCGCCCACGATGACGTACGGCTCCGGTTTCCCCGCCGAATCGGCGGGGAAATACTGGATCTTCGGCCGGCCGATTGCGTACATCTCCAGGGTGTCGCGGACGCCGCGCGCCACCCGGAAATAGTCGAGCGAGGGTCCGGCGAGCGTGGAGCCGGTCACCAGGTTCCGGGTGGTGACGTTGCCCCGCGCTTCCCAGCGCTCGCCGATCTTGTAATAGGTGCCGCGGTTGGCGTCCATCGTGAGGGTGGAGTCGCGGTACTTCACCCGGCCGATGAACTGCACCACGTTGCCGCCGTAGGCCGCGACGCTGTCGCTCTGCATCGTGATGCTGGTGCCGCGGCAGCTGAGCCGCACGTTGCCGCCGGCGAAGTAGTTGGTCCCTTGCGGCGTCTCGACCACGCTGCCCTGCCGGTCGACGTTGTCGATCTGGAAGGTGCAGCGGTCGCTCTGGGCGGCGGCCGGTGTCTGGAGCACGGCGGTGAGAATGAGAAGGGCTGCCCCGCTGCCCCGCCTCATTGTTTCTGCCCCGGCAACAGCATGCCGTCGCCCGCGACGCCGCGGGGGCGGTCGGTGACCACGTTCCGGAAGTCGGGATCGGAGCGGAAGCTGTTGCCCTCCAGATGCTCGTCGCCGCGGTCGAAGGTGAAATGCACGTCGGTGGAAATCTGGTTGCTCGCGTTGTCGTAGCGCAGCCGCTGGGTGCTGAGGCGGCGGCCGTCGGGGGAGACCACGACGACCTTGTCGGTGGCCTCCATCGAGCCGTCCTGCCAGCGATAGACGCCTCGCGTCGAGGTGAGCGTGGAGCTCTCCGCGCCCTTGAGGTCGTAAAAGGTCACCCGGACGTCAACCAGATTCGTGATCTGCGTGCCCTCGTAGAAGAAGGCCGTGTCGGCCTGGACCCGGCTGCGCCGGACCCCGTTGCTGGTCACGTAATGCGAAAACCCCTCGAGCACCTGGTCCGCGCTGTCAGGCGCCTGGACCGTCGTGGTAGGGCGGGCGCCGGTGTCTTCGCAGCCCGTCGCTCCCAGGATTACAAGGATCGCGAAGGCTACGAGGCGGGGCAGCGGGGCAGCGGGGCTGCGGGGCCGCATGTCCCCGGTGACCGCCCCGCCCCGCCGCCCCGCCGCCCCGCCGCCCCGCCTCAGACCGCCCCCGCGCGCATGAGATCGTGCAGGTGCACCACGCCTTCGACCCTGTCGCCGTCGGAGACCACCGGGAGGACGATGACGCCGTTCCGCTCCATGGTGCCCACGGCCGCGGCGGCGAGCTCGTCCGGCGTGGTCGTCTTCGGAGCCCGGGTCATGACGTCCGACACGGGGCGCCCCAGGAAATCGGGGTCGCGCTCGGCCAGTCGGGTCAGGTCTCCGGTCGTGAGGACGCCGCTCAACTTGCCTCCGCTCCCGATCAGGGCCAGGCCGCGGTCGTGGGCCAGGCTCACCACCGCTTCGCGCATGGTCGCGTCAGGTGCCAGCATGTTCCCGGCGGGCAGCATGACGTCCCGCACCTGGAGAAGCAGGCGGCGGCCCAGGCTGCCGCCGGGATGCAGGGCCGCGAAGTCCTCCCGCCGAAAACCCTTCAGCTCGAGCAGCGCCACCGCGAGCGCGTCGCCCAGGGCGAGGGCGGCCGTCGTGCTCGCCGTGGGGGCGAGATCGTGGGGGCAGGCCTCCTCCGCCACCGATCCGTCGAGCACCACTGTAGCCACCCGCGCGAGCGGCGAGTCGGGCGTGCCGGTGATCGCCAGGATCGGCACACCAAGCCGCTGGAGGGAGCCCACCAGACCGAAGAGGTCCTGCGAGTCCCCGCTCTTGCTCAACACGATCGCGACGTCGTGGCGGCCGACGATGCCGAGGTCGCCGTGCAGCGAGTCGATCGGGTGCAGATAGCTCGCCGGCGTGCCGGTCGAGGTGAGGGTGGCGGCGATCTTCCGCGCCACCAGTCCCGATTTCCCCACTCCCGACACGATCACCCGCCCCTCGGCCGCCGCGAGCAGCCGCACCGCCCGGTCGAACCGGTGGTCCAGGCGGTCGGCGGCGGCGGCGATGGCCGTCGCTTCGAGCCGGAGCACCCGCCGGCCGATCTCAGCGAGCGCCACACCGTCGGCCGTTACGCCGGCGTCGGCCGTCACGCCGCGGTCAGCCATCACGCTTCGCGGGCTCGGTGAAGTAGCGCTGGATCATGTCGGGCCACACTCCACGGGCCTTGAGCAGCGCGTCGATGACTTCCCGCACGGCGCCGTGGCCGCCAGCGGCCCGGGTCACGTGCGCGGCCGCCGCGCGGATCTCCGGCACCGCGTTCGCCACCGCGATCGGGAGACCGACCCGGCGCATCACCTGAAGGTCCGCCAGGTCGTCGCCCACGTACACCACCTCGTCCCACTGGATCTCCCGCCGCTCCAGGACTTCGCGCAGCGCATCCAACTTTCCGGGTCCCGGTACCTGGAGCAGCTCATCGACCCGGAGCTCTTCCGCGCGCATCGATGTGGCCTCGGATTGGCGGCCGCTCAGCCACAGCACCGGAACTCCCGCGGTGCGCATCAGCCGCATGCCCAGCCCGTCCTGGATGTCGAACCGCTTCAGCTCGACCCGTTTGCCGCCGACCGGTCCGATCCAGATCCCGTTGTCGGTCAGCACGCCATCGACATCCAGGGCCAGGAGCCGGACCCTGGCCGCCTTCGCCGGATCAATCTCCACGAGCCCGGGCCCAGAGATCGAGCGTGCGGTCGAGCAACTCGGGGAGGCGGTCGAGCGGCCACTGGGTGGCCGCGTCGCTCAGCGCCGCGGCTGGATCGGGGTGGGTCTCCAGAAAGAACCCGTCGGCCCCCGCGACCGCGGCGGCGGCGAGGAGCGACGGGATGAACTCCCGGTCTCCCCCGCTGGCCCCCGACTCCCCCTGCCCCGGCCGCTGCACCGCGTGGGTCGCGTCGAAGATCACCGGCGCGCCGGCCGCCGCACGCATCCGTGCGAAGTTGCGCATGTCCACCACGAGGTCGCCGTAGCCGAAGAAGGTGCCCCGCTCGGTGACCGCGACGTCGGCGCTTCCTCCCGACCGCACCTTCTCCACCGAGCCGGCCATCGCCTCCGCCGGCATCCACTGCCCCTTCTTGATGTTGACCGGACGGCCGGTGCGGCCGGCCGCGACGAGCAGATCGGTCTGCCGGCAGAGGAACGCCGGAATCTGAAGCGCGTCGGCCACGGCGGCGGCCGCCGCGGCCTGGCCCGGCTCGTGGATGTCGGTGAGGACCGGCAGGCCGCTCATGGCCCGCACCCGCTCGAGCGCCCGCAGTCCCTCGTCGGTCCCCGGCCCTCTCGCACCCGACAGGCGGGCGCGGTTGGCCTTGTCGAAGCTGGCCTTGAAGCAGACCGGCACCCCGCGCCGCTGGGCGAATGCCGCCAGCGTCTCGGCGACCCGGGGCAGCACGTCGCCCGGCTCGACCACGCACGGGCCCGCGATGACGAACGGCGCACGTCCGAACGACCAACCGCTCAACGGACCGCTTCCGCCATCGCCCGTGGGACCGGCTGCTCGCCGCTGCCGCGGGCCTGCCGCCGCCGCAGCGCCCCGCCGATGAAGCCGGCGAACAGCGGATGCGGCCGGGTCGGGCGCGACTTGAGCTCCGGGTGGAACTGACAGCCGATATACCAGGCGTGATCCGGCAGCTCGATCACCTCGACCAGACCGCCGTCGGGCGACTGTCCCGAGAGCCGCAGCCCGTACTCCGCCAGCACGTCGCGGTAGGCGTTGTTGACCTCCCAGCGGTGGCGATGGCGCTCGCTGATCTCGGGCGCGCCATAGGCCTGCGCCGCCCGGGAGCCTGCGCGAAGCCGCGCGGTGTAGGCGCCGAGCCGCATGGTGCCGCCCATGTCGGAAACGTCGCGCTGCGACTGCATCAGCGCGATGACCGGCGTGTCGCACTCGGGCGCGAACTCGGTGCTGTTGCTCTCCGGGAGGCGGCAGACGTTGCGGGCGAACTCGATGATCGCGACCTGGAGTCCAAGACAGATGCCCAGGAACGGCAGATTGTTCTCCCTGGCCCACCGCACCGCGGTCACCATGCCCTCGATGCCCCGCTCGCCGAACCCGCCGGGCACCAGCACGCCGTCGAAGCCGCCCAGCACCTTGCCCGCGGTCTCCAGGTCGGGGAACCTGTCGCTCGCGATCCACTCGATCTCGACCCGTGTGTCGTTCGCGATCCCGCCGTGGATCAGCGCCTCCTGGACCGACTTGTACGCGTCGTGCAGCGCGGTGTACTTCCCGACCACGGCGATCCGCACCTTGTGGGCGGGCCGCAGCACCCGGGCGACGATCGCCTCCCAGGCGTGGAGGTCGGGATCTTTGGTGTCGAGCCGGAGCCGCTCGCAGACCACCCGATCGAGGCCTTGATCGTGGAAGCGGAGCGGAATCTCGTAGATCGAGCTGACGTCGGGGCTCTCGACCACGCAGTCGAAATCGACGTTGCAGAAGAGCGCGATCTTGCGCTTGATGTCGGCGGAGATGGGCTGCTCGCTCCGGCAGATGAGGATGTCGGGCTGAATACCGATCTGCATCAGCTCGCGGACCGAGTGCTGGGTGGGCTTGGTCTTGAGCTCGCCCGCCGCCGCGATGTAGGGGACGAGGGTCAGGTGGAGGACGAGGGCATTGTCCCGGCCCACTTCCTGGCGGAACTGCCGGATCGCTTCGAGGAACGGCAGCGACTCGATGTCGCCCACGGTGCCGCCGATCTCGGTGATCACGACGTCGTGCCCCGGCGCCGTGCGGCGGATGGCGTTCTTGATCTCGTCGGTGATGTGGGGGACCACCTGCACCGTGCTCCCCAGGTATTCGCCCCGCCGCTCCTTGTTGATGACCGACTGGTAGATCCGGCCGGTGGTAATGTTGTTCTGCTGGGAGAGGGACCGGTCGATGAACCGCTCGTAGTGGCCGAGGTCGAGATCGGTCTCCGCCCCGTCGTCGGTCACGAAGACCTCGCCGTGCTGGAACGGCGACATCGTGCCGGGATCGACGTTGATGTACGGGTCGAACTTCTGCATCGTGACGCTGAGCCCGCGCTCCACGAGCAGTCGTCCAAGCGACGCGGCGGCGATGCCTTTCCCGAGGGAAGAGACGACGCCGCCGGTGACGAAGATGTATTTGGTCGCAGTCGGACCCGGATTCATAGGTGTCACCCCTGTAGTGCTTGCCAATGGGCTTCCGCCCGCCGAAGGTCGTCCGCCGTATCCACTCCGGGCTCGACCGGCTCGGCCAACCGCGCGACGCCGATCGTGAGGCCGTGATGCAACGCCCGAAGCTGCTCCAGCCGCTCGGCCAGCTCCGCCGGACTCGGCTCCAGCCGGGCCCAGCGCCGCAGCGCCTCGCGGGAATAGACGTAGATACCGAGGTGCTGCCAGTAGAGCGAGTCGGCCGAATCGGACCGATCGCGCAGGTGCGGGATGAGAGCGCGGGAAAAATAGAGCGCCCGCCCGTCGCCATCGGTCACCACTTTCACCCGGGCCGGATCGCCGGCCAGGTCGGGATCGAGCGGGGCGGCCGCGGTGCCGACGTCGTCGCCCCGCTCCACCCGGGCGATGGCGCCCGCCAGCGCCTCGCGAGCGAGGAACGGCTCGTCGCCCTGCACGTTGGCGACGGTGTCGAACCCGGCGAACTCCGCTTTGGCGGCCACCTCCGCGACCCGGTCGGTGCCGGTGAGATGATCGCGGCTGGTCAACACCGCGCGCACCTGCGAGCGCTCCACCACTCGCGCCACCATCGGCGAATCGGTGGCCACCACCAGCTCATCGACCAGACCGTGCTCCTGGACGCGCTGGATGACCCGGGTGATGAGCGGTTCGCCGGCCAGCATCTGGAGCGGTTTGTTGGGGAGTCGGGTCGAGCCTAGACGTGCCGGGATGACACCGAGGACGCGCATCACGGAAGCTAACAGCGCAGGGTATCGGAGTCAAAACTCATGCCGGACACTGCACTCGCCGCAGAGTGGCCGGCTATCAGGTTGCGGTCGAACGGCTTAGGCGGCGAGCTCGAGGAAGTTGGCGAGCAGTTGTTTTCCCGGGGCGGTACCGACGGATTCGGGGTGAAATTGCACCCCGTAAATCGGGTAGGAGCGGTGGCGAAGCGCCATGATCTCGGCGCCCGGCGCGCGGTCGTACGACCAGGCCACGACCTCGAGCGTGTCGGGAAGTCCGACCGGCGAAACGACCAGGGAGTGATAGCGCATGGCGTCGAACGGCGCGGGAATTCCCCGGAACAGCGGATGGCCCGTGTGCGCCACCGGCGTGGTCTTGCCGTGCATCAACCGCTCGGCGCGAACTACCTTGCCGCCGAAGGCCTCGCCGATGGCCTGATGGCCGAGACAGACACCGAGCACCGGTACCCGGCCCGCGGCCGCACGGATCAGCTCGACGGAGATGCCCGCTTCGCGCGGCGTACAGGGTCCGGGCGACACGACGATCGCGGTGGGACGGAGCGCGAGCGCGGCCTCGACGCTCAAGGCGTCGTTGCGATAGACTACCGGCTCGGCGCCCAGCTCGCCCGCGTACTGGACGAGGTTGTAGGTGAAGCTGTCGTAGTTGTCGAGAACGAGGAGCATCGTGGCCGGAAGCTATTCCGCCGCCGCATCCTCCGCTATGCGCTTGCGGGCCTCTGCCCGGACCGAGTCGCCGAAGCGGCGGGCGGAGGCGCGGGCGGAGGCGCGGGCGGAATCGCCCCGGCGCACCTGAACGCCCGCGGCCTCCAGCTCCCGGGCGACCTCCGCCTTGATCGAATCGGCGTCGGGAACATCGACCCGGATCGAATCACCCGCGGCGGAGTCGTGGTCGAAATCGAGGGTCTGAAGGTCGGTGACCACATCAAGGGGCAGGAGTAGGGGGACTTCCACGTCGCCGGGCTGGAGCAGCGCCACGCCGAACTCCACCAGATCAGGAGGCATCGAATCGCCCGGGGCGCAATAGAAAGTGTTGTCGCCCATGCCCTCCCGGGTCTGGATATTGATCCCCTTCTTAGTACTGTCGCTGCCGAAGTTGGCCGCGAGCCGGCAGCCGGAGAGACCGCGGGCGAGCAGCGAGTCGGTCAGATTCACCTCCAGCTCGACATCGCTCACGCGCTGGGGACTCTCCCGGTTCAGGGTCACGTGATCCAGATTGCCCAACCGCTCGCCGGACAGGACGAACGGAATCAACCCGAGCGGAATGGTGATCGGGTCGCTGCTTTCGACGACGTTGTGCACCTTGGCGACCCCCTTCCGGACGATCGTCACGCCGATCATGCCGATGGCGAAGATGCCCAGGGCGCCGAGCAGGATTTTCAGCCAGAAGTTGCGCATAGGTTGACTCCCCAGGACAGGGCTGCTGAATGTTCCAATTAGAGACGCCCAAACGCAAGGGAAAGTTTCAGTGATCGAGGTCGAGGGCCTGCAGAAGGTGTATGGGGATCTGGCCGCGGTCCAGGACCTGTCGTTCCAGGTCCAGGCGGGCGAGGTCATGGGGCTGGTAGGGCCCAACGGCGCCGGCAAGACCACGACCCTGCACTGCCTGGCCGGGATCACGGTCCCGACCCGGGGCCGGATCCGCGTCGCGGGGCTCGACCTGGCGGAGGACCCGGTCGGGGCCAAGTCCGCCCTGGCATTCGTGGCGGACGAGCCCAACCTGTTCGAGTACCTCACGGTCGAGGAGCATCTCAGATTCATCGCCCGGCTGTATCGGGTCGGCGACGTTGAGGCCCGGATCCCCGGCGTGCTGGAGGAGCTGGACCTGGGCGACCGGCGGGGGGCGCTGCCCGAGGAGCTGTCGCGGGGCATGAAACAGAAGCTCGCGATCGCCTGCGGCCTGATTCACGACCCCAAGGCCCTGCTGCTCGACGAGCCGCTCACCGGACTGGACCCGGTCGGGATCCGGCGGATGAAAGCCACGATCGTGGCGCACGCGCGGTCGGGCGCGGCGGTGCTGCTCAGCTCGCACCTGTTGCACCTGGTCGAGGAAATCTGCACCCGGCTCCTGATCATGCGGCGCGGGCGGGTCCTCGCCTTCGGCACGCTGGCGGAGATCGTGGCGGCGCGGCCGGACCTCGCCGGCCGGCCGCTGGAAGACGTGTTCCTCGGCCTGCTGGGCGACGCCGGCGGCAGCGAGGCATGATCGGGCCGCTGGGCTATCTCGCCGGCCGCTCGGCGCGAAACCGGCTGGTTCGCCAGCTCCGCCGGCTCCGCACTCCGCGGTACGCGCTCGCCCTGCTGCTCGGCATCGGCTATCTCTGGGCGGTCGCCGTCTATCAGCGACCCACCTCGCGGCCCCCGCCGGCCGAACCCGAGAGCGTGCAGCTGATCGCGGCGATCGGGGTGACCCTCATTCCGCTCTGGACCTGGATCTTCGGCGCGGACCGCCGGTCGCTCGGGTTCACTCGCGCCGAGGTGACCTGGCTCTTCCCCGCTCCCCTGCTGCGGTCCCAGCTCATCCAGTACAAGCTGGTTCGGGGCCAGGCCTTCATCCTGTTCAACGTCCTGCTGTGGACGTTCTTCCTGTCGCGGGGCTGGGCCAGCGGGGAGCCCTGGCGCCGAGCCGGCGCACTCTGGATTCTGCTCACCACGCTGTCGCTGCACCGGCTCGGCGTCGCGCTGCTGCGCGGGAGCCTGGTGGAGCATGGGCGGGCGGCGCTGCGCGCACGGATCGCGACGCTGGCAGTCGTCGCGTTGGTGTTTACCGCGCTCCTGGTGGACGCCTCGCGGTCGCTGCCGGCGCTTGGCGCGGCGTGGGGGCGCGGCTTCGAGCCGTTCACCGCCGCCCTGCGTGAGGTGGCATCGCAACCGGTGGCGAGCGGGGTCCTGTTCCCGGCTCGCCTCCTGATCCGTCCCCTGATGGTTGGCGGCTGGCCCGAGTGGTTCCGGGCGATCGGACCGGCCCTCGCCATTCTGCTCCTGCACTACGCGTGGGTGATTCGCTCGGACGCGGCGTTCGAGGAGTCCGCCGCGGCGGCCGCGCTCGTCCGGCAGCGCGACGGGCGGCGGGGCCGGACGCCGCGGGTCACTGCCCGGCCGATTCCCCAGCTCAATCCCGGCGGCTGGCCCGCCGCCGCGCTGCTCTGGAAGAATCTCGCGCTGGTGGTGCGGACTGGTCCGGCGCGCGGCGTCGCGCTGGGATTCTCCGCGGCCGTGCTCGCCATCTTGGGCCTCGCGGCCTCCGGTTCGGCCCCAGGGCTGCTGGAAGCCGGCGGCTGGTTCGCCGCGACCTGGGCGGCGCTGCTGTTCGTGCTGGGGCCGCAGTGGGTGCGGAACGACCTGCGTGCCGATCTGCCGCGACTGGCGCTGCTGCGCAGCTATCCCCTGCGGGGACGGACTGTCGTCGCCGTCGAGGCCGCGGGATCGGCGGTGGTGATGACGGTCTATCAGCTGTGCCTGGTGACGGTCGCGTACATCGCGTTCCGGGGGGCGGATGCGGTCGATCCGTCTCCCGAGCTTCGAAACGCCATCCTGCCCGGCGCCTTCGCGTTTCTCCCGGGAATCAACTTTCTCTCGATGCTGATCCAGAACGGGGCGGCGCTGATTTTCCCCGCGTGGATGCACCTGGGCGCCGGCCGCCCGATCGGCATCGAGGCGCTGGGGCACAACATGCTCGTGATGATCGGATTCACGGCGGTGCTGGCGGTGCTGCTCGTGGTCCCGGTCGGCGGCGGAGCGCTTCTGTTCCTCGGGCTCGAGCGGACGCTGGGATGGTGGGCGATGGTGCCGGCAGGGATCTTCGGGCTCGCGGCTGCGGGCCTCGAGGCGAGGCTGCTGGTGTCGAGGCTGGGACGGGTGTTCGAGAGGACCGATCCGGGGGCGGTGCCGGTCGTGGAGATGATTTAGCCGCAGATGAACGCAGAGGGGTCTTCCGCGTTCATCTGCGTTCATCTGCGGCTACTTCCTTCCGACCTCACCTCTGTCCCAGGTATCGCTTCCTGATTTTCGCGACAACAGAATAGGCGGGATCCACGATGTTGGCGACCGTGCTCTCCCCCACCTGCCCGAGCAGGGTGTACGCATCGAGCTTGTCGAATCCGTAGTCGCTGACCAGCCACTCGATCAGCTCCACGTGCGCCAGGCGGAAGGCGTCGATCAACGGGCGGCCGCTTCCGACCACCATGATGTGATCCGCGTCTTCCAGTCTCGGCCAGTCGATCGTCTTTCCCTTGACGACATCAATCTTGAGCACCACGTCCATGCTGGTTTCCAGGCCGGTGCCCGCCACTTCGCCATCGCCCTGGCGGGCGTGGCCGTCCCCGAAGTAGAAGTAGGCTCCGTCGTGGAAGACCGGCAGATAGACCGTAGTCCCCTCCCGCACCTCCTGCGCGTCCATGTTGCCGCCGAAATCACCGGGCCAGAGGCCGGCGAACGCTTCATCGCCCCGGGGCGCGACCGCGACCCGGCCGAGCATCGGGCGCAGGTCGATCTCCATGCGCTTCACACGGCTCCGGGGCATCTCCGTCACGCCCACCATCCGGGCGGTGTCGAGCCGCCAGATGTAGCGCCGGGCAGGAATCGGGTCGTTCAGCAGACGAACCCGGGTGTCGGTGGCGAGGCCGCCGAAGTCGGAATACACCTGTGAGGCCGCGAGGCCGTGGTTCGGCCGCACCTTCACGATCTGGATCTTCAGCATGTCGGACGTCGTCGCGCCCTCGATGAAGAACGGTCCGACCTCGCCGGGGAACTCGCCGCCCGCCTCCGTGTAGTAGGGCCCGAAGTTCGTCTTGCTGACGAGCACGGTCCCGGGCTTGATCCGCAGCACCGGCTCGCGGACGGCGAACGTGGGCTGCTTCACCTTGGGAGTGAAGCGAACGGTATCCTGCGCCAGGAGCGGAGCGGGTACCAGCAGCAGAGCCGTCAGCGCCAGCCGGATCATGACATCGCCTCCTCGGTATCGAAGTCGGGGCGCTCGGCGAAGCGGCCGAAGCGGAGCGCCAGAGTGGGGAGCACGAACAGGGTGAGGACGGTGGAGGTGGCCAGGCCGCCGAGGATCACGATCGCCATCGGGCCTTCGATCTCACGGCCGGGATCGCCGCTGCCCAGCGCGAGCGGCAGCAAGCCGAGCCCGGTCACCAGCGCGGTCATGAGGATCGGGCCGAGCCGCTCCAGCGCGCCCCTAACGACGGTTTCGGGTCCCCAGGCGTCGCCCTCCCGTTCCACCAAGTGATCGTAGTGGGACACCAGCATCACCGCGTTTCTGGTGGCGATGCCGAAGAGGGTGACGAACCCGACCAGCGAGCCCAGGGAGAGCACGCCGCCGGTCGCGACGACGGCTAGCACTCCGCCGACGAGGGCGAACGGCAGATTGGCCAGCACCAGGGCCAGCCGGCTCGATTCGCCGAACGCGACCCCCAGCAGCATCAGGATGCCGGCCCCGGCCAGGGCGCTGTTGAGCAGCAGCTCCCGCCGTGCTTCCCGTTGCGCGGTGGCGGTGCCGCCGACCTCCGCGTAGATCCCGGCCGGCAGCCGGCTGGTGGTCAGACGGCGCTCGATCCGGCGGGCGATGCCTTCGGAGTCCCCGCCGGAAAGATTGGCGCTGACGGTCTGCACCCTCCGGGTGCCGACGTGCATGATCAGCGAGCGCCCCGTGGTGCGGGCGACGTCGGCAACCTGATGCAGCGCGACAAGGCGACCCGTCGCCGAGACCACCGGCAGATCGCGAAGATCTTCGGGCCGGGCCCGGCGCTCCGGCCGCACGGTGACCACGATATCGGTCGAGCGGCTGCCTTCCACCAGATGGGCGACGGTCGCGCCACGGGTGGCCACCTCGACGGCGGAGAGCACCTCATCGGGGCGGAGCCCCTGCGCTGACGCGTCTCCGGGCCGGAGCCGGACCGTGACCTCGGGAGTCACGGCGGGTGGATCGTACTGTATGTCCGTCGTGCCCGGGACCGAGCCCAGGACCTCCGCGACGCGGCGGGCGCCGAGGTCGAGACTGTCGAGGTCGTCGCCGAACACGCGCACGACCAGCTCCGCGGTGGACCCGGTCAAGGTCTCCTCGATCCGCTCGGACAGGAACCCGCGGATCGCGAAGTTCACCCCGGGAAACCCGGCGAGCAGAGTCCGGAGATCCTGCTCGACCGTCTCGGCAGCCTCGCCGGACAGGGGCACGAGTCCGACCTCGAACTCGGTGTAGTGGGTGCCCCAGGTGTCCTCGGACAGCTCCGCTCGCCCGATGCGCTGCGCGACCGAGCGGACCCTCGGATCGGCTTTGAGGACCTGGGTGACCCGCTGGCCCAGCCGGAGCGACTCGTCGAGCGATGTGCCGGGCACCGCCGACATGTGGATCAGATAGTGACCCTCGCGGAACTCGGGAAGAAACGTGGCGCCGAAGAACGGCACCGTGGCCGCCGCCGCGGCGCAGAAGAGCAGTGCGAGCAGGCCCACCGGACCCGGACGCGCGAGTGTCCAGCCCAGCGTGCGGCGGTAGCGTTCCTTCAGCCAGGCCAGCACCGGCGCCTCGCCGACCCTGCCTTCGCCCCGCCCGAGCAGGACCAGGGTCAGGGCGGGCGTCACGGTCAGCGCGACGACGAGGGAGGCGAGGGTCGCGAGGATGTAGGCCAGCGCCAGCGGGCGAAACAGGGCGCCCTGCACGCCGCTCAGGAGCAGGACCGGCACGAACACCAGCGCCACCACGAACGTGGCATAGACCACGCTGCCCCGCACTTCCAACGAGGCGTCCAGCACCACCTGCGCCGCGGGCCTCGGCACCGGATTCCGACGATTCAGGCGCAGCCGCCGCCCGATGTTCTCGACATCGATGATTGCGTCATCCACCACCTCGCCGAGCGCGATCGCGAGCCCGCCGAGCGTCAGCGTGTTGATGCCGAAGCCGAAGTACTCCAGCGTCAGGATGGCGGCGAGCAGCGAGAGCGGGATGGCGGTGAGCGAAATCGCGGCCGCCCTGACATCGGCGAGGAAGAGGAAGAGGACCACCGCGACCAGCACCGCGCCCAGCAGGAGCGACGTGGTGATGTTGCGGAGCGCGAGATCGATGAACTCCGAGGGGCGGAACAGCGCGGGGTCCAGCGTGAGCCCTGCCGCCTCGATCGTGGGGCGAAGGCGCTCGAGCGCCGCCTCGACCCTCGCCGCGACGACCTTGGTGTTCGCGCCGAGCTGGCCGGAGACGACGATCACCAGCCCGCGCCGGCCGTTGACCCCGCCTTCGCCGAACCGGGTCTCCGGCGCCTCGGTCACCGTGGCGAGGTCGCCCAGCCGCAGCACCGTGCCGTCGCGCTCGCGTACGACCGTCGCGGCGAGGTCCGCGACTGCGGGGACCTGGCCCTCGGCACGCACGGTGAGCCGCTGGTTGGGCTGATCGATCACACCGCCGCCCCGCAGCGCGGTCGCGAGGCGCGCGGCGTCGGTGGCCTCCGCGATGCCGATGCCGTGCATCCGGAGGCGGTCGGGATCGAGCTGGATCTGGACCTGGCGGATCTCGCCGCCGAACACGGCGACCTTGGACACGCCCGGGACCGCGAGCAGCCGGGGTCGCAGCACCCAATCCACGAAGGTCCGCTGTTCCATCGGCGAGCGGGACTGCGACGTGATCCCCACCACCAGGACCGTGCTGGACGACGAGGTGAGCGGCGTCAACACCGGCGGCTCGACGGTGGCGGGCAGCCGCACGGCGACTTCGCCCAGTCGCTCCGCAAGCGCCTGGCGGGCCTGGTGGATATCCACGCGCTCCGCCAGCACCGCGGTGACCACCGAGAGGCCTTGGATGGATTGGGATCGCACGGCCGCGATGCCCTGCACGCCGTTGATCGCGTCCTCGATCGGCTTGGTCACCTGGAGCTCGACCTGTTCGGGCGAAAGGCCGGGCGCCTCGGTCTGAATGGAGACCTGCGGCGGGGCAAACTCGGGAAAGACGTCGAGCGGGGCGCGGGTCAACGTCCTCGCGCCAAGCGCGACGAGCGCGGCGGCGAGCCCTAGCGCGACGAAGCGATGCCGGATCGAGCCGCGAACGACTGCGCTCAGCATCGGCGCACGGTGCGGCTCACTCGCCCGATTCCTCTCCCACCGTCACCCGGGCACGGAACTCCTCGGACAGCAGCTCCTGTACGCCGGTGACCACCACCGTGCCGCCGGGCTCGTAGGGCTCGCCCGCGATCCACCCTCCGGGCGCGGGCCGGCCAGTCGGAACCCGGATTCGCTGGTAGGCGCCGGGTGCGCGCTGGAGGTACGCCCAGGCGAATCCCTCCCACTGAACCACGGCCGCGTCCGGCACCAGCACACCGTCCTCGCCTTTGCCCTCGGAGACGACGGCGGTGACCGCGGTGCCGGGCAGCGCCCCCGGCCACCGGCCGGCGGCGCGGTACAGGTATGCCGGGAGCCGGGTCAGCGGGTCGGCCTCGGCGGCGGGCCCGATCAGTGCCGCCGCGATCGGTCTCTCGCTTTCCGAGGGGAGCAGCGAGAGCCGGTCGCGCGGCCGGCCGGCGTCGCCGGGCCAGGCGATCCGGACGACCGGCCGGGAGTTGTCCGCCAGCTCGAGCAGGACCTGCCCCGCCTCGACGATCTCGCCCGGGCGAGCGCCGACACTGGTGACGACGCCGCCGATCGGCACCGCGAGCGGCTGGGCGTCCGACACCCGTCCCACCGTGGTGCCGGCCTCGAGCCGCTCGCCGAGCGAGGGCCAGCGGTTCTGCTCCGCGCTGAGCCGCCCGGCCACCGGCGCGCGGAGCGTCACCGTTCGCTCCGGCTCGGGAACCACCTGGCCGGTGAGACGACGGCCGCCTTCGGCCCGGGCTCCGGCGAGGGTCGCGGTGGTCAGGCCGATGCGCGCGATCTCCGCGCTGTCCAGCACCACTCTGACCTCACCGTCCGCTTCCTTCACGCGGCTAGGGGCGACCACGGGAGCTTCGGCGTCGGACTCCGCCGGCTCCCGGCGCAGCGCGATCGCGCCCGCGATCAGCGCGACGACGACCAGCAGGACGATTGCGAGGCGAGATCTCACGGCCGGATTCCCTCCTGTTCCGGGTGCTGTCGCGGGTCGGGCCAGCCCCCATCGAGCGGTCCGCCGAGCGCGCGGTCGAGCCGGATCGCGGCAAGCAGGCCGCGGCGCCCGGCTGCCCGCCGCGCGCGCTCGGCCCGGACCAGGAGCAGCTCGCTGCGGGCCGGCTCGAGCCGGGAAGACTCACCCCGCTCGTAGGCCGCGCGGTCGCGCTCGACCAGCCGCTTCGCGGCCGCCACGACCGAATCCGCGGCGGCCACCTCGAGCGCCTCTCCCCGGCAGCCGAGCATCGCGGACTCGACATCGGCAAGCACCGAGTCCTGAACTTCGGCGACCCGAAGGCCCGCCACCTCGCGCTCGACTTCGGCGTGCCGTATAGCGGGCCGGTTCCTGCGACCCAGTACGGCGGGCAGCGCCAGCGCCAGGGTCCAGCGATGCACGCCTTGATCCCAGATGAACCCGGGGCCCAGCTCGAGATCGGGGAACTGCCGGGCCACCTCGAGCCGCACTCGCGACTCGGCGAGCGCGTAGCCGCCAAGAGCGGACGAGATCTCCATGCGTCTGGTGAGCGCCGCGCCGATCAAGGAGTCTCCGGCCAGCGTATCGGGCGAGGTGCACTCGGGTGAAGCGGTCATCGCCGGCGCCAACGCCGCCACCGCGCGCGACGGAACGGCCAGCGCCGCCGCGAGGGCGGCCCTCGCGTCCAGTACCCGATGCTCGACGCCGGCGAGCGCGAGCCGCGCCTCCTGGATCTCCGTCGACGTCCGGGCCAGCTCGGAAGTGCCGAGCGCCGCCTCCGCGTATCGGGCGCGCTCCAGCTCCTGGACCGCCTCGAGGAGTCGGATCTCCTGGTGCGCGTCCCGAAGCTCCGCGGCGGCTCCGGCGAGCTCCGCCGCGGCCCGGCGGGTACCGGTCACGGCATCCCAGGCCGCGGCCAGCAGCCGGGTCTCGGCCAGCGCCGCCTCGGCGCGGGCGGTCTGGAGCCGTGCGCCGCGCTTCCCGCCCAGCTCCAGCGTGAACAGCGCGCCCAGGCCCACCACCCAAGGGCTGCCATCGTCCCGCCCGCCGACTCGCTGCTCGACTTCGCCGGTGACTCCGACTCCGGGTCGCGCGCCCGCCGCCAGCGCCGCGGCCCGCGCGGCGCGCCACTCGGCGCGGAGCCGGGGGAGGTCGCTTCGGAGGCTGAGCGCCGCGACGGCGAGCTGACGGTCGGTCCAGCGCCCGGACTCCACGTCGGGCCGGCCGGCGTAGCGCGCCACCGCGGCCACCAGAGCGCTGTCGTCGAGGCTGCGCCGGCCAAGCTCCGCCGGATGGCTGGCCGGATCCAGCGGGCGCGGCTCATAGCGCACGCATCCGAGGCACGCCAGCGCCAGCAGGGCGAATCGAAGCACGTCGGCTCAGCCGCGAGGGTGAAACTGCTTGTGCACGGAGCGGAGGTATTCCCGGTCCACGTGGGTATAGATCTGGGTCGTCGAGAGGTCGGCGTGGCCCAGCATCTCCTGCACCGCGCGGAGATCGGCGCCCCCTTCCAGCAGATGGGTCGCGAAGCTGTGCCGCAGCGTGTGCGGGGTCACCCGCTTCTCGATCCCGGCGCGCTCGGTGGATCGCTTGACGATCCCCCACGCCCCGACCCGCGACAGCGGCTCGCCGCGGGCGTTGAGCAGGAGATGGCCGGCGGTCGAGCCGCGGTCCAGCGCCGGGCGCAACGAGTGCAGGTAGACCGAGACCGCCCCGATGGTCTGCCGTCCGAGCGGAACCAGCCGCTGCTTGCCGCCCTTCCCCAACACTCGCACCAGGTTCTCGGTGAGGAGCAGGTCCGACAGCAGCAGGCCGCACAGCTCGGAGACCCGCAGACCGGCGCCATATCCCAGCTCGAGCAACGCGCGGTCACGCCAGCCGAGCGGATCGTCGATGCCGGGCGCGGCGAGCAGGGCTTCGATCTCCCGCACGCCCAGCGTCTCGGGCAGCGCGCGGCCCCGGCGCGGCGTCTCCAGCCGGTCGCTGGGATCCTCGGTCACGCGTCCTTCACCCAGCAGAAATCCGTAGTAGGTCCGGATCGCGGACACCTGCCGGCGGATGGTGGCTCCACTCAGGCCCAGATCCTTGAGCAGATAGACGAAGTCGCGGAGCAGCGTGCGGCCGACCTTGGCGGGATCGCGGACTCCCCGCGACAGGGCGAACTCGGCCATCCGGCGGAGGTCCCGGCCGTACGCTTCGACGGTGTTGCCGCTGTGACCGGCCTCCAGCGAGAGAAAATCGCGAAAGCCTTCCAGCAGGAAGGCGCGCTCGATCTGGTCCCGAACCGCGGGCGCCGTCACGCGTCGCGCCGCTGCTGCAGCCGCCGCCGCACGTCGGCCACCTCCGCGGGAGCCACGCCGAGCAGCTCCGCGGCGACGGTCATCATCCGGTCCTCCTGGCCGCCGATCGCTCCGTCACCGAAGGCCACGGTCCAGAGCCGCTCCACCAGCTCAAGACGCTGGGCCCGGCCGAAACGTTGACGCAGCCGGTCGGCGTAGAGCGCGAAGCGGGTGCGCCGTTCTTCTTCGAGGCCGGGCGGGGGCTGGGGACGGAGCGCGATGCCCCAGCGACGGCCGAGGTGGGCCGCAATCGCTTCGCGCTCTTCCACGCTCAACACGGGGTCGGCATAGACCAACTCCAGCACCAGGAGCGCGGCGGCCTCCCTGGCGGATCCCTCAGCGATCTCGGTCCCGGCGAGAAACGAGGGCGCGGCGGGGTCGAGCGCCTGCCGGGTCGCGTGCCACAACCGCTCGCGCGAGCGGCGGCGACGGACGGTCCAGTACCAGAGGGCGCCAGCGGCCAGCAGCACGCCGGTGACGATCGCCATGGTGAGGTTCACGCCGTTCAGGATCCGGACGATGCGCTCCCACTCCGAGCCGATGAGCGAGCCGGCCAGGGTGATGCCGCCGTACCAGATCGCGGAGGCCGCCGCCATCGGCACGAAGGTCCGCACGGCGCCCAGCCGCACCAGGCCGGCGAACGGTGGCACCACGGCCCGGACGCCGGGGAGAAACCGGCTGATGAAGATGCCGGCGATGCCGAAGCGGAGATACTCGCGCTCGATGACGGCGAGTGAGCGGGGGGCCAGCAGCCGCCGGCCGGTGCGCCCGTCGAAGAGCCGGTGGCCGATGTGGCGGGCGGCGAGATAGACGCCGGCGGCGCCGGCCAGGTTGGCGAGCCAGGTGACGAGGAAGACGAGCACCGGCGTGGTGACGCCACGGTGCGAGAGAAACGCCCCCAGCGCGACGGCGGCGTCGCTGGGGACGGGCGGGACCACGTTCTCCACCGCGGCGAGCAGGGCGAGCACCCCGTAGATCGCCGCGGGCGGCAAGCCCGAGACCCAGGTCAGCAGGGCTTCGATCAGCGTGCCTCCAGCAGGGCGACCGCGATGACGGCCAGCCCTTCACCCCTCCCGATGAATCCCATGCCTTCGTTGGTCTTCGCCTTCACGCTGACGGCGCCGTCGGGGAGGCCGAGCCGCCCGGCGAGCGACGACGCCATGGCGGCGAGATGCGGCCCCAGCCGGGGCGACTCGGTGATCACGGTGAGATCGGCTTGCGCGACCGCATGGCCCCGACCCCGCACCAGCTCGTGCGCGGTGCGCAGCAGCTCCATCGAGTCGGCGTCTTTCCACTGCGGGTCGGAGTCGGGAAAGAGCTGCCCGATGTTCCCGGCGGCCGCGGCGCCGAGGATCGCGTCGGTCAGCGCGTGGGCGACCGCGTCGGCATCGGAATGGCCCGCAAGCCCGGGCGAGCCGGGAATGCGCACGCCGGCGAGCACCAGCGGTCTACCATCGGCGAAGCGGTGGGAATCGTAGCCGATGCCGATTCTCACAGCGGGGCAGCCGGGCACGCGGGCGGCCCGTGCGTCACGCTGCGACTTCCTCAGCGATGACCGAATAATCCTGGCGCCGTCGCAGCGGACGATACCCTGCATCGCGGATGAGGCGGTCGATCTCGTTGAGCGTGGTCCGGTAGGTGGTGCCGGCGGCGGAGACGACGTTCTCCTCCATCATCAGGCTGCCGTAATCATTGGCGCCGAAGCGGAGGGCGATCTGGCCGACCTTGTGGCCCATCGTGACCCAGGACGACTGGAGGTTGGGCACGTTGCCGAGGGCGATGCGGGCGAGGGCGAGGGTCCGCAGGTAGGTCACCGCGTCGGTCTTCTGGTAGTGCGACATCTCCGGCGTCCCCTCGGGCTGGAGCGGCCAGCAGATGAACGCGGTGAATCCGCCGGTGCGGGCCTGGAGGTCGCGCACGCGCAGCAGGTGCTCGACCCGGTCAGCCAGGCTCTCGCCGAGTCCGTACATCATGGTGACCGAGGTCTTCATCCCCTGGCGGTGCGCCTCCTCCTGCACGCCGAGCCACTCCTCGGTCTGCGCCTTCTTCTTCGCCACCCGCTCGCGGATCTCGTCCACCAGGATCTCGCCGCCGCCGCCGGGGATACTGTCGAGCCCGGCCTCCCGAAGCTCACGGACCACATCGGTGACCGGCAGGCCGAAGCGCTCGCTGAAGAACACCACCTCGCTCGGCGAGAAGCCGTGGATGTGAATCGGGTGGTGGCGCTTGATGTAGCGCATCAGCTCGAGGTACCACTCGAACGGGATGTACGGGTTATGCCCGCCCTGGAGGAGGATCTGCACCCCGCCGATCGCCTTGCACTCGTCGATCTTGGCGCCGATCGCCTCGAAGCTCAGGACATATCCCTCCGCGTGGCGGGGCCGCCGGTAGAACGCGCAGAACTTGCAATCGGCGACGCAGACGTTGGTGTAGTTGATGTTCCGGTCGATGATGTAGGTGACGACGTTCTCCGGGTGATGGCGCCACCGCTCGGCGTCGGCGAGCTGACCCAGCTCGAGGAGCGGGGCCTGCTCGTAGAGCGCGAGGTAGTCCTTGAATTCACTTGAGGTGCGATCGATTATGCTCATGTGTGACAGCCCTTTGGGTACATCGACCAGTTAGTGAAATGCCCGCCTGCCCGCTATCGGCCGCTACGCGGCCGATATGAATGACAGCGATCCGTCCGGCACCAGGCCTTCCAGCGCGAGGCGGCGGAAGAAGTCGGTCAGGCCGGCGAGGTGGCGGTAGGACAGGGCGTAGTCGAGGTCGCCCAGATATTCGCGGCAGACCGGCTCGGCGACGCCGGTTCGCCGGTGGGCCTCCTGCGCCAGCTCGTCCAGATGGGCCAGTCCCCACTCGCGCGACTCCAGGAGGCCCCGGTGGACGGCCTGCACCGCGCCGGCCCGCGCGTCGCGGCGGGCGGCCCAGACGGCGAAGACGAACGGCAGCCCGGTCCACTCCTTCCACGCCTCGCCCAGATCGACCCGCACCGGATAGCGCGCTTCCGCGGCGAGCATCAGCGCGGCATCGCCGATCACCAGCACCGCCTCGTGCGGCAGTCCTTCCAGCGCCGCCAGGTCCGGCGCTTCGGCGCGGGCCGTGGCGAACTGGGGCCGCACGCCCCAGCGATGGCGGCAGAGCAGATCGAGCAGGAGGACGGAGGTGCGGGAGGACGCGGTCACCAGGATGGTGCGCCGGTCCAGCTCCGCCAGCGGGCGGCGAGAGAAGAGCGCGACGCTGTGGACCGGGCCGTCGCAGGTGATCGCCAGGTCGGGCAGCAGGTGATACTCGGCGGCGCTGCGGGCGTATTCCACCGCGGAGACCACGCTGACCTGCAGCTCGCCCGCCGCGAGGAGGTCGTTCAGCTCCGACGCGGTCCCGGTCACCAGGTCGGCCGGGACGCTCACCAGGTGGCGGTCTATCGCGGCATAGACCGGGTAGCAGTTGATCCAGGGGATGCGGCCGAGCTTCATGCGGCGTGCACCACCGGTACCGCGGCGCCGCGGCGCAGCGACGGCTCGGGCGGCGGATCGTCGAACCGGTCGCGCACCGTCTGATACAGGCTGTCGCGCTCGACCGGCCGCTTCCCCGCACCGCTGATCAGCCGCACCAGCCCGAGGTACGGCAGGTGCATGTCGGTCAGCGCGCCCGCCTCGTGGTAGATCCGCTCATACACCACAGTGCCCTCCACGTCGTCGCAGCCGAAATCGAGCGCGATCTGGGAGAGGAACGGCGTCACCATGGGCCAATGGGTCTTCACGTGCGGGATGTTGTCGAGGAACAGCCGGGCGACGGCGATGTTCTTCAGGTCCTCGTAGCCCGTGGTGGCGGTACCGACCCGGCCCATCTCCTCGCCCAGCTCGTTGTGGTCGGGATGGTAGGCGAGCGGGATGTAGGTGAGGAAACCGCCGGTGTCGTCCTGGAGCGCCCGGAGCTGGCTCAGGTGCTCGATGCGGTCTTCCGGGGTCTCCACGTGGCCGTAGAGCATGGTGCAGTTGGTGGGGATGCCCAGCTCGTGGGCCACCCGGTGCACCCGCAGCCATTCCTCGCCGGTCAGCTTGCGCTCGGCGATGGTCGCGCGGACCGCGGTGCTGAACACTTCGGCGCCGCCGCCCGGCAGGCTGGTGAGTCCCGCCTCCTTCAGCGCGAGCAGCACGTCGCGTTCCGAGCTCTTCTCGATCCGCGCCAGGTGGGCTATCTCGACCGCGGTCAGCGCCTTGATGTGAACCTGCGGATGGCGCTCCTTCAGGCCCCGGATCATGTCGGTGTAGTAGGAGAGCCGGAGCTTGGGGTGCAGCCCGCCGACGATGTGGAACTCGCGGGTCGGCATCCCACGGGCCTGCTCCGCTTCGTGATAGACCTCTTCCAGCGAGCGGGTGTAGGCGCCGTCCTCCTTGGGCATCCGGGCAAAGGAGCAGAACACGCAGGTGTTCCGCAGGACGCAGACGTTGGTCGGGTTGATGTGCTGGTTGGCCGAGAAGAACACCCGGTCCCCGTTGCGGCGCCGGTTGGCGAAATCCGCGATGGTGCCCAGTCCGAGGAGATCGGAGGTGGCGTAGAGGGTGACGCCCTCCGCCGGTGTGAGGCGCTCGCCCGCCATCACCTTGTCGGCGATGGGGCGCAGCTCGGGGTCGCGCAGGCGGGCTCCGTCGATCGGGCCGGACATCCTATCTCCTTGCGGCTACGGAGTTAACGGATGTCGCAATCTACACCCGATCGGAGGGCGTGGTCAGGGTGACAGGCCCCAGGGCCGGCTACGGCCGGAAGCTGCTCACCGCGAGCGTCACGTTGTGCCCGCCGAATCCGAACGAGTTGGACAGCGCCACATCGATCCGGCGATCGACCTTGCGGTTGGGGGCGCAGTCGAGGTCGCACTCGGGATCGGGGGTGAACTGGTTGATCGTGGGCGGGATGGTGCCGCAGTTGGCGGCGAGGAGTGAGACCGCGAACTCCAGCGCGCCCGCCGCGCCGAGCAGGTGCCCGGTCATCGACTTGGTGGAGCCGAAGACGAGCTTCCCGGCCTGGGCGCCGAGGGCGGCCTTTACCGCCTCGGTCTCGGCGACGTCACCCTGCTGGGTCGAGGTGCCATGCGCGTTGACGTAATCCACCCGTGCGGGGTCGATTTCGCCATCCTCGAGGCAGGCCTGGATGGCGCGCTGGGCGCCCTCACCGTGCTCCGCCGGCGAGGTGATGTGGTAGGCGTCGCCGCTCGCGCCATAGCCCAGCACTTCGCCCAGGATCTGGGCACCCCGGGCCTCGGCGTGCTCCAGGCTCTCCAGCACGACTATCGCGCCGCCATCGGCGAGCACGAACCCGTCGCGGTCCTTGTCGAACGGGCGGCTGGCGGTCTCGGGCGAGTCGTTCCGGGCTGAGAGCGCCTTCATGTTGGAGAAGGCGGCCACGGTGAGGCCGGTGATGGATGCTTCGGCCCCGCCGGACACCATCGCGTCGGCCCGCCCGTGGCGGATCAGGTTGAACGACTCGCCGATCGCGTGGGCCGACGAGGCACAGGCCGACACCGTCGCGAAGTTCGGTCCCTTGAGACCGAAGCGGATGGAGACCAGGCCCGCGGCGATATCGGGGATGAACATCGGCACGAAGAACGGAGAGACGCGGTCGGGGCCCTTGGTGAGGTACGCCTTGCAGTTCTCCTCGTAGGTCTGCATGCCCCCGATCCCGCTGCCGATCACCACGCCGGTGCGGTTGGGCGCGGGGACCTCGCGGTCCAGGCCCGCCTGCGCCACCGCCTGATGCGCCGCGGCGAGGGCGAACTGGGCGAACAGGTCGTACCGCCGCGCTTCCTTCTTGTCGATATAGAGCAGCGGATCGAATCCCTTGACCTCGCAGGCGAACCGCACCGACAGCTGGGCGGGATCGAACTTCTTGATCGGCGCCGCGCCCGGCGTGCCGGCGAGCAGAGCGGACCAGGTGGATTCGACGTCATTCCCCACGGGAGTCACCAGCCCGAGGCCGGTGACGACGACACGTCGCGTCAAGGTGTTATTTCCCGATCTTCTCGTGGAGATAATTCATGGCGTCGCCCACCGTGCGAAGCTTCTCGGCGTCTTCGTCCGGGATGTCGATGTCGAATTCCTTCTCGAAGGCCATGACCAGCTCGACGGTGTCCAGACTGTCCGCGCCGAGGTCCTCCATGAAGCTCGCCTCACTGGTCAGCTTCTCGCGCTCCACGCCCAGCTCCTCGACGATGATGTCCTTGACCTTCTCTTCGACGTTGCTCATGTGGTCCTCGATTGGAGATTCAGGGTCACTTCAAACGACCATTCCACCATCGACCACCAGGACCTGGCCGGTGATGTAGGCGGCGAGATCGGAGGCGAGGAACAGGGCCGCGCCGGCCACGTCCTCGGGCCGTCCCAAGCGCCCCAACGCAATGCCCTGTAATAATGTGGCCTTGGCGGCATCGGGCAAGCCGCTGGTCATATCGGTCTCGATATATCCCGGCGCGATGCAGTTGGCGAGAATGCCGCGTCCCGCGTACTCCTTCGCCACCGACTTGGTGAAGCCGATCAACCCCGCCTTGCTCGCCGCGTAGTTCGCCTGGCCCTTGTTGCCGCTCAGCCCCACGACGCTGCTGATGTTGATGATGCGCCCGCTCCGGCGCTTCATCATCCCCTTGATGGCCGCGCGGGTGGTGTGGAACGCGCCTTTCAAGTTGGCGTCCAGCACCGCGTCCCAGTCGCTCTCGGCCAGCCGGAGCAGGAGGTTGTCGCGGGTGAGGCCGGCGTTGTTCACCAGGATGTCGATCGGGCCCAGGGCCGATTCCGCGGCGGCGAGTGCCAACTCCACCTGTTCGGCGGAGGTGACGTCGCAGGCGACGCCGGCGGCGCGATCGCCCAGCTCCGCCGCCACGGCCTGCGCCCGGCCGGCGTCGCGGCCGACGATCGCGACTTTGGCGCCGGCGCCGTAGAACGCGCGCGCGATGCCGAGCCCGATGCCCCGGGTGCTGCCGGTCACGAACGCGACTTTGCCGGTCAGGTCGATGGACGTGGGCATCAGCGGGTCTCGGCTCCTTCGAGGAACTTCTCCACCTCATCGGCCGTACCCAACGTCACCGTCCTGGCGCCGGGGACGATCCGTTTCAGCAGGCCCGACAGCACGTTGCCGGGGCCGACCTCGATGAACGTCGCGCCCGGCGCCAGCTCCGCGGCGGCCTGCATGCAGGCCACCCAGCGAACCGGCGCCGTGAGTTGATCGGCCAGCAGCCGCTTGGCGTCGGCCCCGGTGCGCACCGGCTTGCCGCTCGCGTTGGCGATCACGGGGAACTGGGGATCCTGGAAGGCGGCAAAGGTGAGGGCGTCGTGGAGTCCGTCCACCGCGGCGGCCATCAGCGGCGAGTGGAATGCGCCGCTCACCTTGAGCGGGATGACGCGCTTGGCGCCCCGCGTCTTGCAGCCCTCGCCGGCCGCGGCCACCGCGGCGGGATCGCCGGAGATGACGGTCTGGTCGGGGGCGTTGAGGTTGGCCGCCACCGCCACGCCGGCGTCGCCGGAGGCCTCGTTGCACGCCGCCTCCACCTGGGCCGTCTCCAGGCCGAGCACCGCGGCCATCGCGCCGGGACGGGCCTGCCCTGCCGCCAGCATCAGCTCCCCGCGCCGCCGAACCAGCCGGGCGGCATCCGCCACCGTCAACGTGCGCGCCGCCACATGCGCGCTGTACTCGCCGAGACTGTGCCCCGCGCCCGCGGCCACCTCGCCGATTCGCTCGGCCACGACGGCGAGCACCGCCGAGGTGTGGGCGAGGATCGCCGGTTGGGCGTTGTGGGTGAGGGTGAGCTCGTCCTCCGGACCGCTCCACATGATCCGCGACAGCGGGGCGCCGAGGGTCTCGTCGATGGCGCCGAAGGTCTCGCGCGCGAGAGGAAAGCGGTCGGCCAGGTCCTTGCCCATGCCGACCCGCTGCGCTCCCTGGCCAGGGCACATCAACACCGTCACCACCGGACGACGGCGCTCCCCCAGGTGAACCCCGCGCCGAACGCGACCAGCAGCACGAGCGAGCCGGGGCCGACCCGCCCCTCTTCGACCGCCTGGTCGAGGGCGAGCGGGATCGAAGCCGAGGACGTGTTGCCGTACCGGTCGAGGTTCACCATCACCTTGGACATCGGGATCCCGGCGTGCTTCGCGGTGGCGTCGATGATCCGGAGGTTGGCCTGGTGGGGCACCAGCAGGTCGATCTGATCGGCGCTCACCCCGGCCCGGGTGAGAGCCTGGTCGCAGGCTTCGGCCATGGCGAGCACGGCGGCCTTGAACACCTCGCGGCCGGCCATCTTCATGAAGTGGGAGCGCTCGCACACCACCTTCTCGCTGATCGGATCGGAGGCGCCGCCGCCGGGCCGATAGAGGAGCGGCGCGAGGCGTCCGTCGGACTTGAGGAAGGTCGAAAGCAGGCCCCGTCCCGGGCGGGAGGAACGGCGGATCACCGAGGCCCCGGCGCCGTCGCCGAACAGGATGGCGGTGGAGCGGTCCTGAAAATCGGTGATGGTGGAGAGCTTCTCGGCGCCGACCACCAGGACGGTGCGGCTCTGCCCCGAGGCGATCAGCCCTTCCGCGACGGTGATGGCATAGATGTAGCCGGGACAGGCGGCGCTCACGTCGAACGCGGCGGCCTGATGAGCGCCGAGGAGCGCCTGCAGGTCGCAGGCGGTCGATGGGAGCAGCCGGTCGGGCGTCGCGGTGGCGACCACGATGCTGTCGATCTCTTCGGCGCTCACGCCCGCGCGCTGCAACGCCACCTCGCTCGCCTCGCGGCTCAGCATCGCGACCGACTGCTCCGGCCCCGCGATCCGGCGCTCGCGGATCCCGGTGCGCTCCACGATCCATTCGTCGGAGGTATCGAGCATCCCGGTGAGATCCTGGTTGGTCAGCACCCGGGAGGGCACGGCGGTGCCGACACTGGCCAGCTCCGCGAAGGGCCGGGGGATCATGCCGGCGCCGCCGTCTGCCGCTGGGCGAACTCCGCCCCGATGTGCTGGCTCAGCCCGGCACTGGCCGCCCGCACCGCGACGCCGATCGCATTCTTGATGGCGTTGGGGCTGGAGGCGCCGTGACAGACGATCGAGACGCCCTTCACGCCCAGGAGCGGCGCGCCGCCGTACGTGGAGTAGTCGAGAATGCGGTTGAGGTCGGCCATTTCGGGCCGGGTGAAGACGTCGGGGATCCGTTCCTTCAGCAGGCCGACGAACACCCGGGCGGAGGACTCGTAGAACTTGAGGACGACGTTGCCGACGAACCCGTCGCACACCACCACGTCCACCGGGATCCGCTGCTGCGGGCCGGGCAGGATGTCGCGGCCCTCGATGTTGCCGGCGTAGTTGATGCGGGGCGCGCTCTTGAGCAGCTGATGGGCCTCGCGGACGATGGCGGTGCCCTTCCCCTCTTCTTCGCCGACATTCAGCAGGCCGACGATCGGGTTGGCGCGGCCCATGAGATCGCGCATGTAGACGGTGCCGAGGTAGGCGAAGCCGAGCAGCTCGCGAGGGGAACAGTCGAGGTTGGCGCCGCCGTCGAGCACCAGCACCGGAGCGCCGCCGGTGGGAAACAGGGTGGCGACCGTGGCGCGCTCGACGCCATCGTGCAGGCCCAGCAGCATGGTGGATCCCGCCAGCATCGCGCCGGTGTTGCCGGCGGAGATGAAGGCGTCGGAGCGACCGTCGCGCTGGAGGGCGAGACCGACGACGAGACTGGAACGGGGCTTCTTGCGGACGGCCTGGAGGGGCTTCTCGCTCATCCCGATGACATCGGCCGCTTCGAGGAGCTCCAAGCGGCCGCGGTCGATGCCGGGATACCGGGCCAGCTCGCCTTCGATGGCGGCGGACCGGCCGACCAGCTGGATCAGGAACCCTTCAGGCAGTCCGGCGAGGGCTTCCACCACCCCCGCGACTTCGGCCCGCGGAGCGCTGTCTCCCCCCATCGCGTCCACCGCGACGCGAATCACGCTCAGGCGTCCTCGACCTCGACCCGCTTCTTGCCACTGTAGTAGCCGCAGGAGCCGCACACGCGGTGCGGCAGCTTGGGCGAGGAGCAGCGCGGACAGGCCTGGGTGCGCATGCCGGCACCGGTGTGATGCCCGCGCCGCAGCCGCTTCTTCATCTTGGAGGTCCGCCGCTTCGGAACTGCCATGGTTTCCTCAAACAGGTTCGGCGAGGGTGCGACAGGCGCACGGCCCCGCGTTCAGATCGGCCCCGCACTTCGGGCAGAGGCCGGCGCAATCATCCCGGCAGAGCAGCAGGTGAGCCTGGGCGGCGAGCGCGAACTCTTCCCGCACCACCGCTGCGACATCGACGATCGCCGCCCGGTCGGGCAGCGGGTAGAAGTCGGGATCGTCCACGGCTTCGGGGTCGGAGCTGAAGACCGCGGCATCGACCGCGACATCGACTTCATCGACCACTTCGGTGAGACAGCGGCGGCACTCCCCGCGAACCACGCCGTGGACGTCACCGCGCCAGAGGTACTCGCCGTCTCCGGTGGCCTGGAGGTGGCCCTGCACCGACACCGGCCCCACCAAGTGGAGGCCGAGCCCTTCGAAGGTCGGATCTTCCGGCGGGATATGGCCGACCGTTGCCACCGGACCCCGCTGAAGATCTCGAATGTCCACGCGCAGCATAGCCGCTTAAATTAGTCGGGACAACGACTTGGCACAACCCCGAGCGGGTGAAAAGTGCCCGGGGAAAGGTGGAAACGCTACCGCGTTCCCGTCATTCTCCCCAGAGCCCCGCCAGCTCCGCTTCCGGGAAGAAGAAGCGAACCTCTCGGTCGGCGTTCTCCTGGCTGTCGGAGGCATGGATGGCGTTCCGGCCCTTCGACTCCGCGAAAAGCTTCCGGATCGTCCCGGCCGCAGCCTCGGCGGGATCGGTGGCGCCGATGACGCCGCGAAGGTGGGCGACGGCGTCGGCCCGCTCCAGCGCCAACGGCAGGCAGGGACCGCTGGTCATGAACTTGACCAGCTCCCCGTAGAACGGGCGGCCGCGGTGCACCTCATAGAAGGCGCCCGCCTGAGCCTCCGTGAGCCGCGCCATCCGGGCAGCCCGAACCACGAAGCCCGCCTGCTCCAGGTGGGCGACGATCTTGCCGGTCTTGCCGCCGGCGACGGCGTCGGGCTTTACGATGGCCAGGGTGAGTGGCAACACAGCCTCCCTTGTCACTTTTTGCTTTTCACGCCCTTCTGTTTCAGCAGCTCGATCACATCGACCGGCCGCCGCATGATCCCGATGCCCGCCGCCTCGAAGGCGGCGAGCTTCTCTTCGGCGGTGCCCGAGGATCCGGAGATGATGGCGCCCGCGTGACCCATGCGCCGGCCCTTCGGCGCGGTCTGGCCGGCGATGAAGCCGACCACGGGCTTGGACACCTTCTCCTTGACGAACGCCGCGGCGTTCTGCTCGTCGGTGCCGCCGATCTCGCCGATCATCACGATCATGTCGGTGGCGGGATCGTCCTGGAACGCGGCGAGGCAGTCGATGAAGTTGGTCCCGATGATCGGGTCGCCGCCGATGCCGACGCAGGTACTCTGGCCGATCCCGTTCCGGGTGAGGTGGTTCACCACCTCGTAAGTGAGGGTGCCGCTGCGGGACACCAGCCCCACGCGGCCACCGGTGCAGATGTTGCCCGGGATGATGCCGATCTTGGTCTTCGTTCCCGGGGTGATGAGACCGGGACAATTGGGGCCGATCAGCCTGACGCCGCGGCTCCGCACGAACGGCATCGTTCGGCTCATGTGAATCACCGGGATGCCCTCGGTGATACACACCACCAGCGGGATGCCGGCATCCGCCGCCTCGATCACCGCCGCCGCCGCGCCCATCGGTGGCACGTAGATCACCGAGGCATTGGCTCCCGTGGCGCCGACCGCCTCGGTCACCGTGTTGAAGATCGGGACCTTCCCCTCGAAGGTCTGGCCGCCTTTGCCCGGCGTCACGCCGGCGACGACCTGGGTCCCATACTCGATCATCTGGCGGGCGTGGAACGAGCCCTCCCGGCCGGTGATGCCCTGGATGACGAGCCGGGTCGATGCGTCGGCGAAGATGCTCACGCGGCCTCCTTCGCCAGCTTCACCACCCGCTGCACCGCCTCGTCCATGTCGCTCAGCGCGGTCATCCCGACCCCGTTCAGGATCTTGAACGCCTCGGCCTCGTTGGTTCCGGTGAGGCGGATGACGATCGGCACCTTGACCTTGAACTGCTGGGTGGCCGCGACGATGCCGTTGGCCACGTCGTCGGTCCGGGTGATGCCGCCGAAGATGTTGAAGAGGATGGCCTTCACGTGGGGATCGGCGGTGATGATCTTGAGCGCGTTGATCACCTTCTCCGGGCTGGAGCTGCCCCCGATGTCGAGAAAGTTGGCCGGCTCGCCGCCGTAGTACTTCACCAGGTCCATGGTGGCCATCGCGAGCCCGGCGCCGTTCACTACGCAGCCGACGTCGCCGTCCAGCTTGATGAAGGACAGGTTGGCCCGCCGGGCGGCGGCCTCGCTGGGCTCCTCGGCCGAATCGTCGCGCAGCACGCCGAGGTCGGGGCGCCAGAACAGCTCGTTGTCATCCACCACGATCTTGGCGTCGAGCGCCAGGACCTTGCCGTCCGGCGTCGTGACGAGCGGATTGATCTCGGCCAACGACGCGCCGTTGTCGATGAAGGCCCGGTAGAGCTGCTCGATGATCTTCGCGGCCGCCTTCACCTGGGCGAACTCGCGGAAGAGCACGAAGGCGAGGGACAGCGCCTGATGGGGGAAGAGGCCGTACGTCGGATCCACCGCCAGCCGCACGATCTTTTCCGGCGTCTTCGCCGCGACTTCCTCGATATCCACCCCGCCCGCCGAGCTCACCATGAAGACGGGCCGCTGGCTCTCCCGGTCCATGATCAGGCCGAGATAGCTCTCGGTCGCGATCTCCGCGGCCGGAACCACCAGGACTTTGTGGACCGTGAGCCCCTTGATGGTCATCCCCAGGATCTGGGCGGCCTCGTCGGCCGCCTCGGCCGGGTTCCGGGCCAGCTTGACGCCGCCGGCCTTGCCCCGCCCGCCGGCGTGCACCTGGGCCTTGATTACCACCGTGCCGCCGATGCGCCGGGCGATCGCCTCGGCCTCGGTCGGCGTGGATGCCACGTCGCCGTCGAACATCGGAATGCCGACGTTCTTGAGCAGGTTGCGCGCCTGGTATTCGTGCAGATTCACTGGTCCCTCACGATCGTAGTGCCCGCTTCGCCTTGCAGAGCGGCGGGGCCCGAAGACAGGTGCCCGATGACGGCGCGGCCGGTGCCCGAGCGGACGAACCCGGCCGCCGCTTCGACCTTGGGCCGCATGCCGCCGGCGTCAAACGCGCCGGCGGCGATCATCTCGTCGGCCCGGGACACCGCCATGCGGCGGATCGGCCTGGCCGCCGGCGTTCCCCATTCTTCATAGACGGCCTCGACGTTGGTGAGGATCATGAGGACATCGGCCTCGAGCTGTCGCGCGAGCACCGCCGCCACCCGATCCTTGTCTACCACCGCATCGACGCCTTCGAGTCCGAGGATCGGATCGTCGTAGACCGGCGGCCCTCCGCCGCCCGCCGCGATCACGATGGTGTCCTGCTCGAGCAGCCGCCGGATTACCGGAAACTCCACCACGCCGAGCGGCACCGGACTGGTGGTGACGCGGCGCCAGTTGCCGGCGCCGTCACGGCCCACCGCCCTTCCCGCCTCCCTGAGCCGCTCGGCCTCGGCCTCGGTGAGCGGCTGCCCGATCGGCTTGGTCGGCAGGCCGAGTGCCGGGTCGTAGCGGTCCACCAGGGTCTGGGTGACCACCGTGACGACGTCGCGCCGCACCCGCGCCGAGGCCAGCGAGTTCTGGAGCGACTGCTGGAGCATGTAGCCGATCCAGCCGGCCGTCTCCGCCACCAGCACTCCGAGGGGGAGCGGTTCGACGGTGCGCCGGGCGGCCTCGTTGCGGACCAGCGAGTCCCCCACCTGGGGACCGTTGCCGTGCACGATCACGATCCGCCACCCATCCCGGGCCAGGGCCACCACCGCGGCCATGCTCTCCCGCGCATGGCGAAACTGATTGGCGATGGTCGCCGGCTCGTCGGCCCGTGAGAGCGCGTTGCCGCCGAACGCCAGCACGGCCGTGCTCATCGCCGGCCCCGGCCGAAAACGCGCTGCAAGCTAGTCCTGCCCCAGAGGGCGAGCAAGCTCATGGGACCGCGGTATCAGGCGGCAATCCAAGTGCATCGCGCAGGCTCCGCCAGGTCTGTCCGAAGACCGTCCAGTCGCCCGCGCGCAGCGCCGAATCGGCGCGTTCCAGCAGCCGGCGCGCCTCCTCGAGCCGGGTGGCCTGCGCCGCTCCCGCGATCGACGGCACCGCGGCGCCGAGCAGATTGCTCCACCCTTCCTGGAAGCTGCGCCCCGCGCCGACCCGGTCGCCGGTCGCGGCGACGCTGATCCACGACAGCGCGACGTCACCCCGCGCGTCGCGGGCGAAGTGGGACTGGTAGGCGACCAGCCACCCGCTCCCGGCCGACACGTGGATCGGCCCCCGCTCCAGCTTGCCGCCGTCGTCGGCGATCGAGTCGCCCAGGGCATCGTACGACGCGAAGTGACTCCAGCGACTCTCCAGCGCGGTGCGGCTCTGGAGGGAAGCGGCCGAATCGACGCGCACCAGGCGGAGCTGTCCGGGCGCCACCCCGAATCCGGTCAGCATCGCCCCGACGCGGCGCTCGCCGGCGCGCTCGAACACCGCCACCCGACCCGGAGCGGTGCTGTCCGGCGCCCAGCCGACATCCGCCGCGGGCGCCTCTCCCCGGCGCGATCCGGGACCGCCCCCGAGGGTGCCGAGCGCCGGAACGGATTGTTCCAGGTAACTCGCCTGGGCCCGGAAGAGCTCGAGGGGGTACGGTGCGGCCTGGTGGACCGCCTCCGGGATCGCCGACGCGGGCTCGACCAGCCCGCCGGCGGCGGCGGCCCAGGCGGCGGCCAATCCGTTGACGCCCGGGCGGAGGTAGATCCGGGTGGCACCGGTGGTCCCATCGACCGTGGCGAGGAAGCCGGCCTGGAGGGCGCCGATCTCGCGGCCGCGCCAGCGCACGTGGACACTCAGCGGGAAGGTGCGCGGGGCCACGTAGCCGTCGACCAGCCAGACGAGTCCCCGGTTCACCACCCGCGGCACCGGCTCGCCCCAGCGGGCGAACGGCGCCAGGGCCGCGACCCGTTCCGTGGGCGCCAGGCGCCAGTCGAGGCGGGTGGCAGCCGGCATCTGGCGGAGCAGTCCGCCGGCTTGGAGGGCCCAGGCCAGCATGGTGCGCCGGATCCAGCCGCCGACCGGGATGCCTTTCCGGTCGGTGCCATCCAGACGGTACAGCGGCGCGTCGGGGCGGAACCCGTCGAGGCCGAGGTCGAGATACTCCCCGCGATCGGTGCCCGGCACCGTATCGCCCGAGGAATAGAAGAGCGGCTGGCCCGCGGGCCCGGCGCGATCGTCGGCGATCGCGACCAGCGCGGACCGTCCGCCGGGCGCGGCGCGGACCGCGAGCCACACCGGGCGGGGGCGCCCCCGGACCGTGAGCACCGCGGGGTCGACCGCGAGCACTTCGTTGGAATCGGCCGCGGCGAGCTGGCCGATGGTTTCGACCGACCAGAGCGACGGGACCCGCGGCGGCTCCGGATCTCCCGGCGCCGCGATCCGGCCCTCGGCCATGCCCTCGAGGTCGTACGCCAGCCGGTTGAGCCGCTCCACCATCTCCGGCGGCGCGGCCGCTTCCCCTTTGCCGCCCATCGCCGGCGGCACCATCCAGTGGCCGATGAGCGACGCGAACGAGAGCACGATCCAACCCGCGGCGGCGAACGCGTGACGGGGCCGCAGCGCCCACGCCGCGGAGAGGCCGGCGGTCGCGAGGCCCACGCCGACCAGAATCGGCGACACCAGCGTGGTCGCGTTCCAGGTGGAGCGATCCACCGCCCGGTCCAGCCCGGCAACCATCTCGTAGGGCTCGAGCATGTAGCCCCACACCAGGGTGAGCGCGAGCGCGGTGAGCAGCCAGCCGATGTGGCCGCGCGCGTGGTCGTTGATCGCCGGACGGCCTTCCATCCACCGCACCGCGCCGACCAAGACGTACAGCGCGAGGACCAGGCTGAGCGCGAGGGTGACGAGGAGCAGCGCGAACCCGTGGGCCAGCCGCCAGGCCGGGAGCTGCGCCACGTAGAGACCGACGTCGTTCTGGAGCAGCGGATCGATGATCCCGTAGGTCACGCCCTGCCAGGCGAGGGCGACCTGCTGCCAGCGCTCGGCGCCGCCGGTGCCGACCAGGAGCCCGAGCAGGGTGCCCGAGCCGACGGCGAGCCCGAGCAGCATCCCCGGCGTGAGGGCTTCGCGGAACTCGAGGTTGGCCACGTTGCGGCGGACCTGCACCGACCCGACGGCGCGATAGACCAGCAGGAGATGGCCGATGAACCAGGCGGCGGCGAGGAGGAAGCCGGCGAGGTCGAGCGTGAGGCGCAGGATGTGCCAGTCGGTGAGAAAATCGACGGCCGCGGGAGAGATCTGCGCGGCCCACCAGCGGTCGGCCAGCAGGCCCGCGGCCCAGCGCCCGATGAAGAGGAGGGCGACGACGCCGGCGATCGCGGCGATCCACCGGCGACCGCGTCGGGTCACCGGGCTATGCGCGAACGCCCTGCCCGGCGAGCCAGCCGACGACCTCGCCGCGGTAGGCGTCCAGGGCCTCGGAATCGGTCGCCTCGAACCGCAGCACCAGCACCGCCTGCGTGTTCGAGGCGCGCACCAGTCCCCAGCCCTTGGGGAAGGTGATGCGGACCCCGTCGATGGTGTTGACCCGGTACTTCGCCGCGAAATACGCCGCCGCCCGCTCCACGATGGCGAACTTCTCCTCCTCCGGCGCCTCGACCCGGATCTCGGGGGTCGCGTAGGTTTCGGGCAGATCGGCCAGGTGGGTCGCGAGGCCGAACGGCTTGCGGCTCACGATCTCGAGCAGCCGCGCCGCGGCAAAGACGGCGTCGTCGAAGCCGAGGTAGTCGCCGCCGAAGAACATGTGCCCGCTCATCTCCCCGGCGAGCGGCGCGTTCAGCTCCTTCATCTTGGCCTTGATGAGCGAGTGGCCGGTCTTCCACATCACCGGCTTGGCCCCCGCCTGTTCCAGCGCGGTGGGCAGCACCTCGGAGCACTTCACGTCGAAGATCACCGGGGTGCCGGGGCCGAACCGGGTCACCGCGTCGCGCCCGAAGATCACCAGCAGCTGATCGCCCCAGATGATGCGGCTGTTCTCATCGACCGCCCCGATCCGGTCGGCGTCGCCGTCGAAGGCGATGCCCAGCTCGGCGCCGGTGCGGCGCACAGCCTCCTGGAGGTCTTCCAGGTTCTCCGGCACGGTGGGATCGGGGTGATGATTGGGGAAGGTGCCGTCCGACTCGCAGAAGAGCGGCGTCACCTCCGCGCCGAGCGCCTGGAGCACCGAGACCGCGATCACGCTGCCGACGCCGTTGCCGCAGTCGGCCACGACCTTCACCGGCCGCTGGAGCTTGTGCCGCTCGACGATCCCATCCCGGTAGCGCCGGAGCACGGAGTTGTCGGAGGTCTCCTTCCCCGCCCCGCTGCGCCAGCGCTCGGCGACGATGAGCTCCCAGAGGCCGAGGATTTCCTCTCCGTGAAAGGCCTCGCCCGCCAGGACCATCTTGAACCCGTTGAACTCGGGCGGATTGTGCGAGCCGGTGACCTGGACCCCGCCGTCGGTCTTCAGTGCGGAGACGGCGAAGTAGAGCGCGGGCGTGGGCAAGGTCCCGACATCGACCGCGGTGCCGCCGGCGTCGGCGATGCCCTGGCGGATGCCCTGGGAGAGCGCGGGACCCGACGGGCGGTTGTCGCGCCCGACGGCGATGACCGGCGCGTGGCCCACCCGCTCCCACGCGACCGTGGCGAAAGCGCGGCCCAGCGCCCGGGCGAACTCCGGGGTGAGCTGGGAGTCCACCAGGCCGCGGACGTCGTACTGGCGAAAGATCGACTTGGGAACGTTCATCGGCCCGCCATGGGCAGTGCGGACTGGGTCAATGCGCTGGCGCTGGCGCCCGCCACATCGAGCAGCGGCGCGGGCCAGAGGCCGAAGAGGAGCACCGCGACCACCGACAGGGCGATGGCCCCGGCCGCGGTCGGGCTCAAGCTTACCCCCGCCTGCGGCGCGCCGCTCGGTGCCGGCCGCATGTACATCGCCATGATGACCGGGAGGTAGTAGCCCGCCGACAGCACGCTGGTGACCACCAGGATCACCGGCAGCAGGATCTGCCCTTCAGCCACGGTGGCCGTGATGATGTACCACTTGCCGATGAAGCCCACGGTGAATGGGAACCCCAGCAGCGACAGCATGCAGACGCTGAGGCCGAACGCGAGCAGCGGCCGGCCGGCGGCGAGGCCGGCGATGTCGTCGTAGGTCACCTCGCGCTCGCCGCCCCGCCCCAGCGCCGTCAGGAACCCGAAGGCGGCGAGCGTGGTGATCCCGTAGGCCAGCAGATAGAGGAGCAGCGCGCCGGCGCCGGCGTGGGTGCCGGTCCAGACCGCCACCAGCATGTAGCCGGCGTGGGCGATCGAGCTGTAGGCCAGCATGCGCTTCAGCGACGGCTGGGCCAGCGCGATGAGGTTGCCCGCCACCATCGAGGCGACGGCCAGGCCGAAGATCACCGGCCGCCAGAGCTCCACCGCGCCGGGGAACGACTCCAACAGGAGCCGCATCAGCGCGGCGAACGCGGCGGCCTTGACGCCCGTCGCCATGAAGGCGGTGACCGGAGTGGGCGAGCCGTCATAGACGTCGGGGGCCCACATGTGAAACGGTACCGCGGAGATCTTGAATCCCATGCCGATGAGCAGCATGCCGAGCCCGAGCGCGGCCATGAGCGGCAGGTCCCGCCCCGACAGCTGGGCCCCGATCAGCGACATGTTGGTGGTGCCGGTGGCGCCATAGACCAGCGCGATGCCGTAGAGCAGGAACCCCGAGGCGAAGGCGCCGATGAGGAAGTACTTGAGCGCGGCCTCGGAGGAGAACGGATCGGTGCGGTTGAAGCCCGCCAGCACGTAGACCGCCACCGACATGACCTCGAGACCCAGGAAGAGGACGATCAGGTCCTCCGCCCCGGCGAGGAACATCATCCCGGCCGTGGCCAGCAGCACCAGCGGGTAATACTCCGGCGCGAGGATCCGCTCCCGCTCCAGGTAGCCGAGCGACAGCAGCACGGTCGCCGCCGCGGCGAGGAGCGCGATCCCGGAGGCGCCGTAGCGGAACGGATCGAGCGCCACCATCTGCGGCAGGCCCTCGGGCACCGCCCCGCCGACCCAGAGCGCGGCCAGGACCGCGAGGGTGATCAGCAGGCCCGCCAGCGAGAGCCACCCGGCCAGCCGGCTGTCCGCCGGCGTGGTGTGCCGCCAGCTCACCACCAGCAGCACGACCAGGGCCCAGGCCGAGAGGAAGATCTCGGGGCCGAGCGCGGTCGCGACGCCTAGCGGCGATCCCAGATCGATCGGGTTCATGGCCGGACCTCGATCGCGGAGCCGGTCGCCGCCATCGGCGAGGTGCCCGCCGCCGGCTGGGTCAGCTCGAGATAGCGCTTGGCGGCCGGCTCCATGCGCCGCAGCACCGGCGCGGGATAGAGGCCGAGCCAGACGATGCCGATCAGCAGCGGCACCATGATCGCGATCTCGCGGCCGGTCAGGTCGGTCAAACGCTCGTTCTCCGGATTGTCCAGCCGGTTGAAGATCATCCGCTGGAGCGCCCAGAGCAGGTACGCGGCGGCGAAGATGACGCCGGTCGTCGCCAGGACGGTGGCCAGCGGGAAGGCCTCGAAGCTGCCCAGCAGCACGAGGAACTCACCCACGAATCCGTTGAGCCCGGGGAGCCCGATGGACGAGAGCGCCACCACCGTGAGCACCAGGCTGAAGAGGGGCACGACCCGGGCGATCCCGCCGTAGTCGGCGATCAGGCGAGTGTGGCGCCGCTCGTAGATCATGCCGACCAGGAGGAAGAGCGCGCCGGTGGAGAAGCCGTGGCTGATCATGATCATCAGCGAGCCCTGCACGCTCTGGAGCGTCCCGCCCCAGATGCCCAGCATGACGAAGCCGAGGTGGCTCACCGAGGAGTAGGCGACCAGCTTCTTGATGTCCGGCTGCACCATGGCGACCAGCGCGCCGTAGATGATGCCGATGACCGCCAGCACCACGACCAGCCGGGCGACCGCCGGGCTCAGCGCCACCTGGGGGAAGAACGGGATGGCGAATCGGAGAAATCCGTAGGTCCCGATCTTCAGCATGACGGCGGCCAGGAGCACGCTGCCCGCCGTCGGCGCCTCGACATGCGCGTCGGGCAGCCAGGTGTGGAATGGGAACACCGGGACCTTGATGGCGAAGGCGATCGCGAAGGCGGCGAACAGCCAGGGCGCGAGCGGCCCCGCCGCATGCGCATTTGCCAGCAGGTAGTCGTAGGAGAACGAGATCTGACCGGTGGCCCGCTCCACCTGCCACACCAGGGCCACGATCGCCACCAGCATCAGCAGCGAGCCGGCCATGGTATAGATGAAGAACTTGATCGCGGCGTAGAGCCGGTTGGCGCCGCCCCAGATCCCGATGATGAAATACATCGGGATCAGCATCACCTCGAAGAAGATGTAGAAGACGAACAGATCGAGCGCGATGAACACCCCGATCAGTCCGGTCAGCAGGGTGAGCATCAGGGCGTAGAAGCCCCGCTCTTGCCGGGTGATGTACTGGTAGCTGCCCAGCACGCTGAGCGGCATGATCGCGGTGGTGAGCAGCACCATCACCAGGGAGATGCCGTCGATCCCGACCCGGTAGCTGATGCCCCAGTTCGGAATCCATGGGGAACTGGAGACCAGCTGGAGGGTGCCCCGGTTGGGGTCGAGCGCCCACCAGAGGCCCAGGGAGAGCACCAGCTCCAGCACCGTGATGCCCAGCGCGGTCCGCTTGGCGGTGCTCTCCGGCCCCAGCAGGATCGGCACGACGCCGAGCAGCGGAAGCAGCACGAGGGCGTGGAGGATCCACTGCCCGTAGCCGATCGAGTCGAGGAACTCGGTCATGACGGCATCACCGGATCACGGCGCGGAGAATCCACAGCGCGCCGACGACGAAGAGCACCACGTAAACCCCCACCTGCCCCGTCTGGAGCCGGCTGCCCAACCAGCCGAGCCCGCGGGAAAGGCGGGCGCTGCCGTTCACCGCCGCCCCGTCGATGCCCCCCTGGTCGACGCCCTTCCACAGCACCACCCGCGAGAGCCAGACCAGCGGCCGCACGACCACCGCGTCGTACAGCTCGTCGATGTAGTACTTGCGGTTGAGCACCAGCCCGAGGCCGGTGTCCTCCGGCGCCTCGCGGGCGACCGGAATGCGCCGGGCGAGCGTGGCGCGGAAGCCGAGCACCAGTCCGACCACGCCGATCAGGATCGCGCCGGCGACCAGCAGGTACTCGGTGGAGCCGTGGGGCAGCTCGAGACGGGCGAACGCCGCGGCCGGCGCGGTCACCGGCTCCAACCACCGCTCCAGCGCGTGGTGGCCGCCGACGAAGGTCGGCAGGTTGATGACCCCGCCGATCACCGAGAGGATCCCGAGCACCACCAGCGGCCCGGTCATGACCCAGGGCGCTTCATGCAGGTGGCGCCGCTCCTCCGTGCCGGTCCGGTTCTCGCCGAGGAAGGTCATGGCGATGAGCCGGGCCATGTAGAACGCGGTGAGGAGCGCCGCCAGCAGGCCGCAGGCGTAGAAGAGGTAATAGACCGGCATCTGCTCGGCCCGGGCGAACGCCGACGCCAGGATCTCATCCTTGGAGAAGAAGCCGGACAGCGGCGGAATTCCCGCGATCGCCAGGGTGGCGATGGTCATCAGCCAGAAGGTCAGCGGCATGTACTGCCGCAGCCCGCCCATGTTGCGCATGTCCTGGGCGTCGTCGTGCGAGTGGGTGGCGTGGTAGGCGTGGTGCATCGCGTGGATCACGCTGCCCGACCCCAGGAAGAGGAGCGCCTTGAAGAAGGCGTGGGTGACCAGGTGGAAGACGCCGGCGGCGTACGCCGTGGAGCCCACGGCGAGGAACATGTAGCCGAGCTGGGACACCGTGGAGTAGGCCAGCACCTTCTTGATGTCGTACTGCTTGAGCGCGATCGTGGCGGCGAAGAGCGCGGTCACCGCGCCGACGCCCGCGACCACCGCGCTGGAGACCGGAGCCATCGCGAAGAGCACGTTGGTCCGCGCGACCAGGTAGACGCCGGCCGTCACCATCGTCGCCGCGTGGATCAGGGCCGAGACCGGCGTGGGGCCGGCCATCGCGTCGGGAAGCCAGGTGTAGAGCGGAATCTGCGCCGACTTGCCGGTGCACCCGAGGAAGAGCGCCAGGGTGATCACGGTGACGATCGCGCCCCCGGCCTCGAGCCCGCCCGGCGCCTTGGCCGCGATGCCGGTGAAGTCCAGCGTCCCCAGCTCCCGCCAGAGGAAGAACATGGCGACCAGGACCCCGAAGTCGCCGATCCGGTTCATGATGAACGCCTTCTTGCCGGCGTCCGCGTTGGCCTTGTCGCTGAACCAGAAGCCGATCAGGAGGTAGGAGCAGAGACCCACGCCCTCCCACCCGATGAAGAGCACCGGCAGGCTGGCGCCGAGCACCAGCACCAGCATGAAGACCACGAACAGGTTCAGATACGAGAAGTACCGGGCGTAGCCCGGATCGGTCCGCATGTACCCGACGCTGAAGATGTGGATCAGACTCCCGACGCCGGTCACCACCAGGAGCATGACCACCGAGAGCTGATCCACCTGGAACGCGAGGTCGAGCTGGAGCGCCCCGGCCGGCATCCAGGACCAGAGGCGGACGATCTCGGGCTGGTGCGGCGGATGCGCCAGCAGGCCGAGATAGACCCCGATGGATACGAGGAAGGCGGCGCACAGCACGCCGGGGCCCACGGCGGAGACGACGGCGGTGGCCGGCGCGCGCCGCAGTGCCAGGGCTCCGTTGACGAGGAACCCGGCGAGGGGGAGCGCCACGGCGAGCCAGACCCAATGGGATGCGAGCATCAGCCCCGAAGCAGATTGATGTTCTGCAGATCGACCGACTGCTTGTGCCGGAAGATCGCGAGAATGATCGCGAGGCCGACCGCGGCCTCCGCGGCCGCCACCGTCATCACGAAGAAGACCATCACCTGGCCGCTGGCCCCGTGCAGCTGGGCGAACGCGACGAAGGAGAGGTTCACCGCGTTCAGCATCAGCTCGATGCACACGAACAGCACGATGGCGTTGCGCCGCAGGAGCACGCCCGCCACGCCGAGACTGAACAGGATGGCCGAGAGTCCGAGCGCGGGCCCAAGCAGCGGGGCCAGGCTAGCGGTCATCAGATCCTCCGCTTGGCCAGCACCACGGCGCCGACGATGGCGGCGAGGAGCAGAATCGAGGTGATCTCGAAGGGAACGAGATAGACCTGGAACAGCGGCGCGGCGACCGCGCCCACCACCCCTCGGCTCAGCGCCTCCTGTTGGGCCGCCTGCCCCGCCGTGAAGAGGGTGGCGGGGTCCCGGAACTCGGGCGCCTGGGCCACCTCGCTCGCCAGCCGGTCGGGCGAGTACTGCCACAGGGCGAAGAGCTGAATCGCCAGCAGGCCGGCGATCACCACCGTCGTCGCCACGGCCGCGGGCCCCCGCATATCGGTCGTGGGGTGCCCCAGGTTGAGCAGCATGACCACGAAGAGGAACAGCACCATCACCGCGCCGGCATAGACCAGCACCTGGATGGCCGCCACGAACTGGGCGTTGAGCAGGACGTAGATCGCGGCGAGCGCCAGCATCGTGGCCGTGAGCCACAGGACCGCGGACATGGCGCTGCGGGAGAGGATGCACATCGCCGCCGCCGCCACCGCGAAGGCGGCGAAGATGTAGAAGACCACCTCGGTCATCTATTCACCCTCGGGATCGGCCGGATCCCAGAGGCTGGAGACGGCGTGGGTCTGCGAGGAGAGCCGCTCGAGATCGTACACGAACCGCCCCCGGCTGTACTCCGAGTTCTCGAAGTGCACCCCGACGTGGATCGCCTCCTCGGGGCAGACCTCCTGGCAGTAGCCGCAGAAGATGCAGCGGAACTCATCGATCTCGTAGATCAGCGGATACCGGTTGCCCTGCTCGTCCTCGCCCGGGATCAGCTTGATGCAGTTGGCGGGGCAGATCTGCGGGCACAGGCCGCAGGCCACGCACTTGGAGCGGCCCTGCTCGTCGGTCAGCATCCGGTGGGTGCCGCGCCAGCGGGGCGACAGGGAGTACGTGCCGAGCCCGTGGTCCTGGTCGGTGCTCTTCTGCTCCGGGTACTGCATGGTCACCTTCTTCTCGAACATGTGCTTGAAGGTGAGGGCCATGCCTTTCAACGTCGCCCGGACATAGCTGACCTGCTTGTCCGGGCGCTGGAGGACCTTCACACCGATTGCCATCAGCCCGCCGCCGCGGCACGCACGCCGCGCTGCTGAAGAACCTGTTGCCGGTGGCCGGAGCCCCGGATGAAGATGCCGCTGTCGAGCACGCCGAACACCAGGAAGCCGAGTCCGACGTTGAGGGCGAACAGGATCAGGGACGACGCCACCGGCCCGGTGATGCCCAGCACGCGCTCCACCAGGTACATCGCGCCGCACATCACCATGATGTACGCCAGGGCCAGCGGCATCATGACCTTCCAGCCCAGCGACATCAGCTGGTCGTAGCGGAACCGCGGCAGCGTCCACCGGATCCACATCACCACGAAGATCCAGAACATCACTTTCAGGAAGAACACCAGCCAGGTCACCAGGGTGGCCAGCAGGCCGCCCGCCTGGTCCCAGGTGGTGAACGGGATGTCCCATCCGCCGAAGAACAGCGTCGTGATCATGGCGCAGACCGTCACGACGTTGGCGTACTCCGCGATGAAGAAGAAGGAGAACTTCATCGCGCTGTACTCGGTGTGATACCCCGTGATCAGCTCCGACTCGGCCTCGGGGAGATCGAACGGCAGCCGGTTGGTCTCCGCGAAGCCCGCGATGGTGAACACGAAGAACGACAGGAAGAGCGGCATCACGTACCAGAGCCCGGCCTGCTGCTTCGCGATGATGGTCGTGAAGCTCACGTCGCCGGACATGAGCAGCACCGGGATGAGGCTGAGCCCCATCGCGACTTCGTAGCTGATCATCTGGGCGCTGGCCCGGAGCCCGCCGAGCAGGGCGTACTTGCTGTTGGAGGACCACCCGGCCAGGGCGATCCCATACACGCCGAGCGAGCTGATGGCGATGACGAAGAGGAAGCCGACCGGCAGGTCGGCCACGACCATCGGCATCGGGCCGTGGTGCACGAACCTTCCCAGCGGGCCGAGGGTGAAGTCGAAATCCACCGCCAGCGGGGCCGCGAACGGGATCACCGCCGACAGCATCAGGGCCGGGATGAAGGACATCGCCGGGGCGAAGGTGAAGAGCCAGCGGTTCGCCAGTGCCGGCAGCGTCTCCTCCTTCAGGATGTTCTTCACGCCGTCGGCCGCGGGCTGCAGCAGCCCCGCCCAGCCGACCCGGTTGGGTCCGTGGCGGTTCTGCATCCAGGCGCTGACCTTGCGCTCCATCAGGGTCAGGAGCGCGACGCCGATCATGATGATGGTGAAGACGATCAGCATCTTCACCGCGCTCAGCAGGAGGAAGCCCTTGAGCTCGGGGGTCATCGCGCGCTCCCCGCGGTCGCTCCGGCTTGCCCGGCGCCGGCCAGCAGCCGGCCGGTGTAGCCCAGGTCGTCGTGGGTGATGCCGGCCAGCGCCGCCCAATGGTCTCCCAGCAGCGCGAACGCCTCGCCCGCCGTCGAAGGGGCCGAGGGATCGGGCTCGGGCCCGCCAAGCACTTCGGCGGCCACCCACCAGGCCGGACGGGCCATGCCGGGCTGCGCCTTGGCCTGGTTGAACCGCTGGAGCCGGCGGTCGCGGTTGAGGTAGGTGCCGTTCTCTTCGGCCATGTTGGTGACCGGCAGGATCAGCTCGGCGTTGCGGGTCTCCGGCATCACCGTGGCGAGCAGCACCACGAGGCCCTGGGCCCCGGCGAGTGCGGCCTCCTCCTCGGCGCCGAGGTCGGCATCGAGCACGACCACCAGGCCGGCGCCGCGCACCGCGCGCAAGGCCGCCGCCCAATCGGTGGAGTAGCCGAGCAGCGTCGCGCCAGCCAGGTTCGGCGTCCGCTCGCGGCGGAGCGCGAGGTTGGGAATGCCGGCGAGCGGTGCCTCGTCACCAATCGGCACCTGCACCGCCGCGGTCAGCTCCGCCCGGTCCAGCATCCGCCGCACCAGTCCCAGCGACTCGAGCGAGGCGCGTCCGGACGCGAGGATCACCGCGCTGCCGGTGGCGCCGCGGATGGCCTGGTCGAGCCGCGCCAGCGCGGTGTCCCAGTCGGTGGCGACATGCCGGGAGCCGTCGCGCACCAGCGGCGCCTCGACCCGGTCGCCCCGGTTCATCCAGCGGTAGTTCATCCGCCCGTAGTCGCAGATGAAATGCCGGTTGACCTCGAGGTTGGGCCGCGGCCGGATCCGGACCACGACGTCGTCGCGGGTGTCGATGTTGATGTTGCAGCCCTGGGTGCAGCCGGGGCAGACGCTCGCGCTCTTGTCCAGGTCCCAGGCCCGCGCCTTGTGCAGGAAGTCCTTGGAGAGCAGCGAGCCCACCGGGCAGAGATCCACCACGTTCCCGGCCCAGGGGTGGTCCAGCCGCTGCTGCTCGGCGATCCCGATGAACGCCCGGTCGCCCCGCTCCGAGACGTTGAGCACCGCGGTGTCGGCCACGTCCTCCATGAACCGGACACAGCGGGTGCAGAGGATGCAACGGTTGGGGACGTAGAGCACGTCGGGCCCGAAGTCCTCGACCGGGTTGTAGCGCTTGGCGTACTCCTCATACCGGGTGCCGGAGCGCCCCTCCTGGAAGACGTAGTCCTGGAGCTCGCACTCGCCGGCCTGGTCGCAGATCGGGCAGTCGAGCGGATGGTTGATCAGGAGCAGCTCGAGCACGCCCTCGCGGGCCTTCTTGGCGGAGGGGCTGTTGACGTGCACCACCTGCCCCTCCGCCACGGCGGTCACGCACGCCGGCATCAGCTTGGGCGCTTTCTCCACTTCCACCAGGCACATCCGACACACCGCCGGGGACGGCAGCGAGGGATGGTAGCAGTAGTGGGGCACCAGGAGGCCGGCCTGCTTGGCGGCTTCGATCACCATGGTGCCCTTCGGCACGGCGATCGGCATTCCGTCGATTGTTACGTTGACTAGTTCGTCGGCCATCACTGTTCCCTGGGTTGTCGCAAAAGATTCAAACTGCCGCCATCGCCGGCACGCGCGCCCCGGCAATGTACGCCTCAAACTCCGACCGGAACTTCTTGATCCCGCTGACCACCGGCGCGGCGCAGGAGTCGCTCAGCACGCAGATGGTCTTACCGGTCATGTTGTCCGCCAGGTCCAGCAGGAGCTGGAAGTCCTCCTGCCGGCCCTTCCCCGCGAGGATGCGTTCCAGGACTTTCGTGGTCCAGGCGGTGCCTTCGCGGCACTGGGTGCACTGGGCGCAGGATTCGTGGGCGTAGAAGCGGGCCAGGCGCCAGATCTGATAGACCATGTCGGTGCTGTCGTCCATCACGATCATGCCGGCCGAGCCGAGCATGGAGCCCTGCTCCACGATCCCCTCGTAATCGAACAGCGCGGCCTCGGCCTCCGCCATCGTCATGATCGGCACCGAAGAGCCACCCGGGATCACCGCCTTGAAGGTCCGTCCCGGCGGGGGACCGCCGCACATGTCGTACAGGATCTCCCGCACCGGCGTGCCCATCGTCACCTCGTAGTTCCCCGGGCGCTGCACGTGGCCGCAGACCGACACCAGCTTGGTGCCGGTGCTCTTGGGGTTGCCGAGGCAGAGCGACTTGTACCAGGCGGCGCCGCGCTGGAGGACGTGGGGGACCGCGGCGAGAGTCTCGACATTGTTGATGGTCGTGGGCATGCCGAACAGGCCGGCGACCGCGGGGAACGGCGGCTTGATGCGGGGGTTGCCCCGCTTGCCCTCGAGGGAGTTCATCATCGCGGTCTCTTCGCCGCAGATGTACGCCCCCGCGCCGCGGTGCAACACCATCTCGATCCGCTTCCCGCTCCCGAACACGTTGCCGCCGAGCGCGCCGTTCGCCGCCGCCTCCTCCACCGCGGCGGTCATCACCTTCCACGGCTCGGTGAACTCGCCGCGGATGTAGATGTAGCAGCGCTCCGCCCCGATGGCGTACGCGGCGATGGCGCAGCCCTCGATCAGCGCGTGGGGCGTCCACCGCATGATCTCGCGGTCCTTGAAGGTGCCGGGCTCCGACTCGTCGGCGTTGCAGACCAGGTAGTGGGGCTTCGCCACCTCTTTGGGCATGAACGACCACTTGAGGCCGGTCGGGAACCCCGCCCCGCCCCGCCCGCGGAGACCGGAGGCTTTCACCTCCTCGACGATCGCCTCGCGGCTCATCCCCAGCGCCTTGCGCAGGCCTTCGTAGCCGCCGCGCTTCACCCAGCCGGCGTAGCTCCGGGCCTCCGGGTCGCCGAAGTGCTTGGAGAGAACGACGGTTTCCTTCGGGTGACTGGGATGGGGGTAGCCCATTACCGGTACCTCTGCACGATGCCATCGACTTTTTCGGGAGTGACGTCCTCGATGAAGTCGTCATCCACCAGGATCGGCGTCGGAAAGCCGCAGGCACCCAGGCACTCCACCTCGATAACGGTGAACTTGCCGTCCGGACTGGTGGCGCCCAGCTCGCCGCAGCCGGTGGCGCGGAGCAGCGCTTTCACCACGTCCTCGGCGCCGCAGATGTTGCACGGGCTGGTGGTGCAGACCTGCACGAAGTGTTTCCCGACGGGATGGGTGTGATACATCGTGTAGAACGTCACCACGCCCTTCACGTACGCCGGGGTCAGCTCCAGCACCTCGGCGACTTCCGCGACCGCGTCGTCCGAGATCCAGCCGCGCGCCTCCTGCACCATCCAGAGCGCCGGCAGCAGACAGGCCTGCTTGGTGGGATACTTGGTGAAGAGCTGGTCCAGCCGGGCGCGCGCCGGGCCGGTGAACACCCGTTCGTATCGGGCGTCATGCGCCGCCCCGTGCGCGGCTGCCCCGCTCACCGGTCCACCTCACCCATCACGATATCCACGCTCGCGTTGATCGCGATCACGTCGGAGAGCAGCGCGCCCTCGCACATCTTCGGCAGGCTGGACAGGTTGATGAACGACGGGGGCCGGATCCGCCACCGCACCGGCTTGGCCGTGCCGTCGGAGACGAAGTAGTAGCCCAGCTCGCCCTTGGGATTCTCCACGCCGAGGTAGGCCTCGCCGACCGGCGGCTTCACCCCTTCCATCACCTGCTTGAAGTGGAAGATCATCGCTTCCATGTCGCTCATCGCCCGGGACTTGGGCGGGAGGATCACCCGCGGGTCGCTGACGTTGATCGGCGCGCCGGCGAGCCCGGCGAGGCGGTCGAGCGCCTGCTCCAGGATCCGGTTGGACTGCCACATCTCCTCCAGGCGGATCCGGTAGCGGTCGTAGATGTCGCCGTGCTCGCCGACCGGGACGTCGAAGTCGTAGGTCTCGTAGCCGAGATAGGGGCGGTCCTTGCGGACGTCGTAGTCCACGCCGCTGGCCCGGAGCATCGGTCCGGAAAGCGAGAAGTTGGTCGCCTCCTCCGCGCTCAGCACGCCGACGCCCTGGGTGCGCCCGATCCAGATGGCGTTGCGGGTGAACATGGTGTCCACTTCGCGCAGCGTGTCGGGGAAGGTGCGGGTGAACTCGCGCAGCCCGGCCTCGAACCCCTCGGGGATGTCGGCCATCAGTCCGCCGACCCGGGTGAGACTGGTGGTGAGGCGGGCGCCGGTCCACATCTCCTGGAGGTTGTAGATCCGTTCCCGCTCCTGGAACGACCAGAGAAACGGGGTGAAGGCGCCGAGGTCGATGCCGGTGGTGCCGAGCCACACCAGGTGGGAGATGATCCGGCTCATCTCGCAGGCGATCACCCGGAGCACCTGACAGCGCTCCGTCACCTCGATGCCCATGAGCTTCTCAACGGCCATCGCGAGGCAGACGTTGTTGGCCATGGGGGAGAGGTAGTCGGTGCGGTCGGTGAGCGGGATGATCTGGTTGTAGTGCCGGTACTCCCCCAGCTTCTCGAAGCCGGAATGGAGGTAGCCGAGATGGGGGATACAGCGTTTGACCGTCTCCCCCTCCATCTCGAGGACCAGGCGCAACACGCCGTGGGTCGCGGGATGCTGCGGCCCGATGTTCACCAGCATGTGCTCGGCGCCGAAGTCGTCGTCGTAGGTGCCGGGCGCGGGGCGCCGCGCGCCCAGCGGCAGCCGGGTGGCGTTGCCTTCGCGATCGACGCCCGGGGTGGCCAGCGCCATCTCCACGGTGCGGAGACTCATTTCAGGAACCCTCGCTCGCCCCGCGCGAGCCGCTCCCGCATGTCGGGTGGCAGCTCGTCGAACGCGTCGGCGATGGACAGCTCTTCCAGGGAATAGTGGGCTTCGGGATTGGCGGCGAGGGCCTGCCGGGTCTGCTCGGCACGGCTGAAGTGGCCGCGGAGCGGGAAGTCCTTCCGCAGCGGGTAGCCCTCGGCGTAGGTCTCCCACATCAGGATCCGCCGCAGGTCGGGATGGCCGAGGAAGACGATGCCGAACATGTCGTAGGTCTCCCGCTCCAGCCAGTCGGCGCCGCGCCAGAGGTCGATGACGGAACGGACCTCGAGCGGCTCCCGCTTGTCGAGCGTGACCTTGACCCGGAGGTCGGCGCGTCGCGCCAGCGAGCGGAGCTGATAGACCACCTCGAGCGCCCGCTCCGGATCGCGATACTCCACCGCGGTCACGTCGGTGAGGTAGTCGAACTGCTGGCCCGGCGTATCCCGCAGCCAGGCGAGCACGTCGTGGCTCCGCGCCTTGGCGGCATGGACGATGGTGTCGCCGCAGCTCACCAGGTGACGCTCGATGGCGGAGCCGAACTCGGCGCGGAGCGCGGCGACGGACGGGGAGACGGTGCTCATCGCACCCTCATCCCGAGGGCGCGGAGCGACCGAGGGATGAGGCTCCCGTGGGTGCCGTTCATCATGCGGAACGGGTCTGTTGGACCGAGTTGCCGAAGGGCTCCGAGAGCTCGTCCACCCGCTCGGCCGGGAGGAAGAGACCGGAAGGACCGACCAGCTGCTCGTCGCGGAGCGACGGATCGGTGAAGCTCTCGCCCTTGATCTTCTTCTGAAGCAGGAGAATCCCGTACATCAGGCCTTCGGGACGGGGCGGGCAGCCGGGGACATAGACATCGACCGGGATGATGGTGTCGATGCCCTGCACCATCGAGTAGTTGTCGAAGATCCCGCCGGAGGACGCGCACGCGCCCATCGAGATGGACCACTTGGGCTGCGGCATCTGGTCCCAGATCCGGCGGATGACCGGCGCCAGCTTGAACGGCAGCCGGCCGGCGCAGATCAGGACGTCGGCCTGGCGGGGGGAGAAGCTCTGCCGCTCCATGCCGAACCGCGCGATGTCGAACCGGCTCGCCGCCGTCGCCATGTATTCGATGGCGCAGCAGGCGGTGCCGAACGGCATCGGCCAGAGCGAATTGGCCCGGGCCCAGTTGGTGAGGAAGTCCAGCCGGGTGGTGACCCAGTTGGGCGACACCGCGCCGATCGTGGTGGTGTCGTCCCCGCGATTCTGCACGGCGGGGTTGGTCAGTCCCATTGCAATGCTCCACGCTTCCAGATGTACACGTAGCCCACCGCCAGGATGACGATGAACACGAACATCTCGATGATGAGCAGGCCCGCGATGTCCCCCATCTGCCGGAACGCCACGGCCCACGGAATCATGAACACGGTCTCGATATCGAAGATGATGAACAGCATCGCGACCAGATAGAACTTCACCGAGAACCGCTCGCGCGCGTCGCCCAGCACCGGCATGCCCGACTCGTAGGGCGCGATCTTCGTCGGGGTGCGGCGGTAGGAGGAGAAGACGTGCGAGACGGCCAGCATCATGATCGCGTTGGCGATCACAAAAGCGACCAGGAGCAGGACCGGAAGATACGGCTGAAGCATGCGGGTCCGGTTGAGGGTGGTCGGTGACGTATCGCGTGGAAGCTAAGGCGGTTATGAAGTCAGGACAACCCGCGGGGCGGCGGGGCAGCAGGGCGGCGGGGCGGCTGTCGGGTCGCGCCATTTTGCCGCTATATTGTCGCCTCCTGCGGGCCTGTCCCGCTGCCCCGCTGCCCCGCTGCCCCGCGGAGTCACTTTGTCCATAAAATCCGATCGCTGGATCCGCCGCATGGCCCAGCAACACGCCATGATCGAGCCGTTCACCGAGCGGCAGGTGCGGCAGACCGACGCCCAGGGGCGCCGGGTCATTTCCTACGGGGTGTCCAGCTACGGGTATGACATGCGGGTCGCGCCGGAGTTCAAGATCTTCACCAACGTGCTCAGCGCGGTGGTCGATCCCAAGGAGTTCGACGCCCGGAGCTTCGTCGAGTTCGAGGGGCCGGTCTGCATCGTCCCGCCCAACAGCTTCGCGCTGGCCCGGTCGATCGAGTACTTCCGGATCCCCCGCAACGTGCTCACCATCTGCGTCGGCAAGAGCACCTACGCCCGCTGCGGGATCATCACCAACGTCACCCCCTTCGAGCCCGAATGGGAAGGTCATGTGACGCTGGAGATCAGCAACACAACTCCGTTGCCCGCCAAGGTCTATGCGAACGAGGGGATCTGCCAGGTCCTCTTCTTCGAGGCCGACGCCGACGACATCTGCGAGGTCAGCTACGCCGACAAGGAAGGCAAGTACCAGGGCCAGCGCGGGGTGACCCTGCCCCGCCTCTAGGGCGCCGCTAGTCCGCCAGGGTGGCCCTGGCCCAGTCCCAGCTTTCCAGTGCCTGCGCTCCGATCGCCCGCACGGCGACGGTGGCTCCCTTCGGAACACCGGCCAGCCGCGCCGCCGGCGCCCGCACCACGCGAAGCCCTCCGGTCTTGCCGTCCCCGTCCTCCCAGCGCACCCGGTAGCCGGTCACCCCGCGCTCCAGCGCCGGCTTCCAGGTGGCCTCGACCGTGCCGTCGGCCCCGCGGGCGGCGGTGAGGCCGGTGACCCGGCTCGGGCTCGACGCCATCAGCACGACCGACGCGAGTGTCGTCTTGCCGACCTCGGCCACCAGGCGGTGGTTCACTGTCTCCAGGACATCGTGCGGCTGGTGGTAGTGGGGGTTGCCCAGCACCGGATAGGAGCCGATCCCGGAGACCACGTCGCCGAACCCGTCGACCAGCGAGTGGGCGTCGGTGAACTTGTAGTAGTGCGCGTCGTACGTGATCAGGTTGGTGAACAGGAACGCCGCCGCGTGCTGGAGATCCCGGAGGCCGGCGTTGGCGTAGCGGATCGTGTTGTCCAGCCGGTCGTCGTTGGCCCAGCCGATCATGTCGTTGTTGAGCGCGCCCACCACCTGGTCGCGCGCGGCGGTGGCCACCCGGACGAATTCCTTGCTGCCGCGAAGCCCCGACTCCTCGGAGGTAAACCACACGAAGCGGATCGTGGCGGCCTGAGGCCGGCGCGCCATCACCCGCGCCACCTCCAGCAGCGCCGTGGTGCCGGAGGTGTTGTCGTCCGATCCGGGCCCTTCCTTCACTGAATCGAAATGGCTGCCGACGACGTACTGCACGCCGGGATCGGAGGTGCCCCGGAGCGTCGCGACCACGTTGGCCGAGCGGACCCCGGGCGAGGGCTCGAACCACTGCAGCTCCGGCTCGTACCCGAACGAGCGCAGCGTCTGCGCCAGCCAGGCGACCGCCCGCGCGTTCCCCAGCTGGGTCACGTGCTTGGAATCGAAGCCGTACAGCGTCCGGGCATACTCGTAGATCCGCGACGAGGAGATCTCCGCCACCATCGGGCGCACCCGCGCCGCCACCGGGGCGAACATCGCGGTGCCCCGCTGGCGCAGCTCGCGCTCGGCCCGCAGCGAGGCGCGCACCCGGCCCAGCACTTCTTCCCCGCTCACCGGCCGCCGCAGGTCGGTGAGATACAACCCGCGCTCGGGAGACACCGTATCGCCGTCCCGCTCGCTCACGATCGCGATCACGTTTCCGTCGGACCGGGGTACCCACTCGTACTCCGGCGCGATGGTGCGCACCGTGTTGTTGTGGAACAGGCGGCTGCGCTCGCCGGTCGCGGCGTCGTAGAGATAGCTCCGCCGGTGGCGTCCCTCACCCATCACGCCGAGGATCCGGCCCTGGCTCACGAACTGAGGCTGAATGTCGTGCTGGATCTCGTGGGTGAGCCGCCGGGGCGCGCCGCTGTCGGTGCGCGCGGTGTACAGCTCCCAGTCCTCCCGAGGCATGCCCTGGAACACGACCTGCGCGCCGTTCTCCGAGATCGCGGGCGCGGCCAGCGGATAGGGCGTGCGCGCCAGCACCCGCGGCTGACCGCCGATCGGTCCGAGCATCACCGTCCAGTCGTTGCCCTCCCGGCCGATGAACGCGAGGGTGCTCCCGTCGGTACTCACCACCGGATTGATCCCCCGCTGCGCGGTGGTGGTGCCGTTCGGGGCCCGGATGGTGACTCCGGATTCCGCGCTGCTGAACACCAGCCGTCCTCCGGCGGCCCGCTGCGGGAGGCTGGTGATCCGCTCGCCGCCGGGGAGCGGCTGCGGTGGCCCCGAGCCGATCTGGTAGAGCGTGGCCATCTGGGTGGATGGATCGGTGGTCCCGAGGAGGTAGGGCGGACCCTGGTCGCCGGCATACACCAGCCCCAGCGGCAACACGCCGGAGACCTCGACGGTCTGTTCGGGCCCGGCCTTGGGGCGGCGGATCACGGCTGTGCCGCTGGCGGCGACATAGGAGATCTCGGAGCCGTCGGGCGCGAACGTCGCGGCGAAGCCGGCGAGGGTGTCGGCCCGCAGCGGGCCGGCGTCGGCGAGGCTCACCAGCACCGAGCGCGGCGCCGAGTCGGGGCCGATGTCGAACGCGAGCGTGGTGCCGTCGGGGCTCCAGCGGGGATGGTTGCCGTCGAGCGCGATCTCGCGGGTGCGGTAGAGCTCGCCGGTCAGGAGCGCGATCGGTGCGAGCAGCGAGTCGCGGCCGGGCCCGGTCAGCAGGCGCTCCAGCCGTTCCAGCGACTCCACGTAGCGCCCCGCCTCCCAGGCGTATTTCGCGCTGTCGAACGCCACCCGGGCGGGAGTCTGTGCCGCTGCCGCCCCGGGCCATCCGGCCAACACCACCACCGCCGTCCACACGTCACGCCGATGCATCGTGCCCCCTGAATCGAGTGGGCGGAAATATAGTCCGCCGTCCCTGCCACCCGGCCGGGCCCGGCGCTAGACTGCAGCCACCGCTTCCCTCTCACCTCCGGCCTAGGGATTCTCATGCGGCCCTGTCTCTGGCTTCTGCCACTTCTGTCCGCCTCCGTCCTCTCCGCCCAGCAATCGGCCCTCGCGGGCGCGCCCGACACGTCGGCGTTCCGGCGCCTCGAGCTCCCGGCGCCCAGCAGCATCCGGACGGCGAGCGGCGCCCCCGGCCCCGGGTACTGGCAGCAGCGGGCCGACTACACCATCCGGGCGACCCTGGACACGGTGACCCGGTCGGTCCGGGGCGAGGCCCGCATCACCTACAGCAACAACTCGCCGGATACGCTGCGGTATCTCTGGTTCCAGCTCGACCAGAACGCGTTCAACAGCCGGAGCCGTGGGTCCCGGGTCTTCGATCCGCGGAGCCGATTCGGGGCCAACGGCGCCGAGGGCGGCGTCCGCCTGCTCAAGGTCGCGCAGCCCGCGGCGGCGGCGGCCCGGGGCCGGCCCGCAGCGCCCGAAGCCCAGCTGGAGTATCTGGTCAACGGAACGGTGATGAAGGTGACGCTCCCCCGTCCCCTTGCGCCGAAGGCGAAGCAGGTGCTCGAGATCGCGTGGTCGTTCCCCTTCGGACCCAACCGCAGCAGGATGGGCATCGAGGAGATCGACGGGGGAGTCACCTACGAGGTGGCGCAGTGGTATCCCCGCCTCGCGGTCTATGACGACGTGCGCGGCTGGAACACCGAGCAGTACTACGGCCAGGGCGAGTTCTATCTCGAGTACGGCAGCTTCGACGTGAGTCTGACGGTGCCGGCGGACATGATCGTGGCGGCCACCGGCGTGCTGCGCAATCCGGCGGAGGTGCTCACCGCGACCCAGCGGTCCCGCCTGGCGGAGGCGCGCAAAAGTGAGAAGACCGTGGTGATTCGGGCGGTTGACGAGGTGGGCGACCCGGCATCGCGGCCGGCCACCCGCTACGGCACGTTCACCTGGCGTTTCACCGCCGACAGCGTGCGCGACTTCGCCTGGGCGGCGTCACGCACCTTCGTGTGGGACGCCGTGAGCGTGAACGGCGGGAAGACGCTCGCGATGAGCTTCTATCCGCCGTCGGCCGAGCCGCTGTGGAAGGAGGCGACGGAGTACGGGAAGTTCGCGATCGAGGCCAACTCCAGCCTGTGGGCGCCGTATCCCTACCCCACCGCGAACAACGTGCGCGGCAGCGAGGGAGGGATGGAGTATCCCATGATCGTGTTCTGCAACCGCCCCACGCCGGAGACCCTCTACAGCGTCACCGACCACGAGTTCGGCCATACCTGGTTCCCCATGGTGGTGGGCTCCAACGAGCGGCGGTATGCCTGGATGGACGAGGGATTCAACGAGTTTCTGAACTACTACAGCTGGATCAAGCGCTTCGGGCTGCCGCCGGAGCATCGGGGCAGCATCCGGGACTATCTGCGGATGGCCACCTCGGGCGAGGAGCGGCCGATCATGACCTTCGCGGACCAGCTCCCGCCGGCGTTCGTGAGTCCGGCGGCGTACGACAAGCCCTCGCTCGCGCTGCGCCTGCTGCGCGACGTGGTGATCGGCCCGGAGCGGTTCGATCCCGCCTTCAAGGAGTACTTCCGGCGCTGGTCGTACAAGCATCCCACGCCGGCCGATTTCTTCCGCTCGATCGAGGACGGTGTCGGGGAGGACCTGAGCTGGTTCTGGCGGGGATGGCTCTACACGACAGCGCAGCTCGACCAGGCGGTCGATTCGATCACCCTCGCCGACTCGGCGGGCGTCGAGTCACGGATCTACCTGCGGAGCGCTGGTGGCATCCCGATGCCGGTGGACCTGGCGCTTACGATGGACGACGGCTCGACCCAGCGCCTCACCCTGCCGGTGGAGATCTGGTTCGGCGGCAACCGCTACACGGCGGTCGTGGCAGGACCGAAGAAGGTGAATGCGGTCGTCATCGATCCGGACGCGCGGTACCCGGACGTCGCGCGGGAGAACAACCGCTGGCCCGCCGCCGTGCCCCAGTCTAGGGCGCCGGCTGGTCCACCTGGATCTGCCACAGGCCGCTGAGCATGTCGCTGGCGTAGAGCGAGCCGTTGGCCAGCATCACGCCCCAGGTGTAGGTATTGCCGGCCCCGCCGGGCTGGATCCGGGCGAGCAGCCGGTCGCTGAGATCGCCACTCAGCTCGCCGGAGACGTCGAGGGCCACCACGCCACCGTTGTAGAAGGCGGCGTAGAGGATCTGGGCGTCTTCGTCCATCCAGAAGTTGTGGGCGCCCGCCTCGGGCAGCCGGAAGAACGCCACCTCACTGGGCTGGAACGGGTTGGAGACGTCCACCACATGGATGTCTCCGCTGGCGGTGGCTCCCACCGCGCCGGGACCCTCCTGGCCGATGAAGAGGTAGCGGGCCTCGTCGGTGACCGGATTGTGGAACCACCAGCCGTTGTGCACCGCGGGCGAGCCGGCGATGCCCTCGGCGGTCACCAGGTGGCTCACGAACTCCGGCGCCGAAGGGGACCCGCCCCTCAGGCCGTTGCCCACGTCGTAGATCCGCACGCCCTCGTCCCAGGCGAAGACGAACGCGAGCCCATCGCGTACATAAGTGTCGTGGATCCCGTAGTGAGGCTCGATCGGCACGCTCACGACTGGATCGATCGCGGCCGGATCGGTCACGTCGAAGATCCGGAGCGCGGGCGCGCCAGGATTCTCCGCGGCGAAGGCGTAGCGCCGGCCGTCGATTTCCCCGAAGGTCGCGGTGTGGAGACCATTCGCGACCAGCACGCTGTCCTGGAACACCGGATTGAGAGGATCGGTGACGTCGTAGAGGTAGAGTCCAGCGTTGGTCCCACCCTCGGCGCTGAACATCAGGACCGTGCCGTCGCTGCTCACCTCGACGTCGCTCACCGTGGTGATGTTAGGCACGACGATGGAGTCCACCAGCACGGGGGCGCCGCCCGCGACCGACCAGATCTTGAGCGCGTTGCCGACCGCGCCACCGCCTGGGGAGAAGCCCCAGGTCCCGGTGTACGCGTAGTCGCCATGTATCCAGAGATCGGAGGTGAAGCGCTCCTCCACGTTGTTGCCCCCGCCGGCGACGGTGAGGGTGAGCGCGGGGGGTGGCGGCGGCGGTGGCGGCTCGATCGGTCCGCCATCGTCATCGCTGCCACAGCCTAGAAGGGCCAGCGCCAGCAGCGGCGCCGCCGGCACGCCCCGGATCTTCGGTCCTGCGCTCATGGCATGTCCTCGTGCTGATGAGTGTGGGCCGGCAGTGCCGCCCCGTAGCGCCCCATGCGATCGTGGCCCGAGCCCAGGATGATCCTCAGGCCGAGCGTCCCGCTCCAGAAGTCCGGCTTGCCATACACCCGCTCGACGTCGAACACGCCGCCGCCGACCTTCCCGATCCTGCCGTAGGAGACTTCGATCAGCGGGCGGACCGCCAGCGCTCCCCGGCGCAGCTCCGGTCCCGCATATCCCGCGGTGTGGATGGTCCACCGGGTGATGCCGAAGATCGAGTTCTCGAGGTGGGGCCGCAGCGACCGGAAATTCGAGATCCGCTGCTCTTCGGGGCGCTCGGTGCGCTCGAACCGATACTGGAGACGGTGGGCCCCCAGGGTCCATGCACCTTCCGCCAGCAGGCTGTGGAAGACGAAGAACCCTGCCGCCTCGGAGGACCGGGCCCACTCGACCAGTGCGTAGGTCCGGCGGCCGCCCATCGGGCCGTCCCACCGGGCCGACAGGCTCCACTTGCTCTGGTCGGTCCCGGATCCGGGCCGGTGCTCCGGGGAGTGCACGTCGGCGTGCGAGCCCTGAAGCTCCAGGCCGGGGACCGGCGCCGCCGTGAGCCGGGCCGCCCAGGAGTCCCCGAACCGGCCGACCCTGGGCCACTGGCCCGGGCGCTCCGGCTCGTCCCCGTTGAACAGCCCTGCCTCCAGGGTGAGACCATGCGACCGAACGGCGGCGATCGCAACCGCCCGCTCCAGGATCTGCGCCAGGTGGTGGTTCACCGGGTAGCGCAGGATCGGGCGCGTCATGGGGTCGTCGGTGCCGAAGGGAGCGAAGCCCTTTCCCACGGCCAGGGACACCCGGGCGGGGCCGTCGGCCAGGCGGAGGACGTCGTCCGCGGTGAGGAGCAGCTCGTGGAGGTAGGTGTGGGGGTGGCGGCGATCCACGAAGCCTTCACCCCAGGCGCCGGGGGTCAGCTCGCCTCCCGGAATGGTCGCCCCCTCGAGGTTGAGGGTGGCGAGCAGACTCAGGCCGGCCGGGCCGTCGGCCCGGCCCATGAGGGTGGGCTGGACCAGCCGCAGCTCACTGAGCCCGCCGCGTCCCGGGACGGGATTTACGGTGGTGAAGGCGGCCACGCCCTGGGCCGCGAACCGGGTTCGGGGAGGCCACTGGGCGGTCGCCGCCCCGGCCGCCCCCAGGGCGAGACCGAGGAGGATCGCGGCGGCCCGCGTCAGTCGGACTCGGCGACGGCGGCCCGGCCGGCTGACAGGCTGGCGCGGAGGAAGTCGCGATTCATCCGCGTGATGGTATCGATGCTGATCGCCTTGGGGCACGCCTCCTGGCACTCGCCGTAGAGCGTGCAGTGGCCGAACCCTTCGAGGTCCATCCGCTGGACCATCTCGCGGGCGCGGTCGAACCGCTCGGGCTGCCCCTGGGGCAGCAGGCCGAGGTGGGTGATCTTGGCGGCGGTGAAGAGCGAGGCCGAGCCGTTGGGACAGGCCGCCACACAGGCGCCGCAGCCGATGCACTGGGCCGCGTCCATGGCAGTGTCGACGTCGGGCTTGGGAATCAGGATGGTGTTGGCGTCCTGCGCCCCGCCGGTGGGCGCGGTGATGTACCCGCCGGCCGCGATGATCCGGTCCAGCGCCCTGCGATCCACGATCAGGTCCTTCACGACCGGGAACGCCTTCGCCCGCCAGGGCTCGATCCGGATCACGTCGCCGTCACGGAAGCTCCGCATGTGCAGCTGGCAGGTGGCGGTGCCCCGGTTCGGCCCGTGGGCCACGCCGTTGATCATCAGGCTGCACGAGCCGCAGATCCCTTCCCGGCAGTCGTGATCGAAGGCGATGGGCGCGTCGCCCCGCTCCATCAGCCGCTCGTTGACGACGTCGAGCATCTCGAGGAACGACATGTCGGGGCCGATGTCGCGCGCTTCGTAGCGCACCATCTGTCCCGGCGTGTCCGGCGCAGGCTGGCGCCAGACGTGGAGCGTCAGGTTCATGGTGGGGCCTAGGCTCACTTGTAGCTCCGCTGGGCCAGGTGCACGTACTCGAAGGTCAGTGGCTCCTTGTGCAGCCTTGGCTCCGCGTCGCGGCCGCCGTATTCCCACGCCGCGGCGTAGGCGAAATGCTCGTCGTCCCGCTTCGCCTCGCCCTCATCGGTCTGATGTTCCTCCCGGAAGTGCCCGCCGCACGACTCCTCCCGGTGCAGCGCGTCGCGGCAGATCAGCTCGCCCAGCTCCAGGAAGTCGGCGACCCGCCCCGCCTTCTCCAGCGCCTGGTTGAGCTCCGCGTCGCTGCCGGGGACGTTCACGTTCGCCCAGAATTCCTCCCGCAGTGCGGGAATCTTCTCCAGGGCGTCGCGCAGGCCGGCCGCGTTTCGCGCCATCCCGCACTGGTTCCACATGATCGTGCCCAGCTCCCGGTGGAACGAATCCACCGTCCGCTTGCCCCGGATGTCGAGCAGCTTCCGGGTGAGCAGGGTGGTCTCTTCCTGGACCAGGCGGCACTCGGGGTGGTTGCTGTCGATCTTCTCCAGCTTGGCAGAGGCGAGGTAATCGCCGATCGTGGCCGGCAGGATGAAGTAGCCGTCGGCCAGCCCCTGCATCAGCGCGCTCGCGCCGAGCCGGTTGGCCCCGTGGTCGGAGAAGTTCGCCTCGCCGATCACATGGAGTCCCGGGATGGTGCTCATGAGGTTGTAATCGACCCACAGCCCGCCCATGGTGTAGTGGACGGCGGGGTAGATCCGCATCGGCACCCGGTAGGGGTTGTCGTCGGTGATCCGCTGGTACATCTCGAACAGGTTGCCATACCGCTCCCGGATCGCGTCGGCGCCCAGCCGCGCGATGGCGTCGGCGAAATCGAGATACACCCCGAGCCCGCCGGGCCCGGCGCCCCGGCCCTCGTCGCAGACGGTCTTGGCGGCGCGGGAGGCGATGTCGCGCGGCGCCAGGTTGCCGAAGCTGGGGTAGCGCCGCTCCAGGTAATAGTCGCGCTCGGCCTCGGGAATCTGGTCCGGCGGGCGAGAGTCGCCCGCCTGCTTTGGCACCCAGACCCGGCCGTCGTTGCGCAGCGACTCGCTCATCAGCGTGAGCTTCGACTGATAGTCGCCGCTCTGGGGGATGCAGGTGGGGTGGATCTGGGTGAAGCAGGGATTGGCGAGCCAGGCGCCGCGCTTGTGCGCCCGCCAGATGGCGGTCGCGTTGGAGCCCTTGGCGTTGGTGGAGAGATAGAAGACGTTGCCGTAGCCGCCGGTCCCCAGCACCACCGCATCCCCCACGTGGGTCTCGATCCGCCCGGTCACCATGTCGCGCACCACGATGCCGCGCGCCTTCCCTTCCACCACGATCAGGTCGAGCATCTCGGTCCGCGGGTACATCGTCACCCCGCCTCCGGCGACCTCCTTCTCCAGCTGCTGGTAGGCTCCGAGCAGCAGCTGCTGCCCGGTCTGCCCCCGGGCGTAGAAGGTGCGCGAGACCTGGGCGCCGCCGAACGAGCGGTTGGCCAGCAACCCGCCGTACTCCCGCGCGAACGGCACGCCCTGGGCGACGCACTGGTCGATGATGTTCACGCTGATCTGGGCGAGGCGATAGACGTTGGCCTCCCGCGCACGGAAGTCCCCGCCCTTCACCGTGTCGTAGAACAGCCGGTAGACGCTGTCGCCGTCGTTGCGGTAGTTCTTGGCGGCGTTGATCCCGCCCTGTGCCGCGATACTGTGAGCGCGCCGGGGCGAGTCCTGGAAGCAGAAGCACTTCACCTGGTAGCCCAGCTCGCTCAGCGTCGCCGCCGCGGACGCGCCCGCCAGGCCGCTTCCCACCACGAGCACGGTGTATTTCCGCTTGTTGGCGGGATTCACCAGCTTCATCTCGAAGCGGTGCCGGTCCCACTTCCGCTCGATGGGGCCCGAAGGGATGCGGGCGTTGAACGTCATCGGGCCCCTACCAAACGCGGGAAAAGTGAAAAGTAAAGAGTGACAATGGGGTGCTCTTCCCGAATTGTGTCACTGGATTTTCCCAAGGTATCCGGCCACCAGGATGACGGTAAACCCGCCCCAGACCAGCAGCGCGACTACAACGGCGAGGCGGCGCTCGAGCGGGCGTGGGTTGGGCTGGCTCACGCCGAGGCTCCGGCCGCTGCTCCACACGCCGTGATAGAGGTGCAGGCCCACCGCCACCATGGCGAGGGCGTAGAAGCCGGCGACCCAGGGATCGCGGAATCCGGTCATCACGTTGTGATGGGGATTCAGCTCGATGAAGTCGGGGTGCGCGGTGCCGATGGTGAAATGGAGGATGTGATAGACCAGGAAGACCAGGATCAGCACGCCGCCCCAGCGGAGAGTGCGGGCGGCGACGGTGGAGACCTGGGGGTCGCGGCCCCCGGCGTAGCCGCGGGGGCGTGCCGCGCGGCTCCGCAGCGTCAGCTGCACGGCGGCCACGATGTGGAGGATCACCGCGACCAGGAGAACGAGGCGGGCGCCCCAGAGCGCCGCCATGCTGCTGTGGAGCAGCGCCGCGTAGCGGTTGATCCGCTCGGGACCGTCGAACACCAGCAGGTTGGCCAGCACGTGGGTGATCAGGTAGAGCACCATGATCACGCCCGTCACCGCCATGACCGCCTTCTTCCCGACCGACGACTCCCAGAGCGCCGCGAGCCGATTCATCGCGAAGTCCTCAGCCGTCCACGATCGCCTGCATCGCGCGGACCGCCTCCGCCGACTGGTGCAGGTCGGCTCGCTCCTGGTCGGTGAGCCGGATATCGACGATCTGCTCCAGGCCGCCGCGGCCGAGGCGGCAGGGCACTCCGCAGAACACGTCGCGCAGCCCGAACTCGCCCTGGAGCCACGCCGAGCAGGGTAGCAGGCGCTTGCGGTCGAGCGCGATGGCCTCGACCATCTGCACCGCGGCCGCGCTCGGCGCGTAGTAGGCCGACCCCGTCTTGAGGAACGCCACGATCTCCGCCCCGCCGTTGCGGGTCCGATCGACGATGGCGTCGAGCTTCGCCTTCTCCAGCAGCTGGCTCACCGGGATGCCGGACACCGTCGTATAGCTCACCAGCGGGACCATGGTGTCGCCGTGGCCGCCGAGCACCATCGCCTGGATGTCCTGCATCGACACGTTCAGCGCTTCGGCGAGGAAGGTGCGGTAGCGCGCGGTGTCGAGCACGCCGGCCATCCCCAACACCCGCTCGCGCGGGAAGCCGCTCGTCTTCTTGGCGACGTAGCACATCACGTCCAGCGGATTGGAGACCACCACGATGATCGACTTGGGGGCGACCCGGGCGATCTGCTCGGAGACCGAGCGCACGATGCCGGCATTGGTCTTGACCAGGTCGTCGCGGCTCATCCCCGGCTTCCGGGGGATCCCGGCGGTGACCACGAAGACCTCGGCGCCCGCGGCGGCGTCGTACGTGTTGCTGCCGATCACGCGGGTGTCGAACCCTTCGACCGGTCCCGACTGCCACTGGTCGAGCGCCTTGCCCTGAGGTACGCCTTCCACCACATCGATCATCACGACGGTGCGGGCGAGCTGCTTTTCCGCGAGCCGCTGGGCGGCGGTCGCGCCCACGTTCCCGGCACCGACGACGGCGACTTTCTCGAGCATGAAGGTCCCGCTGGCGAAGTTGAGGGTGAACCCGGTGGTCTCAGGCGGGGAAAGTAGCGGCTTAGGAACTCAGCGGCAAAGCCTCGCGCCGGTGGTCTGCCGCAGCGCTTCATAGAGGACGATGCCGACCGCCGTCGCGAGGTTCAGGCTCCGGATCGCGCCCGGCATCGGGATGGTGAAGCAGCGCTCGGGATGCTTCTCCAGGATCCGCTGCGGCATGCCGTCGGTCTCGCTGCCGAACACCAGACAGCTGTTGGCCTGGTAGGGCGCCTCCCAGAAGCTGCGCTCGGCTTTCGCCGAGAAATAGAGGCAGCGGCTCCGGTCCATCGCGTCGCGGAAGGCGAACCAGTCGGGGTGGCGCCAGAGATCCACCCGGTCCCAATAGTCCAGGCCGGCGCGGCGCACCTCGGCGTCGGTGAGGGAAAACCCCAGGGGCTCGATCAGGTGCAGCGCCACGTCGGTGGCGGCGCAGAGCCGGGCGATGTTCCCGGTGTTGGGTGGGATCTGGGGCTCGATAAGCGCGACCTGGAGCGCCATCAGCCGCCGCGCGTGTGCATCTCGCGCCGGCTGTCGGCGCGCAGGCTCTCGATGGGATAGAGAATGCCGCGGTGATCCAGGCCCGCCCGCTCCTCCGCGCCGCGGTCGGTGCGGGCCCGCCACACCTCCGCGATCCGCCCGGCGATCTCGGCGTCGCCGGCGCCGCCCCGCACCAGCTCCCGCAGGTCGAGACCGGTCTCCCCGTACAGACAGAGCAGGAAGGTGCCGTCCGCGGTGAGCCGGCCGCGGTCGCAGGTGCGGCAGAACGGCATCGTGGTGGAGGCGATCACGCCGAAGACGGTGCCGTCGGCCAGCCGGAACCGCTCCGCGGGCGCCCACCGGTTCTCCCGCAGGTGCTCGACCGGACCGTGACGGCGGCCGACCAGGTCGAGGATTTCCCGCTGAGGCATCACCTGGTCCATGGACCAGTCCGTGGCCCCGCCTACATCCATGTATTCGATGAAGCGGATCTCGGCGCCCCGCCCGCGAGCGAACTCGAGGAGGTCCAGCACTTCATCGTCGTTATAGCCCCGGATCACCACGGTGTTGAGCTTGACCGAGGTGTAACCCTCCGCGAGTGCCGAGTCGATCCCGCCGATCACGTCCTCGTGCCTCGCGCTCCGGGCGAACTCCCGCATCCGGTCGGGACGCAGCGTGTCGAGGCTCACGGTCACCCGCCGCAGGCCCGCGGCCCGGAGCGCCGCGGCGTGCCGGGCGAGGAGCACGCCGTTGGTGGTGAGTGCGAGATCGTCGATCGCCTCGATGCGCGAGATCAGCGACACCAGCGTGGCCAGGTCGTGCCGCAGCAGCGGCTCGCCGCCGGTGAGCCGGACCTTGCCCACGCCGAGCCGGGCGAAGATCGCGGCGAGCCGGTGGATCTCTTCGAACGTGAGAATGGAAGCGCGTGGCAGCCAGGCGTACTCCGCCTCGGGCATGCAGTACCGGCACCGGAGATTGCAGCGGTCGGTGACCGAGATCCGGAGATTGCGAAGCGGCCGTCCGAATCGGTCGGCCAGGCCGGCGTGCTGGGGAGGATGCGATCATACCGCCGCCGCTTCTCCGGCGCCGACCCACTCGACGGAGCCGTCCTGGTAGAACTCCTTCTTCCAGATCGGTACCCGACGCTTCACCGCCTCGATGACGAACCGGCAGGCGGCGAACGCTTCTTCGCGGTGGGCGCCCGACGCCGCCACCGCGACCGCCGTGTCGCCGATCTCCAGCGCGCCGATCCGGTGCTTGAGCGCGACCCGCACCGCCCAGCGGTGCTCCGCCTCGGCCACGATCCTCGCGCACTCGGCTTCGGCCATCGGCTGGTAGGCCGAGTACTCCAGGCGCTGCACCGTCCGGCCGCCGTGATGGTCCCTCACCCGCCCGATGAACGACGCCACTCCGCCGTGGGCGGGTGATTCGATCCGGGTGAGCAGCGGCTCCAGCTCGATGGCTGCGGTGGAGAGGAAGCTCACGGGATCAGCCTCCGGCCAACGGCGGGAGGAGCGCCACTTCGTCGCCCTCGGCGAGCCGGGTGTCCAGCTCGGCCTGGGTGAGGTTGACGGCGCAGAGCGGACGGGGCGGAATCCGGTCGCCGCCCGGCAGCGAGCGCACGTGATCGAGCGCGTCGGCGACGGTCGCGAGCACCGGGAGCGCCACGCGCACCGACTCCAATCCCAGCCGTTCGGCATAGCTGGCGAAGAGCAGCACGCGCACGTTCACGAGACGGGTCGCAGGCGATGGCATGATTGGAAGTTACCCGCCTTCCGCGGGGGATGAAACGGAGCGGGGTCGGGTCGGAAAGAAAGACGGGCCGCCCGGGATCGACTCCCGGCACGGCCCGACGGATGACACCGATGTGGCCCGGCCGACTACATGCCCGAGGCGGTCTCTCCGGCCGGCTCACCCTCGTCCGCGACCAGCGCCCGTAACTCCTTGCTGGGCTTGAACACGGGGACGGGGCGCGCCGCGACTTCGACCGGATCTCCGGTCCGCGGGTTGCGCGCCATGCGGGTCTTGCGGCGACGGATCTTGAAGGTGCCGAAGCCGCGGACCTCGATGTTGTGCTGCTGCCGGAGCGCCTCCTTAACTGCTTCCAGGAAAGCATCTACCACACGCGCACAATCCTTCTTCGAGATCATGGGCCCGGCGGTCCGGGCGATCGAAGCGGTCACCTGTTCGACGAGATCAGCCTTGGTCATGCGTCCCCCAGAAGGGTTACAGACTGCGTGGCTCGGGAGGGCATCCTGGCCGATACTATGAGCTTAAGTGTTGTCTGTCAAGGGCTTGGGCTTCGAGCCCCGCCCGGCGGGGAGGGACGCGAGAAACTCGTCGAAGTGGGGAAAGGCGTCGTGGGGTCCCGGGGCGGCCTCGGGATGGTACTGCACGGCGAAGAGGGGCAGCTCGCGATGGCGCACTCCCTCGATGGTGCCGTCGTTCAAATTCAGGTGGGTGACCTCGAGTCCGCTCGCGCCGGGAACCCGCTCCGCGTCGCCAACTACAGCGAACCCATGGTTTTGGGTGGTGATGAGCACCTGCCCCGTGCGGAGGTCGCGGACCGGGTGATTTCCGCCCCGGTGCCCATAGGGCAACTTGGCGGTCTCGCCCCCGAAAGCGAGTCCGATAAGCTGATGCCCCAGGCAGATACCGAAAGTCGGCAAGCCGTCGTCCGCCAGCTCGCGGATGGTCCGGATGGCGTACTGCACCGCGGCGGGATCGCCCGGCCCGTTGGAGAGGAAGAGCCCGTCGGGGCTCAGCTCGCGCACCTGCGCGGCGCTGGTCTCGGCGGGGACCACGGTGACGCGGCAGCCGGCCTGGACCAGCATCCGGACGATGTTGCGCTTCATGCCGTAGTCGTACGCCACGACGTGCGGGCCTTCGCCCTCGGTGCGCCGATCGCCGACCGTGGCGCGTGAGGCGAGATCCAGACCGGTCATCGACGGCGAGGCGAGCAGCCGAGCGGTGAGGTGTTCGCTCGGCTCCCGGCCCTCCGCCACCACGCCGCGCATCGCGCCGCGCTCGCGCAGGTGCCGGGTCAGCCGGCGGGTGTCGACTCCCTCGATGACCGGGACGCCGGCCGTCGCGAGCCAGTCGTCCAGGCTCAGTGTGGCCCGCCAGTTGGACGGCTGGCGCGACATCTCCCGGACCACGACGGCGCTCACCTGCGGCCGCTCCGATTCCATGTCCTCCTCGTTGATCCCGTAGTTCCCGATCATCGGCGCGGTCATCACCACGATCTGGCCGAGGTAGCTCGGATCGGTGAACGTCTCCTGGTAGCCCGTGAGGTTGGTGGTGAAGACCACTTCGCCGAAGGCGGGATCGATCGGGCGGGGAGCGGACCCGGCGAACCAGGCGCCGTCCTCCAGCAAAACGAAAGCGGGGCGATCGGTCATCCGGTCGCCCCGCGTCGCCTCGTCGCTCACTTGCCGGGCTGCTGCTGGGGAGCCGGCGTCCCGGTGGCGGGGGCCGGTGGTGCCGCGCTGTCGGGTGCGCCTCCGAGCGGAAGCGTGGCGCTCGGCGCGGGAGACGTGGGCGTGGCCGCCCGAATGCGTTCCTGGAGGTCGGACGCCGATCCGCCCCGGGGCACGACCGAAAGCAGCAGGGACAGCGCGAGGAAGATCCCGCCGCACCACCAGGTCATCTTGGTGAGGATGGTGACCGCCTGCCGGCCGCCGAGCACGGTATCGGTGGTGGCGCCGCCGAGCGAAGCGAGTCCCCCGCCCTGTCCGGCCTGGAGCAGAACCACGGCCGAGAGGAGCAGCGCGTCGAGGATGAGCAAAGTGAGCAAGAACGCAAACATGGGGTCTCCTGGGCAGCCGAAAAGTTTAGCCGCCGGAGGACCTCGGGTCAATCGCTCGGGCGCCACTTCCCCCCGACGAAGGTCCCCGCGATCGCGCCGTTCCCGGCCCCGAAAACGATCGCGTCCAGCAGGCCCGCCGGGGAGACCCCCGACAGGGACGGCACGGTCAGATCGACCGCGGCGAAGTCGGCCCACTCGCCCGGCGCGATCCGGCCGCTCCCGATCCCGAGCGAAGCGGCCCCGCCGCCGGTCGCCGCCTCCAGGGTGGTAGCGGCCACCCCGCCCTGCGGGTCCATCAGGGCCCCGCGGAGCTCGCCTCGAAGCCGCTGGCCGTACTCCAGCCACCGCATCTCCTCGATCGCCGAGATCCGGGCGTTGGAATCGGTGCCCAGCGAAAGCCGGCCGCCGATCGCGTGGGGCGCGCTGAGGTCGGGGATGCCGTCACCCAGATTGGCCTCGGTGAGGGGGCAGACGCAGACCTGGCCGCCCCGGCTGAGGAAGCGGTCCATGTCGAGGGGCGCGGTGTGGGTGCAGTGCACCGCCGTCAGGTTGCCGCCCTCCGCCAGCTCGTCGCAGAGCAGCCGCATCGGAGTGCGGCCATAGGCGGCGACGGTCTCCTCGATCTCCCGCCGCTGCTCCTCCACATGCATGTGGAACGGCAGTCCGCGGCGCAGCGCCTCGGCGTGCAGCGCCTTGATCTCGGCGAGGCTGGCGGCGCGGACGCTGTGCGCCACCACGCCGAGCGACTGGGTCGCGGGGTCGAGCCTCCGCTCCAGCCGATCCATCTGCAGCCAGTAGTCCCGCAGGTCGAGGGTCGCGAATCGGCGCTGTCCCGGCTCCAGGAACTTCCCGATGCCGCTCGCGGCGTAGTAGGCCTGGAGCAGCACCATCCGGATCCCGGTCTCCGCCGCGGCCTGCAGCACCACGTCGTCGAACGTGAAATCGCCGTCCCGATCGTGGTGGAGATAGTGAAACTCCCCCACCGTCGTGATCCCCGCGTCGCGCATCTCGGCGAACGCCTGCCGGCACAGGCCGAGCAGGGCGTCGCGGGTGAGCGACGCCACCAGGGCGTACATCGCTTCCCGCCAGCTCCAGAAGCTCCCGCTGCCGGCGGCGAACCGTTCGCCCGAGCCGCGGAGGCCGCGCTGGAACGCATGTGAATGGGCGTTGACGAAGCCCGGCAGCAGCGCGATGCCCTGGAGACGCCGCGCCAATCCGGGGCGCGCCCGCCCCACCGCTTCGATCCGGCCGTCGGCCCCGACGGTCACCGCTTGATCGGGGACGAACGAGCCGTCGAGCCAGGTGAGATCGGCCTGTACGATCTGGCGGCTCATTCCGAGCGGCATCTCCGGGCGATGACCTCGTCCAGCAGCCGCCCCGCGCGAACGAACTCGTCGATCGGCAGGGACTCGTTGGGCCGGTGCGCCACCTCGATGCTGCCGGGGCCGAACACGGCGCAGCGCATCCCCGCCCGCTGCAGCCAGCCGGCATCGGTCGCGAACGCGACGCTTACGGTGCCGTGCTGGCCGACCAGTCCGCAGAGCTCGCGGTGCAGCCGGGTGTCTTCGTCGAGCATCATCGCCGGGCTCTCGCTGAGCGGCGTAAGCTCGAAGGCTTCCTCGGGGAGCGCGCCGGCCACCGCGGCCCCCACCCGGTCGGTCATCGCCTCGGCACTCATCCCCGGCAGCAGGCGGATGCCGAGCTGGACGGTGCAGCGATCGGGAATAACGTTCGCCGCGCTTCCACCGGCCACGACGCCCACGTTGAGCGCGGCGAACGGCACCTCGGGAAAGTGCTCCCCGTTCGGAGGGCGCTCCGCCTCCATCGTCTGCCGGAGATCCGCCAGCGCGACGATGGCGCGAGCGGCGGGCTCGATCGCGTTGCGGCCGAGGTGCGGATAGCCGCTGTGTGCGGCCTGGCCGCGAAAGTCGAGCCGGATGCGCAGCATGCCCTTGTGGAGTCGCACCACCTTGAGCGAGGTGGGCTCACCGATGATGACGTCGGCGGGCAGCGGGTGGTCCTCCCTCCCGGCGGACGCGAACCGCCGCGCGCCGAGGGTGCCGATCTCTTCGTCGTAGGTCAGCAGCAGCGCGAGCGGCTGGCGCAGCGTGGCTGGATCGACCGCGGCCATGCGGTTGATGGCGAGGGCGAGAAACCCTTTCATGTCGGCGGTGCCGCGGCCGACGTAGGTGTCGCCCGACCGGGTGAGGGCGAACGGATCGGAGCGCCACTCCGGTTCTTCCGCCGGGACGACGTCCATGTGTCCCGAGAGCGTCAGGCCGTCACCCGCCTCGCGCTCGGGGCCGGAGCGGACGATCAGATTCGCCTTGGTCCGGTCGTCCGACCACATCCGCTCCACCCGGATGCCGGGCCGGTCGAGGTAGTCGGCGACGAAATCGGCGAGCGGGAGGTTGCTGAGGCGGCTGGTCGTATCGAAGGCGACGAGGCTCTCGAGCAGCGCCTCGTCGGAGAGCGGCGCCGCCCTCATCCGCCGGGCTCACGGGCGAGCTGCGCCAGGCGGGCGCGCACCTCGCGGACGGCGGGCTGGAGCGGCGGGTCGGCGTTCTTCCAGAGGTCCACGAAGCGGTTGTAGTAGTCCGCGGCCTTGCGGCGGTCGCCGCGGGCTTCGGACAGCTCGCCGAGGCGCTTGAGACTCGGAGCGTAGGCGTAGCCGTCCACGAGCCGGGCGGCTTCGAACGTGGGGATCTCGTCCGCCACCCGCCGGAACGCGTCGATGGCGGAGTCCGCCTGGCCTTGGCGGTCGTATAGCTCGCCCAGCTCATACGAGCCGCAAGTCTTGCAGGCGCCGTCCTCCTTCAGCCACTCCCGGTAAATGCTCATCGCTTCCTCGTTCTTCCCTTCGGCCAGTGCCAGGTAGCCCGAGGCCGACAGACTCATCGGCCGGCCCCGTCGAATGCCGTCAGGGACCTGCGCGACGTACTCCCGCTGCAGGCGCGCGGCCTCGTCCAGCCGGCCGAGCAGCGCGTTGGCTCGTATCAGGGGAGAATACGGCCGATCCACCGGATCGAGCGATGCCAGCGGATGACGGCGCAGGGCGGTTGCCAGCACGGCGCCGGCGCTGTCCCGGTTCTGGCCGTACCGCAACTCGAGCTCCGCGAGGCCCGCCGCCGCGCTGAGATACTGCATTGGAGATCCGCCCTTCTCCAGCGCCGCCATATGCTCCCTCAGGTAGCGCTTCGCCTCGACGATCCGCCCTTCCCGCTGGTACAGCGTGGAGAGCGCTCGCGCGGTGACGAGATCGAGGAAGCGGCTGTCGGGAAACTTCTGGCGGACCGACTTGAAGCGGCGCTCGGCATCACGGAAGTCCCTGCGTGAGATGGCGACCGCCGCCTGGAGCGTCTCGGGGAACGGACTGGTCGGCGCGCTGGCGCTGTACCGGTCGGCGGTCGCTTGGGCCTCGGCGAGCCGGCCCTGGGCCAGCTGGGCCGCCATCGTATTCAGATAGAAGGAGGTGCCCCGGCCCAGCTGGGTGGCCTTGTTCGCCAGGGTTTCGGCCTCGGCGTAGCGTCGCAGATCGCTCAGCACGATCGATTGGTTGTTGAGGGCGATCAGGTTCTCAGGGTCGGCCTCCAGCACCGCCCGGTGCGCGGCGATGACCCTGGCCGGATCGCGGTCGACGAAGCCGTGGTAGTAGGCGATGGCGAGATTGCGCTCGACGGTCGGCAGCCGGTCACGATGCTGGTAGGCCCTGGTCGCGGCGGCGGCCTCGCGTGCTTCGGAAACCCCCTGGTTCGAGGTCAAGACCGCGAGCTTGCGCCACGCCATCGCGAAGCCGGAGTCGATCGCCACCGCCTCTTCCAGCAGCGGGAGCGCCTCCTCGCCGCGGTCATTCTCCTCGAGGCGGAGCGCCGCGGTGTACTTCCGAAGGGCTTCCAGCGACGACGTGGTCACCTGCTCCAGGGCGGCATCGTCCCGGATCGAGGTGAGCGACTCACCGATCCGCTCACGCAGTTTCTTCGACAGGCGGTCGATGGCCGGGAGCAGGGCGCCCTCGTCGTCAGCCGACTCCCGCACGGCCGTCAGGATGCGGCCGTCGGTAGCACCGATCAGACTGGCGGAGAGCACGTAGCCGTGGCCCACCGGATCGATCTGTCCCGCGACGACGGCCTTCACCCCCTGGCGCTCGGCGATCTCGCGCGCGAGGCTAGGCGACAGCGTCGCCACCGCCGGCCGCTCCATCCGGCGGAGCACGTCCCCCACGGCTTCGGGGTCCACCAGCCGCAGGGTCGGCGACTGGGACAGATCGACCCGGAAGGCTTCGGTGAGCGACTGGCCGAGGGTGGAGTCGGGTGACCGGTTCTCGAAATCCGCCAGGATCAGCTGCTCCCGTTCCCCCAGCACACCGGAGGCGACCAGCGTCCCCACCGGGCCGATGCCCAGCAGACGCATGGCGGTGTAGGCGGTCGCGATCACGCCCAGCCCCGCGAACGCCAGCCCGCCGCCGAGCATCGCGCGCCGCCAGCTGGTCCAGGGAGCCAGTCCCTGCGGCGTGACGGTGAGGTGGCCGGTGGTACGCGTTTCCGCCCGCCGCCGCTCGTGCACTCCCGCCATCACCGTGATCGGCAGTCCGATCACCAGCAGCGCGCCCGCACCGTACAGCACCCAATCGGGGAGGCCCAGCCGCTGCACCAGGAAATACACGGTGGCCAGAACCAGCGCGGAGCCCGCCGCGAAGAGCGCCGCCACCTGGATCGGCTGGGCCCGCCGAATCCCGGGAGCGACGGCTGCCTGCGCACCGGTTGGGGCATGGTCGCCGCTCGGCGTCGCGATCGCCTCGAGCTGCGCCGCCAGCTCGCCGGCGCTCTGCCATCGGTCGGCGGCGTGCTTCTCCAGGCAGCGCATGACCGCGAGACTGAGGGCGGGTGAGACCGACTTGCGGTGCTGGGCCACCGGCTCCGGCGCCTGGGTCAGGTGCGCGGCAAGCATCGCCTGGGGAGACGCGGTGAGGAACGGCGTGCGGCCGCACAGCATCTCGTAGGCGAGGACGCCGACCGCGTAGAGGTCGGCCCGATGATCGACGTGCGGATCGGCGGCGGCCTGCTCCGGCGCCATGTAGGCCGGCGTGCCGAGCGCGACTCCGAGCGAGGTCAGCGAAGAGTCGCCGGAGGACGCGCTCACCGCCTTGGCCACCCCGAAATCGGTGACGACCGCGTGCCCCTCCGACATCAGCACGTTCTCCGGCTTGATGTCGCGGTGCACCACGCCGTTCCGGTGGGCGTATGCCAGCGCGTCGGTGACTTCCCGGAGCACGCGGACCGCTTCGGCCACCGGCAGCTCCCCCTCGCGGGCGAGCCGGGCGCGGAGCGACTCGCCCGCGATGTAGGGCATGATGTAGTACAGGAGGTCGCCCGTGGCGCCCGCGGTGAGCAGCGGAACGATGTGCGGGTGCTGCAGCCGTGCCGCCACCCGGATCTCCCGTTCGAACCGGTCGGCGCTCACTCCCGCGCCCATCTCGGGCGGCAGGACCTTGATGACCACCTGACGCGAAAGCCGCGTCTCCTCGGCGAGGAAGACGCGGCTCATCCCGCCGCCTCCCAGCTCCTTCAGGACGCGGTAGGTGTCGCCGACGGCCGCTTGGATCCGGGATTCAAGCCCGATGCTGCGGCTCCAGTGAGGGATGGTTCAAGCTACCGGCAGGAGCGGCAGTTGTCATCCGGATGACAGAGGCCCCAGCCCGACCAGCTCCGCCCAGCCGTCGGCGTCGAGGCTCGCGCCGCCCACCAGTACGCCATCCACTTCCTGCCGCGCCAGGAGCGAGAGCGCGTTGCCCTGGTTCACGCTGCCGCCGTAGAGGATGGGAATCCGCGTAGTCACTCCGCGCCGGTTCAGCTCGAAGCGAATCAGCTCGTGCACCTGGGCGGCGTCGTCGGGCGTGGCGTTCTTGCCGGTGCCGATCGCCCACACCGGCTCGTACGCCAGCACCACCCGATCCCATTCGCCGGTCCCGATGCGCTCGATCAGGGCCGCCACCTGCCGGGTCACCACCTGCTCGGTGCGCCCGCCCTCGCGCTCCGCCAGAGTCTCGCCGACGCAGACCATCGGAGTGAAGCCCGCCTTCAGAACCGCGGCCAGCTTGCGGGCCACCTGTTCGTCGGTTTCGCCGAACAGGTGGCGGCGCTCCGAGTGGCCGATGAGCGCGGCGCGGGCGCCCGCCTCCATCACCAGCGGCACCGACAGCTCGCCGGTGAAGGCGCCCTTGGGCTCCCAGTGCACATTCTGGGCTCCGACGGTGACGTCCTCCCGTCCCGCGGCGGCTTCGTGGGCCGCGGCGATGGACACCGCCGGAGGAAAGAACCATAGCTGGCGCCCGGGCGAGGGAGAGGTGAGCTGGAGAAATTTGGTCAGGAAGTCCCGCGCCGCCGCGGGTCCGTGGTTCATCTTCCAGTTGGCGGCGTAGATGAGCGTGCGCTTCGACATGGTCAGGCCTCGTCCAGCGCGGCGACGCCGGGCAGGGTCTTGCCTTCAAGGAACTCGAGCGACGCACCGCCGCCGGTCGAGACGTGGGTCATCCGGTTGTCCAATCCCGCCTGGGCGACGGCCGCGGCCGAATCGCCCCCACCGACTACCGTCACCGCCCCTCTGGCGGTGGCCCCGGCCATGGCCTGGGCGATCGCCAGGGTGCCGTGGTCGAACGGCGGCGTCTCGAACACGCCCATGGGGCCGTTCCAGATCACCGTGCCGGCGCTCTCGATCCGCGAGGCGAAGTCCTTCTCGGTCGCGGCATCGATGTCATAGACCGCCCATCCTTCGGGGATCTTGTCCCGGCTCACCGCCCGGGTTTCCACGCCGGGCTTGAGCTCCCGCGCCACCACCGCACCCGAGGGCAGCACCAGCTTGGGGCCGGCCTCGCCCAGCAGCTTGCGCGCCAGCTCGACCCGGTCGGGCTCGACCAGCGAGTTGCCGGTCGGGAGACCCATGGCCGCGAAGAAGGTGCAGGCCATCGCTCCGCCCACCAGGATGTGATCCACCTTGGGCAGCAGCGCGGAGATGAGATCGATCTTGCCGCTGATCTTGGCGCCGCCCAACACCGCGACGAACGGCCGCTTGGGGTGGTCCAGCGACTGACCGAGGTAGCGCAGCTCGCGTTCCATGAGGAATCCGGAGACCGCGGGCTTGAGCACCCGGGCGACCGCTTCGGTGCTGGCGTGTGCCCGGTGCGCCGATCCGAACGCGTCGTTCACGTAGAAGTCGCCCAGGGCGGCGAGCCGGGCGGCCAGCTCGGGATCGTTGCTCTCCTCGCCGGGAAAGAACCGGGTGTTCTCGGCGATCGCGACGCTTCCGCGGGGAAGCCGGCGCGTGGCGCTCACCGCCTGCTCGGAGAGCGGGTCGGGGAGAAAGGTCACCGGCGCGCCGAGCAGCCGCTCCAGCTCGCGGACCACCGGCTCCAGCGAGTACTTGGGATCGGGCCCGCCCTTGGGCCGGCCGAGGTGGGACATCAGCACCAGCCGCGCGCCGCGGCTCCGAAGAAACTCGACGGTCGGCAGCGCCGCCCGGATCCGGGTGTTGTCGGTGACCTTGCCGTCCTTCACCGGGCAATTGAAATCGACCCGGACCAGTGCGCGCTTTCCTTCGATTGCCCCTGGATCGAGAGACTCCAGGGTCCGCTTCACAGCCGTTCCCCGACGTAGCGCAAGAGGTCCACGCACCGCGCCGAGTATCCCATCTCGTTGTCGTACCAGGAAGTCACGTTCACCAGCGTGCCGTTCACCACGTTGGTCGAGAGCGAATCCACGGTGCTCGATTGGAGCGAGCCGATGTAGTCGACCGAGACCAGCGGCTCGTCGCTCACCTGGAGCACGCCCTTGAGCGGCCCGGCCGCCGCCGCCTTGCGGAACGTGTCGTTCACCTCCTCCGCGCTGGTGGATTTCTCCACCAGGCAGGTCAACGCGACGACCGAGACGTCCGGCGTCGGCACTCGGAGGGACACGCCGTCGATCTTTCCCTTGAGCTGGGGCAGCACCAGGGACGTCGCCTTGGCGGCGCCGGTGGTGGTGGGGATGATCGAGAGCGCCGCGGCGCGGGCCCGCCGGAGGTCCTTGTGCGGCAGGTCGAGGATCTGCTGGTCGTTGGTGTAGGAGTGCACCGTGGTCATGAAGCCGCTCACGAAGCCGAAGCGGTCCATGATCACCTTCACCACCGGGACGAGACAGTTGGTGGTGCAGCTGGCATTGGAGATGATGTGATGGTTGGCGGGGTCGTACGACTCGTGGTTGACCCCGAACACCAGCGTCACGTCCTCCTTCTTGGCGGGCGCCGAGATGATCACCTTCTTCGCGCCGCCGGCCAGGTGGAGCGCCGCCTGGTCCCGCTCGGTGAAGCGGCCGGTCGATTCCAGTACCACATCCACCCCGAGGTCCTTCCAGGGCAGCTTGGCCGGATCCTTTTCGGAGAGCACCCGCATCGTGTCGCCATCGACCACGAGCGCGTCCTTCTCGGCCTTCACGTCCCCGGGATACCGGCCGTGGACCGAGTCGTATTTGAGCAGGTGGGCCAGCGTCTTGGTGTCGGTGAGGTCGTTGACGGCGACGAAGTCGAGCTGCTTCGTGCCCAACTGTTTGGCGGCGCGCACGACGTTCCGCCCGATCCGCCCAAAGCCGTTGATGCCGACGCGAATTGCCATCGATTCTCCTTGTTGGACTAGCTCACCGGTTCCACGGCCCGGGCGAACGTGATCGCCTCGACCCGGACCGCTCCGCCCGCCGCCAGCGCCGCCGCCGCCGCGACCAGGGTGGCGCCGGTGGTGAATACGTCGTCCACCAACACCGCCGCCATGCCGCGGGCCCCGTCGCACCGGAAGGCGCCGGCGAGGTTCGCCTGGCGCTCCTCCGGCGTCAAGGCGGTCTGGGAACGGGTCTCCCGCGTCCGCCGCAGCAGCTCGGACCGCACCGGCACGCCCGAGAGGCGCCCGACCGCGGCGGCGAGCCGCTCGCTCTGATTGTACCCTCGCTCCCGCTGCCGACGCGCCCCCAGCGGGACCGGTATCAAGGATACCCGCCCGGTCAATGGCTCCAGGGCTCGCATCGGCTCCGCCATGGAGTCGGCGACGCGCCACCAGCCGTCATACTTGAGCCGGTGCACCGCGAGACGGGCCGATCCGTCGAGCCAGACCGCGCTCCGGACCCGGCCCATCGCGTCGGGCCACCCCGCGCAGATCCGGCACGCCAGGTCGCCGAACCGCGGCTGGCCGCACCGTTCGCAGTGCGGCGCCGGCACCGCGGTCCACCGGGAGCGGCAGAGACCGCAGACCAGCGCGTCGCCCTCGCGCTCCGGCACCGGGGATTCGCAGAGCAGGCAGGCCGCCGGAAGCAGCCAGCGCTCCAGCTCAGCGAGTCGCTCAGCGAAGGGCGGCATCGACCGCGGCGCGCATGACCTCGGTCGGCGGAGCGACGGTGGGGTACCAGCGGCGCAGCGCGCCCGCACCCTGGGCCACCAGCATGCCTCTCCCGTCCGCCGCCCTACGGCCCGCCGCGCGCATGGCGCGCACCCAGGGCGTCTCGCCGGTGCGATAGACCATGTCGAAGGCGGCGGCCGCCTCCGGCGCGCGGCCCGGCTCCAGCGGCAGCGGATCGTCGGCGCGGAGGCCGAGGGGCGTGGCGTTGATCACGAGCCGGCACTCCTCGGCGTCCGCGGCCTCGATGCCGTGCTCGTCGACCCAGCGGGCGAACGCCGCCGCCCGACCGGGCGACCGAGACGAAACCGCGACCCGCGCGCCGCAGCGTGCCGCCGCGGCGGCCGCGGCGCGGGCACCGCCGCCGGTCCCGACGACCAGCCACGCGCCGGGGGGCGGCTGGAGCGGCTCGAGCGCCTGGAGCAGTCCCTCGACGTCCGTATTGCCGCCGACCATGGCGCCGTCCTCGCCCCAGAAGACGTTGCAGGCGCCGACCTCGCCGGCGGCATCGACCCGGCGATCTACGGCGAGCGCGGCTACTTCCTTATGGGGGATCGTCACGTTGCCGCCGCCGCCCGCGCGCACCAGCCCCCCCATCAGCGGGGCGACGTCGTCGGGGGAGCAGCGGAGGGCCACGTAGGCCGCCCGGAGACCGAGGGCGCGAAACGCGGCGTTCTGCATGGCGGGCGAGAGGGAATGCGAGACCGGGTCGCCCAGCAGGGCGAACACCCGGGTGTTGCCGTCGATCACCGGACCATGCCGGCGACCCGGCTGACGACCATGCCGGTCAGATCCCGAAGCTCGCCGAACGTGCTGCGGTACTCCGCGAGGTCGGAGCCGAAGGGGTCGGTGACTTCGGTGCCACCTCCCTCGCGGCCGGCGTAGGAGGTGAGGAGATGCACCTTGTGCTCGCCGCCCAGCTCCGCGACGCGCGCCAGGTGATGGCCCGACATCGCGAGGACCAGGTCGGCCTCGCGCACCAGGTCGCGGGTGAGCAGGCGGGCGCGGTGCTCGCTGAGGTCGAGCCCGTGCTCCAGGCCGACCAGATACGCACCCTCCGACACCGGCGCGCCTTCCCAGGCGCCGGTCCCCGCCGAAGCCACGGTGACCTGGTCGATGCCCCGCGCCGCCAGCGCCTGGCGCAACAGGCCTTCGGCCATCGGGCTGCGACAGGTGTTGCCGGTGCAGACGAAGATGATGTGCATGTCAGAAGATAAGCGGGGCCGCGGGGCGGCGGGGCAGCGGGGCAGCCGCGCCCGCGCACCAGAAACCGCCTTTGCGAGCGTCGTACTGCCCCGCCGCCCCGCTGTCCCGCCGCCCCGCTGTCACGGTGCCAGCCTTCCCGCCGCGCGGCGAAGCTCCGCGCGGGGGATCGCGCCTTCGCGGATCAGACGCGGCATCGGACCGGTGCAATCGACCAGGGTGGATGGCGGGACGTTGCCGAGCACGCCGCCGTCGAGCACCAGCAGCTGGCCGCGCGCGATCTCGGGCTGGAACGCTTCCGCGATGCGCTCGGGGCCGGGGGCGGGCGGCTCGCCGGGACGATTGGCCGAGGTGGACGTGAGGGGACGCCGGGTGGTGCCGACCAGGCGGGCGATCCCGGCGTGCGACGTGTGTCGCACCGCGATGCCGCCTTCCCTGCCCCGCAGCTCTTCGGGCAATCGGCCTTCGCCGCCCCGCAGCACCAGAGTCAGCGGGCCGGGCCAGAATGCCGCCGAGAGCGCCCGGGCCGACGGCGACATCACCAGTCCCCACTCCTCCGCCATCGCCGGCCCCGAGATGAGAAGTAGGAAAGGCTTGCCCGGAGCGCGGCCCTTGAGCTCGGCGAGGGCGGCGAGCGCCGGCACCGTGGGCGCCGAGCCCAGTCCGTAGACCGTCTCGGTGGGATACGCCAGCAGGGCGCCGCGCTCCAGGTGCGCGTCCACGACGGGGATGGCGGCGGCGATCTCGGGATCGGACTGGAACGGGAGGATCACCGCGCGACTCCGGCGAGCGCCTCGGCTACGGCGAGATCGTCCCGCGTGGTGATCTTGAAGTTGCGGGGCGAGTCGGGCACCAGCCGCACCACGCCGCCGCCGGCTTCCACCAGCGAGGCGTCGTCGGTGGCGCCGCTCGCGCCGGGGCCGGCGGCCTGGTACGCCCGCTCCAGCAGGGCGCGGGGGAATCCCTGCGGAGTCTGCGCCCGCCACAGCGCGTCGCGCGGCACCGTCCGCGTCACCCGGGTGGGATCGCCGCCCGCCGCTTCCTTGATAGTATCGCTCACCGGTACCGCGGCGACCGCCCCCTCGCCGGCGCGGGCATGCCCGATGACGGCGTCGATCACCGCGCGATCGACGAAGGGCCGGGCGCCGTCGTGAACCAGCACCACGCCGCATTCCGCCCGGAGCGCGCGCAGGCCGGCGGCCACCGAGTCGGCCCGTTCCCGGCCCCCCGCCGCCACGGTCAGCATCTCGCTCCCCTCGGCGCTGAGAAACGGAGGCGGCCGCTCCGCGTCGGCCGGCGGCAGCACCACCACGACCTGCGCTACATCGGGATGGCTCGCGAAGGGACGGACGGCACGCAGCAGGATCGGAACGCCGCCGACGGAGAGGAACTGCTTGGGCAGATCGCCGCCGACCCGGGTCCCTCGGCCCGCGGCGACGACGATCACCCCGACGTCACGCGGCAAGCGCGCGCACCAGCTGCTCGATGTGGTCGAGGCCGACCACCGAGACGCCGGGAACCTGAGGAGTGCTTCGGGACGAGCCGAACACCCGGCGGAAGCCGAGCCGCGCGGCCTCGGAGAGGCGCCGCTCGATGGCGCCGCTGGGACGGATCTCGCCGCCCAGGCCGATCTCACCGAGGAAGATCACGTCGGCCGGCGCGGGACGGTTGTACAGACTGCTGAGCAGCGCCGCGGCCACCGCCAGGTCGGCGCCCGGCTCGTTGAGCCGCACGCCGGCGGAGACCTGGACGAAGACGTCGAGATCGGTGAAGGAGGTCTGCGCCCGCCGCTCGAGCACCGCCAGCAGGACCGCGAGCCGTTTGGGATCGAGCCCGGTGGCCACCCGCTGGGGCGTGCCGTAGCCCGACTTGGCGGCGAGGGCCTGCACCTCCACCAGCACCGGCCGGGTGCCTTCCATGAGCGCGGTCACCGCGCTGCCGCTGATGCCGGCGGCCCGCGCGGCGAGGAAGACGGCCGACGGATTGGGAACGGCGATGAGGCCCTGCTCGGTCATCGAGAAGACGCCGAGCTCATCGACCGATCCGAAGCGGTTCTTCGTGGTGCGCAGCAGCCGGTAGTCGAGGGTGACCTCGCCCTCGAAGTAGAGCACGGTGTCCACGATGTGTTCCAGCGTCTTGGGCCCGGCGATCCCGCCGCCCTTGGTGACGTGGCCGACCACCACGACCGCGGTGCCGGTCTCCTTGGCGAAGCGCATCAGCTGCCCGGAGCACTCCCGCACCTGCCCCACGTTGCCCGGTGCACTCTCGAGATCGCCGGTATAGACCGTCTGGATCGAATCGATGACTACGACGTCGGCGGAAATCGCCGCCGCCGCCTCCACGATCGCCTCGAGCCGGGTTTCGCCCAGCACGTGCACCGCACCGGCATCCTCGGTGAGCCGGTCGGCGCGGAGCCGGATCTGGTCGGGCGACTCCTCGCCGCTCGCGTAGAGCACGGTGCGCCCCGCCGTTTCGAGCCGGCCCGCCGCCTGGAGCAGCAGCGTGGACTTTCCGATGCCCGGCTCTCCGCCGATCAGGATCATGGAGCCGGGGACGATGCCGCCGCCCAGCACGAAGTCGAACTCGGGGAGACCGGTGCGCCAGCGCTCGAGTGGTGTGGTGGCGACGTCGCGCAGGCGGGCCGGCGGTACGGCGGTACGGCGGTACACGGCCCCTTTCCGCCGTTCCGCCGTTCCGCCGTGACGCGAAGTGACCGGCTCCTCCGCCACCGAATTCCACTCCCCGCACCCTTCGCATCGCCCGACCCACTTGGCGTGCTCGTGGCCGCATTCGGTGCAGCGATAGACCGACCGGGCCTTGGCCATTCGCTACTCCGGCTCGTCGCGGTGGGTGAAGCTGTCGAACCGGGTGTACTCCCGGGTGAACTTGAGCTGCACGTCGCCGGTGGGGCCGTTCCGGTTCTTGGCCAGCATCACTTCGGCGAGCCCGCGCTTGGACTCGTCGTCCCGGTCGTAGTACTCCGGGCGATGGATGAAGATGACCAGATCGGCATCCTGCTCGATCGCGCCGGAATCGCGGAGGTCGGACAGGATCGGCTTCCGCTCGCCGCCGCGCTGTTCCGAGGCACGGGAGAGCTGGGAGAGGGCGATGACCGGAATGTCCAGCTCGCGGGCCAGCGCCTTCAGCGACCGGGAGATGTCGGAGATCTCCTGCACCCGGTTTTCGGAGTACTCCGGGCTCCGCATCAGCTGGAGATAATCGACGATGACGAGCTTGAGGTCGTTGTCGATCTTGAGCCGGCGGGCTTTGGAGCGCATTTCCAGCAGCGTGATGGAGGGCGTGTCGTCGATCCAGACCTGGTAGGTCTGAAGCAGGCCGGCGGCTCGGGCGAGCTGGGTGAAGTCGGAGTCGCGCAGCGTGCCTTGCCGCACCCGGTGGCTATCCACCCGCGCGGTGGCGGTCAGCATGCGCTGGACCAGCGACTCCTTCGACATTTCCAGCGAGAAGATGGCGACTCCGTTTCCTTCGGAGGCGGCGTTGGCCGCGATGTTGAGACAGAACGCCGTCTTGCCCATGGACGGCCGGGCGGCGACCACGATCAGCTCGGACGTCTGGAACCCCGACGTCAGCGAGTCCAAGTCTAGGAATCCGCTGGGCACTCCGGTAATCGCCTTGCCGCTGCGCTGGAGCGTTTCGATGCGCTCCATCGTCGGCCACAACATCTCCTTGATCCGGGTGAAGCCCTCGCTCCCGCGCTGCTGCGAGATCTTGAAGATCCGCGACTCGGCGATGTCGAGCAGCTCGGTCGCCGTGGAGTGGCCGTCGTAGGCTTCGGTGATGATGCCGGTGGAAGTCTCGATCAGCCGGCGGAGGATGGCCTTGTCGCGGACGATGCGGGCGTGGAACTCGAGGTTGGCCGCGGTCGGCACCGCGTCGACCAGCTCCCCGAGATACTCCAGCCCGCCCGCCGCATCGAGCTCGCCCCGGCGGAGCAGCTCGTCGCGCAGCGTGATGTGGTCGATGACGACGCGGCGCTCGACCAGGGCGAGCATGGCGCGGAACAGCCGCCGGTGGCCTTCGCGGTAGAACATGCCGTCATCGACCAGCTCGGCCGCGCGCAGCGCCGCGTCCTGGTCCAGCAGCATCGCGCCGAGCACCGCCTGCTCCGCCTCGGGGCTCCACGGCGCCGAGCGGCCGACGTACGAGTCAGCGGTCGAGAAGTTGTCGGGCGATACGGACGTCATCCCAGGTCGGCTTCTTCCAGTTCGGGTTGCGCAGCAGTGCGGCGGGATGGTACGTCACGATCAGCGGAGTGCCGTTGTACGTGTGCACCTTGTTCCGCAGCTCCCCCAGTCCCTTTCTCACCCCGAGCATCGCCTCGCCGGCGGTCCCGCCCATGGCGAGGATCACCTTCGGGCGAATGAGCTCCAGCTGGCGGTGGAGATAGGGAATGCAGGCCGCGATCTCATCGGGCAGGGGCTTCCGATTCTGGGGGGGGCGGCACTTGACGATGTTGGTGATGTACACCGAATCCCGGGGAATCTCAATAGCGTCGAGAATGCCCTCGAGCAGCTTGCCCGCTTGACCGACGAAGGGACGTCCGGTCGCATCCTCGGTCGCGCCCGGTCCCTCTCCGACCAGCACCAGTCTGGCTTTGGGATTCCCCTCCCCCGGCACCGCCTTGGTCCGCCCCGGGCAGAGTCCGCAGCAGTACGTGGTCCTGATCCGCTCGGCCACCGCGTCGAGCGTCGCGAGTGCCGCGAGCTCGTTGCCCAGCAGCACCGGATCGGCCGATGTGATCGCGATGCCGGGGCCGGGAATGGGCGGAGCACCTTTGAGCCATCGAGGCGGGGCCGCGGGGCCGCGGGGCCGCGGGGCGGCGGCCTCGTGCTCAGGTGTCGCGCCGATGTCCTGAGCACCTGCCCCGCTGCCCCGCTGCCCCGCTGCCCCGCTACCGCTGCCCCGCAGCCCCGCGGCCCCGCTGGAGAAGATCACCTCTGACCCGCCGATCTCCGCCTGCTGCTCCAGGTACCGCCGCCTCAGCTCATCCAAGGGACCGCTCCACCGCGTCGAAGATCGCCTCGGCCACGTCCCGCTTCGACTGCAGCGGCAGGATCTGCGGGTCGCCGTCGCGGCCGAGCACGGCGACCCGGTTGGTGTCGTGCTCGAAGCCGGCGCCCGGCTCGAGCGCGTCGTTCACCACGATGTAGTCGAGATCCTTGCGCTCCAGCTTGGCGCGGCCCTTGGCCAGCGCGTCGCCGGTCTCCAGCGCGAAGCCGACCATGACGCTGCCGGGTTTCCGCAGGTCGCGGGTGCCGCTCAGGATGTCTTCGGTGGGCTCCATCGGGACCGCGACCGCCCCATCGACCCGGGCGCGCTTGCTGCTGCTGGGGCTGCTGGGCCGGAAGTCCGCCGGCGCGGCCGCCATCACCAGCACGTCGGCCGCGGGCAGCTCGCTCCGCACCGCGGCCTCCAGCTCCCGCGTGCTCTCCACCCGGCGCAGGGTGACGCCGGCGGGCGCGGGCAGCGAGACCGGACCGGTGATGAGCACGACCTCCGCGCCGCGCTCCCACGCGACCTCGGCGACCCGGTAGCCCATCTTGCCGCTGGAGCGGTTGGTCACCACCCGGACGGGATCGATGGACTCGCGGGTGGGCCCAGCGGTCACGACCACTCGCCGGCCGCTGAGCTTGCCGCCGCCCCGCAGCACACGCGCCGCGTGCGCGAGGATCGTCTCCGGCTCGCTCATCCGGCCGGGCCGCTCGGAGGGCCCCTCGGCCAGCGCGCCGACCTCGGGACCGACGATGGCGACGCCGCGGGTGCGCAGCCGCTCCAGGTTGGCCTGCGTCTCCGGCCGGGCGAACATCTCGTCGTTCATCGCCGGCGCGATCAGGACCGGCGCCGTGCGCGCCAGGAGCAGCGCGGTGAGGACGTCGTCGGCCATGCCCTGCGCCATGCGGGCGATGAGGTGCGCGGTGGCGGGCGCCACGATGATGAGATGCGCGTCCTGGGGGACCCGAACGTGCGCGAGCGCCCGGCCGGCCTCCCAGAGAGAGGTCAGCACCGGGCGCCCGGTGAGCGCCTCGAAGGTGACGGGTCCGACGAACTCGGCGGCGCTTCGGGTGAGCACGGCATCCACCCGGGCGCCGGCCTCAGTCAGACGGCGGGCGAGAAGGCAGCTCTTGTAGCAGGCGATCCCGCCCGACACGCCGAGGACGACGTGCCGGCCGGCCCACACCTCAGGCCTCGGAGCGGCGCCGGCGGACCAGCTTGTAGTTGAGGTCGCCGTCGGTCAGCGACTGGAGCGCCTTGGTCGTCAGCTTCTCGCCCTGGTGGGCGAGCTGGTCCTTGGGGAACTCGTTCAGGTAGCGGGCGAACTTCGCCGCGACCAGAACGCCGAGATACTTGTTCCCGGCCTGCTTGGCGACCTCGGTGGGGGTAGTGATCCGCATGAACCCGTGCTCCTTGGCGAAAACGTGATGACTAAATCTTCTCGGCCGCGGCCGCGACGTCATGGCGCAGCCGGGCGACGAACTTCGGCAGGTCGTCCTGCCGCGAAACCTTCCGCGCTTCGGCGTCGAGGATCGCCGCGACCTGCGCCACGGCGACCACCAGCTCCTGATTCACCAGCGCGTAGTCGTACTCCGCGACGGCGGCCAGCTCCTCGGCCGCCCGGGTGATCCGCTCGCGTACGACCTCGGGGGCCTCCGTGTTGCGCCCCTTGAGCCGGCCGACCAGCACTTCGGCCGAGGGCGGAAGGACGAAGAGGTGGAGGGAGTTGGGGAAGCTGGCCCGGATCTGCCGGGCTCCCTCGACCTCGATGTCCAGCACCGCGTGCCGTCCCGCGGCGAAGATCCGCTCGATCTCGCTGCGCAGCGTGCCGTAGAGATGGCCGCCGTAGGTGGCCGACTCCAGGAACTCGCCCGCGTCGCGCCGGCGGAGGAACTCGTCGCGCGTGAGGAAGTGGTAGTCCATGCCCTCGCGCTCACCCTCGCGGCGGGGCCTCGTGGTCGCGGACACCGAATAGCCCAGATCGTCCCGTCCCTGCAGCAGGTTCCGCGCGATACTGCTCTTGCCGCCTCCCGACGGCGCCGACAACACCAGCAGAAACGGCTTCACTCGAGATTCTCGAGCTGTTCCCGCAGCTTCTCGAGCTCGCCCTTCATGGCGATGACTTCGTGCGCGATCTCCGCGTCGTTCGCCTTCGCCCCCATGGTGTTGACCTCGCGGCCCAGCTCCTGGGCCAGGAAGCCGAGCTGCTTGCCCGCGGGCTTGCCACCGGCCAGTGCCTCGCGCGACGCCGAGAGATGGGCCTGGAACCGCACCAGCTCCTCGGTGATGTCGAGGCGGTCGGCCTGAAACGCCAGCTCCTGCGCGAGCCGGGCGTCATCGGTCGGCCGCCCATCGAGGAGCTCGGCGACGGCGGCGCGGAGCCGGTCGCGCTCCCGCACCAGGCGCTCCGGAGCCCGCGTGGCGATCCGCTTGGAGGAAGCCTCCAGCAGGTCCAACCGGAGGCGGAACTCCGTCGCCAGCGCCTCGCCCTCCCGGGCCCGCATCGTCCGGCACTCGGACGCCGCCTTGCCGACGATCGGCTCCAGCTCGCTCCAGGGGATCTCCGCCTGCTCGGTGCCCGAGAGCGACAGCACTTCGGGCTGGCGGGCGACCAGCTCGAGGGTGACCTCGCCGCCCAGGCCCAGCGCGCCCTGGAGATCGCGCAGCCGCTCGGTCACCAGCCGGGCCCGCTCGAGATCCACGGTGAATCCCGTGCTCCGCGCGGGATACTCGGTCCAGCGCCCGTGGACCGCCACGTGGCCGCGGTCGAACTCGCGGCGGAGCCGCTCGCGCACCTCGCCTTCGAGCGCTGCGAGCTCGCCGGGCAGCTTGGCGGAGAGATTGAAGTGCCGGTGGTTCACGGTGCGGATCTCGACGCGGATCCATCCACCGGCCACCGGGCCCTCGGCCGCACCGAACCCGGTCATGCTGTGGGGCAGCGGAGCCTCCCTGGTCCCGGGAAAGCCGGGAAATTTAGTTCCGAAACGGAGTTGCGGGTAGGAGCGAAGAGTCTGAAGGGGTCTGGGAACTGCGTGAAAAGTGAAAAGTGAAGAGTGAAAGGGCCGAAGGGTTTCCTTTTCACTTTTCACCTTTCACTTTTCACGCTTTCAAGCTACATAGAGTCAACATGTTACGAGCGTCATCTCACCTAGTTCAGGAACTCCCACCGCACCCCGAACACGCTGCCGTACGCCGGAATCTCGAAGCCCGGCACGTAGTTCAGCTCCGAGGCGCTCAGGTTCCCGCGGTCCCAGAACAGCGAGAAGCTCTGGAGCTGGATCTGCAGCAGGCTGCGAAAGAAGGTGGCGCCCCTGAGGGTGATCGGGACCCCGGTCCCGTCGCGCCCGATCACCCCGGTGCCCCACGACTCCACGCTGAGACGGAGCTTGAGGTCGAAGATCCCACTGGGGAACTGGCGCAGGAACTTCGAGCGCAGCGTGATCGCGGTCATCGAGTGGGTCGGCGGGAGGCCTTCGGGCGTGATCTCGCGCGGGTCGCTGTACCATCCCTCGAGAGCCAGCCACCGGACCGGGGCCAGCCGCACCTGCGCCGTGATCCAGTCGGTCTCGGGCATGGTGCCGAGCGTGGCTACCCGGGGGAACTCGGCGTAGCCGAACGGACTGAAGGCCGCGGTTCGAGTGAACGCGAGCCGGACGCCGAGGCGCTCGCGCTCCCAGCGGATCGCGGCCTCGTAGTCGGTGACGTCCTGCGCGGTGTCGGCCGTGATCGCCGGGGCAGCGACGATGTTCCCCAGCCGCGCCGACCCGGTGAGCGCGAGGCCGCGGATCGGCTCGAGACCGGCGGCGAGTGAGACGAAATCGGATTTGCGTCCGCCGTAGTGCCGCTGGTGCACCGCCTCCGCGGTGGCCGAGATCCCGGGCACGGGATTCCAGCCGAAGTTCCCCCGCACGTCGAGGGCGGTCCACCGGGTGCGGTGATACGCGGAGCCGCCGACCGCGAGCGTCGGGCTCCGGAATCCGACCGCGCCCCCCACCTGGTTCACCTGCTGCTCCACGCCTCCGCCGTCCCAGCCGGTACGTCCATAGAGCAGGTCGACGCGCGGACCGACCTCCTGCTCTTTCCCGTGCCAGGAGACGCGGAACTGCGCGTCGGTGCGCACCGCGTCGAAGCCGCGACCGAGGGTGTCGTTGGGAACCGGATCGGACACCACGAAGGGGCGCCGGTTCGGTGAGGATCGCAGGAGCTGATACTGGAATCCCAGCCGCGGGCTGGGGACGTAGTTGCCCTGGAGAAAGAACTGGGTGTTCGAGTAGCTGCTCGACGCGCCGCTCGCGGTCGGGGAGTTGAGATAGTCGCCCGCGAGGGCGAACCCGATGCCGTTGGCGAACCGGCGCTCCAGCGAGCCCTCGTAGCGCGCGTAGTCCCCGTCGCCTCGCGCGATCGCGATGCGGGACCGGGGCGCCAATCGGTCGTGCCGCCTGGTGAAGAGATGGACCCGGAGCTGGCCCGGCCACCGCTCGACTTCGATGCGGTCGAGAAAACTGATGGTGAAGAGCGCGGGATCGACCGCGACGCTGTCGATGCCGGCCGCCACATAGGGGAGTCCGTCGAGGTAGTACTCCACCGACGTCGCGCCGCGCGCCTGGTAGTTGGCGGGCTCGGGCCGGCCGATGAACCCGCCGCGCCAGAGGTAGACGCCGGGGATCTGGGTCAGCAGATCGCTCACCGTGGAGGCGTGGCCCCATTCGATGGAGTCGCGGGTGAAGACGATCCTGGTGCCCGGCGGTCGCGGCCCCACCGGCTCCAGCCGGGACAGCACCGGCACCCGGACGCCGACCTGCTCCTGCGCCGCCAGGAACCGCGCGGTGTAGTCGACGGTATCCTGCGCCAGCGAATCTTCCGCCAGGGTGTCCTCCAGCGTCTGCGCGGAGGCAACGGGTGCCATCACGAGACAAAGCGTGAAAAGTGAAAAGTGAAAAGTGAAAAGGGACAGCCGCGCGCCGCGCCGTCCGGCGGCGCGCTCGCGTCCCTCCCGTTCACCTTTCACTTTTCACCTTTCACGCTTCTCCCGCTCACGCTTTCCCAGGGGAGGCGGCCGCTCGCCGAAGCACGAACTCACTGAACAGCCTCACGCCGATGCCGGTCGGACCCTTGACCTTGGTGGCGTCCTCCCGCTCGGTGTAGGCGGTGCCGGCGATGTCGAGGTGGGCCCAGGGGAAGCCGTCGACGAACTCGCGGAGGAACCAGCCCGCGGAGATGCTGCCCGCGGGGCGGCCGCCCGCGTTCTTCACGTCGGCGATGTCGGACTTCATCAGCTCGCGATACTCGTCCCACAGCGGCAGTGGCCAGACCCGCTCGCCGGCGCGCTCGCCGGCCTGGCGCACCTCCTCCACCAGGGCGTCGTCGCTGCCCATCACCCCGCTCGCCGTATGCCCCAGCGCGACGACGATCGCGCCGGTGAGCGTGGCGATGTCGAGCACGCACGCGGGTTGGTAGCGCCGGGCCCAGGAGAGCGCGTCGCAGAGGATCAGCCGTCCCTCGGCGTCGGTGTTGATGATCTCGATGGTCTTGCCGAAGTGGCTGGTGACGACGTCGCCCGGCTTGACCGCGGTGCCCGAGGGCATGTTCTCGGTGCTCGGGATCAGCCCGATCGACGTGGACCGGCGGCTTGAGCCGCCCCAGCACCTCGAAGGTGCCGAGGACGGCGGCGGCGCCGGACATGTCGTACTTCATGTCCTCCATGTTCTGCGCCGGCTTGATCGAGATGCCGCCGGTGTCGAAGGTGACGCCCTTCCCCACCAGCACCACCGGCGCGCCCTCCGCGCCCTGGTACTCCAGCACGATGAAGCGCGGCTCCTCGACGCTGCCCTGCGCCACCGCCAGCAGCGCGCCCATCTTCTCCCGCGTGATCGCCGCCTTGTCGAGCACGGTCACCTGAAAGCCGTGGCGCGCGGCCAGCTCCTCGGCGGCGCGGCCGACGTAGGTCGGGGTGCAGACGTTGCCCGGCAGCACCTGGATGCCGCGCGCGAGCGTCTGACCGGCGCCGAGGGCGGCGCCGATCCGGTGGCCGGCGGCGAACGCGTCGTGGTCGTCGGAGGCCAGGAGGTCCACCCGCTCGAGCGGCGTCTTCTTGTCCTCGGACGGTCGCTTCATCTCCAGGAATTGCCAGGCGCCCTGGGCCAGCCCCTCGGCGATCGCCTGCCCCGCCTCCGCGGGCGTCACCGCCGCCGCGCGCCTCGGCGGGAAGGTGGAAAGCGCGCGTGAGCCACGCCGAGCCCGCGCATCCGCTTGGCGGCGACCGAGGCCGCTCGGCGGATGGCGCCGGCGATTCATCTCGTCGGCCTTGCCCATCCCGACCAGCAGGATCCGCCCCGCCGGCCCGGGCGGATAGATCAGCGCCGTCTCGTCCCGCTTGCCGGTGAAGTCGCCCGCGCGTCGCGAGCCGCTGCAGCGCGCCGCCGGCCGCGCGGTCGAGCTGCGGCGAGCGAGGCGGGCAACGGGCCCCGTCGCCACGGCGATCGCCAGCATCGGCGTCTGGTGGCCGGCCGGTGCGGCACGGACGACGGCGGTCTCCAACGGCATAGGGCTCGCGAGTCGAAGGGGAGTGAATCGGAGGCGACGGGATCGGAGGCGGAAGCTATACGGTGGGCGGGGGGAGCGGCAACGGGTCTGCCAGGCGACCGGCGTCGGATAATTCGGGAGCCGCAACAGCGAAACACGGAGCCACGAGAACACGGAGGCAGCACGGAAAACAACAACAATTTGTTTGCTTTCTCCGTGCTGCCTCCGTGTTCTCCGTGGCTCCGTGTTTCGCTGTTAAAAGTGCGATGCCGGCCTTACGCCCCCCGATCCCCAGGCGAATGCGCCGGCACCGGGGCCGGATGCCCGCCCCGCACCCGCTTCCCGAACTTCGCGCCCACCCATCCCCGGAAATCATCGAGGATCTCGTACACCGTCGGGATCACCAGCAGCGTGAGCAGCGTGGAGGTGATCGTGCCGCCGATGACCGCCCGGCCGAGCGGCGCGCGGAAGTCGGCGCCTTCGCCGTGGCCGATCGCCACCGGGATCATGCCCGCGATCAGCGCCAGCGTCGTCATGATGATCGGCCGGAGCCGGATCCGTCCGGCCTCGATCAGCGCCTCGCGCAGCGGCGTCCCCCGCTCCCGCGCCCACTTCGCGAAGTCGATCAGCAGGATCGCGTTCTTCGCGACGATGCCCATCAGCAGGATCACCCCGATCAGGCTCATGATGTTGAGCGTGTCCCGGGTGACCCAGAGCGCGAGCACCACGCCGATCAGCGAGAGCGGCAGCGAGACCAGGATCGCCAGCGGATCGAGGAACGAGCCGAACTGGACCACGAGGATGAGATACATCAGCAGCACCGCGACGCCCAGCGCGGTGAAGATCCGGGTGAAGACCTCGGCCTGATCCTGGGACTCGCCGCCGTAGGTGATCTCGTAGCCCGGCGGCAGGGTGAACCGCTGCGAGCTGCGCCTGGATGTCCTGGGTTACCTGGGTCAGCGGCCGTCCCGCCACGTTGGCCTGGATGATCACGACCTTGTCGCGGTCGAGGTGATCGATCTGCGCCGGGCCCAACCCCTGGCGGATGGTCGCCACCTGGCCCAGCGGCAGAGTGGATGGCGCGCCGTCTGCGCCCGGTCCCCGCCACCAGCGGCAGCTGCGCCAGGTCGGTCATCCGCTCGCGGGCCTCGGGCGCGAGTCGCACGGTCACGTCGCGGGTCTCGCCCGAGGGATCCACCCAGTCGCCTGCGTCGATGCCGGCGAAGGCCGGCCGCAGCGACTGCGCCACCTGGCCGACCGTGATGCCGAGCGATCCGGCGAGGCCGCGGTTGAGCTGCACCTCCAGCTCGGGCTTCTGGCCCCGGGTGGAGAGGCCGACATCCACCGCGCCCGGCACCTTGGCCACCACCGCCGCCGCGCGCTGCGCGAGAGTGGTGAGCACTCGGGCGTCCTCGCCCTTCATCTGGATCTGGATCGACTTCATGGCGCCGCCGAAGCCGCTGGTGAAGACCGAGACCTGGGCGCCGCCGACCTGCTTCATCTCCCGGCGGAGGATCTCGCCCAGCTCCTCCTGGCTGCACCTCTCGGTCGGCCTTGGGAATCAGCCGGACGTAGACCAGCGCCTGGTCCACCGACGGCGTCTTGAGCGGCACCGGCGTGCCCACGGTGGTGTAGGTGTAGCGCACCTCCGGGTGGGCCCGCGCCAGCCGGGCGGCCTCCTCCGCCTTGATCCGGGTGTAGTCGCAGGTTCGAGCCCGGCGGCGCCTCCACGATCATGCTGATCTCGCTCCGGTCGCTCACCGGGACGAATCCGGCGCCGACCTGGCCGATCACCGGGACCACCGGCAGAGCGGCCGACATGATCGCCAGGATGCCCAGCACCCCGATGAGCTTGGCGCCGACGCCGCGCACGACGCCGAACCGGCTGAAGCCACGGCTTCTGGAGCATCCAGAAGACACCGAACAGGCCGAGCAGCATGATGAGCGCGGCGAGGATGCCTTTGGCCGGGATGGTGAGCGCCGCCACGAAGGACGCCAGCGCCAGCCCCACCATCATGAGCCGGTGGTCGAGCGCCCACGCGATCACGTCCTTGTAGCGGTCGGCCATCCGGTCGAACCACTGGTTGAACCGGTCGAGCGCCCGCGCGATCGGATTGCGGCGCTCGTGCGCCTCGGTCTGGGGATCGGCCCAGTAGGCCGACAGCATCGGGTCGAGCGAGAAGGACACGAAGAGCGACACCAGCACCGCGCACGCGATGGTGAGCGCGAACGGCTTGAACCACTGCCCCGAGATGCCGTACATGAACCCGACCGGCACGAACACCGCCACGATCGAGAACGTCGTGGCGGCGACCGCCAGGCCGATCTCGTCGGTGCCCTCGCGCGAGGCCTCGTAGTGATCCTTCCCCATCTCGATGTGGCGGACGATGTTCTCCCGGACCACGATGGCGTCGTCGATCAGGATGCCGATCGCGAGCGAGAGACCGAGCAGCGACATCGTGTTCAGGGTGAAGCCGAAGGCCCAGACCGCGATGAACGAGGCGAGCACGCTCACCGGCAGCGCCAGGCCGGTGATCACGGTCGAGCGCCAGGAGTTGAGGAAGAGGAACACCACCAGCACCGTCAGCAGCGCGCCTTCGATCAGCGCCTCCTGCACGTTGCGGCACGGCGTTGTGCACCCGCGCGCCGGCGTCCTGCACGATCTCCAGCTTGGCCCCGGCGGGCATCCGCTGCTGCAGCTGCGGCGACGTGCCGGTGGATGCACGTCGCGTCACCTGGGTGGTGCTGTAGCCCTTGGCCTTGAGGATCTCGATGCCCACCGCCTCCGCGCCGTTGAACAGCGCCTGGTCGCGCTGCTCCTCGGTGCCGTCCAGCACGGTGGCCACCTGCCCCAGCCGGATGACCTGCCCGTCGCGCTCGGCCACCACCAGCTTGGCGAAGTCCTCCGGCGTGTCGAGCCGGCCCTTGAGCCGGATGGCGCGCTCCTCCAGCGCGCCGTTGAGCCGGCCCACCGGCGCCGCGAGGTTCTGCGCCTCGAGCGCCTGCACCACTTCGGCCACGCTGACGCCCGCCGCCTGCAGGTCGGCCGGGCGCAGCTCCACCGTCAGCTCGCGCTCCAGACCGCCCACGACGCTCACCTGCGCCACCCCGGGCACCGTGCGCAGCTCGCGCACGATCATCGGGTCGGCGATGCGGGTCAGCGTCGCCGTGGGGATCTCCGCCGAGCGTGAGCGCCAGCGAGAGCACCGACTGCTGCGAGGGATCGAACCGGGTGAGCACCGGCTCCTCCATCTCGGTCGGCAGGTCGGCCCGCTGGGTGGAGATGGCGTCGCGGATGTCCTGCGATGCCTCCTGGACGTCCTTCTCGAAGTCGAAGAAGACGGTGAACTGCGCCAGGCCGTCGGTCGCGCTGGCCTGGGTCTTGGCCCAGTCGACCCCGCTGATGGAGGAGAACGCCTCCTCGATCGGGTCGACGATCTCCCGCTCCACCGTCTCGGGCGAGGCGCCGGGATAGAGGATGGTGACGCCGACGATCGGCTGCTGGATGTCGGGAAACTCGTCGGTGTGCAGGTTGACGCAGCGCGGCGATGCCGAACGCCACCAGCGCCACCATCGCGGTGATGGTGACGATCGGCCGCTTGATCGCGAAATCGGAGATGAACATCAGCGCGCTCGCCTCTTCCTCGAGCACCCGCACCCGGCTGCCCGGCGTGACGCCCTGCGCGGAGCCCAGCAGCACGGTGTCGCCCTCGGCCACGCCGGACTGGATCTCGACCAGCTCGGCGGCCTCGTCCCGCACGCCGAGCTGGACCGCGCTCTCCGCCACCCGCCCGCCCTTGATGAGGTGCACCGTCGGCGTGGTGCCCCGGCTGTCGATCGCGGCGAGCGGCACGCGCGACGGCCCGCTTGGTGTCGGTGGCGACCCGTCCCTCGGCGAAGAGGCCCGCCACCAGCCGCTCGCTCGTTGTTGGGGATGGTGACGTAGATCCGGACCTGCCGGGTGGCGGGATCGACCACCGGATTGATCCGCTCGATCTCGCCGGTGAACCGCCGGTCGACGCCGCTCACGGTGAACTCGACTTCGGTGCCGGCGCTGGAGCCGGCCGATCTGCTCCGCGGGGACGCTCGCCTCGAGCCGGAGCCGGCTCGGATCCACGACGGTGAACAGCGCGGCGCCCACCTGCACCACGTCGCCCGCGTCCGCCGGCCGGTCGCTCACGATGCCGTCGAACGGCGCGCGGACCTGGGTGTCGTCCAGCTGCTCCTGTGCGGCCGCGAGCCGGGCCTTGGCGTCGGCCAGCGTGCCCTCCGCGTTGGTCGCCTGCCACTCGCGCGTTCTCCAGATCGCGGTCGGCGCACGGCGCCTGCCTCGGACAGCCGCTTGCTGCGCTCCGCGTTGCGCCGGGCCAGCTCCAGCGCGGACTCGGCGCTCCGGACCGACGATCGGGCGGAGAGGTAGCTGTCCCGCACGGCGGTGTCGTCGAGCTGCAGCGAGCAGCTGGCCCCGCTTCACCCGCTCGCCCGCCTCCGCGTAGGTGCGCATGCACCGAGCCGCCCACCTCGGCGCGGACCGTCGCGGCCTGCTCCGGCTCGAGCGAGCCGGAGATCGGCGGTCCGCTCCGGAGCTCGCGCGAGCGTAGCCACCGCGATGTTCTCGCGGCCGATGGTCACGATGGCTTCCGCCGTCTCGGTGGCGCTCGAGTCATCGGCCGCCCCCGCAACCCGCCAGGACGAGGACGGCCGAGGCGGCCGCCAGTACCGAATGCCCGCATCATGGCCTGACCGCTCCAGTCTGAGTCGTGCTGGTAGAGGACGCTCGGCGTCTGTACCGGCGGCGGCTGATAGGGATCGGCTGCTGCGTCCCGCCGGTCGCGCCCGGCGCGGTCACGGCCGGTGCGGCGCCGGCTCCCGGCTGGGCCGCCGGTGCGTCGGCCGAGCGGCAGCGCCGGCAGCAGTGCCAGCCGCATCCTGGCCACCTGGAGGTCGCGGGCGGCCTGCGCCCGGTTGGCCTGCGCCTGCGCCAGCTGAATCCGGAGATCGTTCAGCTCGGTCTGGGTCGAGATGCCCTTCGCGATAGCGGATCTCGGCGATCTGGTACGCGCGGTCCGCCTGCTCTTCGGTCCCGCCGCTCGCCTCCCAGGCCGCGACGCGCCGCCTCGAGCTGGAGCCGCGCGCTCCGCGCGTCGAGCTGGGCCAGCTCCCGGGTCTGCTGCAGCCGGAGCCTGCGCCTGCTCGAGCTCGGCCTGGGCCACCGCGACGTCGCCCTTGATCCGCCCGCCGGTGAAGAGCGGGATCTGAAGACCCACCGCCACCACCCAGTCGGAGAGGTAGTTGGTCGCCGAACGGCGAGCCGTCGTTGGGATAGCCGAACTCGGCGTAGTCCGAGGTGAGCGCGACCTGGGGCCAGCGCTGCGCCCGCGCAACGCGCGAGCAGGCCCTCCTGCGCCGTGACCGCCTCGTTGGCCTGTCGCACCGGGGCCCGCGCATCGGTCGCCGGTGTCCGCCGGCGTCTCCACCAGCTCGGCGAGCCGGGCGGTCCGGACCATCGCGGTGTCCACCAGCTCGGTGGTGAGCGCGAGCGGCTGGTCGAGCGGCAGGTTGAGCAGCTGCTTGAGCCGGTAGTACGCCAGGTCGCGGTCCGCGCTGCCGCTGGATCACGACCGGCCGCTGGTTGTCGCGGGTGACCCGGGCGCGCAGCAGATCGAACTCCGACTGGTTGCCCACTTCTCGCGCGAGCCGGGTCTGGCTCAGCGTGGTGTCGGCCTGCTTCAGGGTGGCCTGGGCGATGGCGACGAGGCGGTCGCCCAGCGCGGCGTCGTAGTACGCCTGGGTGACGTCGAGCAGGAGCTGGGCCCGCGCCGCGGTGAGGCCGATCTCGGCGCTCGCGCACCGCCGGCGTCGGCCGCCGCGGCTCTGGCCGCTGACCCGTCCGCCGCTGAACAGCGTCTGCGAGAACGACAGGCCGAACCGGTAGGTGTTCTCCCGCCCGAACGGCAGGTCGTCGCCCAGTCCGGCGAACGGATCCGCGTTGCTGGCGCACTCGACCGCCGCCTCCAGCGAATCGAGCCGCTCGCTCGACCGGGAGCCCGGGCCGGGGCACGAACGGCATCGCAGCTCCTGCGGGAGCCGGCTCGGCTGGGCCCGTCGTCCTCGCTCCTGCGAGCGCCGAGAACTGGCTCCGCAGCGTGCGCTGGTATAGGAGGCCGAGCCGGTGAGCTGAGGGAAGTAGCGCGCTGCGCGCCCGGCGGCGCTCACCCTCGGCGCGGCGCAGGTCGCTCTCGGGCCAGGCCGACCGATCTCGCTCTCTCGCTCCGCGATGCTCGAGCGCCTCGACCAGCGACAGCGGCTTTGCGGCCGCGCCGCGGGGCTCGATTGGGCCCACGACTGAAGGGGCAGCGCCGCGGCCAGCGCGACGGTCAGAACGGCGATCCTCATGCGCACTCCCCTCCGCGCGCCGCGCCGCGACACCGATGCCGTCGGAGGAACAGCGCCACGTACTGCCGGAGCGCCTGCTCGGGTCGGTGGCGATACATCTGTCGGCACGATGTCTCGTCCGATCGCGTCGGCGAAGAGCACGCCCATCAGCATGCGCCGCCGCGACCCGCTCGTCGAACCCGGCCGAGACCAGCCTGCGCTGCTTGAGACGCCCGAGATACGCGGCGAGCGCACTCACGGCCGGAGCCGGGGCAGCTGATCTCCGGCGTGACCAGCTCGGGATGCTCGGCGAAATCGGCGAGGCAGGTGCGGATGAGCGGCGCCCGCTCCTGGAGGTGCTGCGAGCTGCGCCCGGCTCCATTCGGTGAGCTCCGCGACGGGATCGCCCGGCTCCTCGGGCAGCGGCGCGGCATCCTCGTCCCTGGCACTGGGCGAGCGCTTCGCGCAGCAGCGCGTCCTTGCTGCCGAAATGCCGGAACAGGGTGATCTCGTTGACCCCGGCGGCTGAGGCGATGCGACGGGTGGTGGCGCCGTGGTACCCGCCTTCGGCATAGACCCGCGCCGCGGCGGCCAGCAGCTGATCCCTGACGTTCATGGCAGGCGAGTATAAGAAGGAGGGAGAGGCGATGCAAGCAGGTACTTGCATGCGCTGGGGGCGCAGTTAGGGAGACAATCGCCGGATCGCCGCGATGCCCGCCGCCGGTCCCAGCGCCAGCACCGGAAACGCGAAGCCGCCAACCCACGGCGTCGACACGAGCGCGGGGATCATCTGGATGGTGACCATCGTGAGCAGAAAACCGAGCGAGGTCTGCAGGGTGAGCGCCGTCCCGACGGCGTGGGGCGGGGAGAGCTCGGTCACCATCGCGCTGAACTGGGCGGAATCGGCGACCACGAAGAAGCCCCAGAGCAGCACCACCGGCGCGAGCAGCCAGAACCCGGCGCCGAAGAACAGCCCCACCAGCAGCGAGCAGACGCCGCTGGCGGCCATCGCGATCGTGACGACCCTGGCGTAGCCCATGCTGCGCGCCGCCCATCCGCCCCACACCGCCCCCAGACCGCCGGCGGCGATCGTGGCGAAGGCGAGGGCATAGACCGCGGCTTCGGAGTGCGGCTCCCCCGCCCTGCCGCGGACCTCCGCGCTCGCCAGGCAGGAACGCGGGGATCCAGGTCCACATGGCATAGAGCTCCCACATGTGACCCAGGTATCCGCCGGTCGCGAGCCGGGTCTCGCGGTGCCGCGCGACGCTGGCGACGAGGCGCCAGGAGAAGGGACGGCGGGGAAACTCGAAGGGGCCGTCGCGGTAGCCCGCGGCGACCAGCAGCGCCGCGAGGACCGCGCCGCACGACGCCGCGAGGACGACGGCGCGTGACGTCGTCCGCCTCGAGGGAGCGGACCAGGTAGGGCGCGGCCTTCCCCACCGTCAGCGATCCCACGATCACGCCGATCGCGAGGCCGCGCTCGGCCCGGAACCAGGTCGCGGCCATCTTCATCGCCGGGGGATAGACGCCGGCGAGGCAGACGCCGGTGAGAAAGCGGCAGAGCAGCGCGGTGTGATAGTCGCCGGCGCAGGAGCAGCGCGGCGTTGGCGCCGGCGCCGAGCAGCGCGGACACCGCGAAATACCAGCGCGACGGGATGAGGTCGGCCAGGTTGAGGATCGCCGCGGCGGCGGTGCCGGCCACGAAGCCGAGCTGGACGATCGTCGTGAGCCAGCCGGCCTCGGCGGCGCTGAGCTGCCACATCGTCGCGGTAGTGGCCGGAGACGGCGCTGGCGGAGAACCAGAGCGACATGCCGAGCACCTCGGCGAGGGCCAGCAGCCCGAGGACGCGCCAGCGCCGGTCGTCGCTCAGCCGATCGCCTCCAGCGCGCGGGTCGCCGCTTCCCACTCTGCAAACGCCGCGTCCAGCGCCGCGCGGGCCTCGTCCAGCTCGACCCCGAGCCGCGCGCGCGCTCGGCCACGCCGTCGGCGCCGAGGTACAGCGCGGGATCCTCCAGCTGCGCGCGCAGCTCGGCCACCCGCCGCTCCCGCTCGCTGACCCGCGCTCCGCCTCGGCGACCGCCCGCTCGGCGGTGCGCCGCACCGATTGCTGCGGCTGGCGTTCGTCGTTCCGGCCGCACGCGTCGCCTTCCGCTCGCGCACCCGGCGCAGCTGCTCTTCCTCGGCGGCGGCCACCGCCGCCGCGTGCTCCCGCTCCGCGCTCGCCGTCTCCCACTCGGCGAACCCGCCGGCGAAGTCGGTGATCCGCCCGTCGTGCAGCACCCAGATGCGGGTGGTGAGCGCCCGGAGCAGCGCGCGGTCGTGGCTCACCAGCAGCACGGTGCCGTCGTACTCGTCGATGGCGTCTTCCAGCGCCTCGATCGATTCGACGTCGAGATGGTTGGTGGGCTCGTCGAAGATCAGGAAGTTGGCGCCGGAGAGCATCATCATCGCCAGCGCCACCCGCGCGCGTCTCGCCGCCGGAGAGCGATGCCGGCGCGCCGCAGCACCGAGTCGCCGGAGAATCCGAAGCGGCCGAGGTGTCCCTGGATCGGCCCCCGGCCCCAGGACGGCCGCAGGTCGGCGATGATGTCGTACAGCGTGCGGTCCTGCCGGCACCTGGGCCAGGTCCTGCCGGTAGTAGGCGATCCGCACCGAGTCCGGCACCCGGACCTCGCCCGCGTCGAGCGGCGCGCTCGCCGCACGATCGCGCGGAGCAGCGTGGACTTGCCGGCGCCGTTCGGTCCGACGAGCCCGATGACATCGCCGCGCTGGACCCGCGCGTCGAACTCCCGGACCAGCGTCCGGTCCTCCACCGCCGAGCCGCACGTCCTCCGCCACCAGCACCTGGTCGCCGCCGCGCTCGTCCGCCGCGAGCCGGAGCGCCATCGCGCCCTCCTCGCCCGGCGGCGGGCTCAGCCGGCTCACCCGCTCGCAGCCGGCGCCGCCGCCCCTTGGCCTGGGCGCTGTTCTGCCCGGCGATGTTCCGGCGGATGAAGTCCTCTTCCGCCGCCAGCACCCGGGACTGCTTGGCGAACGCGCGCTGCTGGCGTGAGCCGCCGCTCCGCCCGCTGGCGGATGAAGGCCTCGTAGTCGCCCGCGTAGACCGACGGCCGGTGCCCGCCTCGAGGTGCAGCACGTGGTCCACCACCGCCTGGAGGAACGCGCGGTCGTGGCTGACCACGAGCACGGTGGCGTCGAGCTGGCGGAGGTAGTTCTCCAGCCAGCGGGTGGTCTCGAGATCGAGGTGGTTGGTGGGCTCGTCGAGCAGGAGGACGTCGGCCGGCGCCACCAGCTGGCGCGCCAGGCCGAGGCGGCCCCGCTCGCCGCCGCTCAGTCCGTCGAGCGGCCGGAGGCGCGCGTCGTCGGGATCGAAGCCGAGCCCGTGGAGCACCGCGTCGATGCGGGCGGCGACGCTGTAGCCGTCCTCCCGCTGGAAGCGCTCGAGGTCGCGGTCGTACCGCGGCGAGCGCCTGGGGCGTGACGCGGTCGCCCGCCTCGGCCAGCGCGGCACCCTGCTCCGCCAGCGAGCGCTCCAGGTCGAGCAGCGCGCGGAACGGGCCGGCCGCCGCCTCCCAGACCGTGGCCGCGCCGGCGAAATCGCGCTGCTGGTCCATCAGCGACACCTTGAGGCCGCTCGCCCGCGCGACGGTGCCCGCCGGTCGGCTGCAGCTCGCCGGTGATCAGGCGGAACAGCGTCGTCTTCCCGGCGCCGTTGCGTCCGATGATGCCCCAGCGCTCGCCCCGGGCGACGGTGAACGTGACGTTCTCGAGCAGGCGGGTGGCGCCGAACTCCACCGCGACGCCGGCGAAGGCGAGCTGGGTCACCGGCCGGTCCACTCCCGCCAGGTCGGCTTCGGCGTCGCCGACGGTGAGCTGGTGCTGCTGGCGGACCAGCGGCATCCGGAGCAGCAGCGGCTCCTCCGCCAGCTTCTCCAGCCAGCGGTCGTCGCTGAGAGCCGCGCGGCGCCGAGCCCGAGATCGGCGAAGCGGCGGGAGCTCGCGGTCGACCAGCGCCTCGACGCCGAACTTCTGGGCGAACCGCCGGAGCTCGCCGGGCGAGGCCGGCGCGCTCCTGGAGGTCGACGAAGTGGGTCTTGATGCGCCGCTCGGCGAAGAAACGCAGCGCCTTGCGGGTCTCGGGGCTCTTGCGGATGCCGAAGATCTGGACTTCCATGGGGCGGGAATCTACACCCGAAGCGATCGCTCCCACGTTGAGCCGGCCGGTGCCGAAATGGACCACGTTCTGGCCGAACATGACCTCGCCGTCCTCCCGGCGATACGTCGCCAGCGTGCGGAGCGGCTCGACCCCGCGCTCGGCCGTGCTCCTGGTCGGTCGTGGTGACGACGCACCGGCCGCACGGCTTCACCACGCGGAAGCCGATGCCCCCGATGCGTCGAAGTCGCCGAAGGCGAATCCTCCACGAACGGCACCGCCGCCGGCGATCACCAGGTTGGGCCGGAACCGGTTCATCGGCAGCGGCGCGCAGCATCCGCGCGTTGAGATCGGCCAGCGATCTCCTCCGAGATCAGAAGGAACGGGAAGGCGTCGGCGAAGCTCACCCGGGTCTCCGCCGCGAGCGTAGGCGGGTCGGCGGGCCGAACGGTCGAGTCGGGCATGTAGACCAGCCGGCAGGGCGTATCGAGCACCTGCGAGATCCACTGGGCCGGTGCGGGACCGAGCGATCCCGCCTCGATGACGTCGTCCCACACGACGACGCGCGCGGGCATGAGGGTGCTGGGAACCAGAGGCAGCACCAGCGGCTCGACTGCCGCAGCTTCCAGGGTCAGCGTGGTCTCGCCCAGGATGGGCCGGACCTGGGTGAGGCGGGGATGATTGCGCTGGGAGAGGAGGCGCCCGGCCAGATCGGCCACCATCCATCGCCGGTCGTATCGCAGCCCGAAGCGATCGACCTCCCACGACGGCGCTTCGATCCCCGCTCCGGCCTTGAGGGGATAGACGAACAGGCCGGTGAGACGTGGTTCGGTCACGGTCGCTCCGCGGCGGCCTGCTCGGGCCAGGTCAGGGTGCATACCAGGATCTCGGGGTCGGCGTGCACCCGGATGGGAAGCAGCGCGCAGCCGACCCCGAGGCTCACCACGAGCGTGCCGCCGCCCGCGAGCTCGTGGCGGCCCCGGTGATATCGCCGGGAGAGATCGCCGTTGGGGAGCAGCACCGGACGCCCTCCCGGCAGCGCGATCTGCCCGCCGTGGGTGTGCCCGCAGAGGGCCAGGTCGAAGCGATGCTCGCCGATGTCGAGCAGCCCCGAGGGCGCGTGCATGAGGACGATCCGGTAGCCGTCGGCCCCCGCGAAGGCGGAGCCCGCGTTCGGGCGCCCGCACCAGTGATCGTCCAGTCCGCAGATCCAGACCTGGCCGAACGGCGGCGGAAGGCGCACGTTGCGATTGGTGAGCAGGGTGATCCCCGCCTGCTCCAGCCGTCGCGTGATGTACTCCGGACCGGCGACCCAGTCGTGGTTGCCGAGCACCGCGTAGCGGCCCAGCGGCGCGGGGACGGCGCCCAGCGCGGGCGCCAGGGCATCGACTTCTTCCCGGCGAAAGTTCACGTAGTCCCCGCCGTACAGCACGACGTCGGGCTCGGCGGCCTGGAGCGCGGCGCATGCCGCCTCCAGCACCTTCGGGTCCGTGGTCGGGCCGGCGTGGAAATCGGAGGCATACCCGACCCGAAGGGAGGGCGTGGCCGGGCGGGTTGATGGGCCTCGGACCTCGTGGCTCGTGGTTCGGAGCCCCGGCCGGAAGCCGAGCAGCCTGGCGGCCGGCACGGCCAGGCCGGTCGAGTACAGCGCGGCCTCGATGGCACGAATGACGCGAATGGGAAATGCGGGCCGGTGGCGCAGCGGCCCGCTCGGTTCATCCGGAGAAAGCGGTGAGGTCACTGAGCTCGATGGCGTCGGAGGATGGATGCAAGTCGGAGGATCGATCAAATAAGTGTGGATTCCGGGCGGCAGCTACCTGTGGAGTGGCTGCTACGACCGGAGCCGTCAAGAGCCTCGCATACGGCTGGGATTTGGACCGTTACCCTCTTGATACCGAGCATGGAATCATGCGGAAGGTTCGGCTCGAATCATGCACCCAGCCCGGGCCGATACCCACCTGTCACTCCGGTCGAGGAAATGCACGCAAGCAACGAAGTCTCGCTCGTCCCTCTCGGACGGGACAGGCAGTCCCACGTCTGTGTGGTGCGCGAGGTCGATCCCGACAGCGAGCGTGACACGGCGTGGGCGGCCGAGCTCCACCGGGAGCTCTTCGCCGACATCGGCCTGATCGCCCAGCTGGGCCAACGGGTGCTCCAGCGGTTCTGCTACGGCCGGCTGGTCAAAGACCGGCTGATGCGGGCGGCGCTGGCCGTGGTCGATGACAAGCCGGCCGGACTGATCGCCTGGACCAAGGACTCCCGGGCGGTCCATCGGGCTGCCCTCGGCAGCCACCTCGGGGCCGCGCTGCGGGAGATCGTCCTCGCCACGATCATCGCCCCGCGGATCCTCCTCGGGATGCCCGGGGCCGCCCGGCTGCTGGCCGAGCGGCGGAACGAGAACTCTGCGGGTGGACGGCCCGTGGCGGAAGTGCTGGCCCTCGGCGTCCGGGAAGAGTACCGGAACCGGCAATTCCTCCGCGAGACCGGGGTCCGGCTGAGCGATTCCCTGCTGCACCGCGCGCTCACGATGCTGGTCGCGGACGGGGTCACTGAGGGCCGGGGGGTCATCCTGGCCGCCAACAAGCCTGCCATCGCCTTCTCCAGCCTCCGGGCCAAGCGGGTCATCCCCTACCACAACGCGGCCCACCCCTCTGTCGAGATCTGGTACGACATTCCCGAGGCGCTGGCGATGATGGAGCACCGGATGACCCGCGGCCGGTCGGGCACCCTGTCCGCGGCCGGACCCGAACCCGACCTTTCCGGCTGAGCAGGCCCACCCTTTCGGCGGGCAGAATTGTTGAGGCAGCGCCGCAACAGAAGTCAACCTAAGTAGAGGAAAACTGCCCATTTAAAGCCTCCATTGCACGGCCTGCCGTTTGCATCCCAGGGGCCGTGATCTACCGGACAATTCCGGAAGCTCCGAACCGACAACCAAGCGTCAGCGCGGTCGCCGTCGAGCCACGACGGGCTGGTCCTCATTTTCACATGCCGGGCCCGCTCGTGTCGGCCGCCCCGCCGGGAGCCTGTAAGTGCATCAAACCGATCCGGAGGGTTCTGCACAGCCGAAGGCTCGGGAGCGGTTCCACGTCCTCACCGTGGACCTGCAGGACTACTACTCGGCGGCGCCGGTGCGCCCCTGGGTTCCCCACGACACCTGGTACCGCTTCGAGTGGCGAGTCGCCGCCAGCACCCAGCGCACGCTCGAGATTCTCGAGCGGCACCAGGCGCAGGCCACCTTTTTCGTCCCCGGATACATCGCCGAGCGGGTGCCCGACCTGATCGCGGAGATCGCGCGGCGGGGGCACGAGGTTGCGAGCAGCGGCTATTCCCACCGGAGCATCTGGGAGCTGGGCCGGGAACCGTTCCGGGACGATGCCCGCCGTGGCCGTGAGCTGCTCGAGGACATCACCGGCCGGCGGGTGCTCGGCTTCCGGATGCCCCAGCGCTGGCTCGGTATCGACGACCTCTGGGTCTTCGAGGTCCTGGAGGAGGCCGGCTACCGGTATGACTCCAGCATCCGTCCGCTGGTGCGCGGTTTCCGCCGCCAGGCGTGGGAGCGCCAGTTGCTCGAGCTCGGCGCCCGTGGCCGCTCGTTCTACGAGGTCCCCGTCTCGTCGGTGAGCTTGCTCGGCATCCAGCTGCCGGTCGGCGGCGGCGGCAGCCTGCGGTTGCTGCCCGAGTTCTGGATGCGCTCGGCGGTGGCCGGCTGGGTCGAGCGGCAGTCGGATCCGTACGTGATGTACTTCCGGACCTGGGAGCTGGATCCGGATCAGCCGCGGATCGGCCTGGCCCCCCTGGGCGCCCGGGTGCGCCAGTACGCGCGGCTCGACCGCATGCCCGAGCTGCTGAGTGCGTATCTCGCCGGGTATCGCTTCACCAGCATCGGATCGTATTACGGGCTCAACTCCGCGCTGCCGCTCCACGCGCCGGTGGAACGGGAGCCCGCCGCGCGCATCCTCGCGCCGGAGCACGCGGAGCCGTCCGCGCCGGCCGGCCACCGGATCGCGGCCACGATCGTGGTCCCCTGCTTCAACGAGTCGCAGTCCCTGGGCTACCTCCGCAACACGCTGGAGAGTGTCTCGCGGACCTACCGGGACACCATCGACTTCTCGTTCGTCTTCGTCGACGACTGCAGCACCGACGAGACCTGGGCCACGCTGCAGTCAGCTCTTCGGCGACAACCCCGCCTGCACCCTGGTTCAGCACCAGGTCAACCAGGGCATCGCGGGCACCATCCGGACCGGTATCGAGCACGCCCGTACCGACGTGGTCTGCTCCATCGACTGCGACTGCACCTACGATCCCCACGAGCTGGGCCGGATGATCCCGCTGCTGGCCGAGGGCGTGCATCTGGTGACCGCGTCGCCGTATCACCCCGACGGCAAGGTGCGGAACGTCCCGGGCTGGCGCCTCTTCCTGTCCAAGTCGCTGTCCCGGCTCTACCGGATCGTGCTGCACCAGCAGCTCTTCACCTACACCAGCTGCTTCCGGGTCTATCGGAAATCGACCGCGGTCGCGGTCGATGTCCAGCGCCCGGGGTTCCTCGGCATCGCCGAGCTGCTGGCGCGGGTGGATCTCGACGGCGGCCGGGTCGTCGAGTATCCCACCACGCTCGAGTCGCGGGTGCTGGGACGCTCGAAGATGAAGGTGGTGCGGACGATCCTGGGCCACGTCGGGCTGCTGACCGACATCCTTCGGCTCCGCGTGCTCGGACGCGCCGCGCCGGCGAAGGCGGGCCTGTGAGCGCCGGCGCCACCAAGCGTCGGCATCGTCGGCGGCGGCATGCTGGGCATGACCCTCGCCCGCCGTCTCCGGGCGGCTGGCATGGAGCCGACCGTCATCGAAGGCGCGCCGGCAGACCGGCGGCCTCGCCTCCAGCCAGCCGATCGGCGGGTACGAGTGGGACCGGTTCTACCACGTCATCCTGCTGTCGGACGGCGCGCTGCTCGGGCTCCTGGAGGAGCTGGGCCTCACCGACCGGCTGCGATGGGGGTACACCAGGACCGCGTTCTACACCGGCGCCGGCTTCCACTCGCTCTCCTCGTCCCTGGACTTCGCCACCTTCCCCCTGATCGGGCCGATCGCGAAGGCGCGACTGGCCGCCACGATCCTGCGCGCGGCGAACATCACCGACTGGCGGGCGCTGGAGGCGGAGACCGCGGCGACCTGGCTCACCCGGTGGTCGGGCCGGGGGAGCTACAACCGGCTCTGGCTGCCGCTGCTCCGGGCCAAGCTGGGCGAGAACGCCGACCGGGCCAGCGCCGCCTTCATCTGGGCGATCATCGCGCGGATGTACGCGGCCCGCCGGTCCGGACTCAAGCGCGAGATGTTCGGCTACGTCGACGGCGGCTACGGCACCATCCTCACCCGCTTCCGCGAATCGCTCCAGGCCGACGGCGTGGAGATTCTCCGGGGCACCCCGGTGCGCCAGGTGCGGGGCCTCCCCGGGTGCGCATCGGTCACGTTGGCCGACGGCCGGCGAGCTGGACTTCGACCGCGTGGTGCTCACCGTCCCCTGCGGCGCGGTGCGGCCCTCTGTCCCGATCTGGCAGCCGGCGGAGCAGGCCCGGCTGTCCCGGGTGGTCTACCAGGGCATCGTCTGTCCGTCGCTGCTGCTCAAGCGGCCGCTGGGCGGCTACTACGTCACCAACATCACCGACCAGCGGGTGCCCTTCACCGCGGTGATCGAGATGACCGCGCTGGTGGATCGCGAGCGGTTCGGCGGGCACTCGCTGGTCTATCTGCCGCGCTACCTGACCCAGCAGAGCGACGTGTGGAAGCGCTCCGACGAGGAGCTGGTCTGGGAGTATGTGGATGCGCTGGCCCGGATGTATCCGGGTCTGAGCCGGAGCGACGTGGTCGGCGTGGCAGGTGAGCCGCGCCCGCGACGTGCTGGCGCTCTCGACCGTCGAACTACAGCGACGAAGCGCTGCCGCCGACCACCACGTCGCTGCCGAACGTCTTCGTGGTGAACGGCGCCCAGATCGCGGCCGGGACCCTCAACGTGAACGAGACCGTGGCCCTGGCCAACCAGCAGGCCGGCGAGCTGCAGGCGCTCTGGCGGCGACGCAGGCCTCGATGGCGAGGTCCGCATGACGCCGTCCCGCCGTCCCATGGCCAGCATCTCGCTCGATCTGGACGATCTCTGGACCTACCTGCGGACCCACGGGGATCCCAGCTGGACCTCGCCGGCCCAGCTACCTGGGCGACTTCGTGCCCTTCGTGCTCGACGAGCTCGACCGGGTCGGCGTGTCGCTCACGTTCTTCGTGGTCGGGGTCCGACGCGGCCACGCCGCGCGAACCGGCCCTGTTGCGCGGCCATGGTCGAGCGGGGCCACGAGATCGGCAATCACTCGTTCGAGCACCAGCCGTACTTCCACGCCTTCTCGCCGGGAGCGGGCGGTGGAGGAAGTCCGCGCGGACCCAGGACGCGATCGCCGATGCCACCGGCGTGCGGCCGGTCGGGTTCCGGGGGCCCGGCTACAGCTGGTCGCCCGAGCTGCTCGAGATCCTGGCCGACGGCGGCTACCTCTACGACGCCTCGACCCTGCCGACTTTCGTCGGGCCGCTGGCGCGGGCCTACTACTTCCGCACCTCGACGCTGAGCCGCGAGGAGCGGGGGCAGCGCCGGGAGCTGTTCGGCAGCTTCCGCGACGGCCTGCGGCCCGTGAAGCCGTACTACTGGGAGCTGTCGGAGCGGGCGGAAGCTGCTGGAGATGCCGGTCACGACCATGCCGCTCGTCAAGCTGCCGTTCCACCTGACCTACCTGCACTACCTCAGCCGGATCGCCGATCCGCTCGCGATGGGATACCTTCGCGCGGGCCTGGCGGCCTGCCGGCTCACCGGGACGCCGACCAGCATCATCCTCCACCCGCTGGACCTGTTCGGTGGCGACCGGGTCGAGCGGCTGGGCTTCTTCCCGGGGATGGATCTGCCGACCGAGCGCAAGACGGCGCTCTTCCGCCGCACGGTCGCCGTGTATCAGGAGTACCTGTCGCTGGTCCCGATGAGCGTTCACGCCCAGGCCCTCGTGGCCGGGACCGGGCTCGCCGTACGCCGCCCGGACATGATGCCGGCCCCGGCTCCGCTGGTGGAGGGTTAGCTCGCATGTGCGGCATTGTCGGCATCGTGCACTTCGACGCCCGGCCCGGTGGCGCTCCCCATCCTGGAGCGCATGGGACGGGTGCTGGCGCACCGGGGCCCCGACGACGAGGGGAGCTTCATCGACGGCCCGGTCGGCCTGCACCACAAGCGGCTCTCGATCATCGACCTGACCTCGGGCGCACCAGCCGATGAGCGCCGACGGCGTCACGGTGGTGTTCAACGGCGAGATCTACAACTACGTCGAGCTGCGCGACGGGCTCGTCGCCAAGGGCCACGCCTTCCGGACCACCTCGGACACCGAGGTGTTGCTGCGGATGTACCTGGAGTACGGCGTCGGACTTCGTCGCGCTCGCTCAACGGGATGTTCGCCTTCCTGCTGTACGACGGTCGCACCCGGCAGGTGCTGGCGGCCCGGGACCACTTCGGCATCAAGCCGCTCTACGTCTATCGGCGACGGGCAGATCGATGCTGTTCGCCTCGGAGATCAAGGCGTCTGCTCGAGCACCCGGCGGTCGCGCGCGGAGCTCGACTTCGACGCGCTGCGGGACTACGTGACCTTCCAGTTCGTGCTGGGCGAAGGCACGATGTTCCAGGGCGTCCGCAAGCTGCTGCCCGGGCACTACCAGGTCCTGGACATCGCCACCGGCCGCCGCCGCGCGGTGCGCAGTACTGGGAGCCGGGTTACGAGGTCGATTCGCACCACACCGAGGAGTACTTCGTCGGCCACGCTGCGGAGCCTGCTGGAGGACGCGATCCGGCTGCAGCTCCGGAGCGACGTGCCGGTCGGGCGCCTACCTGAGCGGCGGCATCGACTCCTCCATCGTGACCGCGCTGGCGGCCACGGCCTACGGCGGCCGGCTCCAGACCTTCACCGGGCGTTTCCTCGAGGGACCCGAGTTCGACGAGAGCCGCCTACGCCCGCGAGGTGTCCGACGCCTGCGGCGACGCGTGCACCACGAGACCGTGGCTGACGGCGGACGACTTCATCGAGCTGCTGCCGACGCTGGTCTACCACATGGACGAGCCGGCGGCCGGCCCGGGCCTGCTTTCCGCAGTACATGGTCAGCCGCGATGCCGCGAAGCACGTGAAGGTCGTCCTCGGCGGCCAGGGCGGCGACGAGATCTTCGGCGGGTACGCCCGCTACCTGGTGGCCTACCTGGAGCAGGCGCTGAAGGGCGCCATCTTCGAGACCGCCGAGGAGGGCAAGCACATCGTCTCCCTGCGCTCCATCGTGCCGCACCTGCCGAGCATCCGGGCAGTACGGGCCCGATGCTTCAGGAGTTCTGGAGCAAGGGGCTGTTCGAGCCGATGGACCGGCGCTACTTCCAGCTGATCGACCGCAGCGGCGGCGTGCTGAGCCTGTTCAGCCGGGAGTTCCGCTCGGCTTACAAGCAGCCCGAGATCTTCGCCCGGTTCGAGTCGGCCTTCAACCATCCCGACACGCAGTCGTACTACAACAAGATGACCCACTTCGATCTCGGGGCGAGCCTGCCGGCCCTGCTTCAGGTCGAGGACCGGGTGAGCATGGCGGCGTCGCTCGAGTCGCGGGTGCCGTTGCTCGACCACCGCGCTGGTCGACCTGGTCACCCGGCATGCCGCCCGCCATGAAGTTCAAGGGGGGCGAGCTCAAGTACCTGCTGAAGAAGGCGACCAAGGCGATGGTGCCGCCCAAGGTGCGCGACCGGAAGGACAAGATGGGCTTCCCGGTGCCGCTGCACCTGTGGGCCAAGGGCCCGGCCCGGGATTTCTTCCACGACATCCTGCTGAGCCCGACCGCCCGGACCCGCGGCCTGATCAATCCGCGCGCGGTCGAGCGGCTTATGAAGAAGGAGCACGCGTTCGGCCGCCGCCTCTGGGGCCTCCTGAGTCTGGAGCTGTGGATGCGAGAGTTCATCGATGGCAGCAGGTACCGCCTGTTGCCCGTCGAGCCGGCAGCGGTGGAGTCGCGCGTTGTCAGCTGAGCTGCACGTCGGGTCTTCGTCCCGCCTGTCGCCCCTGCCGCCGATCGCCGCGGTCGGCCCGCCGGTGGCGCACCCGGGGCCGCTCCGGCTGGAGCTGGCCCGCTGCCCGATCTGTCCCGAGGGCGAGTCGCGCCCGATCGCGGTGGGCGAGGACTTCGAGTACCGCACCAGCCCCGACACCTTCCTCGCGATGCAGTGCGTCTCGTGTGGACTGGTGTATCTGCGGCTCCGCCCCGCTGAGAGCGAGCTGGGCCGGATCTACCCGCCCGAGTACCACGCCTTCGACTTCTCCGCGGAGAAGTTCGGGCTCGCCTTCACCGTGCGGCGCCGCCTGGAAGCCCGCCGCCTGCTCCGGTTCTGCCGGGGTCTCGCCCCCGACGCCAGGATCCTCGACGTCGGCTGCGGCGACGGTTTTCACCTCAAGCTCCTCCGCGACTTCGGGGCGCCGACCTGGCAGCTCGAGGGCGTCGATACCAGCGACCTCGCGGTTGCGGCCGGCCGGCGCGCCGGCCTCGTGATGCACCAGGGCGCGGTGGAAACGCTCGATCACCTGCACGGCCGCTACGACATGGCCCTGCTGATCGCGACGGTGGAACACGTCGCCCATCCGGTCCAGGTGCTCGACTCCGTGCGGAAGCTCCTGCGGCCCGGCGGCCGGGTCGCGGTGGTGACCGACAACGCCGCCGCCTGGAGCCGCCGGCTCTTCGAAGGCCGCCACTGGGGCGGCTATCACTTTCCGCGGCACTTCCATCTGTTCACGCCGCCGGCCCTGCGCCAGGCGGCTTCGCTGGCCGGACTCTCGGTGGTCCGGCTCGACACCATCGTGAGCCCGGTGAACTGGGTCTATTCGATTCGGAACAAGCTCGTGGATCACGGCGCTCCCGGCTGGCTGGTGAACCGATTCAGCCTCGCCTCGCCCGGCTCCCTGGCCGCGTTCACCCTGCTCGGCTCGCTCCAGCAGATGCTCGGCCGCGGCGAGCTGCTCGCCGCCGTGCTGCAACGACCGGAGGCCGACCGTGCACGGTAACGGGTCGCCGCCGGTGATGGTCCTGGGCGCCGGCATCGCCGGGCTCACCGCCGCCTCCATGCTGGTGGAGCACGGGCGGCCGGTGCGGGTGTTCGAGGCCGGCCGTCAGGTCGCCGGCTTGGCGTCGAGCTTCGTGGATGAGCGAGGGCTTCAGCTACGATTTCGGCGCCCACTTCATCACCAACCGGCTGGCCGCCGCGATCGGCGTCGGGGCGATGTGCCGGGACGTGCAGTACTACGGCGAGACGGTGCTGCTGAACGGCAAGGTCTATCCCTACCCCTTCGGCCTGATCCGCTCGCCCGGCTTCGCTTTCAGCGCGCTGGCCACCCGCGCGGGCGCCATGCTGCGGAAGCCGCAGGTCGAGAGCGCGGCCGACTGGTTCCGCCTCAGCTACGGCCGCAAGCTCGCCGACGCCGTCGCCATCCCGCTGGTCGAGGCGTGGTCCGGCGCGCGCGGCCGAAGACCTGGCGCCCGCGGTCGGCGAGAAGTTCGGACGCGGCATCGCGTCACATCCTCTATCTCCGGATGGCCTCGCCGAGTCCTCGGCAGGGCGGTCGCCAACGGCTACTGCCGGGAGCAGCCCGAGAGCGTGCACGTCTGGCACGTCTACCCCGAAGGGGGCGTCGGCCACGCTCTGCCAGCGCCTGGCGGACGGACTCGACTCCGTGCTCGAGCTCGCAGTCGCCGGTCGAGGAGATTTTGGTGGATTCGGGCCGGGTCGTGGGCGTCCGGGTCGAAGGGCGAGGAGCACGAGGCCGACGCGGTCGTCAGCACGGCGCCGGTGCACATCCTCTCCCAGCCTGGTCGAGGGCACCGACGCGCTGCAGCCGCTGGGGCGCTTCCGCTACCGCCCGATGGTGTTCGTCAACCTGCGGCTTCGAGGGGCGCGGGCTGCTGCCCGATGTCGTGCTGTGGACCCCGGGCCGCGAGCATCCCTTCTTCCGGCTCACCGAGGCGACCGGCAGCATGCCGTGGCTCGCGCCGGCGGGCAAGACGATGATCACGGTGGACATCGGCTGCGAGGCCAGCGATCCGGTCTGGTCCATGAGCGACGAGCAGCTGGCGAGCACTGCCTGGAGCACCTCGGCCATCATTCCCGACGTGCGCTCCCGCTACCTCGGGTGCCGGGTGCTGCGCACCCCGATCGCGTATCCGGTCTTCCTCACGCAGCTACGAGGAGGAGCGCCTGGCGCTCGAGCACTCGACGGGTATCGACGGGCTGTACAGCATCGGCCGCAACGGGGAGTTCGCCCACATCCTGATGGAGGATGTCTATTGGCGGACCCGGCGGAAGATGCGCGAGCTGCTCCGCGAGGGAACGGGCGTGGCCGAATATGCCTGAATCACGGATCCGCCAGCCGAGGGTTCCGGTCGAGCGCGCCAAGCGCCGCCCGGGCGCGAAGCCGGCCGACCTGTTCAGTCCGGTCCAGGTGGGCGCCTGGAATCTGCCCAACCGCCTGGTCATGGCGCCGATGACCCGGAGCCGCGCTTCGGTCGATGGGACGCCGTCGGCCCACGCGCCGCTCTACTACGGACAGCGCGCCGCGGCGGGACTCATCATCGGTGAGGCGGCGGCCGTCTCCCCGGAGGGACTCGGCTATCCGCACGCCTGCGCCGTGTACAATGCCGAGCAGGTGTCCGCCTGGCGCCAGGTGGCTTCCGCGGTGCACGCGCGCGGTGGGCGGATCGTGCTCCAGCTCTGGCACGCCGGCAGGGTCTCGCATTCGCTGACCCAGCCCGGCGGCCGGCCGCCGCTCGGTCCCTCCGCCGTTCCCGCGCGCGCGATGGTCTTCACGGTGAACGGCAAGCTGCCCGCGGTGACGCCCCGGGCGCTCGAGCCCGACGACATTCAACAGATCGTCCGCCAGTTCGCCACCGCGGCGCTGGAGGCCCGGACGGCCGGATTCGACGGCGTCGACATCCACGCGGCGAACGGCTACCTGATCGACCAGTTCCTGCGCGACGGATCCAACCGCCGGTCCGACCGATACGGCGGATCGCCGGCCAACCGCGCCCGACTGCTCCTGGAAATCCTCGAGGCGGTCACCGGGATCTGGTCGCCCGATACGGTCGGGGTCAGGCTGTCGCCGCTGGAGCCGGGCAACGACATGGCCGACAGCGACCCGGTCACGCTGTACCGCCACGTGGTGGAAGCGCTCGAGCCGCTCGGGCTCGCCTACCTCCATCTGGTCGAGCCGGGTCCCGGCCACCCCCGGGCGACGCCGGAGGGCCTCGACCTGATCGCCACGCTCCGCCGCGGCTTCAGCGGGGCGCTGATCGTCGATGGCGGACTGGACCGCGCCTCCGCCGAGGCCGCGATGGCCGCCACCGGCGCGGATATGACGGCCCTCGCGATGCCCTTCATCGCCAACCCCGACCTGGTGGACCGGCTGATCCACGGCTGGCCGCTCCAGGGGCCGGCGCCGGAGACGATCTACGGCGGCGATGCCCGGGGCTACATCGATTACCCGTTCTATAAGGCCGTCCCCGCTGGAGGGAACGGCGATGGCCCGGCGGGCCACGATGGTGGCGCGTAGGCTTCGGTGGCTCGGCGCCGCGAGCCTCCTCGCCGCGGCGCTGGCGATTCCCCTGTTTCGCGCGGGCACTCTCCAGACCGTCGGCGGCGTCCAAATCGGCGCCGCCGATTGGGTAATGGGAGACTTCCGCAGCGTGGTGTACTATCCGGCGAAGGCGTTCCGGGACGGGTTGAATCCCTACGACGCCGCCGTGTACCTCCCGCGCTATCCCGTCCCGGAGCCGTTCCGCGCGTACCCGCCGGCCCTCCTGCTGGTGGCCCAGCCGCTGGCGCAGCTGCCGCCGGTGAGCGCGGCGGCCGTCCAGCTGGGGCTCACGCTGGCGCTGACCGGGATCCTCGCGTGGTGGTCGGCCTCGCGCAGCGAGCCGCCCACCCACTCGCTCGGCATTCTCGCGGCCGCCGGACTCATCCTGATGAGCCGCCCGGGACACTGGAATCTGCTCCAGGGTCACATCACCCTGTTGATCGTCCTCGCGGTGTATGCGGCGCTCGCCCTCCCGCCCCGCCGCTACTGGCTGGGCGGGCTGGCGCTGGCCGTCGCCATGCTGAAGCCGAACTTCGGCATCCCGCTGGCCGTGCTGATGCTGGCCACCTTCCGGACCCGGTCCGTGATCGTCGGTCTGGGCATCACCGCGCTGCTGAACCTGCCGGTGCTCGCGATCCTGGCGAAGCGGTCGGGCGGCGTCGTGCGGGCGGTGCGGCTGATGGTGGAAGGCGCCAGCCCCGAGGCGAGCGATCTGGCCTCGCAGTACGCGCTGTTCCGGGTGGACGCGAGCGCGCTGATCAGCCGGTTCGTCGGGACATCGCTGGGGCCGGTGGTTCCCGTAGTGATCGCCGTCGGCGTGTTGGGCATCGCCGCGGTGCTGCTGCGCCGGCGCGCTCGGCTTTCGGCTTCGATGGGAACCGATCCGGTGTCGGTCGGACTGGCGTGCACGGCGATCCTGCTGTGCGTCTATCATATCGGGTACGACCTGCTGCTCCTGGTCTGGCCGGCCACGGTGCTGGTGACCGGCTTCGCGGCGAGACGCGGGTCCCGACCGCCCAGGGCGTGGCTCGAGTTGGCCTTGATTGCGGTGCTCGCGGGGAACTACCTGGCGACGTATGCCGCGATGGAGGTCCTCGGGGCCGGCAGCGCGATCGGACTGCTGGCGCTCTCGCTCAATGGAATGGCGGTGCTGATTCTGTTCTGCCTGTACGCCCGCGATGCCTCGGCCCAGGCCCCGACCCGTGTCTTGACGAGCGACGATCCGGTGCCGCCGCCCGAGCCACGGGAGACCGAGCCCTACGGAACCGTTGCTCTGCTGCCACAGTAGGCGGAAGGTGCAGATGAACGCGGCGGAAAAGCGATGACAGGATTGTGACTTGCATGGTCATAACATGTTGGAAATGAATAAGATAGCTCCCTGAAACTGAGCCGTTATCAATCGGGTCCGAGGGCGGGTTGGCAGGACCGGAGCTTGCGAGAGCATCGGCCAAACAATCGCCCCCTGACCCTAGCCCAAAATTATGCCTCTGACTCTTGAACAAGATCGCGTCGCGTCCTGGTCGGTGAAGAAGATCGCCGTCGTCGGCCCCGGGATCGTCGGCATGCCCATGGCGGCCCTGCTGGCGCATGCCCGGATCCGCGAGGGCAGCTCCGAGCCGGCCAAGGTCGTCGTCATCCAGCGCGTCCTCGCCCACCTCGGGTTGGAAGGTCGAAGCCATCAACGCCGGGCGCTCCCCGATCGGCGGCGTGGAGCCCGACCTCGACCGGATCGTGGCGGAGTCGGTGAGCGAAGGTCTGCTGAGCGCCACCCACGACATCCAGGCCGCCAGGGACGCCGATGTGATTCTCATCTGCGTCCAGACCGACAAGAAGGGCATCGAGCCCGACTACGATCCCCTGTTCGAGGCGCTGAATCCTCTGGCCGAAGCGCTCAAGACGCCGGCCGGCGGGCAACATGCCGCTGATCGTCTTCGAGTCGACCCTCGCGCCCTCCTCGATGGCCACGCTGATCCGCGACCACTTCGGGAAGTTCGGGCTGGAGGAGGGGCGTGACATCCTGCTCGGCAACAGCCCCAACCGGGTGATGCCGGGCCGGCTGGTCGAGCGCGTGGCGTCGTCCGACAAGATCGTGGCCGGCCTCCACCCGGCGACCGCCGGTGCTGATCGAGCGGCTCTACGCCCGGATCGTGACCCAGGGCCGCTCTATCCCACCAACAGCCTGACCGCCGAGATCGTGAAGACGCTGGAGAACGCGTACCGCGACGTCCGGATCGCGGCGGCGGCGGAGGTCGTGCGCTGGTGCGACGAGCAGCGACATCGACTTCTTCGCGCTGCGCGATCAGGTGAACACGCCAGCTCGGGCAGTCGGACGACGCGCGTCCGGCGATCCGCTCGCGGTGCCGACGGGTGCGCTGCTGGTGCCGATGCTCGGCGTGGGCGGCCACTGCCTGCCGAAGGACGGAATCCTGCTCTGGTGGCGGAAGCTCGGCGGCCGGCGAGGACCACCGATCGCAGCCTGATCCTCGAGTCGCGCCGGATCAACGACGAATCGCCGCGCGCCACGCTGCGATCTGGCCGAGCGAAGCTTCGGCGAGCTCGCGCGGCCGGCAAGGTCGCCCTGCTGGGCGCGGCCTACCGGGCCGATTCGGAGGACACCCGCAACTCGCCGACGTTCGCGCTGGCCGCACCTGCTGCGGGAGCGCGGGTGCCAGGTGATGATCCAGGATCCGCACGTGCGCCCGCGCGATCCCAACCTGGTCCGCCTCGGTCTCGACGCCCATTTCACCACCGAGCTGGGCGACCGCGCTGGACGGCGCCGACTACGTGTTCTTCTGTATCGGACACGCGGCGTACCAGCAGCCGGCGAAGGCGCTCCTGGCCTCCAGCCGGGTTCGCGGCGTGGTGGATGCCTGCAATCTCTGCCCGTCCGGCGGACGTGCGCGGCGCGAAGGCGTCCCTACGTCGGAATCGGCCGGGGACGGACGGCGCCGGATCAGGCGCTGGTGAACTTCGTCATCGACTGTTTCCGCGCCGTCGAGCGGGGCGTCGCGAACGAGGTCAACGAGCTGGTGGACTACCTCAACGCAGCGCTATGCCGAGACCGACTTCAGCCGGGCGGACTTCAACGAGGTGCGCCGCCTGGCCGGGACATGCACCACGGGTTGTGTGATCGAGCCCGCGGGCGACGTCCCCGAGGTCCATCCCTACCGCGGGTTCCTGCCCCGGCTGGTCTCCCGGGCGCTGGGCCGCGACGCGAGCCACGCTCGGGGCACGGACACGCCGCACTCACTTCGGCGGACCATCCAGTCGTCGGGGAATCGCGCGGCCGCGGGCTGAGCGCGGTTCAATGCAAGAAGTTGCAGCCGGGCCGAGCGGCGATCGCCGCTCGGCCCGGCTGTGACATTTGCCCGGGAAAGTTCCTATTGACAGATCCGGGACAAGTTGTGACACTGTAAGCGGCGCGAGCACTCAGATCACGAGATGGCCACTAAGCAGTGTCCATTCCTTACGCCCTGCACGACTAATTCCTTAGTCACCGCAGACAAACCCCCTTTTACAACTAAGGCCGTGTTCGCGGGGTAACCCGCAGCATCCGCGACGGATACTTCCGTCGTGCGGTCTCCGCGCCTCTCGGCGCGGCGCCGGCTCTGCCACCCCCGCGGGACGCGTGCGCCTGAGGGCAGCCACGCATGGCGATGAGCTTTAAAACGCCGGTACCAGCCGGCGAGGCCCGGCCTCCGCCCGCCTGCACCTACTGTCAAAAAATTCGTCGGAATTTTGTTACAATCATTTAGAATGAGATGGACAACTGATGGATAATCAGCGGCTTACAAACCCACATTTTAGCGATAGCTCGCTCACTGTCAAGAAATTGTCCTTTCGGGGTCCTACCTACCTGCCGATATTGGGCAAGCCCAAGGGTGGGGAGGTGATCCGTGATGGTTGGGACTGCAACAAGGAGCGGACTAGCGGAGTAGCCATGAACTACACCTTCAAGCTCGCGCGACGGCTCGCCCGGTTTCGCATCGGCGCGCTGATCGGCACCTTCTTCACGTTGGCCTGCGCAGGCAGTGACTCAGCAGTTGGTCCGGAGTCAGATCCACTCGATCCAGAAATGGTCGGCATGACCGACAGCTCCCTCACCGGTGCTGATGGTCAGATGCAGGCCGCGAACTACCGCTGGTGGCTGGGGCCGCGCATTTCGAGCGTGGTCTTGAACACCGATTCGGTCGCTCTCGCTCCTGGCGCGGAGTATCGCTTCAGCGCCCAGGGGACGACGGCGACGGGCGAAACGGTCCAGCCCCTCATCTGGTGGATCGCGTCCGGCGGCAGGGTTTCGTCGGGCAAGTACACCGCGGGTAGCACCACCGGCAAGTACCGGGTGATCGCGCGGGCGCTCTCCGGCGCCTCGGACACCGCCGTCGTGGTCATCGGGAACGACTCGGGCAATCCCGGCAACCCTGGGAATCCCGGCAATCCCGGCACCCCCGCCCTGCACCACATCGAGCTGAGTCCCGCCAGCACCTCGCTCTCGGCGGGCGGCGCCAAGCAGTTCACCGCGGTCGGCAAGGCGTCCAACGGCTCTACTGTCGCGATCAACCCGAGCTACTCGGCGACCGGCGGATCGGTCAGCAAGGGCGGGATGTACAGCGCGGGTCAGACCGCCGGGGCCTATCGCGTCATCGCCACCGATTCCGCGACCAAGAAGGCCGACACCGCGGCGGTGACGGTCTCCGCCTCGACGCCCTCCCAGCCGACGCTGGAGGCCGTGGTGCTGACGCCGACCTCGGTGTCGCTGGCCGCCGGCGCCAAGCAGCAGTTCTCGGCCAAGGGCCAGATGAGCGACGGCAGCAGCAAGACCATCACCGTGTCGTTCACCGGCACCGGTGGCTCGGTCTCCGGCTCGGGTGAGTACACGGCCGGCAACACCGGCGGCAGCTACCGGGTGATCGCGAAGGAAGCGGGCGGCCTGGCCGATACTGCGGCCGTCACCGTCACCGCCGCGCCCACCGAGCCGAACCCGCCGACTCCGCCCTCCGGCGCGGGCTGCGACGCCGGCAGCCGCACGGTCAACGTGTCCAGCGCCTCGCAGCTCACCTCGGCCATCGGCAATGCCCAGCCGGGCGACTGCATCGTGATGGCGGCGGGCACGTACAACGTGAACGCGAACATCACGCAGACGGCCGGCGGCACCTCGTCCAAGCCGGTGGTGATCCGGGGCCAGGGTTCCAACAACACCATCGTGAGCCTCGGCTCGAGCAAGTCCTGGAATGCCGACGCGCCCTACGTGCAGTACCGGAACTTCCGGTTGACGAACACGTTCTACGGCTTCTACGCCCACGGCTGCCAGGGCTGCGTTTTCGAGTCGATGGAGGTGGACAACACCCAGCAGTCCGCCCTTGCGCTGCAGGACGGCAGCAGCGGCGCGCAGGTGCTCAACTCCTACTTCCACAATACCGGGAACAACGGGAAGGAGTTCGGCGAGGGCGTCTATGTCGGTGGGTACGGGGCGCCGAGCACCGATGTGAAGGTGATCGGGAACCGCTTCGAGGGTGTGACGGCGGAGTCCATCGACATCAGCGATGGTGCCGATCGGACCTTCGTGCAGAACAACCGGATCGACGGACGCAGCACGCGGTTCGTGAACGGCGCGGTGGTGAGCCTCATCGCCTCCCGCGGCAACGGCGTGCAGATCCTCGACAACGAACTCGACATGGGCGCTCCCCACGGGATCATGCTCTGGTCGGGCTCCAGCGTCACGGTCCGGCGGAACAACATCAGCCTGCAGAACATCCACAACTATCCCGGCAAGGGCATCGACGCCGCGCGTGCGTCCAATCCGACGGTGGGTTGCGACAACGTGGTGACCGACGTGCCCAGCGGCGGGATGGCCATGACGAACCCGTGCAAGCCGTAGTCTAGACTTCGCTCCACGCGGAACTGCCGGCGGCAGGGTCTTCGGATCCTGCCGCCGGCCTGCGTTCGGGCCCTACCAGCCCCGGGCGCGATACAGCTCGACCCCCGGCCATTCGGCTTCCAGCTCGAGCGCTCCGTTCCTGACGAGCTCCTCCTTCAGGCGGCCCCGGGGATCGTCATCCCAGGGCCGGCTATAGACCAGCCAGAACGGCTCGCCGGCGGCGACTTCGCGCGCGATCTCGTCCAGCGGCGTCCGGGGATCGCCGTCGCGCCCGGCAGCGGGGAGGCCGACCGCAGTCCTCCCTGCCCCGAGGTAGTGCCGCAGCGGGGTGGCCATGTAGCTGGAGGCCACGAAGATGGGACCCGACTCCTTCGGGGTGGCCGAGAGATAGGTCGCGGCCGAGCGGGTGTCCTCGTTCATGTAGCGTCCGACCAGGTTCCGGTTGATCAGCGAGACCGCGCTCAGGACGACCATCAGGCCGGCCGCCCCCGCGGCGATCGTCCGACGGCGGCCGTGCGCCAGCGCCAGCCCGAACAGCATCAGGATCGGCACCGACACCCAGGCCACGTACCGGACCCGGTAGCCGAGGTCCAGGATCGCGTCCGCGACGCCGCAGGCCAGAATCGGCACGCCGGCCACGATGCCGAGGCGCCAGACCCAGGGTCTCACGGCCGGGGTCGTCCACAGCACCCAGGCAAAGGCGAGCGTGATCGCCGCCGCGGCGACGCCCCAGGGCAGGGCTTCCATGAGGACGCTGCCGGTGTGCGAGCCGTGCAGGTCGCGCAGGCTGGGGCCGACGCTGAACCCGAACAGCAGGGTCACCAGGGTATAGGCCAGGGTCTTGAGGTCGAGCCCCACCGCGGCGATGCCATAGTTGGCCTGGAGATGGAGGTCCGGGGACAGGAGGAAGAGCCAGGGTATCGCGCCCAGGGCCACCAGCCCGTGGACGACCGCGGCGGTCTTGAGCCTGGCCCAGCGGTCCGGCTCCAGCAGCAGCGAAGCCAGCAGGCCGGCGATGACCAGCGTGAAGAAGTCGTGGCTGTACAGTCCCGCCAGCGCGCAGAGCGCGTACCAGGTCCAGTCGAGGCCGCGTCCGTTCGCCAGCGCGCGGTGCCACAGCCAGATGGCCGTCACCGCGAGCAAGTAGAACAGCATGTTCGCTCGCGACTCCTGAGCGTACCAGACGTTGACCGGCGAGACCGCCACCAGAAGAGATCCGGCGATCGCGGTGCGCCGGCCGCCGATCAGCTTGCCCAGCTGCCATACCACGCCGAGCAGCAGCATCCCGCACACCACCGACAACCATCGGGCCGAGTCGATCCCGAACAGGGCGATCCATCCCCGCAGCACCAGATGGTAGAGCGGAGGGAACCCGTCGGTGGCCGTCAGGATGTTGGGGATGGTCTCCTGGGAGAGCCGCAGCTCTCCGACCTCGTCCATCGACATGCTCTGCGACCGGATGCCCCACAGCCGGAGAACCAGGCCCAGCAGCATGATGGCCAGCAGAGCGGGCTGCAACCTCTTCACTCGGCACCTCAGCGAAAGCGTAACCTCTTTACGGATGTCCCGTTCGGGCCCATCTTCCAGCACCGTTCCGCACCACCTTCGAGGACTGACCAACCATGCACCGTCCCCGCCCGCCGCCTCGCGGGGATGACAGCACTCTGCTCGATGGTGCTCCCCCTCGTGTCGTGCTTCACCTGGGGCTGCGACAGCAGCGAGACGGTCGGGTCTTCTCTCCCCCCGCCCCCGCCGCCCGACCTGCCGGGCCCGCCGGCCGAGCCGCCGTTGCCGCCATCGCTGGCCTGTCCCGACAGCGGCTACGCGAAGCGGGTGAACGTCGGCACGGTGCAGGAGCTGACCGTCGCGCTCAGGACCGTGCAGCCGGGCACGCAGATCGTGCTGGCTCCCGGGACCTACACTACGCCCAGCCTCACGATCACCCGGAGCGGAACGGCGGAGGCCCCGGTCCGCCTGTGCGGTCCGCGTGACGCCATCATCGCCGCCGGCAACGAGTACGCGGTGGTGCTGCGCGGCGCGAGCCACTGGCGACTGCGCGGCTTCCGGATCAGCAACAGCTTTTCCGGCCTCCATCTGGAGCGCGGCTCGAATTACAACGTCATCGACAGCCTCGAGGTCGATAACACCTACCAGGAAGGCATCGCGATCCAGGGCTTCAGCAGCCACAACACGGTGCAGTGGAGCTACGTCCACGACACCGGACGGCGGAGCCAGTACGGCGAGGGCATCTACATCGGTTCCGACAACGGCCACTGGAACTGGTGGACGCCCGACTCCAGGCCGGACAACAGCGATTCGAACTCCGTCCTCCACACCCGGATCGAGCGGACCAGCGCGGAGAACATCGACGTCAAAGAGGGCACCACCGGGCAGCTGATCCAGTTCAACAGCTTCGCCGACACCGGTCCCTTCGCCTGGGTGGCGCTCCGCGGCAGCGGGACCCAGGTGCTGGACAACGAGGGGATCCGGGGCCATGACGCGGGGTTCCAGGTGTGGACCCATCCGAGCCTGTATCCCGCCTGGGGCCACGACAACGTCTTCCGCCGCAACCGCGCCGACGTGCAGACGCCGGGCTCGATCGGATTTTCGATCAAGCCGGGACAGGAGAACGACAACTTCGTCTATTGCGACAACGTCGTGGTGAACGCCCCGCGGGGTCTCGCCAACGTGCCCTGCATCCCGTAGGCCCCGCCGCACCAACCTGCCGCTACAGTTCCACCGTGCCGCCATGCTGGATCGACTCCAGCACAGCGAAGGTCAACAGCATGCTGCGCCGTGACTCGGCGTACGGCAGCGGCGTCGGGGCCGCGCCGCGGAGAAACTGCGCCCACGCCTGCATCTGCTCGGCGTGCCCCTTCCCCGAGAACCGCCGGCTCGACCGCTTGTGCCCCCGCCGGATGTCGAGCCGCTGGAAGTTCGTGATCTCTCCGACGAGCCCGGCGCCGTAGACCGTGCACTGCTCCTTGGGCCAGCCCGGATCCCCTTCGGCGGTATAGACGAGCTGCCCGGAGGAGCCGTCGCTGAACTCGATCTGGGCGGTGACGCTGTCAGGGAAGGGCAGCCGTCCCGCCGCCGGCCAGGTGGTCTGGGCCACGACCCGCACGGGCTCGGCGTCGAACAGGTAGCAGAAGTAATCGAGGAAGTGACACGCCTCCCCGACCACGCGTCCACCGCTCTCCGCGTAGTTGGCGTACCAGTGCTGAGGATCGAGCTTGCCGGCCACGACCCGGTAGCTCGCCGTCTTCGGTCCGGGCGACGAGCGGATCAGATCCCTCAGGGCCTCGCTGGCGGGCGCGAACCGGCGGTTGAACCCCACCTGCACCGATCCCGCCGCTAGTCACCATCGCGTCGTCGATCGACACCAGCTCTTCCCGGGTGAGGCAGAGCGGTTTTTCGACGAACACGTGACGATCGGCGGCCAGGGCCTGGAGCACGAGTGGCGCGTGCAAGTGGTGCCGTGTCGCGATGAGGACCGCCGTCGGGCCGTCCCCTTCGGCGTAGAGCCTGGCGGCGTCGGTGGCGGCGGCCGTGAAGCCGAACTTCGACTTCACGTGGTTGGCGCTGAGCGAGGTGTGGTTGACGACGGTCCCGAAAGGCACCTGCCCCTTGAGATGTGGCAGCAGCATCGTGCGGGCGAAGTTTCCCGCGCCGATCACGTCCAGCCGTCCCGCCGGCGCCGAAAGCTGCGCGCCGGGAGACTTCGACCGGCTGAGCGGGAGCTTTGCGCGGCGCCGGCGCGCGGGCTGGAGCGGTCTCAAAAAGGTCGCCCTGGTATTCCAGCACCACGCCGACGTCCTGGGCCTCGCCTGAGCCGAGCTGCTGGTAGGTCTCCAGCGCGTCGGCGAAGGGCACCCGCCGGGTGGTGATCGCGGCCAGGTCGAGCGCCCCGGTCTTCATCAGGTGGAGACAGGCGTCGAAGTTCCGCTGCTCGGTCCAGCGCACGTAACCGATCGGGTAATCCACCCCACCCCACTCGTACGAGCTGGTCATACCGTCCCGGCCCGTAACTCCGGGCGTAGCGGATCTCCAGCTCCTTCGCGTAGGCGTACTTCCAGAGCAGATCGACCTTGGTGTTGCCGACCACCACGATGCGCCCGCGGTCGCGGAGTCCGTCGATCGCCTGCTCCGTCGGCGCGTTGGACTGGGTCGCGGTCGCGAGGACGGCGGCATCGACCCCGAAGCCGTCCGACCAGGCGCGGATCTCGTCCGCCAGGTTCTGGCGTCCCGGTACCACGAAGCGCTCCGCCCCCATCTTCATCGCGAAGGGCTCGCGGCCCGGCGCCGAGGTCCAGCGCCATCACCCGCACGCCGTTCGCCCGCAGGATCCCGGTGATGAGAAGGCCGAGCAGTCCCTGACCGATCACCAGGACCCGATCCCCGAGGGCGGGCTCCAGCTGGCGCACGGTCTGAAGGGCGATGGAGACGATCGTGGTGTAAGCCGCCTCCCAGTTCTCCACCCCGTCGGGCACGTGCGCCGCCAGCATGTCCGGGATCGCGACGTACTCGGCGTGAAACGAGCATTCCGCCCCGCCGCAGGCGACGCGGTCGCCCACCCGGAAGCGGGTGTTTCCCGGATCCACGGCTTCCACGACGCCGGCCGCGCTGTAGCCCAGGGGCGTCGGGGTCTCCAGGCGGTTTCGTACCTTCTCCAATGCCGAAGCCCAGCCGAGGGTCTTGGCGGTCTGGAGTACCTGGCGCACCTGGTCGGGCCGCGCCCTCGCCTTCTGGAGCAGGTTCATCTTGGCCTGCTCCACCTTCATCTTCTCGGTCCCGACGCTGATGACGGAGTGGGTGACGCGCACCAGCACGCCGCCCGGAGGAGCCGTCGGGGTCGGGACCTGCTGGAGCTCCAGCCGTCCGTCCTGGTACTGCGCGAGTTGCTTCACGATGACTGTTCCTGGGTCAGGGCGGTGCCGTGGCGCTGGTGCAGAAACTCCTCGAACATCTCGATGACGCGCGCGGTGGACTCGCGGGAGCCCACGGTCATGCGCACGTGCCGGCCGCCGGGGAAGTACCGGCTCCGGTCGCGGAAGAAGATCTTCCCGGCGGAGAAGTGGCGGAGCAGCTCCTGGGGCCGGTCGATCTCGAAGAGGATGAAGTTGGCCCGCGAGGGCCAGCAGGTGACGCCCTGCGCCTCGAGAAAATCGGTGAGCTGCCGGCGGGACGCGGCCACCTCATCGACGTAGGCCCGCATGTCGCCGGCGTGCTCCAGCGCGGTGAGCGCGGCCGTCTTGGCGAACATGGTGATGCTCTTGGGATTCACCACCCGGCGCAGCACCCGGGCCAGCTCGGCGCTGGCCAGGATGTAGCCCAGGCGGAGGCCCGCCAGCCCGAACGCCTTCGAGAACGTGCGGAGCACGATGACGTTCTGGTACCGTTCGGTGAGGGCGGCCGCGGTGACCCCGCAGAACTCGTAGTACGCCTCATCCACCACCACGATCACCTTCGACTTGGCGCAGAACGCGATCAGCTGCTCCAGCTCCGCCAGCTCGACCGCGTAGCCGATCGGGTTGTTGGGATTGTTCAGGTAGATCATCCGCGGCGTTTCCAGCGTCACCCGCCCGCAGACCTCGTCGACCGGGAACGGGGTGCGCCCGTCATACCGCACGAACACCGAGGTCGCGCCGTGCTGCTCGATGCTGGACCGGAAGTTGTCGTACGTCGGATGGACGATCAGGCAGCGGTCGCCGGGCTTGACGAAGGCTACGCCTACCGATTCGATCGCCGCGTCCGAGCCGTGGGTCACCAGGAGGCGGTCGGCCGAGACGCCGGTGTAGCGGGTCAGGGCCGCGGTGAGCGCTTCGGTCTCCGCGGCCGGATACCAGTTCAGGTAGCGAGGGTCATCCACCAGCCGCTGGAGCGCCGCGCGGACCGGCCCCTCGCTGGGGGTCTTGTCCGCCTCGTTCCAGTCCAGCTTGAGCACCTGCTCCCCGGCGTTCTCCGCCAGCCAGGCCTGCTGGGACGAGACGACGTACTCCTCGTTCTCCTCGACCGAGCGGCTGCCGCTCCGGCGGAGGATGGGCACCGTCTTGCCGTCGGCGTTGGTGATGAACTTGTCGGTGATGTCGAAGTCGAGCCGCACCTCGCTGCCGATCCGGATGCGGAGGCTCCGGCGGAGGGCGTCGAGCACCGGCGCGGGGTCGGTCACGTCGGGCCGGAGCGCGAGCTTCACCACGATGTCGGAGAGCCCGTACTGGACGATCTGGAACTTGAGCACCTCCTTCGCATCCCGGAACACGGTATAGAAGTTGACCGACGGGAGCCGCCGCCCGTCGGGGGTCACGATGCATTCGTCCTTTCGCCCGGCGATGGCCAGGACCGGCGGTGGGTACCGGTCGAGTGGGAAGAAGCCGTCCGCCGGGGCGCCCTCGCCCAGCCGCACGATGTCCCCGGTGTCGTACCGGATGAAAGGCATGACCGGGTTGTGGAAGCTGGTCGCGACCAGCCGGAACTCGCCCGGCGGCAGCTCCGGCGACGGCAGGAACTCGGCGAACCCGTACTCCCAGTTGACCTCCATGGTCGTGTGGGAGGGATCCTCGGTGATGATCAGCACCGGCTCGGTCATGCCGTACCAGTCGAACAGCTTCCGGCCGAACGTGGCCTCGATCGTGGCCCGCTCGCCCGGCGTCAGGGTCTCGGAGGCGGTGAAGAGGCCCTGGACCCCGGCGAATCGCTCCCGCTGGGGGTAGGCGTACTCGGCGAACACGCTCAGCGACGAGGGATAGCCGCGCAGGAACTTGGGGTTGTAGTCCAGCACCGCCTGGACGTAGTCCTTGGCGTTCTTCGGCGTGAGATGGTACGCCGACATGAACAGGCAGTTCTGTCCCTTGTTGTGGTACCAGAGCGGATCGGTGTCGGTCTTGGGGACGTAGCTCCGCAGGGCCACGAACCGGTCGCGGAACCGGTAGCCGGCCTGGGCCCAGTAGCGGAACATCGTGGCATCATCGAAGGCGATGTAGCGCTCGTTGAGCCGCATGCGGAGCGGCTCGCCGGTAGTGCCGCTGGTCTCCGCGAGGACGCTGCCGGCGAGGAATCGGCTGTCGTGCAGCCGGCCGGGATCCTGGCGCACCAGGTCCTTGGTCAGGATCGGCAGGCCGCGGAGGCTCTCCACTCCCCGGAAATCCCGCCGAGGGTCGAACCCCGCGGCGTCGAAGGCGTCCCGGTAGTGGGCCGTGCCCTCGTAGGCCCGCACCAGGGTCTGGCGAAGCTGGCCCTGGATGTACTCGCTCCGGCGGCGCGGGTCCCAGCCGCGCGAGTGGCGGAGGAACGACCAGTAGATCCCGAAGCCGTGGAGCTGGGCCAGCCGGCGGATCTGCTTCTTATGCATGGCGGCTCCGCCGGGGTTCAGTCGCGGGCATAGACCTCCTCCAGGCGTGGGACCGCGGCGTCGCGGACATTGTTCCGGTAGAACCGGTAGAGCTGCTTGGCCGCGGGGAGCGCCATCTGAGGCACCCGCAGGTACGGCCGCACCTTGTAGTAGAGCGGCGCATACCGGCGCTCATCGGAGCCCTGCTGCTGGTGGATGCCGCGGATCACGAATGGCGCCTCGCCCTTCAGCATGGCGCGCAGGCCGGCCTCGGGGCCGCCGGCCGCGGTGAACTCGCAGACGCACTGGGCCATGTCGCCCTCGTAGTGCGCGTCACTCCCGCCGAACACCCCGATCGGCAGCGGCAGCAGCGAGCGCGACCGTTGGTTGTCCGCGTACGATCCCTTGGCGTTGAAGATCTCGAACGCATCGATGCCACGCACGTCGTCCGCGCTCGGCTGCGTCGTGTTGCGCAGCAGGCCGTCCTTGCGGCGGAAGGGGTGCGGCACCAGCACCAGTCCCCCCTGCGCATGGATCTCGGCGATGGCGTCCGCGCGGCGGGTCGAGCCGACCGGCTCGCGCAGGAACATACCGATCAGGTGCGACCCGTCGTCCAGGGTGCGCTCCTCGCCCACCACCACGTGGAAGGGGTTGCCCCGGGCCGCGGCCAGCCGGTGAAACTCCAGGGCGCCCTCGATGGTGTCGTGGTCGGTGATGCAGACGACATCGAGCCCTCGGCGCCGAACCGTGCGCAGCATCCCGTCGAACGTGATCAGCCCGTCCGAGGAATACTCGGTGTGGCAGTGCAGCTCGGCGACGAGCCGGGCGGTCATCGCTGCTCCGCCAGGGCCAGGTCGTACGCCGCGAGGAGCTGCTGGACCGACCGCTCCCAGGTGAGGATGGTGCTGATCCGCTGGAGCCCGAGCGCGCCCATCCTGGCGCCCTCCGCCGGGTTGTCCAGGACGCCGAGCATCGCCTCGCCCAGCTTGGGTGGAGAGTTCTCCGGAACATAGACGGCAGCCTCGCCCGCGGAGGCCCGCCCCTCGTCCAGGTCGAACAGCACCTGGGGCTTGGCGAAGCTCATGTACTCCAGGACCTTGTTCATCGTGCAGCCGTGGTTGTAGGGGTTGATCGGGTCGCACGCCACCCCCACGTCGATCGTCCGCAGCGCCGCGAACAGGAACTCGTCGCTCACCCGCCCCGGCAGATCCACGTAGTCCTGGAGCCCGAGGCGGTCGCGCTGCGCCAGGAGGCTGGGATATTCCGGCCCGGTCCCCATCAGCAGGAAGTGGACGTCTTTCCGGCCGAGGCGGTGGACCACATGGTCGGCTGCATCGATCAGGTGCTCCACGCCGTCCGCGTTGCCCATGACCCCGACGTAGCCGGCCAGGTACGCCCGGCCCTTCTTGAGGCCGGGATCCGGCGCATGGTTGGTCGCGGCGATCTTCGGCGCGGTGCGGACGATGAAGACCCGATCGGCCGGCTTGCGTCCCCGCTCGAGCGCCACCCTCCGGACCGATTCGTTGGTCGCCAGCACGACGTCGGCGACCCGGTACGTCAGCCGCTCGGCCAACCGGACCGCCCGATACAACAGGCCGCGGCGGGAGAACTTCGCCTCGAACATCTCGGGGCAGAGGTCATGCACGTCGTAGATGACCTTCACCCCGAAGAAGAGCTTGAACGGCAGCGCCACCAGAAAGAGCAGGTCCGGCGGGTTGCACAGGTGGATCAGGCGGAAGCGGTGCTTTCGCCACGCCTTCCACGCCAGCCGGGTCTCCCCCCACAGCGCGGAACCGTACTCCCGGAGGAAGCCGGCGAAGCCCGAGGCCTCCTCGCTGATCCAATGGCGGTAGATGTGGATGCCGTCGAGCACTTCCTCGGGAGCGGTGAATCCGCGCATCTGCGGGCAGACCACCACGACCCGATACCCGGCGTCGCGCAGCGCGCAGGCCTCCTGCCACACCCGCCGGTCGAGCGGGACGGGGAGGTTCTCGACCAGAATGAGAATTGCCGGCTTGGACGTCATCTACCAGCAGAACCCCACGTACGAGGACGACAGCTCCCGTAGCTCGGGCCAGCCGTTGACGTCGATCATGGTGTGCTCCGGCGTCACCGCGGCCTGCAGCTGGTCGAGCGTGGCGCAGTGCTGGTTGGCGACGACGACTCCCCGAGGCCCGAGGGCCCTGGTGAGATCGGTGCAGAGCAGCGAGGCCAGGTGTGGCATGCGGGTGTCGATGACTCGCTTGTTCGCGCCCACCAGCGCGCTGAGGTTGAGCGCCGGGTCGTAGATCCGGACCTTGTAGCCCCGGCCGATCAGGGTCTGGGCCACCTCCACCATGGGCGCTTCGCGGAGGTCGTCCGTCTTGGCCTTGAAGGACAGGCCGAGGATGCACACTTCGCCGTGGCCCGACTCGGTGATCAGTCCCAGCAGCGACTGGAGGTGCCGGTCGTTGCTCGGGAGCAGGTTCTCCATCATCGGAAGGCTCACGCCTTGGACCCGCGCGTGATGGGTCAGCGCCCGGACGTCCTTCGGCAGGCAGGATCCCCCGAACGGGTTGCCCGGCTTCATGTAGTAGGGCGACAGGTTGAGCTTGGTGTCCTGGCACACCAGGCGCATCACCGAGGCGCCATCCACGCCAAGCTGTTTCCCGACCCGGCCGATCTCGTTGGCGAACGCGATCTTGGTCGCGTGGAACGCATTGCAGGCGTACTTCACCATCTCCGCCGTGCGCCAATCGACCGCCGCGGCCCCGTCGCCGACCAGCGTCTGCATCTCGGCCGGCAGTGGCCCGCCGCGTTCCGACCCCACCACCACGAGCGAGGGACGCTCGAAGTCGGCCACCCCGGTGCCTTCGCGGAGAAACTCGGGATAGTAGTACACGGCCAGCATCCCCTGCCCCACGAGGTCGGCCAGCAGCGTGCGCACGATCTCCTCGGTGCTGCCGGGCAGCATGGTGCTGCGGAGCACCAGGATGTGCCGCTGCCGCTTGGCCCGCAGCGATTCGGCGATCCCCTCCACCACGGCGTGCACGTAGCTCAGGTCCAGCGCGCCGGTCACCTTCGACGGCGTGCCCACGCACACGATGGACAACTCGGTGTCGCGGAGCGCCTCGGCCGCGCTGGTCGTCGCCTTGAGCAGCCCGCGCTCCTTGCCGGTCTCCAGCAGCTGGTCGAGGCCCGGTTCCACGATCGGCGAGAGGCCGGCGTTGAAGGTTTCGACCTTCTGGGAGTTCACATCGACGCCGACGACCGTGTGCCCCTGCTTCGAGAGGCATCCCGCGGTGACCGCGCCGACATAGCCCAGGCCGAACACGCTGATATTCATGAGTGTGCCATCGTAAAGGTGGTCCGGTACACGCGTGTCTCCCGCTCGCTGGGTCCCGCCGTGAGCTTGAGCGCCGGGGCGCCGCACACCCTGCGGAACGCCGGAGATACGAGGCCTTCGAACGACCGCCCGATGGAGGTCACATTGCCGGCGTTCGGGTCGGGGGAAGGCGGCACCAGCTCGACCGCGCTCCAGTCGTCACTCACCTGGATCACCAGGCATGCCCGGGAGCGCTGAACCACGAACTCCCGGTCGGACCGCCGGGTCACCGAGCTTCCCGGGGCGAGCTGCCAGCGCACGGTGAATCCCGGGCTCCCTCCCTCGGCGTCCACGACCCGGTCATCGACGCCCCATCCGCGAGTGCCGGTGAGCGGCGCGACCCTGCGGCGCAGGGTCAGGCCGGGGAGCGCCAACGTCCCGACCCCGGCGGCGCCGTCGCCCGTGAGCTTCGGCACGGGGTGGTGACCGCCCCACAGGAACGGCCCGAGCCGGCGTGGTTTCTCCGGCCCCGGCGGGCAGGGCCCGTTGTGAGCCGCCCGCGACGCGAGCCAGGCCCGAAGCGGCTTGTCGCCGTAGTACGCCCCCGTGCCCGGATCGACGATCAGCGCGACGCCGTCGAGCCAGATCGACAGGTGGAGCGCGTCGAGATGCCCGTGCGCCGCCGTAGCCAGGTACCCGAGGGGCGAGACGTCCCACCGCAGCAGCCAGGGGCCCGTCCGTTCGATCGCGATGCCGCTGTCGGGATAGAGGGACCAGCTCCCCGCCTGCACGGTGCGCGCCGCGCCTGCGCCCGCCGGAAAGGGAGGCGTCCCGAGCCAGTACTCCAAAGATTCGCCGCACTCGCCCGCCGCCAGCCAGCTGCGCCACTCGGGCACCGGTTGGGACCCGAAGAGGGGCACCACGAAGGCGCTGTCCGAGTCGCCGTAGTCCCATGGCTCGGTCGGCGACTGCACCTCGACGAAGAACCGCGCTGCGGCGCTCAGCCGGTCGCGCACCGCGGGGGCGACGGGGCGTCCGGCGCCCTCGAGAGCGCCGAGCGCCTGGTAGCAAAGCTCGAGCGAGAAGAGCTGGTAGTTGAGCGCCTGCTCACGATTCCCGCCGTCGCCGGCGAACTGAGCGAGCACTTCCCGCTCCCAGAGCGCCTGGAGCCGCTCCAGCGGTGCGCCGGCGCTCGCGAGCGCGGGCCAGCGGGCCGTGGCCACCAGGCAGCCGGCCAGCTCGCCGAGCAGGTGATTGTTGGCCGAGGATCCGAACGACCGGTGCCGCCAGGCAAATCGCACGTGAGGCGCGAGCAAGCCGTCCCGAAGCCCGGCCAGGCGCCGGCCCACCCTGCCGTCGGGGTCGGGCGCCGCCGATAGCAGCGCGTCGATCCAGGCGAACTGGATCAGGCGGATGCCCGCCTCCAGCGCGCTGGTCCAGTTCCAGCCCCGGTAAGGCGGATTGTGGGTTACCCAGTCGTCCAGCCAGTCGAGCGTCTTCTCCAGCGCGCGCCGATCCTGGAACAGGTGCGCCGCCATCGCGAGGCGCACGAGGTGATGCCACCGGCTCAGCTCCCACACCACCTTGATGTCCGCACCCGCCGGCAAGGCTCGATGGTCGAGCGAGAAGGCCGATGCGGCGGTCTCGAGATCGTGGCCCGCCAGATAGTCGTGCTGCCAGCGGGGTGGGTCGTCGACCGAAAGATCGAGATGTCCGAAGGCCCGCCAGCTGCCCGACAGAATGGCGTCGGCCTCCAGCCGCACCGCGCCGCGAAGCGATTCCGGCGCGGTTTCGCTCTGGGGAACCCGGGGGAAGGCGCCGGGGACGGTTTCGCCCGTCGCCATCGCCGCCTGTACGGTCCGCGCATCGGCCGCCTGGCGGACCCTTCTCCGGAAGTGCAGCGCCATCTCGACCGGGCTCATGGCGCGGAACCGGTGCCAATACCAGGTCAAGTCAGTGCTGGCCATGCGCGACCGATCTGGCGTGGTGGTAGATCTCCATCAGGCGGGAGTAATTGCGCTCCGACCCATAGTCCGACTCGTAGCACCGCCGAGCGGCCGCGCCCATCATGCGGAGGGCCTTCGGATCCGCCAGCAGCTCGCGAACCTTCGCCGAGAGATCGTTCGGATCACCGGTGCGGAAATGCCGGCCGGTCACACCGTCGCGAACCATCCCCGCCGCCGATCCCTGGTCGCTCACGATCACCGGCAATCCGCAGGCGAAGGCCTCGATGATGGTCATCGGGCAGTTCTCGTAGCACTCGGACGGAAACACCAGGAACGCCGCGTTCCGCATCTCGGCGAAAACCCGATCCTTGGACTGGTGACCCAGCCACTCCACGCCGCCGAGCTCCGGGATGCGCTCCGGGAGCGGCCCGCCGATCACCTTGAGCGGGCACGCCTGGGACAGCAGCTGCCAGGCGCTCTGAAGCACCCCGAGGCCTTTTTCCTTCGACAGTCGGCCGACGTAAAGGCCGAAGCCGCCCTCGTGGGCGCCCACCCCGGGGTCGGCGGAGAGGAAGTTGGGCTTCATGAACGTCCGGTCGGCCGGGAGACCTCCCTCGATCAGCTTGGCGCGGGAGAACTCCGAGAGCGCGATGAAGGCGCCGACCACCTTGGTCCAGGTGCCCATGAGCGAGTGCAGGGTGGTGGTCGTCGCGGTCACGGCCGTCGCCGGCACGCTGTCGCGGTAGCAGGCGTGCACCACGCCGGGCCACGCGAAGCGCTTGCCCAGGCAGTCCTCGCACACGCGGCCGTCGCGAAAGAGCAATCCGTTGGGACACACCAGCCGGAAGTTGTGCAGCGACTGGACCACGCTCACCCCTTCCGCCCGCGCGGCGTAGTAGGCCGCCGGCGAGATCAGGGGCTGGGTGTTGTGGAAGTGGGCGATGTCGGGCCGCTCGCTGCGGAACAGCTCCCGGAGCTCCCGGTAGCGCGGCTGGTTCCAGTGAGACGACGCTGCCAAGGCGAGCGTGCCCATCCGCTCCACCTGATGATTGTCCGCGGTGAAGCGGATGACGCGGTGCCCGTGGCTCTCCAGCAGCTGGGTCTCGGCCCGGAAGACCTCGTCCTCGCCGCCGGGCAATTGGTAGTAGTTGTGCAGGACGGCCACCGTGAGCGGTCGGCCGCCCTCGCTGCCCGCCTGCCAGGCCCCGTCCAGCGCCGGCGCCGCCGTGCCCGTAGGTGCCATCATACGGCCGCGCCCAGCGTGCGCTCCACGTCGGCCACGATGAGGTCGCTCACCTCGGCGACGGTCATGAGGCGCTCGCGATCGGGGGCCGGGAGCGCCCCGGCGATGGCGGTGCGCAGCTTCTGATCGAAGTCGCGGGGGTCGAGCGGATCGAAGGTGCTCTCCGGCGGCACCAGGTCCGCGGCACAGCCGGCGTAGACCGAGACTAGGGCCGGCAGTCCGGACCAGAGCGCCTCGTTGACCACCAGACCCCAGACGTCCTCCAGTGTGGGAAACACCAGGACATCGGCGCTGCGATAGATGGCGGGCATCCGGTCGGGTGTCTGTGAGCCCGCGAAGCGCACGTGGCGCAGGCCGAGCTCCTGCACCATCTGTTCGATCGCCGCCCGCTCGGGTCCGTCGCCCACCAGCAACAGTGTGAACTCGGCGCCCCCGCCCTGCACTCGGGCCGCGGATCGGAGCAGCAGCTCGATGCCCTTCCGCCGGATGAGCTGGCCGACGCACAGCACCACCGGCCGCGGCTCATGCCTCGCCGCCGTCCCCGCGTCCGCCAGGTACGCCTGCTCCGGCACGCAGTTCTGGAGCTCGGTGATTCGCGAGGCGGGCACGCCGAGCGAGACGAGATACTCGGTGGAGGTCGAGCCGTAGCTGAGCCAGCGGTCGATTCGCTCCACCAGGAACCGGCGGATCACCTGCCGCGCCCGGCCGATGTGCCGCTCGGTGTGCAGGGTCCCGCCCCACCAGACCCAGAGCGGGATCCCCCGCAGCCTCGCGTAGGCCCACGCGGCCAGGCTGCGGAACCCCATCTCGTCGCTGATCACGGCGTCGGGGTTCAGCCGAATCAGATCGAAGAACAGCCCGGGATTGAGATGGACGTAGCGGGTGCCGTGCACGGCGCCGTCCTGCCGCCGGGCCATCGACAGGGTGAAGCCCCACGAAGACTTGAACCGGATGCCGGCGGTCGCCGCCCCGGTCTGATCCCAGTGGGCGCGGTTGGTCTCCGAGCCGGAGAGCAGGACTTCGACCGCGAAGCGCGCCGCCATCCGCTGGTAGATCGGTACCCGGTATGGCGCCACGATGTTGGTCAGCACCGCGACCGTGGGGGCTCCGTTGGACGACGGCATCATCTGCGGCGGCCACCGGGCCAATGGGCGGGGACCACGAGCGCGTCGGGGTTCACCGGCTCATCCGCGGCCGGCGTCCAGTATGGATGGAGCGCCGCATCGGCGGCCTGCTCCGCCTCGGCCGCTTCGGCCTCGGCCTGCGCCACGAGCCGCGGCGAGACCGAGAGTACCGCGGACACGGTAAGCACCCAGAACAGGCTCTGGGAAGAGACGCTGGTGCTCTCGGTGACGTTGTAGAGCGCGATGAAGCAGAGCAGGATCAGCGGCCACAGGTTCGCCGGCGTCGGGCGGCGGCGGAACTGCCGGACCGCGCGGGCCATGCCCCGGCCCACCATCAGGACGAAGAGGAACACACCGATGAGCCCGACGTCGATCGCCAGGTCGATGTATCCGTTATGCGCTTGGGTCGGGGCCCATCCTTCCACCTTGAGGCCGCCGTCGAGCACGCTCCACCAGAAGGCGTTGAAGCCGTAGCCGAGCCCCGGGCGGTCCCCGATGACGTTGACCAGCTCGGCCCAGAGGACGGTCCGTCCCGTCAGCGTCACGTCCCGGCCCAGCGCCCCGGCCCAGCCCTGGGCGTTCGACGCCGCCACCAGCACCCCGACGCTGATCCCCAGCAGCGCGACGATCCCCACGATGACCACCACCCGGGAATCCCGGGCGAGCGTGCGGAACAGGGGGATCAGCCCGAGCAGGGTCGCGAGCACGACGATGGCGGTGGCCGATCCGGCCGCCAGCATCAGCACGACCGAGAGAAAGCTGAGGATGAGGATCCTGCGCGATCCCCGGATGGTGGAGACGAACCCAAAGATCAGCGTCGCGAGGCACATCATCCGGCCCAGCGTGTTCTTGTGCGAGTAGATCCCGCTGAACCCGTTGCCGACCAATCCCGGATAGGCCGCCAGGACGAGCACGTTGCAGATGACGACCAGGCCCAGGGCCCAGGCCAGAATGGTCAGCCGGTCCTCGCCGTTGTAGCGCTGGGTCAGATAGACCGCGAAGAGACTGGTCCCGAAGACCGCCACCGCCCGGCGGAGGGTCACGTCCGGCACGATCGACCAGGCGGTCGAGGCCAGGGTCCAGCCGATCAGGCCGACGACCAGCAGATCGGAGGTCGCCACCCACCAGGTGCTCAGGTAGCGCCGCAGGAGGAGCAGCAGCAGGATCAGATAGACCGGCAAAAACAGCGCGATGCTGGAAGCGGCCTGCACCTCGTTGATCGACGAAGCCGATCTCGCCGCGAGGAAGAGCTGGCTCGGGGTGAGCGGGCCCTCGGCCAGCGTATAGGTGGCGAGGATGGCGAAGCCTACCTCGAGCACGGCCGCCAGCCGGAGGCTTCCGATCCGCTTGGAGATGCTCGCGCCGTTCATTCGCCGTGCACCACCGAGTACTCCCGGTAGAGAAAGCCGAAAATGCCGCTGATCAGGCCGGCGCCGATGAACGTCATCTGGAGCGCCCGCATGATGCCCGCCTTGCCCAGGACCACGGACGGCAGGACCAGCAGGAGGCCGAGCGCACCCCGTCCGACCCCGGTCAGGAGCCGCCGCGGGATCCAGGACGACGATTCCTGTCCCAGTCGCTCGGAGACCGCGAAGCAGGCGCCGCCCCGGTAAGCCCGCTGGAGCACCCAGCCCGCCGTCGCGCGGGAGGCGGGCACCCGCTCGTGCACGATCGCGTCATCCGCCCACACGATGCTGGCACCTTCTCGGTGCACCTGCCGGAAGAAATGCGTGTCGCTGCCGCCGCTGAGGGCGAACTTCGGATCGAACGGCATCGGGTCGTTCGCCACCAGCCGGGTGACGAAGAGGCAGTTGCCCGACCGGGTGGCGTCGAGCGAGGCACCGGTCGGGTGGCGGGGCCGCTCGAAGAAGCGCCCCCGCACCGCCCAATCCGGCACGCCCTCCTCGTAGCGAGGCACGACCGGACCGCTCACCACGTCGGCCCGGAAACGCTCCTGGACCCGGAGCAGCTCCGCCAGCCAGCCCGGCTCCGCTTCCTCGTCATCGTCGATGAAGGCGATGAAATCCGCCTGGAGCCGGAGCGCCGCGGCCGCGGCCCGGTTGCGGGCGAACGAAATGCCCTGCTCCGGCTCGACCTCATAGACGATCGGCCAGGGACACTGGGGACGGATCCCCTCCACGACGTCGCGGCTGCCGGCGTCGCGATCGTTATCGACCACCACGATCGTCAGCTCCACCGGGCGGTCGAGTACCTGGGCCGCCAGGCTGTTCAGGCAGGCCGTCAGCCACCGGGGGCGGCGATAGGTCATGACGCAGATCGCGACCCGCATCACCGGCTCTCCACCGCGGGGGCGATCGGCTCGTCACTCCAGCCCATCCCGCGGTTGCGCCCCAGCGAATAGAGCGCGGTCCAGACGGTGAGCACCAGCAGCGCCTCCGAGGCGATGCTCGCCGCCGCGGCGCCCCGCCAGGAGTACCGGGGAATGAGCCACAGGTTCAGCCCGACGTTGACGACGGCGATGGCGATCTGGATCAGGGTCCGCAGGCCCTGGTGCCCCGATCCGGTCAGCGCGTTGGCGCCGAAGTAGTGCAGTCCCTTGAGCAGCGGGAGCAGGGCGAGCCAGCGCACCGCGGGGACCGCGTTGCGGTACTCCTCGCCGAGGATGGCCGGGAGGACCGGGGCGAAGAGGTAGATGCAGGCCGCGGCGAAGATGCCGTAGCTTCCGCCCATGGCGGCAAGGTGGCGGGCATACTTGGCCGTCGCCCGCACTCCCTCCACCCCGTGCTGGAAGAACCGGGCGTAGGTGGCGCTGACCAGGGCGCCGACGGGCAAGAAGGTCACATCGACTACCCGGTACGCGGCGGCATAAACGCCCGTGGCGTCGAGCGTGGCCAGCCGGGCCAGCATGGTCTTGTCGATATCGACGTAGATGGTCTGGGCCGACAGCCCGATGGAGAAATACGCGCCCTCCCGCATCTCGGAGCGCAAATGCTCGAGCCCGAACTGGGGCAGGCCCAGTTCGCGAATCACGATTGTGATCGCGAGGCAGCCGGCCACCGCCGCGCTGGCGAAGTAGAACACGCCCCAGTGACCCGCCGTAGGCTCGGGCGTGGTCAGCAGGAGCACTCCCGCCGCCATCATTCGGAGCGGATTCACCAGCAGCTGGAGCTGGGCGGTCCGGTGCAGCCGCTGCACCCCCTGGTAGGCCAGGGCGCTGATGTCCACCAGCCGGACGAAGATCAGGTCGGCGGCGCCGACGGCGAGGATCAACCCCAGCGGAATGACCGGCGGCAGCACCACCCGGGCAATCAGGGTGACCAGCGCCAGGAGACAGGTACCGCCGATCAGCGTCGTCCCTATGGCCTTTCCCCACTGCCGGGAGAACGCGTCCGGGTCCCGGGACACGTGCTTGACCAGCAGGTTGCCGCTGCCGAGGCTCGCGAACGGCGAGGCGACCGCGACCAGGGCCACGACGCCGACGAACGCGCCGTACCCGTCGGGTCCGAGGGTCCTGGCGATGATGATGAAATAGATCGCCTGGACGACGGTGCTGACCGCCTGGCCGCTGCCCATCCAGAGGATGTTCCGCGCCAACAAGCCGTCTATCCGCGGGCGCATGCCATACCGGTGGATGGAGTCGCCGCGGCCGCCCGGCGATGCCCGGCCAGCGAGCCGAAGGTGCGGCCCTGGCGGGCCGCTCCGGGAATGGCGCGGACGGTGAGCCGCAGAAGCTCCAGCGGGCCCGTAGCCGGGATCGGGTTGGCGCCTGGACGCACGGTCACGCCGATGCCGAGCCCGAGCTCCCGGGAGATCGCCATCACGCTGTCGTCGTAGTTGCCGTTGGGATAGGCGATCGCGGCCGGCGCGACGCCGGTGAGCCCGGCCAGGTAGCGCTGGGCACCGGCGATCTGGGCCCGAGCGTCCTCCGCCGAATAATTCACCAGGATGGCGTGATCACTGGTGTGATTCCCGATCGCGACATGACGCGAGCGGGCGAAGCTCGCCAGCTCGTCCGGGGTGAAGGGGCGATCGGTATCCGATACCGGTCGCAGGCCGGCGGAGCCGAACCACCGGCGAAGCTGGTCCTCGATCTCATCGTTCCGCAGGGTCTTGAGGCCTCGGATCTGCTCGGCGATGGCGGCGCGTCCGGTTCCGGTCCGCCTTGCCGCGCGATACAGCGCGTCCCACCAGAACGCCTTGCCCTGCTCCACGTGGGAGGTCGAGATGAAGAAGGTCGCCGGCACGTCGCAGCGCTCGAGGACCTCGAGCGCCCGCACGTTGTTGTAGTACCCGTCGTCGAAGGTGAGGACCGCGCTCAAGCCGGGCCGTGGCGCGCCGATCGCGCCGGCCAGATCGACGATGGGGATGCCCGTGGCGAGCAGCGACTCGACGAACTCGCGAAAAAAGCCGACGGTGATCCCCTGCTGCGGGTCGCAGTGGCCGCTCGACACCTCGGCCTCGTCACGAAACAGGCTGTGGAACAGGAAAATCACCACGGCACGCCCGTCGTGGACGTCCTGCAGCGACCGCCGGACGTACCAGCGGTCCCGGATCCAGCGGGCGTACTCCGCCGCCGCGCTCACGCGGGTCCCTGCTCGCGAAGGAACGCGAACTCCTGCCCGTTGGGCGAGATGCCCGCGATCCGGTATCCCGCCTGTCCCAGCCGGGCGACCGCGGCCTTGGTTCGGTTCACGCCGATGACATCCCAGCGATGATGGAATTCCACCAGGATCTGATCGATCTCCAGTCCGCAGGCGATGCAGTCCGGGAGGACGTCGTACTCCGCGCCTTCGATGTCCATCTTGAGCAGGTCGAGGCGGCTGTGGCCGAGGCTCGGGGCGATGGTGCTCAACCGGTGGACCGGTGCCGACACCGAGTCCTCGTCGGCGGCCTTCCGAACCATGCTGAAGGATACGTGAGCGGGATCGCTCGGTGGATTGAACCGCGCGATGCCGTCCCACGCCGCCAGGCCGTACTCATGAATGGAGAGCCGGCTGGGGAGGGTCTGGGATCTGACCCACTCGAGCGAGCGGGGCGTAGGCTCGAACGCGTGCACCTGCATGCCGAAGCGCTCGATCATCGCCAGCTCGAACGAGAGGTCCTGCCCGATGCCGAAGCAGTACACCGTGCTCTCGGGGCCGAGCCGCCGGGGGCACACCGACCAGGTCTCGTACCCCTGTCCCAACCGGAGGAGCTGCGCGTCGACCTGCGGGCGGTAAAAGACGTCCCGGCCGAAGATGGCCCGGACGCCCCGGCGGGCGATTCGCAGCGTATCCATGAGCGGCATCCGGCTACCGCCCCGCCTGGGCGGCGCTGACGCCGCCGGTCCGCGCACGGTCGGTGGATTGCTCCGCCTCCCGGCGAAAGACGTAGAGGATCGTCCCGGGAGTCCGCTCGGTGGGCCACAGCGCAGTGATCCGAGCCAGCAGCCTCACCACCGGGAACAGCACGAGATGCACCGCCCGCCCCCGGCGCAGAATGAGCGACTCCACGCGTTCCCACCACCGGCTGACCCGGCCCGCTACCACCTGCGATTCCTGAAGGACCATGCCTGCCCGTGCCGCCAGGCGCGCCAGCCGGTCCCGGGAGAATCCCTTGCGCCGCTTGGTGAGACGGGGCTCGTGCAGCGTACGCGAGCCGCCGGTCTCGGCCGGCGGCTCGTCGGGGGCGCACTCCTGCTCGCACACCCAGAATCCTCCAGGGCGCAGCACCCGGCCGATCTCATCGATGACGCCGACGTCGTCCTCCACGAACTGGAGCACTTCGATCACCAGGACCGTGTCCACGGTGCCCGTGCCGAGCGGCACCGCCTGGCCACTGCAGACGAGAGACTGAACCGGCAGGCCGAGGGAGCGGCCGGTAGCCGTCGCGCGCTGCATGTGGCGGGCGGAGAGATCGGCGAGGACGTGGGTGCTGCCCGGCCGGCGGATGGCGTCTGCGATCGAGTACAGGCCGTTCCCCGCCCCCAGGTCGAGCACGACGCTGCCGCCGAATCGGCCGAGTTGCTCCTGAATCGGACGAAACCGGCGGTGTGCCGCCAGCTCCGGGTAGCCGAAGAGCCGCAAGTACCAGCGGAACAGGGCGATCCGGGCGGATGAGCCGCCGGTCCACGGAACGAGCCGCTCGGCATCGAGGTATGCGAGCGCCCGTCCATGCGCGGTACCAGCATGGGTGGGGAGAGTGCGTTCGGCCATGGCCGGAGTAGGCTAGACGGCCCCGCGGCCGCGCAGCACCACCGGAATGGTCTGCAGGAGGATCTTGAACTCCAGACCCAGCGACCATTCGTCGATGAACTTGAGATCGAGGGCGATCCAGTCGTCGAAGCCCACTTCGCTCCGGCCGCGGATCTGCCAGAGGCAGGTCAGGCCCGGGCGGACGCTGAACCGCCGCATGGACCGGCTGTCGGTGAACCGGTGGACGTCGCGCTCGGGCAGCGGGCGGGGGCCGACCAGCGACATCTCGCCGGTCAAGACGTGCAGCAGCTGAGGCAGCTCGTCGATCGAGGTCCGCCGGAGCCAGCGGCCCACCGCCGTGATTCGGGGGTCTTCTTTGATCTTGAAGGTCGGGCCACCGGTTTCGTTCAGGTGCTCCAGGTCGGCCTGCATCGCCTCCGCGCCCTCGACCATGGTGCGGAATTTCAGCATGTCGAACCGGCGCCGGTTGAGGCCGTACCGCGGTTGCTTGAACAGCACCGGACCGGCCGAGGTGACCTTCACCGCGGCGGCGGCGAGGAGCATGACCGGTCCGAGCAGGATCAGTCCGGCCACGGCGCCGGTCAGGTCCACCACCCGCTTGATGATCAGCCGGTGGTCTTCCGGCGCCATGACCATGGCGACGCCGGGCACCGCGTGGTTGCCCTCGAATCGGGCCTCGGCCTGGGCGTGCTCGAACACGTCGGCCATGTACTTGGCGCGCACGCCGACCCGCTCGCAGATCTTGAGCGTCTCCTGCACCTCGGTGTAGCGGGAGCGGACCGGCAGGGCGATGAGGACCTCGTCCACCGCGCTCCGCATGAGGTACTCCTCGAACATGTCGAGCCGGCCGAGGTGCAGGTCCTGAGGGAATCCGGCGGGCGACCAGACCTCGTCATCCACGAATCCCACGACCTTGGTGCCGCCCTCGGGCTGGGACGTGATCTGCTCGTAGAGCGCGCGCGCCCGCGGCCCGGTCCCGACGATCACCACCTCCTGCGCCACGCGATCGTTCCACAGCACGAAGCTCCGGAGGAAGGCGCGGGTGAGGCCGAGCACGGCCATCGAGCCGAGCCAGAAGGCGACCACCGTCGCGACGTCAAACGCCCCGGTCACGCTGAGGACGGCGAACACCATCGCGCCCGCGCCGCCGGTGGTGCAGACGCCGGTGAGTCGCAGGAGCTCGCTGCTCCGACGGCGGACCCCGCTCCAGGTGTAGAGCCCCCACGCGGTGCAGATGCCCCGCCAGATCACCGCGAACCCGACGAGGTACAGCAGGTTCTTAACCGTGACCCGCATGCCGAGGAACTCCTGGAGTCCATCCGCGCTCGCCGGGAAGTTGCTGAGCACGAACGAGAGCAGGAGCAGAAGCGGGCCGGCGACCACATCCACGTTCCGGCAGAGGCGCAGATACACCCGGGCGCTGCGGGGCGTCGCGGCCCGCTGCGCCGCCCGGTGCGACCCGCTCACCCGGCCGCCGCCGTACCTGGACCGCGTGCCGCCGCCCATGTGCCAGCGCGGGCGCTCGAGCACCGGAGCGACCACCGCGGCGGCCTGGGGCTGCAGCTTCGGCTCCCTCACACGCCGGTCCGGGTGGAAGCGTTCTGATACTGGTAGTACTGGTACGCGGCGTCGTAGGCGGCGTCGCGCTCGAAGTCGATGTCGTTGAGCACGACGCCGAGCACTCGAGCCTGCACCAGCGAGAGCTGCTGCATGGCGTACTCCAGGGCGGCGCTCTGCGTCACCCCGGCCCGGACCACGATCACCACCCCGTCGGCGTTGGCGCCCAACACGGCGGCGTCGGTCAACATATTGACCGGCGGCGCGTCCAGGATCACGGTCTCGAACTGGCTGGCGAGCTCGGCCAGCAGGTCGCGCATCGCGGCGGACTCGAGCACGGCGATCGGATTGACCGACAGCCGGCCCGACGTCACGAAGTGCAGCGCGCCGCCGTCTTCGACCTTCACCACGTGGAGCGCATCCGCGAGGCGGAGGGTGCCGCTCAGCACGTCGGTCAGGCCCGGCTCGCGCTTCACGTCGAAGAGCTGGTGCACCATGCCCCGCCGGATGTCGGCATCGACGATGACCACCTTCACCCCGCGCTGCGCCAGCGTCAGGGCCAGGTTGACGGCGTTGGTGGTCTTCCCTTCGCCCGGCACCGCACTGGTGAACACGACGGTCTTGAGCCCGCCCTCGCCCCGGGAATACAGCAGGTTCGTCTGGAGGCTGCCGTACGCCTCGGTCACCGCCGTGCCGATGCCCGGGATGGTGACCTGCGGGGTGATGTCGAACGTCTCCGGCCCCGACGACGGCGGCGTCGCGCCGGACTGTGACAAGGCGGGGAGGAAGGTGTAGCCCTCCCGGCGGCCCTGCGGCCCCTGCGGCTGCGGTGCCGGCCGGCTCGCCTGGCGCTGCGCCGCGAGCCTCGCCCGCGCGCTCGACGCCTTCGCCGCGATCAGCGCCACCTTGCCCTTGCCCGGGATGCGGGGGATCAGGCCCAGCACCGGCAGGCCGGTGGCCACCAGCACGTCGGAGCGGGTGTGGATCGACCGGTCGAGCAGCTCGCGGAGGAACGCCAGGCCCACGCCGAGCAGCAGGCCGACGACCAGGCTGGCGAGCACCGTGAGCGTGCGCCGGGGGAAGACCGGGATGACCGGCTCCACGGCGGGATCCACCACCCGGATGCTCGCGTCCTCGATCGCCTGCGAGATCTCCGCCTCCTTGAGCCGCGTCTGCAGCAGGGCGTACATCTCTTCCAGCACCTTCGGCTGACGCTGGAGCCGGGCGAACTCGAGCTGTCGGGACGGCACGGTCGAGAGCTGGGCGGTGTACTGCCGCAGGGTGGTGTCGATGTTCGAGGCCTGGTTGGTGAGGCCCTGGAGATAGGTCGAGACGGTGAGGCGAAGCTGCTCCTCGATCTCCCGGATGCGATGGGTGCGCGCCTGCACGTCGGGATCGTCGAACGTCCGGCGACCGAGCAGCTGGGACCGCTCGTCCTCGACCTGGGTGAGGGCGCGCATCAGGTCCGTGGCGCTCTGGTTGCGCAGCAGCGTCGGGAAGCCGAGCAGCCGTCGGTAGGGCGAGGGCTCGTCCGGCAACCCGCTGCGCTGGGTGCCCTCGACCTCGTCCATCAGACGCGCGAGCGAGGCGCGCTCCGCTTCGAGCGAGCTGCGATCGGCCTGGAGCGCGACGTAGCGGTTGACCTGCGCGGTCGCCTCGACCCCGGGATCCACCACGTTCTGCCGCTCGCGGAAGCGCCGCAGCGTCTCCTCGGAATGGGAGAGCTGGGCCGACAGCGTATCGAGCTGGCTCCGCAGGAACACGACGGTGCTCCGCGCCTGGCTGGTCTGGTTTTCCTGCCGGCGCTCCATGAAGCGCCGCGCAATCAGGTTGGGAACCTGGTACACCAGCTCCTGGTCGCTGTCGCGATAGCGCACGATCGCGATCTGGGCCTCGCGGTTCGGCGTCGCGATCTCGGTGCTCTGGGTGACCCGCACCCGGGTCTGGTCGAAGTCGTCGATCCGCAGCTCGATCGTGGCGTAGGCGGCGGCGGCGGCGGTCGGGATGAGCCGGAAGCCTTCCGGCTCGAGCGGCTTGCCGACCAGGCCGGTGGCGACGATCGTGCGCTCCTTGCCGCGGGTCAGCCAGAACACGTTGCGCCCGCGGTACTCCAGCTGATACACCCCCGGCCTGGCGGTCGGCTCGATTTCGACTCCCTGGAGCAGCTCGCTGCGCTTCGCGCCGCGGGGCTTCACCACGACCATCTGCAGGCCCAGCGCGGAGATCGCGTCTTCCGCCAGCGTCCGGCTCTTCAGCACTTCGATCTCGGTGCCGACGCCCATCGTCGCGGGGCCGAGGGTGCGGAAGATGCCGGGGAGGTTGGCTTCCTTGTCTTCGATCCGGATGGTGGTCGCGGCCTCATAGATGGGCGTCGCCAGGATGGCCCAGGTGGTCGCCGCGGCGACCACGACCACGGTGACCCCGATGACGATCCAGCGGTTGCGGCGGAGCAGGCCCCACACGTCCCGCACCTTCAGCTCCTCGGTTGGAGCCGACGACGGACCGGCGGCCCGATGGGAGCCGACGGTCATGATCTCACGCGGGGCGGGAAGACGGGACGACAAGCTTCCTCCTCAGCGAACCAGAAGGGCGACCATCAGGGTGGTGGCGGCCGACAGGCCCGCCGCCACGAGACCGGCATTGCGACTGATCCAGCTTCGCTGGGGCACGTACAGCTGATCGCCGGTGCGCACCGGCGTGTCGGCCAGCCTGGTGCCCCGCGTCAGGTTGACCCGGAGGTCCTGGCCGTTGCGGCGGAGGATCACCTGGTCGGGCTTCCCGTCCGGCGTTGCGCCGCCGGCCAGCGCCACGACATCCCCGACCGCGACGGTCGGCGCCACCGGATAGAGTCCCGGCGTACGCACCGCGCCGAGCACCTGGATCCGCCGGAGCGGGATGACTTCGATCGTGGGGTTGCGCAGGAAGCGTCCCAGCGAGTCGGTGAGGAACTGGCGCAGCGCCGGGGCCGTCATCGACGTCACCAGCACCGGGCCGATGCGCGGCAGGGTGACCACGCCGGCTTCGTCCACCGCGAATTCGCCGGACCACTCCGGCTCCCGCCACACATTGAGCTTGAGGACGTCGCCGGGACGGAGATAGTCGCCGGCGGACGCGCTGTCCGCCCCGCTCGCGGGGGTCTGGGCCTGCGCCGGGATATGGCCGAGCAGAAGGCCCAGGAACAGGACCGGGACGCACCTGCTTCATGATTCGAAGACTCATACGGTTAGTTGCTTAGGAAAAAGGCCGGCTGAGGCACGGGTGGGACAATCCCACGAAGCCGTTGCACCTCCGCCACAATACGCCCGGGGTCCGTCCCGCCACCAGGACCCACGCCCCCCATCGGGCGGCTCGACCACCGGTCTCCCCGGCCCCCGGAAACCATGGCGGGGGTTCGAGATAAGGCCGTCAGCTCGTGCGGTCACTGAGCTCCGCGACCAACCGGAAAACGACGCCTTGTTGTGCTGGGATCAGCAGGCGCCGGCCAGTTTGGCAAGTTCTGAGCCCATGACCACCCTCCCCGGACAGGGGAAATCCGGCCGGTGGAGGGCCATGTCGGAGCGATGAAATGCGTTGTAAATCAGCCGCCGGGGGCTGCGGAGGGTGCCGTACCTGGAAGTGCCCGAGGCGAGATTCGAACTCGCACGGGGTTGCCCCCGGTGGATTTTGAGTCCACTGCGTCTGCCGTTCCGCCACTCGGGCGCAGGTCAAAAAAATACACTGCCGTACCCCAGGAGCCATCCCTGCACCACGCCGGCCCACTGCGCCACCGGATCGGGAGATCGCCGCTTCAGAAGGTGCTCCGCGACCGAGAAGCCGCGGGGGCCGAACAGCAGCCGCGCGAGCGCCTGGCGGGCGGACGCGGGGTTGGCGTCCTCGCAGGCGTTTCCATGGCAGTTGGTGAGCTCGCCCACGTAGAGTGTCGTTCCGTTGGAGTACAGATCCACCCTGATGATGGTGAAGTCCCGGCTCAAGGCCGACGCCACCGAGAGCATCTCGTCCAGGTTGCCGGGCCGCCGCATCGGTCCCGCATGGGGGATCGCGATCCCGAACGGCAGCAGCTCCCAGTCCGGCGTATAGATGCTTCCCTTGTGCCCCACCCGCCGGTCCACATCCACCAGGATGACCTTCGGCTCGCCGCCGACGCAGAGGATCTTGTAGTCGGCATTGTCGGCGCTGTCGAATACCAGCGGCTCGACGATGACCTTGGGCCGGAGTGGTTTGTAGTTGAGCCCTCGTCCCACGTCGTACAGGTTCTGATCGAACCATCGCTCGATCCGCTCGAGATCGACCGCCGCCCCGCCGCGCCGGTAGATCACTTCGCCGGACATGTGGGTCGGCTTGACGATGCAGTCGGCCGGAAAGGCGAAATCGCGGACCGCGGCGGGCGATCTCAGAATCGCCGAGGTCGGGACGTTGTATCGGTCCCCGACCCGGGCGGTCACGTAGTCCTTGGCGAACTCTTTGTCGCTGACCAGGACTCGGAGGGGGTCGGCCAGATAGGAGGAGGTCTTCAGGTAGAACAGCGCATCGGCGAAGCCCCCGCCGGTCCGTTTCGGCAGGCGCCGGTGGACCCGCACGAAGAGCAGCAGGGAGAAGAGGTAGTCGCCGGCCCGATTCTTCGGCAGCCGCGTCAGTACCGCGCGGTAAAACGCGCGCGCGAGGCGGTACACGCCGGAATGCTTGCGGCTGCCGGGCTGACCCATGCGACTACACGTCCCGCTCCGACACGGGCGGCCCGAGGATCTCCCGCCAGACGATCGCGTTCCGCAGCTGCGCGCGGCTGTAGCGTCGGACCGCGGTGTGATCGGCCGGCTCCTGCGCGGATCCGCTGCGTCGAAGCGCCGGTGGTCGGCCCGGGTGAGCGCCCCGCTGCGCGCCTCCGCCGCCGCGATGCGCCGCCGATCCACCTCCTCCGCGTCGTCGTCCTGATCGTACCCGACCCGCGGCGCTCGCACCACCTCGGTCTCCAGGCTCACCACCCGCTCCGGCTCGCTCCAGCGACTCGCGCTCCTCGACGTCCTCCGTCGATCGGCAGCGGGACGGATGCGGGGAGCCTGGCGCGCCGAGCAGTGGCGCCGTCCGGCGTCTGCTCCAGGTTGCGCTCCAGCTCCCGCAGCAGCCGCTCCAGCCGGCTGCCCTCGCGCTGGGTGGCGTCGCCGCCGACGGGCCGCGCGGGTGCGCCGGGCTGGCGACGTGCGGTCGCGGGTGGTGCGCGGCCGCGGCCGCGAGTCCGCCCTGGCGCCCGGCCGATCAGGTTGAACAGCCAGCCAGACGACGCCGAGGACCAGCAGCCCGCCGAAGTCCACGGCTAGGCTCCCGGCGTCGGCGTGCGAGTCGCTCTGGCCCGCGATGGCCTGCCGCATGGCGGTGTCGGCCTGGATGTTCCGGTAGCGCTGGTAGTCCATGACGCCGAGGTTGCCGCTGCGGAACGCCTCGGCCATCGCCAGCGGGATCTGGGCCTCCGCCGCGATGACCTTGGCGCGCTGCTTCTGGGCCTCCGCCTTGTACTCCTGCTCCATCGCCACCGCCAGCGCCCGCCGCTCCTCGGCCTTGGCCTGCGCGATCCGCTTGTCGGCCTCCGCCTGGTCGGTCTGCAGCTCGGCGCCGATGTTCTTGCCCACGTCGACGTCGGCGATGTCGATCGAGAGGATCTCGAACGCGGTCCCGGCGTCGAGCCCCTTGGCGAGCACCGTCTTGGAGATCATGTCGGGGTTCTCCAGCACCTTCTTGTGCGACTCGGCCGAGCCGATGGTGCTCACGATGCCCTCGCCGACCCGGGCCAGGATCGTCTCCTCGCCGGCGCCGCCGACCAGCCGGTTGATGTTGGCCCGCACCGTGACCCGGGCCAGCGCCAGGAGCTGGATGCCGTCCTTGGCCATCGCCGCCACCTTGGGCGTGGTGATGACCTTCGGGGTTGACGCTCACCTGCACCGCCTCGAACACGTCGCGGCCGGCCAGGTCGATCGCCGTCGCCTGCTTGTAGGTCAGCGCGATGCCGGCCTTGTCGGCCGAGATCAGCGCGTTCACCACCCGTTGCACGTTGCCGCCGGCCAGGAAGTGCCCCTCGAGCTCGTTGACGTCGAGGCTGATGCCGGCCTTGTGCCCGCTGATCAGCGGGAGCACGATGGCCCGCGGATCGACCCGCCGGAACCGCATGCCGAAGAGCGTGAGGAACGAGACCCGCACGCCGGAGAAGAGGGCCGTGAGCCAGAGCCCGAACGGGAATGAACTGGAAGAAGATGACGAGGGCGATGATGGCGATGAACACCAGCGCCAGCACCACTCCCGAGACTGAGCATCGAATCGTCCACGGCATGATCCCCTGAGTTGAGGAGTCGGCCTACGTGCAGCCCGCGCACGACGTGGCGGTACCCTTCGCTCCGCAGCACCCGCACCGCGCTGCCCTGGCTGCACGTACTCGCCTTCGGTGACCACGTCCACCCGCTCGCCGGCGATCGTGCGCCGTGCCCGCCGGGCCGGAGATCGGTGACGGCGACGCCGTCCTGCCCGACCAGGTCGGCCCGCGGGGCGCGCCGAGATGTAGCCCTCGGACTGGGCCATGCCGCTCGCGCAGGAAGAGCCCGCCGAACCGGTTGCTGTTGGGGAGGTGGCGGAGCCAGGCGTAGACCACGGCGGCGGTGATCACGCAGGCTCGCGCCGAGGATCGCGAGCGCCTGCATCACGTCGCCGGTGGTCGGCGACGCGCCCATCATGCGCCAGCACCATGGCCGCGGCGATCGCGCGCGAGGCCGAGGAAGCCGGCCACGCCGAAGCCCGGGAGCACGAACACCTCGACCGCCAGCGCGATCAGGCCGAGGCCCAGGAGGAGCACCTCTTCCCAGCCGGCGAGGCCGAGCAGGAAGCTGGAGCCGAAGAAGAGGCCGAGCGAGGCGAGGCTCACCAGCCCGCCGAGGCCGAACGCGCCGCTCTTGATCTCGAACACCAGGCCGAGCACGCCGAGCGAGAGCAGCAGCGGCGACACCAGCGGGTTGGTGAGGAAGCGGACGACCTGCTCGGCCCAGTTGGGCTCGCGCGGACACGACCTGCGCGCCGGGCAGGCCGATGGCCTGCGAGCAGCGCCGGCCTCGTCGGCCACCTCGCCCTTGGCGTAGCCGACCTTGCGCGCCTCGCCGCTGGTCAGCGTGAGCAGCTCGCCCTTGCGCGTCGAGGCCGGGGATCTCGACCGCCTCGTCCACCATCGCCTCGGCGATCCGGGGATCGAGGCCCCGCTCCTCCGCCACCGCCCGGAACTCGGCCCGCATGGCCGAGACCATCTTCTCGGACGCCCGCGTGCCCTCCCCGTCCACCGGCGTGGCGGCGCCCATGCACCGCGCCGGGCCGCATGTAGACCCCGCGTGCGGAGATGCGCGATGAGGGCGCCGGCGCTGAAGGCCCGGGGATTGACGAAGGCGTAGACCGGGACGGTGGCGCGCCGGATGGCGTCGGAGATCCGCTCGGCGGCGTCGACCCGGCCGCCGGGCGTGTCGATGTCGAGGTAGGCGGCGGCGGCGCCGGCCGCCTCGGCCTCGCGCAGGGTCCGGGCGACGTAGGGGGCGAGGCCGTTCTCGACCGTGCCGGTGACCGCGATGCGGTAGACCACCGGCGACTGGGCCGCGGCCGGAGTCGCACGGGAGCGAGCAGAGCGAGCGTCAGGTACAGCAGGCGGCGCATCGCGAGATCCTGTGGGGAGACGCCCGAAATCTAGTGGTCGTCTCCGCGGCGCGCGAAAGCCTCGGTGGTCGCTTCCGCATCTCGTGCACCCGCTGGAGCAGCCGCTCGCGCAGCACCAGGAGCTGGGCCCGCTGCACCGGGGTGAGGAAGGCGAGAGCTTGCCCATCTCCTCGCGCCAGCTCTCGGCGTACTCACCCGCAGGTCCAGCAGCTCCTGGGTGAGCCGGGCGACGCTGTCCTGGTCGGCCGTCGTCCCGTCGCCGATCTGGGCGTCGAGCGCCGCGCGCAGGTCGCGCTCGCGCTGGCGGAGCGTCTCGCCGGCTGCCCGCCGTGCTCGGTGGCGACCGCCTTGAGCTTGCGCGGCCTGCTCGTCGGTGAGCTCGAGCTCCTGCCTTCACCCGCTCGGCGAACCGCTGCTCGATCCGCTCCCGCAGCTCGGGCGACCCGGGAGTGCGAGTCCGGCGCGCCCTGCGCCGCCGAGCGGGCGCGGCAGCGGCCGCGAGCAGCAGACAGCCAGAGCGCCGATCCGCGCATCAGCCCTCCCAGGTGGCGAACACCTGCTCCAGCTCTCCGTCCTCGTGCTCGCCGAGCGTCGAGGCGTCGAGGGTCGAGGCGCCGGCGACCGGCCGGTCGATCGACTGCAGCAGGGTGTCGAGCTCGGCGGTCTCCAGCCCCTCCAGCTCCGGCAGCGGCACCAGCGCCTCGGCTGCCGGCGACGACCTGCGGCGCGCGGCGGCTCGCCGGACCGGCTCAGCCACCGCCGACCAGCATCGCCGCCGCGGCGGCCGCGGCCGCCGCCGAACGACCAGGCGCGCCGCGGCCCGGTCCGGCCGGCCCGGTCGGCGCGGCCAGCCGCCGACTGCAGCGCGGCGGCGAGCGCGCGCCGGGTCGGCGACCGCCGGGGCCGCGGCCGTCCAGCGCCGTGCGCGGCCAGCACGACGCTCCCACTCCGCCACGGCAGTCGGCGCAGCTCGCGAGGTGCGCCGCCTCCTCGGGCGGTCCAGCTCGAGCGGCCCAGGGCCACATCCGGCATCCGGTCGGAGAGGCGTTCGCAGTCGTTCATCTGAACCAGCTCCTTGAGACGCTTGACCGCGTGGTGGTAGTGGACCCGGGCGGCGCCGGGCGTGGTGCCCAGCGCCGCGGCGATCTCGGCGTAGTCGCTGCCCTGCTGGGTCCGGAGCAGGAAGACTTCCCGCTGGAGCCGGGGCAGCCGCGGCGATGCCCTGGCGGAGCCGCTCCTCGGTCTCGGTCGCCGCGAGATCGGCGTGCGGGATCGGCGCGGTCCGGCAGGTCGCGATCCTCGAGCGAGAGCATCTGCCGGCCCTTCCGCTTCCGGTACTCGTCCCGCAGCACGTTGCTCGGCGATCGCGAAGAGCCAGCTCCGGAACGAGGCCTCGCCCCGCCAGCCGTCCAGCCGCCGGAACGCCCGGAACAGCGCCTCCTGCACCAGGTCGTCGATCTCGTCCGGCGAGGCGCCCGAGCTGTAGAGGAAACGGCCCACGCGCCGGCGCGTGGCGCCGGACCAGCTCGGCCGCCGCCCTCTCGTCACCGGCCCGATAGGCGGCGGCCAGCGCGTGATCGGAGGGTGTCTCCAGCACTGGGGAGGCGCTCATCCAGCGCCGCTGGACGTCGATTGTCGCGGTCTGTTAAGGGGCGCTATCTTAGGCCCCATGCGACGTCCCAGCGTGATCGCCCACCGCGGTGCCTCCGGCTACGAATACGAGAACTCCCGCGCGGCCTTCCGCCGCGCGGTCATGCTGGACGCCGACGGCGTCGAGCTCGACGTCCACGCCACCCGGGACGGCGCGATCGTGGTCCACCACGATGCCGAGATTCCCGGGCTTCGGGCCGATCGGCCTGCTGTCCCGGGCCGAGGCGCGGCAGGTGCGGATCCGGAACGGCGAGCCGCTGCCGCTGCTCTCCGAGGTGCTCGAGCTGGTCGGCGAGCGCGACGTCTACGTCGAGGTCAAGAGCCTGCCCGAGGTCCACGACGAGGAGCTGCTCGCCGTGCTCGACCAGGGCCCGGCCCCGGCCCGCTACTCGATCCACAGCTTCGACCACCGGATCGTCCGGCGGCTGGGCGAGCCGCCGGCCCGAGCTGCGGCGCGGAATCCTGCTCTCGGCCTACCTCGACGATCCGGTGGCGGCGATGCGCGGCGTCGGGCGCCACGACGCTGTGGCAGGAGTGGCAGCAGGTGGACCGGGAGCTGGTCAACCGGGTGCACGACGCCGGCTGCTCGCTCATCGCGTGGACCGTGAACGAGATCGGCGACCTGGAGCGGATGGCGCGCCTGGGCGTGGACGGACTCTGCGGCAACTACCCCGACCGCATCCGGGTGGCAATCGCGACCCGGGTGGAGGAAGTCTCGCGGACCTGAGCCGGCTCAGGGCGCGGGAGCGTCGGCGCTGGAGCGGCTCGGCGCTGCGGGCTCCGGCGCGCGCCGCCGCGGCGCGCTGCCGCCTCGCCTCGGCGATCTGGCCTTCCAGCCGGCTGATCTCCTTCTCCAGATCGTCCAGCCGCAGCAGCAGCGCGTCGACCCGGCGCTGCTCGATCTCCCCGCCGCGCTCCCGGCGGTGGATCAGCAGCCCGAGATCGCGGGCGGCGGTGTCCTGCTTGCGCCGATACCGCAGCAGCTCGATCTGCAGCTTGCCTTCGTCGAGCGCGGCCTGCGCCTTCTTCCCGAACTGCGTTCAGCTCCTGATTCAGCCGGTCGAAGAGCGTGGACTTGCGTCATCGATGCTCCTCCCGTCGCGTGGCCCGGACCTGACGACCCGCCTGACCCGGATGTTTCACTCCGAATCGTACCGGATGGCCGTCGCGTCACCCGAAGATAAAACGAAAAGGGGACGCGGCCGAGCCGCGTCCCCCTTCCAGCTGCCTGCAGGCGCCGGGCTCAGCTGCCGCGGCGGCCTCGGCGGGGTAGACCGAGACCTTCTGCCGGTCCTTGTCCTTGAACTCGAACTTGACCACGCCGTCGACCAGCGCGAACAGCGTGTCGTCGTTGGCCCGGCGGACGTTCTTGCCGGCGTGGAACTTGGTGCCGCGCTGGCGGACCAGGATGTTGCCCGCGACGACCCGCTCGCCACCGTAGCGCTTGACGCCGAGGTACTTGCGGGTTGCTGGTGCGCCCGTTCCGGCTGGAGCCTACGCCCTTCTTATGTGCCATGTCCGCCTCAGCCCAGCTTCAGGTCGGTGATACGGACCTCGGTGTACTTCTGCCGATGCCCGGTCTTGCGGCGGTAGTTCTTCCGCCGCTTGAACTTGAACACGTAGATCTTGGGTTCCTTGCCCTCGCCCACCACCTCGGCCTCGACCGAGGCGCCTTTGACCAGCGGCGCGCCGGCCTTGATGGTCTCGCCGTTGGAGGAGAGCAGCACCTCGTCGAAGGTGACCTTGGACCCGGCCGCCGCGTTCATGAGCGGGAGCCGGAGCGTCTTGCCCTTCTCCGCGCGGAACTGCTTGCCGAGGGCTCGGAAGATCGCGTACATGAAGAATCCGTGAAGAATCCGTGAATAAGGTCGTCTAACAGTCACGAGCCTATAAATCTATGTGGCCGACTGGCTTGACGCAAGCCGACCGGCTCGGGTCGGCTCAGAGGTCGAAGCGGACCTCGAACCCCAGGTAGCGGCTGTCTTTGCGGAAGAACTGCCGCTGGGTCGAGAGCCCGTCGTGGGCGATCAGCGCGAGGCCGATCTCCCGGCCCCCGGGAGCGGCCTGCAGGGCGACGCCGGCCTTGAGCGAGCTGCTGACCCGCCAGCTCGTCGCCGCGTTCGCGTCGAGGTAGATCCCGCCCACCGGCCGCACCGCGCCACCGCCGGGTCGCTGGGGCGGCCGGTAGTCCAGCGCCGAAGGAGCGCCCGGCCGCTCGCAGCCGAGCTCGTCCCGGAGCGCGTAGCTCGCGCTGCCCGTGACCCGCCAGGGCCCGCTGGAGTAGCTGGCCCACCCGGCCACGCACCTCCCGGGTCCAGTCGAGCCGCTTGGCGCCGAACCGATCCTCGTACTCGTCGCCGAGGTGGCTGCTCTCGTGGTAGGTCTCGACGGTGAACGCCCAGGCGCCGAGCGTGCGCGGTGCTGTTGAGGCCGACGACCCAGTCGTTGCTGATGAGCGCGCTCTTGGCCGTCCGTCAGGCTGAAGCGGGCGTACACCTGCGAGCCGAAGCCCGAGGGTGATGGGCCGAGCGCCCCGCCGCAGGGCCAGCACCGGGAAGTTCTCCCCCAGGGCGACCTCGGCCTCCGCCTCGTTGCCGAAGCGGCTGTCGCCGCGCTGGGCCGAGATGACGCCGGCCCGCGAGGCCGTGCACCCGGGGCGAGGCCTCGGGTCGCTCGAAGCTCGGCACGCTGGGGAAAATGCGGTCCTGCGCCGACGGCGAGACCCGGCAGCCAGAGCAGCGCAGGCCAGCGCGCGCCAGGTCCGTCCGATCCTGCTTGACATTGCTTCCTTGCCCTCAGATGTTGCGGGCGCCGACGGCAGGCGACTGCCTCGGCTGCCGGGAAAAGGTGGGCGACCGCCGCGTCGGTCGCGCAATGCTGTCGCGCTGACCCCTTCGCGGAGTGCGCATGTTGGTGTGGAGCTCGATCCTGGCCGCCCTTGTCGTCGCCGAATCGACGCACGCGGCTCACCGAGCCCAAGGTCACGGTCACGGTGGACTCGAGCCGCAAGGAGCTGGTCGATCACGGCGGGACCGTTCGATCTGCCCAACATGCCGCCGATGGAAGACCACGCGATGATGGATCTCGGCATGTCCCACGACACGCCGATCCAGCGATTCGCCTGGCCGATCGACGGCTGGCTCCGCGGCTTCGAGCTGGAGCTGGTCGGACGGCCAGGGCAATCCGGTGCCGCGCGACGTGATCCACCACATGATCATGGTGAACTTCAGCCGGCGGCATGCTGCTCTACCCCGCCTCGGAGCGGCTGATGGGCGCCGGAACCGAGACCGAGGACATCAAGGTTCCCAAGACCATCGGCGTGCCGATGACGCCGGGCATGGAGCTCGGGATGTACGTCGCCTGGCACAACGATACCGGGAAGGACCTCCACGGCGTGCAGATGAAGCTCGAGATGCTGTGGACGCCCGAAGAACCAGAATCCGCCGCCGGTGAACTCGCTGCCGATCTACATGGACGTGAACCTCACCGTCGGCGGCAGCAACACCTTCGACGTGCCGCCGGGCAAGTCGGAGAAGGCGTTCGAGTTCACCCTCCCGGTCGGCGGCCGGCTGCTCGGCGTCGGCGGACACCTGCACGACTACGGCGTGCGGGTGCGGCTGGAGGACGCGGAGACGGGCAAGGTGCTCACCGTCGTGGACGCCACCCGCGACTCGGCGGGCAAGGTGACCAAGGTGAGCCGCAAGCTGTTCGGTGTCTCCGGCGAGGGGCTCAAGCTCAAGGGCAACCACCGGTACCGGGTGGTGGGCGAGTACGACAACCCGACCGGCGAGACCCTGGTCAAGGGCGCCATGGCGCACATGGCCGGCCTCTTCGCCCCCGACGACCTGAGCGAGTGGCCCAAGATCGACAAGTCGAATCCGGCGTACCAGCGCGACATGGCCGCGCTCCAGGCGCGCGGCAGCGGCGGCGGCGAGGGCCACGAGCCATGGCGACCAGGGCGGACAGCGACAGCGGGCCACACTGATCACTGAACGGCGCGAAACGTGAAGCGACAGGCGAAAGGGGGACCCATGACTCGGCATGTTCCTCCCTTTCTGCTTTTCACTTTTCACCTGTCACGCATTCAGCTGTTACGCCTACTCGTCCACGATCCGCCGCACGCCCACCCAGCGCTTGTACCACCACCGGCCGTAGGGATCTTCCCCGCTCAGCACGCTGATCTGGACGCCGCGGCTCGCGCTGTGGATGAAGCGGCCCTCGCCGAGGTAGAGTCCCACGTGGGTGACCGGGCCGCCGCGGTTGGAGAAGGTGAGCAGATCGCCCGGCGCGAGCGAGCCCATCTTCTTCGCGACCTCCCTGCCCTCCCTCGCCTGGTCGGCGCTGGTGCGCGGCAGCGGGATGCCGTGCTCGCCATAGGCGTGCTGGATCAGGCCGGAGCAGTCGAAGCCGCCGCCGTCCTCGCCGGTGCCGCCCCAGCTGTAGGGACGGCCCATCGCGTCCGTGGCGGTCGCGATGACCGCCTCGCGCAGGCGCACCGGCTCGCGGACCGGCGTATCGGGCGGGACCGGCTCGCCGGGGACTTCGGCAGGTGGGGCGGAGATCGGAATCTCGGCCGACGGACGGCAGCACCGGTTCCGACGGGGTCAGTCGGTGGACGGCTCCGAACGAGGTCGTCCGGAGCCGCCGAAGCGGATCGAGAGGCCGGCCGCCACCTCGAGGCCGTCCCGCCGGTCGAGCGACAGCTCGCGCCAGCGGGCCTCGGCGCCGAAGGCGAGGAACGAGGCCGGAAAGAGCTCGTATCCGGCGCCGGCCGACCACGAGCCCCAGACGCTCGAGAAGTCGCTGCGAGTGGGGCGAGCCCATGCCCGCCGCCGACGCCGGCCACGAGATACGGGCCCGGCCCGCCGCCCTTGAATGCGGTGAGATCGGCCGAGAGCCCGGCGAATCCCCCGTCGCCGCCGTCGGCCCGGCGGAGATAGTTGCCATGGACGCCCAGGCCGAGTGTGCCGGTAGCGGCGGCTGACGCCGAGCCGGTAGACGTCCCAGCCACCGACCTCGTAGAACCGGCCCACCTGCCCCTCGATGCCCTGCGCAGCGCTGGCGCGCGAGCCTGCGGCGGCCGTCGCGAGGAGCGCGAGTGTTCCGGCTTTCCAGCGATCGTGCCGCATCACCGCTCCCTCACCGGATGGCCGGTCGGAGATCCACCAGGTACGCATCGCCGGGCACGCACTGATCCGAGAGCCGCGCGCGGAGGGTGCTGTCGTTCACCAGCTCGGGGGCGGTCCCGGTGTAGAGCAGCGGGACCGGAACGCTGGTCGATCCGCGGCGGATCTCCATCGTGCGGTCCACGCAGCGGCGTGCCGTCGGCGGCCGTCCCCTCGCCGGGCGAGGGTGAACCAGATCTCCACTCCGCCGGGCGCCGTCGCCACCAGAGAATCGGCGGGCGCCGGCGGCTCGGCTTCGGCCGGGGCGCCCAGCGTCGGGGTCTCGTCACCCCGCGGGTGAGCAACCGCTCAGAAGGCTGACAGCCCGAACGCGGCCGCGCAGGGTTCGGATCATGGGGGTGGACTCGCGGCGTCGGGCGCCGGCTCGCGGGATCAGGATCTCGGTGGTATCGGGCGTCCCGTCCTCGGTCACCGCCAGCACCTCGCGCACTTCGGGCGAGCGCCGCAGGTATTCCAGCCAGCCGATGAGCGCCGCGAACCCGGTGAGGGCGCCGCAGAGCGCCGTCACCGCCAGGCCCTCGACCGGATCCTCCATCCGCATCGCAACAAGCGCGCCGCCGACGGCCCCGAAAAACGAAGCCGCCCACGCCAGGAACGGCGTGAGCAGCCATCCGAAGATCCGGAAGAGGAGCCGGATCCAGCGCATCGGCTCAGCCGCGACGGGTACCCAGCGCCGAGAGCGCGGTCGCGAGGGCGAGCCCGGGGAGGAAGGCGACGCCGAACGTGGTGACGTTCCAGCCCGCGCCGGGGAATCCGATCAGGACCGCGACGATCGCGGCGACGCACGCGCGAATCCGACCGCCGTGCCGAACGCGGCCGGCGCCGAGATGCGGCCGTTCCGCTCGGCCTGGTTGGCGAGGATCCAGGCGCCGAGCCAGGGGAGGAAGGTGCCCGCCATCCACCAGACCGGGTGGTACCACCAGTTGCTCCCGCCGATCTGCCACCAGCGGTTGGTGTAGGTGCCGATGTTCTGAAGGAGGACGACGTCGACCAGGAGGAACACGAAGGCGGCGCCGAGCCCGATGCCGGCGGCGCCGGCGATGCCCTCGATGGTGCGGGCGCGGGTCCAGATGCCGGGCAGGAGCGTGACCGGCGCAAGCCCGACCAGGAGCAGGATGGCGAGCACGACCGTCTCCAGCGGACCCGCGAGGAAGCGCGGTGGCGAGCGAGAAGAGCAGGACCACGACCGCCTCGAACAGGCCGAGCAGCACCGCTCCCCGCACGATGGAGGGGACGTCGGTCACGTCGTGATCGCCGCTGCAGCTCGGCCGCGGAATCCATCCGGTCTCCGGTTGAAGGTGGGTCGGCGCGAAGTATACCGGGATGCGCGTCGGGACCGGCCAAGGGGACGATCAGGTGCCCCAGGCGAGCACGACGGCGATGTCGGTCACGGCCCAGGCGGCCGAGGGCGTGGTACATCCCGCGCTGGTGGTCGGCCGGGCGACAGCCCGGCGCCGCGACCCGCCAGGGCAGCAGCACGGCGAGCCAGGCGAGCGAGCGCGATCCCCAGCGCGGCCCAGCGCCAGACACGTCCGGTCCCGTCCCACTCCGATCGACCGGCCGGCCCAGGCGAAGAGCGCGAACGCCAGGGCGACGGCGGCCAGTGCGGCGTCGAGGCTCCGGCGGACGCCGAGCATGCAGCGCGAGCGTACGGTCGCCCCGGCGGGCGTCCTCCTCGAGCTGGTAGAGCTGGGTGAGCGGATAGAGCGCCGCGAACAGCGGACAGAACGCGAGCAGCACGATCGCGTCGCGCGGCTCCAGGGGCAGCCCGGTCGCCGCCCAGCCGGCGAACGGCGTGAGCGTGCCGAAGCCCGACCATGTTGATCAGCCAGTCGGCGCCCGCCACGGCCTTGAGCCGGAACGGCGGGACCGAGTAGAGGACCGAGAGCACGAAGCAGACGGCGTAGGCCAGCCGGAAATCCGGCGGGCAGGGCGAAGGCGACGCCAGCTGGCCCGCGACCATCAGGGCGAGCGCGAACGCGGCGAGCCGGCGCGGCGGCGGCGGCGGGTTCCGGAGGTAGGCGATGTCGCCCTCGTCCCGGTCGAAGGCGCTGTTGAGCGCCAGCGTGCCGCCGTTGAGACAGGCGACCCAGAGCGCGAGGCCGAGCGAGCGCCGGCCCGAGCCGCTCGCCCTCCGCGGCGCCGTGCACGCCCGACCGCGAGCAGATAGCCCACGGCGGTGTGCGCCGCCATGATGGGCCATTCGACCGGGACGGAGGTGGAGCAGGTAGTCGAGGCGCGACCCGAGCAGCCGGTAGCCCGCCTCGCGGGCTCGGCTCACCAGGTGAGCCCGAGGTGCCTGGCGGCGATGCGCAGGCCCTGGAGAGTCAGGTCGGGGTGCGACGTGCTCGATGGACGTGGTGAGGGGCGCGACCACCGCGGCGAGCCCGCCGGTCGCCACGACGCGCGGCGACCCGCCGCCGGGCCACTCGGCGCGGATCCGGCGCACGATGCCATCCACCGCGTCGGCGGCGCCGAAGAGCACGCCGGCCTGAATGCACTCCTCGGTGCGGCGGCCGATGACGCGCGACGGGGGCCTTCAGCTCGGTCGCGGGGAGCTTGGCGGCGCGCCGGGTGAGCTGGTCGGCCGCGGTGCGGAGTCCGGGCATGATCGACGCCGCCGATGAAGCGGCGCGTCGGCCGTGATGCAGTCGAAGGTGGTCGCGGTGCCGAAGTCCACCACGATCGATGTCCGCGTGATAGAGCTCGACCGCCGCGAGCACGTTCACGATGCGGTCCGCGCCCGACGGTGAGCGGCTCGTCCACGTCGAGCTTGACCGGGCAGGGGCGACTGCGGCGTGCACCGCCACGCCGGTGCCGCCCGGTCGCCGTGGCGACGCCTTCCACCAGGCTCTGGGTGACGGTCGGCGCCACCGACGCGAGGCACACCGCCTGCACCTCGTTCGGCGAATGGCCGCCCTGGATCAGGAATCCGCCGATCGCGCGGCCCACTCGTCGGGCGTGCGGTCGGGATTGGTGGTGAGCCGCCAGTGGGCCTCGAGCGAGTCGCCCTGGAAGAGGCCGACGGTGATCTCGGTGTTGCCGATGTCGAGGGTGAGCAGCATGGCTCGAAGCTACGGCGTAACGGCGCGGTCGGCCAACTCCACGGTGCCCGGCGCGCGACGGCCGTCACGCCGCCGCCGTCCGGCCTGCACCAGGAGGGCGCCATCCTCGGAGATCCCGGCGGCGGTGCCGCGCAGCCGGGGCGCGGAGCCGGCGTCCGCAGAGCCAGTCGCGCCGCCGCAGCGCGGCGAGCTCCACGCGCGTCCAGCCGCTCCGCCGCGCCAGGCCAGCGCCCGGAGCCGCGGCGAGCGTCTCCGGCTCGACCAGCGTCCGGCGTGATGCCCGGGCAGCCGCTCGGCGAGCGAGGTCGCCGACCGCGCCGAGCTCGGGCGGCACCGGATTGGCCACGTTGATCCCCACGCCCGCCACGATCCAGGCGAGCGCATCTCCCTGCCAGCGCGCCTCGCAGAGCATCCCGCCCAGCTTGCGGTCGCCCAGCATGAGGTCGTTGGGCCACTTGAGATCCACCGGCACGCCGGGACCCAGCGCCTCGAGCGCGTCCGCCGACCGCCAGCCCGATCCGCAGGCTGAGCAGCTCGACACCGGCGGCGGAGCCGGGGCCGAATAGAGGACGCTGAGCCAGAGCCCGCCGGGTGGCGACTGCCAGTCGCGTCCCCGCGATCCCCGCCCGCCGGTCTGCTCCCCTGCCACCACCGCGGTGCCCGCGCTCGGCGCCGCCGGCCGCGAGGTCGTGCAGCAGGTCCATGGTCGATTCCGCGGCTGCGGACCCGGATGAGTGGCTGGCATGGCGGTCAGCGAGTGAACCACAGCAGGCGCCGCGCCGAAGAGCGATGCGGTACCAGGCGAAGACCGCGAAGCTGTGGCGCGAGACGTAGGCCAGAAACGCCTTCACCACCACCAGTGCCGAGAGGAAGGAGACCACGAAGCCGGTGGCGAAGAACGGCACGTCGGCGGCGGAGAGGTCGCCGGCGCTCTTGAGCAGGTCGTAGAGCGTGGCGGCGAACATGACCGGGATCGCGAGGAAGAAGGAGAACTCGGTGGCCGCCTTGCGCGACAGGCCCAGCGCGTAGCCGCCCATGATCGTGGCGCCCGAGCGCGAGGTGCCGGGGATCAGCGAGAGCACCTGGGCCAGCCCGATGCCGAGCGCGGTGGTCTGCGGCACGTCGGTGACGTCCTCGTATCGCGTCCGGCGGCTCCCACCGCTCGATGAGCAGCATGACGACGCCGCCCACGACCAGCGCCGCCGCCACCACCGGGGTGTTGAAGAGCCGCTCCTTGATCCAGTCGTGGATCAGGAAGCCGACCACCGCCGCGGGCAGGAACGCGATCGCCAGGTTGAGCAGGAACCGCCGGCTCGCGGGATCGTGCCGGGCGTCGGCCACCGCGCGCGAGCAGCCGGGCGCGGTAGAGCCAGACGATCGCGAGGATCGCGCCGAGCTGGATGAAGATGTCGAAGGTCTTGGCCCGCTCGTCCACCTGACCCAGCCATTCGCTCACCACGATCAGGTGGCCGGTGGAGGAGACGGGGATGAACTCGGTGGCGCCCTCGACCAGGCCGAGGATGACCGCTTTGGCGAACAGCTCAGGCGTCATGTCGGCGGCTCACCGGATCACCTCCTCGTAGAGCGACTCGTACATCGGCACGATCGCGGTCGGCGGAGAACTCCCGGGCCTTGGCGATCGCGGCCTCGCGCATGGCGGCGTGGCGGGCCGGGAGCGCGCAGCAGCTCCACCGCCCGGCGGCCCATCGCCTCGACCGAGCCGACCGGCTCGAGGATCCCGTTCACCCCGTCGTCCACCACCTCGGGGAGCCCGCCGGCCCGGGTGGCGACCACCGGCGAGCCGCACGCCATCGCCTCCAGCGCCGCCAGGCCGAACGACTCGGTCTGGGAGGGGAGCACGAAGAGATCGCTGGCCTGGAGCAGCGAGGCCACCGAGTCGAGCCGGCCGAGGAACTTCACGTCCTGGCGCGACGCCGAGCTCGCGGGCCTCGTTCTCCGCGTCCACCCGCTCGGGGCCGTCGCCGATCATGACCAGCGTCGCGGGCATCGCGCGGTGGATCCGGGCGAAGACCCGGACCACGTCCTTCACCCGCTTCACCTCGCGGAAGTTGGAGACGTGGGTGATCAGCTTGTGGCCGTCCGGCGCCAGCCCCAGCCGGCCGGTCGGCTCGCCGGGCTGAGTACTCGTTCAGGTTGACGAAGTTGGGAATCACCTTGAGATCGCAGCTCACGCAGCCGAACGCGCGATAGGTCTCGTCCCGCAGGTAGGTGGACACCGCCGTCACCGCGTCGGAGCGCTCGATCGAGAACTTGGTGATGGCGTAGAAGCTCGACTCCTGCCCCACCAGGGTGATGTCGGTGCCGTGCAGCGTGGTGATCACCCGGATGTCGCGCTCGCCCCGCAGCATCTCGCGGGCGAGGAAGGCGGTGGTGGCGTGGGGGATGGCGTAGTGCACGTGCAGGATGTCGAGCCCTTCGCGCATCGCCACCTCGTGCTGCTTCGAGGCCAGCGCCAGCGTGTACGGGATAGTGGTCGAACAGCGGATACCGCCCCATCCGGGTCTCGACCTGGTGGAAGTAGACCCGCTCCGCGTAGCCGCGGAGCCGGAAGGGCGAGTCGTAGGTGATGAAGTGGACTTCGTGGCCCCGCCGGGCCAGCTCGAGGCCCAGCTCGGTGGCCACGGCGCCGGAGCCGCCGTAGGTGGGATAGCAGGTGATGCCGAGCTTCATGAGGGGCGCTTTCTCCATAGCCCTGCGATCTCTGCCGCCAGCTGTTTCCGGCGGCCGGGTCGCGTCGAGCGTGATCACGTCGCCCGCCAGCTGGTGGCGGAACCAGGTCTCCTGCCGCTTGGCGTACTGCCGGGTGCTCACCGCGATCGCCTCCGGCGACGGTGTCGCGCTCGCGCCGGCCGTGAAGGTACTCGACCGCCTCCCGAATGCCGATGCCGTCGAGACCCGGCGCCGTCGGCAGCGTGGCCCTCCGCCAGGACCGCGCCACTTCCTCGATCAGCCCCCGGCGCATCATCTCCTCGGCGCGCCGGGCGATCCGCTGGTGCAGCACCTGCCGCGGCACGGTCAGCACGACGTACCAGGGCCGGATCGACGCCGCCGCGCGCGGGCCGCCTCCTGCCAATGGGTGAGCGGATACCCGGTGAGCAGCGCGACCTCGATGGCGCGGGCAGCGCGCTGGCGCCCGCCGCCCTGGAAGCCGGGATCGAGCCGGCCGGCCCAGCGCAGCAGCTCGAGCGGCTCCAGCCGCGCCGCGAAGGCGTCGAGCGACCGGCGCCGGGCGGGATCCAGCTCCGGCTCGTGGAACAGCCCCTCGGCGAGGGCGCGGACGTAGAGGCCGGTTCCTCCTACGACGACCGGCAGGCGCTCGCGGTTCCTGACCTCGCGCGATCCAGCCCGCGCGCGTCGCGGGCGAAGCGCCCGGCGCTGTAGCGGGTGCCCGGGCTCGACCACGTCCACCCCGTGGTGCGGCACCCGGGCCCGCTCCTTCCGGGTCGGCTTGGCGGTGCCGATGTCGAGCCGGCGATAGACCTGCCGGGAATCGGCCGAGATCACCTCGAGCGGCCAGTGCGCCGCGAGCGCCAGCGCCACGGCGGTCTTCCCCACCGCGGTGGGACCGACGATCACCGGGACCCTAGCGTCGCCCAAAGCGGCGCTCCAACTCCTCTCGCGGCAGCTGCACGATGGTCGACCGCCCGTGCACGTCGTGCGGCGGCAGGTCGGTGGCGAAGAGCCGGAGCAGCAGCTCCCGCATCTCCCGCTGGTCGAGCCGCTGGCCCGCCTTCACCGCGGCGCGGCAGGCGTAGGTCGCCGCGAAGCGCTCCAGCCGATTGGCCCAGCCGCCGAACCGCCCGCGCGCCAGATCGGCCACGGTCTCCCGGAAGCACGCCTCCGCGTCGAACCGCGGGATGCGGCGACGGCACCGCGTGCACCGCGACCGACCGGCCGCCGAACGGCTCGGCCTCGAAGCCCACCCGCCGCAGCTCCTCGCCGTGGGCCTCGACCGCGTCGAGCTCCTCGTCGGTCAGCTCCAGCGTGAGCGGCAGCAGCAGCCGCTGCGCCGGCGGATCGGCGCCGGTGAGCTGCGCCATCACCAGCTCGTACAGCACCCGCTCGTGGGCCGAGTGCTGGTCCACGATCACCACGCCCTCCGGCGCCTCGTAGACGATGTAGGTGTCGAAGACCTGGAGCAGCGGGACCGTGAAGCCGGCGGCCGGCTCGCACCGTCGCGACCGTCTGCCGGGTCGAGCGCGGACGGCGGCGCGAAGAGATCCGCTCCGTCACGAGCTGCGGTCGGCCGAGGCTCCGGGCGCCCGCAGCGCCGATCGCCGGCCGGTCGCCAGTCGCCCACACTGCACCGCGGCGGCCAGCGCGCCGAGGGCGTCGCGCACGGCCTCCTCGACCACCCGCTCGACGCCGATGCGGTCGCGGAAGCGGACCTCGAGCTTGGCGGGATGGACGTTGACGTCCACGTCGCCGGGGGCGACCTCGACGTTGAGCAGCAGCGACGGGCGGTCGCCCGGATGGATCGCGGACCGGTAGCCCGCCTCGGCCGCACGAACCAGGAAAGGATCCTTGAAGGGACGGCCGTTCACGAAGAGCTGGGTGCGCCGGCCGGTGGGCTGGGCATCGCCGGGCCGCTGGGCGAAACCCGAGCACCCGGAAGGCGCCGGCGGCGTAGCTCACCGGCACCAGCGTCGCCGGCCAGCTCCGCACCCCAGACGGCGGCGAGCCGCTCCTCCAGCGCCTGACCGTCGGGCACCACGAGGCGGCAGCCGCCATCCACGTGCAGCTCGAAACCCACGTCGGGATGGGCCAGCGCCAGGGTGGCGACCACCTCGTGCGCGGCGCGGGTCTCGCTCGACGACCGAGCGGAGGAATTTCCGGCGGGCCGGCGTATTGAAGAAGAGCGCCCGGACCGCGACGCGTGGTGCCCCGCTGCCGGACGCCGTCGGCGACGCGGTCGAGCCGGCCGCCGGTGACGGTCAGCTCGGTGGCCGCCGCCGTCGCCTTCGGAGGTGGTGAGGGTGAAACGGGAGACCGACGCGATGGCGGGCAGCGCCTCGCCGCGGAAGCCGAAGGTGCCGACGCCGACCAGATCGGCGACGCTGCGGACCTTGCTGGTGGCGTGCCGGTCGAGGGCGAGCACGGCGTCTTCGCGGCCCATGCCGCTGCCGTCGTCGCTCACCAGCACGAGGGTCTTGCCGCCCTGCTCCAGCTCGACCCGGACGTGGCGGGCGCCGGCGTCGAGCGCGTTCTCCACCAGCTCCTTCACCACCGACGCGGGACGCTCGACCACTTCGCCCGCGGCGATCTGGTCGGCGACGGCATCGGGCAGGATGGCGATGCGGCGGGCCATCGCGAGAATCTAGCCGCCGACGGGCGGCGACCGCCTCGCCTGCGAGCCAGCCCCGCTGCGCGCCGGGCGCCTCCACCATGACCCAACCGGGCGATCGCCGGATCACGCGTACGGCGCTGCCGGACTCGAGCGCGGCGACGGCGGGCGCCAGCCCGTGGGGCGAGAGTCGCAGGGTGCTGCGCTCCACCACGATCGCGAGCGGCTCGCGGAGCCAGGTGCGGAGCGCCAGTCCGGCCAGCACCGTGGCGGCAGGAGAAGACCAGCAGCACCAGCCAGCGCTCCCGCACCCGCGGCCGCAGCGTCCAGCCGATCCACCCGGCGATCCAGCCCAGCGCGCCGAGCAGCAGCAGCTCTTCCGGGCTGACCGGCGGGGTCCAGCTCCAGCGGGCCGAGGTACCGTCGGGCGGAGGGGTGAGGCGAAGCGCCTGGGTCGACCGCGCCGGCTCGCGGGCGCGAGACGCCGGGCCTGGAGCCACGCGGCCCGGGCGCGGCCGTCCTCGCCCAAGGCGGAAGTAGGCGGCGCCGAGGTTGTACCAGTGCGCCGCGACCGCGGGCTCCGCTCGGCGCGGCGGGCGAAGCCTTCGGCCGCGGCGCGGAGCGAGCCCGCCTCGTAGAGTGCCTCGGGTGAGGGCGCCTGGGCCCGCAGCGCCGCCGCGACCAGAGCAGCGCGACCAGCGGCGACGGCGGCGCCGCGGCCGGCCCAGCCTCGCAGCGAGCCACCGAGTCGGCGCGCGAGCTCGCGCACTTCGGTCGGCGAGCGCCGCGTCGTCCGCGCGCCGCCGGCCTCGGGTCCGTAGCGCCGCGCCAGCAGCCGCTCGCGCGCGGCGGCCACCCGGCCGGCGAGCGCGGCGTCGGCGCCGGCGGCGCGCACCGCGGCCGCGAGGCCGGGCCCCGAGCGGCGATGCGGATCGGGGACCAGCGTCCGCACGACGGCGTCGAGCTCCTCCTCCGCGCTCCGCAGGTCGCCGGCCGGCCGTCGGGGCGGCGCGACGCCGTGGGCAGGGCGAGCCGTCCGCGCAGAGCCAGCACGACCGGCGGTGCGAGCAGCAGGACCAGCACCCAGACCCAATCGGGCACCGCATGGCCCAGCCGCCACGTCGAGGGACGGGCGGTCGCCCGACAGCAGCGGCGGCGGAAGCGCGGTCGAGGCGGTGGCCTCGCCGCCCGGGCGCGACCGGAACCGACGCCGCCGGCAGCGAGGCGCGTCAGATAGCGCTGCGCGGCCAGGTCGAAGTAGGCGTAGCTCACCGCCGGCAGCGCGAGCGCGCCCGACCGAATCGGGAACGACCAGGTAGCGGAACGTCTTGGTCCCGCCGATGCGGCCCTCGGTCGCGCCGACCCGCTCCTCGACCTTGTCGCTGTACGCCCGCGCGCCCGGCGGCCAGTCGGATCTCGGGCGCGGGCCAGAGCGCGGTGTTCCCTTCGCCGGTGAGCGACAGCTCGACCGCCACGCCCTCCCCGACCCGGGCCGCGGCCGGCGTGACCCGGCGGTCGAGCTTGAGCCCGGAGCCGATCGCGCCGTTGAATCCGGCGGGCCGGCCGCTCGTCCGGGAGCGCGCTGCACCGCGAGGGTGTCGGCCCGGCTGGTCAAGCGCGAAGCGCTCTTCCTGGCTGAAGAACTGGAGGGCGACCGGCGTGCTGTACTTGAGGGTGGCGCGGGGGATCGGCACCGTGCCGGGCAGCAGCGGAAAGACCACCTGGTGCGCGACGAAGAGATCGTACCACCGGCCGCCGATGCTGCGGGTGGCCGCGATGCCCGACGGGCGTGGCCTGGGGATAGCTCCACACGCCGTCGATCACCGGTGGCTGCAGCGTCGGCGGACGGCGGAGCTGGAGCCGCAGGTCGCGGGGGAACCAGGCGGCGGTGACGACGTCCACCTGCTCGCCCACGCGGACGGTGTCGGCCGAGACGATGAGATCCACGCGCCGCCTGACCCGGCGGCCGGCGGCCGCGCCTGCTCGAGCAGCCGCTTGAGCCGCGGGCTCAAGGTGGAGGCGGTGGCGGCGCGGCTGGCCGTCACATCCACGACGATCGCGGCGGCCTCGACCGTATCCCTTCCCTGCACCGCGCGCGCCGGGCCCATCTGCCAGCGGCCGGGGCGAACGGCGCGAAGCCGGACCTCGAGCACCGTGGTGCGGGTGGGATCGGCGCCGAGCGAGACCTCGGAGCGCTCGCTGCGGGAGACGATCTCGAGGCCGTTGAACGGCGGCGACGCTCACCTGCATCGGCAGCGGCGAGTGGCTCACCGCGCGCAGGGTGTAGAGCAGCTCTTCGCCCACCGAGACGCGGTCCTCGTCCACCGAGGCATCGAGCGAGGGACCGCCGCCCTGCACCAGCGCGACCGGCGAGCAGCAAGCGCGATCACCAGTCCTTCACTCCGCCGGCCGACACCGGCCTGAAGCCGGCGCTGCTGCTCGGCCCGGGTCTCGCGCTCGCGCCGCTCCATCGAATTGAGGATCTGCTCCGCCTGGCTCTGGGAGAGACCCTGGCCGCGGGGTCTCGCCCTGCGGCTGCTGCTCCCGCTGGCCTCCGCCGCTCGGCGGCGGCGGCGTGCCGCCACCGCCGCCACCGCCGCCGCTCGGCGGCGGCGGGCGCCGGCGGTCGGCCAGCTCGAGGTTCCACTTGGCGCGCGCGGACGAGGGCTCGCAGCAGCAGCGCCTGGCGCAGGCGATCCACCGCGTCGTCCAGGAACTCGTCCTGCCGTCGTGGTGTCCGGCCTCCGCGGCGAGCAGCCCGACGAGGCCGAGGTTGTAGAGCGCGCGATAGCGCAGCGCCGGATCGAGCGACTTCGCCGCTTCGGCGAGCGCGCCCCGCGCGACGTCGAGCCGTCCGGCCTCGAGGGCCGCGGTGCCGGCGTTGTAGAACGCGGTGTCCCGCGCGGTGCCCCGGCTGGCCTCGGCGAGAAACGCGGCGGCCGCTCCGGCGGGATCGCCGGCGGCGAGGGCGCGCTCGCCCGGCGGCGGGGCGCTGCGCCGGCGCCGCGCCTGCGCCGAGGAGCACGCCGGCGAGGCCGACCAGCGCGGGCCCCGGCCGCGCGAGGGTGTAGAGGATGAGCAGCAGCGCCGCCGCGAGCACCGGGATCCACGCCGCGGGGCACCAGATCGGCGGTGCGGGTCTCGCGAGGACGGGCTGCGCTTCATCGCCGACACCAGATCGCGGACCGCGCCCGCCTGGTCCGGGACCTCGCTCGGGACCAGCGTCCCCTCCGCGGCCTCCACCATCGCGCGGAGCACGTCGTCCCGCCGCCGGGTCTGGACCACGTCGCCCTCGGCGTCCTGCTTGTACTCGGTGATGGTGCCGGCGGAGTCGCGGATCGGGATGCGGGTCGGGCAGCGTGCCGCCCTTCGGCGACGACGATCAGCCGCACGCCGGCGTCCTTGAGCGCTTCGGCCTGCGCCACGATCTCCGGCAGAGTGTCGTGCGCCTCGCCGTCGGTGAACAGCACCAGCACCCGGTCGGCGGCGTCGGTCGTGGCGCTGAGGAGCTGGGTGCCCTGCGCGAGCACCGCGCGCGAGGTTGGATCCTCCGCTGCTGGCGAGATCGGGATCGAGCGCGTCGAGATACATCCGGATGGCGCCGCCGTCCACGGTGAGCGGCGCCAGGATGTAGCTCTGGCCGGCGAACGCGATCAGTCCCAGCCGGTCGCCGCCGAGATCCTCGATCAGCCGGCGGGCCTCGCGCACCGCCCGCTGGAGGCGGTTGGGCGCGACGTCCTCGGCCAGCATCGAGCGGCTGATGTCGACCGCGAAGACCAGGCTCAGCGCGCGGGTCTCGGTCGTGATCTCGGTGCGGCCCAGCCGCGGGCCCGGCCAGTCCCACCATGGCGAGCAGCGCCACCACGCCGAGCAGCGCCGGGGCCCACCCGCCCCGGGCGCTTGGCCAGCTTCGCCAGCGCGGGCGACCAGCGCCGGGCCAGCCGGATGCCGGCGCCCGCGGCCCAGCCAGGCGGCGAAGCCGACCGCGAGCGCGACGGCGGGCGCGAGGAAGAGGAGCAGCGGCGCGTCGAAGATCATGGCACTCGCACCACCAGCGTGCTGCCGATCAGCAGCTCGAGCGCGAGGGCGCCGAGGCCGAGCAGGATCAGCGGACGGGTGGCCTCGTCGTAGCGGGTGTAGCGGGTCACCTGCACCGGGGTCTTCTCCAGCGCGTCGATCTGGCGGAAGATCCGGCTCAACGCTTCGCTGTCGCGGGCGCGGAAGTAGCGGCCGCCGGTCTTTGCCGCGATCTCCCGGAGCAGCGGCTCGTCGATCCGGACCGGCAGCAGCTCGTAGCGGAAGCCACCCAGCCCGCGGCCGGTGGGAATCGGCGCCTCGCCGATGGTGCCGACGCCGATGGTGTAGACCTTGATCCCGAAGGCCGCCGCGGTCGCGGCGGCGGTGCGGGGATCGATCAGCCCCTTGTTGTTCTCCCCGTCGGTCAGCAGCAGGATCACCTTGGACTTGTCCGGCGCGCGGCGGAGCCGATTGACGGCGGTGGCGAGCCCGCTGCCGATCGCGGTGCCGTCCTCCAGGCTGCCGATCTTGAGATCCATCACCGCCTGCTCGACGACCGGATAGTCGAGCGTCACCGGCACCTGGGTCAGCGCCTCGCCGGCGAAGGCGACCAGGCCGATGCGATCGGCGGAGCGGCCGCGGATGAAGCCGACGGCCTGCCGCTTGGCCACCTCGAGCCGGTTCGACGGCGCGAAGTCCTCGGCCAGCATGCTGCTGGAGATGTCGATGGTGATGACGATCGCGATGCCTTCCTGCTTCACCTCGACCGTGTCGCCGCCGATACGCGGGCCGGCCGCGGCGATCACGAGGGCGGCGAGTGCGGCCGCGCGGAACAGCGGCGGCAGCACCACCCACCAGCGGTTGGCGGAGACGGCGGCGGGGAGGGTGACGTCGCTGAACCGGGCCGCGGGGACGTCCTGGCGGCGGCGGCGCCAGGCCCAGAACGGGATCGCCAGCAGCAGCAGCAGAAGGATCGGGCGGGCGAAGCTCACGCCGCCACCGCCACCAGCCGAGGCTCTAGTGCCGCGGCCCGCCGGGCGAGGTCCATCGGCGTCGGGCGGCGGGCCGTCGCCGAACCGTGCCGGCGTCGAGCGCGCGGAGGAGGTCACCCAGCTCGCCGAGCGGCCAGCTCGGGTCGCTCGGCGGCGACGTGGGCGAGCACCTCCTCGGTGTCGAGCGAGGGCAACGCGGTCGGGGACGCGCTCGCGCGAGCGCCGCGCGCAGCCGGGACGTCGCCGCTGCCGCGACGGCCCGGGACTCACCCGCGTCGGCCCAGCGCTCCAGCGGGGGCTTGGCGGGGCCGGCGGTCGGCGGCGGCCCGGGCTGGCGGCCGGCCTGCGCCGGCGCCACCACCAGTGCAGCGGGGCCAGCAGCGCGACGGCGAGGACCAGCAGCAGGATCAGGGGGACCGGCGTCGTCGCCGGGCGAGGCACGAACTCCGCGCGCGGCTGCGGCTGGAGCGTGGTGTCGGTCGCCGCCGCGCGGCAGCACGCTCTGCCACCCGGAGCGTGACCGGCTCCGGCGCCAGCGAATCGACGCCGCCGTCCGGCGCGAGGAGCAGCGGGCCGGGCACCTGCAGCGTGTGGGATCCCGGCACGCCAGACCGCGAGGGGGTACGAGACCTCGGCCGAGCCGCCGCGCAGGATGACGCGCGGCCGGTCCCAGCAGCTCGACCGGATCGGCGACGTCCCACTCGGCCGCGCGGACGCTGCGCCCGGGCGGGAGCTGCGACGGTGCGGGTCACCCAGATGGTGTCGCCCACCGTCGGCGAATGGCGGCTCTGCGGGCGTCTGCAGGCTCATCCGCGGTGGATCCGCCGTGCCCGGCGGGCGAAGGCGCGCCGGAGCGGCAGCGCGTAGTCCCGGCCGGTCTCCGAGCGCGACTTCGTCGGCGCCGACCGAGGTCAGGGTGCGGCTCCGCTCCTCGCGCCGGCGCCGGCCGCCAGCGCGCTGACCCGGGCTCGCACGTCGCGGCTGCCGGTATCGACCAGCACGCGGCGGCCGGACTCGGCGTCGAGCATCTCGATCCAGCCCGCGTCGGGCAGCTCGTGCTCACGCGGATCGTCCACCGTGATGGCCACGACCTCGTGGCGCGCGGCGAGCCGGCGGAGCGGACGCTCCCACCCCTCGGCGATGAAATCGGAGAGGACGACGACGATGCTGTGGTGGCGCAGCAGCCGGCTGGCGTAGGAGAGGCTGGCGGCGAGATTGGTGCGCCGCCCGGCGGGCTCGAAGGCCACCAGGTCGCGGATGACCCGGAGCGCGTGGCGCCGTCCCTTGCGCGGCGGGATCACCCGCTCGACCTGGTCGGAGAAGAGCAGCGCGCCGACCCGGTCGTTGTGGAACGCCGCGGCGAGCGCGAGCACGGCGGCGACCTCGACGGCGAGCGCCGCCTTGGTCACCGGCTCACCGAAGCGGGTGGAGCCCGACTGATCCACCAGGAGCATGAGGGTCAGCTCGCGCTCCTCGGTGAAGGTCTTCACGTAGGGACTGCGCCAGCCGGGCCGAGACGTTCCAGTCGATGGAGCGGAAGTCGTCCCCGACCTCGTAGGCGCGCACTTCGGCGAACTCCATCCCCTGCCCCCGGAACACCGAGCGGTACTCGCCGGCGAACAGCGTCCCGACGAGTCCGCGGGTGCGGAGCTCGATCGCCTTGACCTGCTTCAGGATTTCGGGGGTGACGGACATAGGCGATCGGGAAAGCGTGAAGAGTGAAAAGGGAAAAGTGAAAGGGAGTGTGAGGGAAGGCTCGCACCTTATCCCTTTCACTTTTCACCTTTCACTTTTCACGCTCTTGTCACGGCACCCTCACCGCGCCCAGGACCTTGGCCACCACGTCGTCGGTCGGTGAGGTCCTCGGCTTCGGCTTCGAAGGTGAGGACGATGCGGTGGCGGAGCACGTCGGGGGCGAGCGCGCGCACGTCCTCCGGAACGACGTACGCGCGGCCGCGCAGGAACGCGTGGGCGCGGGCGGCCTGGGCCAGGGCGATGGAGGCGCGGGGCGAGCCGCCGAAGGCGATCAGCGGCTTGAGCTCGAGCGAGCCCGACGCTGCCCGGGATCGCGGGTGGCCCGGACCAGGTCCACGATGTAGTCCACCACCTTCTGATCCATGTACAGCTCGGCGATCGCCGCCCGGGCCGACGAGGATCGCGCCCGGCTGGAGCAGCCGCTCGACCGGGATCTCCTGGCCGCCGCTCATCCGGAGCAGGACTTCCTTCTCTTCGTCGCGGCTGGGATAGCCGACCCGGACCTTGAGCATGAAGCGGTCGAGCTGGGCTTCGGGCAGCGGATAGGTGCCCTCGTTCTCGATCGGATTCTGGGTCGCCAGCACCATGAACGGCTCGTCCAGCGGGAAGGTGGTGCCGCCGATGGTCACCTGGTGCTCCTGCATCGCCTCCAGCAGCGCGGCCTGAACCTTGGCCGGCGCGCGGTTGATCTCGTCGGCCAGGATGATCTGGGCGAACAGCGGGCCCTTCTTGACGTGGAATTCCTGGGTCTTCTGGTCGTAGACCATGGTGCCGATCAGGTCGGCCGGGCAGGAGGTCGGGCGTGAACTGGATCCGGGAGAACGACGCGTGGATGATCTCGGACAGGGTGCGCACGGCCAGCGTCTTCGCCAGCCCGGGCACTCCCTCGAGCAGGACGTGCCCGCCGGTGAGCAGCCCGACGAGCAGCCGCTCGACCATGGCGTCCTGCCCGACGATCCGGCGGGACACTTCTTTGAGGATCCGCTGGACCGGCAGCGTCTCCGCTGGCATGTCGGTCAGCTTCGGCGCGCTCACGCTCGAGGGCTCCTGGGATGCAGGGTATGGGAAAGATAGCTCGGGCTGTGGCGACTCGCCGAGCCGGCGTCGCCTCACCGGCCCCGACGCCCGACGCCGGCGGTGACGCGGTTTCACTGCGCGGGCTCCGGTCATGCGGACCGCCTTGTAGAGCGCCGACTCCTCCCGCGGCGTGAGCGGCCGGTAGCGGCCGACCGGCGAGGTCGCCCAGCCGGACCGGACCGTAGGAGAGCCGCGCCAGCCGGTCGACCCGGAGCCCCATCTCCTCGGCCCAGCGGCGCACGATGCGGTTGCGGCCCTCGGCCAGGGTGACGTCGAGGATGCTGCGGCCCTCGGTGCCGGGCCGCACCCGCACCTCGCTGGGTGACGACCGGACGGCCGTCCACCACCACCCGCTGGCGCGCCGCCTCGGCGATCTCCGCCGTGGGCCGGCCGTGCACCAGCGCGGTGTAGCGCCGGTCGATGCGGTAGCGCGGGATGGGTGAGCCGATGCACCGCCTCGCCGTCGGTGGTGAGGAGGAGCAGGCCGGTGGTGTTGACGTCGAGCCGGCCGACGTAGGTGAGGCCGGCGGGATCGGGGATGAAGTCGAAGACGGTGCGGCGGCCTTCCTCGTCCGCCGCGGTGGTGACCACGCCCATCGGCTTGTGGAAGGCGAGCCAGCGGCGCGGCCGCTGCTTGACCGGTCGGCCCGACACCGTGATCCGCTGGCGGTCGGGATCCACCTTCATGCCGAGCGTGGCCACCGCCCCGTCCACCCGCACCCTGCCCTGCTCGATCAGCTCCTCGGCGGCTCGGCGCGAGGCGACTCCGGCGCGGGCGAGCGCCCGCTGGAGCCGCATCTCGGTCACGATTCCGCCTCGACGTAGGCGGCGGCGTCGTCCTCGCCCTCGGCTGACCGCGCGGTGCGGCTGGAGCGCGATGGTGAGCTCCTCGGCGCGGGGGAGATCGGCCAGGTCGCGGAGGCCGAGCAGCTCGAGGAACATCGGCGCCGTGCCGTAGAGCATCGGCCGGCCCAGCGCCTCGCTCCGCCCGACCACCTCGATCAGCCCGCGCTCCTGGAGCGAGCGGAGCACGCCGCCGGCCGAGACGCCGCGGATCTCCTCGATCTCGGCGCGGCCCACCGGCTGCCGGTAGGCGATGACGGCGAGCGTCTCCAGCGCGGCCGCGGTGAGCTTGGGCGTCCGCACCGAGAACTGGGCCCGCTCGATCGCCGCGGCGTGCACCGGGCGGGTGAGGATCTGGTAGCCGCCGGCCAGCTCCATCAGCTCGACGCCGTGCTGCTCGAAGTCGTAGTGCTCGCGGATCTGCTCCAGCGCGACCCGCACGTCGGCGAGGGTGGCGTCCTGGTCGAGGGTCGCCAGCTCTTCGGCGGTGAGCGGGCGGGCGGCGCTGAAGAGCGCGGCTTCAAGCAGCTGGGCGAGCGGTGTCACGGGCGATCACCATCGGTGAGAACGGAGACGGCTGGGCCAGGCGGACGACGCCGCGCTTGGCCAGCTCCAGCAGGGCGAGCAGCGTCGAGAGCACCTCCACGATCGTGGGGCGCGGACCCGAGCGCCTCGAGCCAGCTGAACTCCTCGCGCTGGTCGAGCAGCTCCTCGATCCGCCGGGTGGCGCCCTCCACGTCGAGCGGACGGGCGACCACCCGGTGCAGCACCGGAGTGGGGATCCCGGCGATCACCCGCTCCACCGCCTGGAGCATGTCGAGCAGGTCGAGCGTGAGGGGCGGCGGCGGCAGCTCGGGCGGCGGCGGCAGGTAGCCGCGCGGCGAACTGCTCGGCGCGCCGCTCGGCCGTGCGGCCCATCCAGACCGCGATCTCGCGGATCTGCTGGTACTCCAGCAGCCGGCGCACCAGCTCGGCGCGAGGATCCTCCCAGCCGTCCTCCTCGGAGCGGCGAGGCAGCAGCATCTGCGCCTTGAGCCGCACCAGCCGGCTCGCCATGTCGAGATAGTCGGCGGCCTGGTTGAGGCCGAGCTCGTGGATCGCCTGGAGGAACTGGTCGGCGATGCGGGCGATGGGGATCTCGGCGATCTCGAGCTGCTCTTCGCGCAGCAGATGGAGCAGGAGATCGAGCGGGCCGGAGTAGGCGTCGAGCTCGACGACGAAGCCCGGACCGGCGCCGAGTGCGGTGGTCGGGGCTTCCGGGAGAGTCATAGGCTATGAGTCCCGCCAGCGGGGTCACCACCTGGTACGGGGCGATGAAGCGCGACCAGCATCCGCATCACCGCGTACGCCGGGGTGAGCAGGATGCCGACCACCGGCTGGAAGAGGAACATCAGGGCGAAGAGCGGAAGATAGCCGAAGCGCTGCAACCCGCGATACCAGCTGCCCGGCCTTGGGCGGGAGCGCGTGATACAGCAGGTGGGAGCCGTCGAGCGGCGGCAGCGGGATCAGGTTGAAGAAGCAGAGGATCAGGTTGAGCCAGATGCCGTGGACCATCATCCGCTGCGCGGTGTCGAGCACGCCGCGCGGCGCCCGGCATCGCGCGCGACGAGGATGCCGAGCAGCACGAAGACGAACGAGAAGACGAACGCGAGGAAAAAATTGGTGATCACGCCGGCGGAGGAGACCAGGATGTCGCCACGCACGTAACTGCCGGTACTTCCGCGGATTCACCGGCACCGGCTTGGCGCCGCCGAAGGTGAATCGCCCGCTCGATCCGAACCAGAGCAGCGCCGGCAGCAGCGAGGCTCATCCAGGGATCGATGTGGGGAATCGGGTTCAGGGTGACGCGGCCGAGGAGGTAGGCGGTGTCGTCGCCCTGGCGGAGCGCGGTGGCGGCGTGGGCGTACTCGTGCGCCGTCATCGCGAACACGAGCATCGGCAGGGCGAGGATGAATTCGCTGAGCTGGGCTTCCAGGTCGCGTTCCTGATTCGGCGGGGACGGCGGAAGGTTAAGCACCAGACCGGGAGATGCCAAGTCAAAGCGGCGCGCCGCTTGACCTTGCGTGGGGTCGTCCCTATGTTTCCGCGCTCTCCTGCTCCGGCGCGTGCCGGAGCGCCGATCGTCGCTCAGCCGAGGTATGCCGTGCCCCGAATCGAATCCGCCAAGAAGCGCATGCGTCAGGCCCGTGCCCGCACCGCGCAGAACCGCACCCAGCGCAGCCGCCTGCGGACCGCGCTCAAGAAGGTGCGCGCCGCGCCGGAGCCGAGGTCGAGGCGGCCTACGCCGAGGCGGTGCAGCTGCTCGATCGCGCCGGCCGGAAGCACCTGATCCATCCCAACGCCGCCGCCCGGCAGAAGAGCCGGCTGGCGAAGCTGAAGGCAAAGCCAAGGCGGTGAAGAGGATCAGCAGGAAAAGCGTGAAGCGTGAAGGGTGAAGCGTGAAAAGGGCCCGGCGATCGCCGGGCCCTTTGTGTTGCGTGGACATGCCAGAATCACTTGAAGTCATGCTGCACAATATACTCGGACGCCACGCTTAACGACATCCATTTCACCGCTTCACTTTTCCCGCTTCTCTCTTCCCCCTGTCTACACCCCCGCCAGCTCCGCCCCGCACCGCTCGCAGTACCACTCGGTCGGCCGGTTGAGGGTCCCGCACTCGCCGCACTTGAGCGTCTTGGCCACGCCCGGGGCACCGGCCTTACCGCCCGGTGGCCGGCGGCGGCGGGGCGGTCTCCACGGCGCGGGAGCCCTGGGGCCGCTGCGGCCCGGGTTGCTGGGCCGGCGTGGCGCGGCGCGGGCTTCGACCTCCTCGTCGGCCACCGACTTGAGGAACGCCAGCTCGTCCACCTGCGCCGGCGTGCTCGGGCTCCGCGCCGTGACTGTTGCTGCGGGCGCGGAGCGGCGCGCTGGGGCGCGGGGGCCTCCGCCACGGGCTCGGCGGGAGGCGGCGGGGCGGGCGGGGGCGGCGAGCGCTCGATCACGTCCTCGACCGGCGGCGGCGGCGGTGGCTCGGCCGGCTCGGGCCGGCGCGGAGATGAGCGCCTGGACCTCGACCAGCCGGGCGATCTCCTTGCCCACCGTCTTGAGCTGCTCCCGCAGCCCGTTGAGCCGGCCGTCGCTCTCCTCGCTGATCCGGCGCCACTCGTCGTCGCCGAACTCGCCGACCGTGTGCCGCACTTCCGCCTCGGCCAGCTCCTCCTCGGCGTGCGGCGCTGGGCGTCGAGGTCGCCCTGGGCGGCCTGGTGCCGGTGCAGCTCGTCCGCGATGGTGGCGGCGTGGCCGCGCAGGTCGCTCGATGACGCCGCGCAGCCGCACCTCGTAGTCCGCCCGCACTTTCTGGCGGACGGCCGGGGGCGCCTTGTCGGCGGTGGAGTCGAGCTTGGCGAGCCACTGCTCGAACCGGGCTCGCTGCTCCAGGAGCGCTTCGATGCTGTTGTCGGTTTCGCTGGCCATGGCGAGGCGTTCCTCTGCTGTGAGGATGCTGGTGGGGGGACATCGAAAAATCTAACTAACTCGCCTCGTGGGCCGAAGTCTAGCTTGCGGCGCGGACCCGAGGTCTGCGAGGCCGGGATCGCGGGCGAAGACCACCTGCCCCCGTACGATCGTCAGTGTCCGCCCGGCCGGTGAGCCGGCGGCCCGCGAACGGCGTGTTGCGGCTCTTGGAGAAGAACTCCTCCGGACGCACCGTCCACTGGGCCGCCGGATCGAGGACCACGACGTCGGCCGCGGACCCGGGCGCGAGCGTGCCGCCCGGAAGCTTGAAGATCTTCGCGGGCATGACGCTCATCCGGCGTCACCAGGTCGGCCGAGCGAGAGCAGCCCGCTCTCCACCAGCTCGGTGATCGCGAGGCCGAGCGCGGTCTCCAGCCCGATGATGCCGTTGGGCGCGTCGTCGAACTCGCGCTCCTTGGCGTCGTAGTGGTGCGGCGCGTGGTCGGTGCAGATCACGTCGATGGTGCCGTCGCGCAGGCCCTGCCGGATCGCCTCGCGGTCCTCCGGCTCCCGCAGCGGCGGGTTCATCTTCGCGTTGGTGTTGTACCCCTCGCACGCCTCGTGGGTCAGCGTGAAGTGATGGGGACAGGCCTCCGCGGTGACCCGCAGGCCCTTGCTCCTTGGCCCGGCGGATCAGCTCGACCGAGCCGCGGGTGGACATGTGGCAGAGATGGACGTGCCCGCCGGTGAGCTCCGCCAGCAGGATGTCGCGGGCCACCATGATCTCCTCCGCCGCGGACGGGATCCCCTTGAGGCCGAGCCGGGTGGAGACCAGTCCCTCGTGCATCGCGCCGCCGGCGGCGAGCGTCGGCTCCTCGCAGTGGTCGGCGACCGGGATGCCGAAGGTGCGGGCGTACTCCAGCGCGGTGCGCATCAGGTGGCTGGAGGCGACCGGCTTGCCGTCGTCGCTCACCGCCACCGCGCCGGCGCCGACCAGCTCGCCGAACTCGGCGAGCTGCTGTCCCTTCTGTCCCAGCGACACCGCGCCGATCGGATAGACCCGCGCCTTCGCCGCGCGCTGCGCCTGGCTCACGATGAAGCCGACCGCGGCCTGGTTGTCGGTGACGGGGTCGGTGTTCGGCATGGCGCACACCGCGGAGAAGCCGCCGGCCGCCGCCGCCATCGCGCCGGTGGCCACGGTCTCCAGATCCTCCTGCCCCGGCTCGCGCAGGTGCACGTGCAGATCGATCAGCCCCGGCGCGACCACCTTCCCCGCCGCCTCCACCACGAGCGCGTCGTCCGGCCGGCCCAGGTCGCGGCCGAGCGCCTGCACCTTGCCGTCGGCGATGAAGAGGTCGGTCGACCTCGTCGGTGTTGCGCGACGGGATCGATCACCCGTCCGCCGCGGATCAGGATCGGCCGCACGCTATTCCCCTCCCCCGCCGGGATGCGCCCAGTCGGGCGACCCGCCCGCGAGCAGGTAGAGCACCGCCATCCGCACCGCGACGCCGTTGGTCACCTGCGGGCAGGATCACGCTGTGGGGGCCGTCGGCCACGTCGCTGTCGATCTCGACGCCGCGGTTCATCGGGCCGGGATGGAGGATGAGCAGATCCTTCGGCGCCTTCGAGCCAGCCGCTCGGTGGTCACGCCGAAGACCCGGTTGTACTCCCGCAGCGACGGGAGGAAGCCGGCCTCCATCCGCTCGAGCTGGAGCCGGAGCACGTTGAGCGCGTCGGCCCACTGGATCGCGTCCTCGATCCGCGGGCAGGATGGTGACGCCCAGCTCGTGCACGTTGCGCGGCAGCAGCGTGGCCGGCCCGCAGACGCCGACCTTGGCGCCCAGCTTGGTCAGGCCCCAGATGTTGCTGCGGGCCACGCGGCTGTGCAGGATGTCGCCGCAGATGGCGACCTTGAGGCCCTCGAGCCGCTTGAACCGGTCGCGCAGCGTGAGCATGTCGAGCAGGCCCTGGGTCGGGATGCTCGTGCTTGCCGTCGCCGGCGTTGATCACGTTGGAGCGGATCCGCTGGCCGAGGAACTGCGCCGCGCCGGACGCGCCGTGGCGGATCACCACCATGTCGATCCGCATCGCCTCGAGATTGCGGGCGGTGTCCACCAGCGTCTCGCCCTTGCTCACCGAGCTGCCGGCGGTGGCCACGTTCACCGTGTCGGCGCTGAGCCGCTTCTCGGCGAACTCGAACGAGATCCGGGTGCGGGTGGAGGCCTCGAAGAAGAGATTGACGATGGTCTTGCCGCGGAGCGCCGGCACCTTCTTGATGGCGCCGCTCGCTCACTTCCTTGAACGGCTCCGCCGTGTCGAGGATGAGCAGGATCTGCTCGCGGCTCAGCGGCTCGAGCCCGACCAGGTCCTTGCCGAGGGTCGGCGCGTCATCCGCCGCGCACCAGCTCGACCGCGTCGCGGCCGTCGAGCTCGCGACACCAGCACGTCCACCCGCTCGCCCGGCCCGGCGGTCACCTGTCTTGCCGACGATGTCGGCCTGGATCGGCAGCTCGCGGCCGCCCCGATCGATCAGGACGCAGAGCAGGATGCGGCGCGGGCCGGCCGAAGTCGGAGCACTCGTCGAGCGCCGCCCGCACCGTGCGGCCGGTGTAGAGCACGTCGTCCACGATCGCCACCGTCTTGCCGTCGAGGTCGGGCAGGCTGGTCTCACCGACGACCGGGCGGGGTCCCACGGTCTGGAGGTCGTCGCGGTAGAGCGTGATGTCGAGCTTGCCGCAGGGCACCGAGGCCGCCCTCGGCCTGGGCGATGAGCGCGCGCAGCCGGGACGCGAGCTCGACGCCGCGCCGCTGGATCCCCACCAGCACCAGTCCCTCGGTGCCATGGGCCCGCTCGACGATCTCGGTCGCCATGCGCGCCAGCGTCCGGGCCAGCGCGCGCTCGTCCATCAGGGGAACTCGGGTGGGGCATCGGGGGCGGAAAGTAGCGGGCAGACAAGGTGGACGAAAGAGGTGACCTGTCACCCTGAACATAGTGAAGGGGACCATGCAGGCATGGCCCCCTTCGCTCCGCTCAGGGTGACAACCCAGTCAGGGTGACAACCCGGCTCAGCTGGCCCCCACCCGCATCAGGATCTCCGACTGCCCCACCCGCGGCAGCGGCATCACCGCCTTGGGGTTCTTCATGTCCGACCATCGCCGCGAGCTTGGCCCGGTGCTCCGCGGCGGTGGTCTGGCTCCAGGCCACGGCGACGCGAGTCGCCGCTGCACCGCCAGCACCGGGAAGCTCGCCGCCACCCCCGGCTCGCTCAAGAGCTCTTCGCGCCGGAAGGTGGCGCCGCCGTCGGTGGACCGGCGCAGCAGGACCCGGGGCATGTCGCCCAGGCCGTCGTCCCAGGCGACGTAGACGCGGCCGCCCGCGACCGCGAGCTGGACGTGGGCCGGGCGCGCCGCTCTCCGGTCGCGATCGGCTGGGCGGTGAACGTCTTCGCGCCGTCGGTGGAGCGGGCGTAATAGACCCCGGCCTCGCCCTCCTTCCCGGTCCACCAGGCCACGTGCACCGCGCCGCTCGACATCCACCTCGAGCGAAGGCCCGGCATGCGGGCACCCGGGATAGACCCAGTCGTCGGCCCGGACCCGCACCGGCGCGGCCCAGGTCGTCGCCGCCGTCGGTCGAGCGGGTGACCACCACGTCGCGGATGTCTCCCGGGAGAATCGCGCGCCAGGCGACGTAGATCGCGCCGTTCGCCGCCACCGCGACCGAGGTCCGGCAGCAGGGACAGGTCGGATCGCTGTAGATCGGGCGGTTCGGTTCCCAGGTGCGCCCGCCGTCGGTGGAGCGGCTCATCCAGACGCCGGACTTGCCGCGGCGCGCGTCGAGCCAGGTGGCGAGGAGCGAGCCATCGGGCGCCGGCGGTCAAGCGCGTGGAAGTTGTGCGAGCCGAACTCGGTGCCGTCGTTCACCGTGCGCGGCTCGCTCCAGGTCCGTCCCGAGTCCGCCGAGCGGATGAACCGCAGGGCGCTCTTGGGGAACCGCTCGCCGGGCACCTCCTTCCCCACCGTGTACAGCACCGAGATGCCTCCCGCCGGATCGGCCGCGAGCTGCGGCGGCGCCTCACCGTGGGCCTCGATCGGACCGAGCGGATCGCGCACGGTGACGGTCGGGAGCGGCTGCGGCCGCTCCGGCCGGCGTGACCGAGACGTGCAGGCTGCCGTCGGAACCTCCGCCCGGCGCGGAGACCCAGGCCACCACCCGTCCGCCGCCGGGCGTGGCGAGGAACATCGGCGTGGCGCCGTTCTCCGTCTCCTGTGAGATCACCCGCGCCGGGGTGAACCGCGCCGGGCTCTCGGCGCCGAGACCGCCGCACGCGGCGAGCAGCGCCGCGGCGAAGGGGATCAGGCTGTAGCGTTCGTGTCATGGTGCCGCTCCTCAATTGAACCGGTACTGCGCGCCGAGGAAGAACTGCCGCGGCGCGCCGGGGCGGAACCGCTCCCCCTGCTGCGCGTTGAACGAGGACGTCTCGGCGAAGCGCTTGTCGGCGAGGTTGGTGATCCGGCCGCTCAGCTCCAGGTGCGCCATCACCGGCACCGTCGCGAAGACGATTGAACAGGTCGTGGCCGTCGTACTTGTGGGTGTTCTCCGGGTCCATCCAGTAGGAGCCCAGCTTCACCCACTCCACCGCGACGATGCCGCTCGACGAAGAACGCGGGCCGGTAGCTCAGCCGGCTGTTGCCGATGAAGCGCGGCGCCAGCTCCATCTCGTTGCCGGTGTAGTCCACGCCCGGACGCGGCTGCCACTCGACGTAGGTGTGCTTGGCGTAGGAGACGGCCCCGTCGAGCCGCAGGCCTCGCGCGAGGCCGACGCCCACGCCCACCTCGACGCCGCGATGGTTGGTGGCGCCGGCATTCTGGGTGAGCCGGAGCCCGTTGGACGGGATCGAAGAACGTCAGGATGTCGTCCCGGAGCCGCATGCTGTAGCCGGTGGCCTCGAGCGTGACCACGCCCGCCAGCGCCGTGCGGAAGCCGGCTTCCCAGCTCTTGGCCCGGACCGGCTTCAGATCCACCGTGCTTTCCGCCGAGCCCTGGCGGAACAGCTGGCTCTCCGACGGCGCCCGGAACGCCTCGCGGTAGGAGGCGAAGAGGTTCGCGTTGGGAGCGAGCTCCCAGGTGGCGCCGAGCTTCGGGCTGATGCGGTCGAACGTGACGCCGGTCGACGCCGGGCCGCCGGTGCGAGCCGGTCGCCAGGTCGGAGAGGCGGTTGTCGTAGTCGTAGCCGATGTGGTCGTACCGCGCTCCGGCGCTGAGCTGCACCCGGCCGGGCAGCGACGACGTCGGCCTGCGCGTAGGGCGACGCCTGCCAGAAGGTGACGTCGTAGTCGTACTGGACCTCGCCCGTTGGTGAAGCCGGTGAACACCTGTCCCGCACGCTGCGGCGTCGATGCTCGGTCTCCAGCCGGCTGCCCGGCGTGTACTCCAGATCGACGCCGGTGCTCAGGTTGGTCCGGAGCGGCGCGACCAGCCTGCGATACCGGGTGAGCAGGCCGACCGAGCGATGCCGGCTCTCCCAGACCTGGGGATCGAAGCTCAGCTGCCACGACGGGAGCAGGTCGAGCTCGTTGTACCGGGTGTAGAGCGTCGCGCCGAAGGAAGAGGTCTCGCCCCGCACCTGGAGCTCGGTGGAGAGCCGCGCGGCCATCACCCGCCGGAACGGCGATCGGGGAGTAGGTCCGCGACGGCACCGCGATGAAGTCCTCCGGCGTCAGGTCGCTGCCGCCGTCGCCGGGCTGATCGATGTGGGAGAGCGCGGCGACGGTCTTGAGCCGGTCGCGCTCGCTCAGCGCGTAGTCCCAGCGCACGGTGCCGCTCTGGCGGTCGTACGGCGTGCCCTCGCGCCAGCCGTCGGCGCGGGTGACGTTCACGTCGGCCCGGAACCCGCTCCGGCCGACCGTCGTGCTCGCCGATGCCGAGCCCGCGCACGTAGGTGCTGCTGCCGCCCTCGAGGAACACCTCGGCCTCGGGGTGCGGCGACGGGTCCCGGGTGAAGGCGTTCACCACACCGCCCACCGCGTCGCTGCCGTAGACCGCGGTGCCGGGGCCCTTGATCACTTCGAGCCGGCCGGCCTGCGGGATGTTGATCTCGTAGAGCGCGTTGTGATTGAAGAAACCGGTGGACCGGATCGGGACGCCGTCCTCGAGGTAGGCGTACAGCGCCTTGGTGGTGATCGGCTGCCGGATGGCGGTGGCGTGGCCCTCGCCGCCGAAGTTGCTCACGTACACGCCGGGCGTGCGGTTCACGATCTCCGCGGGATGGTGGCCCCGGGTCTCCCGGATCTCCTCGCCCCGGATGACGCCGACGCTCACGGGCGTGCGTCGAAGCGAGCTGCTCCTCCCGGCTGCTGCTGACCACGACCTCGGGAAGATTGACGACCGCCGGCTTGAGCCGGAACTCGACCCGCGCCACGTCGCCCGGGCACCACCGTCACCGCCTGCGCGCTCGGCTGGTAGCCGATGGCGCGAACCTCCAGCCGCTGGCTGCCGAACCGCACGCCTGCCGAGCTGGAACCGTCCCGCCGAATCGGAGCTGACCTGGCGGCCGAGTCCGAAGATGCCGACGATCGCGTCGGCGATCGGGCGGCCGCCCTCGGCGCTCATCACGACGCCTTCGACGTGCCGCTCGCAGATCCTGGGCTCGGCGCCGCCGTCGCCACCAGGCAAGCGCACGCCGCCAGCGACGCCGCGCGCAGCACGCATGCCTGCTGATCATGGATTCCTCCACCGCTGAGCCCGCCCGGCGGGCGGGCCTATGTCCGATGGGCCGGCGCGGAGATGCGCCGACCTCGGTTACGGAATGGCGCGCCGGAGCGCGCTCAGGCGAGCGGTGGAGCTGTGGCGGGAGGGTGCCGGCGCAGCCGGGGCTGGGCCGGGGTGATCGACGTCGGGAGAGGAGGGAGCGGTGGTCCAGCCGGTCGCACGGCGCGAGATCGCCGGGGCTGCGGCGACGAGCGACCAGCGGCGGCGGCGCCGCTCTGGCAGGCGCCGACGCAATGGCAGGAAGTGGCGGATCCGGCGGGAGCGTCTGGCCATGGCCGTGGCCGGTCCTGGCGCCGTGGCCCGCGTGCCCGCCCTGGGCCAGCCAGGGCATGTCGACCGGACAGGGATGCGCGACCGACAGCCACGTCCCCCCCAGGCCGGGGGCGGCCAGGAGGAGCGTGAGAGCCAGGGCATCGGCACCGCCGGAGGGCCGGAGCATGGGGCTAAGTTAGCGAGCGCCTCCCTCTCGGCGGAAGCGGGACGGCCTCACGCGCCGCCCCGACGCCGAGGATCCGCTCCCCTCCCGCCCGCAGGTAGGCCTCCGCCGCCCGCGCATGCCCGGCCTCCGCCTGCCGGACCAGGCGGACGAACTCGGGCTGCGCCCGCAGCGGAGTCGAGCCAGGGGTCCCGGGTGAGCGCCGGCGGGCAGTGATACCCTCCCTGCACCACCCGCTCGAGCAGCGCCGAGCGCCTCGGCCGACCTCGCCGACGTGGGCCAGCTCGCGGACGTGGAGGAGCAGTCCCTCGGGATCGTGGAATCCGGCGTCGAGGATGGCCTCGCGCATGGCGCAGGCAGTCGTCCGCGCGCGCACTCCATCGCCGCGAGCTGGGACTCGACGATCCACTGCTCCAGGCTGCCCGGCGCGTGGCTCAGCGCCTCGCGCACGCCGGCGATGCGCCTCGTCCTGCCGGCCCAGCATCCAGAGCGCGCCGTGGCGGATCGGCCTGGATGTCCTCGACGTCGTGCAGGGCCGCCTGCTGGTAGTCGGCGAGCGCCCAGTAGGTGTACTGCACGCTGGTCTGGATCGAGGGATCGATCCGGCGGGCCCGCCGGTCGGCGGCGAGCGACGCCTCCAGCAGCCCGCAGAACCGGCACGCGACCACCAGGCCGGCGAAGAGATGGGGGTCCGCCGCGCCGGTCGCCGACCCGCTCCAGCAGCCGCACCATCGCCTCGGGCGCCCGCCCCTGCTCCTCGATCTCGAAATAGGTGTAGAAGTTGTGCGCGATCGGCAGGTCGGGGTTGATCTCCAGCGCGCGCCGGAACGCCTCCTCGGCCAGCGCGAGGCTCTCCGCCTGGCCCTCCGCGCCGTACTTGGCCAGCACCCGATAGACCCGGCCGAGCCGGGCCCAGGCCGGCGCGTATCCGGGATCCTCCTCGCAGGCAGCCGCGGTAGAGGTCGCGCGCCGCGGTCAGCCGCGACGGGTTGGAGGTGCTCGGCGCCGAGGTGGTTGGCCCGGAGGTACAGGTCGTAGGCCTTGGCGCTCGCCGGGACGATCCTGCCCCAGCAGCCGGTGGTCGCGGGCGGAGAGCGGGATCGCGAGCGACTCCACGATCTGCCGCGCCAGGTCGTCCTGGAGCTGGAAGATGTCGGTGAGCTGCGACCTGGGCGGTGTGGGAGCAGACCAGCGTGCCGGACGGCGCCTCCAGCATCTGGGTGGCCACGCGGACCTGGTCGCCGGCGCGCAGCAGGGTGCCCAGTCAGCGACGACGTCCACGCCGGCCTCGGTGGCGATCGCCTTGAGGTCGGGGCTCTCGCCGGCGAAACGCTGGCCGGCCGCGGTGGACCGGACCACCAGCGCGTCGAGGCCCGACAGCGATGCGGTGATCGCGTCGGGCACGCTGAAGGCGAGGAAGTCGGTCTCGGGGTCGGGGCGCAGCACCCGGAACGGCAGCACGATCAGCCGGGTCATCGCCCGGGCCTGCGGGCTGGACCGGTGTCGATCAGCGCCCAGGCGGAGCGCACCTCGCGCGCCATCGCGGCGGCGTCGGGATAGCGGTCGGCCGGCCGCTTGGCCAGCGCCAGCTGGATGATGCGGTCGGCGGCCACCACCTCGGGACCGCCGGTCAGCGCCGGCGGCTGCGCCATCGCCACCGCGCGGTACACCTCGATGATCGTGCTCGCCTGGGAAGGCCGGCTTCCCGGCGAGCATCTCGAACAGGATCGCGCCGACGGCGAAGAGATCCGAGGCGGGCACGAACGCCTCGCCCTCCCACTGCTCCGGCGGCATGTAGCGCGGCGTGCCGACGATGGTGCCGGGCTGCGGTGAGCGTGACGTCGGTCTTGAGCTGCTCCACCAGCGGGCGGGCCAGGCCGAAGTCCAGCAGCTTCACGCCGTGGGGCGTGAGGAAGACGTTCGACGGCTTGAGGTCGCGGTGCACGATCCCGCGGCCGTGCAGCGCCTCCAGCGCGCCGAGGATGCCGAGGGTGATCTGGAGCGCTTCGGCGAGCGGCATCGGCTCGCGGGCGATCCGCTCGGAGAGCGGCTCGCCGGTGAGCAGCTCCATGACCAGATAGAGCTCGCCGCCGCTCTTCGGCGAGCTCGTAGACGTGGCAGACGTTGGGGTGGCTGATGCTGGCGGCGGCGCGGGCCTCGCGGAGCAGCCGCTCGCTCAGGCCGGCGTCGTCGGAGGCCTCGCGGATGCGCTTGATGGCGACGGGGCGGTCGAGCCGGTCGTCGTGCGCGGCGTACACCACGCCCATGCCGCCCTGCCCCAGCTGGCGGGTGACCCGATAGCGGCCGATGGTCGTCCGGCTCGGCGGCCGGATCCGCCGACTTCCTGCCCCAGCGGAACATCGCGAAGCCTGTGGTGTGGGGTTCCCGTTACCTGCGGATACAATGATACTCCGGCCGAACTGGCCAGCATCGCGGCGTCAGGAGCGCATGGAATGTCGGGGAGAGCGGATCGCGGAAGAGCCGGCGACGGACAGGGAGGGATTCGAACCCTCGATACGGTTTGACCCGTATGCCACCTTTCCAGGGTGGTGCCTTCAACCACTCGGCCACCTGTCCCGACTCGTTGCGAGGGCGCAACTTAGCGGCGCAGCGGAGGCCCGTCAACGCGATTCCGAGGCTACATATTACGTTCAGGCGGGGTTGAAGTACTCCTTCTGAACCGAGAGTCCGTGTGATCGACGCCCACATCCTGGCCGCCGTCCGCACGCCCATCGGGCGGGCGGGCGGCGCGCTCGCCGAGGTCCGGCCCGACGACCTGGCCGCAGCGCGCCATCCGCGGCACTGGTCGACCGGGCCGGCTCTCCCCGCCGACCGCATCGACGACGTCATCCTCGGCTGCGCCAACCAGGCCGGCGAGGACAACCGCAACGTCGCCCGGATGGCGCTGCTGCTCGCCGGCCTGCCGGTGGAGGTCCCGGGCCAGACGGTGAACCGGCTCTGCGGCTCGGGGCTCCAGGCCGTGGTCGAGCGCCGCGCACGCCATCCACGCCGGCGAAGGCGAGCTGATGATCGCGGGCGGGGTGGAGAGCATGACCCGGGCTCCCTACATCATGCTCAAGACCGGCAAGGCCGTGGGACCGCACGCCGCCCGCGGTGGCGGACAGCACGGTGGGCTGGCGGTTCACCAATCCCCGATGCTGCCCGCCGACTGGACCATCTCGCTGGGACAGACCGCCGAGCGGGTGGCGAAGAGCCACGGGATCAGCCGCCGGGAGCAGGAGGAGTTCGCGGTCGAGAGCCAGCGCCGGGCCCAGGCCGCGCTGGCAGTCGGACGCGTTCGCCGACGAGATCGTGCCGGTCGACCGTCGGCGCCGACGGCGACGGAGCGCAGTCGATCTCGCGCGACGAGCCGCCGCGGGCGGACGTGACGCTGGAGGGCTTGGCCAAGCTTGTCGCCCGCCTTCCAGCGCGACGGCACCGTGACGGCGGGAACTTCGAGCGGCATCAACGACGGCGCCGCGGTGCTCGCGGTGGCGTCGGCGGAGATGGCGCAGGAGCTGGGGCCAAGCCCGATGGCGCGGGTGGTGAGCACCGCGGTGGCCGGCGTGGACCCGAGCTGCATGGGGCTCGGTCCCGTGCCGGCCACGCGGAAGGCGCTCGCGCGCGCCGGGCTCACGCGTGGGCGACCTGGACCTGATCGAGCTGAACGAAGCGTTCGCCGCCCAGTCCATCGCCTGCATCCGCGACCTCGAGCTCGACCCCGCCAAGGTCAACATCTACGGCGGCGCCATCGCCCTGGGGCATCCGCTCGGCGCGAGCGGCGCCCGCATTCTCACGACCCTGGTGCACGCGCTGCGCCGCACCGGCGGGCGCTACGGCCTGGCGACGATGTGCATCGGCGTGGGCCAGGGGATCGCGATGGTCGTGGAAGCGACCATGTCACCCGATTAGCGCAGTCATCTCCGCCAGCACCCTCCCCTGTGCCCCACCCGGCGCCGTCAGCCCCAGCAGCGCCGACAGCGTCGGCGCGATGTCGGCCACCGCGGCCGGCGTCTGGCGGATCCCCGGCACGATCCGGCTTCCGATACCACAGCAGCGGCACCTGCTGGTCGTAGCGCCCACGGCGTGCCGTGGCCGGTGCCGGTGGGCTCGTCGTCCACCAGGATGTACGGCGCCATCTGGTAGTAGATGTTGCCGCTGCGGCCGGGATAGAACGAGTAGACCTCGCCGGTGCGCGAGCGCCCCGGTCCCTCGCTTCGGCCAGCTCGGTGGCGGTGAGCGCCTCGTGCACTCCGGGCACCGACAGGATCGCCGCCTGCGCCACCCGTTCGGCCTCGTCCACCGGCGACCCGCCGTGCCCGCAGCGCCGCGAGCGTTCAGGTAGAGCTGCGGCTGGTCGTGGTGGGCGACCCAGCCCGGGCGACGGGGCGGCGCCGTACCGGGCGGTCAGCGCCGCATTCACCACCGTATCGACCTGACCGCGGGGTTGAACCGCCGGGCTGAGGCGCTGGGGCTGCAGCCGCTGGAATACCTCGGGCAGCGGTGCCACGCCGTGGTCGGCGGTCAAGCACGATGACCATGTTGGCGAGGCCGACCGTCCGGTCGAGGAAGCCGAAGAGCCGGGCCAGGGTCCGGTCGAGCCGGACCGTGATGTCCATGACCTCGTGGCTGTCGGGGCCGTAGGCGTGGCCGGCGCGGTCGTTGGCGGAGAAGCTGATGCCGAGCAGGTCGGTGACGCGTGTCGCGTCCCAGACGCTTCGGCGGTCACCGCTTCGCATGGCGAAGTCGGCCACGACGTCGTTGCTGAACGGTGTCTGGTCGAACGCATCCACGAAGGCCTCGCCGATGACGAGCCGCCGGCGACCGTGTGGGGAAAGGTGCGGCCCATCCCCGCTTCGTCCGCTCTCGGTCGGGCACGTCGTCCGGTCCCACCATCTCGTATGCCGCAGCGGGCAGCAGGTGCTCCCACTTCTTGCCGAAGTACGAGCTGATCTTGCCCGACCGCGTTGAACCTCGCGGCCCACGTCGGGCAGTCGCGGCGCGATAGTAGGTCGAGGTGACGAAGAGCGTGTCGACCATCCAGTAGGCGGCGTCGGCCAGGTGGCCGCCCAGCATGATCGCCGAGCGGTCCTTGGCCGAGACGGTCACCACCGGCTGCTCCCGCCGGTCGCGATCTTGAGCAGGTCGCCGACCGTGGCGCCCTTGAGGTTCCGGGGCGAGCGCCCTTCGCCCGCGACGCCGATCAGTCTGACGCGTGGTGTCGGCCGCGCAGTACACCTCCCGGCCCGTCTTCGCGTCGAACCAGTCGTTGCCGATGATCCCGTTGACCGCGCCGTAGCTGCCGGTCAGGATCACCGCGTGGCCCGGGCACGTGGTCGTGGTGGCGTGCTCGTACCGCGCCTCGGCGAAGCTCGCCCCGCGCTGGAGAAAGAGGTTGAAGCCGCCCCGGCCGAAGAAGGGGCGGAAGCGGTCCATGTAGTCGGCACGAAGCTGATCCACCGCGATCGCGACCACGAGCCGCGGCCGGGCCGGGGCCGTCCTGCGCGTAGGATCGGCCCTGCCGAGCGTGAGGGCGCACAGCGAGCAGCACAGCGGCGGCGCGGCTTCACGACGGCGGGCTCGGCGACCGCGCCGGTCGGCGCCGCAGTCCTTCCGCAGGCCGAGCGCGTCGGCGATCGCCGCCCAGGAGAACGCCGCCACGTTGCCGTCGTTGTGCACGGCGTAGAATGCGCCGCTCGGGAAATCGGCGAAGCCGCGCTGGGTCAGCGCGATGCCGTCGGTATTCAGGGTCTGGGCTCCGCGAAAGGATCCGAGATGGGCCAGGCTCTGCCGGTCGAAGACGTGAAAGGTGTTGACCGCCATGCCCTGGTCGGTGGTGACCCAGTAGCCGCTGGTGTCGCCGCAGGCGTAGAGGATGATCCCCTCCGCCTGGTGAGGAAACAGCCCCGAATCGATGATCTCGCCGGTGAACCGTCCGTCCAGAGAATAGACCTTGATATGGGAGGCGGTCTCCAGCTCCTCCGCCATCGAGTAGCCGGTTGTTAGGCACGTCGGCCGCGATGGACTCGACCACCTTGAGCACCCCGGCGCCCGAGGTCGCACCGAAGGCCGCCACCGGCTCCGCGGTGATGCCCCCGCCGGACCGCGTCAGCCGGAACTGCCGCACCCGCTGGCCCAGCATGCTGTCCGGAGGTACCGACTCGTCCGGCATCTCGTAGTTGTCGGTCACGTACACGATGTAGCCCGCCGGATCGCGGTGCGGGATAGACGGCGATGCCGTACGGCTTCTTCAGCAGCGCGTCGCCGAAGATGCCGATGGACTTGAACGACGGGAGCTGGAACACCTGCACCCGGTGGTTGTCGCGCTCGACGACCATGGCGAGGTCGTCGATCACCAGGATGCCGTTGGGCCGCTCCAGCTTCCCGGGCCCGGTGCCCGGACCGCCGACTCGGCGCAGCTCCTTCCCGGTCGCCGCATCGTTCACCACCAGCACGTCGGTCGTCTTGGCCGTGGATAGGAGCCAGTGCTCCCCGTTCGGTCCGTGCCAGACCGCGGGCGAGTCGATGTTGTCCAGCGTGTCGCGCTCGGTCTGCCACACCTCGGTCAGCTCGGCCGGCGCCGCGACCGCCGGTTTGCCCGTTTCGGCGGGCGGCGGCTCTCCGCCACAGGCAGCTGCTAGCAGGCCGGCCAGCGCGGCCGCGAGTTCGATTCTCCGTACCAACACGTCCCCTCCCCTCAGCGGACTGGCAGCCGGTCCGCCGTCGTCAATGGGTGTACCGGAAGCCGAGGCGGCCCCAGCTCTCGTAGAACTCCTGCTGGCGCGGCCGCTCCGACACGCCCTGATAGGTGCGGAATGGCTCGTTCGTCAGGTTGACCAGCTCGAGGAACAGGCTGGTGGACGGCGTGAAGCGGTAGGCGCTGGAGAAATCGAGCTGCAGGTGGCTTGTCGAGGAAGATGTCCTCGTTCCGCTCCTCCGCGCCCACGACGTCGCTGCCGAACTCCAGCACGAATGGATCGTTGTAGTTGAGGCTGACCTGGCCGGAGAAGCCGCCCTTCTCGTAGCTGAGCGCCGTGTTGAACACATGCTTGGCCTGGCCGGCGAGACGCGCGGTCCGGCCGCCGGGCAGCGTGGCCTCGGAGTCGGTGTAGGTGTAGTTGGCCCAGATCCCGAGCCCGTCCAGCGGCGCCGGCAGCATGCTGAGGGTTGCTGGACCGCGACCTCGACGCCCCGGATCTCGGCCGACTCGACGTTGCGCGGCTGGCTGGTGGCGCCGCCGAGGTCGTTCTCCTCGGTGAAGAGGAAGATCGGATTGCTCAGCCGCTTGTAGAACGCGCCGGCGGAGAGCACGCCGATCCGCCGGTCATAGTGCTCCAGCAGCAGGTCGAAGTTGCGCGAGGTCGTCGCCTCGAGGTCGGGATTGCCCAGCACGAGATCCTCGTCGTCCCGCAGCCGGAACGGCACCAGGTCGAAGAAGTTGGGCCGCGCGAGCGTGGTGGTGAAGGCGGCCCGCAGGTTGGTCTGCGGGGTGATCCGGTAGCGGAGGTGCACCATCGGCAGCACGTTGCCGTAGGAGCGCTCGGCGGTGATCGGAGTGAGCGTCTCCGCGTCGGGATCGAAATCGAACCCCACGCTGGTGAACTTGGTGTGCTCGTAGCGGACGCCGGGCAGCAGCATGAGGTCGTCGGTCAGGTCGAGCTCGGTCATGGCGAACACCGCGCGTGACCCGCTCGTCGAGATCGTAGTCGTTGGTCTGGGCCTCGAGGCTCTCCTCGCCTTCGAGCGAGCCGCCGAACCGGTCGGGTAACTCCAGCACGTCGTCGCTGCTGGTGGCGTTGCGGGGGAACGGATAGTTGCCGGGATTGAAGCCGCTGCCGTAGTCGAACGGCCCGCCGATGTCGGTCCCGAGCACGATGGCGGCCGGCATCATCCACCAGCTCGTTGTCGATCTCGGTGACGTCCTGGTCCTTGTCCTTGTCCCGGATCTTGGCGCCGAACTTGAGGCGGCCATTGGCCTGGCTGCCCAGACGATACGGCACGGTGACGGCGGCGGCGCCGGTGAGATCGCGGTTCCTGGTGTTGTCGCCTCCGGTGAGGATGTTGTCGAACTCGTAGACGCCGTCGGTCACCGCGCCGTCGGTGGGATTGGTCTGGATGTTGTCGGGATCGCTGATGTCGGGGTCGAAGGTCACGTCGCCCTGAATGAACTCCGCTTCCCAGTCGTAGTCCTCGCGCTCGCTCGAGCGGGAGAACGTCAGGTCGTAGTCCACGCCGACGCCGCCCGGCAGCAGGTGGTCGCCCGCCAGCGCCAGGTTGAACAGCTTCATCGCCTCGAACCGGTTCTTGTGGCCGAAGCTGATCTCGCCGTCCTCGATCGCGTGGACCACCCGGCGCCGGTTCTCGTCGTCCTGCAGCTCGGAGTAGATGCCGGTCAGGGAGATGTTGGAGAACTCGCCCACCCGCCAGTCGAGCGCCGCGGTGGCGCCGAGCCGCGCGCGCCAGAGGGTGTAGTGCCGGGTGTCGAGGCCCTCCAGCGCGTCGTCGCCCAGTCCCGGATCGCCCAGATCGTATTCCGGCTCGATGTCGTCGGAGCCGAACTCGCGGCGACTCCCCGACGCGGAGACCAGGAAGCCGAAGCGGTCGTCGGCGAAGCGACGGCCGTACGTCATCGCACCGCTGTACGACGGCTCGCTCCGGATGGTGCCGTACCCGCCCGACAGCTTCGGCGGAGAACGTCGGTGCGTCGGGCGCCTGGCGGGTCACCAGGTTCACCGCGCCGCCGATCGCGTCGCCGTCCATGTCGGGGGTGATCGCCTTCGCCACCTCGATGGACTCGAGCACGTCCACCGGCACCGCATCGAGCGCGATCTGGCGGGCCTCGCCTTCGGGCGAGGGGACTTCGTTGCCGTTGAAGGTGACCTGGGTGTTGGCCGCGGAGCCGCCGCGGATCTGGATGTAGCGACCCTCGCCCTGGTCCCGCGCCACGGCTACGCCGGGAAGCCGCTGCACCGCCTCGGGCGCCGAGGCGTCGGGGAAGCGGCCCATCTGGTCGGAGGCCACCACGTTGGTGATGTTGGCGGCGTTCTTCTGCCGGTTGAGCGCCTCGGCCTGGTTCTTGGCCATGACCCCGAGGACCTGCACCTCGGCGAGCTGGACCACCGAGACGGGGAGCTGAAAGTCCACTCCCGACAGCGGCCGTCCGGCCGGGCTGATCTCGCGCGACTGCGCCTGCCGTCCGATGTAGGCCACGTCCACCGTATCCATCCCCGATCGCACCCGGGGAAAGACGAATCTCCCCTGGGCGTCGGTGACGGCGGCGAGGCCGGCGCGCCGCAGGTGGACCCGGGCCCCGTCGAGCGGGCGGCCGGTCTCCGACTCGACCACCTTGCCGCTGACGTGGCTGCTTCCCTGCCCCGCGGCTTCGCGGACCGCCGGCGACAGCCAGCCGATGGCGAGCGCGAGCAATCCGGCGGCGAGCGTTCTGGACGACGATGAAACCGGCATGGACGTCCTCCTCGAAGCGGGTCCTGCGTTCACCTGCGTTAGGCCACCATGAGCTGAGTCGCGCGGCTACAGATGCCAGCGCTCCGACGTTCGCGCGGCGTCGTAGCGCGACCGCGCCGCCCGCACCGCATCGATCTCCGACACCTCGGCCACCGGGACGTCCCACCAGGTCTCGTACGAGCCGACCCGCACCTCCCGATCGGCTTCCACATGGATCACGACGGTGCGATCCATCGCCCGTGCCTCGCGCAGCGCCGTCTCCAGCTCGCCCAGTCCGCCGACCCGACGCACGCAGGCGCCCAGGCTCTCGGCGTTGGCGGCGAGATCCACCGGCAGGTGGGCTCCGTCGAGCTGCCCTCCGGAGGTCCGGTGGCGATACTCGGTGCCGAAACCGGCGGAGCCGACCGCCGCCGAGAGTCCGCCGATGGAGGCGAAGCCGTGGTTGTCGATCAGCACCACGATCAGCTTGCAGCCCTCCTGGATCGCCGTCACCAGCTCGGACGACATCATGAGCCAGGAGCCGTCCCCGACCATGACGTAGACCTCGCGATCGGGCGCGGCCAGCTTGACGCCGAGCCCGCCGGCGACCTCGTAGCCCATGCAGGAGTAGCCGTACTCCACGTGATAGGACTTGGGGTCGCGGCAGCGCCAGAGCTTGTGCAGGTCGCCCGGCAGGCTCCCGGCGGCACAGACCACGACGTCTCTCGGACCGGCGCTGCGGTTCACCGCGCCCACGATCTCGCCCTGACTCACCAGGGGCCGGTGTCCCAGCGAGTGGATCCGCTCGACCTCCCGGTCCCACTCGCGATTGTGCCGTGCGGCGGCGGCGCGGTACTCCGGCGCGACCGACCAGCCGGCCAACATCGCCCCGAGCGCGTCGAGCGTGACCCGCGCGTCGCCTATCAGCGCGTGTCCCGAGTGTTTCGCCGCGTCCAGCTCGGCGACGTTCAGATTGACGAAGCGCACGTCTCCGTGCTGGAATGCGGTGCGGGAAGCGGTCGTGAAGTCGCTGTAGCGGGTGCCGATCCCGATCACGACGTCCGCCGCGCGGGCCGTGAGGTTGGCGCCGGGCGTCCCCGTCACACCCAGCGCGCCGAGCGACGAGGGATGATCGAACGGCATGCGCGCCTTTGCCTGCCTGGGTCTCGGCCACCGGGATGCCGGTCGCCTCGGCGAAGCCGCGCAGCGCGTCGGCGGCCTCGGAATAGATGACGCCTCCGCCGGCGACGATCAGCGGGCGTGCCGAGCTACGGATGGCCGCTGCCGCCCGCTGCAGCGCGGCTGCGTCGGGCAGCGGCCGCGGGACGTGCCAGACCCGCTCGTCCAGGAACTCGGCGGGAAAATCGAATGCTTCGGTCTGGACGTCCTGGGGCAAGGCGAGCGTCACCGCCCCCGTGTCGGCCGGGCTGGTGAGCACCCGCATGGCCTCGAGCGCCGCGGAGACGAGCTGCTCCGGCCGGCTGATCCGGTCCCAGTAGCGCGACACCGGCCGGAAGGCATCGTTGACCGAGACATCCTGAGACCAGCCGGCCTCGAGCTGCTGGAGGACCGATCCCACCCTGCGGGTGGCGAAGACGTCGCCCGGGCAGCAACAGCACGGGCAGCCGGTTGATCGTGGCCCCGGCGGCGCCGGTGATCATGTTGGTCGCGCCGGGACCGACCGAGCTGGTGCAGGCGAAGGTCTGCAACCGGTTGGTCATCCTGGCGTAGGCCGCCGCGGTGTGGACCTGGGCCTGCTCGTTGCGGGACAGGTAGTACCGCAGGCGATCGGGGTATTGCTGGAGCGCCTGGCCCAAGCCGGCCACGTTGCCGTGACCGAAGATCCCGAACACGCCCGCGAAAAAGGGCCGCTCCTCCCCGTCGCGCTCCACCCGCTGGGCGGCGAGGAAGCGCACCAGCGCCTGGGCGACGGTGAGACGCTCCGTGGCAGCGCGGCCCCGGCTCATCGCGGCGCCTTCGCGGCCGATGCCAGTGGCACCCGGGAATCCCGCGGCCGGCCGTCCCAGCTCCGGCGGATCCAGGCGTACGCCGGATCGTCGCTGAAGCCGAGGGAGCGGGACTCCCCGGGTCCGGCGAGCACGTTGAGGTAGTACATCGCGAACTCGGGAGGGGCCGCGCACGGGCCATGATAGCCCCTGCGGCACCAGGAACACGTCACCGTCGCGTACCGTCACGGTCTCGTCGATGGACCGGTCCGCGGTGTAGGTCCGATGAATCCCGAAGCCTCCCGATCCCTGCATCCTGAAGTAGTAGATCTCCTCCAGCTCCACTTCGCCCGAGGGGGTGGCCTCGTCGTGCTTGTGCGGCGGATAGGACGACCAGTTGCCGCCCGGCGTCAGGACCTCGACCACGACCAGGCGTTGGGCCGCCGCACCACCCGCGACGAAGAGATTGTTGATCTGTCGCGTGGCGTGGCCGGCGCCTCTGACCTCCACCCCGACCTGCTTCGCCGGGACGTAGGCGGCGGGCACCTGCCGGCTGGCCTCCGCCGAGGCGAGCGCGATCTCGCCGCCAGCCCGGGACGACAGCACCGCCTCACTGCCGAGGGGGAGATAGAGCAGATCGGTCACTCCGTCGAACACGCTGGCCCTCCCCTCGAGCGCGTACTCTCGGGCGCCCGACTCGACGTTGAATCCGCCGCTCAGGGGCACCAGCAGGGTCTCGGAAGTGCCGGTGGAGACCATGCGACGCTCGCCCGGCGCGAGGCGGACTACGCGCAGGCCGGTGAAGCGCCATCCGGCGGATCGGGCGTGATGGCCACCGGGTCCTGCCCCGCGGCGGCGGTGCCGGCGGGCCAATGGAGACGAAGACTCACCCGTGGACCAGCCTCGCGGCGGCGGTGACGGCGCCGGCGACGTCACCGTCGGGCGGGTAGAGAAGCGCGCGTCCCGCGACCAGCCCGCGCACCTGCGGCGCGCGCAGGGCCCGCTTCCATCCTTCGAAGACCTCCTCCGGGCGCTCGCCGGGATCGCCGCCGAGCAGGAGCGTCGGCAGGGTGGTCGCCTCCAGCACCCGCTCGATGTCGTCCGTGACGTGGATCTTGAGCCAGGTGTAGGCGGAGGTCGTGCCCAGGCCGGAGGCCACGCCGATCAGCCGCACCAGCTCGTCCGGATCCTTGGAGATGCTCACCGTCCCGTTCGCCTCTCGGCAGGCGGGCAACGGCTCGACCATCGCGACCAGTCTCCGCGCCGCTAGCGCCGTCACCGCCCGCGCGCACCCCTCGAGGGTCTGCGCCGTTCCGGCATCGTTGAGCGCGAGACGCAGCAGCATCTTCCCGCCATCGAGTCCGCTCCGGGCGATGGCGTCCGCGTCGTAGGCGGTGAACCGGTCGTCCAGCTCCCAGGCGGCGCCGGGCAGGCCGCCGCGATTCATCGACCCGATCGCCACCCGGCCGTCGAGGGCGCCGAGCAGCAGCAGATCCTCGATGCACATCGGGGGTGGACGAGAACGCCGTCCACACCCGGGTTGCGCCAGCGCCACCAGCAGCCGGCCGAGCAGGTCCCGGCGGTGCGCCATGGCGAGCGGCTGGGAGCCCACCTTGACCGCGGCCCGCGCGGGATGGTCGGCGGCGACGATGCAGACCCGGCCGTCGGCCGCCAGCAGCGGACGGCGGCGGCGGGCGGCGGCGCGCTGCTCGATCAGCTCGGGGTGACGGGCTCGGGTGTCGAGCAGCTCCAGGAATCGCCGGTCGTCGATCACGTGGCTCTCTCCGCATAGGGGGACTCGGCCTGCCGCTGCAGCGCCAGCACTTCGGCCACGGTGGGCATCGCGTCGGCGCAGGCGAGCCTGGCCGCGACGAAGGCGCCGGCGGCGTCGGCGAAGCGGACCACCCGGACCGGTTCCCATCCGGCCAGCAGCCCGTGACAGACCGCGCCTCCGAACGCGTCTCCCGCCCCGAGCCCGTTCACGACCTCCACCCGAATCGCGTCCACCCGCGCCGTCTCGCTCGCCCCACGCCACCACGACACCGCGCTCGCCGAGCTTCACGATGGCCAGCTGGGGACCGAGCTCCAGCAGCCGTCGAGCCAGCTCCTCCGGCGCGCCGTCACCCACCGCCACCGCGGCTTCCTCCAGGTTGCCGATCGCGACCGTCGCCTGCCGGAGCGCGCAGCGCTGGTAGGCGGCCGCCGCGTCCGGGCTCGGCCCAGAGCGACGGCCGGAAATCGAGATCGTGGATCGTAAGGCCGCGACGGTCCCGGGCCTCGAGCGCGCCGAGGGTCGCGGTGCGGCTGGGCTCGTCGGACAGGCCGGTGCCGGTGGTCCAGAACACACGCGCGCGCTGGATCGCGTCGAGATCCAGCTGGTCGAGGCGCAGGCCGGATGTCCGGGGCGGTGGGCTGGCGATAGAACAGCAGGGGAAAGCGGTCGGGCGGATGCAGCTCGCAGAAGACGACCGGAGTTCGCAGCTCGGGATCGGTCCCGACGAACCGGTCATCGACCCCGAAGCCTCGCAGCGCGCTCCGCACGTAGGGGCCGAAGCCGTCGTCTCCCACCCGGGTGATGACGGCGGCGGAGCGGCCCAGTCGGGCCGCGGCCACCGCGACGTTGGTGGGACTGCCTCCCAGCGACTTGGCGAAGGTCCGGACCTCCGCCAGCGTCGCCCCGCTCTGCTCGGGGTAGAGGTCCACGCTGACCCGGCCCATCGTCAGCACGTCGAACGCGGGGGCGGTCATCGGCCCAGCTCGTGCGCCAGGTCGGCCAGCTCTTCCCCGCCGGCCATCATCGCCGGCCAGCTGATCCAGCCGATGTCCGGTCGCGCCGTAGTCGCCCAGTACCTCGCCGCGGCGCAGGATCACGAAGCGGTCGCCGACCGGATGGGCGTGGTGCGGGTTGTGGGTGATGAAGACCACGCCGACCCCTCGGTCGCGCGCCTTGGCGATGTAGCGGAGCACCACCCCGGCCTGCTTCACGCCGAGCGCGGCGGTCGGCTCGTCGAGGATGAGGACTCTGGCGCCGAAATGGATGGCGCGAGCGATGGCGACCGCCTGCCGCTCTCCGCCGGAGAGCGTGCCCACCGGCTGGGCCGGATCGCGAAGCTGCACGCCGAGGCGGCCCAGCTCCTCCCGCGACCACGCGCTCGCAGTGGGCGACGTCGATTCGCCGAAACGGCCCCACGCCGCGGCAGGGCTCGGCGCCGAGAAAGAAGTTCCGCCAGACGCTGAGGAGCGGAATCATCGCCAGGTCCTGATAGACCGTGGCGATGCCGCGGGCGAGCGCGTCGCGCGGGGAGCGCGAGCTCCACCGGCTCGCCGTCGACGAGATAGCGGCCGCTCGGTGGGCCGGTGCACGCCGGCGAGGATCTGGATCAGCGTGGACTTCCCCGCCCCGTTGTCGCCCAGAAGGCAGGTGACCTGCCCGGCGTGCACCGAGAGCGAGACGTCCCGCAGCGCCACCACGTTGCCGAACCGCTTGGAGACCCGCTCCACCCGGAGGACCGGCGTCGTCATCGCGCCTCCGACGCGCGGCGGCGGATGAAGTTGTTGACGATGACCGCCGCCACCAGCATGACTCCGAGGAACACCTGGAACCAGTCGGCGTCCACGCCGGTGATCACGATGCCCTGCTGCACCATCCCGAAGATGAGCGCGCCGAGCACCGCGCCGATCGCCGAGCCGTAGCCGCCGGTCGAGCAGCGTCCCGCCGATCACCACCGCGATGATGGCGCGGAATTCCTGCTGCTCGCCGCGCAGGGCGTCGGCGCCGGTGAAGCGCACCACCTGGATCACCGCCACGAGGCAGGCGGCGAGCGCCGTCGTCATGAAGAGCGCGATCTTCACCCGCGCCACCGGGACGCCCATCTTCCGCGCCGCCTCGGCGCGCGCCGCCCGCCGCGAAGATCCAGTTGCCGAACCGGGTGCGGAGCAGGACCCAGGTGGCCACCGCGGCAAGTCCCAGCCACCAGAGGATCGAGACCCGGAACGGGCCGGCGAACTCACCGCCGAAGAGCGCCTGCGCGGGTCCGTACCCCGACACCTCGTCCAGTCCGCCGAGCTGGGTGCGCCGGGTGAGCAGCGCGACTCACCGCGATCGTGAGGCCCCGGAACGCGAAGAGGGTGCCGAGGGTGACGATGAACGAGGGGAGTCCGGTCCGGACGACCAGATAGCCGTTGCCGAATCCGATGGCGAGACTGAGGAGCCACGGCCGCGGCGATGGCCGGCCAGAGCGGCCAGTCGAAGTGCCGGGTCAGCAGCATGATCGTCATCCCGGCAGCCCCGATGACGGAGCCGACCGAGAGGTCGAACTCGCCCGCGATCATCAGCAGCGCTACGGCAACGGCCAGGATGCCGAGCGGCGCCGCGGCGTTGAGCACCGCGGCAGTGCCTTCCAGGCTGCGAAACGCCGGCCCGGCGGCGAGCGGCGAACAGCAGCCAGACCAGCACCGCGCCGACTGCCGCGCCCACCTCCGGACGCGCGGCGACTCGCTTCACCGAAGCCCCCGCTCGGCGAGCGCGATGACATCGGCCGCGGTCTCCCGAGTGACGAAGCTCGGCCCGGTGCGGATGATCTGGCCGCCGCCCGGCATCGCCTTGGTCTCGAGGTACTTGGTGAGCAGGACGATCGCGAGGTAGCCCTGGAGGTAGGGCTGCTGGTCGATGGCGAACAGGAGCTGCCCGTCGCGGACGGCGGCCAGCACCTCGGGCGTCAGGTCGAAGGTGCCGACCGCGATCTTGCCCAGGCGGCCGCTCTCCCGGAGCGCGGCCAGCGCCGGCGCGGCGCCTCCCGGGCCGAGCGTCAGCAGCCCATCGACCGCGGCGTCGCGCGCCAGTGCGCCCCTGATCCGCTGGGCGGCGTCCTCCGGATCCGCCAGGCTCACCCCGAGCACCTGCATCGTCGCGCCGCACTTGGCGAGTCCGTCTCCCAGGCCGCGGCACCGGGTGTCGAGCGAGACGTTGCCGACCTCGTGATTGACGCAGAGGACTCGCTTGGCTCCGCCGGCCGCGAGCCGCTCTCCCGCGGCCAGGCCCGATTCGTATTCGGTCTGGCCGATGTGTCCCAGGAATCCGAGCCGCTCCCAGGCGGCGTCTCCCGAGTTGACCGACAGGGCGGGAATGCCCGCCGCCACCGCCGCCTTGATGGACGGCGCCAGCGCGTCGGGATCGGGCACCGAGATGGCCAGCGCACTCGGCCGGCTGGCGACGGCGGCGTCGATCAGCTGGCTCATGCGCACCATGTCGAAGCTGCCGGGTGCCTGGTACTCCAGCCGGACGCCCAGCTCCCGGGCGGCGTCGTCCGCTCCGTTGGCCACGATGGACCAGAAAGGATCGGACGACTGCCCATGGCTCACCATCACGATGCGGACCCCAGCACGGTCGGCGCCCTTCCCCGCCGCACCCGCGCCGTCGGCCGCGGTGTTCCCGCCGCCGGTACACGCCGCGAGCGCGGCCGCCAACGCCAAGAGCCGATGCCTCACCGATGCATGATCTCCATGAGAAAGTGGAGACTGCGCGCCGCGTCCGCTGACCGGTCCTTCTCCCGGCCGCGGCTCCGACTCGAGCACGACGTCCTGCTCCAGCACATACCAGCCACCATAGCCGGCAGCCTCGAGCAGGGCGACGATCGACCGCAGCGTCCACGTCGCCGTCACCCAGCGGCCGGTAGAGTCCCAGGGCCACCGCGTCGCGGTAACCGATCTCGCCCCGCCGGACCCGGGCGGCGAGCGCGGCGTCCACGTCTTTGAAGTGGACGTGGCTGACCCGGCCATCGGCGGCGCGCAGGATCTCCAGCGGGTCGGCCCCAGCCGACCAGGAGGTGGCCGGTGTCGAGGCAGAGCGGGACGTCGCTGCGCTGCCAGGATGCGCTCGACGTGGTCCCCGCGCTCCACCGCGGTGCCGTAATGGGGATGCAGCGCCACCGGCATGCCGCCGCGTGCCGCCGCCTCACGGACCTGGTCGAGTCCGCCGAGCAGGGCGGTCCATTCCGGTTCGGACAGGTCCGCGGACCGATCATATCCGTCTTCGCGGTCGCCCAGGGTCCGCGGCGAGCACCAGGACGTCGGCGCCGGCGGCGGCGAGCGTCTCGGCCGCCGGCCGTGACCGTGGCGACCGCCTGCGGCGCGGACTTCGGGGCGGTGGAGCAGCACCGGAACGAACCCGGCGGCCAATCGAAGGTCGTGGCGCCGGAGCGTTCGCGCCACCTACGCCGGATCGGAAGGCAGGAATCCGCTGGGTCCCAGCTCCACCGCTTGCAGTCCCAGGTCGGCGACCTCGCCGCAGCACCCGGTCGGCGTCCAGCTGGCAGCCCCAGCCGGGCACTTCGCAGACGCCCCACGTGATCGGCGCGCCCGCCAGCGCGGATGGACGGCGCGATCATCCGACTTCCTCGATCCGGACCGGCCGGTGCAGCTCGCCGGGAGAGATCGCACGCCATCGCGACCCGGATCGCCTCGCGCGCGTCTTCCGGCGGGCAGGGGTTCGGCGTCCGGCCGGCGGCGACCTCGACGAACGCGTGGAGCTCCGCCTCGTAGGCCGGCGCGAAGCGGTCGAGAAAGAAGCTGTAGGGTCGCGCCGGTGCGGGTGGAGCCGTCCGGGCTCGATCGAGCGGAGCGGCGTGCGATCGTTCCAGCCGACCGCGACGCTGTCGCCGGCGCCGAACAGCTCCATCCGGATATCGTAGCCCAGCGGGTCGTGCCGGGTGCCGGAGAGGATGCCGAGAGTGCCGCCGCTGAATCGGAGCGTGGCCACCGCGGCGGCGACGTCGCCGTGCCGGGCGAAGGCCTCGAACCCGGCGTCGGAGCCGTCGGCATAGACCTCGACCACGTCCTGGCCGGTGACGTAGCGGACGATGTCGAAGTCGTGGATGTGGAGGTCGCGGAAGATTCCGCCGGAGCCGGGAATGTAGTCGTCGTGCGGGGGGTGGGGATCGTGCCCCGACATGCGGACGACGTAGATCCGGCCCAGCGCCCCCGATTCCACCAGCTCGCGCGCGCGCCGGTAGCCCAGGTCGAAGCGGCGCTGGAATCCCATCTGCACCACGACGCCTCCGCCGCCGGATGTGGCGGATGACGTCGTCGGTCGAGGCCAGGTCGATGGTGATCGGCTTCTCGCAGAACGTGGGGCGGCCCGGCATCGACCGCCTGGCGGATCAGCTCGGCATGGGTGACGGTGGGCGTGGTGATGACCACCGCATCGACCGCGGCGAGCAGCGCCTCGACCGAGGGCGCGCACCCGACGCCCAGGTCGCGGGCGACCGCCGCGGCGCGGGCCCCGTCGGCATCGGTGATGAGCAGCCGGCTCGACGCCGGGATGCCGGGCGAGCACGCCGGCGTGGAACGAGCCGATCCGACCGACGCCGATGACGCCGACGCGCATGGAGCTTCCTCGAGGGGAAAGGCGGCAGGCCGAATTGGAACGCTCCAACTTGCGTTTGGAACGTTCCATCGCTATCTCCTAGATACCGCCCGGCCCCGGACCTGTCAAGCACGAGTCCCGTCGCCCTCCACGCCGGAGCCGCGCATGCCGTCGCCCGCCACGATTCTCGATGTCGCCGCCCGCGCCGGCGTCTCCAAATCGCTGGTCTCCCTGGTCATGCACGACTCGCCCTCGGTCAGCGAAGGCAAGCGGCAGGCGGTGCTCGAGGCGGCGGCCGCGCTGGGCTACCGGCCCAACGCCGATGCGCGCAGCCTGGTGCAACGGCGCACCCGGGTCCTCGGCGTGATGCTCTCCGACCTGCACAACACCTTCTTCGCCGACGTGCTCGACGGCGTGGCCGGCGCGCGCGGGCGAGCGGGGATTACAAGGCGATGCTCAACACCGGGCACCGCACCGCCAGCGGCGAGGCGGCGGCGATCGAGACCCTGCTCGAGCTGCGCAGCGACGGCCTCATCCTCGCCGCGCCCCGGCTCGATGCCTCCCGGATCACCGACGCCGCCCGGTCGGTCCCGGTCGTCGTGGTGGCCCGGACCATCGCGGGGAGCCGGGTGGACTGCGTGAGCAACGATGATCCGGCGGGCGCGGCGCTCGCGGTCGATCATCTGGTGTCGCTGGGACACCGGCGGATCGCTCACATCGACGGCGGCCAGGGCGCCGGGGCCCAGGCGCGGCGGCAGGGCTATCGTCCGGACCATGCGGCGCCACCGGCTCGGACGGCAGGCCCGGGTCGCGCGGGGCGACTACACGGAGGAAGGCGGGGCCAAGGGCGTGGCCGCCCTGCTCGAGCGGGGGCCGAGGCCGACCGCGATCTTCGCGGCGAACGACCTCAGCGCGATCGGCGCGCTCGATGCGCTGACGCGTAAGCGGGCTGCGGGTGCCGGAGGACATCTCGCTGGTGGGGTACGACAACACGTCGCTCGCCGCATTGCGGCATATCGATCTCACCACGATCGATCAGCCTCGCGAGGCGATGGGCCGGGCGGCGGTGGACCTGCTGCTCGAGCGGCTGGAGCGGCGCCGCTCGGCGCCGCGGCGCGTCGTCATGGCGCCGGCGCTGGTGGTTCGCGGGACGACGGCCCCGGCGGGGTGACGACCGCCTTCCCCGCCCTGCTCCAGTACCAGTAGACCGGCACGCCGAGCGCCAGCAGCCCGGTGCCGATGAGCGCGTTGCGCGGGTTCGCCGCGATCGAGCTGGCGACCACGAAGATGGACGGCCGCCACGAACAGCGCCGGCGTCCACGGATAGCCCGGTGCGCGGAACGCTCCCGGCGGCGGGACCACGCCGGCCTGCCGATCCCGCGCGCGATAGACGAACAGCCCCGCGACCGTGAGCCCGAAGAACATCCAGTCGGCGAAGGCGACGTAGTCCACCAGCTGGCTGAAGCTGCCCGACAGCGCCAGGGCGCGAGGCCCAGCACGGCCTGGAGCACGATCGCGGCGGTCGGCGTGCGATGGACCGGGTGCAGCCGCGCCAGACGGGGGAAGAAGACGCCGTCCGCCGCCATCGCCTGGAACACCCGCGGAGTCACCAGGATGACCAGGTTGAGGAAGCCGAAGGTGGAGACGGCGATCCCGGCGGCGATCAGGGTTCCGCCCGCCGGGCCCAGCACCGCCCGCATGGCGTCGGCGGCGGGCGCGGTGCTGTGTGGCGAGTCCCGCGGGCCCCGAGCACGCTCAGATAGGCGAGGTTGGCGAGCAGATAGACCAGCACCACGACGCCGACGCCGAGCAGCAGCGCGCGCGGGAGGTCGCGCTCGGGATCCACCATCTCCTCGGCGATGAAGTTGGTCTGCTGCCACCCGCCGTAGGTGAAGAGGATCGGGACCAGGGCCGCGCCGAAGGCCGCCGGGACGCCCGGCCGGAGCGGGAGCGTCGGCGCTGGCGGCAAGGCCCGCCGCCAGACCGATCACGATCAACGCGGCGAGCGCGGCCAGCTTGAGGAGGGTGAAGAGGTTCTGCAGCACGGCGCCGGGCCTGACGCCGAGGTAGTTGACGGCGGAGACGAACAGGATCGCGGACGATGGCGAGCGGAAGGGTGAACCGCTGCGGGCAGGCCGGTGAGCGGCGAGGGTGTAGTCGGCGAAGGTCACCGCGATCGCCGCGATCGCGCCGCTCGCGATCACGAGCAGCAGCGCCCAGCCGTAGAGAAACGCCGGCAGCGGCCCCCACGCCTCCCGCAGGTACACGTAGCCGCCGCCGGCCCGCGGACGGCGCTGGCCCAGCTCGCCGAAGCAGAGCGCGCCGATCAGGGCGACCACGCCGCCGGCCACCCATGCCGCCAGGATCAGCGCCGGACGAGCCCACCCGCTCCGCGACCGCGGCGGGCGTGCGGAAGATGCCGCCGCCGATGATCCCGCCGATGACGGCCATCGTTGCCGGAGAAGAGGCCGAGCCGGCGCGCGTAGGTAGTCACGGCTTACTCCGTGGCTCGCTCCGGGCGTACTCTGCGCGGGCGCGGGCGAGCATGGCGAGCGTCTCCTCCCGCTCGGCGTCGTGTTCCAGTCCCTGTGCGCTTCGCACCGACTCCCGCATGCGGTCGATCCAGGCCATGAAGTACCGCGCGTCCTCGGCCGAGCGCGCCGGCTTCCCGCCCACCGTCAGATAGACCGGACTGGTGGTGGCGTAGGGAAAGATGTCCAGTGTGGGATAGGCGGCCTTGTCGCCCCTGGCCCGGAGCAGGAGCCAGCCGCTCCGCTCCACCGGCAGGCGGATCGTGGCGGTGGCCGAGCGCCGATCGCCGTCGAGACGGGATCGTCCTGGATCACGCGCCCGTTCTGGACCAGCTCCAGGTGATCCACCGGCACGTTGGACCGGAGCCGGACACCCACGGCGACCTCCCGCCGCCGGCCGGGAGCGAGACTTCGCCGCCGAGCTCCTGGCCGTTCGACGGTCAGACCGAGCAGCGGACCGTTGGTCGCGAAGCTCCGGCCGGCCTTCGAGCGCGGCGAGCCAGCGCCGGTGCTCCAGCGGCGCGCCGCTCTTCACGTAGACCCGGTTCATCCCCACCGGACCCGCGCAGCGAGGCGTAGTTGGCCATCGCGTCGGTGCCCGCGCCGGCGGGGAGCCGGAAGCCGCAGTTGAGCAGCCGGTACCACACCGTCGCGGTCGCCATCAGGTCATCGACGAAGCCGACCGCCTCGTAGTAGTCCACCTTGCCGAGCGCGAGATCCACCGGCAGCGCGTGGGTGAGCGCGCGCGTGGTGTCGCCCGGATCGGGGTTGAGATCGTAGGGATGCACGTACCCGGTGATCCGCGCCCTGCGCGCGGGCGATAGTCGAAGACCCGCGCGTTGGTCGGCTGGAGGGTGGCGACGCCGGTGTTGGCGTAGGCGGTGTACCCCGGGAGCACCAGATGCTCCCGCAGACCCAGCAGCCCGACGTGGCCCCAGAAGCTGGTGTGAAACTCCTCGCCGTGCATGATGAGCGTGCCGGGCCGTCGAGGCGGGATCGGGGCCGGGCCGGAACCAGCCGACGTCCGGTACCCTGCCCTCCTTGTTCACGATCAGGTTCTCCACCACGTGGAGGTCTTCGGCTCGGGCCTGAAACGCGAGCCGGGTGGGATCGTTGCGATAGGCGCCGCCGTAGTTCATGTGCACGTGGAGGTCGCCGCTGTACCAGCCGCGCGACTCCAGGTCGTCCAGCAGGCCGAGCGTCACCCGCACCGGCGGGTTGGCGCCGGCGGCGACCTCGACCGACGCGGGTGACCACCCGATACTCCGGCCCGCGGGAGACTTCCACTGTGTAGCGGCCGGCCGGCAGCGTGAGCGTCGCCGAGCCCCGTGGTGTGGAAGTAGCCGTACTCGAACCGCCGCTCAGCCCGGTCGAAGCCGTCATCCGCATGGTGCCAGGCGTCCGCCGGCGCAAAGCTCCGGCCGTCCGGCGCCGAGAATCGACACCCGCGCCGGCATCGGCGCGCCGCGCGGCGTCGGTCACCGTCAGCCGGAGGGTGCCGACCGGATTGAGGTAGTGCCGGCGGTCGGTCCGCACCTCGCGCCGCGCCCCGCTGAAGAACGTCGAGCACCCAGAGCGAGGTGTTGCCGCGTCTCGTTGCTCACGTACGCGATCCGGTCGCCGGCCGGCGACCACCGCGGGACGGTGGCGTCGAACTCGCCGTAGGTGAGCTGGAGCGGGTCGCCGCCGTCGGACGTCATGAGCCAGAGCTGGTTCCACTGCCGGCCGAGGTAGGAGGAGTAGACCACCCGGCGGCCGTCGCGACTCCAGTCGGGCCGGGCCTTCCAGTTGGTCTCCTCGTAGTGGATCTCTCGCTCTCTGCCCGCCGGACCTCGCATCCACCCGCCAGAATCCGCCCGATCCCCAGATCCGGCCGCGGTTGGAGACGAGGATCAGCTCCTTCCCGTCGGGCGACCAGGTCGGCGAGAGGTACTGGTCCTTCTTGTGGTAGTAGTACCGCGGCAGGCCGCTGTCGCGCTCCTGGCGTGATCCGGACCGGCTCGCCCTGCGGCGCCGTCGGCGCCGACCTCGACGACGAAGACGTGCCAGAGCCCGTCGTGCGCCGACGAGGTGTAGGCGACGCGGGAGCCGTCCGGCGACCAGCGGGGCTCGATGTTGACCGCGCCGTTCGCGACCAGCGGCGACGACTCGCTCCGATTGCGAGGTCGAGCAGCCGGAGCTCGATCGCGTCGTCCCGGTAGGAGGCGTAGACCACGCGCCGGCCGTCGGGGGACCAATCCGGCTGGTAGTCGTAGCCGGGGCCGTCGGTGAGCTGGCGCGCCTCCCGGTCCTCCGGCCGCTGCCGCCAGAGCGAGCCCTGCATCGAGTAGATCAGCTCGGCGCCGTCGGGCGACCAGGCCGGCGGCGCTCGGCCCGGTGGTCACCTGCGGGATCAGCATCTCGCGGAAGTAGTACGGATGCGGCGTCTTGACCTGGCGGAGCACGGCGGCCCGCTGGGCCTGGGCCGGTGCCGCCGGCGAGCCGCGAGACAGAGCCGCCGGCAGGAGCAGCCAGCGCGCGGATCAACGCCGGCCCCGCAGGTACACCAAGCCACCCAGCAGCACGAACGCGCCGCGCGCCGCCGATCACCTTGAGCCGGAAGAGCCACGGATCGTCGGTTCCGGCGGGCGGTACGGTCGCGATCACCATCGCGAACAGCGGTCAGGGAGAGCCCGGCGAGCCCGACGACCGCGGCCTTGGCGCGCGGACGCCCGAACGACGTCGGCGGCCCGGCCGCGCGCGAGGCGGTCGCTGAGGTAGCAGAGGAACAGGTAGATGTAGGGGATGAAGTAGACCAGCAGCATGGTGTCGAGGATGATCAGGTAGGCTCGCTCGACCGTGGTGCCCTTCCCCAGGACCGAGACCAGGAGGAAGACCGAGGCCAGCACCGCCTGGGTCAGGATCGCCACGTAGGGCGTCTTCCACCGGGGGTGCACCTTGCCGAACGCCGGCGGGAAGTAGCGGTCCAGGCCGATGACGAAGGCCACCCGGGCCGGGCCGGTGAGCCACGCGCCGACGCCGCCGATGTTCCCGACCACGTACATCGCGGCCGCGGCGGGCGCGAGCCAGGCCGAGCGCCACGCCGGCGTCGTTCGCCCCCGCGGCCATCGCCTGGAGGAATCCCGAGACGATGTTCACCTCGCCCGACGGCACCAGCCACAGCACCGACACCGTGCCGGCGATGTAGAGGAAGGCGATCAGCGGGGCCGAGATCAGGATCGAGCGCGGCAGCGTTCGCTGCGGATCGCGCACCTCGTCGCCCAGCACCGCGCAGAGCTCCAGCCCCGCGAACGCGAACGCGATGGAGGCCCAGAGATTGAGCGACGACCAGTCGCCCAGGTCGGGCAGCAAGGTCTCGAGCGTCATCGGCGTCGCCGGCGGCCGGGTGCAGCGCGGCGTAGACGCCGAGCGCCACGAGCAGGATCGCGCCGGGCAGGTAGGTGCCGAGCGGCGCCGAGGTTCTGTAGCCAGCGGCCGGTCCTGAGGCCGACGATGTTGATGCGCCGACCGCGAGCCAGAGCGCGCCGAGCGTCGCCGGCAGCACGTAGCTCCAGTTGCTCTCCAGCCCGGTGCCGCCGCGGCCGAACACGTAGGTGCCCACCACCGCGGTGGACATCAGGAGGTTCGGGTAGTAGAGGATGTTGTTGACCCAGTAGCACCAGCCGCAGAGAAAGCCGTGGCCTTCGCCGAACGTCCGCTTGGTCCAGAAGTAGATCCCGCCCTCGTTGGGATAGCGCGAGGCCAGGTGGCTGACCGCGAGGCCCTGGGGCACGAAGAAGAGCAGGCCGCGAGGACCCAGAGCGACACCGAGCTGGGGCCCGCCGCCGCGGCGGTCGCGAGCCAGCGGAGGCTGAGGACCGCGACGATGTTGAACAGCACCAGGTCGCGCAGCCCCATCGTGCGCGGCAGCGCGTGCAGCGGTGGTCTCGGGTGCGGCCATCGCGGTCGCCATCGGTCAGCTCCTCAGGTAGAGCCCGCTGGGGATCGAGCACGTCGCGCAGCAGGTGAAGCTCCCGGTCGCCCGGCGGGTCCACGTCGCGCAGCGTGTCGCGGCGTGCGGAGCGGCCAGCCGACGCCGGCCGCGCACCTCGTCGGCGGTGACGCCGGGATAGAGCGCCGCCAGCACCAGCTCGCCGGTCTCGGCGTCGGCCTCGAGGATGCCCTTGTCGGTGATGACCCGGACCGGGCCGGCGCCCGGCATGCCCGAGCTCGCGCGCGCGTCTGGCCCCGCATCCGGTGGCCGGGGCTGGTGATGAAATCCACCGCCTCGGGAAAGGCCCGCCGGCTGAGCCGGCGAGATGACCACCGTGCGCCGGGCGTGAATCGCGATCTCCGCGGCGCCGCCGCTCCCCGGCAGCCGCACCGACGGGTGGTCGTAGCCGCCCACGACCGTCGTGTTGATGTTGCCGTAGCGGTCGATCTGGGCGCCGCCGAGGAAGCCGACCTCGATCCGGCCGTTCTGGAGCAGGAACTGGAACACGTCGGCCATGCCGCAGACCATGAGCGAGCCGGTCACCAGCGAGGGATCGCCGATGGAGACCGGCAGCCGCTCGGGCTCCGCGCCGACCGCGCCGGACTCGTAGATCAGGACCAGGTGGGGCGCGTGGGTGGCGCGGGCGAGGTTGCAGGCGAGGTTGGGCAGCCCGATGCCGACGAACACGACTTCGCCGTCGCGGAGCTCGCGGGCGGCGACGGTGGCCATCATCTCGGATGGCGAGGCGAGCTGGCCCGCCTGCCCGCCTGCTTCAGTACCCATAGTTCACTCCCGCGCACACCCGGCTCGACGCCCGCAGCCGCTCCAGCCCGCCGCAGCGCTCGACGTACTCCGCCCGGTCCTTGCACCCCGAAGACGAACTCGTCGAGGTAGCGGTGCAGCGCCGACGCGGTCGCGCGAGATCGGCTCCCAGCCGACGTAGAAGTCGTTGTCCCGGTCGTAGTAGCCCTGGGCGTAGGACGGGTGCGCGCCCCACGGCTCCACCACCACCGCGTCCACCGCGAGGCCCGGGATCACCGTGCGGTTGGGATCGGCGCGGATGACCGACTCGATCCACCAGCTCCTCCACCACCACGATCACCCGCTCGGAGGCGAGGGCCGCCTCCTTCTGCACGCCGAGCAGGCCCCAGATCTGGGTGTTGCCCTGCGGCGTCGGCGCGCTGGGCGTGCACGATGGTGACGTCGGGATTGAGCGCCGGAACGGTGGCCAGCACCTCGCCGGTGTAGGGACAGGTCGACCGTCCGGATCCGCGGATTGGCGATCGGCAGGTCGGTGCCCATGTAGTCCCGCAGGGTCCAGAACGGCAGCCGCGCCGCGCCGGCGCTCAGGCGGGCGACCATGCCGAAGTGGGAGTACTCCTCCAGCTCGAGCGGCGGGTCGCCCTTCTCCACCGCGCGGCGGAAGGCGTGCAGCGAGCCCGCGCCGGGATTGCCGGCCCAGGAGAAGACCAGCTTCCGGGCGCAGCCCGGCGGCGATCATCTGGTCGTAGATGAGGTCGGGCGTGAGGCGGCAGAGGGTGAGGTCGCGCCGGCGCTGGCGGATGATCTCGTGGCCGGCGGCGAAGCAGATCAGGTGGGTGAACCCTTCGATCACCACCGTGTCGCCGTCGCGGACCAGGGCCGCGACGGCGTCGCGCATGGTGACGACCTTGGAGCCGGCGCTCAATCGAGCTCGCCCAGCAGGCCGTCGATGATCGCGAGCGCGGTATCCACGTCCTGCTCGTCCACCACCAGCGGCGGAGCGAGCCGCAGCGTGCTCTTCCCCGCGCCGAGCAGCAGCAGGCCGCGCTGGAAGGCGCCGCAGCACCAGGGTGTCGGAGCAGCTCGGCCGCCGGCTCCCGGGTGCGGCGGTCCTTCACGAACTCGACGCCGATCATCAGACCGAGGCCGCGCACCTCGCCGATGCAGGCGTGCTTCGCCTCCAGCTTCCGGAGCCCGGCCATCAGCCGCTCGCCCATGCTGGACGGCGTTCGCCATCAGCCCGCCCTCGACCAGGTCGAGCGTCGCCAGCGCCGCGGCGCAGCAGACCGGGTTGCCGCCGTAGGTCGAGCCGTGGGAGCCGCTCTCCCAGGTGCTGATGGACTCCCGGGCGACGATCGCGCCGATCGGCATGCCCGAGCCGAGCCCCTTGGCGGTGAGCAGGATGTCGGGCTCGACCCCCTCGTGCTCGCAGGCCCACATCTTCCCGGTGCGCCCCACGCCGCACTGCACCTCGTCCGCCACCAGCAGGATGCCGTGCCGGTCGCACAGCTCGCGCAGGTCGCGAAGCCAGCCGGCCGGCGGCACGATGTAGCCGCCCTCGCCCTGCACCGGCTCGACGAAGATCGCCGCGACGTCGCTGGGGTCGAGCTGCCGGGTGAACAGCTCCTGCTCGATGCTGGCGATGCAGCCGCGGTTGCACGCCGTCCTGGTCGGCGCAGAACTGGCAGCGGTAGCGGTAGGCGAAGGGCACGTGGTGCACGTCGGGCAGCAGCGGGCCGAAGCCGGCGTGCTGGCGCGCCTTGCTCGAGGTGAGGCGTGACCGCGCCGGTGGTCCGGCCGTGGAACGCGCCGCGGAAGGCGATGATCGCGGTGCGCCGGGTGGCGTAGCGGGCCAGCTTGATCGCCCCCTCGACCGCCTCGGTGCCGGAGTTGGTGAGGAAGACCCGCTTTCGCGACGGGCCCGGCGCGATCCGGGCCAGCCGCTCGCACAGCGCGGCCATGCCCTCGTAGTAGAAGTCGGAGCCGCAGATGTGGAGGAACTTGTCGGCGGCGTCCTTCACCGCCGCGACGACCTTGGGGTGGGAGTACCCGGTGGAGCAGACCGCGATCCCGGCCATGAAGTCGAGGAAGCGGTTGCCGTCCACGTCCTCGACCATCGGGCCCTGCGCCCGCGGGAGACGGCCAGCGGATACTCCTTGATGTAGCAGGGCGCGGTCCACTCCTCGTCCCGCCGGACGATCGCCTGGGCCTTGGGGCCCGGGGGGGGTACCACGATCCTGGGGTAGTCGCGCACGCGTGGTCCTTCTGACTGAAGTTCCGGTCATCAGCTTCGATCACCGTCCGGTTCTGCTCGCGCAGAAACTGCGCGACGTAGTACGGACCGCAGCCGCCCTTGCCGGTCGAGCCCGAGCCCTTCCAGCCGCAGAACGCCTGCGCGCCGGGCCAGGCGCCGGTGGTGGCGCCGGTCCGCTTGTTGGCGTAGCAGACGCCGGCCTCGATCTCGTCGAAGAAGCGCTCGACCTCGGCCGGGTCGGCCGAGAAGATGCCGGCGGTGAGGCCGTACTCCGCGGCGTTCGATTCGGCGATCGCCTGGTCGAGCCCGCTCGACCTCGCCGACCGCGAGGAACGGGACGAACAGCTCCTCGCGGAACAGCGAGCTGGTGAGCGGGAGCCGCGCGATGGTCGGGCGCGACGAAGTGGCCCTTGTCGAAGACGCCGCCGCGGAGCCGCTCGCCGCCGAGCACGATCGTGCCCTTCCTGCCGGGCCTGGGCCACCGCGCGCTCGAACCGCTCGACCGACCGCTGGTTGATCACCGGTCCGAAGAAGACGTCCCGCTCGGTCGGATCGCCCATCCGGATCGCCCTGGTCTTCTCCACCAGCCGCTCGAGGAAGGGCGTCGGCGACCTCGCGGTCCACGTAGACCCGGGAGGTGGCGCTGCACTTCTGATTCTGGAGGCTGAACGCCGAGCGCATGACGCCCTCGGCCGCGGCGTCGAGGTCGGCGCTGGCGGTGACGACCGCGGCGTTCTTGCCGCCCAGCTCCATCAGGCACGGCTTGATCCAGCGCGCGCTGATGCCCGGCGTGGATCCGGAGCCCGACCGTCTTCGAGCCGGTGAACACCACGCCATCGACGCCGGGGTGCTGCCAGAGCGCGTCGCCGATCGTCCTCCCGCCGGCCCGCCAGGAAGTTGAACAGCTCCGGCCGGCAGTCCGGCGTCGCGATAGATCTCCGCCAGCCGAAGCCCGGTCCAGGGCGCGTCCTCGGAGGGCTTGTAGACCACGGTGTTGCCCGCCATCAGCGCGGCGGAGGACATCCCGGTGGAGAGCGCGAGCGGAAAGTTGAAGGGCGCGATGCAGACGAAGACGCCGTAGGGCCGCAGCACGTCGGTGTTCCGCTCGACCGGGGTGATCCGGCCCATCGGCCGCACGAAGCCGTCGGTCTCCTCCACCTGGCCGCAGTAGTAGTCGATCAGGTCGGCCGACTCCTCCGCGTCGCCCATCGCCTCCAGCCGGCTCTTCCCGACCTCCAGCGCCATCAGGGCGGCCAGATCGTACTTCCGCTCCCGGATCAGCTCCGCCGCCCGGCGCATGACTGCCGACCCGCTCCTGCCAGGGCCGGCGGGCCCAGACCCGCTGCGCCTCCTTGGCGCGCCGGACCGCGAGGTCGACTTCCGCCGGCCCGGCGGCCGCGAAGCGGCCGAGCAGGAGCGACGTGTCGATCGGCGAGCGGTCGTCCAGCGGCTCGCCCGCGCTCGGCGACCGGCTCGCCCGCCGATCAGGTTGGGATAGGTCGCGCCGGCCGCAGCGCGCACCCGGGCGAGCGCCTCGTCGAAGCGGCGGTGGAACTCGTCCAGATCGCCGGTGGCGGAGGTGTAGGTGATCTTCGTCGCGGTCGTCATCTGGTCGCTCCCACCCGGTCGGCGGCGTCGCGCAGCGCCCGGGTCAACAGCTCCACGATCTCATCGATCTGATCCTCGGTGACGATGAAGGGCGGAGCCAGCATCACAAGATCGCCGTTGCGGCCGTCGGCGTGCCCGACGTTGGGCCACACCACCAGCCCGGCGTCGAGCGCCGCCTGGGTGAAGGTCTCCGCGAAGGCGGCCGCGCGCGGCAGCGGCTCGCGGGTCTCCGGGTCCGCCACGAACTCGATCCCGGCCAGCAGGCCGCGGCCCCGGACGTCGCCCACGAACGGGAAGTCCGCGAGAGCCGCCAGAGCCGCCGGTGCAGCACCCGGCCCATCTCCGCGCAGCGCTCGATCAGCCGCCGCTCCCGCAGGTAGCGCAGCGTGGCCACTCCCGCGGCGCAGAGCACCGGATGGTGGGAGAAGGTCTGGGCGTGGGCCAGACGCGCCCGATCCCCGGGCCAGGACATCCGGCGATGGCGCGCGGTGGTCACGACCGCGGACAGCGGCACGTAGCCGCCGGCGATCCCCTTCCCCAGCGTCATGATGTCCGGCACGACGCCGTACGGCTCCAGCGCCGACCAGGTCCCGGTCCGTCCGGCGCCGGTGAGCACCTCGTCGGCGATCAGCAGGACCTCGTGGCGGTCGCAGGCCTCGCCGCACCCGCGCCCAGTAGCTCGGCGGCGGCACCGACGCGCCGGTGGACGATCCGCCGACCGGCTCCGCGATCAGCGCCGCGACCGAGTCCGGGCCCGCCGCGACGATCGCCTCCTCGACCGCCGCACCGCTGCAGGCGGCACAGTGGGGCGGCGTGCCGCGGCAGTCGCAGCGGTAGGGGTACGGCGCCGGGCACCCGGACCACCTCGACCAGCCAGTCGCTGAACAGCGCGCTGTAGTGCGGCCGGGCGGAGGCCGAGAGCGCGAGCAGGGTGTTGCCGTGGTAGGACGGGCGTCAGCGCGAGGACTTTGCGCTTCTCGCGGCTGCCCCGATCTCCACCCAGTACTGCCGCGCCAGCTTGAGCGCGGCCTCCACCGCCTCCGACCCGCTGCCCAGGGGGTAGACCAGCTCGAGGTCGCCGGCGCGAGAGCCGGGCGATCTCCGCGGCGAACTCCTCGACCGGGTCGTGGGTGAACGCGGTGCCGTTCACGTAGGCCAGCGTGCGCGCGCCTGGCGCGGCGATCGCCTCCGCGATCTCCGGCACCCCGTGGCCCAGGTTGACCACGAACGCGCCGCCGGAGCCGTCCAGGTAGCGGCGGCCGGCGTCGTCGCACGAGGTAGCAGCCCTCGCCCCGGACGATCCGGGGATACTGCCGCGTCAGCTTGCGGTAGAAGACGTGCGAGCCGGACGGTGGCGGGATCGGGCATGCGCTCGGCGATCTGCATGAGGGGAAGCCGGAGGGCCCTGGTGCCTCCGAGCGCGGAATGTGCTGGCATCATTGCGGGGGCGCCAGAGGGCGGCCCCCGGGGGAGTATGGCCCGGGGCTGGCCCATATCCTGCTGAATATCCCGAGCGACCCCTACCCCCACAGGTGAGCTCGGCACACTGGCCGGCGGTGACACCATGCAATCACCACTGGTCGTCGACGCCTTACGAGAACAGCTCTTGCGCGTGCTGGACTGGTACCAGCACCAGCGGCCGCGTCTTTGGCTGGGGGGCGGTGATTCACCGGCGGAACGAGCGTGGCAGATTGCGGTTCGGGGCGATCACCCCGGGCGGAGAGAGCCTCCTGCTGACCGAGCCGCTGGCCCAGGAGCTGGGCACGGTGCCCTGCTGGCTCGACGGCGCGGTCCGGGTCCGGCTGGAGTGCCGCCACCTCACCGAGTCGCAACCCTGGATGGACGCGCTGGTCCGCAGCAATCGTCCTCGCCTGGTCGAAGCCATCGCCGTCTACTTCGATCCCGACACGACGCCCGAAGAAATGGTGGCGTTCCAGGCCATGGCCGGCGTGCTGACGCCCGGCCGGTGCCCGTCGGAGTTGTTCGTGTTGACCAAGTCGCGGCCGGTGGGGTGGCCCGGATATAGCAGAAGCGGGAAGGGTGAAGAGTGAAAAGTGAAAGCGGGCCTGGACCGGGCCCCTTCTAGCTGTCCCCTTTCACTTGTTCACCTTTCACTCTTCCCGCTTCTTCTCCGGCCCCCTACTTCAAGAACAACAGATCCCGATACGTCGGCAGCGGCCAGAGCGTCCGCGGCCACCTGGCTCTCGATCGCGTCGCCCGTCTCCCGGAGCCGCGCCATGGCCGGCTTGAGCTGCTTGCTGATCTGCGCCGCGTGCCGGCTCGGGTCGGCCTCGTGGTGCGCGGCCAGGCGCTCGACCTCGGCGGTGCGCTCGCGGAACTGGTCCACCAGCTCGATGAAGTCCCGCAGCGCGCCGGCGGTCTCGCCCGGCTTCGAGCCCGGCCGCCTTGGTGGCGGCCACCGCCTCCGCCATGCGCCGCTGGTGCTCCAGCGCGGCCGGGCAGGATCTGGCCCCGGGCCATGGACACCATGGTCTCGGCCTCGATGCGCGAGCTGCTTGACGTACTTCTCGATCGCGATGTGGATCCGGGACTCGTACTCCGCCTTGCCCAGCACGCCGTACTTCTTGAACAGGTCCACGTTCTTCTTCGCCTTGAGGACCTGGAAGGCCTCGACCGAATCGCGCAGGTTCGGCAGTCCGCGCCGGCTCGGCCTCCTCGTGCCACTCCTCGGTGTAGTTGTCGCCGTCGAAGAAGACCCGCTTGTGCTGCTTGATCACCTTCTTCAGCACGCTGATCACGCCCGGCCTGAAGCCTGGCCGGCGGTGGGCCGGGCGCCGACGGCCTTCTCCAGCTCGCCGGCCACGTAGTCGAGCGACTCCGCCACGATGGTGTTGAGCACCGTGTTGGGCCAGGCGATGCTGGCGCTGGAGCCCACGGCGCGGAACTCGAACTTGTTCCCGGTGAACGCGAACGGCGAGGTCCGGTTGCGGTCGCCCGAGTGGCGCGGGAGCTGCGGCAGCGTCTTGGCGCCCATGTCGAGGATGCCGCCGCGGATGGTGCGCTTGGGCAGCCCCTTCTCCACCTGCTCCAGGATGTCGGAGAGCATCTTGCCGAGGAAGATCGGAGATGATCGCCGGCGGCGCCTCGTTGGCGCCGAGCCGGTGATCGTTGGCCGCCGAGGCGATCGAGGCGCGGAGCAGGTCGGCGTGGAGATCCACCGCGCGGATGGTCGCGACCAGGAACACCAGGAACTGCATGTTGGTGTGGGTGTCGTCCTGGGGATCGAGCAGGTTGACCCCGGTGTCGGTGGACATCGACCAGTTGTTGTGCTTGCCCGAGCCGTTGACGCCGGCGAACGGCTTCTCGTGCAGCAGCGCCTGGAGCCCGTAGCGCGGCGCCACCCGCTTCAGCGTCTCCATGATGATCATCTGGTGATCGCTGGCGATGTGGCTGGGCTCGAACAGCGGCGCGATCTCGTACTGGCCCGGCGCCACCTCGTTGTGCCGGGTCTTGACCGGCACGCCGAGCCGGTAGAGCTCGCGCTCCGATTCGGCCATGAAGGCCAGGACCCGGGGCGGAATGGTGCCGAAGTAGTGGTCCTCGAGCTGCTGGCCCTTGGGCGGCCGGGCGCCGAACAGGGTGCGCTCGCAGATCAGCAGGTCGGGCCGCTTGAAGTAGAGCTCCCGGTCCACCAGGAAGTACTCCTGCTCCGGGCCCACCGTGGTGTGGACCCGGGAGACGCCCTCGTCGGTCCCGAAGATCTTGAGGATGCGGAGCGCCTGCTTGGACAGCGCCTCGACCGAGCGGAGCAGCGGGATCTTGGTGTCGAGCGCCTCGCCGGTCCAGGAGACGAACGCGGTCGGGATGCAGAGGGTGACGTTGTTGTCGCCCCGCATGAGGAAGGCCGGGCTGGTGGCGTCCCACGCGGTGTAGCCGCGGGCCTCGAACGTGGCGCGGATGCCGCCCGGAGGGGAAGCTCGACGCGTCCGGCTCGCCCTGCACCAGCTCCGAGCCCGAGAAGTTGAAGACCACGCCGCCGTTGCCGTCCGGCGCCGCGAGCGAGTCGTGCTTCTCCGCGGTCAGCCCGGTGAGCGGCTGGAACCAGTGGGTGTAGTGGCTCGCGCCGTTCTCGATCGCCCAGTCCTTCATGGACGGCCGCGACGACGTCGGCCACGGCCGGATCGAGCGGCTCGCCGCGGTCGATGGTGCGGAGCAGGCTGCGGTAGACCTCCTTGGGGAGGCGCTGCCGCATCACGCTGCGGGAGAAGACGTCGCTGCCGAAGATGGAATCGACCCGCTCGGCCGGAGGCGCCGGCCTCGGGGACGCGCGGTGGTCACGGGAGCATCGCCTCACTGGTATGGGAGTGGTTCCGGAAAGGGCAGAAGATAATCGTCCGGCCGGGCCGGGAGGGGAGATCGGGCAAGTGTGGTCCGGGCGACAATTTTGTAGCTCGCGAGGGGTCATCCCGCGTGCGACTTGCATCCGCCAGGTGACAAGTCCCTACCCGATCGCCGCCTCCAGATCGCCGATAGTCCGGGTCCGGCAGCTCGGTGTAGACCGGGTTGCGACAGGTAGCGCTCGCCGAAGTCGCAGATGATGGAGACGATCAGCTTGCCCGCGCTCTCCGGCCGGGACGCCACCTGAAGCGCGGCCCAGGTGATCGAGCCGCTCGAGATCCCGGCGAAGATCGCCTCCTCCCGCGCCAGCCGCCGCGCGGTGGCGATGGCGTCGTCGTTGCTCACCCGGATCACCTCGTCGTAGATCTTGGTGTCGAGGATCGCGGGGATGAATCCGGCGCCGATGCCCTGCTGCCGGTGCGGCGAGGGCTGGCCGCCCGACAGCACCGGGCTCTCGGCCGGCTCCACGGCGACGATCCGGATGTCGGGCTTCTTCTCCCGCAGGTAGCGCCCGGCGCCGGTGATGGTCCCGCCGGTGCCCACGCCGGCGACGAAGATCTCGACCTGTCCCGCCGTGTCGGCCCAGATCTCCGGGCCCGGTGGTGCGGTAGTGGATGGCCGGGTTGGCCGGGTTGTCGAACTGCCGCGGCATCCAGCCCCGGTCGCCCAGCTTGGCCAGGATCTCCTCGGCGCGGGCGATCGCGGCCTTCATGCCCTTGGGCCCCTCGGTCAGCACCACGCGCATGCCGAGCGCGCGCAGCAGGTGCCGGCGCTCGAGCGTCATCGTGTCCGGCATGGTGAAGATGCAGCGATAGCCCCGCGCCGCGGCGACGTAGGCCAGCCCGATGCCGGTGTTGCCGCTGGTCGGCTCCACGATCACCATGCCCGGGCTTGAGCCGGCCCTTCTCCACCGCGTCGTCGATCATCGCCGCGCCGATCCGGTCCTTCACCGAATCGTACGGGTTGTAGCCCTCGTGCTTCACCGCGATGCGGCCCGGCAGGCCCACCCCGAGCCGGTTGAGGCGGATGAGCGGCGTGTTGCCGACCGTCTCGGCGACATCCTGGTAGATCTTTCCGTGTGGCATGGGTCTCCCTCGCGGTTCTGGGCGCGATCGCGTAGATCCGCCAACTATAACCCGCCGATCAGCCGCCGACCAGACGGGCGGCGTCGCGGGCCAGATCGGCGAGCGCGTCGGCTCCCCAGTCGCCCCGGTCGTTGAGCCGTGCGCACGAGGTCGGCCGGGCAGCGCGCCGGGGCCCAGCCGGGCTCCGGCAGATCGCTCCGGCGATCGCCGCCATGGTATCGGTGTCGCCGCCGACCGCGATCGCGGTACAGACCGTCGTCCAGTAGTCGTCGGGCGCGTGGAGGAACGCGTAGAGGCTCCAGACCACGCTCGGCATCACGAAGGCGGAGATCCCGCGCCACTCGTCCGGCGAACTCGGGATCGAGACCCTCGGCGTGCAGCCGGCGCGCGGCCTCGGCGGGGGCGAGATGCGACCCACTCGCGCGAGACCGCCGGACCGCCGCCGGCGACGGATCGGTCGGCCGCCGCGGTCAGCTCGGCGAGCGGCTCCGAGGAATGCGGCGGCTCGATCCGAGCCGGCCCTCGCGTCGCGAGCGAGGCCGCGCCGGCGACCGCGATCGACGCCCGCGGCGCAGCGAGGGTCGAGGTGGGTCACGCCGCTCTGCTCCACGGCTGCCCGCGCCATCGCGCCGGCGTCGCATCCCCGAACAGCAGGCCCAGCGGCGCCGCCCGCATGGCGCTGCCGTTGCCGGCGTACGGCGCCGGGCGTGCCCGACCGGCTCCAGTGAATTCCCGCCAGCGAGCCGCATCGCGGCGCCGCGGGTACCCGGCCCGGCGCCGACGTCGCGGCCCTTCGCGAAGAGCGCGGCCAGGCGCCGGGCGAACGCCTCGGGGTTCCAGCCGCCCGCTTCCGCGCACGCTCAGCAGCAGCTCGCGCGCGAGCTGGGTGTCGTCGCTGTATTGGCCGAAGGGAAAGTCGGGATGGGACAGCTCGCCGGCGCGGCCGCGCTAGGAGAAACTCCGTCGACGTACTCGCGGGCCGCATCTCGGGCGGCCTGGCCTCCACCACGAACCCGAGCGCGTCGCCCAGCGCCTGTCCCAGAAGGCAGCCCGGCCAAGGCAGTCGGGGCTGTCCGCTCACCGGCCTGCGCCAGAGGTAGTAGATCGGGACTCCGGCCAGCGATCGCGCCGAAGCTCGCCAGCGGTGCGGCCCGGACTGCTGGAAGAGGGAGTTGAGCAGCAGGCCCGATGGTCGCCACGATGAAGAGCAGCGGCACCAACGGATAGCCGGGCGTGCGATAGGGCGCGGCGATGGTCGGGGCGCCGGCGCCGCATCACGATGACCGCCCCGGCGCCAGCGCCCAGAACGGCAGGATGCCGAGGATGAAGACCTCGATCAGCTGCTCGAAGGTCCGGACCCAGAGATAGCAGATCGACGAGCGCCGCGGTCAGCGCGATCGACGCGTGGGGCGTGCCGAACCGCGGGTGGACCGCCGCGATCCTCGCGGAAGAAGAGCCGGTCCTCCGCCATCGCGTAGAAGATCCGCGGGTAGCACATGGTCCCGCTGTTCATCGTGCCGAAGGTCGAGACGCAGACCAGCGCCGCGATCAGCGCATTGCCGACCTCGCCGAACAGATCCGCACCGCCACGTCGGCCGCCACCAGCGGCGAGCGCGCGATCGCCTCCATCGGCAGCACCGCGAGGTAGGCCGCGTTGACGCGCGAGATAGACCGCGGTCACGAGCAGCGTGCCCACGATCAGCGCGCGAGGCAGGTTGCGGCCCGGATCCTTGATCTCACCGCCGACGTAGGTGGCGTCCTGCCAGCCGTTGTAGGCCCAGAGCACGGTCACCAGCCCGAGCCCGAAGCCGGCCCAGCTCGTCGGCAGCCAGGCCCGCCGGGCTCGACCGCCGCGGCCGCCTCCGGCCGATGCCGAGAGAAACGCGGCCGCGGTGAGCGCCGAGGATGGCGAGCACCTTGGCGGCCGACGAGAGGTTCTGAATCGCGGCGCCGAACGCGGACCGAGCGGTAGTTCCAGGCGGCGACCAACACCACCGCGACGGCGGCGACCAGCCGGGTCGTGGTCGTGCGAGCGCCGGGAAGAGTCGCGCCGAGGTACTCGGCGAAGACCAGGGCGACGGCGCCGATCGAGGCGGGCGCGATCACCAGCAACAGCCAGCCGACCAGGAAGGCCGGCAGCGGCCCGTAGGCCTCGTTGAGGTAGACGTAGATCCCGCCGGCTCGCGGGTAGATGCGCGGCCAGCTCGGCCAGGGTCAGCGCGCCGCACAGCGCCACCACTCCGCCGACCACCCAGACCAGCATCATCCCGCCCGGCGTCCCGGCCTGCGCCAGCGTGGCGCTCGGCACCCGGAAGATGCCGCTGCCGATCATGCTGCCGACGACGATGGCGATCGCGGACCCAGACGCCGAGCTGGCGTGCCAGGGGTGACGCTCGGCCTGGGCCGTGGCGCGGTACTCGAGATGGTGCGGAGGCATGGAGATCGTAGAACGAACTGCCACGTGGAGAGTTCGGCGGGAAACAGCGGACAGGGTGGGATTCGAACCCACGATACCCTTACGGGTATACCGGTTTTCGAGACCGGCTCCTTCAGCCACTCGGACACCTGTCCTGAACGACCTCACCTCACCAAATACAACTGCTTTCGGGCGCGAAGTTTACATCCGCAGGCCGAAGTTTTCCAGCGGCGCGCACGAGTCTGGGGACCGGGCTAGCTTCCGAAGATGCGGAGGGCAGTGACATGAAACGGGAGGAGACCATGACCGTCCCAGGACCTGAGCAGCGCCGGTTCCGCGCCTTACACCGTCGCGCCGCCGGGCTACCGGCTCCCCGGCGGATCTGACGCTCGGTCCCGTCACGCTGCAGGTCGCCGATCTGGACCGGTCGCTCGGCCTACTACGAGCGGGTGCTCGGCCTCCGGGCCGCCGAGCGGAGTCCGTCGCGACGCCATCCTCGCGGCCCACGGTGACACCAGGCCGCTGGTCGAGCTTCGACGAGCTGACCGCGGCGCCACGCCGGTTCCCCGACGCGGCCGGCTCGGGCTCTACCACTACGCGTTGCTCCTCCCCGACCGGGCGTCCCTCGGCCGCTTCGTCGCCCACCTCGCGATCGCTGGGCGAGTACGCCGGCATGGCCGACCACCTGGTCAGCGAAGCGCTCTACCTCACCGATCCCGACGGACTGGGCATCGAGGTGTATGCCGACCGCCCGCAGGTCGAGCTGGCGGATGCAGGGCTCCGGACTCGCGATGGCGACCGACCCGCTGGACCTCGAGGACCTGGTCCGCGCCGGCGGGCCGCAGCCGTGGGCCGGCATGCCGCCGGGCACCCGCATGGGCCACGTCCACCTCCACGTGGGCGATCTGGACGCGGCCGCGGCGACTTCTACCACGCCGGTCTGGGGCTCGACCGCATCGTGCTGAACTTCCCGGGGGCGCTCTTCATGTCCGCCGGGCGGCTACCATCACCACCTCGGCACCAATACCTGGGCCGCAGGTGCTCCGCCCGCCGGCGGAGAGCGATGCCCGGCTCCTCGAATGGACTGATGCGGCTGCCCGACCGCGCGGATATCTGACGCGGCCGTGGGCTCGCTGGCCGCCGGCGGTCACGAGGTCCGGCAAGAGGCCGGCGAGACGCGGTCGCGAAGGATCCCTGGGGAGTCGAGCTCCGGCTGACCGCACCATAGACGTACCCTACGGCACTTGAACGAATCGGCGCAATCGCGCCTTCAGGAGACGATACATGCAGACGACCCAAGAGATCGGCCCCCGTCCCGCCGCCGCGGCGGGCACGGTCGCCCTGGATGGCGACCTCACCGTCAAGCGGATGGGCTTCGGGGCCATGCGCCTCACCGGCGACGGGATCTGGGGCCCGCCGGCCGACCGCCCGGAGGCGATCCGGGTGCTTCGGCGCGCGGTCGAGCTGGGCGTGAACTTCATCGACACCGCCGACTCCTACGGGCCCGAACGTGTCGGAGGAGCTGATCGCCGAGGCGCTCCATCCCTACCCCGAGGGCCTGGTGATCGCCACCAAGGGTGGCTTCGAGCGGCCCGGTCCCGGACCGGTGGGTGCGAGAACGGGAGGCCCGGAGTACCTGCGCGCGGCAGCTCGAGGGCAGCCTCCGCCGCCTGCGGCTCGACCGCATCGACCTCTGGCAGCTCCACCGCATCGATCCCAGGTGCCCGCCAAGGAGCAGTTCGACGTCATCCGCGAATTCCAGCGCGAGGGGCTGGTCCGCCATGTCGGGCTTTCCGAAGTCACCACCGCCGACATCGATCGCGCCCGGCAGGCGATCCCCATCGTCTCGGTACAGAACCGGTACAATCTCACCGACCGGGAGTGGGAGGCCGAGGTGACCTACTGCGAGCGGGAGGGGCTGGCGTTCATCCCCTGGTTCCCGCTCTCCGCCGGCGAGCTGGACCGAGAGCGGGCCGCTGCCCGGGTCGCCGAGCGGCACGGCGCAACCGTCTATCAGATCGCGCTCGCCTGGCTGCTGGCGCGCTCGCCGGCCATGCTGGTGATTCCGGGGACGTCGTCGGTGCGGCATCTGGAGGACAACATCCGGGCCGGCGCGAGTTCGAGCTGACCGACAAGGACCTGGCGGAGCTGGGCGAGCTGGGCAAGTAGCCGAAGGCAGGCCGGGCAGGAGGGCGCCGCCGTCTACCTTTCTGCACCTTCCCCAGGAGCAGACATGGGTTCCCTCATGCTCGGCGGCGCGATCCTCGTCGCCGCGTTCCTGCTGTTCACCGCGGCCGCCGGCCGGCGCGCCTCCGGACCCAGCGCCAGCGCCACGCTGCTCCGCACCGGCGGCTATCTCCTCGGCGATCGTCGGCGCGGTCATCCTGGTCTCGTCCAGCGTCATCGTGATCGACGCCGGCCAGGTCGGCGTCCGCCACGCGTTCGGCGAGGTGGATCCCCGGCCGCTCCTGCCGGGCGTCCGGTTCGTCACGCCCTGGTCCAACATCGAGCGCTTCTCCACTCGCGAGGAACAGTTCCCCCGCCGGAGCGCCGAGGCGGAGCAGATCAGCGCCCTCTCCAGCGAGCAGATGGGGATGCAGGTGGACGTGGCGGTGCGCTGGCAGATCGATCCGATGCAGGCGCCCCACATCTTCCGCGAGCTGGGCGCCCAGGAGCAGATCCAGAACGTCGTGCTGAACGCCATCCGGAACGGCGTGCGGGACGGGATGGTGCAGTTCTCGATCAACGACATCCCCCAGCGCAACCGGATCGCGGGCACCATGTCGGCCGAGGTGGATTCGGCGCTGGTCACCACGCCGAGGGCCGGCGGCGAGCGGTTCCGCATCGCCACGGTGACCGCCTTCTTCCTCCGCGACCTCCAGCCGCCGCCCCAGGTGGTCCAGGCGATCAACAACAAGATCGCCCAGGAGCAGCAGATCGCGACCGAGCGCCACCGGGTCGAGGTCGCCCGGCTCCAGGCCGAGCAGCAGCGGCTGCTGAACCAGACGCTGACGGCGGAGGCGCTGACCAAGCAGTACCTCGAGGTGCTGCACGACCTGCGGACCTCGAGCAACGTGGTGCTGATCGTGCCCGACCGAGGGTGGGATGCCGGTGCTGGACGTGGGGGCGCTGCGGAAGAACCTGACGCAGAAGTAGGGAGCGCGGGCAGGCGGGCTAGAGCGTCGCCCGCCGGCTCTGGAAGAACCGCTTCAGCAGGTCCCCGCACTCCTCGGCCAACAGGCCGCCGACGCACCTCCGGCCGGTGATTGAGCCGCGGGATGGCGGAGCAGATCGTAGACCGACCCCGCCATCCCGCAGCGCGCGTCGTAGGCGCCGAACACGATGCGGCCCGACCTTGGCGAGCACCAGCGCGCCGGCGCACTGGGCGCAGGGCTCCAGGGTCACGTACATGGTCGCGAAGGGGAGCCGGTCCTCGCCGACTTTCTGCAGCGCCCGCTGCAGGGCCAGCACTCGGCGTGCGCGGTGGGGTCGCGGCGGTGGACCGTCTCGTTGTGCGCCTCGGCCAGGACGTCGCCGTCGCTGATGATGACCGCGCCCGACCGGCACTTCCTCGCGCACCGACGCCGCCCGGGCCAGGCGGAGCGCCGCCTGCATGCCGGTCAGGTCGCTGGGCGACGGCGTGCCCCTACGCACTCGCCATCTCCGGGACTGACGGCGGGCGTGCACCAGCTTGAGGTCTGTGCCCGTCGCGCTCCACCCGGATGGTATCTCCCTCCTTGAAGGTGCCCTCCAGCAGCTCCAGCGCGATGCGGTTCTGCAGCTCGCGCTGGATGACCCGCTTGAGCGGCCGGGCGCCGTAGACCGGATCGTAGCCCTGCTCCGCCAGCAGCTCGCCGGGCCTCGGGCGTGACCTCGAGCCTGAGGTCCGCGCTGCGCCAGCAGCTCGCTCCAGGTGGACCAGCTGGAGATCCACGATCCGCGCCAGGTCGTCCTGGGACAGCGGACGGAAGACGATGATGTCGTCCACCCGGTTGAGGAACTCCGGGCGGAAGTGGTTGCGCAGCTCGTCGCGCACCCGCTCCTCGACCCGGTCCCACGCGTCGTCGCCCCGGCCTCCACGATGTACTGGCTGCCGATGTTGCTGGTCATGATGATGACCGAGTTCCGGAAGTCCACCACCCGGCCCTGGCTGTCGGTGAGCCGGCCGTCGTCGAGGATCTGGAGCAGCACGTTGAAGACGTCGGGGTGCGCCTTCTCGATCTCGTCGAACAGGATGACGCTGTAGGGCCGGCGGCGCACCGCCTCGGTGAGCTGGCCGCCTTCCTCGTAGCCGACGTAGCCCGGCGGCGCGCCGATCATCCGCGCCACCGAGTGCTTCTCCATGTACTCCGACATGTCGAGCCGGACCATGGCCCGCTCGTCGTCGAACAGGAACTCGGCCAGCGCCCGCGCGGTCTCGGTCTTGCCCACGCCGGTGGGGCCGAGGAAGATGAACGAGCCGGTGGGCCGGTTGGGATCGCCCAGGCCGGCCCGGCTCCGCCGCACCGCGTTGGCCACGGCGGTGACCGCCTGCTCCTGGCCCACCACCCGCTGGGCCAGCTCCTGCTCCAGGTGGGCCAGCCGCTCGCGCTCGCTCTCCATCATCCGCGAGACCGGGATGCCGGTCCAGCGCGACACGATCTCCGCGATGTCCTCGGCGTCCACCTCCTCCTTGAGGTAGCTGCCCTTGGCCTGGATCTCGGCCAGCCGGCGCTGCTGCTCCGCCAGCTCCCGCTCCAGCTCGGGAATCCGGCCGTAGCGCAGCTCCGCGGCGCGCTGGAGGTCGCCGGACCGGGTGGCCTGATCCACCTCGCTTCGCAGGTCCTCCAGCTCCGCCTTGATGTGCCTGGATCTCGATCGATCGTCTCCTTCTCCGCCTGCCACTGCGCCTTCATGCCGGCGCTGCGCTCCCGCAGCTCGGCAATCTCCTGCTCCACCGCCGCGAGCCGCTCGCGTCGCCGCCTTGTCCTTCTCCTTGAGCAGGGCCTGGCGCTCGATCTCGAGCTGCACCAGCCGGCGCTCGACCTCGTCGATCTCCTGCGGCAGGCTGTCGATCTCGATCCGGAGCCGGCTCGCCGCCTCGTCCACCAGGTCGATCGCCTTGTCGGGGAGGAAGCGGTCGCCGATGTAGCGGTCGGAGAGCGTCGCCGCGGCGACCAGCGCGTTGTCGGTGATCCGCACGCCGTGGTGCACCTCGTACTTCTCCTTGAGGCCGCGCAGGATCGCGATGGTGTCGGCCACGCTCGGCTCGCCCACCAGCACCGGCTGGAAGCGCCGCTCGAGCGCGGCGTCCTTCTCGATGTGCTTGCGATACTCGTCGAGCGTGGTGGCGCCGATCACGCGGAGCTCGCCCCGCGCCAGCGCCGGCTTCAGCATGTTGCTCGCGTCGATCGCGCCCTCGGCCGCGCCGGCGCCCACGATGGTGTGCAGCTCGTCGATGAAGGTGATGTACTTGCCTTCGCTCTCGGTCAGCTCCTTGACCACCGCCTTCAGCCGCTCCTCGAACTCGCCCCGGAACTTGGCGCCGGCGAGCAGCTGCGCGATGTCGAGCGCCACCAGCTCGCGGTCGCGCAGCGACTCGGGCACGTCGCCGTTCACGATCCGCTGGGCCAGCCCCTCGACGATCGCGGTCTTGCCCACGCCCGGGCTCGCCGATCAGCACCGGATTGTTCTTGGTCCGCCGGGAGAGCACCTGCATGACCCGGCGCACCTCTTCGTCCCGGCCGATCACGGGGTCGAGCTTTCCGCGGCGGGCCAGGTCGGTGAGGTTGCGGGTGTAGCGCTCGAGCGCCTGGTACTTCTCCTCGGGCGACTGGTCGGTCACCCGGTGGGAGCCGCGCACCTCCTCCAGCGCCGGCGGAGGTCGTCCGCCGAGACGCCTTGAGCGCTGAGCACGCGTGCGGGCCGCGGTGCCCTTCTCCTCGGCCAGCGCGAGCAGCAGGTGCTCGGTCGAGACGTAGGCGTCGCCCATCTTCCGGGCGTCCTGCTCGGCCCGGTCGAAGACCCGGTGCAGCTCCCGGCTGAACGTCGGCTCGGCCGCCCGCGCCTTCCTGCTTGGGGAAACGCGGCCGATCTCCCGCTCCACCTCCTCCGGCAGCCGGGTGACGTTGACGCCCGGCCTTCTGCAGCAGCGGCTGCACCACGCCCTCGGGCTGCTGCAGCAGGGCCAGCAGCAGGTGGGCGTCGTTCACCACGGGGTTGCCCCGGCGGCGGGCCTCCTCGACGCGCGTCGCGGAACGCCTCCTGCGCCTTGATGGTCATCCGATCCGGTCGGATCATCGCGACCTCTCATGCTCGGGGTCACGCCTGCCCGGGGGCAAGGCTCGTTCCCCGAAATCTGCCGAAATGACAGCTGTCTCCAAAGCACATAGGGGCGACACGCTCGTCGCCCCTATGGCTGATTCGTGACTCTGGCTCTGCGCGATCATCTTCCGGGTGTACCGCTCACCGTCGACCGAGAGCTGGTAGTAGTAGATCCCCGGCGTAGCCTCGCGCCTGCCGTCGAGATACTTCCCATCCCAGTACGCCTGATACTCGCCGCACCTCAAGCGGAGGCTGTCGAGCCTCTCGGCCGAACCGTCGGCCAGCACCGGAATCGCGACCATCTGCACCAGCACGTTGTAGATCTTCAGGCTGACCACCGGCTGATGTCCCCTGCCGCAGACCTCCTTGGAGATCGAAAAGGGAATCGTCGTCGCCGGGAAAAACGGATTGGGGTAGTTCTCCTTCAGCTCGATCCGTGGCGGGGGCAGGTTCGCCTGTGCCGCAGCGGGAGAGCCAATGCCCACCAGAAGCCCGAGCCACCACCCCGGCCACGCAAAGCGGACCATGGGCGCTCCTCTTCATACTTGGTGTGGAACGGTGGGCACCTCCGACGGGTGGACGGATTGGAACAGTGCTGTACTTCGCAAGATGGTCGGACCGCCGGTTTGAGTGTCAAGCGCGGATGGGCGACCCGGACCCGTCTGACCTCGCCGTCCCATAGCTGTAACTCCTTTGAAATCAGCCCATTCGAGCAGAGGGATCAAGTACTTTCTAGTGATCCCCAGCCGATCCCGCAAGCCGCGAGGGCACGACGGCCGCCTCGGCGCCCGTCTCCCGGAGCGCCTGCACGAACCGGTCCAGGGCCGCCCGGGCGTAGTAGCGGTCCGCGCTCGACCGCCTCGACCCGCCCAGCCGCGGCGGCAAGCCGCAGGATCGCCGCCACGTCCGCGCCGGCCGGTCTGCCGCGCCAGCTCGGCGACGCTCGGCGGAGTCAGCCCGCCTGCCTCCACCAGCCGGACGATCTCGTCCACGGCGGCCGTCTCCACCCGCCGCGCGCGGGGCGAACCCGGCCAGCGCCGCCCGTCCCTCCAGCCGCCGCATCCGCCCTTCCGCGCACCAGGTCGTCCAGCACGGCCTCGACCACCGGCTCCGGAGCGCGAAGGGCGCGGCGCAGCGTCTCCAGCGGCATCCCCCGATCGGCCGGATGCTGCGCGGTGGTAGCGCCGCAGGAGGTCCAGCGCGCGGCCCGCGGTCTCCAGCATCGCGGCCCGGTGACCCAGAGTCTCCCACCTGGCGCAGGTCCGTCGCTCGCTGCGCCAAGCTCGCTGCCGCGTCGGCCGGGCAGCCCCAGGAGCTGGGGGAGCGCCTTCGACGCGAGTCCCCTGGCTCGGCGCTCGCACCAGCGCCGCCAGGCGGACCGCGCGGCTCCGGCGACGCCAGCCCCGCCGGCCAGGCGGCGCCGCGCCGCGGCGGGGCCGGATCCAGGACGACCCCGCCGCCGATGGTGGCGACCGGACTGAAGCTGCGGAGCACGAAGCGATCTCCCCCCCGCGCCACCGCCGGCGCTTCCAGAGCGAAGCCGGGCCAGGCCGCGCCTCGCCGGGCTCGATCGGCCGCCCGAGGTGAGACCCGGCCGATCGTCTCCGCGGTGCCGAGGTGCACGCGGACCCGGGTGCGCTGCACCAGCGGCCGCGGCGCCGCCGCGTCCAGCGCGAGCTGTACGTCGAGTCGCCGTGGTCGTCTCCCACGCGTCGCCGGCGGCGACCAGCGACCGATCCCCGCGCCACCTCCGCTCGCTCGATCCCGGAGATCCCGATCGCCGTGCGGCTGCGAGGCCGGCTCGCTGCGCTCGACGGGGCGGCCGTGCATCTCGATCGAGCGGACCCGTCCCGTGCCCCCGCCGGGCAGCAGCCGCACCTCGTCTCCCACCCCGATCCGGACCCGACCACGCGGTGCCGGTGACGACCGTGCCGACGCCCGCCACGGAGAACGCCCGATCCACCGGCAGCCGGAACACGATCACCAGGATCGACTGGCCGGTGCGAGAGCGCGCGCTGCCCGGCGATCCGCTCGCGCAGCTGGTCGATGCCCTGCCCCGTCCTGCGCCGACACGCAGACCGGCGAATCGAACTCACCGTCGAGCCCGCCAGCCGCTCGCCCAGCTCCAGCGCCACCAGCTCGAGCCAGTCGCTGATCGACCAGGTCGGCCTTGGTCACGACCGGGATGCCCCGCGGCACGCCGAGGTGCTCCAGCACGGCCAGGTGCTCCAGCGTCTGCGGCATGATGCCTTCGTCGGCCGCGACCACCAGCAGCGCGAGATCCACCCCGGATGCGCCGGCCACCATGGTGCGGACGAAGTCCTCGTGGCCCGGCACGTCCACCACCCCTGCCGATGATGCCTTCGCCCAAGCTCAGCGGGGCGAAGTTGAGATCGATGGTGATGCCCCGCCGGCGCTCCTCCGCCAGGCGGTCCATGGCCCGCCCGGTCAGCGCGGTCACCAGGGCCGACTTCCCGTGGTCGATGTGCCCCGCGGTGCCGATGATCACGCCGCCATCCAGGGACGGCGGAGCCAGAATTCGAGCGCGGGCAGATCGGCGCCCTCGCCCAGGTGGTAGCGGATGTAGCGGGCGAGGAGCCGGCGGTGAGATTCGGCGTGGCGGCTGGTCGAGTACGCGGGAGCGGGCCGTCGCGCATCGATCAGCGTCTGCAGATCGGCGCGGGCCTCGGCCGGGAGCTGGGTGGCGCCGTGGCCCGCCGCGCAGGTGGGACACAGCGCGCCGCCTTCGCGGGTGCTGAACGGCGAGGCCGCCCTCGCGCGGCAGCGGCGTGCCGTCGAGCACGCAGGCGTCCAGCTCGGGCGCGAAGCCCAGCGTGCTCACCAGCTGCCACAGCGCGCGGAAGCCGAGCGCCTCGAGCTCGGCATCGGGCGCCACCTCCAGGCAGGCCCAGGGCGTCGCGCAGCAGATCGTAGCTCTCGGGATGGGGATCGGCGGGCGCGAAGCGCAGCATGACCTCGGCGAGGGCGGAGGCGGTGGCGTAGCGCTCGAGGTCGGCCGGCGAGGCCGACGTGCAGCCGCAGCAGATCGAACTCGCGAGCGTGTGCAGCTCGCGGTGCTCCTTCACCAGCAGCCGGGCCTGTCCCTCGCTCAGCGAACTGGAGCGAGGCGCCGAACCGGCTGCGGGGACGCAGCGCGCCCTTGGCGATCGCGCTCTGGACCCCGTGGTCCCGCGTCGCCAGGCGGACGATCTTGGAGGTCTCGCTGTAGCGGAGGGTGGAGAGAACGATCGCCGGCGTGTCGAGCTGGGGCATGGAGAAAGATACCGTGCTGTCAGGGAAGTCGCCGGCCTCCAGCCCGATGCGGACCACCGTCGCGCCCGCGGAGCACCGCGCCAAGCGGAATGCGGCCGATCTCTTGCAGAGCTCGTCGAGCACGTGGGCGACGCCGGGTTGCCCCGGCGCGCACCCGCCCGCCTCGATGGCGTAGATCCGGAGCCGTCGCTGTCCACGGCCACGCCGGTGTTCCCCGGGATCGGAACCCCCTCGCCTTCCCCTCGCACGACGGCGTTGCTGTCGGTGTTGAACTCCAGCAGCCCCTCGCGTCGCGGAGGCTGACGAAGACGCGGGACTGCCCATCGGTCGCGACCGGTCCCGGCAGCAGGCCGAGGCCGGCGAAGCTCGCGACTTCCCGGCGCTCCAGCGGATCGACCACCGACAGCCGCCCCTCGGCGGGCGTCGTGCGGCCCCGGTTGACCACGTAGAGGAGGCCGTCGCCGGCGACGGTCGCGAACGCGGCGTTGCCCGGGCCGGTGAGCGGAATCGAATCGATGCCGGTGGCGGGCTCGTTCGTCGCCGGATTGATGACGGTGATCCAGCTCGGTCCGGCGGGCTCGCCGGTCTGGTCCAGGTTTCCGTTCAGCACGAAGACCCGGCCGCGGGCGACCGCGAATCCCTGGGGCGTGACCCCGACGGGAACCTCCGCGGTCTCGCGGGTGAAGACGTTGACCCGGGAGATGGTGTTGAGGCCGGGGTTGGCGACATACGCGATGGAGTCGTTCACCATGATGGCGCCGGTGGCCCCGGAGCCTTCCGCCAGCTGGATCCGCTGGAGCACGCGGCGGTTCAGCAGATCGACCACCGCCACCGCGTCGGCCGTCGCCCAGCGGCACGACGGCGATTCCCTCCCGGGCCGCGACACCGGTCGGGGAGACCCCGGGCTCCCCAGGGGCACCGACGCCGGAGGCTCGCCCCATCGACCGGCACGATGGTCAGCGAGTTGGCCTGGCGGTTGGCCACCAGCAGCAGCTCGAGCGGCTCGGGCGGCGGCGCGTTGGTGTCGGCGCAGCCGAGCGCGGCCGCGGCCGCCAGGGCCAGGCGGGCGAGACGAGTCATGGTGTTTGGCACCCTTGAAAAATACGCCGGAACCGAGCTTCCGGCTTGGTCAGGGGCCCTGCACTTCATGGGACCGGAGGGGGACGACCTGGGGCGACCCGTCGGACCAGGGGACCACCTGGACCGGCCAGCCGAAGACATCGGTGAGCACTTCGCGGCGCAGCACCTCGACCGGGCGCCCCTCCGCGGCGACCCGGCCCTCGTTCAACAGGATCATCCGGTCGGCGAACCGCGCGGCTAGATTGAGATGATGGGTGATGACCAGGCCGGCGAGCCCGCCATCCACCAGCCCGCGCACCAGCTCGAACAGCTCCATCTCGTGGCGCACGTCGAGCGAGGTCGTGGGCTCGTCCAGGACCAGCACCTTGGGCTCCTGCGCGAGCGCGCGAGCCAACCGCACCCGCTGCCATTCCCCTCCGCTGAGCGAGTCGATCGTCCGCTCGGCCAGATGGGTCACGTCGCAGCGGGCCAGGGCCTGGCCGACGGCGGCGTAGTCCGACGGCCCGGGCGCGGCCAGCGGCCGGAGCCGGGCATAGCGGCCGAGCATCACGGTCTCGGCCACGCGCAGGGGGAACACCACGTCCTCGCCCTGCGGAACGACCGCCATGACCTGGGCCAGCGCCTGGCGGCTCCACCCGGCGAGGCGCTTCCCCTGGAGCAGCACCTCACCCCGCTCCACGGGCGCCAGTCCGCTGAGGGCCCGCACCAGGGTGCTCTTGCCGCTGCCGTTCGGTCCCACGACCGAGAGCAACTGTCCCGCGGCCGCGGCACAGCTCACCCCGTCGAGGGCCAGCGGCCGGCGGCCGTAGCGCACCGCGATCTCGCGAGCCTCGAGACTCACGCCACGCTCCGCCGGAGCAGCAGGGCGAAGATCGGGACGCCGACCAGCGCCGTGATGACACCCACCGGCAGCTCGAGCGGGCGGGCGATGGTCCGGGCGACGGCATCGGAGAGCACCAGGAACGAGCCGCCGCCGGCGAAGACCAGGGGCAGCAGCGTCCGGTGGATCGGCCGGGCGACGGTGCGCACGGCGTGGGGGATCACCAGCCCGACGAACCCGATGATGCCGCAGACCGCGACGCTGGCGGCGGTGAGCAGGGCCGTCGACAGGTAGATCAGCCGCCTGGTGCGGTCGACCTCGGCGCCGAGGTGGTGCGCCGACTCTTCGCCGAGGGCGATGAGGTCCAGCGACCGGGCGCTCCAGATGATTGCCGCGAGCGGGAGTGCCGCGTAGGCGGCGAACACGCCGAGCGCTTGCCAGGAGGCGGCGCCGAACCCGCCGAGCAGCCAGAGAAACGCGTTGCGAACGGTGGGGGCGTCGGAGACCACGATGATCGCGCTCATCAGCGCGCCGGCGAAGGCTCCGACTACGACGCCGGACAGGAGGAGCACCCGCGGGTCCAGCCGGCGCCCAGCCACCAGGCTCAGCCGATAGACCAGCCCGACCGCCGCGAGCGCGCCGGCGAAGGCGGCCACGGGGACGGCCCATGGTCCGGCCGACCGGGAGGCCAGGGCGATCACCGCCCCCAGCCCTGCGCCGCCCGAGAGGCCGAGCAGGTAGGGCTCGGCGAGCGGATTGCGGATCATGGCCTGGAGCGCGGCACCGCAGATCGCGAGGCTGCCGCCCACCAGAAACGCGAGCAATACTCTCGGCACCCGGAGCTCCCGCACGATGACCGACCCCGGCGCGTCCGCCCGCCAAAGACTGTCCCAGACCTCGGCCGGCGAGAGCGAAACCGCGCCGGCGGAGAGCCCGATCGCTAGCGAGAGCACCGCGACCGCGAAGATCAGCAGCGCGGTCCGTCCCCTCATCGGCTCACCTCACGCAGACGCCGGGACAGCTCGCGGATTGCCGTTGGCGATCGAGGGCCTGGCCGGTTGAACTCGGAGCCGGACACATCAAGGAACCGGCGCTCTCTCACGGCGCGGACCACGCGCCACTCGGGCCGGTTGGCGAAGCTGGAGGGCCCCGCGGTGGTTCTGAAGATCACGTCGGGATCCCGAACGCTCACCGCCTCGATGCTCACCGGCGCCGCCGACGCGGCGATGTCCTCGAAGAGGTTCCCTCCGCCGGCGCGCTCCACCAGCTCGCTCAGGAAGCTGCCCCGGCCGATCGTCATCGGCGGCTGCTCCCAGACCAGCAGCAGGACCTTCGGGCGGCGGCCCGGCGCGGAATCGACGGTGGCCGAGGCGAGCGCGGTGTCGAACGCCGACCGCAGCGAGTCGGCGTCCCGCCGCCGGCCGGTCAGCTCGCCGAGCAGCCCAGACAGGCGGGGCACATCGGTAAGGGCGTCGGTGTTGAGTCGGATCGCGGGGATGCCGAGGCCGCGGAGGCGTGCGGCGACCGCCGCGTGCTGGGCCGAGTTGTAGAGGATGACGAGATCGGGGCGGGTGGCGAGGACCGCTTCGACGTTGGGGTTGATGCCCGCGCCGAGATTGGGCACCGCGGCGGCGGCCGCGGGATAGTCGCACCATTCGGTGCGGCCGACGAGCGACCCTCCGGCGCCGATGGCGAACAGCAGCTCGGTAGTGGCCGGGATCAGCGAGACGACGCGGGCGACGGGCGCCTGCACCCGTACGGAATCGCCGGCATCATCTACGACAGTGATGGCGCTTGAGGACTGATCCGGCTGGCGGCAGGCCAGCAGGACGAACGCGAGAACGCAGGCGAGGTGCCGAAGAGCCGAGATGAGGCCGCCCATCCGGTGACAAGGGCGGCAAGTTTACCGGCCGCCCGACTCCCGGGCAAGTGCGCGCTCCAACTCCGACTTGAGCCCGCGTCGGCGCTCCTGATAACCCGCCCACTCGTCCGCCGCCGTCTCCGATTCCCTGCCCTGATAGCGGGTATCCAGCTGCGCGATCTCCCCTAGCAGGCGGTCGGTGGAGACGGCCTGGGCCCTGGGCATGAGCCGCCAGGCGGCGAGCAGCAGCGCCAGGGCCAGGAGCGCCACCATCGCCGCCAGGATCGGCCGGCTGTCGGGCGCCGCGCCGGGCAGCCGCACCCGGACGACCGCGTTGGCCGGAAGCTCGCCCGTCCAGCGGCGGAAGGAGCGGCCCTCGATGAGCTGGCTGTCGGCCGGCGTCAGTCCGGTGACCGAGACCTCCGGCTCCTCCAGCAGCAGGGTGAACGCGACCGGACGGTCGCCGATCGGGATCCCGATGTCGTGCTGCCCCGGCGGCAGGTGGTATTGGAACGCCAGCTGCTTCTCGCCCGGCGAGATCGGCGCCGAGACGATCACCGAATCGCCGCGGCGGACCACGGCGTCGGGCGACACGTCGCTCTCGCCCAGATCCAACCCCTCGGTCTCCCGCGGCAGCGGACCGCTCCACGAGGCGCCGGCGGAGTCGGGGGCGACCCGCGTCCTGATGCCGCGATTGGCGAGCAGCACCAGGTCCAGCACCTCGCGGCCGCCGTCCTCCCCCGCTCGGGGAATCACCACGTGGCGGGTGGAGATGGCCACCGGCGCGGTGCTCGAGGTGTCGTGCACCACCAGCGTCACCGCGTCGTCGCCGCGGGTCCTGCCGTTGTCGAGTGGGGTGGAGAAGTACTCGATGCCGTGATGCCGGGCGCTCAGGAGGTGCAGCGCGGCCGTGTCACGGGCGAACCGGAAGCGAAACCGGCCGTCGCGTCCGGTCACCGTCGAATCGACCGGGCCCTGCTCGGCGGCGGTCACCCGGTGCAGCACGACGCGCGCGCCGGCCACCGGCACGGAGTCGGCTCCGACGGGTCGCAACACGATTCCTGTGACGGATTGGGCGGCGAGAGGTGCCGCGGTCAGCAGGGCGAGAGCCGCGAGAACGACCCTCAGGGATTGAACTTCCCGATGCCCGTGTTGAAGCACAATCACTTAGCCGCCGGAAGGGATGAAGCCCTTGTTCGGGCCCTGGCGCGCGGTACCTGCCTCGGCTGCTGCCCTCAGAGACGTGGTGCTGGAGGTCCGCGAGCGGATGCGTGGCTCTGACGACGCGGAGTAGATCATGTTGAGAGTGTTGTGGGCGCATCTATGCGTGGCGGCGCACCGTTGGCCATTCATCGAACGCGGCGGCGAAGAACGGAGCCGCAACGGCGAGGTACCATGGAACAATTGAGATGGACCCCGCAGGCCCTACCAGGTCGGGAACCATTGCCTCCACTGGGAGAGCGGGGTCAGCCGTTCCGGCGTGCCACCCGCCACCTCCACGGTGAATATGGCCGGGGTGCCCAACCGGATGCTGGTGTAGACCAGCGTCGATCCGTCCGGCGACCAGGCCGGCTGCAGATCCCTGAACTCGTCACTGGTGACCCGAGTCAGCCCGGTGCCGTCCGGGTTCATGGTAAAGAGCTCGTAGAAGTTGTTGCCGGACCCGTCGTCGATCCTGTCGGTTGCAGCGAAGGCGATCTTGCTGCCATCCGGCGACCAGGTGGGCCAGCTGTCATGGAACGGATTGGTGGTCAGCTTGGTCTCCACCCCGGTGCTCAGGTTCCGCTTCCAGATGTCTCCGCGAGAGAACGCGATCATGCTCCCGTCCGGCGACCAGGTCGGATACTCCTCGAAGATGTCATCAGTCATCGTAACCTGGGTCAGCCCGGTCCCATCGGCGTTGATCAGCCAGATATCCGTCTGGAAGAACGGCTGCAGCAAGCGGGCGAACGCGATCCGGGACCCATCCGGCGACCATGCCGGGTCCGCTATATGGAGGCCGTCGGCGTACGGGATCAGCGCGACCCGGCCGGTGCCGTCCGCGTTTATCACCACAAGCCCATCGAAGGTATAGGCGATCCGGCTCCCGTCGGGCGACCAGGTCGGATCCATGTATGTCAGGTTGTCGTTGGTGATAGCGGTCTGCCCCGAGCCATCGGCCCGAATGGAGAAGATCTCGAACGCCGGAATCCCGATGCTGTCGAGGTGCGAGGGCACCTGCTGCGAGTACAGGATTGGGCGGCAGATCAGATTGAAATCCGCATCCGCGATGACGCCGGCCGCGACCGACACGGTTTGCGGTGCCGCCGGGAAGCAGCTTGACGGCGTGCCGGTGACGGCCACGCTCCCCGATCCGGGAGTGAGTCCCTCGATCAAATAGTTCCCGGACGGGTCACTGGTGCCGGTCTGGCCGCCGGGGCTCACCGTCACCAGCGCGTTCGCCAGGGGTCCGAACAGGCTGGACGTGACCGTACCACGGATCCCGCCACCGGGCTCGGGATCGAGACCCGTGGCGTCATCAACCGGATTGCAGGCCGTCGCGCCCAGGGCGAGGGCGAGAGAGAAGATCAGCGGAGGCAGGGCCGCCAGGCGGATCGGATAACGACGTACGCGGCCGGGTGAACGGGGCACGTGTCCTCTAGAGCGTGAGGCAGCAAGCGGGAATGTGTCGCGTCGGGCCGTCAACGGCTAGTCCCCGCATGGGCAGCTTCGTTGTGCCCCAACTGTGCCCGTTCTATCGCAACCAAGCCCTAGAACAGCAGAAACGCCGGGCTCGCTCCGGGCGCTTTAATTACAGCCGTTCTTGGTCTTAGCGTGCAGTGTTGAATCCTCGTCTCCGCCCCATCACGGATTGAACTTCCCGAAGTCCTGGGGATCCATCTTCTCGAGGTACTCCTTGAGCTTGTCGGCCTCGAGCGAGGGATTGGGCGACGGGTCGTCGGTCTCGACGCCGCTCTGGTCGAGCAGCTGGTCGCTGGTGTAGATCGGCGCCCGCATCCGGAGCGCGAGGGCGATGCTGTCGGAGGGCCGGGCGTCCACCTGGAAGACGTGGTCGTCGCGCCGGATCAGCAGCTCGGCGAAGTAGGTGTTCTCCTTGACCGAGCTGATGACCACCCGGCGCAGCTCGCCGCCGAGCCCGACCAGGATCTGCTTCAGCAGGTCGTGGGTGAGTGGCCGCTGCGCCTTCATGCCCTGCAGCTCCATGGCGATGGCGCTGGCCTCCGCCGGCCCGATCCAGATCGGGCAGCACCCGGGCCCCCTCCTTTTCCCTCAGGATCACGACCGGGGTGTTCGTCGTCCGGTCGAGCCCCAGGTGCGCCACCGTCACTTCGATCATAGAGCGAATAAGTGCCCGTTAACGTGGGGAATGCAAGCCGGCAAAACTGACCACTACGTGAAAAGTAAAAGGTGAAAGGTGAAAGGGGGCCGACCGAACCACGCCGACCCCCCTTTCACTTTTTACCTTTCACTTTTCCCGCTGTTCTCGTTGCACGCTCGCTCCACCTCGTGCCTCAGGTCCCGGCATCCCAGCTGGCCAGGTACTTCGCCTGTTCGGCGGTGAGGGTGTCGATGCTGATGCCCATGCTCTGGAGCTTGAGGCGGGCGATCTCCTGGTCCACCGACGCGGGAAGCCGGTGCACCGCCTTGGCCAGGGTCTTCGACTCCTTGGCCAGCATCTCGGCGGCGAGCGCCTGGTTGGCGAAGGACATGTCCATCACGCTCGCGGGGTGGCCTTCGGCGGCGGCCAGGTTGATCAGCCGGCCCTCGCCCAGCACCATGATCCGGCGGCCCTTGACCACGTACTCCTCGACCAGGTTGCGGACCGTGCGCCGCTCGGAGGCGATCCGGCCCAGGCCCTCGAGGTCGAGCTCGACGTTGAAGTGGCCCGAGTTGCAGACGATCGCGCCGTCCTTCATCGCGGAGAAGTGCTCCGGACCGGATGACGTGGATGTTGCCGGTGAGGGTGATGAACAGGTCGCCGATCGGCGCGGCGTCGGCCATCGGCCGGACCTCGAAGCCGTCCATCCGGGCCTCGAGCGCCGGAAGCGGATCCACCTCGGTGACGATCACGTGGGCGCCGGCCCCGCGGGCCCGCATCGCCACGCCCCGGCCGCACCAGCCGTAGCCCGCCACCACCACGGTGCTTCCCGCCAGCAGCAGGTTGGTCGCCCGGACGATGCCGTCGAGGGTCGACTGGCCGGTGCCGTAGCGGTTGTCGAACATGTGCTTGGTGCTCGAGTCGTTCACCGCGATGATCGGGAACTGGAGCACGCCCTCCTTCGCCATCGCCTTGAGGCGGATGACGCCGGTGGTGGTCTCCTCGGTGGAGCCGCGCACGCCCGCGACCAGCGCTCGCCGCTCGTCGGCGCGACAGCGTCTCGACCCACTTCCGGATCGGCGGCGCCAGGTCGTCGAGCCGGTTGAGCGCGATCATGTGCAGCGATCCGACCAGGTCGGCCCCGTCGTCCTGCGTCATGTCGGGACCGAACGCGAGCGCCTGGGCGATGTGGGTGTAGTAGGTCTCGTGGTCCTCGCCCTTGATGGCGTAGACGTGGACCCCGTGATCGCGGACCAGGTGCGCCGCGACGTCGTCCTGGGTGGAGAGCGGGTTGGAGGCGCAGAGCGCGATCTCGGCGCCGGCCGCCCGCAGCGTGATCATCAGGTTGGCGGTCTCGGTCGTGACGTGGAGACAGGCCGAGAGCCGGGTGCCCTTGAGCGGCTTCTCCTTGGCGAAGCGGGCGCGGATCTGCCGCAGCACCGGCATGGACCGCTCGGACCACTCGGTCCGGCGCTTGCCCTCGTCGGCCAGGCCGATGTCCCTGATGTCGTACTTGGCCACTTCGGTCTGCACGCTCATGCGCTCCTCATCGGGCGGCCGACAGCAGGTCCTTCACGCGGTCGGTCCGTTCCCAGGTGAATAGGTCGACCTTCATGGTCCTTGGTGCCGTTCTGATAGACGCCGGTGGTGGGCCGCCGGCCGAAGTGACCGTAGGTGGCCGTCTGCCGGTAAATTGGCCGCCTGCAGCTTGAGGGCGTCAATGATGCCCTTGGGCGTCAGGTCGAACACCTCGTTCACCATCCGCTCGATCTGCGGCATCGGGCATCGCGCCGGTGCCGAAGGTCTGCACCATGACCGACACCGGCCGGGCGACGCCGATGGCGTAGGCCACCTGCACCTCGCACCGCCGGGCCAGCTTGGCCTCCACCACGTTCTTGGCCACCCAGCGGGCGGCGTAGGCGGCGGAGCGATCCACCTTCGAGGGGTCCTTGCCGCTGAAGGCGCCCGCCGCCGTGGCGGGCCATGCCGCCGTAGGTATCGACGATGATCTTGCGGCCGGTGAGCCCCGCGTCGCCGTGGGGGCCGCCGATGACGAACCGGCCGGTGGGGTTGATCAGGAACTTGGTGCCGCGGTACTCGAGGCCCTGCGCGTCGAGCACCGGCTTGATGACTTCCTCGATCACCGCCTCGCGGATGGTGCCGTGGGCCAGCTGGCGCGAGCCGCGCCGCTCGGCGTGCTGGGTGGAGACCACCACGGTGCGCACCGCGACCGGGCGGTCGTCCTCGTACTCCACCGAGACCTGCGACTTGCCGTCGGGCCGGAGCCAGTCGATGTGCGGGTGTCCCGGCAGCCCCTTGCGGACGGCGGCGAGCCGCTCGGCGATCCGGTGCGCCAGCATGATCGGCAGCGGCATCCGCTCCCGGGTCTCGTTGGTGGCGTAGCCGAACATCATGCCCTGGTCGCCGGCGCCCTGCTCCTTCGCTTTGCCGGAGTCCACGCCCATGGCGATGTCGGGCGACTGCCGGTCGATCGAGGTGAGCACCGCGCAGGTCCGGCCGTCGAAGCCGTAGGCGGCGTCGGTGTAGCCGATGGACTCCACCGTCTCCCGCACCAGATCGGGGATGTGGACGTAGGTGCTGGTGGTGATCTCCCCGGCCACCACCGCCATGCCGGTCGTGACCAGGGTCTCGCACGCGACCCGCCCGGCCGGATCCCGCGCCAGGATGGCGTCGAGCACGGCGTCGGAGATCTGGTCCGCCACCTTGTCCGGATGGCCTTCGGTCACCGACTCGGAGGTGAAGACGTGGCGCTTGGGGCATGACAGTGCGTCTCGATGTCAGTGTCGGCAGTCGGGCGACGGGCAGACGGGCAGATGCGGATGCACCCGCCCGCTGCCCGCCTGCCCACTGCTGCACCCGTTCTAGCTCGGCCTCAAGCTACCCACCCGTCCCCTCCCCGGCAACGCCGAGCTGGGGTCGAGCAGGCGCACGTCGATGAACTCGCTGACCGTGTCGCGCAGCGCCGCCGAGACCTCGGCGGCGCTCGAGGCGGCGAGCGCGCTGTTCCGCCGCCCGGCGGGCGGCCTCCTCCGGCACCGTGCGCACCACCCACTTGACCAGCGGCAGCGCCGGCGGCGACACGCTGAGGCGGTCGTAGCCCAGGCCGATCAGCAGCACGGCGCTCAGCGCCTCGGAGGCCATCTCGCCGCAGACGCTCACCGGCAGGCCGGCCGCCCGGCCCACTTCCACCACCCGGTGGAGCTGGCGCACGATCGACGGATGGTGCGGCGTGAAGCGGTCGGCCAGGCGCGCGTTGCCCCGGTCCACCGCCATGGTGTACTGGGTGAGGTCGTTGGTCCCCACGCTGAAGAACGCGCTGACCTCGGCCAGCCGGTCGGCGATCAGGACCGCGGCGGGCGTCTCCATCATCACGCCGACCGCGCAGCGTCTCGGCCGCCCGCACGCCGGCCGCCTTGAGCGCCGCGGCCTCCTCCTGCACGATGGCCCGGGTCTCCAGCACCTCTTCGACCCGGGTGACGAGCGGCAGCATCAGCTGGACGTCGCGGCCCCAGGCCGCCCGGAGAACCGCCCGGATCTGGGGGCGGAACACCTCCGGCTCGTCCAGGCAGACCCGGATGGAGCGCCAGCCGAGGAACGGGTTGGCCTCGTGCGGCGCCTTGAAGGCGACCGGGAACTTGTCGCCGCCCAGGTCGAACGACCGGATGATGACCGTGCGGTCGGGGAACGCGAGCGCCACCCGGCGGAAGTAGGTGGCCTGCTCGTCCTCGGTCGGCAGCGTGGCCCGGCCGGTGAGCAGGAACTCGGTCCGCAGCAGGCCGACGCCCTGGGCGCCGAGCCGCAGCGCCGGCTCGATCTCCTCGGGCAGGTCCACGTTGCCCATCAGCAGGATCGGTCGGCCTTCCGGGCGTCACCGCCGGCTGATCGACCACGCCCTCGAGCTGCAGCTCGAGCTTGTGGCGGCGGCTGACCTGGGTCTTGGCGTCGTCCAGCTCGTCCCGGGTGGGGTCGAGGACGATGATGCCGCTCTGGCCGTCGAGCAGCAGCATGGTCCCGTTGGGGATGCTGCGCCAGCGCGCCGACCGCGCCCATCACCGCCGGGATGCCGAGGCTGTGGGCCAGGATGGCGGCGTGGGCGGTGCGGGTGCCCTCCTCGCTCACCAGGCCGACGACGTGCTCCCGGTCGAGCTGGACCGTGAGCCCGGGCGAGAGCTCGTGGGCGACGACGATGACCTGCTCGTCGGTCGGCATGGCCGAGAGCTCGGTGCCGGAGCGGCCCAGCAGCCGGTTGATGATGCGCAGCTGGATGGCGTGCAGGTCGGCGAGCCGCTCCCGCAGCCGGGCCGCGCCGGACCACAGGTTCCGCAGCTCCAGCGCCTTGAACTCGTAGGCGGTCTCGGCGCTGAAGCTGGTTCTTGCGGATGAGGACTTCGACCGAGTTGAGGAACTCCTCGTCCTGCGCCATGAGGATCTGGGCGTCGAAGATCCGGGCCTCCTCGGGTCCGGCCCGGCGAAGCACCTTCTGCCCCAGCTCGTGCAGGTGGGCGACCACCTCGTCCACCGCCTCGCGCAGGCGCTTACTTCGACCTCGACCTGGTCGGGCGCCACGGCGCGGTCCGGCACCGCGGGGAAAGTCCCACTGGACGATCAGCGCCGGCGCCATGGCGACGCCGGGCGACACGCCGATGCCGCGCACGACGCGCGATTCGCTCATGGCTCCCCGAATCCTCCCGCCACCAGCTGGGCGATGCGCCTCCACCGCCTGCTCGGCGTCGGGCCCGTCGGCGCGGACCATGATCGAGCTGCCGCACTCGGCGGCCAGCATCATCACGCCCATGATGCTCTTGCCGTTCACCGCGCACGCCGTCCTTGAACAGCTCGATCTCGCGAGTCGAAGCTGCTCGCCAGCCGGACGATCTTCGCCGCCGGGCCGCGCGTGCAGGCCCTCCTGATTCACGATGGTCGCCTCGCGCTCGATCATGGCAGCACCCAGCGGAAGACGACGAGCAGGATGAGCGCGAGCAGGGTGAACCGCACCGTGGTGAGCGAGGCGCCGAACCAGCGGGTCACCGCGACCCCGGTCGCCGCCACGGCCAGCGCGCCGAACGCCGCCGGCCAGCCGATGTCCTCGAGGTACCAGGCCGCCGACCAGCGGGATCGCCGCGCCGACGCCGAAGCCCGGCGGCGGGCCCGACCCGCTCGATCGCCTTGGAGATCCAGGACTGCGCGATCGCGCCGCCGACCTCCATGCCGGCGTCGAGCCCGGTGCGGAGGGCCCAGACGCCGGTGGCGACCCGGGCCAGGTTGTAGAGCAGCCAGAAACCCGAGCACCGCCCACCAGGTCGCGCCCAGCACCACGCCGATCAGCGCGCCGCCGACCAGCAGCGGCACCAGGCCGGCCCAGAAGAGCTGGTCGCCCAGGGCGCCGAGCGGGCTGCAGAGCGCGGTGCGGAGCCGGGCGATCTGCGCGCCGGGGACGCCGTCGTACTCCGCCCGGGCGGTGGCGCCCAGGGCGAGCCCCGCCAGGTTCGGGTTGCAGTTGAAGAACTCGGCCGACCGGACCACCGCCTCGGTGTGCCGTACCGGGTCGACCGTCTTCAGATCCTCCAGCAGCGGCTCGGCGGCGTACCCCATGCCGACGCCGAGCATCCGCTCGTAGTTCCAGGTCCCCTGCACCGCGAAGAGCCGGAGCCACGCCCGCCATCCGCCGTTCATCGCAGCGCCGCCACGATCAGGCCGACCAGCGGCGCCGGCGCCGAGCCAGCGGAGCCGGGGGCCGCGGCCGGCGCTCCGCAGCGCGCCGCCGATGACGGCGGAGAGCCCGCATCCCACCGCCACCAGCGTGAGCCCCAGCGCGGTGGAGCGGTCGAGCCGCGACGTAGCGGATCGCCGAGGATGGCAGGCGCATGCGACGCCGAGGGCCGTGAGCAGCGGCGCCGCGAGCCGCGTCGCGGAGCAGCGAGCCGTACTGAAGCCGGCGGATCGCGCCGCTCTCGCCGGCCGCCAGCGCGGCGGAGCGGTGCTGGATGGCCCGCGCGTTGGCCCGCCGCACCAGCTGGAGACTGAACCCGCCGAGCACGGCGAGGGCCAGGCCGAGCGCGGCGCTCAGACCGAGCGCGAACTGCCAGGGCGAGTCCGCCGGCCAGCGCCACGGCGGCGACGGTGGCCGGACCGTAGTCGGGATAGCGCACCGCCCCACCGGCAGCACGTCGAGCGCGAACAGCTCGAAGAGCACGCCGACCCGGAGCCCGGCCTCGACGTCGCCCGCCAGCCATCCGGCCACCGCGCCCGCGACGACCGGGCCGCGCCATCATCGCCTGGGGCACGCTCACCAGGTCGAGGCCGACGAGGGTGCCCCAGAGCACCAGCAGCAGCGCGCTGGTCGGAGAGAGGTCGGTCATCCCAGACGCCTTCAACGTGACGGGAGGCGTGGTCGGCAGATCCTGCGCCGGCGACCGCGGCGCCGGCCGCCTCCAGCGCGGCGAGCCGGGTCATCTCATCGTCGGTCAGGTAGAGATACGGCAGCCGCTCCCGGCGGCCGGCGCGATGATGGATGCCGCCGAGGTTGATCCGGTGCACCGTCACCGGGTCGGCGGCGTGGAGCGCGGCCATGGTATCGAGGTCGCCGGTGAGGACCAGGGTGCGGCGCACGTCCGCCTGCCAGTCCCGGAGCCGGGCCGCGGCATCGCGCAACGGTGAAGAACGCCACCTCGACATCGGGCGTCACCGCCATCCGGTAGAGGTCCTGCTCCCAGGCGCTCGCCGCGACCTGGTCGTCGACCAGCACGATCCGGTTGACGCCGAGCGGACGGCCCCAGCCCACGACCACCTGTCCATGGATCAGCCGGTCGTCCACCCGAAAGAGCACGATGGCCATCAGGGAATCCGGATCGCCTTGGTTCCGGCCGCGATGCGCGTGCTCCGCCGCGGCCTCGGGGGTGAGGGAGAGGTGGAAGACGAAATCCACCAGCATCGCGAGGTTGACGCCGGTCACGACCTTGACGCCCGGCATGCGCGCGCAGCCGCTTGAGCACCGCGAAGAGGCACGAGCCGGAGGGGAGGTCGACGAAGACCACGGCCGGGCGTCCGCCGACCGCTTCGGCCACCCGGGTCTCGAGCGCGTCGCGGTCGCAGCCGGAGTTGGAGACCGGCTGCAGGACGCCGGTCACGCCGCTGATCGACTCCGCCGCCTCGACCAGCGCCTTCGCCAGCTCGCCATGGCACACCACCACCCCGCGCAGGGCATCACTCATAGTCTTCCTGAAGATACTCGCGCACCCCGCGCTGCTCCTTCATCCGCTTGATCAGCCGGGCGTTGAACGCGGCGGCCACGTCCACCCCGGAGTAGCGGAGCAGGTGCATCATCGCCACGACTTCCGAGATGACCGTGATGTTCTTCCCCGGGATTGAGCGGCGACGACCACGCGGGGCACCGCGACGTCGAGGATGGTGGTCTCCTCCCGGGCGAGGCCGGTCCGGTCGGCGTCCTTGGCGGTCTCCCAGTCGTCCAGCTGCACCACGACCTCGATCCGCTTCTGCTGCCGCACCGCGCGCACGCCGAACAGCGCCGGGATATCGATCAGCCCGATCCCGCGGATCTCCATGTGGTGCGCGGCCAGCTCGTGCCCCCGGCCGATCAGGATGTCGTTCCCCCGGCGGATCACCTGCACCACGTCGTCGGCCACCAGGCGGTGGCCCCGCTCCACCAGGTCGAGCACGCACTCGCTCTTGCCGATGCCCGAGCGCCCGACGAAGAGCAGGCCGACGCCGTAGACGTCGGCCAGCGACCCGTGGAGCGTGGTGCGGGGGGCGAACGCCTCCTCGACGATCGGCTTCACCCGGCGGTAGAACTCCGCCGTCTTGAGCTTGCTGCGCAGCACCGGCACGCCGCGGGCCCGGGCCAGCTCCAGCATCTCGGCCGGCACCTCCTGACCCTTGGTGACGAAGATGCAGGGCAGCTCGAACTCGAAGAACTTCTCCAGCGAACTTCCGCCGGTCCTCGGCCGCGAGCGAATGCAGGTAGGTGATCTCCGTCTCGCCGAACACGTGCAGCCGGTTGGGGGCGAAGCGCCCGGTGTAGCCGGCCAGCGCCAGGCCCGGGCCCCGCGACCTCGGCATCGGGGAGCTGCCGGTCGAGCCCCAGCTCGCCGGTGAGGGCCTCGAGCTGGAGCGGATCGCCCCGGCGGGAGAGGAAGTCCCGGAGGCGGAGCATCAGAGCTGATTGGCCTGCGAGGACCGCGGTGCGTCGCGGGCGTGCCGAGCCTTCTCCAGCTGCTTGCGGAGCTTGTCCTCCGCCCGGTCGAGCGCGGTGCGGTGGTCCTCGGCCTCTCCCTTGGCGACGAGCACCTCACCCCGCGAGACGTGCAGCCGCAGCTCCGCGATCTGGCTCAGTCCCTCCATGTCGAAGACGACGGTCGCCTCGATCGGCCGGTTGGCGATGTTGCCCAGCCGTTCGACGACGGTGAGGGCGCGCTCGCGAAGCGCCTCGGAAATCTCGCAGTGGCGGGCGGTGATCGTCGTCTGCATGAGAGGAATCCTCCTGGCCCGGCCTCAGGCCGAGCCGGCGATGATGTCCAGAAGGTGCCGCTCGGTCTCGGCGGCGGCCCGATCCCAGGTCAGCCGCTCGGCGAACCGGCGGGCGCCGGCCGCCCAGCCGGGCGACCAGGTCGGGATCGCCGGCGAGCTCCAGCATGCGCGCGGCCAGCGCGGCAACGTCGCCGTGGGGTACCAGGTAGCCGGTCTCCATGTGGCGCACCGAGTCGCGGAGCCCGGGACTGTCCGAGGCGAGCGACGGCGTACCGCAGGCCGCCGCTTCCACGACCGTGATGCCCCATCCCTCCTTCGGCGAGGGAAACAGATTGGCCCAGGCGCCGCGCAGCAAGCGCGAGCTTCCGCGTCCTCGCTCACGAAGCCGTGAAAGGTGACGGCGTCGCGTCTGGTCGCAGCCGTGCGGCGAGCTGCTCCAGCTCGGCGCGATAGTCGCCGGTGCCCGCGATGTCGAGCCGCAGATCGGGCCGGGTCCGCCGCGCGACGCGCCAGCGCCTGGATCGCCAGCCCTATTCCTTTATAACGCTTGAGCCGTCCCACGTACAAGAACCGGGGCTCCGCGGCATCGCGGTTCCGCGGGCGACGGAGCTGAACCGGACGCTGTCCACGCCGGGATGGATCACCCGGATCCGGTCCGCGCGCGACGCCCCGGGCCACCAGGTCGTCGCGGGTGCTCTCGCTGATCGCGTGGAACGCCGCGCGCCGGTAGAGCGCGCGGCAGCGGCCGCTCCGCCAGCCACACCGTCGCCGCCATCGGCCAGGGCGCCTCCTGAAACGCGGTCTCCCCGAACAGGTGCGGAACCAGGGCGCAGAACGGCAGGTCGGTCATCGCCGGGAGGAAGAGCGGCAGCTTGTTGATGTCCTCGACCACCACGTCCGGGCCGCTCCGCGCCGGATCGCGCGGCGCACCGCGCCGCGGCCCAGCAGCGCGAAGGAGTTGCGCCGGCCGACCCGCTGCACCTCGATGCCGCGCACGTTCGCGCGCTCGGGCGCGCGCCTGTCCACCCGGAGCAGACCAGCCGCACCCGGTGCCCGGCCGCCGGCCAGGCGGCTGAAGATCTCGAACAGGTGGATCTCGGCGCCGCCGGCCTGCGGGTTCTCCAGGTCCTGCCAGTTGACCAGCAGGACGTTCATCGGGCTCAGAGCCGGCCCGTCGCGCGGGCGATGCCGTCGAGCACGCCGTTCACGAAGCCGGGCGCCCGGGCCCCGCCGAACCAGTGCGCCAGCCGCACCGCCTCATCGATCGCCACCTTGGGCGGGACCTCGCCCCGGCGCAGCTCGAGGATGGCGAGCCGGAGGATGTTCCGCTCGACCACCGCGATCCGGCTCATCCGCCAGTTCTCCGACGCGCGGGCCGCCTCGGCGTCGAGCGACTCGAGGTCGGCGACGACGCCGGAGGCCAGCGCTTCCGCCCGGTCGAGCAGCCTGGGCTCGGGGCCGGTCAGCCGCGACAGTCCGCCCGCGAGGATCGGGATCGGCGGCGCGCCGCGGAGCTCCCAGGCATAGAGCAGCTGGAGCGCGCGCGCCCGGCTCTTGGTCTCAGTCCGCAGCATGGCTCGCCCGGAGCTGGGCGATGGCGTCGGCCGCGCCGAGCGCCGCGGCCGCGCCGCCTCGTGCCCCTTGTTGCCCGGCGAGCCGCCGGCCCGGTCCATCGCCTGCTGGAGGGTGTCCACCGTGAGCACGCCGAACCCCACCGGGAGCGCGTGCCGCACGGACACGTCGGCGAGTCCGCTGCGCGGCGGCGCCCGCGACGTACTCGAAGTGCGGCGTCTCACCCCGGATGACCGCGCCGAGCGCGACGACGCAGGCATAGCGCCCGCTCTCCGCCGCCGCCGCCGCGCGCCGCCGGCAGCTCGAACGCGCCCGGCAGCCAGACCACGTCGATCGTCCTCGCCGCGGCACGCCGGCCTCCTCGCAGCACGGCGAGCGCGCCGTCGAGGAGCTTCGCGGTGATCAGCTCGTTGTAGCGGCTCACCAGGATCGCCACGCGCCCGCGGTGGCGCAGGGCGGAAGGAGATGTCGGGCACGTCAGTGGGAGAGGAGGTGGCCGAGCTTGTCGCGCTTGACCTGGAGGTAGTCGCGGTTCTCCCGGTTGGGATCGGCGAGGAGCGGCACCCGCTCGACGATCTGGAGGCCGTAGCCGTCGAGACCGACCAGCTTGCGGGGGTTGTTGGTCATGACCCGGATGGACGAGAGACCGAGGTCGCGCAGGATCTGGGCGCCGATGCCGTAGTTGCGGAGGTCGGGCGCGAAGCCGAGCCGCTCGTTGGCCTGCACCGTGTCGGCGCCGGAGTCCTGGAGCGCGTAGGCCCGCAGCTTGTTCAGCAGGCCGATGCCCCGCCCTTCCTGGTCGAGATAGACGATCGCGCCGCGTCCCTCCTGCGCGATCAGCTCCATCGCCCGGTGGAGCTGGAAGCCGCAGTCGCAGCGCTGGGAGCCGAAGACGTCGCCGGTGAGGCACTTCGAGTGCATCCGCACCAGCACGTCCGGCTGGCCGGCGATCTCGCCGTAGACCAGCGCGACGTGCTCGGCCCGGTCCACGTCGTTCTGGTAGCCGATCATCCGGAACTCGCCGTACTCGCGTCGGGATCCGCGCCTCGGCCACCCGGTGGACCAGCTGCTCGGTGCGCAGCCGGTAGGCGACCAGCTGGGCCACGGTGACGAAGGTGAGGCCGTGCTGCCGCGCCATCTCGTGCAGCTCGGGCCGCCGCGCCATCGAGCCGTCGGGATTCAGGATCTCGCAGATCACGCCGGCGGGCACCAGGCCCGGCGAGCCGCGCCAGGTCCACGCTCGCCTCGGTCTGTCCCACCCGCTGGAGCACGCCGCCGGGGCGGGCCCGGAGCGGGAAGATGTGGCCCGGCCGGCGCAGATCGGCGGGACCGGTCGCGGGATTGATCGCGACGTGGATCGTGGTGGCCCGGTCGCGGGCGGAGATGCCGGTGGTGACGCCGAACCGGCGCCCGGCGTCGATGCTCACCGTGAACGCGGTGGCCAGCTCCTCGCTGTTCCGGTCGGTCATCTGCGGCAGGCCGAGCTGGTCGCAGCGCTCGCCGGTCAGGGCCAGGCAGATGAGGCCCCGGCCGTGCAGGGTCATGAAGTTGATCGTCTCGGGCGTGACCAGCTCCGCCGCGCAGACGAGGTCGCCCTCGTTCTCGCGGTCCTCGTCGTCGGCCACGATGACGATCTTGCCGTTGCGCAGGTCCTCGATCGGCCTGTTCGATGGTGCCGAAGCGTGGTCATGCGCTTTCCCCGCCGTCTAACAGCGCCTCCACGTACTTCCCGATCGTATCCGCCTCCAGGTGCACCCGGTCGCCGGGGCGCCGGTCGGCCAGGGTGGTGTGCTCTAAAGTAAACGGAATCAGGGAGATCTGGATCGTGCCCGGGGCCGGCATCGGCGTTCACGGTGAGGCTCACGCCGTCCACCGTGATCGAGCCCAGCGGGACCGAGACCCGGGCCACTTCGGGCGGCGCCTCGAGGTCGAGCAGCCGGGCGTCGTCCTCGGCGCTCCACCCGAAGCGACGGTCCCGACCCCGTCCACGTGACCCTGGACCAGGTGGCCGCCGAGGCGGTCGCCCGACCCGGAGGGCGCGCTCCAGGTTCACCCGGCTGCCCGGTACGCAGGTCCCCGAAGCGGGTCCGCTCCAGGGAGGTGCGGACCACCTGGACGGTGAAGCGCCCCGTGCCGTGCGCCGCGACGGTCAGGCAGGCCCCGTCCACCGCGACGCTCTCGCCCAGCGTCGAGGTCGCGCGTAGGCGCAGTGCGATGGTGAGCTCCAGTCCGCCGCTCGCTCGCGTGCGGCCGTCCGCACGGTGCCGACGTCGGTCACGATTCCGGTGAACATCAGGGCCGGTCCACCACCAGCAGGGTGTCTTCGCCCAGGGCCCGTCGCTCGACCACGGTCCAGCGCTCGGCCCGCGCGATCGGGTCGCTCGGGAGGCCGGCGGTCGCCGGGCACGCCCGCGGTCCCCCAGCCAGAGCGGGCTCTGCATCCAGTAGTAGCGGTCCACCAGGCCCAGGCCGAGCAGCGCGCCCGCGAGGCGCCCGCCACCCTCGACCAGCAGCGAGCCGACGCCCGTCGGCCTGAGCGCGCGAAGCGCGCTCCTCCAGCGAGTCGGCCCGGATCACGTCCACGCCGGCCGCCGCGAGCGGCACGACCCGCTCGGCCGGAGCGCCGGCGCCCGGTGACGACCGTGGTCGGCGTCTCGCGGGCGGTGCCGATCGACGGTAGAGTCCGCGGTCGAGATCCGCCGCCGGCATCGAAGATCACCCGGCGCGGAGGCACCCGCGGAGTGACGGCGCCGCGCACGGTGAGCTGGGGATCGTCGGCCCGAGCGGTCCGGCCGCCGACGCCGATCGCGTCGAAGCCCGGCGCGGAGCCAGTGCACGTAGTCCCGGGCCGGCTCGCCCGGAGATCCAGCGCGAGTGCCCGGAGCGCATCGGCGATGCGGCCGTCGAGGCTGGTGGCCAGCTTGAGCGCGACGAAGGGCCGCGACGCGATTCCGGAACCGATGCAGGAAGATCGCGTTCTGGGCCGCGGCCGCGCTCGCCGAGCAGGCGCCGACCTGCGACCTCGAGGCCCATGTGCGCCGAGCCGGGCCGCCCCGCCCGGGCCTGCGGATTGGGGTCGGCGATCGCCGGCGACGACGCGCCGGACCCCGGCTCGGAGGATGGCCTCGGTGCACGGCGGCTGCTTCCCCTGGTGGTCGCAGGGCTCCAGGGTGACGACCAGCGTGGCGCCGCGGGCCCGCGGTCGCCGGCCGCGTCGAGCGCGACCGGCTCCGCGTGGCGCTCTCCGAACTCCGCGTGCCATCCCTCGCCGGCGACGACGCCGTCGGCCAGGACGACGGCGCCGACCAGCGGGTTCGGATGCACCCTGCCCCAGCCTCGCCAGGCGAGGTCGAGAGCACGGCTCATCGCCTCCCGCTCGTCCACCCGGCTAGAAGCTCAGTCGCAGGCCGAGGCCGGCGAAGAACGTTCCGCTCTTGGTATCGAAGTCCTCGAAGTCGGTCGACAGCTCCTGGTCGCGGCCGCTCTGATAGCCGGCCTCGCCGACGAGGGACAAGGCCGCGAGGTCGAGCCCGGCGTTCACGAACGCCAGGGTCCGCGATTCCTCGAGCTCCAGCTCGATCAGCCTGCCGAGCGGATCGTCCGCAGCTGGAGTCCGCGTCGCCGGTGTAGCGGTCCCAGCCGATCCCGCGGCGAGCTGGAGCGCGGCGAGCTGCTTGCTCGCCACGAGCCGGAGGTTGGTGGCCTGAAGATCCACCCCGTAGCGGAACTCGTCGCCCTGGTCGAGGTCGCCGTAGGCGATCCGTGGGATGTTCCGCCGCATGGCGCTGACCGACACCGCGGGGAGCGGGCCCTCGTCGCGCAGGACGCCGACCCGGAGCCCGTAGCCGAAGCCCAGCGCGACGTCCCCGAGCCGGCGCGGCATCGGCATCCACCGTGAGGTTGTCGATCTGGTTCGTCGGAAGCAGCTGGGCGGAGCCGAGCACGTCGACCGAGAGCAGACCCGAGGGCAGCCCCTGGTAGATGCCCGCCGCGCCCTCGAGCAGCGGCACCGGCGCGTACAGCTCCTCGCTCGAGGGGACCTCGCCGGCGCTGCCGTCGTACTCCGGGTCGGGCAGGACGACGTCGGCGGCGTTGGCCCGCGCGGTCAGGGAGAAGTGGCCGAGCCCGCCGAGAGTGTTGGCGGTGCCGAGCACCGGATTGCCGCCGCTCACCAGCAGGCCGGCGACCGGGTGAAAGGCGCGGGTGCCGTCCACCGCGGCGTCGCAGATGCGGCGGGAGCTGCCGCCGAAGGCGACTGCAGTCGGACCGCTGGGCCGCGGCGGAGCCGGCGAGCGGCGAAGCATGAGCGCGACGACGAGAAACGGGGCGCGCATGGGATGTTCCTCAGGGACGGGCGAACCGCACCGTCTGCGTGTCCCGGCCGGATCTCGCCCATCGTCCAGGTGGCGACCCCATCCGCCGCGGCCGCCGCCTGCGCGGCCGGAACGGCCTGGGGTGGCAGCACGGCGATGAGGCCGACGCCGAGGTTGAACACGTCGCGCATCTCCTCGGTGGAGATCCCGCCCGCCTGCTGCAGGGTGGTGAAGAGCGGCGGCAGATCCCAGGTCGTCGGGATCCACCACCGCCTCGCACCCTGCGGGCAATATCCGCACCAGGTTGCCGGGGATTCCGCCGCCCGTGATGTGCGCCAGTCCGTGAAGCTGCGAGACGACCGGCATCACGCTCGGAAGTAGCTCCGGTGCACGTCCAGGAGCACGTCTGCAACGGAACGATCCAGACTCGCCCAGCCGATCGTCGATCCCGAGCCCCATGCGCTCGAACACGACTCGGCGGGCCAGGGTGTACCCATTGGTGTGCAGGCCGGTGGACGCGTAGCCGAGCAGCACGTCGCCCGGGCCGGATCGCGTCGCCGTGGATCGCGGCGTCCTCCTCCACCACGCCGATGATGGTGCCGGCCAGATCGTAGGTGCCGGGGCGATAGAGCCCGGGCATCTGGGCGGTCTCGCCGCCCGCGAGCGCCATCCGATGGGCCCGGCAGCCGCGCGCGATCCCCTCGACCAGGCCGGCGATCTGCTCCACGCCCAGTCCGGAGCCGGCGATGTAGTCCATGAACGCGATCGGGCGTGGCGCCGTGGACCAGGATGTCGTTGACGCTGTGGTTGACCAGATCCTCGCCCACGGTGTCGAACCGTCCCGCCTCGAGCGCCACCAGCACCTTGGTGCCGACGCCGTCGGTGCTGAGCACCAGGGTCGGGCGCCGCATGCCCTCGGGGATCCGGACCATGCCGCCGAACGCGCCGACCTGGCCGACGCTGAGCGGCGGTGCGGGTGGTCGGCGACCGCCCGGCCGATCCGCGCCTTGGCCGCCTCGGCGCCCTCGAGATCCACCCCGGCTTCGGCGTACTGCCGGGTCACGGCAGCGGCTCCGCGAGCTGGCACGTGGGTGAGGTCCTGGAAGGCGCGGACCCGGGCCTCGACGTCGGCCAGGCGTGATCTGCTCGAACCCGCGGATGCCGAACTGCTCCACCGCGTAGGAGCCCATCGCCGCGCCATAGACCATCGCGCGGCGGATGTTGTCGTCATCCGAGCGAGCCGGTGCGCGCCAGATACGCCATGAACCCGCCGGCGAACGCGTCGCCGGCGCCGGTGGGATCGAAGACGGTCTCCAGCGGGAAGGCCGGGACGTAGAACGTGCGGGACTGCTCGATCAGCAGCGCGCCGTACTCGCCCTGCTTGATCACCACCCGGCTGGGCCCGTGGTCCAGGATCCAGCGGCCGGCGCGGTGGATGTTCCAGTCGCCGCTCAGCTCCCGCGCCTCGCTGTCGTTCACCATCAGGACATCCACCCGCGCCAGCAGGTCGAGCAGCGCCGCCTTCTTGCCCTGGATCCAGTAGTTCATCGTGTCGCACGACGACCAGCTTCGGCCGCTGCACCTGCCCCAGCACGCCGATCTGCAGCTCGGGATCGATGTTGCCGAGGAAGACGTACTCCGCGGCGCGGAAGGCGGCGCGGGATCTTGGGCTGAAAGTGGGCGAACACGCCCGAGCCGGGTCTCCAGCGTCTCCCGGCTCTGGAGGTCGTAGCTGTACTTGCCCTTCCAGCGGAAGCTCTCGCCCTTCGGCGCGCTCGACGCCCGACCAGTCGATGCCCCGCGGCGCGAGTCGCTCCAGCTCGTGCACCGGATAGTCGCTCGCCCACGACGCCGACGACCTGGACCGGGTGGAGCAGCGAGCCGGCCACGCTGAAGTAGATCGCGGACCCGCCCAGCGCGTCGGCGGTCTCGCCGAACGGGGTGAAGATCGAGTCCAGCGCGACGCTGCCGACGACGAGAAGGCTCATCAGGTCACATCCGATCGGGAGCGGAGATGCCCAGCAGGGTGAGGCCGTTGGCGAGGACGATGCGGGCGGCGCGCGCGAGCAGCAGCCGGGCCCGCTCGGTCGTCGGGCCCTCGGGCGCGCCGACGGCGCGGGTGTGGTGGTACCAGCCGTGGACCACGGTGGCCAGCTCGTGGAGGAAGACGGTGATCCGGTGGGGCTCCCGCTCGCGCGCCGCCTTGGCCACGATCTCGGGGAACGTCACCAGCTTCTTGAGCAGCTCGGTGTCCTGGGGCGCCGGCAGCGCGGCGAGGTCGAGCGTCGCCCGTCGACCGAGTCGGGCTCGCGCTCGGCCGTGCGGAAGATCCCGCTCAGCCGGGCGTGCGCCATCTGGACGTAGAAGACCGGGTTCTCGTCGGTCTGCTTCTTGGCCAGCTCGACGTCGAAGTCGAGCGGGCTCGCCCCCTTCCGGGCCAGGAAGAAGTAGCGGGCCGCATCCACGCCGACTTCATCCACCAGGTCCCGGAGGGTGACGAACTCGCCCGACCGCTTCGACATCTTCACCTCTTCGCCGTCCCGCATCACCTTCACCAGCTGCACCAGCTCGACGCCGAAGAAGTCGGGCGGGTAGCCCAGCGCCACGAGCACGGCCCGCATCCGGGGGATGTAGCCGTGGTGGTCGGCGCCCCAGACGTCGATCGCGCGGTCGAAGCCGCGGTCGTGCTTGTCGATGTGGTAGGCGATGTCGGGAACCAGATAGGTGAGCGAGCCGTCGCCCTTCCGGAGCACCCGGTCCTTGTCGTCGCCGAACTGGGTGGTGCGGAGCCAGAGCGCGCCCTCGGCCTCGTAGGTCAGGCCGCGCTCGCCCAGGAGCGCGATGGCGCGCTCGACCCGGCCGGCGTCGTAGATCGCCTGCTCGCGAGCTCATCACGTCGAAGCGGACGCCGAAGTCGGCGAGGTCGCGGTCCTGCTCCTCGCGCTGCATCCGCGATGGCGAGGGCGCGGGAGCGGCGGATGCCCTCGTCGTCGGGGAGCCGGGCGAACTCCGGCTCCCTCGGCCGCGAGCACCTGCCGGGCGTTCTCCCGCAGGTACTCGCCGTGGTAGCCGCCTTCGGGGATCTCGCGCGGGCAGCCCGGCCTCCTGCTTCACCCGGGCCCAGAGGCTCGCGGCGAGCCGGTCGATCTGGACGCCGGCGTCGTTGATGTAGAACTCGCGGGTGACCGCGTGGCCGGTCCACTCGTAGCAGCGACGCGATCGCGTCGCCCAGCGCGGCGCCCCGGCCGTGGCCGACGTGCAGCGGGCCGGTGGGATTGGCGGAGACGAACTCGATGTTGACCTTGAGGCCCGGCGCCCGCGGTCGCGCGGCCGTAGGCCGCGCCCTGCGTCGAGGATCGTCGGCGACCGCGTCGGCGAGCTGGTTCTCGGCCAGCCAGAAATTGATGAAGCCGGGGCCGGCGATCTCGGTGCGGGAGACGACGGTGGGCGGGAACTGGAGCTCGCTCGACCACCCGGGCGGCCATCTCGCGCGGGTTCACCCGCTCGCGCCGGGCGAGCAGCATGGCGAGGTTGGTGGCCAGGTCGCCGTGGCCGGCGTCGCGGGGACGCTCGAGGACGAACTCGAGCCCGTCGGCGCCGAACCCGGCGGCCACGCGCTCGAGCTCGGCGCGGATCGTGTCGCTCACTCCTTGGGGGCCTTCCCCCGCCCTTGCTCGGGGCCGGCTTGGACGAGGAGACTCGGTCTTGGACTTGGGTTCCTTGGCGGCGCTATCGCTCTTGCTCTCGGACGACTTCTCGGCGGCCGGCTTCTCGGATCTCAGCCTTCCGCGGGCCCTTGCCGTCCTTGCCGTAGTCGGTGATGTAGAAGCCGCTGCCCCGGAAGACCAGCCCGGCCCCGCCCGAGATCTTCCGGGTGGCCGGCCTTGCCGCAGACCGGGCACTTGGCGCGGGGCTTGTCGGTCATCTTCTGGAACTTCTCGAAGGCGTGGCCTTCGGGGCATTCGTACTCGTAGGTCGGCATCGGCGCTCGCTGGGGTTAACTCGAAATCAGCCGTTAAAGTTAGCACGCTTCGGGCGCGCGGTTCAACGCCGGTGTCCGGTTCACCACGAGGCACGAGGGCCGGAGGTCTCGTCAGCCATTCAAGGATCGTCCAGCCATCGAAGGGCTCACGTTGAAGTTGCACGAAGAGCCCCAGTCAGTCGTATCAGATATGTCAGCAGTTGAGCCCGGTGACCGGAGCAGCGTCCACGCTTGACCTCAACTACGATAAGCGAGCCCGAGGTCGAGTCGGCCAGCAAGTCTTGAGGTACCGTTGTAGAACCTGGGACCGGACCTGCCGATCATCGAGACCTCGCAGATCGATCTCGACAGCGCTGCCTCATACACGATTCAAACCGTGTCCAGTGTCGATGCACCTCGATCGCTGCCTTCGATCGCGTGAATCATCTGCCGAGCTTCGGACCTCGTGCCCTCCGTGCCTCTGGTCAATCATCAGAGCTACCCATCGAGCAAGTCGCAAACGCTACGCCGCCCGATACTACGCCGGCCGGTAATCCCCCAGCCGCGTAGCGTATCGCTGATCTCGCCTAGCGTCGCCCGCGCGCGGACGGCATCCAGGATCGGCGGCATGAGCGGACTCCGCCCCCTCAGCGGCCGCTCTGACTGCCGCGAGCGCCGAACTCACCGCCGCCACCGTCGCGCTCGCTGCTTGACCTGCTCGCAGCCGTGCGCTGCTGGTCCGCCTCCAGCGCCGAGAAGTCGGGCGTCTCGATCTGCGAGCGGCGGCGAGTCGTCGGTGAACCGGTTGACCCCGACCACCACCAGCTCGCCCGACTCCTGCCGCTTCTGCAGCTCGTAGGCGCTTCGGGCGATCGCCTCCTGGAAGAACCCGCGCTCGATCGCCTTGGCCGCGCCGCCGAGGGCATCGACCTCCTCGATCAGCGCCCGCGCGCCCGCGCTCGATCTCGTCGGTGAGCGACTCGACGTAGTAGCTCCCCGCCAGCGGATCCACCGCGTTCGGCCATGCCGCTCTCGTAGCGCGAGCACCTGCTGGGTCCGGAGCGCGAGCGTGGCGGACTGCTCGGTCGGGAGCGCCAGCGCCTCGTCGTAGCCGTTGGTGTGGAGCGACTGGGTGCCGCCCAGCACCGCCGCGAGGGCCTGCACCGTCACCCGCACCACGTTGTTGAGCGGCTGCTGGGCCTGGAGCGTGACGCCGCCGGTCTGGGTGTGGAAGCGGAGCCGGGCGGTCGCGTCGCCGGCGCCGAACCGCTCCCGCACCAGCCGGGCCCAGAGCCGCCGCGCCGCGCGGAACTTGGCCGCCTCCTCGAAGAGATCGTTGTGGCTGGCGAAGAAGAACGAGAGCCGCGGGCCGAACGCGTCCACCGGCGAGCCCGGCCTCCACCGCCACCCGCACGTACTCCAGCGCGTTGGCGAGGGTGAAGCCGACCTCCTGGACCGCCGTCGCCCCGGCCTCGCGCATGTGGTAGCCGCTGATCGGAGATCGGATTGAAGCTCATCCCCTCGTCGGCGACGAAGCGGAAGATGTCCGCGACCAGGCGGAGCGACGGGCCGGCGGGATAGATGTACGTGCCCCGCGCGACGTACTCCTTCAGCACGTCGTTCTGCACCGTGCCGGTGAGCTTGGTCCGCGGGCACGCCGTGCTCCTCCCCCACCACCACGTACATCGCGAGCAGGATCGCCGCGGTGGCGTTGATCGTCATCGAGGTGGAGACCGGTCCAGCGGGATGTCGCGGAACAGCTCGGCGAGGTCGTCCACCGTGTCGATCGCCACGCCGACCCGCCCGACTTCCCCGTGCGCCATGGCGTGGTCGGAGTCGTAGCCCATCTGGGTGGGGAGATCGAACGCGGTGGAGAGCCCGCTCTGGCCGGCCGCGAGGAGCTGGCGGAAGCGGCGGTTGGTCTCGCGGGCGGTGCCGAAGCCGGCGTACTGCCGCATCGTCCAGAGCCGGCCGGCGTACATCTCGGGATAGACGCCGCGGGTGAACGGAAACTCGCCCGGCCGGCCCAGGTCCCGGGCCGGGATCGCCGGCCCAGTCGCCCGGGCCGTACACCGTTCTTCACAGCGCCGGCTGGATCGACCGGGCCGCTCGTCCGAGTCGGCGTCGGCGCGGCGCAGGGTATCGGCGACGAAGCCGACGTCCTCGCGGGACCCGATCACCAGCGGCGTGCGCTGGTGCAGCGAGTGTGGGAATGATGTCGAGGATCCGGTTGATGCCGTCGGTGGCGGAGCCCTCGGCCTGCTCGGCGATGAAGGCCATCGGGCTGCGCCTCGTAGAGCAGCCGGAGCTTGCCCTGCGGGATTTCGGCGAGTCGGCCGGGATAGAGGAAGATCCCGCCGGCGATGAGGTTGCGGTGGAAGTCGGCGACCAGCGAGCCGATGTACCGGCTGTTCTTCGGCTTCATCAGGTCGGGCGCGTCGCCCTTGAGCCCGCGCACCGCGGCCTGCATCGGGCGATCCCAGCGGCCGAAGTTGCTCTCGTTCACGCTGTAGTACATCCCGACCCGGGGCGTCACGATCCGGGGATGGGACAGCAGGAACTCGCCGATGGTCGGGTCGAGGGTGAAGCCGTGCACGCCCTGCCCCGTGGTGTAGACCAGCATGGTGCTCGAGCCGTACATCACGTACCCCGCCGCCACCTGCTTGCACCCGGGCTGGAGCACGTCGGCCACCGTGCCGCGGCCCTCCATGCTGATCCGGCGGTAGATGCTGAAGATGGTGCCGACCGCGGCGTTGACGTCGATGTTGGAGGAGCCGTCGAGGGGATCGAAGAGCACCGCGTACTTGCCGACCGGGTACTCGGGAGGGACCGGGACGATCTCTTCGTCTTCCTCCGAGCCCATCACGCAGACCCGGCCGGTGTGGTTGAGGCAGTTCTTGATGGTCTCGTTGGCGATGACGTCGAGCTTCTGCTGCTCCTCGCCCTGCACGTTCTTGGCGCCGGCCGCGCCCAGGATGTTCACCAGCCCCGCCCGCCGGATCGCCGCCGCGATGATCTTGGCCGCGAGCGCGATGTCGTAGAGCAGGTTCGACAGCTCGCCGGTCGCCTCGGGATAGCGGTGCTCCTGATCGAAGATGAACCGCTCGATGGTGGTGACGGACGTCTGCACGAAGCCCCCGGGTGATGCTTCGAGAAGCGTGAAACGCTAGTCGCGCGCTTCACCGGATCGAACGTCCGCTCGCCCTCGCCGGACGAACCGTCATCGTCGCTGCCGTCGGTGGTGACGGTGACCGTGCCGTCCCGGTCGGTGCGGAACACCGGCACCTGCCGCGTGCTCCAGCCGGGCGAGCGTCTCCGGCGCCGGATGGCCGTAGTCGTTCCGGCCCACCGAGATCACCGCCGCGAGCGGACGGAGCGAGTCGAGCAGCTCCTCGCCGGTGCTGCCCCGGCTGCCGTGGTGGCCCACCTTGAGCAGATCCACCCGGCCCAGCCTGCGCCGCGCAGCGCCGCCTCGGCCGGCAAATCCCGCGTCGCCGGTGAAGAGCGCCTCGAAGCTCGCCGTACTCGCACCAGGAGCACGACCGAGTCCTCGTTCACGTCCTCGCCCCACTCCGGCCCAGTCGGCGGCCGGGATGCAGCACGGTGAACGTCGACCCCGTCCAGCGCGAAGCGCTCGCCCGCGCGCGCCGGATGCCAGGCGATGCTGTCCCGGTCGAGCGCGGTCGAGAAAGCGCGGCGTACGCCGGGATCGGCCACCGGCGCCGCCCGGCTCGAGCACGAGCCCGACCGGGAAGCGGTCGAGCAGCGCGGGCACGCCGCCCAGGTGGTCGGCGTGGGCGTGGGAGACGACGATCGCGGCCAGCGCGCGGACGCCGTGCCGCTCGAGAAACGGGGCCACCACCCTGCGCCCCGCATCGCCCCGCTCACCGGCCGGGCCCGGCGTCGATGACGATCCAGCGGCCGCCCGGCGTGCGGATCACCGCCCCGTCCCCCTGCCCCACGTCGAGAAAATGTAACGCCAGGCCACCGCCGCCGTCAGGCGACCGCGGAAGCGTCCGCGGCGCCAGGCCGAGCCCAGAGCGACGCACGCCAGGCACCAGGCGAGGCGGCGGCCGGCCTCCGCGCGGGTGTTCCGCTCGCCCAGTGACCCAGAGCGCCAGCGCCAGCAGCGCGATCCCACGGCAGGACCGGCGCGGACGGATTCCGGCTCGACCAGCGCATGGCCGTACGGCATGGCCGCGCCGGCCACCGCGCAGAGCTCCAGCAGGTGCAGGCCCAGCCCCGCTCCCGCCGCGAGCGCCTCCGCCGCCCGGGCCAGACCGGCAGCAGCAGCAGGCTGGCCAGCACGCCCGGCACCGCGAGCGCCGCCAGCGGGATGGCCGGGAAGTTGAGCAGGAGGCCGGCGCAGCGCGACCGTTCCGAGAAAGCCGGCGGTGATCGGCGCCGTCGCGAGCGTCGCTCCGAGGGAGGAGGCGGCGGTGCGGGCCCAGAACCCGGTGCCGAAGCGCGCGGTCGGACCAGCGGGTGAATCGGGACGCGCCCCAGAGCGCGGCGGCGGAAAGCCAGCCGCCGAGATCGAGCGCGGCCCACGGGATCCACCAGCAGGACGGCGAGGCAGGTGGCGGCGAGCAGCGCGTTGGGCTGGACGTGACGCTGCCGCGTCTGGCAGCGCGCCAGGACCGCGGCGAGCGCGGCCGCCCGCGCGGCCGGCGCCGGCCAGCCCGAGGAAGGCGACGTAGGCCGCGCTGCTGCCGCGGCGGAGGCGATGAGCGCGCGCGAACGGGTCATTCGCGCCACGCCGGCAGAACAGGAAGACCCAGGCGGTGATGAGCCCGACGTGGAAGCCGGAGATCGAAAGCAGGTGGACCAGCCCCGACCGGGCGAACCGGTCCTGGAGCTCGGGATCGATGCCGCCGCGACGGCCGAGGATCAGCGCATCGACCATCCCGGCCCGGGCGCCGTAGAGCCGGTGGCTCGCCGCGTAGAGATAGTTGTGCAGCCGGTCGCGACAGGCCGGGCCTGGTCTCGATCACGCGTGACCTCCGCGACGACCAGCGTCCCGCCGGGCCGCCCGCCGAGTCCCGGGCGCGGGATCCACCGGCCGGCGATCAGCGTCCGGGAGCCTGCCTGCGACCGGCCGGCCCCGCGGCCACCGCGCCGAGATCCGACCGCGGCAGCCGGCCTCGGGCCGACCGCGATCCGTCCGCCCGCGGCGTCCGCCGGCTCCAGCACGCGCACCCGGAGGCGCAGTCGTCCCGCCGGCAGCCGTGCGGCGCACTGTTCCCGGTCGAGCACGGCCGCCAGCTCGCCGCTCATTCGCCCGGCCAGCAGCTCCGCGCCCGCCAGCGAGCATCGCCACGGGCCGTGCCGTGAGAGCGCGGCCCCCGCCGCCAGCAATCCGACGCCGGCCGGACCCCCGAAACGCAAAAGGCCGGTCGCGAGACCGGCCCAGTACATGGCGGTGAAGAGCACGGCGGGCCGCGGCGTCACCGCGGCCCGGACGGCTAGTTCTGGGTGGGTGAGCTTGGCCCGGCTCCCGCACCGGGGCGCCAGCGAGATCTTGCGCAGTCCGTCCATCATCGCCACCTCGATGGCCGCCCGGCTCTGCTCCTTTTCCAGGTTGACCTCGGTGACGACGGATCCCGTGGTGCTCGAGACGTACCGCGCCGGAATGCGGTTGAGGGTGTAGACCAGCGCGTCCTCGCGGCAGGTGTCGCAGCCGCAGAAGTCGGGAAAGTGGGGCCGCATCGCGTCGTATGCCGCGACGACGTGCTCCTCGACCAGATTGTGGATCACAGAACCGCCAGGGCCGGTGTGACCACCGCGCCGGTGAAGGTGGAGCCGGTCGTGCCGGTGAGCCTGACCCGATGATACTCGCCGACCGCGCTCGGCCGGGAGATCGACCAGCACCAGGTGATTGGTGCGGGTGCGCGCCAGCATGAGCTCGCCCCGCTTGGCCCGGCCGCTCGACCAGCACTTCATGCGCCTCGCCGACGCGGGCGAGGCTCTTTCGCCGGGCGTTGGTCCGCACCGCCTCGATGAGCCGCTGCAGCCGCTCCGAGCGCGACCTCGTCCGTCACGTGGTCCTGGAGCCGCACGGCGGGGGTGCCTTCCCGGACCGAGTACTTGAAGGTGTAGGCGTCGTCGAAATCGGCATCGGTGATCAGGCTCAGCGTCTCCTGGAACTGCGCCTCGGTCTCTCCCGGGAAGCCGACGATGATGTCGGTGGAGAACGTGATGCCGGGAATCGCCGCCCGGAGCGCGGCGACCACCTCGAGATACCGCTCGCGGGTGTAGCGGCGGAGCATGCGCTTGAGCACCGCGTTGGACCCGCTCTGCACCGGCAGGTGCACGTGCTCGCACACGGCGGTCGGTGCCGGCCATGGCCTCGATGACGCGCGGGGTGAAGTCGGTGGGATACGGACTGGTGAACCGCACCCGGCGGATGCCGCTCACCGCGCCGACGGCCCGCAGCAGGTCGGCGAAGTCGTGCTCGCCGTCGTGGTACGAATTGACCGTCTGGCCCAGCAGCGTGACTTCGCTGGTGCCCTGCTCCGCCATCTGCTCCACTTCCCGCACCACGTCGGCCAGCCGCCGGCTTCGCTCGGGCCCCCGGGTGTACGGGACGATACAGAAGGTGCAACGGTAGTCGCAGCCCCGCTGTACCGTGACGAAAGCCGTCGGACCCTTTTCCCGCACCGGCGGGCACGTCCTCGTAGTGCTCCCAGGAGCGGAACTCGGTGTCGGTCACCCGCTGTCCCGACTCGCGCGATCCCGATCAGCTCGGCCGAGATTGCGGTACGCGTCGGGCCCGACCACCAGATCCACCCGTGGCACCTGCTCCAGCAGCCGAGGGCCCAGCCGCTGCGCCATGCAGCCCACCACGCCGAGCACGCCGCCGGCGCGCTTGTAGCCGCTGCAGCTCGCCCACCCGCCCGATCACCCGCTGCTCGGCGTTGTCCCGGACCGCGCAGGTGTTGACCAGCATGACGTCGGCCTCGGCCGGCTGCTCGGTGCGCACGTAGCCCTCGCGCCCGAGCAGGCCGAACATCAGCTCGGAGTCGGCCACGTTCATCTGGCAGCCGTAGGTCTCGATGTAGACGCCGCTTAGCCATGCGGGGAAGATAGCGGCCGGGGGTCACGGGGAGGCCGGGCTCAGGGACGGACGTCGACGCCGACGGAGATCACGAACGCCCGCTCCTTGAAGTCGCCGGCCGAGCGCCAGAGGTGCTCCACCGGCGAGATCGATGCCGGCCCGGTCCTGGGCGAACCGCACCCCGCTGCCGACCGAGACGCCGAACTCCTTCGGCTGGACTCCGGGCTGGAGCGGAAACGGGAGCGTGGCGTAGTGGGCGCCGAACCGGAGCGGGCGCCGGTAGGGCCGCCGGGGATCGCCGACGTACTCGCCGCCGACGCCAGCCTCGAAGGTATTCTCGGCGCCGGTTCCACCCGAGGCGAGCAGGTCGCTGTTCGCGCCCGGACCAGGTGCGGAAGATCCCGTGCGTCGGCGAGGTCGAGCCGCGGCCCCGGCCTTCCAGCGAACGCCGAGGCCGAGGGTGTAGGGCAGATCGACCTGCGAGACCCGGGCCGAGTCCCGATCGACGATCACCTTGCCGTCGCTGCGCGCGATCGCGGCCACCCAGAGGCCGGTGCCCAGCTGCTGCACCGCTCCCGACCGAGGCGCCGACCCCGGCGTAGGACAGCTCGGCGCTCTGGTTCACCGGGAGTACTGGCTGTCGGCGAAGGTGCGGCGCGACTCCATCCGGTTCGAGCCCGTGATGACGTGGAACGCGCCGCCGACCGACGCTGCGCTCGCGCAGCTGATAGGCCGCGGCGAGCCGCAGGTCGCTCAGCCCGCCCCGGCTGGAGAGGGTGTCGAACACCGGCACCAGCACGTCGCGCAGCTCCGATCGTGTCCTGCGTCGCGACGGTGAAGTCGCGGTTGGCATAGGTCGAATAGCTGATCCCACCACCACCGGCGGTGCTGCGGACCGGCCCGCCGAAGGCGACGTAGGGGAAAGCGCGAGTCGCGCAGCGACTCGGACCCGGCGGGGTTCTCCGCCGTGCGGAACGACTGGGCGCCGTTGAAGTTCGCGGTCATCGCCGCCGAGGCCGCTCAGCGCGGCCGGGTTGAGGCCCGATTCGGCGTCGAACATGCCGAAGGCGCCCGCCGGTCGCCGGCCGCGCGGGTGGAGAGCGCCCGCCCCGGAATGCCCAGGCCCCGCACGCCGAACTGCGAGGCCTGTGCCGCGAGCCGTGGCCGGCCAGAGCGCCAGAAGCCCGACGAACAGAAGAGCGTCGCACTTAGGGATTCTCGAAGGGGAAGGGCTTGAGATAGGTGATCCGCAGCCGCGGCGGTCCGACCGTGCCCGACCGGGTGGAGCCGAAGACCGGCCGGGTGAACGACGCCCCCTCGGGGCGAAGCAGCGAGAGGAAGATCGCTTCGGGCCGCTCGCTCCGACGCCTGCCAGAGCTGCACGATCGAGGTCACGTCGAGCCGCACGGTGTCGGCGCTGCCGAAATCGGCGAGCGTGTCCGGCGTCGATGAAACGCGTGTCCGGCGTCACCGGCGACTTGGCGCCCAGGTCGGCCAGCAGGGCGTATCGCCTGCAGCAGCGGCCGGATCGGTCGGAGAGGCCCAGGAGCGGTCGACCGGGGCACCAGCTCGAGGGTCGCCCGGACGATGGTGGCCGAGTCCTCGATCAGTTCCGGCAGATCGAAGCGGAGCAGCGCCCGGGAGGACGGCTCGCCGCCGACCGTCAGGAACGCGGGGTCGGGCACCAGCGGAGTCTGGGTCACGAACGCGTTGAACGCCGGCGCCCCGGTCGATGGCTCTGACGCCGGACGGCACCGGTGTCGGGCACATCGAGCGTCAGATAGCTGATGAACATGGCACCGATGTTCCCGACGCGCCGAGGGCCCCCAGCCGGACCCCGCTGGGCTGTCGGCGCGGCCATGGCGACGCCGATCGCGAGCACCCCCCGGTCCTGCCGGCAGGGCGACCTTCGCCAGATCGGCGCCCGCGGAGCATCGGTCTGCACCGCGCCGGAGTTCGACGCTGTCGGGGACCGCGATGCTGTCGATGATCGCCGTCGGGATCAGCTGCGGCGTCGATGATCGGCGAAGGTGTCGTCGGTGTCCACCACCCGGGATCGATCCGGTAGAGGTACAGCTTGAGCCCGTTCACCAGGGTGTCGCGCGCCACCAGGTTGAAGCGCACAGCAGGGCGGAGTCCACGCACGTAGGCGCGGAGCGTGTCCCGCAGCTCGATCGAGTCGGGCCGGGCGCCGAAGCGTATGACCGCCCGATCTTCCGAGGCGGCCAGGCCGTTCGACACCAGCAGCGCGGGGGCGGACTGGCGGGCGACGTATCCCACGTAGCTGGTGTCGGAGTTCGGGCAGCGGCGTGATGACGGTGTCGAACACTCGCGACTGGCCGCCGGGGCAGAGCTCGGGGCAGTCGGCCGGCGCGGTGAGCCGCTCCTGACATCCGGTGATCACCGCCGCGAGAAGCACGAAGGCGGCGATCCATCCGCAGGCCGCCGCCTCACGACAGCTGGTCCCGGCCGAACGCCGCCGGCAGCAGCTCCGCCATCGTCCAGCTGGCGCTGCCGCCGGGGCCCGACCGCGTCGACCCGGAGACTCGCGTCCGAACTCGGAGAGCACCTGCCGGCAGGCGCCGCAGGGCGCAGCCGGAGGATCAGCAGTCGCTCACCACGACGGCCCGGCGGAAGCGTCGGGCGCCCGCCGACACCGCGGCGCAGACCGCCGCCCGCTCGGCGCAGATCGTGAGGCCGTAGGAGGCGTTCTCCACGTTGCACCCGACGAAGACCTCGCCGCTCTCGCTCTCCAGCGCCGCGCCGACGCGGAAATTGGAGTAGGGGGCGTAGGCCCGCGCCTGCGCCGCTCGCGCCGCCTGCACCAGTGGATCAGTCAATCCAGACCTCGGACAGGAAAGAGGTGCCCGTCGACAGCGGGGCCACCTCGAGAAACTCGGCCACCGTCTGGCCGATGTCGGCCATCGTCGCACGCCGTCCCAGACCGACCGGCCGCACTCGCGGCCCGATGACCAGCAGGGGAACGACCTCGCGCGAATGATCGGTGGACGGCGTGGTCGGGTCGTTGCCGTGATCGGCGGTAAAGATAACGAGGTCGTCCTCGCCGCACCGGCGCCAGCAGCCGGGGCATGCGCGCGGTCCAGCTCCTCGAGGCCTCGGACGAATCCGGGGACGTCGTTCCGATGGCCCCAGGTCTGGTCGAACTCGATCACGTTGGCCAGCAGCAGCCCGCGCTCCATCGCCAGCAGGGCGCCCTCGATCAACGCGTAGGCGTCCGCGTTGGTCGCGGTGTGGATGCTGGTGATGCCCCGCCCCGCGAACAGGTCGTCCACCTTGCCCACCCCGACCCGCGGGAATGTGGCGCTCCGCCAGCCGGTCCAGCAGCGTCGGGCCCCGGCGGCGGCAGGCTGAAGTCTTTGCGGCGCGGCGTGCGCGACCAGGCGCCCGGCTCGCCCTCGAACGGCCGCGCGATCACCCGGGAGACGCCGTGCTCGCCCTGAAGCAGACGCGCGGGCCGCCTCGCAGGCCGCGTAGAGCTCCGCCAGCGGCACCGTGCCCTCGTGGGCCGCGATCTGGAACACGCTGTCCGCCGAGGTGTAGACGATCCACTTGCCGGTGCGCTGATGCTCCTCGCCATACTGGTCGAGCACCGCCGTGCCGGAGGCCGGCAGGTTGCCCAGCACGCCGCGCCCCGTGAGCCGGGCGAACTCGGCGATCACCGCCTCCGGGAAATCCGTCGGGATAGGTGGGAAACGGCGTGCTGCCAGCGTGAGGCCGCAGATCTCCCAGTGCCCGGTGGTGCTGTCCTTCCCCGCGCTCACCGGCTCGCAGCTCCCGTACGCCGCCGACGGCGAGGGGACGGCGGGCACCCCGGCGATCGACGCGCAGTGGCCCAGACCGAGCGCGGCGAGCCTCGGCAGCGTCGAGCCCGCCGGCCTGGCGCGCCACGTTGCCCAGCGTGTCGCTGCCGGCGTCACCGTAGGCGGCGGTGTCGTGGGCCGGCCCGATGCCCAGCCCGTCGAGCACGATGATGGCGGCGCGGCGGGTCACCGGTAGCGCCTCGGCAGCCGGGGTCCGAGCGAGGTCAGCAGCTCGTAGGAGATCGTCCCGGCGGCGCGGCGCCTGCTCGTCGAGCGAGACGAGCCCGCCGAAGACGCGTCGCGACGTCGCCCACGGCGACCTCGCCCGTCGTCCACCGCCACCATGCACATGTCCATCGTGACCCGGCCGACGATCGGGACCGCGCGGCCGCGCAGCTCGACCAGGCGCGGCGGCCGCCCGGCTCCGCTCGGCGGCACGGGGCAGCCCGTCCGCGTAGCCGATGCCGAGCGTCGCGACGGTGGTGGGCCGGACGCGCGCCAGGCCGCACCATAGCTCACGGTCTCTCCCGCGGCACCCGCGCGCACCGCCAGCACCCGGGCCCGGAGCGACGCCACCGGTCGCGGGGCGGGAGCGTGAGCCCCGGCCGCTCCCGCCGTAGAGGAAGATGCCCGGCCGGACCAGGTCGGCGGCGTAGGCGCGTCCGCAGAAGGCCGCCGCGCTGTTGGCGGCGTGGACCAGCGACGGCCGCCGCGGCAGCGCGCCGAGACACCGGTCTGAAACCGGCGCCACTGGGTCGCGACCGAAGCGCGGGTCGCAGTCCGCCGAGTGGAAGTGGGTGAAGACCCCCTCCCAGCCCGGGTGCCGAGCCGAGCGCCTGAGCGCGTGCCTGCGAGCGCCGTCGTCGTCGTCCCAGCGGATGCCCGCCCGCGCCATCCCGGTGTCGATCTCGAGATGGAACGGCGCCGGCGACCGGCGCGATCCAGCGACCGCAGCATCGCCGGGTCGCCGATCGCGGGACGGAAGCCGTGCTCGAGGATCGGATCGAGCGTGTCGGGCGAGAGCGGGCTGACGACCAGGATCGGCCGGCGCGATCCCGGCCTCTCGGAGCGCGAGCGCTTCCTCGACCGTGGCGACGCCGTATCCCCAGGGATCGAGCGCCTCGAGCGCCCGTGCCACCGCGACGGCGCCCAATCCGTAGCCGTTAGCTTTGACCATCGGCAGCAGGCGGGCTCCGCACGGCTTCGGCGATGGTGCGCGCGTTGGCCACCAAGCGCACCGAGGTCGATGTCGACCCAGGCGCGGGCCGTGTCGGAGGGAAGGGTCATGGAGAAACCGGCGCGAATCTTACGGGGCACGGGGGATAAATGCAAGACAATTCAGCGCTTGGACGCGCTCTGGCGATGGTGCGCGACCTCCGCCGCCGGTGCCCCTGGGATCGGGCCCAGACCCGGGAGACGCTGAGGCCGTACCTGGTCGAGGAGGTCCTGGAGCTGGACCACGCGCTGGGCGAGGGCGACCCCGACGTCGATCCGCGGCGAGGTGAGCGACCTGCTGCTCCACCTCGCGTTTCAGCTCGTGATCGCGGAGGAGCGGAGCGAGTTCACCGCCGACGAAGTGGCCGAGCATGCTGGAGCGAAAGATGCGGCGGCGGCATCCGCATCTGTTCGACCTGGGCGAGGCCGAGCCGTGGGAGCGGATCAAGCGCCGGGAGCGCAGCGGCAAGACGTTGTGCGGGTATCGTCCCCACCCTTCCGCCGCTGCTCAAGGCCTACCGGCTCCAGGAGCGGGCGGCGTCGGTCGGCTTCGACTGGCCGGACGTGGACCGGCCCGCTGGCAGAAGGTCCGCGAGGAGCTGGCAGAGGTCGAGCAGGAGCTGGACCTCCAGCCACCATCGCCGTCGCGAGCCGAGTCCGCCGATCCCAACACTCCCTCCACCCCTCCGAGCGAGCGGCTCAAGGACGAGATCGGCGACCTGCTGTTCGCGGTGGTCAACCTCGCCCGCAAGGCTGGCGTGCAGCCCGGCCCCGCGCTGGACCGCGCCAACCGGAAGTTCCGCGAGCGGTTCGAGGCGGTGGAGGCGCTCTGCGCCGAGCGAGGGATCGACGTGGATACGGCGGGGCTCGAGGTGCTGGACGGGCTGTGGGAGGAGGTGAAGAAAGGCGGGCAGGTGGGCGGACGTGCAGACGGGCAGATGGTATGAACCGGCGCTTCGATTCTGCCCACCTGCCCGCCTGTCCGCCTGCCCGCGAGCCGGCTACGGATACAAGCGGTGGATCTGCCGCGGAAACGCGATCGCCTCGCGGATGTGCGGGATGCCGCAGATCCACGCGACCGTCCGCTCGAGCCCCAGCCCGAAACCCGAGTGGACGAAGGTGCCGTAGCGGCGCAGGTCGAGGTACCAGCGGTAGACCTCCGGATCGAGCCCCTGCTCCTGGATCCGGGCCAGGAGCTTGTCGTAGTCGTCCTCCCGCTGTGAGCCGCCGATGATCTCGCCGTAGCCCTCGGGCGCCAGGCAGTCGTTGTTGAGTACCGTCCGGGGGTCGTCCGGGTTTTCCTTCATGTAGAACGCCTTCACCTGCTTGCGGGTAGTTGAAGACGAAGACCGGCCGGTCGTACTCCTTCGCGAGCAGCGTCTCGTCGTCCCCGCCGAGGTCGGAGCCCCAGGCGATGTCGGAGCCGAGGCGGTTGAGCGTGGCGACCGCGTCGGTGTAGGAGATCCGCGGGAACGGCGGCGGTCACGCGCTCGAGCGGCGCGGTGTCCCGCTCCAGCTCCTTCAGCTCCTCCGGCCGGCGGTCCAGCGCGCGGGCGACGACGTAGCTGACGAACGACTCCTGGAGCCGCATGTTCGCGTCGGAGTCGTTGAAGGCGACCTCGGGCTCCACCATCCAGAACTCGGTCAGGTGCCGGCGGGTCTTCGACTTCTCCGCCCGGAAGGTGGGGCCGAAGCAGTAGACCTTGCCCAGCGCCGCGGCCGCGGCCTCGACGTAGAGCTGGCCGGTCTGCGCCAGGTAGGCCTTGCCCAGGTCGAAGTAGTCCGTGGCGAAGAGATTGCCCGCCTCCTCGCCGATCGCGCCGGTCAGGATGGGCGTATCCACCAGGGTGAAAGCCTGCCTGGTAGAAGTAGTCGCGGACTGCCTGCTCGACCTCATGGCGGACCCGGGCCACGGCGGCCTGGCGGCGGCTCCGGAGCCACAGGTGTCTATGCTCGAAGAGGAAAGTCGTCCCATGCTCTTTGGGGGTGATCGGATACTCGTGGCTCGGACCGAGCAGCTCGAGGCCGGTCACCGTCAGCTCGAACCCGCCCGGGGAGCGCGGCTCTTCCCGCACCAGCCCGGTCAGCGCGACGCTGGCCTCCTGAGTCAGCGTGCCGAACGCGGTCCAGACGGCCTCCGGGACCTCCTTCTTGGATAGGACTCCTTGCACCGTTCCCGATCCATCCCGCAGCACGACGAACGCGATCTTGCCGCTCGACCGGGTCGTGACGACCCAGCCGCGCAGGGTGACCGTCTCGCCGGCGTGCGCGCGCAGCTCGCTGATCTGGACCGACGACATGCCTCGTCCGTGTGTGGGGGAACGGGTGATGCGCGGAGCGTTGAGTCTAGTCCTCCTCTTCGGGGAGCGTCAACGCGGCCTGCACCGGCGTACCGGGCACCGCCGCCGGCGCCGCTGCGAGGCGGCCGCGGTCTCCGGCGCGGCGCCGACCCAGGTCTGGGCTTCGCGGGCCGGCCGGCGGCTCACCGGACCGGCTGGTCCTGGACGACGGCACCCTCTACGGCGCGTGGAGTGGATCGGAAGGTCTACGCGGTGGACCTGGAGACCGGCGCGATGCCGGTGGTCCAGCCGGCTGTCCGGCCTCGTGGCGGGCGGGGTGCTGGTTTCCGGCGACACGGTGTTCGCCGCCAGCTCCCGGCCCGAAGGACGGGTGTACGCCTTGAGCCGGGAGACCGGCAAGGCGGATCTGGCGCAGCAAGACCGGTCCGGTCGCGGCCCCGCTCGCGCTGGTGGCGGGGACCCTCGTCGCCTCGACCCAGCGGGGCCAGCTGCTCGGGCTGGACCCGAGCGACGGGTCGGTCCGCTGGCGGCGGCGGATGTCCATGGCGCGGGTCGCTCCGGTGGAATCGGGCGACGGGTCGATCGTCGTGGCGACGGTGGATTCGATCTATCGGATCGATGCGGGCGACGGCGGCGTGAGCCACCGCATCGCCTCGCCCGGCACCATCGTGTCACCCTGGATCTCGTATCGCGGCGGATTGGTCGCCGGCACCACCGACTCGCAGGTGGTGGCCCTCGGACCCCGCCGATCTCGCGCTGCGATGGAGCGTCCGGGTCGACGCCCCGGTGCTCGGCTCGCCCGCGGCCATCGGCGACACGCTCTATGCGGCCAGCCGGCGGGGCACGCTGTACCGTATCCCGCCCGGCGAAGCACCGGTCCGCCCGAGCGGGTGGTGGAGCTGGAGTGGCCGGTGACCGCGCCGGTGACCGTCGTGGACGACAGATCCTGCTGGGCGGCGCCGACGGCACGGTGCGCGCGCTCCGGCCCGACGGCACCGAAGTCTGGCGGCTCCAGCTCTGGCGGCCCGTCGAGCTGGGGCCGGTGCGCGCTGGACCGACGGCCTGCTCGCCATCGGCGGCAACGGCGACCTCCACCGGTACCGGCAATGACCCGCATCGTCTCCGCGCTCCTCGCCCTGACCGTCGCCCTCGACGACGTTCCGGCCGGCGCGCAGGACAGCGGCCCGCTGATCCGCTACGGCAAGTGGGTGCTGGCGGCCGGGGCGGTCGGCATGAACCTGCTGGCCGCGAAGGCCCACAACCGCGCCGAAGACGCCTTCGATGCGATCGAAGACGCCTGCTTCGTCGAGCGCACCCGCTGCATTCGTCGGCCGAGAGCGGAGCCTACGCCGATCCCCAGATCGAGGGGCTCTACCAGTCTTCGCTGCACTACGACCGCAGCTCCCGCCGCTGGCTCATCGCCGGTGAGACCGCCCTGCTCGGCGCCGCCGCGCTGTTCGTGCTGGAGATGACGCGGAAGACCCACAAGCCCGACAACATTCCGTTCGAGCCCGAGGTGCGCAGCCTGCGTCATGCCACGGGGGTGGGGTTGCGGGTTCCGTGGTACGTAAATGCTCATCCCACCCTGAACAGCTCCACCGCCCTGGGATATCTCGAGACCGCCCGCTCCCGAAGCGGCTGGTGCTCGCTTCGCTGGAGCGCCGGGTCGGCGCCGATCAGCTTGGTCGCCAGCTCGCGCGCGCGGGAGAGCAGATCCTCGTCGACCGGCAGCCGGGCGTGGCGCAGCTCGAAGCCTCCCGACTGCCGTGCCCCGATCAGGTCGCCCATCCCCCGCTCGGCCAGGTCCAGCTCCGCGATCTTGAACCCGTCGTGCGTAGCGGCGAAGGCGCGCAGGCGGTCGAAGGCCGGGCCGTCCGCCAGCAGGATGCAGTAGCTCTCCTCCGCGCCCCGTCCGATCCGTCCTCGCAGCTGGTGCAGCTGGGCCAGGCCGAACCGCTCCGGATGCTCGATCAGCATCACGGTCGCGTTGGGGACGTCGATACCGACCTCGATGACCGTGGTGGCCACCAGGACCTGAATCTCGCCCGCCCGGAACCGCCGCATCGTCTCGTCGCGCTCCTCCGGCTTGAGACGGCCGTGGACCAGTCCCACCGACAGCTCGGGCCACCGGGCCGCCAGCGACTGCGCCATCGTGGTGGCCGCCCGCAGGTCGGCGCGCTCCGACTCCTCGATGACCGGCAGCACCACGTACGCCTGGCGCCCTTCGGCGCACTCCTGCCGCACGAACTCGAGCACCTTGTCCCGCTGCTTCGCCGCCCGGAGTCCGGTCCGCACCTCGCCCCGCCCGGGAGGCTTTTCCTTCAGCGTGGAGACATCGAGATCGCCGTAGAGCGTGAGCGCGAGCGACCGGGGGATCGGCGTCGCGGTCAGGAGCAGGACGTCGGGGGCGGCGCCTTTGCCGATGAGCGCGGCCCGCTGCTCCACTCCGAAGCGATGCTGCTCGTCGATCACCACCAGGCCGAGCCGGCGGAAGGAGACGCTCTCCTGCATCAGGGCATGGGTCCCCACCGCGATTCGGGCCTGGCCACGCCGCCAGCCGCGCCCGGATCGCGGTCTTCTCCGCCGCGGTCTGCCGGCCCAGCAGCAGCTCCGGGCGGATCTCGATCGGCTCCAGCAGGCGGGTCAGCGTGGCGGCGTGTTGCTCCGCCAGCAGCTCGGTGGGCGCCATCAGCGCCGCCTGGAAGTCGTTCTCCACCGCGAGCAGCATGGCGAAGAGCGCCACCACGGTCTTCCCGGTACCGACGTCGCCCATCAGCAGGCGGTGCATCCGGTCGGGTGCGGTCATGTCGCCGGTGATCTCCCGGATCGCGCGCTGCTGGTCGGCGGTCAGCTCCCACGGCAGGCTCTGCTTGAGCCGGGTGGTGAGATCCCGCTTGATCTCGAACGCGACGCCCAACCGCTGGCGCTTGGCCACGGCCCGGGCCCGGATCAGCATGAGCTGGAGATCGAGCAGCTCGTCGAACGCGAGGCGCCGCCTGCCTTGCTCGGCCTCCTCGGTCGAGGAGGGCCGGTGTACCACGCGGAGTGCCTCCGCCAGCGGGAGGAGCTCCGCGCCGCGCCGAAGCTGGTCGGGCAGCGGATCGGCGGAGAGGGTGATCAGCTCGTCGAGGTGCCGGTCGATCAGCGACCGGATGATCCGGTGGCTCAGTCCTTCGGTGGCTGGATAGACTGGCAACACCTTTCCGGCCGCGAGCGGATCGGCCTCCCCGTCGGCCTCCGCCAGCACGACGTACTCCCGCGGCACCAGCTGGCGGCCATGGTAGAAGCGGACCGGCCCCGAGACCAGCAGCGTCTGGCCCACCGCGATGGTGCGGTCGAGAAAGGCCTGACCCGGCCACACGCACTCGATGACCCCGCTGTCGTCGCGGAGCACGGCGTGAAAGATCCGGAGGCCGCGGCGGGTGGGCAGCACGCCCTTCGCGACCACCCGTCCGACGCACGCCACTTCGTGCCCTAGCTCCGCCCGGGCCAGAGGGGTGACGGTCGAGGCATCGACGTAGCGGTGGGGGAGATGCCAGAGGAGATCGCGGGCGGTGCGGATGCCGAGCCGCTCGAGCTGCTCGGCCCGCCGCTCGCCGATGCCCTTGAGGAACTTCACCGCCATGTCGAGACGCAACGCCCCCGGTCGGGGACTGCCTGGCTTCGCGGGGCGGGCGTTAGGCATGGGCGTCGGCGGGATCCTTTACGTACCGGTTGACGACCTCACTCCGACCCGGCAAGCAGGTGCTCCGCAAACCTCCTGGCATCGAACGGCTCCAGGTCATCGAGCTTTTCCCCCACCCCGATGAAGCGGATCGGCAAGCCCAATTCCCTCCGTAGCGCGGTGACCGCCCCGCCCCGAGCGCTTCCATCGAGCTTGGTGACTACGATGCCGGTGGGCGACACCGCCTCGGTGAACAGGCGCCCTTGCTGAATGGCGTTCTGGCCCACGGTCCCGTCGAGCACCAGCAGCGTCTCGTGCGGGGCGCCGGGAAGCCGGCGGCTGATGACGCGGACGACTTTGCGGAGCTCGTCCATCAGCCCTTCCTGGGTGTGGAGCCGGCCGGCGGTATCCACGAGGACCGTATCGAGGTCCCGCGAGATGGCCGCGTCGATGGCGTCGAACGCGACCGCGGCCGGGTCGCCGCCGGGCGCGCCGGCGACACACGCGACGCCCAGCCGCTGTGCCCAGACCTGAAGCTGATCGATGGCGCCGGCGCGATACGTGTCGGCCGCGACCAGCAGGACCTTCCGGCCCTCGCGCTGGAGGCGGCGGGCGAGCTTGGCCACCGTGGTGGTTTTGCCGGTACCGTTCACGCCGACCACCAGGATCACCGTTGGCCCCGCGGTGCTCCGCGCCAGGGTTCCGGGATTCTCGGTGCCGTTCAGCATCGCGGTCAGCCGGCCTTCGAGCGCCTGACGCAGGTCGGCTTCGGTTTTCAGCTTTCCTTTGCGGACCTCGTCTTCCAGCGCCTGGGTGAGCTCGACCGTGGCGGGGACCCCGAAGTCCGCCTCGATCAGCACCCGCTCCATCTTCTCCAGATCCTCGGCGCTCAGACCCCGCATCAGCGCGCCAACATCGGTGAGCGCGAAGCGCTTGATCCGGGCCCACAGCCCGTCGTTTCGATCTTGCAGTCTGCTCTCGGCCATGCTCAATCCTAATATCCCTTCATCGCAGTCCGAGGCGCCGTCGCGCGAACCATTCGACCGACAGTGCGGCGACACAGATCCCGAAGAGCCAGAGCCACTCGCGGGCGGCCGTCCGATCTTCGGGTCGCGGCACCCGCGCGGAACCGCTGGCCAGGGTGACTCGGGAGGGCAGCAGCTCGTCGGAATAGTCCTCTACCGCGACCGTGCCTCCACCCCCGCCGCCGAGCCGGTAGCGGTACTCACCCGGGGGCAGCGCTACCTCCGCCCGGCCGGCGCCGTCGAATCGCAGAGTGTCGGTTCGCGACTCCCGCGGTCCGGTCCAGGTCACCGGCGCCGCTGCCGCGGGCCCGATCCCGGTCCACTCGAAGACCAGGGGGCGCCCCCGCTGCACCACGGTCCGGACCGGCGTGGCCACTCCCCGGGCAGTGTCGGCGGCCGCCAGCAGCCAGCTCGCGGTGGTGGCCACCCAGGTCCGATAGCTCTGCTCGCTGGAGCCGCCCCGGAACGCCCACCGCCAGAGCCCGTCCGCCCCCACGGTCACAGTCCGCACCCGGCCGTTCTGTCGGCCGGTCACGGCCGCGCGGGCCGCTCCTCGCCGGCCGAGCTGCGCGGTGAGTCCGATCCAGTCGCCGGGACCGGCGTCGATCGGCGTGAGCTGGGTGGCCGGGGGGAAAGAATCCACCGGCTGTCCCAGGAACGCCCCAGCAATCGGGGAGACTTCCGCGGCCGAGAGATACCAATCGCCCGCGACCGGCGCGGCGCCACTCTCCCCGCTCGGCCAGCGCCAGATGCCGCGGGCACTCGATCCTTCCTGCACCGGACCCGGCTCGCCCTTCACGATGAGCAGGTCGGCGTTGCGCGCCGCCCGGCGGACGCGATCCGTTCCGACCACCGAGAGATCGTTCATCGCTCGCCAGCGATTCGGCTCGAGCTGGGCGTATCCCCGCACCGGGAGCCCGGCGACTTCACGAAGTGTGCGATAGAGAAACCGGCTGTCCCAGTCGGCGGGCCCCGCGAGCAGCACGACACCGGGTGTCGGCGCGACCGTCACCAGGTGCAGCCGCGCATCGGTGCGCGACTCCGCGTCACCGGTCCCGCTCAGGCGGATGCGAAGCAGGTGATCCCCAGCTCCGATCGCCGCGGACGGAACCACGATGTGAAGCCGGGCAATGCCGCCCGGTTCGGGCCGAACCCTGCTCCTTGCGGCAGTCTTGGTCTCCGACATGACCTCGACCGCTAGGCTGTCGCTCGAGGCGCCCGCGACCGACTGGATCTCGAGGTCGAGACCGATGGAGTCTCCCGCGGTCACCCTCGACGGCCCGGCCACGGAGATCAATGCCAGATCCGGGCGGACCTCGCGGGGAAAGACTTGGATCGCCGCGCGCCCGAGCAGCTCGGGCGGGATGTCGCCGGCGTCTTCCACCTCCCCATCGGTCATGACCACGACCGGCCGGTTCGAAGCGGCCGCGGCCGTGAGCGCCGGCCTCAGCAGCGACCGGCCCCGGCTCGGGATCGAGTCTTCGCCTGCGGTCGCATCGCCGAAGGTCCGGACCTCGCCCGTCCGGACCGCGGCCTCGCGCGCCTCCCGCCAGCGCGCCCCCGGCGCGTCCATGCTGAGGGACCCGTCGAGCAGCACGAGCGGGCGCAGCGGACGACCGGCGACGGGGCAGCTCACGTTGAGAAGCAGGAGACCGATGGCCGCCCACGCCACGGCGCGGGAGACGAGCGGGACCCAGGCCCGCCGGCCGAGCCGCTCGACTCCCAGATAGGTGATCGCCGCCAGGGCGGCGGCGAGGAGCACGACAAGGCCGGCGGCCAACATCATGTGGAGGGTGAAGTCGAGGTCGCAACCTCCAGCGCGGCTTGCAGATCTACCCGCCCTTCATAGAGCGCCCGCCCCACGATCGCACCCGCCAGCCCGGCGGCCGCGACCCGGCGGAGGTCGTCCAGCGACGACACCCCGCCGCTGGCGATGACCCGCGCACCGGCACGCTGGAGCGCCACGGCGCCCTCCACGTCCGGTCCACCCAGCATCCCGTCTCGACTCACGTCGGTGTAGATCAAGGTCTCGATACCAGCCGCGCGGGCCCGGCCCGCCAGGTCCGCCGCGGTGAGGGTGGAGGTCTCGGTCCATCCCCGGACCGCGACCCGGCCGTCTCGGGCATCGATGCCGACCGCGAGCTTCTCCGGCGGCACGGCCCCGGCCGCCGTTCCCAGGAACGACGGATCGGTCGCGGCCGCGGTTCCGACCACCACGCGGTCCGCGCCCATCTCGACCCCGCGCTTCAGCAGCTCGAGCGACCGAAAGCCGCCGCCGAGCTGGACTCGCAAGCGGCCACGGACGCGCTCGATCACCCCGCGGACGACAGCTTCGTTCTCCCCTTCACCGAAGGCCCGATCCAGGTCCACGAGGTGGATCCACCGCGCGCCCAGGGCGGCGAATCGGTCGGCCACGGCGGCGGGGTCCGCCTCATAGACGGTCTGCCGGGAGGCTTCGCCCTGACTCAGACGAACCACCTGGCCGCGGCGAATATCGATGGCGGGGAAGATGTCCACGGAGGGATCCTGCGGCGCTCGGCTACAGGCCGCGCGCTACTGATGACTGGCGGCCGACAGCTGATAGCTTCTCGCGGTGCTGTCCGCCGAGAGGAGGCCGGACAGGCGGTCGCGCTCGGCGTCGAAGGCTTCGCGGTCGCGGTCGGCGATCGGGGCGCCGTTCCCCGCCTCCACCCGGCGGGCGTCCTTGGCCACGCCGTTCACCCGGAACTCGTAGTGCAGGTGAGGGCCGCTCGCCAACCCCGTGGAGCCGACGTAGCCGATGGTCTGCCCCTGCGACACCCGCACGCCGGCCCTGATCCCACGGGCAAAGCCCCGCAGGTGGCCGTAGCGAGTGGTGATCCCGTTCCGGTGGCGGAGCTCGACCAGGTTGCCGTAGCCGCCGGCGCGCCCGGCCCGCAGCACTACGCCGTCGCCCGCGGCCATGACCGGCGTGCCCGGGTTGGCGGCGTAGTCGGTGCCCTGGTGCCGGCGTGTAATGCCCAGGACCGGATGGCGGCGCGCCCGCGCGAAGGTGGAGGAAATTCGGCGGAACTGCACCGGCGCGCGGAGAAACGCCCTGCGTAGCGACTTGCCGTCGGCGTCGTAGAACGTGGCCCGCCCGCTCTGCTCGAAGCGGAACGCGGTCAGGCTCTTGCCCGACATCGTGAGCTCGCTGGCGAGCACCCGGCCGAACCGCACCTCGCCGTCCTCGGAGATCATGCGGTCGAACACCACGCGAAACTGGTCCCCGCTCTGGATATCACGGGTAAAATCGACCTGCCAGGCGAAAATATCCGCGAGGTCCCAGGCCAGCCGCTGCCGCTGGCCGCCATCGAGCTGATCGTCGCTCACCTGGGCGTCGATCGCTTCGTACAGCGAGTTGTCGATGCCGCCCTGGATCCGGAACGGCTCGGCCCGCCAGGTGACGGACTCCACTTCCGTTCCCCACCCCTCGGTGGCGCGGCGGAATACCACGCGCTGTTCCGGGGTGGCCCGGACGGTGATGCGGTTCGGCAGCGATTCGGCGGAGGGACGGCGGAAGCTGAACACCAGGCCGGATCGGAGCCGGCGAGGATCGAGGGCAATGGCGGGGCCGAACCGGGAGATATCGAGGTCCAGGATGCCCTGCCGGGCGAGCAGCTCGGAGAGCGTTTCGCCGCTCCGCAGCGTATCCAGGACCTCGATGGACGGATCGGCCATCACTTCGATCGGCGTGGCCACCGGCAGTGTCACTTCGTGCCACGGCGGCCGGACTCCCAGCACGACGGCGGCCGAGGCGGTGACGAAGAGCCCTGCGGCCAGCCGGACCTTCCGCATCAGTCCATCTGCCTGCGGATGAACGTGGGAATCTCCATCTCCGGCGTTTCGGCCGGGGCCCCGCTCGGCGGGGCCGGCTGCGGCGCGCGGGGCTGGGCTCTCGGCGCCGGCGTCGCCACGGGGGCCTGCACCGGCACCGAGGGGCGGCCCCGGGTGGTCGGGAAGCTGAGCACGCTGGCCGCGCCCGATGGACGGCCTACCTGCATCGGCGGCTCCATCGGCATCGCCCGGTCGAAGCCGGTGGCAATCACCGTCACCCGCACCTCGCCGTGCATTGCGGGGTCGTTCCCGGCGCCGAAGATGATCTCGGCCTCGTCGCCCACGGCGTCGTGGATGATGTCGTTGATCTGGGTGGTCTCGCCCAGGGTCAGGTCGTCGCCGCCGATGATGTTGATCAGCACGCCGGTGGCGCCGGCGATGGAGACGTTGTCGAGCAACGGGCTCGATATCGCCTGCTGCGCCGCCTCGAGCGCCCGGTTGTCGCCCCGGCCGATGCCGGTGCCCATCAGGGCCGCGCCACCGTTCTGCATGACGGTGCGCACGTCGGCGAAATCGACGTTGATGATGCCGGTGCTGGTGATGAGGCTGGCGATACCCTGGGTGGCGTGGAGGAGGACTTCGTCGGCTTTCTTGAGGGCGTCCTGGAACGGGATGCCCTTGCCCACCACCGCGAGGAGTCGCTCGTTCGGCACCACGATCATGGTATCCACGTTCTTCCGCATCTCCGAGATGCCCTGCTCCGCCTGCTTCATCCGCCGGCGGCCCTCGAAGAGGAACGGCTTGGTCACGATGCCCACCGTGAGCGCGCCGGCCTCCCGGGCCATCTGGGACACGATCGGCGCGGCGCCCGTGCCGGTGCCGCCGCCCATGCCGCAGGTCACGAAGACCATGTCGGCCCCCTGCACCGCGACCGCCACCTCATCGCGGTTCTCCTCGATCGCCTGGCGGCCGATCTCGGGACGGGCGCCGGCGCCCAGGCCTCGGGTCAGCTTCCGGCCGATCTGGATCTTGACGCCGGATTTCGAGAGCGCGAGCGCCTGTGCGTCGGTATTCACCGAGATGAATTCGACGCCGCCGAGTTGGTCCTCGATCATTCGGTTGACGGCGTTGCCGCCGCCCCCGCCGACGCCGACGACCTTCATCCGCGCAGTCTGAACGCCGCTCTCTTCGAGTTCAAAAATCATGATTGGATCCCCCGGGCACTGCTCAGAAGAAGTCCTGGAGCCACCGCTTTACCGGAGCGAGCACCTTCTCCACCGCCGGCGACTTGCGTGCGCCGGATCCCAGGCCGCCGCTCAGGGCGACCTGTCGCGCGCCGTACAGCACCAGCCCCGCGGGCACCGCCATGCGAGGCGACTCCACGCTGTCGGCCAGCCCCCGCAGACGTTGACCCGGCACGCCGATCCGGGCCGGCATCGCGAACACCTCGCGGGCCAGCTCCACGATCCCCGGGGTCAACGCCCCACCTCCCGTCAGTATGACTCCAGCGGGCAAGCGCTGATGATAGCCTGCACGCGTCACTTCATCCAGCGCGTACTCCAACACTTCCTGAAGCCGCATGTGCATGATGTGCGCCAGCACGCGCCGCTGCGCGTTCCGTGCGCCCTGGCCCGGCGTGCTCGGCAGGTCGATCACGTCGCTCTCCGGCACCAGCGGCTCGAAGCCGGCGCCGTGCCGCTCCTTGAGCCGCTCGGCGTCGAGCTGCGTGACCTGAAGCCCGTGCACGATGTCGGCGGTGACGTGCCCGCCGGCACAGAGCAGCGATCCGGTGTGGCGGATCTTGCCGTTGTGAAAGATCGAGACGTTGGTGGAGCCTCCACCCAGCTCGACCACCACGCACCCCAGCTCGATCTCGTCGGGCGTGAGCACCGCGAGCGACGCGGCCAGCGGCTCCAGCACGAACTCCGCCACATGATAGCCGGCCCGCTCTACACATTTGCGCAGATTCTGTAACACGCTGGACAACACGGTGACCAGATAGACCTCGGCCTCGAGCCGCGAGCCGGTCATCCCGATGGGCTCGTTGATGCCGCCCTGCTGGTCGATCAGGTAATCCTGAGGTATGGCGTGGAGCAGCTCGTGATCCCGGCCGAAGCTGATGTTGCTGGCCATGTCGTTAACCCGGGCCACGTCGCTGGTCCGGATCTCGTCGCCGGTCACCGACACCATCCCGTGGGAGCTGCGCCCGGCCACGTGCTCGCCGGCGATGCCGCAATACACCGAACCGACCTGCACGCCCGCCATCCGCTGGGCGCTCTTCATCGCCTTGTCGATGGCGCGGGTGGTCTCTTCGATGTCCCGCACCACCCCCCGACGAATCCCGGCGCTTCGCTCGACCCCGACGCCGAGGATCCGGCAGCCCGCCTCCCGCTGGTCGCCGGTGACTTCAGCGATGAGGGCGACGGCCTTGGTGGAGCCGAGGTCGAGGGCGGAAACCAGCCGTTGCGGGTGGGCGCTCATGCCCGGACCCTCCGCACGACCACCTGGCCGGCGAATCGCCCGTCGAGCTCTTCATAGACGCGCCCCGTACGGGCGAGGGACTGTTCCGCCGCCGTCACCGCTCGAAGATCCTCCGCTGTCAGATTGGAGCTGAACCAGAGCCGCCGTCCATCCACTTCGAACACCACGTCCGGACCGACCCGCCACGCCGCATCCACTCTGGCGAACAAGGCCGGGTCGAGATCCTTGGTCCGCGCCAGCGCGCGGGCCACGATCTCGCCACCGCCGATCATCACCGGCAGATCGGGCGAGGAGGTGAGCGGATCGAAGGGCAGCACCGCTGCCCTCTCGTTCACCATCGCCAGCCGGTCGCCTCTCGGCGTCAGGGCCACCGGCTCGATTTCGTCGATCCGGAGCTGAAGCGTGCCCGGTGCGCGGGTATCGACCTCGGCGCCGGCAACTCCGGGAATGGCGCGCAGCCGGACCGCAATCGGGCGGTGGTCGTCGAAGATGCTGGCCCGCTTCGAGAGCTTCGCGGCGCCGAGCACGAGCGACGGATCAAGATACTGCAATCCGACGATCTCCACCCTCCGGACCCGGAAGAACTCCAGCTGACGGAGACCGAGCGGGACCAGGAACCAGAGCGCCGGCGCGAGGACGCATGCCCCGAGGATCCAGCGCCCCAGTTTCAGGCGGCGCTCAGCCAGCGGACCAGCTCCGGCGCCACGCGCGTGATGTCGCCTGCGCCGAGCGTCAGCACGACGTCGCCGGGCTTCAGGGCCCGGTGCACCTGCCGCCCGACATCGGCTCGCACGGCCTCGAACCGGGCGTCGGCGCCCGCCCGCGCGGCCGCCTCCGCCACCTGCCGCCCGCTCACGCCGGGCACCGGTTGTTCTCGCGCCGCGTAGATCTCGGTGACGAACACCAGGTCGGCGGCCGCGAGGGCCTGCCCCATCGCCTCGCCATGCGCGATGGTGCGGGAGTACAGGTGCGGCTGGAAGACCGCCACCAGCCGGCGCCCCGGGTAGGCCTGCCGCGCCGCCGAGAGCGTCGCCACCAGCTCCGAGGGGTGGTGCGCGTAGTCGTCGACCACCGCGACGCCGCCGTGCTCGCCCAGCCGCTCGAACCGGCGACCCACGCCGGTGAACGCGGCGAGGGCGTCAGCCGCGGGACGCAGCGGCCCTCCCAGCGCTTCCACCGCGGCCAGCGCCGCGACCGCGTTGCGCAGGTTGTGGATTCCCGGCACCTGCAGCTTGAGCCGCACCGACTCGCCGCCCCGGAACCGCACCGTGGCCTCGGTCCCCTCCGCGCCCTGGACGACCTGCTCGATGCGGACCTCCGCGTCCTCGGCGAAGCCGAACCGCCGCGCGCCCTTGACCCGCGCGGCCACCCGCATCGCGCCGGCGTCGTCCGAGTTCACCAGGGCGACGCGGGCGCGGCCGGCGAACTCGGCGAACGCGTCCTCCAGCGCCTCGACCGTCCCGTAGCACTCCAGGTGGTCGGCTTCGACGTTGTTGACGATGGCCACGGTGGGATGGAGGGTGAGGAACGCCTGGTCGTATTCGTCGGCCTCGACCACGAACAGGTCGTCGCCGTCGATCCGGGCGTTACCACCCCATGCCGACACTCGGCCGCCGGCGAGACCGGTGGGCTTGAGCCCCGCCGACGCCAGCGCTTCGGTGGTCATGACCGTGGTCGTGGTCTTTCCGTGGGTGCCTGAGACACCGACCGACCTGGCTTCACCCACGAGTGCGGCCAGGGCGACCTTTCTCGGAACAACCGGCAGGTCCAACTCTCGCGCCCGGCGCAGCTCCGGGTGGTCGGCGGGAACCGCCGCCGTCACCACCACCGCGCGGGCTCCCTCGAGGTGCGAGGGATCGTGCCCAGCATGGACCGCGACTCCCAGGGCCGTCAGATCGGCCGCGCCGCTGGGATCGGCATCGCACCCGGTCACCGCGACCCCGCGGCGGCATGCCAGCAGAGCAAGGGCGCTCATGCCGGCCCCGCCGATTCCCAGAAAGTGGATAGGACGCTTATCAGCGGGGTTGAACAGGTCCATGATGGATTGAGCTAATGTAAGGTGGGCCCGCGAGTTCTCAAAGGGACCCGGATCCCTGGATGAGCGTCAATAAATTCGACACTATCTCCGCCGCCGCCTCCGGCTTTCCCCGCGCCAGCGCTTCCTTCGCCATCGCCGAACGTGTCGCGTCATCCGACAGCAGCCGCTCAATTGTCTCTCCCAGCCGCGCGGCCGTGAGTTCGGGCTGGAGCAGCATCGCCGCCGCCCCGGCCTCAGCCAGCACCCGGGCGTTGTGGGTCTGATGGTCCGCGGCGGCCGTCGGCAGCGGTACGAGGATGCTGGGGAGCCCCCAGGCACACAGCTCGGCCACCGTCAGCATGCCGGCGCGGGACACCACCAGGTCCGCCACCGCGTAGCCGTCGGACATCGGGTCCAGGTAGTCCACCACGTGGACTCGCGGCGGACGGTGGAACCTGGCGAACTCCTGGTGGGTGCCGCGACCGGTGACCCAGATGAGAGCGACGCTCCCCGCCCCGCTGCTCTCCAGCCACCCCGCCACGGCGCGATTGATCGCGAGGGCGCCCTGGCTTCCACCCGTCACCAGGACCACCGGCTTTCCCGCTTCGAGCTGGAACAGCTTGCGAGCCTCGGGGCGCCGCTCCGGCGTCGGCGGCACGATCGGATTGCCGGTCTCGAAGACCTGAGTCCGGCTGCCGAAGCGCAGCAAGCGCCTCGCCTCCGGCAGGCCGAGATAGACGTGGCGCACCCGGCGGCTGAGCCACCGGGTGGCGAGGCCGGGGTAGGCGTTCTGCTCTTGGATCGCGGTCGGCAGCCCGCTTCGCGCCGCTCGCCAGACCACCGGTGCGGAGGCGTACCCCCCAGTCCCCAGCACCGCGGCCGGGCGCTCCGCCCGCAGCAGCTCATCCACCCCGCGCAGCAGGCGCCCGGCGAGGAGGGGCCAGCGCAGGTTTTTCCACCAAGTGCGGCGATAGATCGGCTCGGTGGGCAGGAGGTGATAGCGGAATTCGCGGGCGGGAAGGATCTGGGCCTCGACGCCGCGCATCGCCCCGACCAGGACCGGCTCGAGCTGCCCCGTCGCCTCGATGGCCGAGGCGATGGCGAGCGCGGGTGTCAGGTGGCCGCCGGTTCCGCCGCCGGCGATGAGAATCGTGCGCCGGCTCATTCGCGCTCCCGCTCGGCGTCCCGCTCGGCGCGGGATCGGTCGTCGCGGTCCTCTCGCCGACGCGCCGCTCGAGGCCTGCCGCGAGCCCTGCCGATATTGATGAGAATGCCGGTGGCGAGCAGCGACATGACCTGGCTGGAGCGCCCGTGCGACATGAACGGCAGCGTGAGCCCCGTGGTCGGCATCAGCCCGAGGGAGACCGCCATGTGCATGAACGCCGTCAGCCCGATCGCGGCGGTGAGCCCCACCGCGAGATACTGTCCGAACGGATCGGCCGCGGTGCGGGCGATGCGAAAGCCCAGCCAGCAGAACAGCGCGAAGAGCGAGACGACGATGAGCACGCCGAGGAAGCCCCACTCCTCGCCGATGGTGCTGAAGAGGAAGTCGGAATAGGCGTAGGGCAGATAGCCCAGCTTCTGCTGTCCTTCCCCGAATCCGGTTCCGAAGATTCCGCCCGACCCTATGCCGATCAGGGACTGGTGGATCTGGAATCCGGCCTCGGTCGTCGCGTCACCCGGGTTCAGGAACGTGAGCAGCCGGGCGAGCCGGTACTGGGCGTCGCGAATCTGGTGGAACACCAGGATCACCCCGACGCCCGACAGCAGAATGAAATGGCCGATCTTGGCGCCGGAGGCGAACAGCACCAGGCCGCCGAGCAGTGCGACCAGCGTCGCCATCGACAGGTTGGGCTGCAGCAGGATCAGGAGGGAGACCAGACCCAGGACTAGGATGAACGGCAGCATCCCTTTCTTGAACTCCCGGATCTGCGGCCCCTTCTTGGCGGCGAGCATCGCGCACCAGATCACGATCACCACCCGCGCCAGCTCCGAGGGCTGGAACCGGATCGGACCGAGGTCCACCCAGCGGCGGGCGCCGTTGATCGGCCGCGAGATCTCGGTGGTGAACGGCAGGATGGGGATCAGGAGGAGCACGATGGTGACGAGCAGGAGGGGCCAGGCAAGGATGCGCCAGCGGTAGTAGTCCTGGCGCGAGGCGAGGAGCAGGAGCGCGCCGCCGAGCAGCGCGCCGCCGAGCTGCTGCATCGCGAAGTCGAGGCCGACCCGCTGGCCTTGCACCGTCACCAGGCTCGCGGCGCCGTAGGTGGCCGCGATCCCGAATCCGACGAGGAGTACCGTCACGATGCCCAGCAGGCGCGTCTCCCAACGCAGCTCTCCGGGGTGCCGCGCAGACCGGGAGGTCAGAACGACTCCACGGCCTGCCGGAAGCGCGCTCCGCGCTCCTCGTAGTTCTTGAACATGTCGTAGCTGGAGCACGCCGGCGACAGCAGCACCGCGTCGCCCGGCTGGGCCAGACCCCGGGCGACGCCGAGCACCTCGTCGAACGAGCCCGCCGGGACCACCTTGATCGCGCCGCCGAGATCCTGGACCACCAGCGGTCCCGCCTCGCCGTAGGCGACGACGGCGCGGCAGCGCTGGCGAAGCGGCTCGATCAGCCTGGTGTAGGGCTCACCCTTGTGCCGCCCGCCGAGCAGGAGCACGAATGGCCGGTCGAGGGCCGCGATCGCGACCTCGGTCGAAGTGATGTTGGTCGACTTGGAGTCGTTGATCCACAGCACGCCATCCACCTCGCGCACCGGCTCCACCCGGTGGGGGATGGCCCGGAACGTCCGCAGGCCCGACGCGATTCCCTCCGGCGAGGCTCCGGCGGCGCGGGCCGCGAGCGCGGCCGTCAGCGCGTTGGCCACGTTGTGGTCGCCCAGTAGCGGCAGCTCACCCCGCGCCAGCAGCCCATCCTTCCCCAGCATCAGGCGATTCCCCGCCCGATCGAACCAGGCGTCGGCCCGCTCCCTCACCGAGAAGCGCTCCTGCTTGCCCGGCACGCTCCGGACCATGTCCTGGACCGCCGGATCGTCCGCGTTGCTCACGGTGATCGAGTCGCGGTCGGCGTTCCGGAAGAGCAGCGCCTTGTCCCCGTAATACTCCTCGAGCGTGTGATAGCGGTCGAGGTGGTTGGGCGCGAGGTTGGTCAGCACCCCGACTGCCGGTCTCAGGTTCGGCGTGTCGTGGAGCTGGAAGGACGAGAGTTCCAGGGCCAGCCAGTCGGGCGGCGATTCGGACCGGGCCACCTCGCACAGCGGGCGGCCGATGTTGCCCGCCGACTCGGCGCGGAGCCCGGCGGCCACCAGCACGTGGGCGATCAGCGAGGTCGTGGTGGTCTTGCCGTTGGTGCCGGTGATCCCAATGCATCGGGTGTGGTCCAGCGCCAGGAAGCCGATATCGGTCTCGGCGTGGATCGGCAGCCCCGCCCTCCGTGCGGACTCCAGCGCGGGCACGTCGGGCGGGACGCCCGGCGCCACCACGACGGCCACGGCCCGGGCGATCCGCTCCAGGTCGTGCCCGCCGACGTGCACCGTCGCGCCGGCCTTCCCCAGCTTCGCCGCCCATTCGTCGAACACGGAGCCGGTGCCGGTGTCGGATGCGTAGGTCGGCACCTTGTAGTCGCGCAGCAGCAGGCTGGCCGCGACGCCGCTCTTGCCGAGTCCGACGACGGCGACCTCGCGCCCACTGGCGCGCCAGCGCTCCAGCAGTGGCACCGTCCGCACGCTACCGCACCTTGAGGGTGCTGAGCGCCACCAGCGCGCAGAGCAGGCCGAGGATGTAGAACCTGGTCACCACCGTCGTTTCGGCCCACCCCAGCTTTTCGAAGTGGTGGTGCAGCGGCGCCATGCGGAACACCCGGTGGGCGTCGGCGTACTCTTTCCCCCGGGTGCGCTTGTGCCACTTGTAGGCCCCGGTCTGGATCAGCACCGAGCTCGCCTCCGCCGCGAAGACCCCCCCGATCAGCAGCAGCAGGAACTCGGCCTTCAGCAGGATCGCCACCGTGCCCAGCGCCCCGCCGATCGCGAGGCTGCCGGTGTCGCCCATGAAGACCTGGGCCGGGTGGGCGTTGAACCAGAGGAACCCGATCGTGGCGCCCATCAGCGCCGCGCAGAACACCGCCAGCTCACCCGCACCCGGCAGGTAGAACAGGTTCAGGTAGGTCGTGACGTCGGTTCGCCCGAAGATGTACGCGAAGCCCGCGAACGCGGCCGCTGAAATGCCGGCCAGGCCCGTCGCCAGGCCGTCGAGTCCGTCGGTGAGGTTCACGGCGTTGCTGCTGCCGGTGATCACCACGGTCACGAAGATCACGTAGAGGAGCGGTGCGAAGTTGATGACCAGGTACTTGAAGAACGGGAGCGTCGTCGCGGTCGCCGGAATGGTGTCGATGGGCACCACGGGATTGTAGGTGAGGAAGAGCCCGAGCAGCACGCCGAAGCTGACCTGCCCCGCCAGCTTCCACTTGGCGACCAGTCCCCGCGACTTGCCCTGCACGATCTTGAGGTAGTCGTCGAGAAAGCCGATGCATCCCATCCAGAGGATCGACAGCATGGCGACGACCACGAACCGGTTGGTGAGCGGCGCCCACAGCAAGGTCGGCACGATCGTGGCGAGGAGAATAATGAGCCCGCCCATCGTCGGCGTGCCGCGCTTGCTCTGATGGCTGGCGGGCCCCTCGGCCCGGATCACTTGTCCAACTTTGCGCGCCCGCAGCCGGTTGATGACCGCCGGCCCCACGAGGAACGCCAGCAGCAGCGCCGTCACCGTCGCGCCCGCCGCCCTGAAGCTGATGTAGTTGAAGAGATTGAAAATGATGTGGGTCTGGCCGAGCGGCGCGAGCCAATGATAGAACATCCGACCTCAGCCGAGAGAATTGACGCGGGCGGTGAGCGCCGGAATTATACGTTCGAGCGCCACGCCGCGGGATGCCTTCAGCACCACCACCTCATCACCCCGAAGCCGCTCGCTCAGGAGCGGCCCCAGCGCCAGCGGGTCGGGCGCCGTCACCAGGCGCTCACCCAGTGCGCCGCGGTATGGCTCGAGCGCGGGCACGAAATCCCCCACTACGGCCAGCAGATCGGGCTTGAGTGCTGACAGGTCCCGCGCCACCTCCGCGTGGAGCGATTCGGCGTCCTTGCCCAGCTCCCGCATCGTTCCCGCCACGAACACCAGCCGGCGGTCGCCGCGCAGACTGCGCGCGGTCGCGATGGCGGCCCGGAACGACTGGGGGTTCGCGTTGTAGCAGTCGTTGAGAATGGTGAGATCGCCCACCTGCATGATCTCGCCGCGCCCACCGGGCAGGGTGAAGTGCTCCAACGCGTGCGCTACCGCCTTGAGGTCGAGAGCCAGCTCTTCGGCGACCGCCCACACCCGCACCGCATTGTCCGCCTGGTGCAGACCGCGCGCGGCCAGGGTGAACCGGATCGAGCCGAAGGTCAGCACCGGCCGCGCGTCGGAGTCCAGCTCGACCTTGTCCGGCACCAGGTCGGCGCCGGAGAGCGCCGCGGTCCGGACCCGCCGCGCGCGCTTCCGGGCGCCGGCCGCAAGCGCCGGCGGCTCCAGCCCGACCACGGCGAGCTCCGCGCCGTCGGACAGCGAGAGCTTCTCCTCCACCACCCCGTCGAGGGAACCGAATCCCTCGAGGTGCCCGGCCGCCGCACTCGTGATGATCACGACCCGGGGCGCGATGATCTCCCGGTAGCGTGCGATCTCCCCCGGCAGGTTGGCCCCCGCCTCGACCACCAGCGCCTCGGTCTCCGGAGGAGCTTCGAGAATCGTGAGCGGCACCCCGACCAGGTTGTTGAGATTCGAGCGCGTGGCCCAGGTGCTGTGTCGGGTGCGGAGCGCGGCCGCGAGCATTTCCTTGGTGCTGGTCTTCCCGTTCGTGCCCGTGATGGCGACCACCGGACCGGTCATCGCGTCCCGCCGAGCTCGCGCCAGCGTCCCGAACGCGCGCAACGGGTCCGGCACTTCCAGCAGATCGAGACCCGGCACCGGGGCGGTCCCGCTTCGCACCACGGCCGCGACCGCGCCCGCCGCGGCGGCCTGCGGCAGGAAGTCATGGGCGTCGAACCGCTCCCCCGCGAGCGCCACGAACAGCGCGCCACTGGCAATGGCCCTGGTGTCCGTCGAGATCGTGCTGAAGGTCCGATCCGAGGCGCCGGCCGGAAGCTTCAACGCCGCCCTTACGGCTGACTCCCTCCACGGCGGAATCGAGACGCCACCCTGATCCCCTTTCACTTTTTGCCCCCAGCGACGGCCTTGGCGACGATCTCCCGCTCGTCGAACGGCACCTTCCGGGTGCCGAGAATCTGATAATCCTCGTGACCCTTGCCCGCGAGCAGCAGTGTATCGCCCTCCTGGGCCTGCTCCAGCGCGGTGTGGATCGCGGCCAGGCGGTCGGCGATGCGCAGGTGCTTCACGGCGCCCATCCCCTGCTCGATCTCGTCGATGATGGATTCGGGGTTCTCGGTCCGCGGGTTGTCGGAGGTGACCACGGCCAGGTCGCTGTGCTCCGCCGCGATCCTGCCCATCAGCGGGCGCTTCCCCTTGTCCCGGTCTCCACCGCAGCCGAACACGACCACCAGGCGGCCCTGGGTGAGTGGACGCAGCGTGGCGAGCGCGCGCTCCAGCGCATCCGGGGTGTGGGAATAGTCCCGGAGGACCACGCAGGGCGTCTTGCTCAGCAGCTCCATGCGGCCGGGAACCTGCGGCGAGGAGGTGAGCCTGGCGGCCACCTCCTCGAGGGACAGGCCCAGCCCCAGGGCGCAGGCCGCGGCCGCGAGCGCGTTGGCCACGTTGAAGTCGCCCAGCAGCGGCAGCGCCACCTCGGCGCTGCCGAAGCAGCCGTCGAGCCGGAACCGGCTCCCCGCCGCGTCGAGCACGACGTCGGTGGCCCGCACGTCGGCCGCGGGGTGCAGCCCGAAGGTGACCCGGCGGGAGCGCGGGGGCAGCACCTGCCAGGCCAGATCGTCGAGGTTCACCACCTCGACGCCGGACTCCGACAGCATGTTCCCCAAGCGAAGCTTCGCCGCGAGGTAGGACTCCATGGTCCCGTGGTAGTCCAGGTGGTCGCGAGTGAGGTTGGTGAAGATGCCGGCGGCGAAGACCAGGCCGTCGAGCCGGCCCTGGTCGAGACTGTGAGACGAGGCCTCCATCGCGACTCGATCGACGCCGCGATCCAGCAGCGCGGCCAGGGTCGCCTGGAGATCGATCGGGCCGGGCGTAGTGAGGGTCCCTGCGGTGGAGATGACCGCCCGGCCCTGCCCGTCGAACGCGCCGAGCGTCCCGATGCTTCCGGCCGATTCGGTGGCGTTGAGCAGATGGCGGATCAACCCGGTGGTCGTGGTCTTGCCGTTGGTGCCGGTCACGCCGATCAGGGTGAGCCGGCGCGCCGGGTGCCCGTACCAGGCGGCGCCGAGCGCGAGCGCGGCGCGCCGCCCGTCGCGCACCACGATCTCCGGGACCTCGGCACCAGAGGCGTTCTCCACGATCACCGCGCTCGCCCCCTGGCGCACCGCGTCGCCGACGAAGCGATGGCCATCGGCCTGTGATCCGCGAATGGCGAGATAGAACACGCCGGGGCCAGCGGTGCGGCTGTCGGCCGTCAGGCTCGCCGGCGCCGGCCCGGCCGGCGGAGCGGAGACCAGCAGATCGGTGCGACGCAGCTCGTCGAGCAGTCCGTTCCAGGTGAGGGGCATCGCTAGTCTCTCCCGATCATTGCTCGGCCCAGACCGCTACCGACGCGCCGGGCGCGGCCTGCTCCCCGCCGCCGGGCACCGTTCGAACCACGTGTCCGAGCCCGTGAAGTCGCATCCGGAACCCCCGACGGTGCAGTGCCAGCGCAGCTTCGCGCACCGTGCGTCCCGCCAGGGTCGGCACTGCCACCGCGGCGCGGGCGGAGTCGTGCCGCTCGTAGGGCCAACTCAGGGCCACGACCGGCCGCTTCGCCGGGGGCACCGGTCCCGCCACGGCCCGCCCCGGCGTCGCTCGAACCTCCGGCGGCGCCAGCCGCCCGCGATCGATCGCGACGCGGCGGGAGGCGAGCGCCTGCTGAAGCATCGTACGGGTCACGGGCGCCGCGGTCTGTCCTCCGTAGTACCCGCCCTTCGGATTGTCGATCTTCACGATTACCACGAGCTGGGGATCGTCCGCCGGGAAGATCGCGGCAAAGCTGGAGATGTACTTCCCCCGTGCGTACCCGCCCCCTTCCGAGCGCTTGGCGGTACCGGTCTTGCCCAGCACGGTGTAGTTCACCAGCTGCGCCTCGGTCCCCGTGCCGCCCTCGCTCACGGCTCCCCGCAAAAACTCTCGCAGCCGCGCCGCGCTTTCAGGGCTGATGACACGCCGCACCGGCTCGGGCTCCCGCCGGTACAGCACCTCACCGGATGGGCTGCGCACCTCGCGCAGCAGTGTGGGGGCCATCAGGAGTCCATCGTTGGCGATCGCGCCGTAGGCGGCCGCGAGCTGCACCGGGGTCACGGAGAACTCGTAGCCCATCGCCATGCTGGGCCGGGTGTACATCGGCTCCCACCGGTCCGGGGACTCCAGGCGCCCGCGGGAGTCGGAGGGAAACTCCGCCCCGGTCGGAGTGCCGAACCCGAAGTCGCGCAGCATCTCGTACTGCTGCTCCGGGGTGAGCCGCATGCTGAACTTGGCCATGGCGATGTTGCTGGAGGAGCGGATCGCCTCGGCGAGGGTGACGTTACCTCTGTGCGGGTGCTCGTCCCTGATCAACCTGACACGACCGCCCCGGGAGACCGGCATGTTCCACTTCCCGCCCTCGCCGAACACCTGGTCGCTGCTGTCGACCAGGCGGTGGGTGAGCAGCGCCGCGGCGGTAAAGAGCTTGGCGGTGGAGCCGGGCTCGAATGCGTCGGTGAAACCGGAGGCCCTGGGAACCGCGCCCGGCCCGAGCTGCCGCGACGCCAGCGCCAGCAGCTCCCCCGTCTTCGGATCGAGGAAGACGACGTCGCCCCCCTCGGCCTTCATCTCGTCCAGGGCGTCCGCCAACCCGCGCTCCGCGATCTCCTGCAGCTCGGCGTCGATCGTCAGCACCACATCGTTGCCGGGCACCGGATCGCGGACATGGCGCGACGGCGAATCGTAGCGGCGGCCGGCGCGGTCCTTGAGCAGCACCTTCTCGCCCGGTTTCCCCGTCAGGATCGAATCCAGCGCGAGCTCCAGACCTGCTCCTCCGACAGCGGTATCCGGCAGCAGGCCGCCGATGATGGGGCGGGCCAGCGCGCGATTGGGGTAGAATCGCTGAAAGGAACCCTCGAAATAGAGCCCTTCCACCCCGCGCAGCGGCTGCACCATCGTGGCGTTGAAGGGGCCGTGGAGATAGATCCAGCGCTTGCCCGACCGAAACTCCCGATCGAGGTCGGCGGCGGGGACTCGCAGATTTCGCGCGATCGCCCGGGACGCGGCGCCCCGGTCGTCCAGCTCGTTCGGCGCGATGCCGAGGTGATAGAACTCCTGAGTGATCGCGAGCGGGACCAGGTTGCGATCGTAGATCGCTCCCCGGCGCGCCGGCGAGACCTGGTGGACGGTGCGCGTGCGCGCCGCCTCTTTCGCCCACCGCTCGCCATCGACGATCTGGAGCTGCGCGGACCGGGCCAGCAGCGCCAGCACGCCTAAGGCGAAGCCGAACTGGATGGCCGCGATGCGCACCGCCGGCTTGGCCATTCAGGGCTGGTCCGCTGGAGGCAGTGCGACCGGAAGAAAGGCGAACTCGGAGTCCGAGGGCTGGTGCAGTCCGAGCGCCCGCTCGGCGAGCGGAACCAGCACCTGGCGGCTGGAGGCGACCCGGATCTGGCGTTCCAGCTCCGCCCGCCGCGCGTCCAGCGACAGCCGTTCCTCCCGCAGCTCACTCAACCGGCGGGCGGTCGCGAAGCCGGTGCTCTGCCGCGCCGCGATAGCGAGCAGCATGCAGACGAAGACCACCAGCCATAGCACCAGCCAGTGGCGTCCCTTAAGCCGCATCATGGACTCGAAAAACCCTCAGCTTGGCGCTCCGGGCCCGTGGGTTGGCCGCGATCTCCTCGTCCGGCGGCACGATCGGCTTGCGGGGCTCGAGCCGGCCCAGCGCGCGGCCGCGGCAGGTACAGATCGGCTGGTGAGGCGGACACACGCAGTCGCTGGCCCATTCGCGAAAGGCCAGCTTGACCAGGCGATCCTCGCCCGAGTGGTACGTGATGACCGCGAGCGCGCCACCGGGTTGAAGCGAGTCGCGGAACGCCGGGAGCGCACGGTCCAGACCCGCCAGCTCGTCGTTGACCGCGATGCGCACGGCCTGAAACAGCCGGGCGAACTCCGGCGGCCCGGACCGCGGGCCCAGCACCGCACGGATGGCGTTCACCAGATCGTCGCTGATGGCAAACGGCGCCCGCGTTCGACGGCGGACGATCTCGGAGGCCAGCCGATGCGCCCGGCGCTCGTCGCCATAGTCGGCGAAGATGCGCCGCAGCTCCGAGGTATCCGCCTCGTTCAGCAGGTCCGCCGCGGTGGCTCCACGCCCTTCCATCCGCATGTCGAGTGGAGCTTCCGGTCGGAAGGTAAATCCCCGGTCGGTCGCATCCAATTGGCGGGAGGACACCCCGAGATCGAGCAGGACGAAGTCGGGGCCGAAGGCAGCCACCGCCTCCAGCCCCTCGGGCGATGCGTAGGCGGCTTCGAGGTACCGCATCCCAGCCTCCCCCAGCCTGGTCCGGCTCGCCCGGATCGCGTCGGGATCGCGGTCGATGGCCAGGAGCTCGAGCCCGGCCTCCCGAAGCGCTTCGGCGTGGCCCCCGCCGCCCACGGTCGCATCCACCCCGCGCCGAGCGCCTGCGGCCGCCGTGAGGACGGGCGCCAGCAACACCGGGACGTGATACGGCGAGGTGGATTCGGCCATGGGAGAATGAAGGGTCCGGAAACGCAACACCCCGCCCAGGGGACGGGGTGAAGCCTCGAATTCTGGAGCGGGGCTGACGGGGCTCGAACCCGCGACCTCCGCAGTGACAGTGCGGCACTCTAACCAAGCTGAGCTACAGCCCCAGTGTTCGCGGGCGCAATATACGGACTGGCCCTAGATGATGGTAGGCCGCCCGCGACGGGCAGTTAGGCAGACGGGCCGGCGGGCAGAAAGATTTGCCCGCCGGCCCGCCAGCCCGTCCGCCCGCCTACTTACAGTATGCCTTCTTCATGGACGCCACCCTCGGCTTGTACTGCTTGATGATGCCGAGGTTCTTGTCCACTGCCTCCGCATTGGCCGCGCGGCCGGCGGTGAGCGCCGTTTCCGCTTCGGTCAGCAGGGTTTCCATCTGACCGGCGATGTCGCAGGACTTCTGCTTCTCGGCCTGCGGATCGAGCTGCGGCACCTGGAAGAGGGTCGCCAGCCCAAGGAGGTAGTTCGCTGCCGGCCCCACCTTGCCGGACGGGTTGGCGGACTGGACCGCGAGACGGAGCAGCTCCGCGGCACCCGGCAGGTCCTGCGGCTGCTGAAGCAGCTTGGCACCGCCGGTGTACAGCAGCGCGGCCGCGTTCTCCTTCGCCTGGGGATCGCCGTACTTGATGGCGAACTCCAGGAACGGGAGCGCTTCCTTCGCACGGGACGTGGGCACGGCCGCGGCGGTGTCTGTAGCACCTGGCTGTGTCCCACGCTGGGCCCCACCCTTGGTAGTGGTGTCGGTGGTGCCGGTGGCGACCGGTGCCGTACCGGTGGCCGGCGCCGCGTTGATCAGCGCATTGGCTGCCGTAAGCGCCTGCGGTACTGCCGTGGTGTCCTTCGCGATGACGCGGTTGGTGACCGCAACCACGCTATCGATCTGCCCGGTCATCGAGTAACCCCGGTTCAGATAACCCAGCAGGGTCGGATTGTCGGGGTACTTCTTCACCCCGAGCTGGGCCCACTTGAGCAGCCGCACGGTGTCGGGCTTCTCACCCTCGGCGGCGGCGGCCGAAATCTTGGTGAAAAAGAGCGTATCAGCCTTGGTCGAGTCGGTCGCGTACATCGTCTCGAGGGCATCCACCGCGCACTTGAAGTTGCTGAGGAAGAGGCAGGCGTTGCTCTTGAGGTCGTACAGGTCGGCGTTGTACGGATCGATCTTGAGGCCTTCGTCGGCCACTTCCAGGGCCGTCTCGGGATGCCCGCTCTGGAGGAAGTACTTGAACAGCTCCTCGCGAAGCTTCTGGTTGGTCGGCGCCACCCGGAGCATCTGCTTGAACGCGAGCAGGGTGTTCGCGGTGTCGTTGGCTTTCTGGTGCTGGGTGGCCAGTGCGGTCCACACCGGCAGGCTCAGCGGATCGCCCTTGCTGGAGGCCTGAAGCTGCTTCACGACCTCGCCCCGGGCGGACTTCTTGTCCTGGGCCAGCAGCGCCAGACAGTAGTGGGCGAGCCCGTGGTCGGGCACGATTTTGATGGCCTTCTGCGCGGCGTCGGCGGCCTTGTCCGGCTTGCTGGTGCGCTGTTCGACGCAGCTCTTCGCGTCGGGGAGCGACTCGACCATCGGATCGAGCGCCTCCGCGATGCGCTTGCCGAACGCCTGCGGGCTCTCGCCCTGGTTCTGGCTGAGCGCCACTACGTTGCCGGCATCGTCGCTCACTCCGACTACACGCGACGTCACCGCGTAGCGGCCGTTCTGTGCCTTGGCCATCGTGGGCGCCACCAGGAAGCGCGCCTGGATGTTCTTGGCCAGCGTCGTGGCGAGCGCAGGACTCAGGATGGCGTCCTTGGGATACCCGTACTGCGTCAGGGCGTCGTTCATCTGCTGTTGTTCGACGACTTGGAAATCGCGTCCTACGACGTCCTTCATCTTCTCGCGCATCCCGGTGCCGATCGCCACGGCGGCGGCCGAGTCCGCGGTCGCGAAGACGAACGGATTCGCGACCATGAACCGCGGCGACATCGTGGCCTGCGACGACGTGCGGGCGTTGCGAGGAATGCCTTGGGCCGACAGCGGCGCCGACAGCGCCCCAGCCACGGCCACAAAGGCGACAAGACGGAGCAGATACATGCGATGGCCTCCCCAAAGTGACGGTCCCGCGGGACCGACGACGTCCGCGCTCACGACGCGGGTGCGAATGGGCGAAGAGGGATTCGAACCCCCGACATCCTGCGTGTAAGGCAGGCGCTCTGAACCAGCTGAGCTATTCGCCCTACAAGCGCCGCAGTCCCATTCAGATACGCGATGAGCAGGGACTGTGCCGTGACGACCAACACCCTTCAGAGAGCGATGCCGAGCGGAAAGAGCACGCAGTAGCCGAGAACCAGGATGACCGCGGCCGCGCTCGGATGCCCGGCCATGAGGGTGACGTACCCGGCGACAAGCACCAACACCGCCGCGGCCAAGATGAGAAGGTTTCTACGAGCGAGGAGGAATCGCCGTGATCCACCTGCTGGCGCGGTGACGGACGGCTTGGCGCTGGACATAAGGCATGAGGCTATCACGGTTATCTGGTCGGGTCAAGTTCAGACCCGTCTAGCGCTTCCGGCGTTACGTCCCACCCCACGTCGAGGGCCGCGCGGCGCTCCCGGTCGGCTCGACGGCGAAAGTGTACTAATCCGAGGACGCCCAGGGCGATGAGTGCCCACCCGCCACCAGCCACCAGCCAGGTCACCAGGCTGTAACGGCGGCGGACGCCCCGTTGCCACTGTTCCTCGAACCGGCCCAGCGGCAACCCGGTCGTGGCCAGCACCGCTGCCCCGAAGTCCTCGCCGTCACGGAGCCGCCGCAGCAAGGGGCCGAGGGTGCCGGATGGGTTCCGCCTGGCCAGCTCGGTTACGGCGGAGACGGCGAGCGGGTAGGCCGCGTCGGCGGTGGCCGCCGAGCCCCGCAGCGCGCCGTCCAGCCTGCCGAGACTCGGGAGCGCACCGCGGGCCACCGCGAGATTGAGCTCCAGGACGCCGAACCGCTCCCACTCCCCCGCCGCCCATCCGGCATACCCCTCGTCGAACCACAGCGGCAGCCGGACGCCGATCTGCTGCCGCACGGCCAGGTGGGCCAGCTCGTGCCGCAGGGTTCGCGGGAGGTCGCCGGCATCGGCCCGCAGCACGATGGTCCGCTCGTCGGGGAGTGCGACCGCGGCGCCCCAGCGCGGAGCGCGCCCCTGGGTGAGGGAGTCGAGCCGCCGCGCGTCGGGGACGATGATGAGTCGGAGTGGGCCGGGCGGCAGCCGGCCAAGTCCCGGCCAGTCCACCGGGCGGTCGGCGAGCTGCGCCAGCTCGATCGCCAGGTCTGTCTGCCGGGGCCACGCGACCGCGGTTACCTGGCCGACCTGAACCGAGGTCGGCGCGCCCTGCAGCGTGAGGAGAAGAGAAATCAGGAAGGCTGACTGCGCGGGACCTCACCTCCGGCGGCGACCAGATCGAGCATTTCCTGGCAGCGCTTGGCCCAGGGATTGAACTTGTTGGCCTTGTGTCCATCGGCCCAGGTCTGCCGGGCGCCGTCCTTGTTTCCGGCCAGCCAGAGCGCCCGCCCGAGATCGAAATAGGCCTCGATCAGGTTGGGGCCCAGCGCGAGGGTCTTCTTGAAGAACGTCTGGGCATCCTCGTACATCTCGCGCTCGAGATACACCAGTCCAAGATAATAGTGGGCGTAGAGCGTGGCCTTGCGGTCGTTGTCCAGCCGGATCGCCTTGGACAGGTGCTCGATCGCCTCGCCGAAGATGCGCTTCTTGAGACAGATGTAGCCGACGTTGATGCGGGCGAGCGCGTTCGCCGGCTCCTTCATCAGCACCTTGGAGAAGGTGGACAGCGCGTCGTCGTAGTCCTCGTGGAGCATCTGCGCCCAGCCCAGGAGCGACTGGGCATGCACCGCCCCGGGGGACAGGGTGAGGGCCTTCTCCAGCGACTGGATCGCCCCGGCGTAGTCCCCCAGAGAGATCAGGCTCCAGCCCTTCTCGATGAAGGTCGAGGCGCCCAGGTGATCGGCCTGGACCGCGGGACGCTCGCTGGTGAACTGGGGGGCCGGAGCCGGCCCCGAGGGAGCCCTGCCGACAGCGTTGTTCATCTGCTTGTAGCGCTCGGCGAGGCCGCGGATTCCGTCCTTCAGCTGTCCCAGCTCGGTCAGCGCGCCATCCACCCGCTTGAAGAGCGCGATGATCTCCCGCTTGACCGCCTCCCGCGCCGCGGCGTCCTGGGCGGCGTCGAGGCGGCCCTCGATCTCCTGGTACTGGGTCTTGAGCGGGGCCAGGGGAGAGTCGCTCATCCGGCGCTTCCCATCGCGCTGAGCGCCAGTCGCTCGGTGGAGGAGAGGAGCTTGCGGGCGTTGAGGATGATGATGGTCTGTCCCGGTCGGGAGACGAGCCCGGAGATGTAGGCGGCGGCCAGTCCCGCCACCATCGGTCCCGGCGCCGTAATCGTGCGGCTATCGACTCGCATCACCTCGCGAACCTCATCGACCAGCACGCCGACCCGTTGCTCGCCCAGATCCACGATCATGAGCCGGGTTTCGTCCCGGATCGGCGCATCGAGCTCGAACCGCTTGCGGAGATCGACCACCGGGACCGCGCCGCCGCTGTACTGCACCACCCCCACCAGGAACTCGGGGGCCTGAGGCAGCCGGGCGGGAGGCTCGTAGCGCAGGATCCGCTCGATCTGGAGGATGTCGAACGCGAATTCCTGGGGGCCGACCCGGAAAGTCACGACCTGAATGTCGTCGGCGGCGTTCATGAGGTCGCAGTCTCCGAGATGCGGGCGCCGACCGCGGTCAGATCGAGCAGGGGGATGATGCCGTCGTCCTGCCGGGCCACCGCCACCGCGAAGGGGAGGGAGACGTCGGACGGGACCGGGAGTCCGGGCTCACGCAGCACTTCTTCCGCGTCATCCACCTCGAGGCAGATCCGAAGTCCGTCGAGCAGCACCATTACTGCCGTCCCCCCGCCGGACGGCTCCGGATGGGCATCGAGCAGGGTTGCGAGATTGACCAGCGGGACGATCTTGCCGCGCGAGCTGGTGACACCGCGCACCGCCGGCTCCGCCGACGGGACCGGATACACCGGGCCGAGGTCGAGCACCTCGATCACCTGGTCGAGCGAGAGACCGACCCGCCGGCCTCCGGCCCGCACCAGCAGCCACCCTTCCCCGCTCATTTCGGCGCCATCCTGGTGAGCTCCTGGGTCACACGATCGGCGATCTGCCCCACCGGCAGCACGTGACGCGCTCCGCCGGCCTGAAGGGCGGCGTTCGGCATACCATAGATGGTCGAGGTCTCGCGATCCTGGGCGATGCCGACGCCGCCGGCGTCGTGGATCTTTTTAAGTCCGTCGGCACCGTCGCGGCCGAGTCCGGTGAGCACCACGCCAACGGCTCGGGCGCCGTACAGCTCCGCGACGCTGCGGAACAGCGGGTCGGCGGCCGGCCGCACGCCCCACACGCTGGGCTCCTGGTCCAGGGCGATCCGGGGACCATCGGGGCCGCGGACGACGCGCATGTGATAGTCGCCCGGTGCCACGTAGGCGGTGCCGGCGAGGAACGGGGCGTCGTGATCCGCCTCCACCACCCCGACCCGGCTCTGCGCGGCCAGCCGCTCGGCCAGGCTGCGGGTGAACCGGGGCGGCATGTGCTGGACGATCACGATTCCGGTTTCGAGGCCTGCGGGCAGCTGCGGCACCAGCTCCGCCAGGGCTCGCGGCCCGCCGGTCGACGCGGCGATGGCGACGCAGGAGCGGGCCCGGCCCGGCACGGCGAACATCGGTGGATGCACCCCGGGTCGCGATGGTCGGGCGAGCACGGGGAGCCGGTGGATGTCGGCCGAGCGGGCGGCCCGCAGCGCTCCCAGCAGCCGGCCGGCGAGCCGCTGCGACGCCTCTTCGGTGCGCTCGTCCTCCTTGGCGACCAGATCCACCGCGCCCAGCTCGAGCGCGCGGATCGCGGCCGCGGTGCCGGGGCCGGCGTACGAGCTCACGACCACGATGGGCCGCGGCGACTCGGACATGATGTAGCCGATCGCGCCGAGGCCATCGAGCTCGGGCATCTCGAGATCCATCAGCACCAGGTCGGGAGCGTGGCTGTGCACCTTCTTGAGCGCGTCCATCCCGTTCCGCGCCGTCGCCACCACGGAGAACTCGCCGGTGCCATCCACCACGTCGGTCAACAGCCGGCGGAAGAACGGGCTGTCGTCGACGACCAGGACGGTGCGCGCGTCAGATGACGTGGACACCATGCGCCACCGACCTGATCTCGAGGTTGCCGTTGCCCACGTCCAGCCGGACCGTGCGCCCGTAGTCCCCACCCACCGACTCCCCCACGATGGGAATGCCGTGCGAGTGCAGCACCTGCCGCGAGGCGACCACGTTCCGTTCGCCCATCTGGATCGTGCCCGGCGGCGCCAACGCGGCGAACATGCTCGCGCCGCCGGCGAGCCTGCCGGTCACCCGGCGCGCGCTGGCGCCGCGTTCAGCCATCAGCTCTAGGAGCCTGGGCACCGCGGTGTGGGGCGACTTCGCGGGATTGCCATCCTGACGGGCCAAGGCGGGCGAGGGCAACAGCACGTGCGCCAGCCCGCCCACCTGGGCGGTGGGATCGTAGAGCACGATCGCGATGCAGCTGCCCAGGCCGACCGTGACCAGGACGTCGCCGGCGGCCCCGATCTGCAGGTCCGCGACCCGGACGATGATCTCGCGGTCGCTCATGCGGGCCGCCGGTAGACCCGCTCCCGCGGATCGACCATCTGGAGCCGCTCCCTGGCGGTTCCCAGCAGCGTTTCCACCTTGCCCAGCACCAGGTGGCCGCCCGGCACCAGCGAATCGGTGAAGAGCTCGAAGAGTCGTTCCTGCATCGGGCGGTCGAAGTAGATCAGCACGTTTCGGCAGACGATGAGGTGGTACTCGCCGCGCGGCATCCGCGTGGCACTGAGATCGAGCCGGCGCACCGAGACCCGAGCCCGGACCCGGGCCACGACCTGGTGCTCGGGACCGACGGGCTCCAGAAAGCGGTTCGCGAGATCGGCCGGCATCTCGGTCAAATTCTCCGCCCGATAGCGCGCGGCCCCGGCCCGCTCCAGGCTGACGCGATCGACGTCGGTAGCGTCCACCGTCAGCCGCTCGAGCTCGCCCGAGCGTCCGGTACGCTCGAGGTGATCGGCGACCAGGATCGCCAGGGTGTAGGCCTCCTCCCCCGACGAGCAGCCCGCGCTCCAGATCCGGATCGGGCCGGTCTCCGGCGCGCACAGCCGGGGAATCAGATCCCGGCGGAGCAGGTTCCAGGTCTCCGCGTTCCGGTAGAAGCGGGTGACGTTGATGGTGAGCGCGTCGCGCAGGCGCTCCACCTCCGCCGGCGTGCGATCGAGGAGCGCGTGATAGTCGGCGTAGGTGTGGACGCCGCAGGCCCGCATCCTGACCGCGATTCTCCGGCGGATACACTTGTCCTTGTACGCCTCCACGGCGAACCCGGAGCCCTGGGAGATGCGCCGGGCGAGCGCGGCGAAGCCGGCGTCGTCGACCGGCATCATCGGCCGACGTCCAGCATGTCGAGGTTGGCCCGCGCCAGCTCGTGGCCGGGATTGAGCTCGGTCGCCCGGCGCCAGCTCTCCCGCGCGCGGTCGTGATCGCGGCGCTTGTAGGCGATGTTGCCGAGCTTGAAGTAGAGATCGTCGCCGAGATCGGGCGCCAACTTGGCCGCGCGGTCGTAGGCCTCGCGGGCCTCCTCGTAGCGCCCGTTACGGTAGAGAATGTCGGCCAGGTTCTTGGAGACCTGGGGCAGCGAGGGGTCCTCGGCGAGCGCGGCGCGCAGCATCGTCTCGGCGCCGGCCATGTCGCCCGCCAGCTCCCGCAGGACCGCGAGGTTGTTGCGGAGCACCGCGTTCGCCGAATGGGCCGCGGCGCCCTCTTCGGCGCTGCGGAGCGCGGTCTCGGCGTCCTCGAGGCCCGCCGCGGCGAGGGTGGCGGCCCAGAACCAGAGCGCCGGCGGCGCTTTCTCGCCCGCCAGCTCGCGGGCCCGGGCCAGGCGGCCCTGCGCCACCTGGAACTCGCCACGCTTGAGCGCGACGACGCCCCAGGCCAGCATCACCCGCGCGTCGTCGCGGGCGCGCCCGGCGGCGTCGCCGTAAGCGGTCTCGGCCTCGTCGAGGCGGCCGAGGCGCTCCAAGGCGAGCGCGAGGTTGTGCAACGCGGGCGCGCGCTGGCCGCCCTTCTCCAGCACCTGGCGGAAGGCGCTGACCGCTTCCTCCCACCGCGCCTGCCGCAGGGCGATCAGGCCAAGGAAGAACGGCGCGCTCGAATCGGTGGGCCGGAGATCGGCGACGCGGCGGAACTCCCGCAGCGCCTCGTCCAGCATCGCGGCCTTGTAGAACGCGATCCCGAGATTGCGATGCTCATCCACCCGGCTGTCGTTCACCCGCGGCGCGCCGGCCGCGGAGGTGCCGACCCGATGGGCGAACCCGGCGGTGATGAGCCCGAAGAGCGCCTTGCCGACCTCGAACTCCACCAGGCCGCTCTCCTCGATCACCTGGGTCACGTCGCGGGTGCCGTCGAGCAGCGGCACCAGGCGCTGCTGCTCGACGGACAGCTCGGGAGCCGACTGGCCGATGTGGGTGGCGTCGACCGCGAAGATCAGGTCGAACGAGGGCACCTTCTTCTCGATGAGGCTCCACTCATCGACCCGGCGGGCGCCCTCGAGCAGGAGGTACTCGGGATTGATGCGGACCAGGAAGTCTTCCCGCTCCGGCCGGACTCCGGCCTCGAAGTTGAACGTGCCGGAAGTCCAGGTGAACAGGTAGTACACCGCTTCTTCGATCTGCACCCGGATGTGCTTCTCCAGCTCCTCGCGCTCCAGAAAGCCGAGGTGCATGAGGATCTGGCCGAGCTTCTGCTCGCGGTCCGCCTCCTGCCGATCCACGGCCTGGCGAAGCTGGTCCGCGCTGATCCGGCCGTTGCGCACGAGCAGGTCACCCAGACGGTCGCGCCGGTTCACGATCGAGGCATAGACGATCTGGCCCTCGTCGAAATAGATGGTCCCGAAGTTGTGGCGGTCGGCGAGCGCGAGGCATCCGGTCCGGCGTCCCAGGAACAGGAGCTGGATGACGTCGGGGAGGCTCGCCTCCTTGAGGCTTCCCTTGATCGCCATCAGCGCCACTCCTCGAGCAGCCGGTCGGTGAGCTCGGGCCACTCCCAGACCATCTTCTCCCGGCTGCGCGTTCCGCCGGCCGTCGGCGACACGATGCCGCTGGAGCGCTGGCCCTGGGGCCGCCGCGGCGGCGCGGCGGCCGGCGTCTCGCCGTCGAGCACCTCGCGAGCCAGGGCGACCGAGGGGGACAGCGATCGCGCCTCCGCCGCATTCAACACCCGCTGGACCTGGGCGACGAGCAGCCGAATGGAATCGACCGGCCGCCCGGCCAGGTGCTCCACCAGCGCCGCATCGGCCGCCACGGACTTCGATTCCAGCTCGCGGGTAACGATCCGAAGGCGAAGCTCCGGATCGGGTCCGGAGAGATCGACCACCAGTCCGCCTTCCAGCCGGGTCCGAAGACGAGGCTCCAGTCCGGTGAGCTGGGTCAGGGGGACGGCGGAAGTGAAGATCATCTGCCTCCCCGACTCGAGCAGGACGTTGTAGAGCAGGAACAGCTCGTCCTGGGTCCGGTCGGTGTCGGCGATGAGGTGCACGTCGTCGAGCAGGAACGCGCCGACCCTGCGGTAGCGCGAGCGCCAGATCCCGACCGCGTCGCGGTCGATCGCCTCGATCAACTCGCTGGTGTATTCCGGCCCGCTCAGGCACGCGACCGGCTGGCCGCCGGTCTCCGCCAGGCTGTTGCCGATGGCGTGCAGCAGGTGGGTCTTCCCCGTTCCCGACGGGCCGGCGATCACCAGCGGGTTGTAGCGGGAGCCCGGGGCGCCGATGACGGCGCGGGCGGCCTCCATCGCCACTTTCGCCGAGGGACCTTCGACCCAGTCGTCGAGCCGCCAGAGCGGCGAGGGAGCAGCCGGTGGCACCGCGCCTTCCCTGGCTCTCGCCAGCAGCGACTCGGCCGCGGCCAGATCGCCCGGATCGCGGAACGCCGCGTTGCCCACGAGGTCGGCGGCCAGGTCCGCGGTCGCGGTCTCCATCTCGCGCAGCCGCTGGACATCGCTCTCGAAGGACCGGAGCGCGTCCTCGGGGTCGGGGACGACCTCCTGATCGAGCAGCTGCTGGAGCCGTCCGGTGCGGTACCCCTCCCCTTCCCAGCGCAGGATCGCGGCGCCGATCTGGGTCCGCCAGGCGTCGACCTGCTGGGCGACGGTCGCGGCAATCTCCGTGAGGAAGTCGGAGAATTCGTCGGCAGGCGGGGCTGCCGGCGGGGCAGCGGGGCCGCGGGGCGGCGGGGCCGCGGCTTCGGTGCTGGCCGAGTTCCCGGGACCTTGGGCTACTGCCCCGCTGCCCCGCGGCCCCGCTGCCCCGCCGACAAGCTCCTTCGCCTTCTCCGCGTCGATCGGCTGATCGCTCACCGCCTGATAGGCGACCAGCCGGTTCAGCGCGCCGAGCAGCTCGCGGACGTTGTCGATGCCGAGGCTCGCGACCGACTCGAGGACGCCGTCGGGGAAGGAGACTCGGCGCTCTTCCGCCTTGCGGCGGAGAATGGCGACCCGGGTCTCGTAGTCCGGCGCGGAGACGTCGATGATGAGGCCGCCCGCGAACCGCCGGATGAGGCGCTCGTCGAGCGACTCGATCTCGGCCGGGGGGCGGTCGCTGGTGAGGACGATCTGCCGGTTGGTCGTCTGGAGCGCATCGGTGAGCCGCAGCAGCTCGGCCTGCATCTCGCGCCGGTGGGTGAGAAACTGGACGTCATCCACCAGCAGGAGGTCCACGTCGAGAAAGCGCTTGCGGTAGGCCTCGCCGTGGCCCGCGGCGATGGCGGCGTGAAACGCCTCGACGAACTCGTCCAGCGTGAGGTACTCCACCTGGAGCGACGGATTGATGGCGCGGGCCGCGTGGCCCAGGCCCATCAGCAGGTGGGTCTTCCCCAAGCCGGGACGGGCGTAGATGAACAGCGGGTTATAGACCGTGCCCGGCGACTCGGCCACGGCCTTCGACGCGGTGACCGCGAGCCGGTTGGCCGCGCCCACCACGAAGGTCTCGAAGCGGTACAGCGGGTTCAGCGTGACGGTCATGCCACCACCGTTCCCGCGGCCAGACGCTTCAATACCAGCTCGGAGATCCCGCGCAGCGTCTCGAAGACTCCGCTGCCGTGCAGGGCATCGCCGGGGAAACTGGTGACCGAGCGGAAGTTCAGCGCGTCGTCCATCTCCTCGTGGGTGAGGATCAGGTCGCGCGGCAGGTCCTGCTTGTTGTACTGGAAGACCACCGGAAGCTGGCGGACATCGACGCCCTGGGCCAGCAGGTTGTCCTGCAGGTTCTGGAGGCTCTCCAGATTGTCGTCGAAGCGCCGGGCCTGGCTGTCGGCCACGAACACGACCCCGTCCGCGCCCTGGAGCACCAGCTTGCGGGTGGCGTTGTAGTAGCTCTGCCCCGGGACGGTGTAGAGCTGGAACTTGGTCGTGAAGCCGGAGATCGATCCCAGCTCCAGCGGCAGAAAATCGAAGAAGAGCGTCCGGTCGGTCTGAGTGGCCAGCGACACCATCCGTCCCCGGCGGCTCTCCGGCACGCGGCCATAGACGTACTGCAAGTTCGTCGTCTTTCCGGACCGGCCCGGTCCGTAGTAGACGATCTTGCAGGTGATCTCGCGTGACGTGAAGTTGACCAGTGACATCTCGCTACCGTCCGAACAAGGCTTTGAGGCTGGAGTCGAGCTCGTGCTCGAAGTTCTCCGGCAGCGTCGGCGCCACAGGCATGTCCCTGGGGGCGGCCGCGGTGAGCTGCTCCACCATCTGATCGAAGAACAGCTGCACGATCCCCACCGACGTCTCCGGACCGAAGACCACCAGGCCGAGCCACCGCCCCCGCGGCGTAGAAAAGCCGGAGAGCAGACAGCTCTGCCGGCTTCCGTGATGCACCAGTGCGCCGAACCGGGGCGAGCCCATCAGCCGCGCCAGCTCCTCGGTGGAAGCGCCGATGCCCGCGCCGAGCGCGGCGGCGGTCATCACGTCCAGGGAGCGGCTGAAGCCGTGCTGCGCCACCACCTGCCCCGACGAGGTCATCAGCAGCGTGAGCCGCGCGGAGGACTCTTCCAGGAAGGTCTGGAGCGGCAGCTCGACCCACGGCTCGAGCGCGCGCATCAGTTCAACCGGCTCGCGACGTCGAGCATCTCCAGGCGGGCGAGCCCGACGTTGGCGTCGGGCCCCACGACGGCGATCAGCACCAAGTCATGAGGGCACGGCGCCGCGAGGATCGAGCCCCGCTCGGCGCGGAGCTGGACGAAAGCCGGCGACTGACGTCCCGCGCCGTCCGCGGTGCGCACCAGCCGGCTCACCAGGCTTCCGGCCAGCGCGGCGGCAGCCCGGCCATCGACGCCGTCCATGAGCTGCTCCGCGATCACCAGCCCATCGCCGGCGGACGCGATCAGGGCGCCGCGCACGCCTGGCACCCGAGTGAGCCGATCGAGCGCCGCCTGGGGATCGGTCATTGGATCCGCTCCAGCCAGGTCCGGGCGGACCGCGCCGCGCGCTCGGCGACCAGCGCGACGCGGGCCATCGGCAGCGAGGGTTCCCGGGCGGCGAGCAGCACGGTATCGCTGGTCGGGCGGACCAGGACGAACTGCGCGTCGGGCGACTCGATCGCGATGGACTGCCAGCTCCCGAGATTGAGGAGCCGGGTGGCCCGGCTGGCCTCGCGGGTCACGCCGGCGAGCTCCGCGGCCACCCGGTCGCCGGTCTCCTCGCCGTCCGGACCAGGGAGACTTCCCGCCAGGCGGAGGCCATTCCCGTCCACCAGCACGAGCGAGTCCGCGGCCTCCAGCTCGGCGAAGGGCGAGCTCAGGTCGGGCTCGCGGGGGGGAGCCGGCTGGGTAGGAGCCGCCTCGGGTTCGAAATCCGGCACGGGAGCCGGCTCGGCGGCCTCCTCGATCCGGTGCGACAGCACCCGCGACTCCCGCCGGACCCGAGCCAGCGCCTGGGAGATCGAGGGATCGTCCGGATCGACCTCGGCGGCGCGCTGGAGATGCTCGATTGCGCTGGCCGTGTCGCCCGCGCGGAAATAAAGGAAAGCGATCCCCTTGAGCGCACCGGTGCGCATCGGGTCGAGCCGGAGGGCATCGGCCCAGGCATCGAACGCCCCGGCGAGCTCGCCCTGATCGCTCAGCACGCGGGCCAGCAGGTCGTGGGCGTCGGCCAGCGCGGGATAGCGGGACACGCCGCCCCGCGCGACCTTGGCGGCCGCGTCCAGCTGCCCGCGCCGGCGCAGCGCTTCCGCCAGCTCGAGGAACGCGAGGCTCTCCGGTTCCTCGGCGAGGCGCGTGGTCAGGGCCCGAATGTCGTCACTCACGGTGTCGCTCCAGCTCGGTCAGCAACGTCTCCGCGGCGCGGCGCATGCGCTCCACGATCGGGATCTCCAGCTCCTCGCCGGGGGTGCGCGGCCCGAGGCGGCTCCACGCCTGCCAGGAGTCGAGCGCCTGGGCGAACTGGCCCATCGCCGCCTGGCAGACGCCGAGCAGCCGGCGGGCCTCCAGCATCAGCGGGTCGCGGCGCAGCAGCTCCTCCAACGCGCCCGCGGCGATCTCGTACTCCCCCTGCGCCAGCGCCTCGCGGGCCGGCACCAGCAGCGCGGCGAGATCGCGGCCCGGCTCCGGCTCCATGCCCGGCCGTGCCGGGTCGTCCAGCACGACGACACCCGCCGCCGTGAGCCCATAGACGGTGCGCGCCACCTCGAACTCCGACCGTCCCAGGACCTCGGCTAGAGCGTGCACGTCGCGCTCGCCGTCCACCGCCGCGAGGACCTCCCACTCGAATGGGACCAGGTCGAGCGGCACGCCGGCGCCGTTCTGATCCGGCAGCCGGGGGACCAAGCCGAGGTGGGAGACCTTGGAGCCGATCCGGGACCACTCGTCGAGGCGGCGGGCCCCTTCCATCAGCAGCGCTTCGGTCGGTGAGCGCACCGGGGCCTCGACCGCGGCCTGACAGGGCATGCCTTCCTCGAACCGGAAGTAGCCCTCGGCCCAGGTCAGCAGGTCGAACACCGCCTCTTCGATCTGGGCCTTGAGCTGGCGATCCAGCTCCCGCCGGGAGATCGCGCCGAGGCCCACGAGGATGTCGCCCAGCCGGCGGGTGTCTCCCGCGCCCTGCATCTCCCGCCCGCGGTGCAGCTGCTCGGCAGTGAGCTTCCCCACTCGCACCAACCGGGCGCCGATCGGCTGCGGATCGCTGCCGAGCGAAGCGGCGACGACGCCGCCGCGCTCGAAGCACACGGTCGCGGCTGTCTGCCTCAGCTCCGAGGTGACACGCAGGACGCCGCTCTTCCGGCCCAGATCGAGCAGCTGGAAGACATCCTGGATATGCAGATCCTTGAGGGGTCCCTCGAGCGCCACCGATCACCCCGCCGAGGCTGCGAAGATGTGCTGGAGGTCGCGGGCCGACCGGGCGCGGCTCCGCGCCTGGGCGGCGTAGGGGCCGGACGGCTCGAGTTGCACCACCCGCTCCCAGGCCTCGACCGCCTGATCGAACCGCCGCTGCCGCGCGAGCGCTGCGCCCTGGTGATAGAGCGCGGCCGCGTGGTCGGAGTCGAAGCGCAGCACGCGGGAGAACGCCTCCAACGCCTGGACCGTGCGTCCGTCGTCGAGCAGCGCGCGGCCGAGCGCGGTAAGCGCCTCCAGCTCGTACGGGTCGGTCTCCAGCAGCCGGATCAGCACCGGGATCGCGGCCCGGGGCGACTCGCGGCGGCCGAGCAGGTCGGCGAGCGCCAGGGCCGCGGTGCTGTAGGTCGGCAGCAGATCGAGCGCGCGCTCGTAGGCCGCGTGGGCGGCGGCCCAGTTGCCCCGGTCCTCCTCCAGCTGACCCAGCTCGTACCAGACGCGCACCAGCGAAGGGTCGAGCTGGAGCGCGGCGTTGAACGCGGCCAATGCGGCCGACCGGTCGCCGAGGCGGGCGGACACCTGAGCCTGCAGGTGCAGCAGGTCGGAGCGGCCCGGCGCGAGCGCCTGCGCTTCGCGAATGCAGTCCAGCGCGCCGAGCGCGTCATCGACCGCGAGCCGCACGCGGGCCCGCGCCACCAGGACCTCGGCGTCGCCCCGAACGCGCCGTGCCAGCTCGTCGGCGAGCGGCGCCGCATCGGACGCCCACCCGAGCGCGAGGAGCGCGCGGATCTCACCCAGGGTGGCATCGGGATCGTCGGGCGCGGCGGTGCGCGCCTCGCGGTAGCGCTCCAGCGCCTCGCCGTAGAGGCCGCGCTTGGCGAAGACGTCGCCCAGCAGCACCGCCGCCGCCGCGCGCGGCGCGCCGCGAGCCGTGGCGCGGGACACTTCGGCGAGCGCCAGATCGAGGAGGCCCTTGCCGATGTAGTCGCGCGCGAGATCGAGCGCGTCGCCGGGCGCCGGCGCGGGAGTCTGCAGGGCGCTCGGGGTCAGCTCCTCGAAGAGACGGTCGAGCGCGGGGGCATCGAACTCGAACTCGCCCGCCAGCTCCTCGCCGCCGGTTTCCGCCGCCAGCTCGGGCGCGATCGCAATGGTGGGGTCTTCGTACTGAAGGTCGATCGTGAGCGAGAACTTCTGAGGGACGTACAGCGCCTCCAGCTCGAGAGCCCGCCTGGTTTCCCGGAGCGCGCCGTCGAAGTCGCCGAGCTGGCTCAGCACGAAGCTCAGGTTGTAGTGCGCCGCGGCGAAGGCCGGGTCGGCATCGACCGCGCGGCCGAAGGCGTTGCGCGCGTCTTCGTAGCGCCGGAGCTCCATCAGCACGAGCCCCACGCCGTTCCAGGCGACCGCGCTGGCCGGCTGCTCCGCCAGCGCCTGCTGGTACTCCTCCAGCGCGGTGCGGAACTGCCGGCGCTGGAACGAGAGCAGGCCGAGGTTGAGCCGCGCGGCGAGCAGCGGACGGTCGGCCCCGAGCGCCTGGCGGAACGCCGCGACGGCCGCATCGGGCTTGGCCTCGTGCGCCCGGACGACGCCCAGGTTGTTCCAGGCGAGCTGGTACGATGAGTCGATGCCTACCGCGCGCTCGTACGACACGATGGCCTCGGCGCGGCGCCCGGCCTGATGGAGGCACACCCCGCGCTCGTTCCAGAGCTTGGGCGAATCGGGAAAGTCGCGCACCAGCCCTTCGTACAGCTCCAGCGCCGCACCCAGCTCCCGCCGCAGCAGATAGACCTCCGCCATCGCCTGGAGGTTGAGCCGGCGATCCTCGCCGGCCTCCAGCGCGAGCCGGTACTCCCGCAGCGCCTCCTGGTGATACCCCTTCTGTCGGAGCGCCAGGCCGAGGTTGAAGTGAGCAAGGGCGCCTCCCGGCGCCACTTGGACGGACAGGCGGGCCGACGGGCCGGCGGGCTGGTTCGAAGCACCGGCCCCGTTGCCCTGCCCGACTGCCCGCCCGCCCGCCTGCCCGTCATCGAAGCGCTCCAGCGCGAGATTCGCCTGCGCCTTCGCCAGCGTCGGGTTCAGCGCGATGGCGCGCTTGGTCGCGTCCCGGGCCGCCTCGTGCTGGCCGAGATCGCCATAGACAAAGGCGAGGAGGTAGTGGGCTTCGGCGTAGTCGGGATTGCGGGCGATGGCCTCGCGGAGGGCGGCGAGGGCGGCGTCGTTGAGTCCGCGGTTGTAGAACACCTCGCCGCTGTAGAAGCGGGCGACGGCGCTCTCGGGGTCGGCGGTAGAGGCCCGCGCGAGCCAGGCGCTCGCCGAGTCGAGATCGCCGCGGGCCTTTTCGGCCAGGCCGAGCTGGAGCATGGCGGGCACGTCGTGCGGGTGCCAGGCCAGCAGCGCTTCGAACTCCGCGACCGCTTCGACCAGGCGCCCGAGCGCGGCGCAGGAGCGGGCCAGCTCCCAGCGGCTCTCCCGATCCTCCGGCTGGCGGCGCACCCGCTCGCGCAGCTCGGTGATGCGGCGATCGTAGTGGCCGCTGTCGCGGTAGGCGATCTCCAGGTTGCCCTGGGCCACCTGCATCCGGGGATCGAGCTCGAGCGCCTTGGCGAACTCGGCGATCGCCTCTTCGACCAGACCCTTCTGGTAGTAGAGCACGCCGAGGTTGTTGTGCGCGCCCGCGTCCGACGGATCGATACGGCCGGCGAAGGAACGAAGAACGGCGAGATCGCGCTCCGAGAGCACGGGGCCCGGCATCGGCTCAGGGCAGGCGGATGGCGTCGAAGATCGCCCGAAGCGACGGCATGTCGGGCAGGAGCAGGAAGTGTCCGCGCAGGGGTTCGGTGCCCTCGACCCGGAAGGAGGTATCGACGCAGAAGACGAACTCGCGCTCGTGACCGAAGCTGAGGTAAGCCGTGGTGAGCACCGCCGCGCTGAGATCCACGACCAGGCTGGGCACCGAGGGCACCAGCATCATCCCCATGAAGTCGCTCAGCGCGTTGAGGTACGCGCTCGCCAGGATGTTGCCGGCTTCCTTGATGCCCGATTGCTCCATCGCGCCGAACTCCCCGGTGCTACCGGGCGGGCGGCGCAAGAGGATGTCGCAGAGGGTGCGGGCGGAGCCTTCGGGGAACAGCACGAGGGTGCGGCCGGTCAGGTCGCCCATCATGTGCATCATCACCGCCGCGATGACGGTGTCCGGCGGGCCCACCAGGTCGGTCACTTCCTCCAGAGGCCGGATGTTGACCTCGGGCACCGCGATCATGATGGTGCGGTTGGTCATCTGGGACAGTGCGGTGGCCGCGTGGCCGGCGCCGATGTTGGCCACCTCCCGCAGGGCATCGAGCTGCAGCTCTTTGAGGTCCCGCACGTCTTCCATACCTCCTCCTACACCAGCGCCGCGGCGTCGAGGATGAGCGCCGGCGACCCGTCCGCGAGGATGGTCGCGCCGCCGACGAACGACGGCATGCCGCGAGGCGCGTCGAACGGCTCCACCACGATGTCCTGCTGACCCACCAGCGCGTCCACCACCAGTGCGGCGCGCCGGTCGCCGATCTCCAGAATGACCGTCGGCGCGCGCGGGGGCGCGGGCCGCGGCTGATTGTGCACCAGCGTGCGCAGGTGCACCGTCGGGACCACCTGGTCCCGCACCACCAGCGCCTCGCGATCGCGTACCGAGGTCACCGACCGCGGATCGAACTCCACGGTCTCCGCCACGTAGGCCAGCGGGACCGCGTATCGCTCGCCGCCCGCGCTCGCCAGCAGCGCCCGCACGATCGCGAGGGTCAGCGGAACCCGGATGGTGAAGGTGGTGCCCCTGCCCCGCTCGCTGCGAACCTCGATCGTGCCGCCGAGCGCACGAACCCGGGTGACCACGACATCGACTCCGACACCGCGCCCGGAGACGTCGCTCACGGCCTGCGCGGTACTGAAGCCGGGCCGGGCGAGGACTCGCAGCAGCAGATCGTCGGAGAGCCCGTCCGCGCCGCCATCGACCAGCCCTTCGCGTCGGGCCTTCGCCAGGATCTGGTCCCGGTCGATGCCCCGCCCGTCGTCGCTCAACCGCAGCGCGACGTAGTTTCGCTCCCGGCTCGCGGAGAGCAGGATCCGGCCCTCTTCGGCCTTGCCCGCCGCCAGCCGCTCCTCCGGGGACTCGATGCCGTGGTCGGCGGCGTTCCGGATCAGATGCAGCAGCGGCTGCCCGATCTCGTCGAGGACCGACCGGTCCAGCTCGATCTCGTCACCCTCGACCTCGAACCGGATTCGCTTGTCCAGCTCGCGGGCCAGGTCGCGCACCAGCCGGGGGAACCGCTCCAGCGCCTCGCCCACCGGCGTCATCCGCGCGGCGATCACCTCGGCCTGCATCCCGGAGACCAGCCGCGAGATCCGGTCGCTCACCTCGGCGAGCGCGGGATCGGGGGCCTCCGACACCAGCACGCCCAGCCGGTTGCGCGCCACCACCAGCTCGCCCACCTGTTTCATGAGCGCGTCCAGCCGGCTCAGATCGACCCGGATCTGGCGCGAGGCGCCCGCGGCCTTCTGATCGGCCCGATCGTCCTCGAACCCGACCGCCTCCACGTCGCCCGCCGTGCGCAGCACGGCCACGATCTGCTCCTCGGTCGCGACGCTCGCCAGCCGGAAGGAGAACCGGCCGTCGAAGTCCTGGGCGTCGAACTGGGCGATCGGCGGCCTGAGGTTGCTGACCGCGCCGAGCGACTCCGCCTTCTGCACCACGAGCGCCGCGCGCGCGCCCCGCATGATCGCGTCCCGCCGAAGGGCTACCTGCACCGGCAGGACGGCGCCGCTCTCGCGGCTGGGCCGGGGCGCGGTCCGCGGCGCCTCCGTCGCGCTTCCGGCGGCCGCCGCCTCGAGATCGGCCGCCAGCTTCGCGTCGGGCTCGGGCTCCGCGCCCGCCACCGCGCCTTCGACCGACGCCGCGAGAGCATCGACCGAGCGGAAGAGGACCTGGAGGAGCGCCGGATCCGCCGTCACCGTCCCCTGCCGCACCGCGTCGAGCAGGCTCTCCAGCCGGTGCGAGAGGTCGGCGACACCGGCATAACCCATCGTGGCCGCCATGCCTTTGATCGTGTGGATCGCGCGGAACAGGCCGCCGACCTGCCGGGTCGAGCCCGGCTCGCGCTCCCACTCGAGCAACAGCTGATTGCATGCGCTGAGGTGCTCCCGACTCTCGGTCAGGAAGAGCGCGGCGTACTTCGAAACGTCCATGCGTCAGCCCAGGACGCGCTGCACCGCCTCGAGCACGCGAGAGGGCTGGAAGGGTTTCACCACGAAGTCCTTGGCGCCCGCCTGGATCGCCTCGACCACCAGGGCCTGCTGGCCCATCGCGCTGCACATCAGAATCTTCGCGTCGGGATCGGTCTTGCAGATCTCGCGCACGGCCTCGATCCCGCCCATATCGGGCATCACGATGTCCATAGTCACCAGATCCGGCTTCAGCTGGCGGTATTTATCGACCGCCTGGACCCCGGACTCGGCCTCTCCGACCACCTCGAACCCGGCCTGGGAGAGGATGTCGCTGATCATGGTGCGCATGAAGATGGCGTCGTCGCAGACGAGGACGGTGTGACTCACGGGTGGAGCCTCCAACGTGAAAGCAGTCGGGCCAACGGTCAGGCGGGCCGGCGGGCGCGACCCGGTGCCACGTTACGGCCCGTCAGTCCGGCTGCCCGTCTGCCCGTCGGTTCCTACTATCGGCTCGAAGAGCCGGTCGATATCGAGCAAGATGAAGTGCCGGTCATCCCGGAGACCCACCGCTCGCACCAGCCGGGGATCGACGCCGGGGAGATCGGATCGCGGCGCGACCGACTGCTCGGGGACTTCGAGGAAGTCGAGCACCTGGCCGACCGCGAGCCCGTACCGGCGTCCCGCGACCTCCAGGAGCACGATGGCCCCTTCGTCCTCGGCCCGCCGCTCCTGGTGCAGGAGCACGTGGCCGTCGAGCACGGTGAGCAAAGTGCCGCGGACGTTGACCAGCCCTTCGATGGCCTGGTCGACCCCGGGAATGCGAGTAGCCGGCAGGCGCGGCAGGATCTCCCGCACGATCCCTGCCGGGGCCGCGCAAATAAGCGCACCGATCCGAAAAATGACGGCGTGGAGCGTCTTCGAATTAGCCATCTCTATTGAAGAAAAGAAGATAGCTCAGGGGGTCCGGGTGAGCAACAACTTCTCTCCCCCCCGCCATGAGCAAGGATTCGCGCAGATCCGAGGGCCAGGCGGCCCGGAACTCCAGCGGTTCGCCCGTGGCCGGATGGCGGAATGCCAGACCGGCCGCGTGAAGCGCCTGCCGGGGGGTGGCGCGCTCCAGGGCCTCAGCCTCCCGTCGGGCGATACCGGAGACCCGCCGGCTGCCCCCGCCCGCGTAGGTCCGATCCCCGATGACCGGGTGGCCGATGTGCTCGAGATGGACCCGGATCTGGTGGGTGCGGCCGGAGTGGAGCTCCAGACGGAGCAGGTCGGCCACGCCGAACCGCGCCACGACGTAGGCGTCGGTGCGCGCGGCGCGTCCGGTCGCGAGCACGGCCATCCGCTTGCGGTCCGACGGGTGCCGCGCGATGGCCGCGTCGATCGTCACAGGGCTCTCGCGCAGGTGGCCCCAGACGAGGGCCGCGTAGATCCGGCGGACCCGGCGGGCGGCGATCGCGGCGCCGAGGCGCCGGTGGGCGGTATCGGTCTTGGCCACCACCATGAGCCCGGAGGTATCGCGGTCGAGCCGGTGGACCACGCCGGGGCGCCCTTCGGCGCCGCCGGACAGCGTCGTCCCGCGCGCGACGAGTGCGTTCACCAGGGTGTCGTCCCAGTGGCCCGGCGCGGGATGGACCACCAGACCCGCGGGCTTGTCGAGGACGGCGAGGTGGTCGTCTTCGTAGATGATGCTGAGGGGAATGGCCGCGGGGCGGAGCGTGCGGGGGGGTTCCTGTTCCGGGTAGCGAACGGTGACGGTCTCGCCGCGGCTGAGAATCCGGGAGGCACGAGCGGCTTTGCCGCCCACGGTCACTGCCTTGTCGGCCACCAAGCGGGCGGCCTGGGTGCGGGAAATGCCCAACTGATCTGCGATGAACCGGTCGAGCCGCTCGGTTTCCGCGGCCAGAACGGTGAACTCTATCTGCCCGTCCGCCCGTCCGCCCGCGTGCCCGTCTGAGTTCACGCCGCCGAGGCCGACTCCGGCTCAGCGCGTCGGGAGTCCTCCCGCCACATCGAGATCACCAGCGCGATCGCGCCGCAGCTCACGGCGATGTCGGCGATGTTGAACGTGGGCCACCGGAGCGCGCCGATGCCGACGTCGAGGAAGTCCACGACGCCGCGCTCGCTGCGGATCCGGTCGATGAGGTTGCCCGCCGCCCCGCCCGCCACCAGCCCGAGGGCCAACTGGCGGAAAGAGTCGCCCAGGGGACTGGTCCGCGACATCCGGTGGAGCACGAACACCGCCACGACGGCGACGGTGAGAAAGATCCACCGGGAGTAGGGACCGAGGTGGAGGCCGAACGCCGCCCCCTGGTTATACACCAGGCGGAGCTGGAACCAGTCGCCCAGCACCGCGATGCCCGGCGTCCGCAGCAGCGTGGCCTCGGCGATCAGCTTGGTGACCAGGTCGAGCACGATCACGAGACCCGCGGCCGCCCAGAAGATCCAGCGCTCCGGGCCGGCCATCGGGTCAGCGCCGCTTTCCATCTTCCTCTTTCTCCTTGCAGGTGATGCACAGGCGCGCGTGGGGCAGCGCGTCGAGGCGCTCGAAGTTGATCTCCTGACCGCACTGATGGCAATGCCCGAACTTCTCCGGGGTGCCGTACAGCCGGCGGAGCGCCTCGTTCACGTGCCAGAGGTAGCGCCCCTCCTGGGAGGCGAAGAGGAACTGCTTTTCCCGCTCCATGGCGTCGGTGCCCTGGTCCGCCATATGGAATGAGTAGGACGAGAGGTCGCCGTCGGAGGACTGGAGGGTGGCATTGAAGGACTCGTCGTAGTACCCCAGCTCCTTCATCACCCGCGCGCGCTCTTCGAGAAGGCGCTTCTCGAGATGCGTCAGCTGCTTCTTATTCATTCCCTATCCCTGGGTTGCGGACCGGCCCCGTTGCGGCCGTCCAGGTGTCGTTGGACTCCCATCACCACTCCATGCCCGTCGATCTCTAGCTGTTGCTCGAGATCGGGGGCCGGCGCCCGGACGCCGAGCTCCAACCGCCGGGCCAGCGTTTCGCCCTGAATGAACGGCGCATGACCACGCACCGCCTCGAGCACCGGCGCGTCGCCCGAGATCCAGAGGCCGATCCGATCGGTATAGACGTACCCCGCCTCCTTGCGGAGCCGCTGCACTCGATTGACGACCTCGCGGGCCAGCCCTTCCTGCCGCAGCGCCTCGTCCAGCCGCGGGTCGAGCGCGGCGACGTAGGGACCATCGCTGGCCACCAGCCAATCGCTGGCGACCTCTCGCTCCACGACGACGTCTTCGGGAAGGTAGGTGGCCGGCTCGCCATCCACGTCGAGGGTGGCCTGCTCGCCGCGCTCCAGGCCGCGCAGCTGCCCGGCATCGAGCCGCGCCGCCGCCGCCGCCACCGCCGGGGTGCGCTTGCCATGCCGCTTGCCGAGCGAGCGGAAGTTCGGCTTGGCGGTGAGCCGGACGAGATCGGTGTCGGACGCCACGACCTCGACCGCTTTCACATTGACCTCGATGCGGAGCAGCTCCAGCAGCTCGTCGAGCGCCACGCCCCGCGCGGCCGACGGCACCGCCACCTGCATGCGGGCCAGCGGCTGCCGGACCCGGAGCCCCCGCTCCTCCCGTGCGGCGCGGGCCAGCGAGGCGAGGCGGCGGACCGCCTCCATGCCCGCCTCCAGCGACGGATCGCGGCGGCCGGAGGACTGGGGAAACCGGGCCAGGTGGACGGAAGTTCCCGTGAGGGCCCGGTGGAGCCAGTCGCTGAGGAACGGGGCGGCCGGCGCGAGCAGCCGCGACACCGCCACCAGGGCCTCGTGCAGCGTGGCGAGGGCCGCCGGATCGGCGACCGAATCGACCGCCCAGAACCGGGCGCGGTTGACCCGCACGTACCAGTTGGACAGCTCCTCCACGAACCCGATGATGGTGCGGGTCCCCGCGGTCGGATCGTATCCGCCCCAGGCGCCGCGCACCGCATCGATCGTCGCGTCGAGCCGGCTCAGCAGCCAGCGGTCAACCAGCGGCCGCTCCGCCGGGTCGGGCGCGCGCCCCGGCGTCCAGCCGGCCGCGTAGTCAGCGAAGAACTTGTAGGTGTTGCGAAGCTGGTTGACGAAGCCCCGGGCCACCTCGGTGACGGCGTCCTGGTCGAACCGCTTCGCCAGCCAGACCTGGCTGGAGGCGAGCAGGTACAGCCGGACCGTATCGGCGCCGAAACGGCTGATCATGTCCCAGGGATCGACCACGTTGCCCCGGCTCTTCGACATCTTCTGGCCTTCGGCGTCGAGCACGAGACCGTTCACGATCACGTTCTTGTATGCCGGGCGGTCGAAGGCGGCCGTGGCGATGGCGAGGAGCGAGTAGAACCACCCCCGGGTCTGATCCAATCCTTCGCAGATGAAATCGGCCGGAAAGTGGGCCTGGAACTCCCCCTCGTGCTCGAAGGGATAGTGCCACTGGGCGTACGGCATCGCGCCGGAGTCGAACCAGGCGTCGATCACCTCGGGCGCGCGCCGCATGGCGCCGCCGCACTCGCACCGCCAGCTGTACTCGTCGATGAACGGCTTGTGGGGATCGAAGTCGGCGGGCAGCGTCCGCCCCGAGCGCTCGGCGAGGCGGGCGAAGCTGTCGATCACCTCCACGTGCGCCGGGTCGGCCTCGCAGACCCAGACCGGGAGGGGCGTGCCCCAGTACCGGTCGCGCGAGAGCGCCCAATCGACGTTGTTCTCCAGCCATTCGCCGAAGCGGCCCGCGCCGACCTCGGGAGGATGCCAGCCCACCTCACGGTTGATCTCCAGCATCCGCTGCTTCACCGCGGAAGTCCGGACGAACCACGAGTCGCGGGCGTAGTAGATCAGCGGGCTGGAGCAGCGCCAGCAGTGGGGATAGCTGTGGGTGTAGGGCTGGGTCAGGTGCCAGCGGCCGTCGCGCTTGAGCCGCGCGATGATCCGGTCGTTGGTCTCCTTGTCGGTGACCAGGCGGCCCTCGATGTCGGGCCAGCTGGTCCCGGTGAACGTGCCGTCCGGCGCCACCGGCCTCACCAGCGCGAGCCCGTGGTCGCTGCCCGCCTGGTAGTCGTCGGCGCCGAAGGCGGGCGCCAGGTGGACCAGTCCGCTGCCGTCGTCCGCGGTGACGAAGGCGCCGGCGACCACGACCCGCGACGCGCGATCCTCCGGCAGCGGCACCACCTCGAGCGGACGCCGGTAGCGGAGGCCCACCAGCTCGCGCCCGGGGAAGGTGCGCCGCGGGCCGACGTCGGAGAAGCTCGGCGCGCCTTTCTCCGAGCTGCCGGGGAGGCCGGACCGGGCGGTCGCGAGCACATAGATGCGGTCGCCGACCTGGTACTCGCCGTACATGAGGTCCGGGTTCACCGCCACCGCGACGTTGGAGAGCAGCGTCCACGGCGTGGTGGTCCACACCAGCAGCTCGCGGCCGGAGTCGTCATCCACCGGGAACGTGAGGTAGATGGAGTTGGTGGTGACTTCCTCGTAGCCCTGCGCCAGCTCGTGGCTGGAGAGCACGGTGCCGCAGCGCGGGCAGTAGGGCAGCACCCGGTGCCCGCGGTACAGCAGGTCGCGCTGGTGCAGCCGGCCCAGCAGCCACCACACCGATTCCACGTAGTCGTTGTTGCAGGTGATGTAGGGGTGGTCGTAGTCCAGCCAGTAGGCGATCCGGTCGGAGAGCGACTCCCACTCCTCCTGGTACTTGAAGACGCTCTGGCGCGCGCGGGCGTTGAACTCACGGACTCCGAACGCTTCGATCGCCTTCTTGCCGTTGAGCTGGAGGTCCTTCTCGACCTCGATCTCAACCGGGAGCCCGTGGGTGTCCCACCCGGCGATCCGGGTGACCGACTTGCCCTCCATCGCGTGGAACCGGCAGACCAGGTCCTTGATGGTGCGGGCGAAGACGTGGTGGATGCCGGGGCGGCCGTTCGCGGTGGGCGGCCCCTCGTAGAACACGAACGGCGGGCCCTCGCGGTTCGCCTCCAGCGTCCGGCGGAAGAGTCCCTCTTCCTTCCAGAGCGCCAGCTGGCGCCGCTCCAGCTCGTCGGCCGTGAGGTCGGGCAGCGGAGGAAACGCCATCAGGCCATCCGCCCCACCAGGCCGGTGATGAGCCTGGTGAGATGCGGCTCCGCGCGGGACGCGGTCGCGATGATGCGGTCGATGTGCGCCGGCTCCAGCGCGTCGGGCAGGCACTGGTCGGTGATGATCGAAAACCCTACGACCCGCATGCCCTGGTGCACCGCCACGATCACCTCGGGGACGGTGGACATGCCCACCACGTCCGCGCCCAGCGCCCGCAGCATGCGGTACTCCGCCCGCGTCTCCAGGTTCGGGCCCGGCACGGCGACATAGACGCCTTCCCGGAGCACGATGCCCAGCTCCAGCGCCGCGGCGCGCGCGTGGGCTCGCAGCTCCGGATCGTAGGGCGCGGACATGTCGGGGAAACGGGGACCCAGCCGTTCGTCGTTGGGCCCGATGAGCGGGTTGTCGCCAAGCAGGTTGATGTGATCGCTCAGCAGCACCAGATCGCCGGGCGCCCACAGCGGGTTCATCCCTCCGCAGGCGTTGGAGACTACGAGGGTGCGGGCGCCGAGCGCGTGCAGCACCCGGATGGGGAACGTCACCTGCCGAAGGTCGTATCCCTCGTAGCGATGGAACCGGCCCTGCATCGCCAGCACCCGCCGGCCCGCGAGCGTGCCGGCCAGCAGCTTGCCGGCGTGAGTCTCGACCGTGGAGAGCGGGAAGCCGGGGATGTCGCCGTAGGGGATTTCGGTCTCGACCTGGATGTCCTTGGCCAGTCCGCCGAGTCCGGTCCCCAGGATGACGGCGATCTCGGGGTGCAACGAGGTACGGGCGCGCACCGCCTCGGCCGCGGCCGCCACCCGATCGTGCAGCGCGGGCGATGCGGTCATCCCGCGCGCTCCCCGAACAGCACTGTCCCCAGTCGTACCATCGTCGCCCCTTCTTCGACTGCTACCGGATAGTCGCCCGACATGCCCATAGACAGCTCGGGCAGGCGGTGTCCCTCGCGCTCGGACGCGTCCCGCAGCGTGCGGAGCCGGCGAAAGGCCCGGCGCTGCTCGTCCGTGTCGTCGGTCAGCGCGCTCATCGTCATCAGGCCGATCACCTCGAGCCGGGCCAGCGCCCGCAACCCGTCGAGCAACGCGGGCAACCCATCGGGCTCGACCCCGCCCTTCTGCGGCTCGTCGGAACAGTTGACCTGCACCAGAATGCTCTGCCTCGCATCGGGGACGGTTCGCCGGTCCAGCTCGGCGCCCAGGTCGAGGCGATCCACCGAATGGATGAGGGTGAAGCGGCCCGCCGCATGGCGAGCCTTGTTGCGCTGGAGGGTGCCGATCAGATGCCAGGCGACGTCGGCCGCCCCGGCCAGTTCCTGCTTCTCCAGCGCCTCCTGCACCCGGTTCTCCCCTACCTCGTGGAGCCCGGCCGCGGCCGCCGCCTGCACGGCCCCCGGTCCATGCCCCTTGGTCACAGCGATGATTCTGACCGGATGGGACCATCCCGAGACCGACTGATGCCGGGCCAAGGTCTCGCGCACCTGGGCGAGGCTGGCGGGCAGGTCCGGGAATTCCATAGCCTTGGAATTTAAGCCGATAGGCCGCCGGGGTGTAGGTCGGAGCATCACGCCCGACCGGACTCCGGCCCGGTCACTCGGGCGCTGGTTCCGGGGCGGGGAGAAAGAGGGAGGAGTCTGCTGGGTTCCGAAGGAGGTCTTCGAGAGCCTGCCGGAGTCCGGGGTTGGGGGAGATCTTCGCCGCGTGCTGCACCGCCCGCTCCATTCGTTCCTGGTCGCCGCGGGCCTGGTAGGCGTAGGCGAGCTGGACCGGAGGCAGCGCCAGGCTCGCGGCCGCGCTCCCCGAGGTGGGATCGAGGTCGGCCGCACCCTCCGCGAGCAGCCCGGCGTAGCGGTAGGTCTCGAAGACCAGCGCGTCGGTGTCGGGCAGATGGAGCGGTGCGCCCGCCAGCCGCCGGAGATCCAGATTGGGATCGGTGGTGTCCGGCGGTACCGTCTCCAGGTGAAAGCCGAGGCCCCGCTGCACCATGTACTGGCCGAGTCCTGCGAGGCCCGATCCAGTCGTGATCGACCAGACCAGCGGGCGCCGCCCCGCATTGTCGCGCACCACGCTCAGCGAGAGCAGCTCGTTCGGCATCAGGAAGCTGCCTTCTCGAAGCGTGCGCGTGACCGGCCCCAGTCTGATCTGCTGGGTGCGATCGACCACGTAACCGCCCATCGCGCTCGCGATGGTCGAGTCGCCCATACTGTGCAGCGGCCAGTCGGGGCGCGGCGGGATCGAGTCCCGCCAGAGCTTCGGCACCTGCGACGGATCTACCGGCCGCGTCGGGTTGTCCCGCAGCTGGCGGATGTACCACTCGGTGTTGGCCAGCGCGAGACAGACCACGGTGACGTCCTGCCTGAGACCTTCCACTTCCTGGGCCCACCACAGCGGGAAGGTGTCGTTGTCGCCGTAGGTGAAGAGCACGCCGTAGGGCGGCGCGCTGTTCAGCAGGTCGTAGGCGAAGTCGGCGGCGAGCTTCGCGTCCGGTCCGTGGCGGCGCGACGCCCGGGTCCAATTGAGGCTGAGCGGCAGCAGCACCGCGAGCAGCAGCAGCGCGGGCGCGGCTCGCCGCCCCCACGCCTGCCGCGCCACCTCGGCGGCGAAGGCGGCAGCGCCGATGCCGCACCACAGCCCCCAGATGATGAAGCTGACCACGAAGAAGTAGTCCCGCTCCCTCACCTCGTGGTCCTCGAGGTTGGGCCAGCGGTCGAGCGCGAGGCTGAACCCCGGCTTGAAGTTCATGTACCCGACCAGCGCGAGGCCGGTCGCGAGGAAGATCCCGAGAAAGAGCCACCAGGCGGGCCGGTCCGACCGGCGCTGCTCCCAGAAGCCCCGAAGTCCCAGGGTCAGGAACAGAATCGTGATCGGGGTGCGGAACGGGTCGGCGAGGGAGCGGGCCCACTGCCAGTCGAAGTACTGGATGTAGTTGGCGAGCTGCCAGCCGATCAGCGCCAGCGAGCGCCCCGGGTTGTCGGGACCGTGCAGGACCGTGGGATCGTCCAGCGGCGTTCGCGCGTCGTACTGCGCCCGCCGCAGCACGTCGACCAGCGCGCTCCAGGTCGAGGGCGCGGCCTCGTTGATGATCGGATGCTGGGCCGCGCGGAGGAAGGTGAACAGATATGGTGTGACCCCGGCGGCCGCGATCAGCAATCCGCAGGCCGCGAAACCCCCCGCACCCGCGGACGCGGCGAACGCCGACGCGGCAAGGAAGCACACGGCTCCCAGCGTGGTGAGCGTGCCGCTGCCGAGCCCGGTCCCCACCAAGAGCACCCAGAGCCCGGCGACGACGGCGACCTGCCCCCACTCCGTCCGGCGCCGGACCGGATCCGCCGCGGGCTCGTGGTACAGCGTGGCGGCCAGGAAGACGAGCACGCCGGGCACCGCGAGCAGCGCGAGCAGATGGTTGCCGATGGAGAGTCCGGCCAAGTACAGAATCAGCAGCAGATACCGGGGTGCGCGCTCGGACTCGCGCCGGCTGCGCCAGAGCGCCGCGGTCCACGCCATCGCCGCGGTGGTGAAGGTCGCGACGGTATAGACCTCGGTCTCGTTGGAGTTCTGCCAGCTGGTGAAGCTGAAGGCGCCGATCATGGCGGCCGCTGCGGCGCCGCCGACGCGCAATAGCCGGGCGGTGCTCTCGGGCAGGTCGGTGAACGCGCCCCGCAACGATTGGTGGATCGCGAGAAAGAACAGCCCGGCCGCGGAGGCGCTGAACACCGCGCTCAACAGATTGGTGCGATAGGCCCACTCGCCGACCGGCACCAGCAGACCCCACGCGTGGGCCAGCAGCACGAAGAGCGGCGTGGCCGGCGGATGGGGGATGCCCAGGACCCGGGCGGCGGCGATGAGCTCGCCCGCGTCCCAGAACGTCACCGTCGGGGCGAGGGTGAGCACGAAGACCGCGAGCACCGTCGCGCTGACGGCGAGCGCGGCGCGGTACGGCGGACGGTCGTCCGGCGCGATCACCGGGACGGCGGCGCCTCGAGCGCTTGCGCCACCGCCAGGGCTTCGCGCGCGGCGGCGACGGCGTGGACCCGGAAGAGCCGCGCGCCCCGCTCCCAGCCTAGCGCGCACGCCGCCGCCGTCGCGCGGTCGCGCTCTTCGACCGGGAGGCCGGTGATCGCGCCGAGGAACCGCTTGCGCGACGGCCCGACCAGCAGCGGCCGGCCGAGGGCGTGGAGGGCGGGCAGCTGGTCGAACACCGCTACGCTCTGCTCCACCGTCTTGGAGAATCCCAGCCCCGGGTCGAGCACCACCGACTCGACGGGCACGCCCGCCGCCGTGGCAGCCGACAGCGACTCGCGCAGCTCAGCCAGCACAGTTCCCACCACGTCACCGCCGTAGTCGGCGTGATCGTAGGACGCGAGCTCCAGGAGCCCGCCCCTCGAGTGCATCAGGATCACCCCGGCGCCCGCGGCCGCCGCGACAGCGGCCATCCCGGGATCGAGCCGGAACGCGGCGACGTCGTTCACCGCGGCCGCGCCCTCGTCGAGCGCGGCCTTCGCGACCGCCGACTTCACCGTATCGACCGACACCAGCAGATCGGGATGCGACTTCACCAGCGCGCGGATCACGGGCAGGACCCGCGCCTGCTCCTCCTCGAGCGAGACACCGGCGGCTCGGCCCGGCCGGGTGGATTCGCCGCCGACATCGACCATCGTGGCACCGTCCCGCAGCAGGGCCTCCGCGTGCGCGAGCGCCGCGTCGGGGCCGGAGAAGCGGCCACCGTCGCTGAAGCTGTCGGGCGTGACGTTGAGGATGCCGAGGATGACGGGGCGGTCGAGCGGCACCGGGCGGCGGGCGGTTCGCCACACCGGCGGCGGGTCGGCCGGCATCGCGAGCCCGACCTGGAGCGCGAGGCCGGCGAGCGCCTCCGGCGCGGTCCAGGGCCGGGCGAAGGCGCTGAGCCGCGAACGGCTGCCCGCGAGAATGGCCCAGTCGTCGCCGGTGACGACGTCGAGGCCGAGGGTACCGCCGAACCGGACCAGGGCCTCCAGCGCGCCCTGGTCCAGTCCTGTCAGATGGAATGCGAGGGGATGGATGCCGCCCGCGGCGGTGCCGGCGAGCTCGCCGTCCCACCCGTGGGAGCGGAGCGCTTCACGCACCGCTCCCGTCGAGTGGAGCGCCAGCGGCGTAACATTCACGCGCCGGCAGGTTCGGCCGGTGGCGCTCCGAGGATCGGTGCCCGAGTGGGAGTGACGCCGGGCTTGGCCGCGGGCGGATTGGCCGGCGCGGCGGAATCGGGCGAAAGGTTCCTGGGCGCGAGCGGCAGGTTCTTCCCCAGCCGGTCGAGGTCTTCCCGGTCGATGGTCTCGCGATCGAGCAGCGCGACGGCGATACGGTCCAGCAGCTCGCGATTCCCGCTGATGATCTGGGTGGCGCGGGCATAGGCCTCGTCGATCAAGCGCTTCACTTCGTCATCCACCTTCTGCGCCGTGCGCTCCGAGATCTCCCGCCGCTGGGCGAACTCCCGGCCGAGGAAGATCTCCTGCTCCTTGTCCCCGACCGCGAGCGGTCCGATGACTTCGCTCATGCCGAACTGGGTGACCATCCGGCGGGCGAGCCCGGTGGCGCGCTCGATGTCGTTCCCCGCCCCCGTGGTGATCTTGTCCGCGCCGAAGATGATCTCCTCGGCCACCCGGCCGCCGAAGAACATCGCCAGGCTGCCGATCAGCCAGTCCTTGCTGTAGTTGTGGCGATCCACCTCGGGCAGCGAAGCGGTGAGGCCGAGGGCGCGGCCGCGAGGCACGATGGTGACTTTGTGCACCGGATCGCTGCCGGGGATCTTGAGCGCGACGATCGCGTGGCCCGCCTCGTGATAGGCGGTGAGCCTCCGCTCGTCCTCGGTCAGCACCAGGCTCCGGCGCTCGACGCCCAGCATCACCTTGTCCTTGGCGTCCTCGAAGTCCACCATGTCGACCAGGGTCTTGTTGCGCCGCGCGGCCAGCACGGCCGCCTCGTTCACCAGGTTGGCGAGATCGGCGCCGGCCATGCCCGGCGTGCCCTTCGCGATCGTCTCCAGGCGCACGTCCGAGCCGAGGGGAATCTTGCGGGTGTGCACCCGCAGGATGCCTTCCCGGCCGCGCACGTCCGGCGCATCGACCACGATCTGGCGGTCGAAGCGGCCGGGCCGCAGCAGCGCGGGGTCGAGCACGTCGGGCCGGTTGGTCGCGGCCACCAGGATCACGCCGTCGTTCGACTCGAAGCCGTCCATCTCGACCAGGAGCTGGTTGAGGGTCTGCTCCCGCTCGTCGTGCCCGCCGCCGAGGCCGGCGCCGCGGTGGCGGCCGACCGCGTCGATCTCGTCGATGAAGATGATGCAGGGCGCGTGCGACTTGCCCTGCTCGAAGAGATCGCGCACCCGGCTCGCGCCCACGCCGACGAACATCTCGACGAAGTCGGATCCGGACATCGAGAAGAAGGGACGGCCCGCTTCGCCGGCGACCGCCTTGGCGAGCAGGGTCTTGCCGGTGCCCGGCGGGCCGACCAGCAGCGCGCCCTTCGGGAGCCGCCCGCCGAGGCGGGTGAACTTCTGGGGATCCTTCAGGAACTCGATGATCTCCTGGAGCTCGACCTTGGCCTCGTCGGCGCCGGCCACATCGGCGAAGGTGACCTTGGGCGTGTCGCCGGCGAGCAGCTTGGCCTTGGACTTTCCGAAGGCGAACGCGCGGCTGCCGCCCGCCTGGAGCTGGCGCAGCAGGAAGAACCAGAGGCCGAGGATGACGATCCAGGGCAGCGCCGCGATGATGATCGCGGTGAGCCCGCCCTTGGGCTCCTTCGCGAGAATGGGAACGCCGGCGTCCTCGAGGCGCTTGATGAAGACCTCGCTGTTGGCCACCGGGAGCAGCACGGTGAAGCTCTTCGCCGTGCGGCCGTCCTGGGTGACCGGCGCGCGGAAGTCGCCCTCCAGCCGCTTGCCGTCGAACACCTCCACTTGGGCGACGTTGCCCTGGTCGAGCTGGCGGCTGAACTCGGTATAGGAGAACTCCTGGGTCGGGTTCCGCTGGCGGCTCATCATCTGGAACAGCGCGAGCGCCAACAGGCCCACCAGGAGCCAGAGGGCCAGGTTCTTACTCAGATTGCCCCAGTTGGTGCGCGGGGGCCGGGACGGGAGTCGGTCTGCCATTTATTCCAAGTCCGCTATGAACGGGAGGTGGCGATAGTTCTCGGCGTGGTCGAGTCCGTAGCCGACCAGGAACGCCGGAGGCGCCTGGAATCCCACGAACCTGAGCTCCGGGCGCGGCTCGGCCGCCAGTTGCTTGTCCAGCAGGGCGCAGATCGCGAGGCTCCCCGGCTTCCGTTCCGCCAGGAGGACCATCAGACGCTGGAGCGTCTTCCCCGTATCAATAATATCCTCGACGAGGAGGATATGTTTGCCCTCCAGCTCGGTCTCGGGGTCGTAAACCAGCCGGACGGTCCCGCTCGAAACCTTCCCATCCCCATAGGAGCTCGCCACCAGGAAATCGACCTGGACCGGCCGCTCGATCGTGCGCACCAGGTCGCTCAGGAAGATGAAGCTGCCCTTGAGCAGCCCCAGGACGAGCAGCGGCCCCTCCGGGTAGGCCCGGGTGATCTCGGCCCCGAGCTCCCGGACCCGGGCGGCGATGGTGTCCTGATCGAAGATGATGGATTTGACCGGCTTCCCGCCGGTCCGGCGCAGGACCTCAGGCGTGCTCAACATCGATTCGAAGCGCCTCCGCTCCAGCGGGTGGCAGCAGGGCGTCCGAACGGCAGACGCCGGGGATCCAGACGACCCGGTCGGGTGCGGTGAAGACCGGCCACGATTCCCGCCGCCGGCGGGGCACCCGGGCGTCCTGGAAGCACCGCACCACCAACCGGCTTCCGGTCCCCGCCAGCGGCCGGACCCGGTCGCCCGGAACCCAAGGCCGAACGACCAATGCCCCGACCTCGAACCAGGCGGTCCGCCCGACGCGCTTCTGGGCTCCCGGGGAGGCCTCGGGCCGCCAGGTGATGCGCCAGTCGCCCCACCGCTCCTCGCCGCTCCGGCCTTCAAGAGCCAGCGCCACCGCGGCCGGGCCGGCCGCAACCGGCACGATGCGGAGCCGCCCGAACGCCACTTCCGCCCGCCATCCCGCGCCCAGCGACACTTCGGTCCCGCTGGCCGCCTTGGGCAGAAGACTGAGCGCGCGGGCCGCCCGGGCCACTCCAAGCGGAATACCGGCGCGTCGTGCGGCGGCGATAAGGACTGTCTGGGCCAGGGCTGAATCATAGGCCGCGAGCGCGGGGCCAGCAACGGAAATTCCCGGGTCTTCCGGTCGGAAATCGAGGCCCGGCAGCAGATCGAGCGCCTGCTCCCAGGCGAGTCGCTCCCGTCGCGAATGGGCGGCGAGACGGAGCAGCTTGGCATCGACCTCAGGGAGCCGGCGCCGGATCGCCGGAAGCAGGTCGGCGCGCAGCCAGGAGCGCAGGTGGTTGGGATCGCTGTTGGCCGGATCGACCCAGACCGGCAGCCGGTGCTCACGGGCGTAGGCCCCGAGCTCGACGCGGCGGAACACGAGCAGCGGCCGGACCAAGCAACCGCTCGCCGCGCTCATGCCTGCCAGACCAGCCCGCCCCGACCCCTCGAGGGCTCGCATCAGCACGGTCTCGGCCTGGTCGTCGGCATGGTGGGCGGTGAAGATCACCGTGGCGTCGAGGCGTGCGCGGAGATCGAACAGCCAGGCGTAGCGCGCCTCGCGCGCCGCGGTTTCGCCGGTGCCGGCGCCGAGCTCGAGCCGCGCGATCTCGCAGCGGAGACCGAGGGAGCCGGCAAAGCTCGCGACGTCGGCCGCGACCCGTTCGCTCGAAGGCTGGATTCCGTGGTCGGCGTGGGCGACGACCAGCTCGAGCCGGTGAGCGCCGGCGAGCCGCTGCAGCAGGTGGAGCAGAGCGATCGAATCGAGGCCGCCGGAGACGGCGACCAGGGCCCGGCCCGGTGCGAGACCAAGGGCCGCGAGCTCCCCGCCGAACCGGTCGATGAGTGGCATCGGCGGAAAGCTAACGCGATTGAAGGGGCGCAGGCGCTGTTTCGGTCCGGCCCGCCGGGACAGCCCCTTTCGCTTACCAGTGCGCTGCGCGAGCTTCTCTCTCGTGACTCAGACCATTCTCGTCGTCGAAGACGATCTCCAGGCCGGCCAGCTCACCTGCCGCATGCTGCGCGAGGAGGGCTTCGAGTGCCGCTGGGCCTCGACCGGCGAGCACGCCATGTCGCTGCTGGTGGACCGCAGTGAGCCGCCCGATCTGTTCATCTTCGACGTGCGCCTGCCTGACATGCCCGGCCCGACGCTGGCCTGGCTGCTGTCGGAGCGCTACGGGGCGGTTCCGGTGCTGTTCATCTCGGGGTCCCACCCCTTGGATGCCGCGCTGCTCCGCGCCGGCCGGTGGGAGTTTCTGGCCAAGCCCTTCTCGCAGGAAACTCTGGTCGCGGCGGTGCGGCGCATCCTGGCGCAGCCTGATGCCGGCGCGCGTCACGCTTCCTGAACGGCATACTCCCGATCTAGGGCGCATCCCTCAATTCGACGTCGGACCGCTGCACCCGGGTGATCCCGTGTGACGTCTCCAGCCAGACGTAAATCGGATGATTGCCCTGCGCGGTGTGAAGGGAATACCAGACGCCGGGACGAATGGTGGGGTAGAAGCCCAACCACCCCGGTCGAAGTCGGCCGTGCGGTGCGACGCGTGATACCCGGCGCTCGGGTCGCTCCATGATTGGTTCCGCCAAAGTCTTTCGGCCGCCTGATCGAGGTGTCGTTCCGAACAATGGCAGCGGCTCGGGCCCAGGGGAAGCGGGCGGGTTCTCGCCAACCCTGAGAAATGAGTTTAAATACGCATCAATAATCGCATGCCGCGCATCAGCTTACACTGCTAAGGCTGCTCGCTCGATCGCGCTCCGCTTCCGCCTCCGTTGTTCCCCACTCTTCCGCCGCGAAAACGCAGGCTACAGTATAGTGCGGTGATTCCCCCTGAGATCGGCTCTCCCGTCCTGGCAGTCTCGTGCTGCCTGGTGGCGGGGATACTGGTGTATGACGCGAAGCGCGCGGTCTGGCCCCGACTTCCGGGCGAGGGACCGTGGCGGCGCGGACGCGTCATCGGCACGACCACGGCCATCGTGGCGATCGCGGTGCTGGAGCGCGCCGTGGGTCCCCTGTGGCTCAAGCGGACCGCGCTCCTGGTCCTGCTGTTCGCGCTCGGCGCGGTGCTGCGATGCTCGGTGCCGCTCAAGCGACTGGTGGCCGCCGCGGTCCGCCAACGCCGAGAGCGCGAGCGCGACAGCGATCGCGAGCGGGAGCTGGAGTGACCGTGGCCCCGCTCGTCTTCGTCGTGGACGACGACCCCGGCGTGCTCGAGGTCATGAGCCGCTATCTCATGGATGCCGGCTTCGAGTGTGTGCCGGCGATGTCCGGGGGCGAGGTGATGGGGCTGCTGGACGGCGGGCGAATCCCGGATCTGGTGGTGCTCGACGTGCGGCTTCCCGACGTGCCGGGCCCCGAGGTGGCGCTGCGGATTCACACCCACTATCCGCGCATTCCGGTCCTGTTCGTCTCCGCGTGGCCGGCGAACGCCGCCAAGCCCGCGGAGCTGGATGTGCTGAGGTGGGAGTACGTGCAGAAGCCGTTCACGGGGGATGCGTTCACGGCAGCCGCGCGCGACCTGATCGCGCGGCAACCGACCTGACGGGTTACTGCTCGGACCGGTCGCCCTGACGGGTTCGAGCGGCGTCGCTTCTCCGGCCGTTGCCGCCGCGGAAGAGGAAGTGCTTGTCACACGGAATTCGCGATTCCGGCTCCCACTGTGGCGTCCCCGAACCCCGGTGGTCTCTCACCAAAACAGTCAGCTCCTCCGCCGGATACCAGGTTCCCGGATCGACGGTCGGATACCAATCATAAAATTCGGGTCGCAGCATGGCTTCCCGTCCCTGGCTCATCGCCCCTCCGGGTCCGGCTCGACTGGCTCGATGTTGATTCGAGTCTAGAGGTCGGGGGCCGGTGGGACCGTGAGAGGCATCACAGGAAGGCCTCCAGGCCGGGGTCCGGTCTGGAGGCCGCTGTATCACCAACTGCTGAGATCTCAGAGGCGCTGACGCGCCTCGATACGGGCATCGCAAGCTGCGCACAGTTGCCGTCCGCCGGTGCCCCGCTCACGGAGCTCGGCCGGAATCCGACGGCCCAGAGGACAGTCGGCCAACGCGTGATAGACACTCTCCAGCCTCGAGTAATACGGTTCAATCACCTCTTTCACTTGGGTTTGCCTCCAATCCCTCGTCGCCCGAAATGGGCGGAGGGGAGGGAGAAAGCAAGTGGCGTGCCCGGATGCGATCACTCGGACAGAGAAAAGCCGCTGGACTCGGGTGAGTGCGAGGCTTCAGTCGATAGCAGGGGGCGGGCTCATTCAGCGCGGTCGGAACCGGGCTCGGTGACCACCGTGCCGAGTCGGGGCCGGAGGGCGGCGAGAGCCACGAGCACGACGATGGCGCCATAGACGAGCCAGGTCGACCAACCCAGTTCGGCCCACTTGCCTAGCTCCCGTGCGTTGGTGAGCAACAAGAGGGCGGCCACGGCGACGCCCATGGGACGCGCCGGCAGGTGGCGGACGGACCACGCGGCGACCGGCGCGGCGATGACCCCGCCGGTAAGCATGGCGGCCACGATCCGCCAATCGAGGGCGGCCTCACCGGCCGCCGCGAGGATCGATCCCGCGGCAACCATCGCGACGGCGACCTCAGCAGTGTTCACCGAGCCTACCGCGAAGCGGGGCGACAGGCCTCGGTGAAGGAGGAAGGGAGTGACAATAGGGCCTCACGCGCCGATCAGCCCATTGGTCACGCCACCAACCGCGGCGCAAGGCACGACCCCGCGCGGATCGAAGGGCGGCATGCGGTCGGGGTCGTGCTCGACGTCGGTGAACTCCTTGGGGTCGATGGCAACCGGGGTGCTGAACCGCACGAGGATGCGGATGCCGACGAGAATCAACATGACGGCCAGGATCGGGCGCAGCGTGTCGCCGTCGACCTGCGAGAGCACCGTGACCCCGACTACCGCACCCACACATCCCGGGATGGCGAGTTGGAGGACCAGTCGGTGGTCGATGTTGCGGAGCCGCCAGTGGGAGATGGCCGAGGCGATGCCGGTGGCGACCTTGGCGATGTTGACCGTGCCCGAGACCGACGCCGGACTGAGGCCGGCCCCGAGCAGAATGCTCGAGCTGGTGGGCCCGAAGCCCATCCCGAGCGCGCCATCGACCAGCGAGGCGCAAAACCCCGCGAGGGCAACCAGCAAGAGTTCATCCATGGACGACTTCTCCCATCGACAGTTACAGAAGGGTCCGCCCGGCGCGCCGCGCTAGATGCCCCCGCACGAAACCGAAGATTGCCTGCAAGGAGCTTGCCGGACAGCCGGCGGCGAGGGGGAATCAGGCGAGTTGGTTACCGTTGGAGAGAGCAGCCTGCGTCGCGCGACCTTCACCAGATGTGACGGATCGCTGGCAGCGGTGGCGGGGGAGCGGGACAATAAGAAACGGCACCTCCCGGTTTTTCCCGCAGAAGTGCCACCGTTGAGAAATCAGATGAGAATGAACGCGTAAATGCTTGGGGGGAGAAGTAGCAGGGGCGGGACTCGAACCCGCGACCCCGGCATTATGAGTGCCGTGCTCTAACCACCTGAGCTACCCTGCCGAAGCGCGGGAACCTAACCCCCGCCCCACCCTAGCTCAAGCTACCGCGCGGGCCCCCGCGATGTGTCCGCCGGCACGACTCGGAACAGGTACTCCCCTTCCCGGATCATCCCGAACGCCTCCCGCGCCACCCGCTCCTGCTTGCGCGGATCCGTCTGGATCAACCTGGCCTCACGCTCCAGCGAATCGACCACGATCTTGAGCCGCACCACCTCCGCATGCTCCCGCTCGACGCCCTCCCGCAGCTCGACGAGGTGAGTGGTGCCGTACTCGCCGCCCTGGATCGCGAAGTAGAGCGCGAAGGCGACCGCCGCCACCGCCGCCCACCGCGCCGGGGTCACAGCGGGTAGAGATCCCGTCCGGGATAGTGCGCCAGCTCGCCCAGCTCCTCGGCGATCCGGAGCAGCTGGTTGTACTTCGCCGTGCGGTCGGTGCGGCTCGCGCTGCCGGTCTTGATCTGCCCCGCGCCGGTGGCCACCGCGAGATCGGCGATGAAGGTGTCCTCGGTCTCGCCCGAGCGGTGGGAGATGATCACGCCGTAGGCGCTCCCCTTCGCCAGCTCGATGCACTGGAGGGTCTCGGTGAGCGTGCCGATCTGGTTCACCTTCACCAGCACCGCGTTGCCCACGCCCTCCTCGATGCCCTTGCCCAGCCGATCCACGTTGGTGACGAACAGGTCGTCCCCCACCAGCTGGACCCGGTCGTGCAGCCGCTCGGTCAGGTGGGCCCAGCCGGCCCAGTCGTTCTCCGCCAGTCCGTCCTCGATCGAGACGATGGGATAGCGGTCCACCCAGCCCGCGTACAGATCCACCATGGCCTGCGCCGAGCGGCGGCTCTTGTCGCCCTTCTTGAAGACGTACTCCCCGTCCTGGAACAGCTCCGACGCGGCGACGTCGAGCGCGATCGCGACGTCGCGGCCGGCCTCGTAGCCGGCGGCCTCGATGGCCTGCATCACGACATCGAGCGCGGCCTCGTTGGACGGCAGCATCGGGGCGAACCCGCCCTCGTCGCCCACCGCGGTCGAGAGGCCCATCTTGCCGAGCACCTTCTTCAGCGCGTGAAAGACCTCGACGCCGATCCGAAGTCCCTCGGGGAACGTCTCCGCCCCGATCGGCACCACCATGAACTCCTGGGCATCCACGTTGTTGGACGCGTGGGCGCCGCCGTTCAGGATGTTCATCATCGGCACCGGCAGCACCCGCGCCATCGGGCCGCCGAGGTAGCGATACAGCGGCAGGCCGCAGTCCTGCGCCGCCGCGCGAGCCACCGCGAGCGACACGCTGAGGATCGCGTTGGCGCCCAGCTTGCTCTTGTTCGGGGTCCCATCGGCATCCATCATCTCGGCGTCGACCGCGATCTGGTCGGACGCCGCCATCCCCTCGAGCCGCGGACCCAGCACCTCGTTCACGTTGCGCACGGCCTCGGTCACGCCCTTGCCGACGTAGCGCTTGGCGTCGCCGTCGCGGAGCTCGACGGCCTCGTGCTCGCCGGTCGAGGCGCCGCTGGGAACCGCGGCCCTGCCCTGGGCGCCGCTCGACAGCACCACGTCGGACTCGACGGTCGGATTGCCCCGGCTGTCGATGATCTCGCGGGCGTGAACTTCGATGATCGTGCTCATGGTCGCTCGGGAATGGGAACGGGGGTCAACCTAGCTGCGGCTGCGAATCAACGGAAGTGGTCGTAACCGCGGAGGGAGATGGGTGTGCCGGCGAGCGTCGCGCGCACGCCGGAGCCTCGCCGGACCGAGCCGACCCGGGTGAGCGGCAGATCGGTCGCGCGCTCGAAGGACCGGACGTCGTCGGGGCTGAATTCCGGCGGGAGCGCCACCAGCAGCTCGAAGTCTTCGCCTCCCTCGGCCGCGAACTGCTGCACCGGCACGCCGAGCCGCCGCGCCTCGGCGATGCTGCCGGGTGCGACGGGGACCAGGTCCAGCTCGAGCTCGATCCGGACGTCCGAGGCGGCCGCCAAGTGCGGCGCGTCGCCGGCGAGCCCGTCGCTCAGATCCAGCATCGCCCGCGCGCCGTGCGCGCCGAGCCACTGTCCCGCCGATATTCGGGGCACCGGTCGCGCGAACGCGTCGCGCGCCGCCTGGCCCGGCTTCTCACCCCGCCGAAAGGCCTCCAGCGCCGCACGGGCCCCACCCAGCACACCAGTCACCCACAGGCCGTCCTTCGGACGAGCCCCCGTGCGCGTCACCGGACGCGCGGCGCGCCCGATCACCGTGATCGCGAGGGACCAGGCGGGACCGGAGGAGAGATCTCCACCCACCACCGCGGCGCCCGTAGAGGCCGCGGCCTCGCCGATGCCGGCCGACATCTCGGTGAGCTCTTCCGCGCCCGCGGCTCGCGGACAGGTGATCGCGGACAACACCGCGAGTGGCTCCGCCGCTTCGGCGGCGAGATCGGACAGCGCGGCGGCCGCGGCCCGCCATCCCGCCTCGCGCGGACGGAGCCAGTCGAGCCGGAAGTGCACGTTCTCCACGCTCACGTCGGTGGAGATCGCCAGAGTCTCGGAGCCATGAGGCAGCAGGGCGCAGTCGTCGCCCAGCCCGCGAGCCGCCGGGCCCAGCGCCCCGGCGATCGCTCGAATGCGGTCGAACTCGGGTCCCGGACCGAGCGGAGTTTCGGCGCTCGGGGTCTTGCGAGGGGTCACGGACGGACGGCGTCGAGTCGGAAGCGCACCAGCCCGCGCTCGGTGCCGACCCAGAGGTACTCCCGATCCACGGCGAGATCGGTGGCGAAGCCCGGCAGGTCGCCTTCCCGCACCGGCAGGAGCGGCGCGCCGGTGAGGCGGGTGTATCCTACGCCGCGGTCGCCGGCGACCCAGAACCCGTCACCGGCAGGCGTGAACCGACGAATCCGCCCCAGGAGTCCGGACAGGTTGGGACCGAGCGACCAGCCGCCGCTCCGCGGATCGCGCCACACCATCTGGTCGCGGGTCAGGCCGACCAGCGTGTCGCCCGCGAGCGCGAAGCCGAGGATGGGGACCCGGAGCGCGGCGGAGGTGACGCCCGGTGGGCGGACCAGGTCGTCCCGCCCCGGCAACGCGACGAACGGACCGGCCGGGGTCCCGACCCAGATCGTGTCGCCGATGGGAAACACCGCGTACGCCGGGTCGCCGAACCGGGGCGCCACCCGCTCCACGTGAAGCGAGTCGAAGATCCGGAGCACGCCGCGCGCGGTCCCCACGGTCACGCCGTTCTGACGTCCGACGATATCGAACGCGCGGTTATCGGTGAAATCCGCGGCCTGATCGAGAATGTCGATCCGCCCCTCCGCCGGATCCACCCGCGCCACGCCGTGGTCGGTCGCGGCCCACACGTTGCGGCCCTGTCCCGCCAGCTCGAGCACGCGGTCGAACGGCGTGCCGGTCGCCGGCAGCCCGCTCACGGTCCGGAATTCCCGAAGATCGCCGCTGACGAAGGTGATCGCCGCGTCGGCCTGCGGCGTCCGGTTGGTCGCGGCCCACACGCCGCCGGGCCAGCTCACCAGCGCGCCGACGAAGGGTGATGGCAGCCCGAACGGCAGCCGCTCGGCGAGCGGCGCGCCGTCGGGCATGAAGAGCAGTCCGACTCCGGAGGTGCCGAGATACCAGCCGAGGTTGTCGAACGATCGCGCGGCGGCGGTGAAGCGCACGGTGCGGAGGCGGGAGTCGAGCAGGATCTGTCCCGCGTTCGCCTGGAGCGAGGGGTTGTGCCGGAGCGCCTCCTCCACCGTGGCCGCCATGATCGGCTGCACCGGCGAGCGGCCCGGCGACGGAGCAAATCCTCCGCGAGGCAGCACCATCCAGCCTCCGCGCGACCGGATAAAGAGACCGCCGGCGGGATCGGTCTGGTCAAACGCGATGCCGATCACGCCTTCGGGCACGACGCCCTGCTCCCAGAGCTGCAGCTCAGGCTGGTAGTGCACCCATCCCTCCGGCCTCGCCATCCAGACCGACTGGTCGAGCGGGTCCACCAGCGCCATGAACACGCCGCTCAGCACCGACCGGCTGGGTGGATCGAAGGGCCCTTCCCACTGCCGGGTCTGCGGGTGCCAGATCAGAAGGGAGGTGAGCGAGGTGGCATACACCCGGTCGAGACCGCCCGCCACCGAGGTGATGCGGCTGAAGTCGCCGATGACGGTCCGGTCGGTGGGCCGCCAGTCGCGGCTCGGGCTCTGGGCCGAAGCCGATGCGGTGAGACAGGCGGAGAGCACCGCCATGCGGAGGGCGCGCATCAGGGGAATGTACCTCTCAACGGGGCCCGCCGATTCGAAGCCGGCTACAAGGTCTGGGGACGGGGCAGCTCCAGCAGGATCGGTGGCCGTGCGGGTGGCGGAGATCGCTCCAGCAACTCCCACTCCCTCCAGAGATCGGGCAATGCCGCGACGACGTCGGTCGGCCGCATGCTCCGGGCGGACACCCGCCGCGCGGCGAGGTCGGCGCTCCGGCCCAATGCCTGGGCTCCGAGCGCGGCGGCGATGGCGGGCTCCAGCTTCTGAGCGAGCGCGGTCCCGATCAGCCCGCTCAGGACGTCGCCGCTGCCGCCGGTGGCGAGGCCCGGATTGCCTGAAGCGACGGTCAGCGTGGGACGGCCCGATGCCGCGACGACGGTCGGGACCCCCTTCAGCAGCACCACCGCACCCCCCCGCTCCGCCGCGACCTCGGCCGCACCCCAGGGATCCAGCTCGCGTTGGGCCGCGAGATCGGGGAACAGGGTGCGGAACTCGCCGGGATGGGGCGTCAGTACGAGGTGCCGGCCCTGCCCCAGCTCGCGCAGCGCGTCGGTCGCGCCCTGGAAGGCCACCAGCGCGTCAGCGTCGAGCACCACGGCGCCGCACAATCCGGCGAGCCCAATCACCAGCTCCCGGCGTCCGGGCGCGCGGCCCAGTCCGGGGCCGATGACGACGGCGTCGGCGCGGCCGATGAGATCCCGCAGCGCGGGCGTTGGCTCGTCGTCGAACGGCTGCTCCACCGTCTGGAGATCCGGCTCCGCCGCGACCAGTGCCGCGACCGTCGCCGCTGGCGCGGCCGCGTGCACCAGCCCGGCTCCCGCGGCGAAGGCGGCCCGGGCCGCCATTCGCACGGCGCCGGTCATTCCGGCGTCGCCTCCCACTATTACGACTCGCCCTCGGGTGCCTTTGTGATCGGCGGCCCGGAGCCGGGGCAGCCACGCTGCCGCGTCGCGGTCGGAGACCAGCGCCGGCCAGCCCGGTTCCGCCGGCGGATGGCCGATATCCGCGACGACGATGCTGCCGACTTCGTCGCGTGCGAGCAGATGACCGCGGCGGAAGCCGCCGAAGGTGACGGTGAGATCGGCGCGAGGCGCGCCGTGCACGATGCCGCTGAGGAGATCCACCCCGGTGGGGCCATCGACCGCGACCACGGGGAGCTCGAGATCGAGCAGCCGCTCGAGCAGCGCCGCGACCGGCGGTCGAGGCGGGCCGCTGGCCCCAGTGCCGAGCAGCGCATCGACCACGAGTCCTACGCGTGGCCAGGGGCCGTCGGGCGGTACCTCGCGCACCCCTTCGCTCCGGGCGAGGCGCGCCATCTGCTCGCGGAGCGGCGCGCCGGTGCCCGGCGGGGAGGTGACCCACACCGGCACGTCGAGGCGGTGCAGCGCCCGGGCGATGACCCAACCGTCCCCGCCATTGTGGCCCGGCCCGGTCGCGATGAGGACGCCGTCACCGAGCCGGGAGGCAAAGCGCGATGCGAGCGCGGCGACGGTGGCTCGGCCGGCGCACTCCATCAGCGTAGCCAGCTCGATGCCGGCCGCGACAGCCTGGCGGTCCCAGGCGGATGACTGGTCGGGGGTGAGGACGGGAAGCATGGTAGGCGGGGCAGCAGGCGGCGGGGCGGCGGGGCGGCAGGTGGTGGCGAGGAGTGGACTGCCCCGCTGCCCCGGCGCCCCGCTGCCCGTCCTACTTATAACTCTGCCCGATTGCCCTGCCGAACGAGATCTCCCCGTTGTCGATGCGGAGGTTGAACCCGCAGTCCGGGTTGGTGCAGACCCAGGCTTTGTAGGTGATGGGTGCTCCCTCGCGACCGTAGTCGGAAAGAGGAATCAAGGTCCCATTCGAGCACTTCTGGCACGCCGGCCACTCGGCTTTCTCCATGTTCCCCTCCGCTGTCGATCCACCCCCGCTCAAGCGCCTCGCACTCCCTGCCATTCATAGACATCACCGAACGCATCGGCGAACGAATAGACGGCTTCGAAGTCGGATTCGGTGTCGCCGGGCTGAGTGACCAGCAGCCCGACTTCGACCAGCGTGAAGACCAGCCGCCCGAAGTCCGCGGTGTTGGTGACGCCCCAGTGTCCGAGGACGTGGGGGGCCAGCAGACCGAACTGCTCCCGGGCGAAATCGCGACAGGCCCAGGCGAGCTCGGCGCCGGTGACGTGGCGCCGGATCTCGAGCCGGGTCTGGAGATACTCGATGGTGGCGAGCACGAAGAGGTAGGCCCGCTCATTGTAGGCCCCGCCCCGGGCCCGGATGCGCGCCATCACGTCGTCGGCGAATTGCAGCTCGTTCACCGGACTGCCTCGGGGAGGAGGGACGCCAGCATTCAGGCGCTCCGGCGAACCCGGCCGGCGGCCGACTTCGGCTGATAGAGCGGAAAGCTCGAGCTGAGCTCGCCCACCTCCTCACGGACGCGGGCGAGGGTGGCCTCGTCGGGACGGGTGAGCGCGCGATCGATCAACTCCGCGATGCGCTCCATCTCGGCCGGCCCCATGCCGCGGGAGGTGAGGGCCGGGGTGCCCAGCCGGATGCCGCTGGTGACGAACGGCGACTGGGGATCGTCGGGAATCGTGTTCTTGTTGACCGTGATGCCAGCCTGGTCGAGCGTCTTCTCCGCGACCTTGCCGGTGAGCTCCTTGGGGCGCAGATCGACCAGCATGAGATGGGTGTCGGTGCCACCGGAGACGATGGCGAACCCGCGCTGGATCAGGGCCTGGGCCAGGGTCTTCGCGTTTTCGACCACCCGCTTCGCATAGACCTTGAAGTCGTCGGTCAGGGCCTCGCCGAAGGCGACCGCCTTGGCCGCGATCATGTGCTCCAGCGGACCGCCCTGGGTGCCGGGGAACACGGACTTATCGACCGCCTTGGCATACTCGGCGGTGCACAGGATGAGACCGGCCCGCGGGCCGCGAAGCGTCTTGTGCGTGGTGCTGGTGACGACCGGCGAGTGCGGCACCGGGGAGGGATAGACCCCACCGGCCACCAGCCCCGCGAAGTGCGCCATGTCGACCAGGAAGATGGCGCCGACTTCGTCGGCGATGGAGCGGAACGCCGCGAAGTCGATGATCCGGGCGTAGGCGCTGCCGCCCGCGATGATCAGCTTGGGCCGCTCGCGGCGAGCCTGGTCGCGCACCACGTCGTAGTCGATGCGGCCGGTGGCCGGATCGACCCCGTAGTGCACCGCCTTCCAGACGACGCCGCTGTGATTGACCGCCGCGCCGTGGCTCAGGTGGCCGCCGTGCGGGAGGGACATGCCCATGATCTTCTCGCCGGGCCGCACGACCGCCATGAAGGCGGCGAAGTTGGCCTGCGCCCCGGAGTGCGGCTGCACGTTGGCGTGGTCGGACCCGAAGATCTGCTTCAGCCGGTCGATGGCGAGCTGCTCGATCTCGTCGATGACCTCGCACCCGCCGTAGTAGCGGCGGCCGGGGTATCCCTCGGCGTACTTGTTGGTGAGCGGCGTTCCCATCGCGTCGATGACGGCGCGGCTGGCGAAGTTCTCACTCGCGATCAGCTCGAGGCCGTGGCGCTGGCGGCCCAGCTCCCGGTCTATCAGATGAGCCACCAGCGGATCCGCATCGCGGAGGCTGGCGTTGTGGTCCAGTGTCATGCGTGCTCCTGCTCGATTTTCGCCACCCGACGGCTGTGGCGGCCGCCAGCGAATTCGGTGTCCAACCAGGTCCTCAGAATCTCGACTCCCTCCGCCTCGCTGACAAACCGCGCAGGGAGAATCAGGACGTTGGCGTCGTTGTGCTCCCGGGCCAGACGGGCGATCTCGGGCGACCACGCCACCGCCGCACGAACGCCGGGATGGCGGTTGGCCGCATACGACATTCCCAGGCCGGTGCCGCACAGCAGCACCCCACGGTTGGCCTCGTGCTGCTCCACCCGCGACGCGACCTGGTGGGCGAAGTCGGAATAGTCGGTCGACGCCGGTCCATCGGTGCCGAGATCGAGCGGCTCGTAGCCGAGCTTGCGCAGCTCTTCGACCAGCCGCTGCTTCATCTCGTAGCCGGCATGGTCGGCGCCGATGGGAATCACTTCAGGCATCGGGATCAATCTATAAGAAAGACGGACAGGCGGACAGACGGGCCGCCGGGCAGGAGCGCCTGCTTTTACTTTCTCCCGCCCATCCACATGCGGTCAAGGCCGCCCACGGCCGCGATGCGCTGCTCGGCCAGCCGGTCGGCGGCGCGGTAGGTCGGGATCTTCTCGGTGCGGGCGATCTCGAAGATGCGGAGCAGCGTCTCGTAGATCTCACCGGCCTTCTTCAGCGACCGTTCCGCGGGCCAGCGGTTCAGCTCGCCGTACACATTCACCACACCACCGCCATTGATGACATAGTCGGGCGCGTAGAGTATCCCGCGCCGCTCCAGCAGGTCCCCGTGCCGGTCCTCGGCGAGTTGGTTGTTGGCACCTCCTGCCACGATCTGCACCTTGAGTCGAGGGAGGGTGTCGTCGTTGATCGAGGCCCCCAGCGCGCAGGGAGCATAGACGTCGGCCGCCTGGTCGTAGATCGCCTCGGGGGCCACGCTCCGGGCCCCGAACTCTTCGACTACCCGCTTCACCTTCTCCGGCCGGATATCGGTCACCACCAGCTTCACGCCCTCGGCGTGCAGATGTCGGCACAGGTGGTAGGCCACGTTCCCGGCCCCCTGCACCGCCACCGTCCGGCCATCCAGGCCGTCGCCGCCCCACTTGGCCTTCGCGGCCGCCTTCATCCCCACGTAGACCCCGTAGGCCGTCACCGGCGAGGGATCGCCGGAGAGCCCCAGAAGCCCGGCCACATGGTCGGTCTCCAGCTTGATGTGCTCCATGTCCGCCGGGCTGGTGCCGATGTCTTCCGCGGTGATGTACCGGCCATTCAGCGTCTCGACGAAGCGGCCGTGCGCGCGGAACAGCGCCTCCCGGTCGGTCCGGCGGTTGTCCCCCAGGATGACCGATTTGCCGCCGCCGAGATTGATGCCGGCGACCGCGGCCTTGTAGGTCATCCCGCGGGCGAGGCGGAGCGCGTCGGTGATCGCGTCGTCGGTGCTGGCGTAGTGCCAGAACCGGGTCCCGCCGAGCGCGGGACCGAGTGTGGTGTCGTGGATCGCGATGATTCCGAAATAGCCGCACGACGGGTCATGGGACAGCAGCAGCTGCTCGTGCCCCAGGGAGTGCATGGAAGCGAAGACGTCCATCACTTTTCACCCTTCCCGCTGTAATCGTAGAACCCGCGGCCAGTCTTCTTGCCCAACTGGTTCGCGGCCACCATCCGGCGGAGGAGCGGGCAGGCGCGATACTTGTCGTCGCCCAGGCCGCGATGCAGCACGTCCATGATCGCCAGGCAGACGTCGAGTCCGATGAAGTCGGCCAGCGCGAGCGGGCCCATCGGATGGGCCATCCCCAGCTTCATGACGGTGTCGATCGACTCGGGCGTGGCGACGCCTTCCATCACGCAGAAGACCGCCTCGTTGATCATCGGCAGCAGCACCCGGTTCGAGACGAATCCGGGATAGTCCTGTACCTCAACCGGTACCTTCCCCAGCGCGCGGGCGGTCTCCATCACGGTCCCCATCGTGGCGTCGCTCGTCGCCTGCCCCCGGATGACCTCGATCAGCTGCATCACCGGCACCGGATTCATGAAGTGCATCCCGATCACCTGCTCGGGACGCCTGGTGCGCGCAGCGATCTCGGTGATCGAGATGGAGCTGGTGTTGGTCGCCAGGATGGTCCCGGCGGGGGCGATCCGGTCGAGCTGCTCGAACAAGGAGAACTTGACGGCGGGATTTTCGCTGGCCGCCTCGATCACAAGATCCGCCCGGGCCGCCGCGTCCAGCGAGGTGCCGGTGCTGAGCCGCGCCAAGGTCTGGCTGGGAGCGTCGGCCGGGATCGCGCCCTTCTTCACCTGGCGGTCGAGGTTGGATTTGATCGTCGCCTGAGCCTTCTCCAGCGCCGCCGGCGCGCTGTCGATCAGGGCCACGTCCCAGCCGTGCTGCGCGAAGACGTGGGCGATGCCGTTGCCCATGGTTCCGGCGCCGATGACGGCGGCTCGGCTCATGTCGAATCCTTTCCTGCCCAGCGGCGGGCGACGAGAACCGCGAACGTCAGGGCGAGCGTGGAGGAGAGTCCTCCCTCGGGTCCGAACTGCCCGCCCGTGAGCCAAGGCGGCCCGCCCGGCTCGTAGTCAATAAGAGGAATGGGGAACGGAATCCCGCTCACCGGCGCGTCCAGCGCGGCGAGCATCGCGTTCCAGCCCAGGTGCGCGCCCCAAGCCGTCCAGATCCCGCCCGGCGCGTAGAAGGCCAGGCCGAGGAACACGCCGGCCAGCGCGATGTTGCCGATGCCCAGCGCGGTCACATTGGGATTGTCGAGATGGGCGAGGGCGAACACCACCGAGACCAGGACCACTGCGCTCCCCCGGCCCAACGCGCTCGCCAGCAGCACGAGGGGGACGCCCCGGAAGAGCACTTCTTCCGCGAGGGCGGCCGGCGCCAGGACCAGGACGGTCGACGCCGCGCTCCGGATGTAGTCGAGCACGCCTCCGCGATCGGGCACCCATTCCGCGCCGCCGACCGCCACCGAAAACACCAGCGCGGCGGCGGCGGTGAGCGCGCCCGCCAGCGTCCCGAGGCCGAAACCGGCCAAGCGGGGGCCGGCGGCATAGCGCAAGTCGGCCGGCGTGAGCCCGAGCACCCGCATCCCGATCGCCACCGTCAGCACGCCGGTGATCACCAGCATGACCACGGCCTGCAGCAGGACCGGCCCCGGGCCGCTGCCCTGGAGCCACTCGGCCGCCGCCTCGTTGGAGCCGGTGAGCAGGAGCGCGACGCCGTAGGAGACGAGGATGAAAAGAATGAAGGCCAGCACGACGAAGGCGATCGACCATCCGATCGCCTTCGGGGGGGAGTAGCGCTCGGGCATCGAGGGCCCGGTCAGAGGAGGGGACGGAGCTTCGGCCCGAGTCCCAGGATCACGGCGGCGGCGATGCCGACCTTGAGCAGGTCGCCGGTCAGGAACGGGATGAACCCGATGCGAAGCGCGAGGCCGGGATCGTTGCCCAGGATCGCGAGCTGCGCGGCGCCGCCGGCGTGGATCACCACCATGCCGAGAGCGCAGCCCAGCAGCACCGGCAGGAGACGGGGCGAGGGTCCGGCGAAGCGGCCCGCCACCGCGGCCGCGGCCGGGAACGCCAGGAGGTAACCTCCGGTCGGTCCCAGGACGTGAATGATCCCGGACCCCCCGCCGGCGAACACCGGCAGGCCGAGCATGCCGAGCGCGAGGTACAGGAGCAGCGCGGCGGCGCCGGGCATCGCGCCGATCAACCCGCCGACGACCAGGACGGCGAGCGGCTGCAGCGTCATCGGCACCGGGCTCAGCGGCACCGGCACCGCCACCTGCGCCGAGGCGGCGACCACGAGCGTGGCGGCCCCGATGGCGAGAAACCGGCGCGCCGCGGAGCTGCGGTCTGCCAGCGCCAGGTTGGCCAGGCGTTCCCTGGGCGTCATCAGAGCATCTCCACGCTGAGGGCGACGGCGTTGCCGCCGCCAAGGCACAAGGTGGCGAGACCGGTGGAGCCGCCGCGGTCCCGCAGGGCGTACAGAAGCGTGGTGAGGACCCGCGCACCGCTGGCGCCGATCGGGTGGCCCAGTGCGACCGCGCCACCGCGCACGTTGACCCGGTCCCAGTCCCAGCCCAGCTCGCGGCCGTCGGCCAGCGCCTGCACGGCGAACGCTTCGTTGGCCTCGATGAGATCGTAGTCGCCGATGCTGGTGCCGGTGCGGCCCATCAGGTTCCGCACCGCCTGCACGGGGGCGAAGAAGATCTCGCGGGGCTCGCCGCCGCCGGTGGCGTAGCCGGTCACCCGGGCGAGGGGCGAGAGGCCATGCGCCTTGGCGAAGGCCAGCGAGGCGACCACCAGCGCGCTGGACCCGTCGTTGAGCCCGGGGGCGTTGCCCGCGGTCACCGTGCCGCCGTCCTTCCGGAACGCCGGCTTCAGCTTGGCGAGCGTGTCGGGGCTGGTGTCCTTCCGGGGCGACTCGTCGGCGGCGACCGTCGTCGGCCCGCCCTTCCCCGGCACCTGAACCGCAAGAATCTCGTCCTTGAACTTGCCGGACTGCGTCGCCTCCAGCGCCTTCATGTGGCTCTGGTAGGCGAACTGATCCTGATCCTGCCGGCTCACGCCCGCCTTCTCCGCCGTGTATTCCGCGTACTCCCCCATGTGGCAGCAACCGAACGAGTCCCAGAGCCCGTCGTGGATCATGCCGTCGACCATGGTCTGATTGCCCGCCTTGATGCCGGCGCGCATGCCATGGACGTAGTGGGGCGCGGTCGACATGGACTCCTGCCCGCCGGCCACGATGCACTCCGCGTCGCCGGCCTTGATCGCCTGGGAGGCGAGCATCACCGCCTTGAGGCCGGAGCCGCAGACCTTATTGATGGTCATAGCGGGGATGACGGGCGGAAGGCCGGCGTGGATCAGGGCCTGGCGCGCGGGTGCCTGCCCCGAGCCGCCCTGGAGCACCTGCCCCATGATCACTTCTTCGACGGCGGCGGGATCGACCTTGGCGCGAGCGACGGCCTCGCGGATTACCATGGCGCCGAGCTGGGGGGCGGTGAAGCCGGACAGGCCGCCGAGATATCTGCCGATCGGGGTCCGCACGGCCGAGAGGATGACTGGGGTGGTGGCGTCGCTCACAAGGTTCTCAGGTTAAGAGCCGTGAGCAAAATAGCCCTGCCGGAGGAGCGCTGGTAGGCAATCACGGCACAATAGCCCGGCTCCTGACCTCGTCCCCAACCCGGGCCAGGAACGCATCCACGCCCATCACCTCCTGCTTCTTCCCCACCCCGCGCACCCGGAGCGCGATGCTGTCGCTGTCCGCCTCGCGCTGGCCGATCACCGCCATGTACGGAACCTTCTGTATCTCGCCCTCGCGGATGCGGTAGTTGAGGGTCTCGGTACGGTCATCGACATGGACCCGGAGGCCCGCCGCCTTGAGCCGGGCGGCCAGCTTGCGCGCGGGCTCCGCCTGGGCATCCGAGATCGGGATCACCCGGACCTGCTCCGGCGCGAGCCAGACCGGGAACGCGCCCGCGAAGTGCTCGATCAGGTTGCCGGTGAACCGCTCCAGGGTCCCGTAGATGGCCCGGTGGATCATCACCGGCCGGTGGGGGCGGTTGTCGGCGCCGGTGTACTCCAGCTCGAACCGCTCCGGCAGGTTGAAGTCGAGCTGGATGGTCGGACCCTGCCAGATCCGGCCGATGGCGTCCTTGAATTTGATGTCGATCTTCGGCCCGTAGAACGCACCGCCGCCCTCGTCGATGCGGTAGGGGATGCCCTTCCGGTCGAGCGCGTGCCGCAGCATGGCTTCGGCCCGGTCCCACACCTCGTCCCCGCCGAGCCGCTCCTCCGGACGGGTGGAGACCTCGAAGTCCAGCTCGAAGCCGAAGAGGGCGCGGACCAGGCGATCGACCTGGTCCAGGCAGAGGAAGATCTCGTCCTCCACCTGGTCGAGGGTGCAGAAGATGTGGGCGTCGTCCATCGAGAGGCCGCGCACCCGGAGCAGGCCGTGCAGGGTGCCCGACTTCTCGTTCCGATAGACGTTCGCGACTTCGCTCAGCCGGATCGGCAGGTCCCGGTAGCTCCGCTGCTGGCTCTTGTAGATGAGCGAGTGCATCGGGCAGTTCATCGGCTTGACCCGGTAGCGCACGTCCTCGGCTTCGCCGGCGCCCGCCGCCATCGCGGGGTACTGGTTCGCGGCGTAGAGCGGCAGATGCCCCGAGATCTTGAACAGCTCTTCCTTGGTGACGTTGGGCGTATAGACCAGGTCGTAGCCGTTGGCGACGTTGTCGTCTTCCACCGCGCGGGAGAGCAGCCACTTGATCATCGCGCCCCGGGGGTGCCAGAGCACCAGTCCCGGACCCACGACGTCGGAGATGGAGAAGAGATCGAGCTGGCGGCCGAGGACCCGGTGGTCGCGCTTGCGCGCCTCTTCCAACCGGTGGAGGTAGGCGTCCAGGTCTTCCTTCTTGAACCAGGCGGTGCCGTAGATCCGCTGGAGCATCTGGCGCTTCTCGTCGCCCCGCCAGTAGGCGCCGGCGGCGTGCAGCAGCTTGAAGTGCTTGAGCCGCCCGGTGCCCGGGATGTGGGGGCCCCGGCAGAGATCGGTGAACGGGCCGTCGGTATAGACCGTGATGGTTTCGTCGTCGCCCAGCTCGCCGATCCGCTCGAGCTTGAGGTGATCGTCGGCGAAGCGCCGGTTGGCGGCGGAGCGATCGACCACCTCGCGCACGAAGGGGTAATCGGCCTTCGCCACCTGCCCCATCCGAGCTTCGATCTTTTCCAGGTCCTCGGGCGTGAACGGGCGCGGCACCTCGAAGTCGTAGTAGAACCCGTCCTCGATCGGCGGGCCGAACCCGATGCCGGCGCCGGGGAAGACTTCGCGCACCGCGGTGGCCAGGACGTGCGCCGCGGAGTGGCGCAGCACCTCCAGCGCCTCGGGGTCGCGCTCGGTCAGGATGGCGAGCGTGGCATCCGCCTCGATCGGCCGGTCGAGGTCGCGGACGGCGCCGTTCACTTTCGCCGCGACGGCCGCCCGGGCCAGCCCCGGCCCGATGCTCTCCGCGATCGCGCGCGCGGTCGTGCCGCGGGCGACCTCGCGCACGCTGCCGTCGGGCAGGGTGACTCGCAGCGTCTCGCTCAGCACGGTGTCGCTCATTCGATTTCCGTGGCCGGCCGCGCGGCGGGCGGGCTCGAGGGCGCGAACCAGAAGTAGAGCGCGATCCCCAACAGGATCAGCGCCGCGACCATCAGCCACCGGCCCCGATCGGGGCCGCGGGCGGGAGCAGGTCTGTCGGTCATCGGGGAGCCTTGGCGAGCATGGAAATCCCTGCGCATGGCGCGCGAATCGGTTAACTTAATCGTATCGAGAAATCTTCCGTAAGAGGAACTTTGCGTGCGCCACGACGACCAGCTCAGCGGTGCGGAAATCCTGTGGTGGACGGCGCTCGGCATGGGCGGCGGATTCGTCGCCGCGATCGCGCTCAGCGAGTGGGTCGGTGAGGTGAATCCGGGCCGGGTCCGCCGGGCCGCCGACCGCATCCGCGTGCAGGGTCCCACCCGGCTCACCGCGGCCGCGTCGGCGCGGGCGGTCGATGTGGCGCTCAAGGCCGATCCCCGGCTGGCTGGTCTCACCATCGAGACGTGCCCGGTGAGCCGCGGCGCGGTGGAGCTGCGCGGCTGGGTGCCCAGCCGGAGCATCCGCACCGCCGCCGGCCGGACCGCGCTCGGGGTGCCCGGCATCGAGAGCGTCATCAACAGCCTCCTGGTGCGGGGCGAGGACGACCGGCCGTCGCCGGGTCAAACCCGGGCGGCCGACCAGAGCGCATGACGGCGCCGCTCCCCCCGCAATACGACCCATCCCAGATCGAAGCCCCGCTCTACGCCTGGTGGCGGGCCCAGGGGCTGTTCGATCCCGACGCGGTGCGCCGCACCCGCGGCAACGCGCCGCTGGCGCCGTACGTCATCCAGATGCCGCCGCCCAACGTCACGGCGGAGCTCCACACCGGTCACGGCCTCAACAACACGGTCCAGGACGTGGTCATCCGCTTCGAGCGGATGCGGGGACGCCGCGCGCTCTGGGTCCCCGGCACCGACCACGCGGGGATTGCCACCCAGAACGTGGTGGAGCGGCTGCTGGCCAAGGAAGGCCTCACCCGCTTCGACCTCGGCCGGGAGGCGTTCGTGGAGCGGGTGTGGGAGCACGTGCGCCAGACCGGCGCCCGCATCCTGGAGCAGCTCCAGGCCATCGGCTGCTCGGCCGACTGGTCGCGCACCTATTTCACGCTCGATGAGGACCTGTCCCGGGCGGTGCGCGAAGTGTTCGTGCAGCTGTACGAGAAGGGGCTGGTCTATCGCGGACACTACATCATCAACTGGTGTCCCCGCTGCCTCACCGCCCTCTCCAATGAAGAGGCGGAGAAGGAAGAGGTGGATGGCCGCCTCTGGCACATCCGCTATCCCACCGAATCGGGCGGCGGCCACCTCACCATCGCCACTACCCGCCCCGAGACCCTGCTGGGCGACACCGGGGTCGCGGTGCACCCCGACGACGAGCGCTACCGCCCGCTGATCGGGACACAGCTCCGGCTGCCGCTCACCGACCGGCTGATCCCCGTGGTGGCCGACGAAGCGGTCGATCCGGCCTTCGGCTCCGGCGCGGTGAAGGTGACTCCGGCGCACGACGCGACCGACTTCGAGATCGGGCAGCGGCACGGGCTCCCCGCGGTCGATGTGATGACGCCCGAGGCGCGGATGAGCCTCGCGGCCCCCGATCGATTCCAGGGGCTCGACCGCTTCGAGGCTCGGAAGCGGGTGGTGGCGGAGCTGGAGTCGCTCGGCCTGCTGGAGAAGGTGGAGAACCATCGCCACGCCGTGGGCCACTGCTATCGCTGCGGCACCGTGGTCGAGCCGCGGCTCTCCGACCAGTGGTTCGTCCGGATGGAGCCGCTGGCCCGTCCGGCGCTGGCCCGGTACCGCGACGGCACCATCAAGTTCATCCCCGAGCGCCGGGGCGACGACTACGAGCGCTGGCTGGAGGGAATCCGCGACTGGTGCATCTCGCGCCAGCTCTGGTGGGGCCATCGCATCCCGGTGTGGTACTGTGAGGACGAGGGGTGCGGGCGGACGGCCGTGAGTCGCACCGATCTCACCGCCTGCCCCGGCTGTGGCGGCGCGGTGCGGCAGGACGAGGACGTGCTGGACACCTGGTTTTCGTCCTGGCTGGTGCCGTTCACCAGCCTGGGATGGCCCGAGCGCACCGAGGACCTCGCCACCTACTATCCGGGCCACACGCTGGTCTCCTCGCCCGACATCCTCTTCTTCTGGGTGGCGAGGATGATCATGTCCGGCCTGGAATTCATGCACGAGGTGCCCTACACCAGCATCTACCTGCACGGAGTGGTGCGCGACACCCAGCACCGCAAGATGTCGAAGTCGCTCGGCAACGGGATCGACCCGCTGGAAGTGGTGGATCGCTACGGCGCTGACGCGCTGCGGTACTCCCTGGTGGCCGGCATGTCGGTGGGGACCGACGTCATCCTCGATCCTACGGACCTGGAGACCTCGTTCGCCCCGGGCCGCAACTTCGCCAACAAGCTGTGGAACGCGGGCCGGCTGATTCTCTCCCACCTGCCGGAGCCGCCCCGTCCCCTCGCCGGCCGGACGCGGGATGTGGTGCGCCGTGACGAGCTCACCCTCGCCGACCGCTGGATCATCGCCCGCTGCGAGGCCACCGTGCGCGAGGCCACCGAGGCCTACGAGCGCTTCCGCCTCAACGAAGCGGCCGCGTCGGTGTATCGCTTCATCTGGAGCGACCTCGCCGACTGGTACATCGAGCAGATCAAGCCGCGACTCTACGGCGACGCCCCCGGCGGCGACGTGGCGCGCGCGGTGGCGGCCCAGACGTTCGACGTCGCGCTGCGGCTGCTGCACCCGGTGATGCCCTTCGTGACCGAGACGCTGTGGCGCCGGTTTCCCGGCCGTCCGGAGGACGCCTCGATCTCCATCGCTCCCTGGCCCCTGTCCGACCGGCGCGCGGAGGATGCCGCCGCCCTCCGGGAGTTCGGCCTGATCCAGGAAGTGGTGGGGGCGATCCGCGCCATCCGCGCCGAGTACGGAGTCCAGCCGGGCCAGGCGGTGCGCGCGGTGGTGACGCGGCGGGGCGGCGGGGCAGCGGGGCAGCGGGGCGGCGCTATTCGGGAGGAGCAGGCGACGATCGCCCGGCTCGCCAAGGTGTCCACTCTGTCGTTCGGGGAACCAACCGAGCGGGTGGGCGGGCACGCGGTCCTCTCGGACGGCACTGCCGTGTTCGTCCCGCTGGGTGACGCGATCGATGTCGAGCGAGAGCTCGGACGCCTGGGCGGCGAGCTGGAGCGACTGGGCCAGCTCATCACCGCCCAGGACGCCAAGCTCGGGAACCAGAATTTCGTCTCCCGCGCCCCGGCCGACGTAGTGCAGCGCGAGCGGGACAAGGCCGCGACGTGGCGGGAGCAGCGCGACGTGCTGGGGCGGAAGCTGGAGATGTTGGGTGGTTCAGCCGGGCCGGCGGGCAGTCGGGCCGGCGGGCGGTAACGGATGCGGATCTTCTGCCCGCCTGCCCGCCTGCCCGTCTGCCTGGCCTTGCTGGCTTGCGCCCGCATGGAGCCTCCCCCCGGCGGCCCTCCCGACGCCGCGCCGCCCCAGCTCATCGCGACCGTGCCCGACACCTTCGCCGACGTCCCCGACTTCGACGACGACGTCGAGTTCCTGTTCGACGAGGTGATCACCGAAGGCGGGTCGCCCAGCCAGGGCACCGGAACCGGGGACCTCGAGCGGTTGGTGATCCTGTCGCCCACCGCGGAGATCCCCCGGGTCCGGTGGCGGCGCAATCGCATCGCGGTGCGGCCCGAGGAGGGATGGCAGCGGGACCGGGTCTATCGCGTCGAGCTGCTGCCCGGCGTCACCGATCTGCGCAACAACCGGAGCAACCGGGGCGCGCTGGTCACCTTCACCACCGGTGGGCCCCGGCCCGCGGCGGCCTTCGAAGGCACCGTGGTCGATTGGACCTCAGGGCGCCCGGCGCCCCAGGCGCTGGTCGTCGCCACCAAGATGCCGGACAGTCTGCCCTACCGCGGCCTCGCCGATTCGTCCGGCCGGTTCAACCTCGGCCCGCTCCCCGAAGGTGAATACGTTGTGAGCGGCGTGCTCGACGAGAACCGCAACCACCTGGACGATCCCCGCGAAGCGTTCGACAGCGTCCGGGTGCGCTCGGGCCAGGCCAAGCCGCTCGAGCTCTGGGCCTTCGTGCACGACACCTCGCCACCCCGGATCCGGACCGTCACGGCGACCGACAGCACGGCGGCCGGCGTGGAGTTCACCCAATCGCTCGATCCGCGGCAGCGGCTCCAGCCCTCGGCGGTCCGGCTCTCGCTGATGCCGGACTCCACGCCGGTGAAGGTCCTCTCGCTCCTCCCGCGCCCGATCGACGACAGCCTGCACTCCCGGCGTCCCGCGCCGCGCGACTCCGCGCCGGCCGACACGGCGGCCGCTCCCCGCCGGCCCCCGCCACCGGGTGCACCGGGCGCGCGGCCCCAGGGACGCCCGGTCGAGAACGCGCCGCTCACCAGCCGTCCGCCGCTGACCGACCAGCTCGTGCTCCGTCCCGCGACGCCGTGGAAACCCGGCGCCAGGTTCACCGTGGAGATCAAGGGCGTCCGCAACGTCACCGGTGTCGCCGGCGACGTGGTCGGCACGCTGGTCGTGCCCGAGCGGCCCGCGCGCGATACCCTTGCCGTCCCGGCCGATTCCACGCCTTACGACTCTCTCCGCCAGCGCACCGACAGCGTCCGGCCGCCGGCCGCCAAGCCCGCGCCTACGAGGTCCGCGCCGACAAGGCCCACCCCCACCGATTCCGCGAATCCGGCGCCGGCCAAGCGGAAGCCGGGGCCGACGCTGCCGGCCAAGCCCTCGCGTCCCGCCCCGACCACGCCCCAGTGAACGACCGGCGGCGGCAGCTCCCCTCGGTCGATCGGCTGCTGCTCGAGCCGGAGATCCGGGAGCTGCTCCACGGCGCGCCTCGCGTGGCCGTCGTCGATGCCGTGCGCGAGTCGCTCGCCGCGGCTCGGTCGCGCCGGGCGGGGCCGCCCGAGAGCTGGGCCGCCGATGTTCGGGAGCGCCTGGCCGACCGCCGCCGGTCGAGCCTGCGCCCGGTGCTCAACGCCACCGGCGTGGTACTGCACACCAACCTCGGACGCGCGCCGCTCGCGCCGGCCGCGGTGGCCGCGATGGCCCTGATGGCGTCCGGCTACAGCAATCTGGAGTTCGACCTCGACACCGGGACCCGGGGCAGCCGGAGCGACCACTGCCGCGAGCCGCTGTGCAGCGTCACCGGCGCCGAGGATGCGCTCGCGGTGAACAACGCGGCCGGCGCCCTGCTGCTCGCCCTCGCCGCGCTGGCCGCGGGGCGCGAGGTCATCATCTCGCGGGGCGAGCTGATCGAGATCGGCGGATCGTTCCGCATCCCCGACATCCTGGTCCGGAGCGGCGCCCGGCTGCGCGAAGTCGGCACCACCAACCGCACCCACCTGGCCGACTACCGCCGCGCGCTCGACTCCGATGTCGCGGCGGTGCTGACGGTGCACCGCTCCAATTTCGAGCAGCGCGGCTTCGTCGCCACGCCGGATCACGGCGAGCTCTCGGCGCTGTGCCGCGAGGCGGGCATTCCCTATCTCATCGATGTGGGCAGCGGTCTTCTGGCCGATCTCTCGCCGTGGGGTCTCACCGGCGAGCCGCGGGTGCAGGACGCGCTCGCCGCGGGCGCGGACCTGGTCGTCTTCAGCGGCGACAAGCTGCTCGGCGGCCCCCAGGCGGGGTGTCTCGCCGGCCGGCGCGGTGTCCTCGCGCGCTGCCGGGAGCATCCCCTCGCCCGCGCGGTCCGGGCGGACAAGATGACGCTCGCGGCGCTCGAGGCCACCCTAGCCCTGTATCGCGAGCCCGAGACTGCCGTCCGGTCCATCCCGGTGCTGGCGATGCTGACCGCCGGCCCGGAAGACCTGGCCCGCCGTGCGGCGGCGCTCGCGGCCCTCTGTCCGCCGTCGCTCCAGCCGGCGCTGATCTCCGGCGAATCCGCGGTCGGCGGCGGCTCCTTCCCGGGAGCCGTGCTTCCGACCACGCTGGTGGCATTGGATGCCGGCACCCTGGGCCCGGACGGGCTCGCGCTCCGGCTCCGAGTCGGCGAACCCTCGCTGGTGAGCCGGGTCGGCGGCGGCCGGGTGCTGCTGGACCCGCGCACCCTCGCCGAGGAGGACTACCCCGCCGTCGCGGCGGCGCTGGTCGAGGCGCTGCGCGAGTGACCGGGCGCGCGGTCTTCCTCGACCGCGACGGGACCATCATCGAGGATCCCGGCTATCTCGCCGATCCCGCCGCGATGCGGCTTCTGCCCGGCGCGGCCGACGCCATCGCCCGGCTCAATCGAGCCGGCCTCCCCGCGATCGTGGTGACCAATCAGTCCGGCATCGCGCGAGGCTTGTATGACGAAGCGGCCTACGCGGCCACCACCCGCCGTCTCGCCGAGCTGCTGGCCGAGCGCGGCGCGAGGGTGGATGCGCAGTACCACTGCCCGCACCACCCCGACTTCAGCGGCCCCTGCGAGTGTCGCAAACCGGGTGTGCTGCTCTACCAGCGCGCGGCGGCCGACTTCGGCCTGCACCTGGCCCGATGCTGGTGGGTGGGCGACCGCCTCCGCGACGCGCTCCCCGCGGAGCGGTTCAACGGCAAAGGAATCCTGCTGACGCCTCGTGACCTCCACGAGCTCCCGGCAAACGCTGCCGGGCGCTTCCCGGTCCTCCCGGATCTCGCGGCCGCGGTCGATCTGATCCTGCAATGATCCCCGGCCCGCCTGCCCGCCTGCCCCGGCTCTGATTACTTTTCCTCCCCCATGCCTATGCACGTCGCCGTGGCCGTCTCGGGACGCGGCAGCAATCTCGAGGCGCTGCTGCGTGCGCTCGGGCCGGGAGCACCGGCGCGAGTGGCGCTGGTGTTGAGCAACCGGGCCGATGCGCCGGCGCTGGCCCGGGCCGCCGAGTGGGGAGTGCCGGGGATCGCCTTGCGGGATCCGTCCGATGGAGGGGAGTGGCTCCGCGCCCTCGAGCGGCACGCGATAGACCTGCTCGTGCTCGCCGGCTATCTCAAGCTGGTTCCCGCCGACGTCATCGCCCGTTACCCTGACCGGATCATCAACATCCATCCCGCGCTGCTTCCCTCCTTCGGCGGCAAGGGGATGTACGGCCGGCGGGTGCACGAGGCGGTGCTGGCGAGCGGCGTACGGGAGAGCGGCGCCACGGTACATCTGGTCGATGAGGTCTATGATCGCGGCGCGGTGCTGGCCCAGGCGCGGGTGCCGGTGCTGCAGGGCGACGATCCCGACCGGCTCGCCGCCCGGGTGCTAGAGGTGGAACATCGGCTGCTGCCGGCCGCGGTCCTCGCCGCCGCGGCCGCCGGGCGTCCGGTCCCGCTCCCCGAACCAGCGGAGTCCGCTCAGTGACAGGTGTCGCATGCCCCGCGCGCTGATCTCGGTCAGCGACAAGCGCGGGATCGTCTCGTTCGCCCAGGGGCTGGTCCAGCTCGGCTGGGAGATCGTCTCCACCGGCGGCACCGCGGCCACGCTGCGGGCGGCCGGGGTGACCGTCATCGCGGTCGATGAGGTCACCGGCTTCGCCGAGCTGCTCGACGGCCGGCTCAAGACGCTCCACCCGGCCATCCACGGCGCCCTGCTCGCCCGGCGGGACATGCCCGAGCATCTCTCGGCGATCGACCGGCACGGTATCGTACCGATCGATCTCGTCGCGGTGAATCTGTATCCGTTCCAGGCCACGATCTCGCGTCCCGGCGTGCCTTTCGAGGACGCGGTGGAGAATATCGACATCGGCGGCCCTTCCATGCTCCGCTCCGCCGCGAAGAACCACGAGTTCGTCCTGCCGGTGGTGCAGCCGACCGACTATCCGCGGGTGCTCGACCTGATCGCCCGCGACGCGCTCACCCCGGCGGTGCGCCGGGAATTCGCCGCCAAGGTCTTCGCCCACACCGGCGACTACGACGCCGCGATCGCCGGTTACCTGACGCCGAAGGACGAGAGCCTGCCCCAGCGGCTGAGTCTCGCGATCGAGCGGCAGCAGACGCTCCGCTACGGAGAGAACCCCGGGCAGCGGGCGGCGCTGTACGTGACCGAGGAGCCGCGCGGGGTGCGCGACCTCACCCAGCGCCAGGGCAAGGAGCTCTCCTTCAACAACCTGCTCGACATCGACGCGGGGATGTGGGCGGTGGCCAGCTGGAACAACCGGCCGGCGTGCTGCATCATCAAGCATTCCACGCCCTGCGGCATCGCGGTGGCCCCCTCGGCGAGCGAGGCCTTCCGCAAGGCGCGCTCGACCGATCCGATGTCCGCCTTTGGCTCGGTGGTCGCGTTCAACACCGTGGTGGATCGCGCCACCGCGCAGGCGATGAGCGACTTGTTCGTCGAGGTGGTCGTCGCGCCGTCGTTCCATGACGAGGCGATGACCGTCTTCGCGGCGAAGAAGCAGCTCCGGGTCGTGGAACTGCCGGTGAGCCGCGGCGCGGGCACCCTCGACTTCAAGCGGGTGCGCGGCGGGTTCCTGGTGCAGGACCAGTTCGAGTTCGACGGCTCCGACCAGGACTGGACCGTCGCCACCGACCGCCAGCCGTCGGAGCGGGAGTGGAATGACCTCCGGTTCGCCTGGGCGGCCGTAGCCGCGGTCAAGTCGAACGCCATCCTGCTCGCCCGCGACGAGATGGCGATCGGCATCGGCGCGGGCCAGACCAGCCGGGTCGACAGCGCGTTCCTGGCGGTCCACAAGGCGCGAGCCCTGGGACACGATCCGGCCGGGACCGTCCTCGCCTCCGACGCCTTCTTTCCCTTCGCGGACGGCGTGGAACAGGCCGCGTCCGCCGGTGTGACCGCGATCATTCAGCCCGGCGGGTCCGTCCGCGACGCCGAAGTCATCGAGGCGACCAACCGCCACGGCATGGCCATGGTGATGACCGGCCGCCGACAGTTCCGCCACTAGCACGGACTCCATGACCGAGAATTCGATGGACCGGCCGCCCTACCGCTGGGCGCTGGCGACCTTCGCCCTGGTGGGCGTCGTCTATGTCCTGACCCTGGCGCCCACCACGGCGTTCTGGGACGCGTCGGAGTACATCGCCGCCGCGAAGGTGATCGGCATCCCCCACCCGCCGGGCAATCCGCTCTTCGTCATCATGGCCCACGTCTTCGGGCTGCTGCCGCTGGCGGAGTCGTACGCCGTGCGGATCAACCTGTTCGCGGCGGCCACCAGCGCCGGCGCCGCCGCCTTCTGGTTCCTGGTCGCCGAGCGGTGGCTCCGCGGCATCGTGACCGAGCGGTGGGCCCGCATCGCCACCGCGATGGCGGGCGCGCTGGTCGGCGCCACGTCCTGGACGGTCTGGAACCAGTCGGTGGTGAACGAGAAGGTCTATACCGTCTCCCTGCTCTCGATCGCCCTGGTGATGTGGCTGGTGGTCCGCTGGGGCGATGACCCGCCGGGGCCGCACCGCGACCGCTGGCTGGTGCTGATCGCCTACGTGCTCGCGCTGACCGCGACCAACCACCTCATGGGCTTCCTCGCCCTCCCCGCCCTCGGCATCTACGTGCTGTGGACCGACTGGCGCGTCGTGGTCCAGCCGTGGGCCATCGTCACGTTCTACGCCCTGCTCATCGCGGTCACCGGGCGTTGGCTCGACATGTTCGCCGGAGACAGCACCAGCGGCCCGATTCTCATCGTGCTCACCCTCGGCGTCCTCAGCTACGCACTCTGGCGCTCGCCGAAGGATCCGTTGGTCTATCTCGGCCTGTTGGCCGTGGTCGTAGGGATCTCGCTCAACTACCTCTGGCTGCCGATCCGCGCGGGACAGTATCCGCCGATCAACGAAGGCGAGCCGGTGGGCCTGTTCAGCCAGGCGCTGCAGGATGTGCTCAACCGGGTGCAGTACGGCAAGCCGGCGCTCACCGAGCGGCAGGCGACGTTCGTCGGCCAGCTGGCGAACTTCTGGCAGTACTTCAGCTGGCAGTTCGCCCGGGGCTGGGGCCGCTTCGCCGGCGTGGTCACCGCGCTCTTCGTGGTGCTGGGACTCAGCGGGCTCTGGACCCTCTGGAAGTCGGACCGGCGGGCCGGACTCGCCGCCGCCGCGCTGCTCGGCGTGCTGACGGTGGGGCTCGTGTTCTACATGAACTTCCGGTACGGCTTCTCCCAGTATCCCGACCAGCCGTCCCTGGCCCGCGAGGTTCGCCAGCGCGACTACTTCTTCATGGGCTCCTTCTCGGCCTACGGCGTCTTCGTCGCGCTGGGACTGGGGGCGATGATGCGGGGGATCGTGGAGTTCCTCCGGGATCGCGGTACCCCGCGGGGGCGCTGGGCCGTCGCCAGCATCGCTCTGGCGTTCGGGTTGATCCCGGTCATCGCGAACCGGGGCTCCGCCGGCCGCTCCGGCGAGACCATGGCCCGGGACTTCGCCTGGGACATCCTGCAATCGGTGGAGCCCTACGGCGTCCTCATCACCGCCGGTGACAACGACACGTTCCCGCTCTGGTACGCGCAGGAGGTGGAAGGGATCCGGCAGGATGTGACCCTGGCCAACCTCTCGCTGATGAACACCGAGTGGCACCTCAAGCAGCTCCGCCGCCGCCAGACGCCGGCATTCGACGCCTCCAGGGCAGTACCGATGTGGAAGCGCTACGCCGGCATGAAGCCGCCGACCGACCCGGTGATGCAGATCCCCATCGAGCAGATCGACAGCCTGCCGGAAGCGATGCGGGTGCCGCCCGAGGGCGGCGTGGTCTTCGACAGTCTCCAGCTGCGTTTCGAGCGCGACGTGCTGCTGCGCCAGGACCTCGCGACGATCTTCCTGATCCGGGACAACCTGGGCAAGCGGCCGGTCTTCTTCAGTTGGAGCGACGGCGGCTATCCCGACGGGACCTTCGGCCTGAGCCCCTACCTCGTCTCCCAGGGGTTCGTCCGGAAGCTGATGCCGACCCCGGTGGAGCCCAGCGACTCCGTGGTGCTCAGCCCGGGCCTCGGCTTCGTGGATGTGCCCCGAACCAAACAGCTGCTGTGGGACGTCTATCACTGGCAGACGGCGAGCCGCGACCGCCCCCACGGCTGGGTGGATCCGCCATCCGGCTCCATTCTCCAGCTTTACTCAGTGGTGTATGGGGGGGTCTCAGAGACGCTCAGGGGGCGGGGGGACTCCACCCTGGCCGCGAGGGCCGATTCGGTGGCCGCGGAGGTGAGCGAGGAGCTCCGCCAGGGGTCGGCCTTCTGACGGGGTCGGCCTTCAGAAGCTACATTAGGTGATCTCCGCAAAATGTGTAGCTCGTTGGATGCGCGTCTCAACTTCTGAGGGATCATGGCGCTCGACGCTGCACCGGTGAAGGGTCGCGCCACCACCATCCTGGTGGCGGAGGACGATGACGCGCTCCGGGGGATCGTGACCCGGGTGTTCTGGGACGAGGGGTACCGGACGCTGGAGGCCCGGCACGGGAACGAAGCCCTCCACCTGGCCGAGCTCGCGGCCCCCTATCTCGACCTGGTGGTCACCGACGTGATCATGCCCGAGCTCGACGGCCTGGAGCTGGGCCGGGAGCTCGCCCGCCGGTGGGCGTCGATCCCCATCCTCTATATCTCCGCCTATCCAGCCAACGACATCTTCAACCGCGGCGCGCTGAACCAGGCTCCCCCGTTTCTCCAGAAGCCCTTCACGCCGGACGTCCTGCTCCAGCGGGTTCGGGAGCTGCTGGCCGGGTCCAAGCGGGGTGAACCGAACGGCTCCGGCGGGGTGATTAGTCCCCCGCCCCGGACTTCGCTAGATTAGCCGAATGCCTCTCCGCTGGCCGGCGAAGCTCAAGGCGCTGCTCCTGGCCGCTGTTCTCCTCAGCGGCGGCTCCGGCCTGCCGCTGCTGGACCTGGTACTGTTTCACGGCTTCGTCGCCAACCGCCTCTCCTCTTCGCATTACGAGCCTTCCGGGGAACACCACGGGCACAGCGACCTGTGCCGCCTCGGACTCACCGCCCCGGCGTCGCCTCAGGCGGACCGGGCGGACGTCACGCTGCCCCAATCGCGGATCGCCTTTCAGGCTCCGCCTCAGCCCAGCGATCTCACCCCGCCCTCCTCAGACGCCGGACTTCTTCCCCGGCCGCGCGCACCGCCCAGCCTCACCGCCTAGCCAGGTCTGAACATTTCGTCGTGACCTCCCATCCGTTGCCGACGGCAACGGGCGGGTTCCTCTCAATGGAGGCAAGGTATGCGCCTGTCGCGGACCGCCGGCGTGGCGGTCATCTCGATGGCATTCATGCCCGTCACCGGCTGGACGCAGCAGCGGGTCAGCGGTGGGGCCGACTCCGTCCAGGCGGCGGTCGGACGCATCACCGCGCGGTTGGATTCGCTGGAAGCCGGACAGTGTCCGGCCGAAGCTCCGATCGCGGTGCCGGCGGCAAGCGGCGACGCCCGCACCGACAGCCTGAGCGCCGCGCTCGGGCGGCTGGCCGCGCGGCTGGAAGCCGTGCGGGCGGCGCGTTGTGCCCCGTCCGCGGCCGCGGCGGCGCCGGCCGCCAGCGACACCACCGATGAGCTCGCGGCGATTCGGGCGGCCGCGGGAGCAGCGGCCGGGGGGGAGCAGCCGAGGGACTCGGTGCCCCAGGCGCCCTCCGCCCCCAGCGGGCCGAGGGGCGGCAACCTGCTCAATCCCGAGATCAGCGCCACCGGCGACGTGCGGCTCTTCGCCCGGGACGAGAGTCCCCAGCGGGACAACGCGGTGGCCCGGGAGTTCGAGTTTTCCTTTCAATCGGATCTCGATCCGTTCTCCAAGACCAAGGTCTTTCTGACTTTCGAGGACGAAGAGGTCGGGGTGGAGGAGGGCTACGTCTATTGGAGTGGCCTGCCCGGCCGGATCCGGGTGGACGTGGGCAAGTTCCGCCAGTCCATCGGCGACCTCAACCGCTGGCATGTGCACGCGCTGCCGGAGACCGAGTACCCGCTGGTCTATCAGCGCTACTTCGGCGAGGAGGGCCTGACCGGCGTCGGCGTGTCGCTCTACACCGTGCTGCCGGTGTCCCTCGCGGGCGGCACCCACGAGGTGATGGTCCAGGGCACCACGTCGGAGAGCGAGCCGCTCTACGCCGGCGGCCGCCAACCCACCCTGCTGGGCCGGGTGCAGAACTTCTGGCAGCTCAACCGCGCCTCGTACGCCCAGCTCGGCTTCACGGCGACCGGCGGCAACAACTCCGACGCCGACCTGCGGAGCCGCCTCCTCGGCCTCGACTTCAGATACACCTACCGGCCGCCCCAGTCGGGCAACCGGCAGGACGTCACCTTCCGGGCCGAGGGGTACCGGTTCCACGCCTCGGAGGCGGACGTCGTGACGAATCGGTACGGGACCTTCCTCGACCTCCAGGTTCGCCGCAGCCAGCGCTGGGTGTTCGGCGCCCGGTACGACTGGGTCGAGGCGCCGCGCGGCCTGGAAGACACCGAATGGCGGATCACCCCGTCCATCACCTGGTGGCAGAGCGAGTTCGTCTTTCTCCGCCTCCAGGGCGAGCACCGCGACAGCGATCTCGCGGGCACCGAGAACCTGCTGACGCTGCAGGCGGTCTGGGCGTTCGGACCCCACAAACACGAGACGTACTGAGCGCCGGGCGCTCGAGAGGAATCGCCATGCTGCTGATCTCACTGATTCTCGCGCTGGGGCTCACCGAGCCCACCGGCGCCGGCGGGGGGACCGCCGCGCCGCTGAAAGTCGTCACCAGCCTGCCCACCTATGCCGCGATCGCGAGAGAGGTGGCCGGCGACAAGGCGACGGTGACGGCGATCGCCCAGGGCGACGAGGATCCTCATTTCGTCCAACCCAAGCCGAGCTTCGTCGCCCTGCTGCGCAACGCCGACATGTTCATCACCACCGGGATGGACCTGGAGCTCTGGGTGCCGGCCCTGCTCGACCGGGCCGGCAACCGCCGCATCGTCGAAGGGGCGCCGGGCTACGTCTCCGCCTCGCGGGGCCTGGCCCTGCTGGAGGTGCCGGCCTCGGTGAGCCGCGCGGCGGGCGACATCCACGTGGATGGCAACCCCCACATCCACTCCGATCCCCTGAACGGCATTCTGATCGCCCGCAACATCCTCGCGGGGCTGCGCCGGATCGCACCTGCCGATGCCGCGTACTTCACGGTGCGGGAGCAGGACTTCGAGAAGCGGGTGCTGGAAGCCACGATGGGCGCCGAGCTGGTGGGCATCCTCACGCCGCAGGCGGCGCTCGACCTGCTCCAGAAGGACCAGCTCCTGGATTTCATCAAGAAGCAGCAATACCAGGGCAAGCCGCTGAGCGACCGCCTCGGCGGGTGGCTCAAGGAAGGCCAAGTGTTCCGGGGGAAGGAAATGGTCTGCTACCACAAGGAGTGGGCCTACTTCAGCCACCGGTACGGGGTGCCGTGCGTGGAGTACATCGAGGCCAAGCCGGGCATTCCGCCGACGCCGAGGCACGTGCAGGAAGTGATCGCGCTGATGCGGGAGCGGAAGATTCCGGTGCTCTTCGCCGCGAATTATTTCAGCCGCGCGCAGATCCAGCAGGTGGCGTCGCGCACCGGCGCGACGCCGGTCGTCGTGCCGGAGAACACCGAAGGAGCGCCAGGCGTCAACACCTACTTCGACCTGATGAACACCTGGGTCGGCGGGTTGGCGGCCGCATTCAAGGGGGGAGCGTCGTAATGGATCTCAGCCTGTTTCTGCCGCCACTGGTGGCCTGCCTGGTGATCGTGGCGATCCACTCGTACCTGGGGCTCCACGTCATCGCGCGCGAGGTCATCTTCGTCGACCTCTCGCTGGCCCAGATGGCGGCCCTGGGCTCCGCGGTGGCGATCCTCGCCGGACAGGAGCCGGATTCCACCCAGGCGTTCGTCTATGCCCTCAGCTTTACTTCGCTCGGCGCGGCGCTCTTCGCCCTCACCCGGACCGAGGAACGCGGCCGGGTGCCCCAGGAAGCGATCATCGGCATCGTCTATGTGGTCGCCTCCGCGGCCGCCATCCTGGTGGCCGACCGCACCCCGCGAGGCGGCGAGGCGATCAAGGACATCCTGGTCGGCAGCCTGCTCTGGGTGACCTGGCCGGCGATCTTCAAGCTGGCCGGCGTCTATGCCGCGCTGGGCGTGTTCCACTGGTTCCTGCGGCACCGGTTCCTCACCATCTCCTTCCAGCCGGAGACCGCGCTCGCGCGGGGCTGGAAGATCCGGTGGTGGGACTTCTGGTTCTACCTGTCGTTCGGGGTCGTGATCACGTTCTCGGTGCCAATCGCGGGCGTGCTGTTGGTGTTCTCCTTCCTGGTGGTGCCGGCGGCGATCGCGTTCCAGTTCACCGAGCGCACCGGCATGCTGGCGATCATCTCATGGCTGGCGGGGGCGCTGGCGTCGGCCGGCGGACTGCTGATCTCGTTCCACTACGACCTGCCGACCGGGCCGATCGTGGTGTGCATGTTCGGGTTGTTGCTGCTCGTGGCGTACCTGCTCCGGCGGCTAATGGCGCGGGGGGCGGTGGGAAAGGCGAGTTTGGGCGTGGAGGAGACTCCGCAAATGGGGTAACGCGGGTCGCGTCGCCGGATTTCGTGCCATGGCTCACTGCAGTGCCGTGATGCTGCTCACAAGAGGGTGAATGGTGAGCAATTGGCAATGGCGGACTTGTCCGTCGCGATACATTTTCCACTCTCGCGGCGGGTGGGCGTGAACTGAGATCAGGTCCCGGTTGCCGCCTCCGCCACCCGATTGGGAAGGACCGTCGCCGCCTTGGCCTTCGCTCTGCCCCACCGCCGCACAATGGCTCGTTACCTCCTGGCCCCAATCACCACCGCCGCGGCTGTGGTGATCACCTTCGCCATCCGTCCGCTCGTCAATCCCAGTCTGACGCCGCCGTTCATTCTAGCCGTGGCGATAGCGGCCCTGTACGGCGGCTGGGGACCCGGCGTACTCGCCTCGATACTAAGCGTAGTCGCGCTAGCCACCTGGTTTTTCCCTCCGTTCGGCAGCGACACTGCGGCCGACCTTGCCCGGCTACTGCTATTCCTCACCGTCGCGCTGGTCACGTCATGGATCGCCGGGTCGGTGATCCGGCGGCGCGAGGAGGCACTTCGGCATTCGGCGGAGAGCGAGCGGCTGCGTCACCTGGCCGAGGAGGCAGCCGCCGAAGCGGAGATGGCCACCCAGCAGGCGCTGGATGCGGGTCGCCAAGCCGAAGATGAGGCGAGGAAGGCCACGGATGCAGCGCTGGAGGCGGAACTGGCGGCGCAGGACGCCGCCGAAGCCCTGGTCCGTCAGCAGGAGGCGGAAGCGTCCCTGCGCCGGAGCGAAGAAGAGCTTTCCGACTTCTTCGACACCGCCTCGACCGGCCTTCATTGGGTCGACGAGCAGGGCACCATCATCCGGGTGAATCAGGCGGAGCTCGACATGTTGGGGTATTCGCGCGAGGAGTGTCTCGGCCATCCGGTTTCCGACTTTCACGTGGACCGGCCGGTGATCGAAGACATTCTCCGTCGTCTGTTGAACGGGGAGAACATCCGGGGGCACCCGGCCCGGCTCCGCTGCAAGGACGGTCAGATCAAACACGTCATGATCGATTCCAGCGGATACTTCGTAGATGGGCGGTTCCTGCACACCCGGTGCTTTACTCGCGATGTGACCCTCGAGCGCCAGGCCCAGGAGGCAATCTCCCGCCTCGCCGCCATCGTCACCTCCTCCAATGACGCAATCGTGGGCAAGACCCTCGACGGGGTCATCACGAGCTGGAATGCGGCCGCGGAGCGGATCTTCGGCTACATGCGGGACGAGATAGTTGGAAGCTCGATCTTCAAGCTCATCCCGCCCGAGCACCATGATCAGGAACGGGAGATCCTGGCGCGGCTTCGGAATGGTGAGCTTTTTGCGTTCAGTGAGGCCGAGCGCATCAGAAAAGATGGGCGGCGGATCTGGATCTCCCTCAGCGTTTCCCCCGTCCGGGACCAGACCGGCGCCATCATCGGTGCGGCATCCATCAAGCGGGATGTCACCGACCGTAGGTTGCTGGAGGAGCGCCTCCGCGACACCCAGCGCCTGCAGGCAGTCGGTCAACTCGCTGGCGGCATCGCCCATGAGGCGAACAACCAGATGTCCGTCGTCCTCGGCGGCTCGCACTTTCTGCTTCGCCGCACGGACCTTCCGGAAGATGCCCGAACCGACCTAGAGCAGATCCGCCGAGCGGCCGAGCGCACCGCCGCGATCACCCAGCAGCTCCTCGCCTTCAGTCGCCGGCAGAGGCTTCAGATCGAGGACGTTGATCTGAATGCTGTGATCGAGTCCATCGGCCCGATGCTTCGCCGCACGTTGACCGAGGACCAGCGGCTGGTGGTGGAGCTGGGATCGGTCGGCGGCTTCGTGAGGGCTGACGCACGCCAGCTGGAGCAGGTGCTATTGAACATGACGCTTAACGCGCGCGATGCGATGACGAAAGGTGGCGTGCTGACGCTCCAGACCGGAGAGGTAGTGCTCGACACCGACGGCGAGGGACGGGAGGGAATCGTCGCAGGTACGTACGAGACGGTCACGATCCAGGACACCGGCATCGGGATGGATCGGGCCACCCTCGATCGCCTCTTCGAGCCCTTCTTCACGACGAAGGCGGTGGGGCGAGGCACCGGCCTAGGGATGTCGGTCGTTCACGGAATCGTGAGCCAGCTCGGCGGGCACATCCGGGTCGACAGCACGCCAGGACGGGGCACCAGGTTCCGGCTGTTCTTCCCCGTTGCCTCGCCGATGAGACTCGAGCGACCCGGGAGACCGAGCTCACCTCACTTCGCGACTTCAGGCGCGGTCACCCTCGTGGTGGAGGATGACCCCCAAGTGCGCGGGATGACCGCCAGGGCCCTCTCGGAGGCGGGCTATACTGTGCTCGAGGCCTCCAGCGGAGGCGCCGCCCTGGACCTGATTCGCGCCCATCGGGGCCGTCTCGACCTCGTGCTCAGCGACATCGGCATGCCGGGCATGGATGGCTATCAGCTGGCCCACCATCTCCAGCAGGAGCGCCCCGGCCTTCCCGTCATGCTCATGACCGGATATGGAGACGGTGCGCAACGGCCGGGGGCGCTGGCCAGCGGGATACCCGTGATCCACAAGCCGTTCTCCCCCGACCACCTCGCCCGCGCCGTCGGCGAGCTGCTGGCCGGACGGGAGCCCGAAGCTTAGGGCAGCCGGCATCGGTGTACGGTCGTAGGAGGATGATGCCAAGAAGACTCTTGCAGCACGGCTGAAGCAGGCCTCCCTGAGAGTAGTATCTTGTGGTGGGGAAGTTTGCGATTTCCAGGCGTGGTGGCCGAGTGGTTGAAGGCAGCGGTCTTGAAAACCGCCAAGGGGGAAACTCCTTCGTGAGTTCGAATCTCACCCACGCCGTGGCAGGCGGGCGGATGGGCAGGCAGGCGGGCGGGCAGATCTCGTCACCAGTCTGCTGATGCACGGGCAGACTGCGCTCAGCGCTACGGTCCACTGCCTCACCGGCTGTGCCATCGGCGAGGTGCTCGGCATGGCCAGCGGCACCGCGCTCGGCTGGCACAACGCCGCCACGGTGGCCGTCTCGGTCGTCCTCGCCTTCTTCTTCGGCTACGCCCTCACCATCCGCCCGCTGCTGGCCTCCGGCCTCGCGCTCGCCGCTGCCGCGAAACTCGCCTTTGCCGCCGACACGCTCTCCATCACGATCATGGAGATCGTCGATAACGCCATCATGCTGGTGATTCCTGGGGCGATGGAGGCGGGACTGGGTGCGGTGAAGTTCTGGGTGAGCCTGGCGCTGAGCCTGCTGATCGCGGGCGTGGCCGCGTTTCCGGTCAACTGGTGGCTGATTTCCCGCGGGCAGGGCCACGCCGTGGTGCACGGGCGGCACCAGCACTCCGAACACCACCCACACTCCTAGGCCAGCGCGGACACCGTTCCCACCGGCCGCCCGCTCGCCTCCGCCAGCTCCGCCTCAAGATCCTCGGCCGAGCGCCGGCCGATGAAGCGCCGGTACCAGACCTCCGCGCGTCAGCAGCAGCCAGATCCGGTTGCCATGGTCCCGCCGCCCCTCGAGATGCTCCGTCCACCAGCTCGCGCACCCGCTCGGCCCGGAGATAGCCGTCCCGGGCCAGCTCGCTCTCGATGCAGGAGCCGCGGCGCCAGCTTCCGCACCTCATCGTCCAGGATGTACATCAGCGGCGAGGCGAAACCCTGCTTCTTCCGGCGCCAGCACCTCCTGCGGCAGGTAGCGCTCGGCGAGCTTCCGCTCCATATATCGCAGCCGGCGGCCTTGGATCTTGAGCTTGGTCGGCACCCGCGCCATGAACTCGGCGAACGCGGACGTCGAGGAACGGCGAGCGCGACTCCAGGCTGTACGCCATCGTCGCCCGGTCGAGGATCATCAGCGACTGGCCCGGCAGGCGCGACGCCACGTCGACGTACATCATCTTGTCCACCGCCTCCTCGGCCGGAGCACCGGCGAAGAGATCGAGCATGCAGGCGTCCGGCCGGGCGCCCGCGAGCTTCCGTTGGAAGTCCGGGGTATAGAGCTCCATCCGGTGCGCCTCGTTGAACCAGAAGAACTGCATGCTCTCCGAGTAGCGCTCGCCACCGGTCTTCCGCGCCATCTGATCCACCCAGCGGAGCTTGTGGGTGAAGCTCTTGAAGGTGAACTGGTCGGGCAGCCGCCCGAGCACCTGGCTGGAGACCAGATCGCGGACCGCCGCCGGGACGCTGCGATAGGCGTCGAGCCAGCGGTCGGCGGAGTAGCGGTCGTAGCCGCCGAACAGCTCGTCCCCGCCGTCGCCGCCCAGCACCACCTTCACGTGGCGGGCGGTCATCTTCGCCAGGTGCAGCAGGCACATGGAAAGCGGATCGGCCGGCTCGTCCAGCGCGGCGATGAGGCGCGGCAGGTCGTGCACCACGCTCGGCGTCACTTCCTCCGCGTAGTGCCGGGTCCCGTACCTCGCCGCGACCGCGGCCGCGGCCGGCAGCTCGTTGAGATCGCGGTACGGGATGCCCATCGAGAAGGTGCGCAGCTCGGAGCCAAGGGTCCTGGCGGCGTAAGATGCGACCAGAGTGGAATCGAGCCCGCCGCTCAGGAACGCGCCCACCGGCACGTCGCTCAACAGGTGCAGCCTTGACCGTCTCCGCCAGCAGCTCGTCGATCCGCTCCAGCAGCTCCGCCTCGCTCTCGGTCCACTTGGGCCCGTAGCTCAGTTGCCAGTAGCGCTCGACCCGGTGCGCGTCCGTTCTCCCACACCAAGTAGTGGGCGGGCGGCAGCGCGCGGACCCGGGGGAAGAACGTCTCCGGCGGCTGGACGAAGCGCAGGGTGAGGTACTGGTCGAGCGCGTGGGGCGACAGCTCGGCGAGGCTGGGATCGTCCGCCAGCAGCGCCTTCACCTCGGAGGCGAAGGTGAGCTGCCCGCCGGCGACGGTGTAGAACAGCGGCTTCTGCCCGAAGTGGTCGCGCGCCAGCAGCAGGCGGCGGCGGGTGCGGTCCCAGATGGCGAACCCGAACATGCCGCGCAGCCGCGCGAGCATCCCCTCGCCGTACTCCTCGTAGAGGTGCACCAGGACCTCGGTGTCGGTGCGGGTGCGGAAGCGGTGGCCCTGCGGCCTCCAGCTCCGGCGCGCAGCTCGGGGTAGTTGTAGATCTCGCCGTTCATCACCACGACGACGGTGCCGTCCTCGTTGGTGATCGGCTGGTGGCCGCCGGCCAGGTCGATGATGCTGAGCCGCCGCGCGCCGAGGCCGATGCCGCCCTCGACGAAGACGCCCCAGTCGTCGGGCCCGCGATGCCGGATGGCGTCGCACATCCGGGGGATCTCGCGTTCGGAGACCGGCGCCTGGCCCGACCCGGCCGACGATGCCGCACATCTCAGGCGGCCTTGTCGGCCCGGGCCACCATCATGTAGCCCGGGGAGAAGGGGATCAGCTTGTCGAGCATGGTCCAGCCGCGGAGCGCGGGATAGATCGCGGAATACACCTTGTAGGCCGTGCCCACCTTGTTCAGCGCCTCGGCCGACATCGGCGCGGTGTCGCCGTGGAAATCCTGGTCGGAAGGCTGCTTGTCCTTCATCGCCTTCCGGTGATAGGCGAAGTTGAGCAGGTCCTCCAGCGACTCGGTGAAGATCCGGCAGTAGTCATCCACGCTTCGCACCGTGAGCCCGTGGCGCTGCATCAGCGCCCGGGCCTGTGCCGGCGGATAGCCGTCCCGCGCGTGGCCGAACCCCTCCTGGTCGGCGGTGAAGCCGAGCATCCGCTTGAGCGGCGAACCCGGGTCGCCCGTGCTCGCCCTTCGGCGCCATGAAGAGGAACTCGCCGCCCGGCTTCAGCACCCGGACCATCTCCGCGAAGAAGGTGTCGTCGTCCTCGATGTGCTCCAGGAAGTTGATCGCGGCGACCACGTCGAACGAAGCGTCGGGGAACGGCAGGGTGCGCTCGTTGATGTGGACCACCCGGTCCCTGACCAGCTGCCGGGCCGAGCTGCACGTGGTCTCGCTCGAAGTCACAGCTGGTCCAGGTGCCGCCCCTCTCCCGCAGGAAGTACGAGGTGAGACCGGTGCCGCAGCCCAGCTCGAGACAGGTCTGGCCCTCGACCGGCGGCAGGTGATCGAGCAGCGCCTTCATCGTCTCCTTCTTCTTGAGGGAGCGACGGAACAGCGGTGATCTGCCACGGCTCGGTCAACGGTGGGCCTCCATCACGACGCCAGCGCTCCGGTGCGTCGGTAATCGTCCAGGGTGCGCCGGATCCCCTCCGGCAGATCTACTCTGCGGGGCCCAGTCCGAGCGCCTTGCGGGCGCGGCTGGTGTCGAACTCGGAATCGCTCCAGAAGAAATCCATCCGCCGGCGGTAGATCGGCGGATCCACGTGCAGCACCCGCGACACGTCCTCCACCACCGCCGCGATCCCCAGCATCGGGCCGAGCGGGAGCCGGACGCCGTAGCGCGAGCTGCCGGTGGCCTGCTGCACCTCCGACACCAGCTCCTGAAGGGTGCACGCTCGCGGTCCCGCCAGGATGAAGCTCTCGCCCAGCGCCTGATCCCGCTCGCAGGCGCGGAAGAAGCCGGAGACCACGTCGTCGACGTAGATCATGTGGCGGCGGCCCTCTCCCCTGCCGAAGAAGGGGAACTTCCCCGCGCTGACGCCCTTGAACAGCTTGAGCAGCCGCTGGTCCCTCGGGCCATAGACGTCGGCCGGCCGCAGGATCACGTAGGGGAGCGACCGCTTCGCCCCGAACTCCCGCATCATCCGCTCGGCCGAGACCTTGGTGCGCTCGTAGATATTCCCTGGCGCGAGCGGGGAGTCCTCCCGGGTGATGCCCGGGGCCCGGTGGCCGTAGATCCCGATCGTGCTGCAATAGACGAAGCGCCGGACGCCTTCCGCCGACGAGGCCTCCAGCAGGCGGCGGGTGCCGTCGAGATTCACCGACTCGAAGAACTCGTCGCTCTTGGCGCCTTCCCGCATCGCCACGGCGAGGTGGAACACGTGGGTCGCGCCCCGCACGGCACGGCGGCACAGCTCGGCGTCGGTGATGCTGCCCGACAGGACCTCCGCCCCCATCCCGCGCAGCAGCTCGGCGTTGGCCTGCTCCTCGGGCCGGTCGGTCAGGCCCAGCACCACGACCTCCGCGCCGAGCCGCCTACCCTGCTCCGCCAGGTGAGATCCGATGAACCCGGTGCCGCCGGTCACCAGCAGCTTCATCCGTAGCGCTGCTCCAGGGCGGCCACAATCCGCTCGCTCGCCCGTCCGTCGCCGTAGGGGCTGACCGCGTTCGCCATCCGGGCGTAAGCCCGCTCCGAGGAGAGCAGCTCGCTGGCGGTCTCGACGATCCGCTTCCGGTCGGTGCCGACCACGACCGCGGTGCCCGCCTCGACGCCCTCCGGCCGCTCGGTGGTGTCGCGCAGCACCAGGACCGGCTTCCCCAGGCTGGGCGCCTCCTCCTGCACGCCGCCGCTGTCGGTGAGGATCAGGTACGAGCGCGCCATCAGGTGGACGAACTCCAGGTAGTCCACCGGTTCGATCAGCCGCACCCGTGGCGTGTCGCAGAGGGCCGCTTCCACCGTGCCCTTCACCTGGGGATTGGGATGGACCGGGAGTACGACCTCGATGTCGGGAAACGCGGCGACCAGATCGCCGATGGCGGCGCAGGTGGAGCGGAGCGGCGCGCCGAAGCTCTCCCGCCGGTGGGTCGTCACCAGCACCAGCCGCGACTTGGGATCCAGCTTGGCGAGCGCGGGCGTGGTGAACTGGTAGTCCTTCTTCACCGTCGCCAGCAGGGCGTCGATGACCGTGTTGCCGGTGAGCAGGACGGTGTCGGCTGCCACGCCCTCCGCCAGCAGCCGGTCCCGCGCGGTCTCGGTCGGAGCGAAGTGCAGGTCGGCCAGCCGCGTGGTGAGCACCCGGTTCATCTCCTCGGGAAAGGGATGATACCGGTTGCCGGTGCGCAGGCCGGCCTCGACGTGGCACGAGGGGATGCGCTCGAGGTAGGCGGCGAAGGACGCGGCGAAGGTCGTCATGGTGTCGCCCTGCACCAGCAGGACGTCGGGCCGCAGCTCCCGGAGCAATGGCGGCAGCCGGTCGAGCACCCGGGACGCGACGCCCGCGGGCGACTGGCCCGGCGTCATGATCTCGAGATCGTGGTCGGCGGTGAGCGCGAAGACATCGAGCACCTGGTCCAGCATGTCGCGGTGCTGGGCCGAGACGCAGACGATGCTCTCGAACTTGTCGGGGCGTGAGCGGAGGAGGCGCACGACCGGCGCCATCTTGATCGCCTCCGGCCTGGTGCCGAAGACGCTGAGGACCCGGATCATCGGACCGCGGCGCCGCTCTCGAGCCGCGCCGCCAGCGCCTGCATCGTGACGAACTTGAAGCCGCGCTCGATCACCCGCGGCGAAGACCTTCCGCAGCACCTGGTCTCGCACTCCCTCGTAGCAGGGATGGCCGTAGAGGACCACCAGCTCGCGCCCCTCGAGGTGGCGATCCAGCTCGGCCAGGACTTCGGCTTCGGGCGTGCCACGGGCGCCGTGATACTCCAGGAAAGGAATCGTGCGCGGGCCGCAGAGGGTCACCGGGATGGTCCAGTGCCGGAGCGGCTCCCCGTCCGCGGTGGCGCGGCGCGGCTCGCCGCCGATCCCGTCCCCGTCGTACTCGAATCCCATGCGGTCGAGCATCCGCATCACCCGGCTCGTCGGAGTAGAAGCCGGGCGACGAGAATCCCGCCGGCTTGCCCAGGTGGCGCACGAAGTGGCCGTAGGACTCCTGCACGTCGGCGTCGAGGACGGCGTCGGGCAGCTGATGGAACCGGCGGCTCCAGATCACGTGGTCCATGCCGCCGTGCAGTCCCAGCTCGTGCCCTTCCTCCTGCATCGCCTGGAGCACCGGGATGAACTTGAGTCCCACCGGGCGGGACAGGGCGGTCTCCAGGATGAACCGGGGCCATCCGGTCTTCTGGATGAGATGCACCGCGTCCTTGTCGGTGAGCTTCGCGGTGGACCGGACCATCCCCTTCCCCAGCCATTCGCGGAGGTTGGTCGAACGGCCCATGTTGACGAAGAAGGTGTTGGGTACGCCGAAGTCGCGGCAGGCCGACCGGATCCGGGGAAGGCCGTCGGTCACGCAGACCCGGTGGTCGATGTCCCACCGGAAGACGAAGAGCCGGTCGCTCACCGGCTCACCCGGGCGCCGATCTCGTGATAGAGCTGCTCGAACTGTTCCGCCGAGTGGTCCCAGTCGAAGAGGCGCAGCGCCCGCTCTCGGCCCGCCACGCCCATCCGGCGCGCCTGCTCCGGGTTTTCGAGCAGCGACTCGATCGCCTTCGCCAGCGCCGAGGTATCGCCGCGGGGGACGATGAGACCGGTGACGCCGTGCTCGACGACTTCCGGCAGGCCGCCCGCATCGCTCGCCACCACCGGCACCTCGCACCCCATCGCCTCGGCGGCGGGGATTCCGAACCCCTCCTCCAATGAAGGAATCACCGAGATGGCGGCGGCGCGGTAGTACTGCGGCAGCGACACATTGGGTACCCAGCCAAGGAAGGTGACGTCGTTCCCGATGCCCAGCTCTTCGGCGAGCTTCACCAGCGCGGGACGCTCGAACCCGTCTCCGGCCAGCACCAGCTTGAGCTCCGGGAAGCGGGGCTTGAGCTGCGCCACGGCCTCCACCAGGAAGCGGATGCCCTTCCGGGGAAAGAGCTGGCGGCAGGCGAAGATCATCTGGCTTCCGAACCGCGGGTCAACGCTCCTGCCGTTGGGCGAGGGGCTGAAGCGCCGGAGGTCGGTGCCGTTGAAGATGAGGTGGATCGAGCGATCCGGGGCGCCCGCCCGCAGGGCGTGCTGCCGGCAGTCCTCGGTGATCGCGGTCAGGGCATCGACGTGGTTCAAGGTCCAGCGAAGCGGCGGGCGCACGTACCAGCGGGTGGGAAAGTCGTAGCCCTGTTCCGGGTTCACGTAGACGTCGCCGCCGTGCATCGTGATCACGCTGGGAATCTTGAGCCGCTGCGCGGCGAGCACGGCGGCCGGACCGGTGGGGATGGCCCAGTGCGCGTGCAGCACGTCGGCGCCGTGGCTCCGGGCGGCGGCCACCGTGGCCCGGTACTGGGCCTCCATGTAATGGGCCATGACCGCCAGGCGGGCGAAGCGCCCGAGGACGCTCACTTTTCCCTGAGCCACCCGGCCGTAGGTCAGGTCCGAGGGCAGCTCCATGGGGAACCGCACCACATCCACGCCGTCGAAATTGTCTTCCGCCGGCAGCGTGCGGTCACCGGGAGTGACCACTGTCACTTTGTTGCCCCGGCGCACCAGGTGTCGGTTGATGTCGTGGACGTACGTCGCCTGGGTGTCGCTGGCGTGCTGGGGATACCAGTAGGTGGGACAGACGATGCGCAAGGGGGCTCCAGACGGGCTTGCACTGGGCAGAGGAGCCTCCGGCGTCGCAACCTCAAGCGCCCCTCTCGTCATCGACTCTCCCCGGGAAATACTCACTGGCCACGACCCGCAAGGCACGGCCTGAGTTCAACATCCATGCCATCCCAGGGGCTCCGAGGTCAGGCGTACCGGACCTCCCGGAGGCGCCCGCCGCGGTCTTTGCCACGGCACCCCCGGATACTAATCGAATCTCGCAAGACTGTGCAGTGATGGGGGTTACTCCAGAAGTGCCTTGACCTTGCCCGTCAGATCGTCCTGGGTGAATGGTTTGGCGAGAAACGGGGCCCCCGGCTCCAGGAGCCCGCCCTGAAAGACCTCCGACGCAAAGCCCGACATGTACAGGATGGGTTTGCCCGGCCAGCGGGCCTCCACGTGGCGTCCCAGCTCCCGCCCGTTCATGCCTGGCATCTTGATGTCGGTGAGGATCAGGTGGATGGGACCGTTGTGCTCTTCGATGGTGGCGATGGCCTCGCGGCCGTGTCGAGCTTCCAGTGCCTGGTACCCCGACCAGGTGAGCATCCGGCAGGCGAGCCGCCGGACCGCCTCCTCGTCATCGACCACCAGGACGGTGTAGCCGCCGGGTGGGCGCTCCGATCGAGGGGCTCCGAGGGAGAGTTCTCGGGCGTCGGGATGGCAGACTGGAGCTGAGAGCATGGCGCGAGGTGCGAAGGTATCCGCCTTTCGCTCATGCTCGCAAGCTCTCAGTGGCCGTGCGGCCCGGTCCCGGTCAGGAGCGGCGCCACTTTCGAATCCGCGCCCGCCGTTCGACACTTGAGGGAGCCACGGCCCGTCAGGCGCCACCACGACCCACTCCACCCACAGGAACGTCACGATGCTTCTGATCCGCGAGGTGTTCCACTGCCGGCCCGGCAAGGTCCGGCCCCTGGTCGAGAAGTTTCAGGCGATGAATCGCATCATGGCCAACGCCGGCCAGGGCAACATGCGCCTGATGACCGACTTCAGCGGCGAGCGCTACTGGACCCTGGTCGCCGAGTTCGAGACACCCGGCATGGCCGAGTTCGAGAGGATGATGCAGGGCGAGGGCATGAGCGAGGCGGACACGAAGGAGATGGAGCGCCTCATGGAGGGGTACCACGACCTGATCGAAAGCGGGCACCGGGAGATCTACCGGCTGGAGCCGGCCACGAAGGGGTGATCGCCGGTAAAAGAGGCTTCACGGCGGGGGTTCCGAGAATCCGGCAACGGGTGTTAGGTTCAGCCGCAGCAAATGCCTGGAGTGGTGGCCGAGTGGCTGAAGGCACCGGTTTGCTAAACCGGCATAGGGGGTCAACCTCTATCGAGGGTTCGAATCCCTCCCACTCCGTTAGATTCCGCACCCCATGCCCTCTCCCCGCGTCCGTTTCGCCCCTTCGCCCACCGGCTACCTGCACGTCGGCGGCGCCCGCACCGCACTGTTCAACTGGCTCTACGCCCGGCACACCGGCGGCACCCTCATCCTGCGAATCGAGGATACCGACCGGGAGCGCAGCACCGAGGCGCACACCAAGGTCATCCTCGACGGCCTCGGCTGGCTCGGCATCGGTTGGGATGAAGGCCCTTTCTTCCAGGGCGAGTACGGTCCGCGGCACCAGGCCGACGCCGAACGGCTGGTCGCCGAAGGCAAGGCGTACCGCTGCTTCTGCACCCGGGAAGAGCTGGAGGCCCAGCGCAAGGAGGCCGAGAGCGCGGGCCACGCGTTCCGCTACGACCGGCGGTGCCACGCCCTGGCGCCCGAGGTGGTCGAGCGCCGCCGCGCCGCAGGCGAGCCCTCCACCGTGCGGTTCCTGCTGAAGGACGAGGAGATCGCCTGGGACGATGCGGTCCATGGCCGGATCAGCTTCCAGGGCCGCGATCTCGACGACTTCGTGATCCTGCGGAGCGACAACTCCGCGATCTACAACATGGCCGTGGTCAGCGACGACATCGCCATGGAAATCACCCACGTGATCCGGGGCGACGATCACATCTCCAACACCCCGAAACAGATCGCGCTCTACCGCGCGCTGGGCCGCGAGATCCCGGTGTTCGCCCACGTCCCCATGATCCTGGGCACCGACGGGAAGAAGCTCTCCAAGCGCCACGGCGCCACCGCGGTGGGCGACTATCAGGACCAGGGCATTCTCCCCCCGGCGATGCGCAACTTCCTGGCGCTGCTGGGGTGGTCCCCCGGCGGCGACCGGGAGATCGTGGTCGAGGACGAGATGGTCGCGCTCTTCTCCCTGGAGAACATCCAGAAGAAGGCGGCGGTCTTCGACACCACCAAGCTGGAGTGGATGAACGGGCAGTACCTGAGCGCGCTCCCGGCCGACGAGCTGCTCGGCCCGGTGCGCCGGCGGCTGGAGCAGCTCGGCGTGTCCGACACCGGCCGCGACCTGCGGCCGATCATCGACGCGGTGAAGGCCCGCTCCCGGACCATTCTCCACGTCGCCGACCAGGTGGCGGTCCGGCTCGACCCCGACCGCTCTCAGCTAGACGCCAAAGGCGAGGGGCTGGTCCGCAAGATGGGCGCGGCGTTCCCCGCCAATCTCCTGCTCGCGGCCGACGCGCTCGAGCAGCTCCGCAACGGTGCCTGGACGGCGGACCGCCTGCTCGAGTGTCTCAAGGGCGTCGCCGAAGGCCATGGGCTCAAACTGGGTGACGCGATGCAGCCGATCCGGGTCGCGCTCACCGGCTCCACCGTCTCCGAGCCGGTCAACGAGCTGCTCGAGGTAGTCGGGGCGGAGCGCAGTCTCGCCCGGATCCGTGAAGTGGCGCGCGAGAGCGGCGGAGGCTCCTCCTCGGCGTGACGCGCCACGCCGGGCCGATCCTCGCCGCCATGGCGGCCGCCCTCGTGTTCGGGGCCTGCGCCAAGGCCCCCTCCCCGCAACCGACACCGGTCCCGTCACCCGACACCACTGCGCGCCGGCCGTCGCCGGTCCAGCAGCCCATTCCCTCTCCCGCCCCGCCGCCCGTCCGGCTCATCGCACCGGTCGGCTTCGCCTTTGTGGGCGACATCAACCTCGGCACGATTACGCTGCCGGCCGGCATTCCTCCCGTAGAGGGACGCCGCCTGTTTGATGGATCCCGCGAATCGCTACGCGGGGATCTTGTCGTGGGGAACTTCGAAGGCGTGTTCGGCGACAGCGGGACGACGTATAAATGTGAGTCGAAGGGGCGCCTCGTGACGATGGCGGATACGGTGGGGCAGCGGGGCAGCGGGGCAGCGGGGCAGCGGGACAGTGTGACCGCTGCGCAACAAGAAAACCGTCGGCGACGGAAACAGACCGCCCCGCCGCCCCGCCGCCCCGCTGCCCTGCGTACGTGCTATGCCTTCCTCACCCCGACCATGCTCGCGCCGCGACTCGCGGAGGCGGGGTTCACCCACCTCAACCTGGCGAACAACCACGCCAGCGATTTCGGCGGCGACGCGCGAGCCACCACCGAGCGGATCCTCGATTCGCTCGGGCTCGGGACCTACGGGCCGCTGGGCAGCATCGCGGTGGATACCGTGCGGCGGGGGGACAGCCTCACGACGGTGGGATTGATCGGCTTCACCACCTATCCCTATGCGTACGATCTGCTGGACATCGCGCGGAGCGCGGCGGTGGTCGATTCGGTGCGGGGCGGCGTCGATCTGCTGCTGGTGACGTTCCATGGTGGGGCGGAGGGCTCCAAGGCCCTGCACGTCCCCGAGGCCGCCGAGTCGCTCGGCCGCGAGCCGCGCGGCGCCCTGCGGGAGTGGGCCCGGGCCGTGATCGACGCCGGGGCCGACGCGGTAATCGGCCACGGGCCCCACGTGCTCCGCGGCATCGAGTTCTACCGGGGGAAACCCATCGCGTACTCCCTGGGGAATTTCCTGACCTATCGCGGCTTCAACCTCGCGGGCCCGCTGGGCGTCACCGGCGTGCTTCAGCTAGAGGCCGGTCCCGATCTCGCGTGGCGTCGGCTGCGCTTCGTGCCGATGGTGCAGCTGCCCGGACAGGGGCCGGTGCCGGACACGACGGGCGCCGCCATCGAGCTGCTGCGAACGCTCTCGCAGGAAGACTTCGGCCCCTCGGCGGCACGGCTCCGCGACGACGGCGAGATTCTTCCGCCGGAATGACCGCGGCTTACTTGCCCACGGCTGCCGACCACCCTACTGATTCTGCATGACCAACGAACCTGCAGAACCGGTATCCGGCGACACGCCCACGCCGGCCGCGATCGCCGCGACCGAGAGCCCGGTGCAGCTCACAGTTTCCTTGGTGGACGATGAGCGGATCCCCGAGGGGATGGTCTGCATGGGCAGCTTCCGCAACGGCCGGCTCGTGGCCCGCTCGGTCATGCCGCCGGAGGCCTGGGAGCAGATCGCCCAGTACGGCATCTTCGACGTGCCGGTACAGGTCGTCCTCGTCGCCCGCGCCGCCCCGCCCGGCATCCAGTGCCAGCTTTACGCCATGGTCCCGCTGCCGGACGAAGAGGAGGACGAGCCGGAGGAGCCCTGGGCCGCGAGCGTGCCGGGCTCGTCCTACGAAGCATCGGTGGAGGAGGACGAGGAGGACGACGACGAGGAGGAAGACCCGAAGGTCGCCCCCATCCCGCTGGGCCACATCGTCCGCTACGAGCGGGACCGGGTGCATCCGCAGAGCCTGCCGCTGGAGGCGGTTGATCTGCTGCGGAAGGTGATCGACGGGAAGACGTCGGAGGTGGTGGACCGCGCGCTGTCGGATTTGCTCGGGTTGTAAACGGGCGGGCAGACGGGCAGACGGGCAGACGGGCAGACAGGGACCGAGCGTAACTAGCATCCCGAGCGCAAGCGAGGGATCTTGTCGGCGAGCTTCGAACTCGGCCCCGCAAGATCCCTCGCTGCGCTCGGGATGACACGCATTCACTCCCCGCACCAACCCTCAACACTGCCCCGCTGCCCCGCTGCCCCGCCGCCCCACCACTCCCGCCTGCCCGCCTGCCCGCCTGCCCGCCTGCCCGCCTAAACAAGCACCCCCGTCCGAAACCGCCAGATCCGCCCCAGCAGATCGTCCAGCATCCCGTGCGTGGCGAACACCTCGACCGCCTGCGCCGTCGCCGCCGCGTTCGCGCCCCACAGCGCGACGCGCTTCACCTCGCCCTCCAGGTCCGCCTGGATGAACACCTGGTCGTCGCTGTTGTAGAGCGTCGGGAGGATCTGGGACAGCTCCTGTGCCACGCCGTTGGCGCCCGGGCCGCCGATGGCGATCGTGGGATTGCCCTGGAAGAGACGGTTCTCCAGGTACAGCACGTCCGGCACCACCACCGCGCGCCGGTAGGCGTGGCCGGCCCCGCGCCGGTCGATCTCGCGCTTGAGCAGGTCGGCGAGCGGGCGGTCGCGTTCCTCCGCCGCCTCCGAGCCGCCGGTCACCAGCACGACGGTCTCCTGAGCGTCAACCAGTTTCATGGGCTCACGGAGTCGGAGGCTCTTCCGGCGGCGGCGCAGTGCGCTGGTTTCGCTTGAACTCTTCCTCCCGCTCCTTCCGCTTCCGCATCTCGCGGATCATGGACTTGAACTCCTCCATGTTCTGCGACCGCTGCGCGGCACGCTGGAGGTCCCCCCGCATTTCCATCAAGTGATTGTACGCCCGGTTCTGGTCGATGTTGCCGCCGGGGATCGGCAGGAGCGCGAGCACCGCCGCCGGGATCTTGAGGCCCGCGAAATAAATGCTGGACGAGTCGAGCCCGAACTTGGTGCCCGCCACATTGGTGGTCCAGCTCGGCAGGCCGGCCTTGCGGCTGCCGGGATCGGCCGCGATGGAATCGAGGTAGGCCTGGACGATCGCGGTGACCGCGCTGTCCACCAGCTCCACGTGTCGCTGCTGCGTCAGCCGCTGGGCCAGCTCCTTCGGTGGCAGCGGCAGCGGGCGGACCCAGAGCCGCCCTTCGGCCAGGCCGGGTCCGATCCGTCCGATCACGGCTGGCCTGAGCGGCGGGGCTTGGGGCACCACGCCGGTATCCGCCGTCTCGGTCACCGGCTGAGGCGGCGGTGTGGCGATGACGACCGGCTCATCCGGCTCGGGCCGCGACGGCACCCGCGTCGGCGCCACTCCCCTGCCCGCCTGCCCGTCCGGCCGCCGGCCCGCCCGATACGGCATCGGGATCTCCCGCGGCCCTTCCGCCGGTGGGGCGAGGACTACGATCTGGGCCGGCCGGCTGGGCAGCTGGGGAAGCCTTCCATCGATGCTGCCGAACCGAAGCAGGGCCGCGTGCGCGAGGACGCTGACCGCGATGGCGATCCACGGCAGGCGGCTTCGGCGGCGAAGCCGATCGAGGTCAAGCGGTGGTCGCAAGCTCTCCCTTTCGGGTGGCCTGGAGGACGTCGCCCAATCGCCGGGCCGCCTCTTTCAACCGGTCGGGCCCGACCGTCAGCGCGATCCTGAAATACCCTTCGCCCGCGGGCCCGAAGGAGCTGCCGGGAAGCACCAGCGCGCCGGTCTCCTCGAGCGCCCGCCGCGCGAAGGCCGCCGATGGCACGCCCTCGGGCAGCGCGACCCAGAGATACATGGCCGCCTTTGGCGTCTCCAGCTCGAACCCCGCCTTCCGAATCGCGCCGACCGCCGCGTCGCGCCGCTTCTCGAGCTCGTCCCGGATCGGCGCCACGATCTCCTCCGACCGGTCGAGCACGGCCGCGCCCGCCTTCTGGACCGCGAGGAACGGCCCGGTATCGACATACGACTTGACCCGGGTGAGAGCGGTGATCAGCTCCGCCCGGCCGACGACGAAGCCGAGCCGCCAGCCGGTCATGGAAAAGCTCTTGGAGAGGGAGAAGAACTCCAGCGCGACATCCGCCGCGCCCGGCACCTCGAAGATGCTCGGCGCGCGGTATCCGTCGAACGTGAGGTCGCAATAGGCGTTGTCATACGCCAGCAGGATCCCGTGGCGGCGGCAGGCGGCCACGGTGCGCTCGAGGTACTCCAGGCCGGCGACGGCCGCGGTGGGATTGTTGGGATAGTTCACGAACGCGAGCTTGGCCCGGTGCAGCACCGCCTGCGGCAGACGGTCGAGCTCCAGCAGGAACTGCTGCTCCCGGCGCAGCGGCACGATGTGCGGCTCAGCGCCCGCCAGCAGGGATCCGCCGAGATAGGCCTGGTAGCCCGGCTCGGGCACGATGGTGACGTCGCCCGGGTTCGCCACCGCGAAGGGGAGATGGGACAGGCCGTCCTTCGACCCGATGAGCGGCAGCACCTCGGTGACCGGATCGAACCGATGCCCGAACCGGCGCTCGACCCAGCGGCTCGCCGCCTCGCGGAAAGCGAGCAGGCCCTGCTGGAACCCGTACTTGCTGTAGGCCGGGTCGGCCAGCGCTTCGGTCATCGCCTCGATCGCGACGGCCGGCGGCGGGGTATCGTTGTCGCCCGCGCCGAGGTCGATCACATCCATGCCCGACTCGAGGAGCCGGCGCTTGATGTTCGGCACTTCGGCCAGAGGATAGCCGGGCAACGCCTGCACCCGAGCGCTGGTCTCGATCATGTAGTGGCACCCTTCACGGGGTTGGAGAGCACGCCGACGCCGGGAATCTCGACCTCCACCCGGTCACCGTCCTTGAGCGGCGCGGTGCCGGCCGGAGTGCCGGTCGCGATCAGGTCGCCGGGCTCCAGAGTCATGAAACTGCTCAGAAACGACACCAGATCGGGGATCGGAAAGTGCATGTCCGTCGCCCGCGCCCGCTGCCGCTCGGTTCCGTTTACCCTGCAGATGATCTCCAGGTCCCGCCAGTCCAGCCCCTGGGCCACCCGGGGACCCGCCGGGCAGAAGGTGTCGAATCCCTTGGCCCGGCCCCACTGGCCGTCGGTCTTCTGGAGGTCGCGGCAGGTCACGTCGTTCACGCAGGTGTAGCCGCCGATGGCGCGCACCGCCTCCGCGGGACTCAGATTGCGCGCCCGTGCGCCGATCACCACCCCGATTTCCGCCTCGAACTCCACTCTCTGGGAGACGCTCGGCAGGAGGATGGTGTCACCGTCGCCGATCAGCGACGTCGGCGGCTTGAAGAAGACGATCGGATCGGCCGGCATTTCGTTGCCCAGCTCCTTCGCGTGGGCGACGTAGTTCCGGCCGATCCCGATGATCTTCGACGGGCGAAGAGGCGTCATACGATGGCTCCGAACCCGTTGCGGGCGAAGAAGTCCTCACACTTGCCGCGCACCTGCGCCCAGCTCCCGATCACCCGCTCCGCCGGCGGCAGGCCGTCGAGCAGCAGCGGCCCGTAGCGCTTGCGGACGGCCCGGCTGTCGAGCAGCACCACGACGCCGAGATCCTTCCGGCTGCGGATCAGCCGGCCGAACCCCTGCTTGAGCTTGAGGGCCGCGTGGGGCAGCAGGTAGTGCATGAACCCGTCCTGCCCCTGCTCCGCCAGTCGCTCCAGCCGCGCCGCGGTGAGCGGTTCGGACGGGACCTTGAAAGGTAGCTTGTTGATTACCAGGGCACGGAGCGCGCGGCCGGGCACATCCACGCCCTCCCAGAACGAGTCGGTGCCCAGGAGAATCGCGTTTTCCGCCTCACGGAACCGGCGCAGCAGCGCGTCGCGCGGCGCCTCCCCCTGCACCAGCAGCGGCCACCGGGTGCCCAGCGCCATCCGCAGCTCCCCAGCGGCGCGCCGGAGCGAGGCATGGCTGGTAAACAGCACGAACATCCCGCCGTCGGATGCGAACGCGAGGTCCGACACGATCTGAACCACCGCCGCCCCATGCCCGACCTCGTCCTCCCGGGGCTCCGGCAAATCGGTGGGCACCCCGAACAGGCACTGCCCCGGATAGTCGAACGGCGACGGGAAGATCTGCCGCTCGGTGACCGGAGAGTCCTCCCCACTCAGCCCCAGCCGTCCCTCCACGAACTCGAAGTCTCCGCTCGCCGCCAGCGTCGCGCTGGTGAGCACCACGGTGGTGAGCCGGTCGAACAGCAGCTCGCGGAGCATCGGCGCCAGGTCGAGGGGGACGGCGGAAAGCTGGACGCTCTGCCCCCGCGCGCTCCGCTCGATCCACCGCACCGTCGGCGGACCGCCGCCCGCGGGACGCAGGGTCCGGTTGAGTCCGTCCGAGATCGCGTCGAGCCGCCTGAGCGCACCCCGCAGCTCCAGCAGGATCTGCCCCCGCCGCTCGGTGTCGGCCGCCTGGAGCAGCCGGTCGGCGATCAGCTCGATGCTCTCCCGCAGCGCGCGGAACGCGGTGAGCGAAGCGTCCAGCTCGAGGGCGAGTCCCTCCTCCCAGATCTGGTCGGTCGCGAAGTCCTCACTCAGGCGGAGCTGGCCGGCGGGAAGGTCCACCACGCGCTCGTACAGCCGGTTGAATAGCGCGTCGCTCGCGCGCCGGGCGTCGGAGAGCGCCGGATAGAGCCGCTGGTTCAGGATCTCGAGGCTCTCGCGGCTCGGCGGATCGCCGGCGGCCGCCAGCTCGTGCGCCAGCGTGGGAGCGAGACCCCGGCCGTTCCGCTCGAATCGGGAGAGCAGCCGGCGCACGCCTCGGCTCGAGGTCTGCACGCCGAGGTGGCCGGCAGCCACCTCCTCGAGATGGTGCGCTTCGTCCAACACCAGGCGCCGGTACGGCGGCAACACCGCCGCTTCCTCCCAGTTGTCCTGGGCCCGGCGCACCGAGAGATCGGCCGCGAGCAGGTGGTGGTTCACCACCACGATGTCGGCCTCGGCGGCGCGGCGGCGCGCCCGGAAGAGGAAACAGCGGTCGAAGTGCGGGCACTTGAGCCGGGGGCAGAGGTCCGCCTCGGCGCTGACCTCGTCCCACACCTCCGGGGTCGGCATCACCGGCAGGTCGCTCAGTGTCCCGTCCGCCGTGTGGCCGGCCCATTCCGACAAGGCGATCAGCTCGTCGAGCTTGTCCTGCTCCAGCAGCGTGCGCTGGGCGCCGACCGCCTGGTGCAGCCGCAATAGGCAGAGGTAGTTCCGCCAGCCCTTCAGCAGCGCGAAGCTGGGGCTGTAATCCTCGGTCGAGAGCGCCTCGCGCAGCAGCGGCAAATCTTTGCCGACCAGCTGCTCCTGCAGGTTGATGGTGTTGGTGCTGACGATGGTCCGTTCCTGGTTGGTCCGCGCCCAGGCCAGCGCCGGCACCAGGTACGCGAACGATTTGCCGACCCCGGTCCCGGCCTCCATGAGCTGGACCCCGCCGTCGTTGTAGCCGTCCGCGATGTACGCCGCCATGTCGCGCTGGCTCCGGCGGTCTTCGTACTGGCCCAGGTGGGCGGCGACGGGCCCGCGCTCGCCCAGCGTATCGATCACGTCGAACGGATCGATCCGCTGGATCTCCTTGTCCCGGGGCACCTCCACCACCACGTAGAGCTCGGTCGCCCCGTTGTCGATGATGCCGAACCCCACCCCCGCGTCGTGCAACCGCGACGCGACGCCGAGGTCGGCCTGGGATGGCGAGAGTTGGCCGCTGGGATGGTTGTGCAGCAGCATCTCGCCCCGGGAAGCCGCGCCCGGCAGCGCCAGCACCATGTCGACAGTGCCGCGCGCCACTACCCTGGCTCCGCTGACCACCCCGTCCCGATCGACCGTGGCGTAGAAGGAGACCTCGCGCCCTCCCGCGGCGGCGATCTCGCCAGCGAGATAGGCCCGGATGCCCGGGGCAATGCGCTCGCTCAAGTCTTGAGCTCTTTCTTCTTCGCGGCGGGGAACAGCACGTTGTTCAGGATCAGGCGATATCCCGGGGAATGGGGATGGAGCGACAGGTCGGTCGGCGGATCGCCGATCTGGTGCTGCGGGTCCTCCGGATCGTGGCCGCCGAAAAAGGTCCAGGTCCCCTGGCCCCGCTCGCCGTGGATGTACTTGACCCACGGCGAGCCCGGCTCTTCGGCCAGCACGGTGACGCTGGGCTTGAGCCGGTTGCGGGAGAAGCTGGTGGTGAGGCCGTAGAAGTCGGGCACGACCTGGCGGTGGTTCTGGACCAGCATCGTGGCCACGGGATCGATCTTGGCGCTGAAGTTGAACAGGGTGAAGGAGCCCAGTGGCTGCCGGCGTTCGGGCGAATTCACCTGGTGCCCGTCGATGTCGGAATAGACCGGCATCGTCGGGCTCAGCTCCAGACGGGCGGCCTGGAACGCGAGCGCGCGGTCCCACTGCATCGCCGCGGTGGCGTTGGCGTCCATCGGGGAGCCGTCCGCGTAGGCGGCGGCGATATCGACGCCCTCCGCGGCGAGCGCCAGGTCGAGGGTCTCGGTCGCGGTGCACATCGCGAACAGAAAGCCGCCCCGCTCGACGAACTGCGCGATGGCGACCGCGACCGCGCGCTTCTCCGCCGGCACCGAGGGGAACCCCAGCTTGCGCGCCATCGTCCGGTTCTGCTCCACCATCTCCACCAGCCAGGGCGCGCCGGCGTAGTTGAGAAAGAACTTGGAGTACTGCCCGGTGAAGTCCTCGTGGTGGAGGTGGAGCCAGTCAAAGCCCTTGAGTCCCTCCCCCACGACTTCCGGATCCCAGATCTTCTCGAACTTGATGCCGGCGTAGTTGAGCGCCATCGTCACCGCGTCGTCCCACGGCGCCGCGTTCGGTGGCGCATAGACCGCGACCCTCGGCGCTTTCTCCAGCGGCACTGCATCCATGTTCCCGTTCTGGATCTCGCCCCGGACCTGCACCAGGCTGCCGTCATCCATCGGCTCGACGGTCACACCGGCCAGCGCGGCGTCCCGGCTGGTCAAGCCTTCGGCCGGCAACAGGAACGCGCCGCCGCGGTAGTTCAGGAACCACTCGGCGCGGCCGCCCCGCTCCAATAGCCGGAAGGCGAGCCCGTAGGCCTTGAGGTGGTCTGCCTGGGCATCGTCCATCGGCACCAGCAGCCAGGGCGCGGCGCGGCGGCGGACCGGAACGAGGGGGAGACCCGGCGCCAGCGCGGCCAGCCCCAGTCCGCGTCCGGCGAACGAATTCGCGGCGCTTCATGTCTGCGGCACGGCGCCGCGCGCCATGTCGAGGGTCCGGCGCGCCTGGGGGACCAGCGCGCTCTCGGGATAGGTGAGGATGAGATGCTCGAGCTGGGCGACGGCCTCCGAGTTCCGCCGGCCGGCCAGCATCAGCTCGGCCAGGGCCAGCTCCGCCGCCGGCGCGGTGGCCGGTGCGTCCTTCACCGCCGCCCCGCGGTACAAGCGCTCCGCGACCGGGGCATCGCCCTTGGCCGCGGCGAGCCGGCCGGCGAGCAACCGCAGCTCCGCGCCGCCCTTGGCGGGAGCGAGGTCCCCCGCCACGGCCTCCATCTCGGTGATCGCCCTCGCGGTGTCGCCCTGCTCCAGGCGGAGGAGCGCGGCGCCCAGCGGTTTGAGCGTGTCGGCCTCGATCGGCTGGAGCATCGCGAGCAGCATGGTGCGGCGGGTCGCGTCGGCCCGATCGCCCGCGTAGGGGCCGGCTTCCCGGAAGCTTTCCACCGCGCCCGCCAGATCGCCGCGATACAGCTTGATCCGGCCCCGGAGCGCGAACCCATCGATCGTGCTGTCGCCCTCCACCGCCGAGTCGGCCCTGTCCAGCTCGCCGGCGCGGACGTAGGCCGCGGCCAGACTCCGGGAGAGATCGGCGTAGTCCTCGCCGCCGAGCTGAGGACGGAGCTGGCGCAGCCGGCTGCCGGCTTCCTCCAGCTTGCCCTCGCCGATCAGGACCGTCAGCAGCGTGCTCGCGGCCCCGGCCCTGTTTTGCAGTGGTCCCGGTTGCTCGTCTTCCATCTGCGACAGCATCCGGCGCGCGCCTTCGCGGTCGCCCGCGGCGGAGAAAGCCTGCGCCGCCTCCAGCCGGGTGCGCCCGACTTGGGCGGGGCTGAGCCGGGAGGCGAGCGCCTCCAGCGCGCGGCCCTGTGCCAGCAACGCCTCGCGGCTTCGCTGCATTCGGAGCTGCTCCACCAGCGCGCGCAGCGCGTCGGAGCCCTGGATGCGCGCATCCGGCAGGCCCTTCTCCAGCGCCGCCATCCCGCCGAGCGGATCGCCCCACTTGACTCGCAGCTCGGACTCCAGCCGGCGCGCCGCGAACGCGGTGTCGCGGGAGACGATGTCGAGAATCTCTGGACGCTTGGCGGCGGGCGCGAGGCCCAGCGTCGCGACCGCGGTCACCCGGTATCCGGGAAGGCGGCGGATCGCGGGAAGCCACTCGCGCGCCGCGGTGGTGTAGTCGCCGTCGGCGGTCGCCAGCTGCGCTATCTCGGCGGCGAGCATGTCGTCCCGTCCCAGACGCCGGCGGCCCAGCCGGTACGCCTCGAAGGCGGCGTCGCGATGTCGCGACGCCAGCGCCGCGGCGCCCCACTCGCGGTAGGGCGCCTCGTCGTCCGGCGCGATCTTCGCCCACCGCTCCGCCACGGCGCGCATGCTGTCGGGTTGGTCGGCCGCTCCCCAGGCCCGCAGTGCGACGCCGTACAGCGCCGCGCTGGTCGGATTCGCAGCCAGTGCTCCGTTCGCGTCGGGCAGGATCTCGGTACTCCGGTTGAGCGGGAGGAGCACCCGCTCCAGTCCCAGGAGCGCCGAGAGATCGCCGGGTTTTCGGGTGAGGATCGAGCGATAGACCGAAACCGCGTTGGCGTACTCGCCGCGCCGCTCCAGCTCGAAGGCCCGCGCCAGGGTCGTGTCCTGCGCCGCGGCCGCCTGGCAGAGCCCCAGGGCGACAATCAGCGGGAGAACGAAGCGGAACCGGAGGGGAAACATCGGCTTACCTCGAGGGAGACTCGGAGAGGCGGCGGAAGTAATCTACCACCAGCCGCCGCTCCTCCGGCGAGAGCCGCTGCAGCTCTTCCCAGGTCGGAACTCGCAGCCGCCCCTCGTCTTCCGTGAGCCTGGCACGCAGCGCCGGCGGCAGCCGCACGCTGTCGGCCGTGGCGGCGGTGCTCTGCCGCTCCTTCTGGTCGTCTTCCTCCCGGCCCTGAAGCGTGCGGCCGGCGTCCAGCATCCGCCGGAACAGCCGCTCCTGTCGCTCGACCACCTGGCGGTCGAGCCGGCCGGCATCGAGCCGCCGGGCCAGCTCTCTCGCTTCATCGGCCAGCTCCCCCGCGCCGGGAAGGCTGCCCTTTCCTTGAAGGCGCTGGAGCTCTTCGGCCAGCGCGCGCTGCTGGTTGGCCAGACGGCGCAGCTCCTGCTGAATCGCGCCTGACCCCGCCATCGGCAGCAGACCCGCGGCCTGCTGGCCCAGCCCGCCCTGCTGCTTCGCCAGTTCGGCCATGCGCTCCATCGCCTCCGCGAGACCGGAGCCGGAGGCCGACCCGGACACATCGCCGCGCGCCCGAATGAGCTGATGCGCCGCGGAGTTGAGCGCGTCGACCGCCCCGCCCGCCTGCTCCATCCCCTCGCGCAGGTTCGGCACCGCGGACGCGATCGCTTCGCGGGTCTTCTGCATCTGCTGCTTCGCCCCGCCCAGCGCGCCACCGATCTGCGACGGCACCAGCGCATTCTTCCCGGCGGTCTTGCGAACCTGCTCGAGGAGGCGCTGCACTCCTTCCTCTACCGCGCCCTGCTCCGCCCTCAGCGACGCGCCCGCCTCGGCTCCGTCCCGCAGCTTCTCTTGAATCGCCAGCTGCCGCTCGGCCAGCCGCCCGGTCTCGGCCAACGCCTGGTCAACCGCCTGCATCACCTCGTCGCGCCACTGCCGGGCCATCGCCTCGCGCTCCCGCTGGAGCTGATCGCCCAACGGCTCCAGCGACTGCGCCGCCTTTTCGCCGCGCTCTTTCGCCGGGCTTCGCTTGCCCTGCTGGGCCGCGCGCGCGGCCTGCTGCATCTCGCCGGCGGCCTGCTCCGCCATCTCGCCCGCCGACTCCAGCGATGTCTGCCGTCCCTCCTGCGCCATCTGCTCGCCCAGCCGGTCGAGCGCGGCCGACAGCGAATCGGCCCGGGCGGCCAGCTCGCCTTCGGCCGCGGCCGCCTTCGAGCTGTCGGCGGCCTGGACCTGCTGGTTCCACTGCTGCTGCTCGCGGGAAAGGTCCCGGCTCTCCTGGGTGAGATTGGCGAGATCGCCCTCGAGGGCGGCGCGGCGGAACAGCTCCCGGCTCCGCTCGAGCGTCTCCCGCAGCTCGCGCTGGGCTTCGGCCAGCCGCTCCAATGCTTCCTTCGCCTGCTCGGCGTCGAGATTCTGAAGCGCCCGCTGGAGCTCCTCCAGCCGCTGCCGCAGCTCGGGAGACATCGCCCGGTCGAGCTGCTCGCGAATCTCCTCCAGCTGGCGCTGCCACGCTGAGTCGCCCACCCCGGCGGCTTCGGCGCTCTGCTTCAGCGCTTCGAGCGAGCGCTTCAGCTCTTCCGCCTGGCGGAACAGCTCCTGTTGTCCCTTGGCGACGGCTTCGGCGCGCTTGGACTGCTCGAAGGTCAGCGACTCCTCGCCCCGCTCGCTCTGGGAGCCGGCCCGGGGGCGCTCCTGCGCCAGGTCTTCGGTCTGCCGCTCCAGCCGCCGGCTCCCTTCGGCGATGGAGTCGAGCCGGCCGCTCACCTCTTCGGTGGCCAGGCGCTGGGCGGCGCGGACCTCGCTCATCGTGGGCAGCCGAAGGACGAACTCCCGCGACCGGGCGCTCTGCCGCTGCGGCGTGTTGTCGGCCGCCACCGCGTAGTACCGCACGGTGTCGCCCGGGAGCAAGCCGCGGCGATTGAGATCGAGGGTGTGACTCAGGATGGCGCGGTCGGGCTGCTCCTCCGGGATCACCACGGTATCCCGCCGGGCGGAATCCACCGTGCCCAGCCGGCTGATCCTCCGGCTCACCACCGCGACCGAGGTGATCCCGTAGTCGTCCCGGGCGTCGATCACCAGCGGCACGACCAGCCCGAGTGGCGCGAGCGTGTCGGCGCCGGGCACCGGGATCTCGACCGAAGGTGCGCTGTCGGCGACGACGCGCACCGCGAGCCGCACGGTGTCTCCGGCGAGCGGCGCGCCGTTGCTGGTGGCCAGCGCGAGGCGGTACACGCCCGACGCCGCCGGCACGAATCCGCCGGTGAACGCTCCGCCGTTCACCTGGAGAGCGTGGCGCCGGGATCCCGATTCCCACACGGCTCCCGCGAGCGGGGCGGTAGCTTCGCCCTTGGTCACGAGCCGGGTCCCCGCGGGCAGCAGCAGGGTGTCGCCGCCGGTGGGGACCGGCTCGGATTCGAGCTTGAGATAGGAGGGGTAGTACGCGGTGACCGTCAGCTCGCCGAGAAAGACCGGCAGGCGCACGTGAACCATTACAGTGTCGGAACCGCGGCTGCCGCTGGTCACTCTCGCGTGGATCTCGCTCGCCAGCGGCCCGCTCGACACCGTCGCCCTGCCCAGCGAGTCGAGCCGGAGACCGCGGGCGCGCCACTCCTCGCCTGGCGCCCTGAGCCAGAGCGTGGCCGTCCGCCGGCCGACGGCCTCCACCCTGAAACCGACCGAATCGCCCCGATCGACGACGTCCCGCTCGGCGACGATGCTGACCGGCGCCACCATCGCGCGCCAGGCTCGAGCCGGATGCCACAGGGCCGCAGGGGCGCCGGTGGCCGGCTTCGACGAAGTGAACGCGACGACGCCGAGCACCAGGACGCCGGCGCCGACCAGGCCGAGGAGACGAACCGGCCGGGCGATCGGCTCGGCCGCGTCGCGGCCCCGGCGAGTCACCTCGCTCGCCTGCGTGGCATCGGCGCTGGCGAGCAGTGCGCTGCTGGTGCCCAGCGCCGCTTCGTCGAGCAGGGCGGTCAACGTGCCGCGCCGCCAGGCCCCCAACTCCTCCAGCCGGCCCGCGACCCGGGCTTGCGAGAGATCCGCGAGCGCCGACCGCGCCACCCAGACGACGGCGACGAGCGCCACCACAACGGCGAGCCAGGTGACCAGGACCCACTGCGGCGCGCTGAACCAGCCCAGCCGCGCGGCCCACGCCGCGGCACCGACCATCACGGCGGCGGTGCCGGCGGCGAGCGCCAGCCAGCCCGCCCCGGCCTGGATCCGGAGCGGTCGGGAAAGCCGCCGCAGGGCCAAGCCGGTGGCCGGTCCGGTCACTCGCCGTACCCCACGGCGTAAGCGAACAGGTTCACCCCCATGCGCAGCGCAGCCTCGTGCTTCTCGGGCGGATCGCGGTGGACCTCAGGATCCTCCCACCCGTCGCCCAGGTCGGTCTGATAGGAGTAGAACACCACCAGCCGCCGGTCGAGAAAGATTCCAAAGCCCTGGGCCGGCTTCTTGTCGTGCTCGTGGATCTTCGGAATCCCCTTCGGGAAATCATAGACCAGGTGATAGATGGGGTGGTCGAGCGGGACTTCGACCAGCGGCGCCTCCGGGAACAGCCGGGCCAGCTCGCGGCGGATCGAGGCGTCCATCCCGTAGTTGTCGTCGGCATGGAGGAAGCCGCCTTGGCGGAGGTAGCGGCGCAGGGTGACGAGATCGTCCTCGCTCCACCTGACGTTCCCGTGCCCGGTCATATAGAGGTACGGAAGATTCCACAGATCGTCGTCACGGAGGGTGACGACCCGCTCCTGGGGACCGACCCGCAGCGGGGTCCGGCTGCGAATGGCGCTGAGCAGGTTGGGAAGGCTGGAGGGATTGGCGTACCAGTCGCCGCCGCCGTCGTAGTGCAGCCGGCCGATCGCCATGGGCGCGCCGGCGGGCCCCCTCGCCGCCGGCCCCTGCGCGGCGGCCGCACCGGCGACGGCCAGACCCGACAGGACCATGGCGGCGACACGGAGCATCTAGGGCAATCCCATCACCAGTCGGTACGCATCGTTGCGCGAGATCCCCAGGCTTTCGGTGAGGCGGCGAGCCACCTCACGTCGAGAGAGACCCTCCGCCAGGAGCGCGGTGGCTTCCTCCGTGGCGTCGGCGGTCCGGTCGGGCGGTGCCGCCGGCGTCCCGGTGCCCTCTACGACGATGGTGACCTCGCCCCGGGGGGCGGTCTCCGAATAATAATCCGCCAGCTCGCCTAGGGTTCCGGTCCGGATCTCCTCGTGCAGCTTGGTCAGCTCCCGGGCGACCGTCGCCCGGCGACCGGGACCGGCCGCGACTGCAAGGTCATGCAGCAACGCCACCAATCGAGGCGCCGCCTCGAACACGACGACGCTCCACTCCTCCGCCGCCGCACGGGCCAGCAGCCGGGTGCGCTCGCCGCCCTTGCGGGGGACGAACCCGAGGAAGAGGTAGCGATCGGCGGGCACCCCCGCGGCGGAGAGCGCGGTGGCGACCGCCGACGGACCGGGGATCGGGACGACGGTGAAGCCGGCGTCGCGGGCGGCGGCGACCAGGTCGGCGCCCGGGGTCGCTCACTCCGGGCGTGCCGGCATCGGTCACCAGCGCGACGTCCCGGTCCCCCCCGAGGATTTCGAGCAGGGTGTCCAGCCGGCGCTCGCCGGAGTAGGCGTGAAAGCTGAGGAGAGTCGGCGAAGCGCCGAGATGACTGAGGAGACCGCGGGTGCGGCGGGTATCCTCGGCCGCCACCACGGAAGCCGTGCGCAGCACCTCGGCCGCTCGCGGCGAGAGATCGCCGAGATTGCCGAGCGGGGTGGCGACGACGTAGAGGATGCCGGGCATTGGCAGGCGGACAGACGGGCGGGCGGGCGGACGGGCAGGAGTTGACTGCCCGCCTGCCCGCCTGCCCGTCTGCTTACGTCAGGTGCTGCTTGATCTTGCCCTCGAGAGTGGTCTTGGGCACCGCGCCGATCACGGTATCGACGTGCTGGCCGTTCTTGAAGAACAGGATGCTGGGGATCGAGCGGACGTTGAACCGCATCGCGGTGCGCTGGTTCGCATCCACATCGACCTTCGTCACCTTGGCGCGGCCGACATACTCGCCGGCGAGCTGATCCAGGATCGGCGCTACGATCTGGCAGGGACCGCACCAGGCTGCCCAGAAATCGACCAGGACCAGTCCGTTCGCCTGCTCGATCTCGCTGGCGAACGTGGCGTCGGTCACGTGGGTGGTTTGGTGGTTGGTCGCGGCCATGATGATATTCTCCTGGGGTTGAACCACTTCGCTCACTAGTTTTGGAGGGCCCGCGTGGCGGATCTCCCTCGCATCGCCCATGTCGGGATCGCCGTGCCGGACATCGGCGCGGCGCTCGCCTTCTATCGTGACGTACTCGGTCTCGAGCCGCATCCGCCGGAGACGGCCGACGGGGCGATCATCGTGTCGCTGCCCTTCGGCGAATCCGAGGTGGAGCTCCTGGCGCCGCGTGACGCGGACGGCCCGATCGCCAAATTCCTGGCCAAGCGGGGGCCCGGCATCCACCACATCTGTTATCGGGTCGCGGACCTCGATGCCGCGCTGGCCGCCTGTCGGGCCGCCGGGTACCGCCTCATCGATGAGACGCCCCGGACCGGCGCCGGAGGACGGCGCATCGCCTTCGTGCATCCGAAGGCGACGGCCGGCATCCTGCTCGAGCTGACCGAATAAATAACAAGCAGCGGTTCCGAAGGTTCCCTGCCGCTACTCCGGCTTGGTGCTGTCCTGTGCGCCGGGCACGCAGGGCTGCGCGGGATTGCCGGCCTTGGTCAGGTCCACCTGGCTCACGATCCAGGTCCCGTCGCCCAGTTTGATGGCGGTGAACGGCACGACCCAGGAGCAGAGCTGCCGGCGGATCTCGACCTGGAGGGAGTGGCGCGCATCGCCCTCGGGGACATCCGACGAATGCGGTGGGATTCGTTGCGGAGATAGGCTTGCATGACCGCGACGCGCCGCTCATAGTCGGGCGGCTGCCGGGTGCGGGCGGCCGGTCCCCCAGTGCTGCCCCAGAGGTTGGCCATCCCGGTCAGATTGCTGTCGGCGACCGCCTGCATGAAGCCTCGACCGCGCCTTTGGCTGAACCGGTGGGAGCGACGGTCGCGGGCGCGAGCCCGCCGCCGCAGGCGGCGAGGAGCGGCGGCGAGCAGGAGCCAGCGCGGCTTGATCACAAGTCTCTCACCGGGCATATGTTAGCTGCGGCAGCGAAGTTAATCCGGCGCGAAACCCCGGGCAATGAGCGCGACCATGCGACTCTACATCAACGTCGATCACGTGGCCACGGTGCGGCAGGCGCGGCGCACCGACGAGCCCGACCCGCTCGAGGCGGCCCGGCTCTGCGAAGCGGCCGGCGCCGACGGCATCACGGCGCACCTCCGGGAGGACCGCCGCCACATCCAGGACCACGACCTGGAGCGGATGCGTCCCGCGGTTCGAGTGCTCAACGTGGAGCTCGCCACCAGCTCGGAGATCCTGGAGCTCACCTGCCGCCTCCGTCCCTACCAGGCCACCCTGGTGCCGGAGCGCCGGGAGGAGATCACCACCGAGGGCGGACTCGACCTGCGGCCGGGCGGCCCCCGGCTGCGCGAGGCCATCCGCCGCCTGGACGAGGCCGGCATCCGGGTCAGCCTGTTCGTCGATCCCGACGTCGCCACCCTCGACGCGCGCAAGGACCTCGGCGTGCCCGCGGTCGAGCTCCACACCGGGCGCTATGCCAACTCCTGGCGCCAGGGAGGCGACGCACTGGACGAGCTGCGGCGCGCCGCGCGCGCACGCCGCGGACATGGGTCTCTTCGTCCACGCCGGCCATGGGCTCACCTATCAGAACGTGATGCCGGTGGCCGCCATTCCGGAGATCGAGGAGCTCAACATCGGGCACAGCATCGTGAGCCGTGCGGTCATGGTGGGGATGCGCAGCGCCGTGGAGGAGATGTTGCGCTTGGTGAAGGGCGCCCGGCGTTGATAGCTTTGGGGCGATGACCAACCCCCTCGCAGCGGCGGACTTCTTCGCCCTCGAGGCCGGCGAGTGTCTCGACCGGCTGGAGACGCTGGCCGGGCGCGACGACGCCCCGCCGGCCGAGGACTTCCTCCGCGCCAGCCGGGTCCTGCGGGGCTCGGCCCTCATGGCGTCGCAGCAGGCGATCGCCCGCGCCGCCGGCGGACTGGAGTCGGTAGCGCGGGCCCTGCGGGAAGGCCGGCGCGCCTGGGATCCCGCCTGCAAGGAGCAGGTGGGCCAGGCCATCGAGGAATTCCGGGTCCTGGTCCGCCGGGTGCGGGAGTGGGACGACGGCGACACGATGCGGGCCGGGCGCCTCGCGGCTGTCGCTGGAGACTCTGGCCGGCCGGCCGCCGAGTGAGCCCGCCGAGCGGCGCGCCGACCGAGGGCGAGATCAACCCGGGCGTCCGGGCCTTCGTCGGGAGGGAGGGCGCGCTGATCGCGAGCGCGCTGGACCGCGCGGCCCGCGCCCTCCAGGCCGCGCCGACCGAGCGCGAGCCGCTCTACACCGTGATCCGCCGGATGCAGTCGCTCCGCGGGCTCGCCGAGCTGGGCGATCTGGCGCCGCTGCCGGAGATCCTCGACGGGATCGAGCTCGCGGTCGGCGACCTGACCCGGCTGTTCGCGCCGCCGCCCGGGGTCCACGAGGTCATGGCGTCGGCCGCGACCGCGCTCACCCGGCTCTCCCGCGACATCGCCGAGCATGGCCGCCCCGACGCCGAGGCGCCGGAGGCGCGGCGAGTTCACCGACCTGCTCCTCCGCGCCTTCGCGGTGGAGCGCGACGTCGTCCCGATCGAATCGCTCTACCGGGAAGGCGACACCTCGCCATCGACCCCGCCGCCGGGACAGCCGCACTTCGACGCCCCCGCCCCGCTCGGCCCGCTGGAGCTGGTGAGCCACGGTGAGCACCTCTGCCAGATCGCCGATCTCATCTCCCGCTCCCGCTCGGCCATCGAGCGCGATCTCCGGCTGTACAACCTCATCGGCGCGCTGCGAGCGGCGAGCACGCCGGGCCCCGATCCCGTGGCCGGGGCACTGGCGGTGTTCGCCCGCTCCACCCGCGAAGCCCTGGCCGGCGGCGTGGCGGCGCGATCCACCGACGAGCTGGTGGCGCAGCTCAAGGCCGCCGGCGAGCTGCTCCGCTCGGTGGCCGACGCCGGGGACCGGATGCAGGTCTCCCGCCGCCTCCTGGACGTGGCCCACCGGCTCGACCAGATGCGGGGCGTCACCGGAGAGGCGCCGCCTCCCACGCCGCAGCCCGAGCCGGACATCGTGCCGATCGAGTCGCTCCAGTACGACGCCCAGCCGGAGGACGAGCGCGACGTGGTGCCCATCGCGAGCCTGGCGCCGGACCCGATGCCCGTAGAGGCGGGCCTGGGGGCGCTGGAAGCAAAGCTTCCGCACGCTGGAGCGCCTGGAGCGAGACCGGCCGGCACCGCGGAGCCCGCCTCGATCGAAGCGCTACTGGGCCACCCTACGCCAGCGACCACCGCAACCGCCGCAACCGCCGCAACCGCCGACACGATAGCGATCGAGTCCCTGTGCTATCGCGGCCGCTCCGCCCTGGTGCGGGCCGACCGCCGTCCGGCAGAGCTCGCCGCGGAGATGGCCGGCCGGTCCGACCTCACCGCCCTCCGGCCGCTGATCCAGGAGCTGATCGACCTCGTCCCGCTGGCGCTTGACGAGTCCTGAGCGCGGCACCGGTCCGTTCGGTGCGGCGGATCCTCGCCGGCCTCGTCGGAGCAGCGCGCCGCGTTCGCTCTCCTGCTCTGGGCGCTGCGCGGGGTTCACCTCGACGAGGTAGTCCGCCACCTGCGCGAGGCCAAGCTCGGCCCGCTGCTGCTCGCCGTCCTCATCGCCTCGCTCACCTTCGTCATCCGCCTGATCCGCTGGCGCCTCATGCTGCGGAGCGAGACCGGTGCGCCGCTGCCCGTAGCTCCGCTCTGGCATGCCATCACCATCGGGTTCATGGCGAACAACATCCTGCCCTTTCGCGCCGGCGAGCTGGTCCGGGTCTTCGCCACGACCAAGCTCGCCGGCGTCAGGTTCACCGCGGTGATGTCGTCCATCGCGGTGGAGCGGGTCTTCGACGGGCTCGCCTGCGTCGCGCTGCTCGGCGTGGGCCTGCTGGCGTCGGATCTCCCGCCCGGCGTCACGGTCGGAGGGGTGACGGTGGCTCAGGCGGCGCAGGGCGTGGGACTGCTCATGCTCGCGGCCCTGGCGGTCGCCGGCGCCGTCGTCGCCTTTCCCCTCGCGGCCGAGGGCGTGATCCGCGAGGTGCTGCCCGCCGGGCCGGCTGGCCGACCGGCTGGTCGTTCGTCCTGTGAAGGCTTCCGCCTCGGCCTTGCCTCGCTCCGGTCGCCTTCGTTGATCGTCGGCGGTGGTCGCCTGGTCGCTGATTCACTGGCTGGTCAACGCCCTGGCGCTCTACGTCGCCTTTGCCGCGTTCAACATCCCGGTGGGGTTCGCCGGCGCGCTGCTGATGCAGGGCATCCTGGTGGTCGGCGTGTCGGTGCAGCTCACGCCGGGGTTCGTCGGCCAGTTCGAGGCGCTCATCGTGGCGGCGCTGGCGCTGTACGGCATCCCCAACGCCCTCGCCTCCTCCTACGCCATCGCGTACCACGGCGCGACCTTCATCCCCATCACCCTGGCCGGCGCCTGGTCCCTGGCGCTCACTCCGGTCGCGCTGAGCGATCTCCGCGGCCCGCCCAAGCGGTGACGCCCGCCGCGGTCCGGGTTCGGGCCCACGCCAAGCTCAACCTGTTTCTCCGGGTGCTCGCCCGCGACGCGGACGGCTACCACGGCCTGGAGACGCTGTTCTGCCTGATCGATCTGGCCGACGAGCTGACCGCCGAGCGGCGGGACGGGCACGGCGTCACGATCGAGGTCCAGGGCGGCGATACGGGTCCCGACGCGAAGAACCTCGCGGTGCGCGCCGCGGCGGCGGTGCTGGCGGGCACCGGCGACCGGTTCGCCGTGCACCTCACGCTGACCAAGCGGATCCCGGCTCGGGCCGGCCTGGGCGGCGGCTCGAGCGACGCCGCCGCGGCGCTGGTCGCGGCCAACGCGCTGGCCGGGAACGCGGTGCCCCGCCACGAGCTGCTCCAATTCGCGGCGAAGCTCGGCAGCGATGTGCCGTTCTTTCTCTCGACTGCGGCGCTGGCGCTGGGATGGGGCCGGGGGGACCGGCTGCTCCGGCTGCCTCCGCTCCCGGCGTCGGCCGCCCTGCTCATCTCGCCGGCCATCCCCATCCCGACGGCCGACGCTTATGCCTGGGTGGATGAGGCCAGGCAGGGCGCGGGACGCCGGGGGGCCGTGGCGCTCGATCTCGATGCGCTCTCGGGCTGGGGGGATATCGGCCGGATGGCGGGCAACGACTTCGAGTCGGTGGTGTTCGCCCGGCATCCGGCGGTGCGGGCGGCGTTCGATGCGCTGGCTGGGACGCGGCCGCTGGTGTGCAGGATGTCGGGGTCGGGTTCTACGCTGTTCGCGATCTATCGCTCGGCGCGGGACCGGGATGACGCGCAGATGATGCTGGGGAAGAAGCACGGGGCGGTGGCGGCCGTGGAGACGCTGGCGAGCCCGCCGCCGGGCCCGGAGGCGATGTAGGCAGTGTTGTGAGAGCAGTCACGGCTATTTCCGCTCTCCGGTGCCACTTTTGGCCATGTTGCAGCTCAGTAAAACCCATGGCGACGGAGAGAACTATGCGAATGCATCTCGGGGCGGGGTTGGTCCTGGTAGCACTGCTGGGAGGCTGTAAAGAGGGCGATCGGGAGACGGGTGCTGTGGATGGGGAGCGCGCCGGCGTGGACACGATGGTGCAGTCGTCGACCGTCAAGGACACTACCATTGTGACCGCGGACACCAGTATCGACGTGGACACGGTGAAGCAGACCGACCATATCAAGAAGGACAGCCAGTAGCGCTGCAGAGGATGCGGGCTGCTCGCGGTCCACGTGGGCCGCGATGCGGTCCAGCCGCTCGAAGGTGTCGTGCCCGCCACCCCACCCCGCCGTTGCACCGGATCGTCGTGGTCAACACCTTTCGGGCCACTTACTCCGCCGCTAGGCTTCAAACCGCCAGGCTATCAGCTCCCCGCTACTGGCCCTTCGTCCAATGGCAGGACAGCGGACTTTGGATCCGTTAATGGAGGTTCGAATCCTCCAGGGCCAACTGCGATCCGCCCATCGCCTAAAACGATCAAGGAACCACATATGCCGGAAGGATCTGCAGGGCCAATCAAGAACATTGTGCTGGTGCACGGAGGATTCGTGGACGGCTCCGGGTGGGAGAACGAACCGGCCATCCTGGTCGGCCATTCGTACGGTGGGGTGATTGTCTCGGAGGCGGGCAACCATCCCGGCGTCGCGGGGCTGGTCTACATCGCCGCCTTTGCGCCTGACGCCGGGGAGAGGGTCGCGTCATTGATCAAGGATCCCCCGCCGGGTGCACCGGTCCCTCCGATCCTGCCCCCGCGCGACGGCTACCTCCAGCTGGACAAGGCCAAGTTCGCCGCGTCGTTCGCCGCGGACGTTGACCCCGAGCTGGCCGCCTTCATGGCCGACGCCCAAGTGCCGTGGGGTCTGGAGGCCCTGCAGGGTGCGGTGACCAAGCCGGCCTGGAAGTCGAAGCCGAGCTGGTACCTGGTAGCGACGGACGACCGGATGATCCCGCCAGCCGCGCAGCGCGCCATGTCCACGCGCGCGGGCGCTACAACGGTCGAGTCTCCCGGCAGCCATGCGGTGTATGTCTCCCGGCCCGAGGCGGTGGTGAAGCTGATCGCTCAGGCCGCCAAGGGTGCGCGGCCTCTCGAAGCGGTAGCGAGATAGACCTCAGCTGCGCGGCGGCACAGACATTTTTGCGCCAAACGTCTTCCGTCACCGGCTGAGTGCACTGTCCGCGATTCTGGACGCGATGTTCGATCGTCAGCTCGTCGCGAGCGACCGATCGGGCATCGCGTTCAATTGTCCGATGACCGCGTAAGAGTGTCCGACGACCGCGTGCGACGTGCCGGTCGCCGCGTAGATCCCTCCGGACACCTGGGAATCCGGACGCGTCCCGCGTTCCCCCGTCCGCAGATCTGGGACGTCGGGAGCATGTAGCTTTAGTCTGGCGGTGACTTCGTGCACTCGTCGCCCACAGCGTTCGCCGGACCACAGACGGCGTTCGCCGAGAGATGAGATAAGCCCGCAGCCTGAAGATCCCTTCGCCCGGTCTCTCGTCCGCGCAGGATATCGCGCGGGCGGGAGATTGGCGCGCTTGTTGTGAGCCCTTAGTCAATTTGTTCAGCCTTAGCGTCGCACTCGGGAACGATGTCGCATTCGCGGCCCTGTTTGTCGCGTTTCGGCCCTTACCGTGTCGCCGGGGATGTGGAGCTTGAGGCTTCCCCCTTCACATCCCAAACTGATGGAGTCCGTATGCGTAGAACCGCCTTGGCCGCGGCGTTCTGCTTAGCGGCGGCCTGTGGGACCGATCCTGCCGCACCTCCCAGTGACACTTCCACATTGATGGCGCCTGCGTCTGGGACACTTGGCAACCTGGTGGCCTGCGTCGGCAAGACTGCCGTACCGGCCGAACCCAAGATGGCGCCGGTGTACAACTGCCGGGACTCAGTGTTCGTCAACGGTGCCGATACCCAGCTTCGCAACGCGATCACCCCGGCGGTGAACCGGTGGAGAACCGGGGTGCTGGGCCAGAACAATCTGCCGTTTTTCAAGTCGACCGGACCGGGGAACCGAACCGTTCCGGTGAACTGGGCCGGCCCCACCAACGGGACCTGGATCTGCGGCGACGGGCTCAAGAGCCAGCAGTCGATCACGATTACGAGGTCCACGTCCAGCAGCAGCTGCGCCGGGGAATTTTCCACCAACCCGGTCGGGATGAATCGGCTCACAGATCTCATCGCCCATGAGCTGTCTCACACCTTCGGGTTCGGTCACTTCTCGCAGCTTGGCAGCGTGCCCGCGATGGACCACTGCGCCTCCTCCCTGCCGGACGAGGGCGGGCTCAATAGCGGTCTGTGCCTGGCCGAGATTATCAAGATCCAGTACCACTATGGGATGCGGACCGACATCGACGTCAGCAAGCCCATTCTCACCAGCTTGTTCACGGCGGGGCCGAGCACCGTCGTCGACGGGTCGACGGTCACCTGGAACGTGGACGAGCTGATCTTCGACGGCGGCGCCGGGCCGGCCAACCCGGCAACCGTCGGACTTCTGTGGTCCAGCGCCAACACGAACATCGCGACGACGAGCGGTTCCACCAGCCTGTCAAACGTGATTACCGGCGTGAACCCGGGGACCACCAACATCCGGGTCAAGCTGAACGACTCGAGATTTCAGACGGAGAATCCCGGCGATCAGACCGAGAGGCCGATCACAGTCACGGCGCCGGCTTCGCCTCCGCCGCCGCCATCCAATCTGACCGCGAGCCAGATCGCGTTCACCTCGGCGACGGTCGGGTGGACCAACGGGACCACGGGAGCCACCACGACCGTCCAGTATCGAGTAAGCGGTACGACGACATGGACAACCTTCGGCACGACCGGAGTGAACGCGGTGACCCAGCCCATCACCGGATTGACGGGCAACACGGAGTACGACGTCCGTGTCTATCACAACAAAGACGGCTTCGAGAGTACCAAGCTGGTAAAGACGCAGCTCTTCAAGACGCTCAACCCGAGCGTCCTGCCCCCGATCACCAACTTCATCGTGCTGAGCTGCCGGCAGGAGGTAACCAACGGGAAGACGTTCAACTACTTCACCATGGGGTGGACCTCGGCGCCTTCCCCGCCGGGATCCTCCTTCCAGATCGCGTCGAACAGCGCCAACAACCCCGCCACCGGCTCGATCATGATCACGGTGCCGGGATCCCAACGTCAGGCCGAAGTTGGGGCCTGGAACTCGAGTCCGATTCTGCTGAACCGCTGGTTCTGGGTTCGGTACGTGGGCGGCCCCTGGGTGGCGTTGAACCCCAGTCCGATGGCGGCCAACCAGTGCCTGCAGTAGCCGGTAGATCAAACGGCAGGTCCGCCGGGTGCTCGCAGCTTCGAGCACCCGGCGTGCTTTTGCGGCCTACTGCACCGGGGGCGGCGGCGCCAGGACGTCGTCCACCCGGTCCATCACCTCTTGCCGGCTCTCCTCGCACACCTCCGGCGCCTTGTCAGCCATGGTCGCCGGGGCGACCCACCGAGTCCGGGTCGCCACCGATGCCTGGCCCTCATCCCCCGTCACATCCATCGCCAGCACGACCCGGCAGATCTCGCCGGTCCCCAGCTGGGCGGACTGGCTGGGATAGCGGGTCCCGGTCAGGTGCCCCCCGGCCGAGTCCGTCACGTCCATGGTGAAGGTCTCCCCGGAAAGTCCGCGCCGGGCGCGGACATACGCGGAGTCGCGCGAAGCCGGCACGGCAGTCGTGGCGCTGACTTCCGGTCCGGCGACCAGTCGGCCGCAGCCGCCATAGGCGGGCACGGCGGCGAGCAGCAGGATGAGTGAGAGGCGGGGTGGCATCGGCGACTCGCTGGAAGAAGAAGGCGAAAAAGAGCCGCCGGCTTGTACTGATCCCGTGACAGCCGGGTAACGATTCAATTCTGTCCCAGATCACCCCCCGGTACCGGGTGTGGGCGGCGCGCGTCCCGAGCGCTATATTCGGTTTCCAAGCCGCTCTCGGAGTTCCCCGTGCCTGCATCCCGTGCCGCAACTGTCCTGGTGGTTGACGACGAGGAGGGAGTCCGCGCCCTCCTGCGCCAGGAGCTGACCGCCATGGGTCACTCGGTGCTCGAGGCCGCCAACGGCCTCGAAGCCCTCCACATGGTTCGAGTGCTGTCCAGCAAGATCGAAGTCGTGCTCTCCGACGCCGTCATGCCACTCATGAATGGGATCGAGCTGGCGGCGACCCTGATGGACGAGTACCCCGGCCTCCCGGTCATCCTGATCTCCGCCTACCCGCCGGCGGCCCTGACTCGGGTCGGGGTGCATCAGACCGTGGTGCCGGTGATGATGAAGCCGTTCCAGGTTGACGAGCTGGAGGAGCTGATCCAGGTCGCGTTGGAAACCCCGGCGGTCCGGGTTTCCGGCCGAATGCCAGCCATCGTCGAGTGAAAAGCGAGAGGTAGCCGCAGATGAACGCAGATAAACACAGAGGATTTTCTGTGTTCATCTGCGTTCATCTGCGGCTAAAACTCTTGCTTAGTTGCTGAGCGTGATCGTGCGCTCCGGCGAGCACACCGTGCTGGACCCCGCCTGACAGACCTTCACCCGATACGTCTTGGTCCCGTCCGCCTGCTGGGCCGTGGTGTGCTTGCCGTCGTTCGGCGTGCTGGTGATCAGGCGCGCGTTCCGCCACAGATCGACGGACGAGCCCGTCGCACCCGACCAGGTGTGGGCGATGTAGTGTTTGGTCGCGTCGGTGTGCCCGGTGATGCTGAGCGTGATGCCGCCACTTGGCGGCGCCGTCACCGTTACCGAGGCCGAGCGCTGATGGGTGGCCCCGTCGTCGTCGGTCACGGCGAGGTTCACGGTATAGGTGCCGCCCGCGGCGTAGGTGCGCGTCGGATGGCGCGAGGTTGACGTCGCGCCGTCGCCGAAGCTCCAGCTCCAGCCGGTCACTATCCCGTCCGAATCGGTGCTCAGGTCGGTGAACGCACAAACGAGCCCGGTGCAGCTCGACGAGAAATCGGCCACCGGATCCAAATTCGGTCCCGGAATGCTGACCGTGACCGCGCGAGTCGTTACCGCGGACTGCTCACTGTCGTCGTCGGTCACCCGGAGCGACACCGTGTACGTCCCAGCCGCCCCATAGCTGTGCGCCGGATTCTGCTCGCCGGACGACCCGCCGTCACCAAAGTCCCACGCCCAGCCGGTCACCGTCCCATCGAGATCACCGCTGCCGTCGGTAAACCCGCAGTCGAGCACCGTGCAGCTGAACGTGAAGCTCGCCGTCGGCGCCTGGTTCACCGGCTCCTCGGCGGTGATCCGCCGGGTGGCGCTCCCCTGCCCTCCGCGGTCGTCGGTCACCGTGAGCCGGACGGTGTACTCGCCCGCGGCCGCGTACAGGTGAGTCGGATTGCGCTCGGTGGACGAACCGCCGTCACCGAAGTCCCACGCCCAGCCCGTCACGGTGCCGTCGGCGTCGGTGCTGCCGTCCGAGAACCGGCATCCCGAGGCGCCGCAGGTCGGGGTGAAGATCGCGTTGGGCGTGGCGTTGTCGATCGGCTCGCCGCCGGAGAAATTCGCCGTCGCCGGGTTGGAGCAGATGCCGGTCGCCGCCTCGCAGATCTTGAAGATGAACGTGGCCGGCCCCGATCCGCTCTTGGAGACGTTCTGCTTGCCGTCGTTGGGGCTGCTGTTCAGCACCAGCCCGTTGCGATAGACATAGACCTGCGAGCCCTGCACGCCGGTCCACTTGAGCATCACGGTCTGTTTGTTGGGCTCGGTCTTGGTCGTGAGCGTCAGGTTGATCGGGAACTGCGGCCCCGGCACCGTGACCTGGCGCGACGCCGAGTGGGTGGCGTCCTCCCGATCCCTCGCCGTGAGGGTGACGGTATAGGTGCCTGGAGCCCCGTACGCATGGCTCGGATCCCGCACCGTCGAGCTCTCGCCGTCTCCGAAGCTCCAGTGCCAGCTCGAGAGGTTGCCGTCCGGATCGGTGCTCCGATCGGCGAAGGCGCAATTCTGGCCCCCGCAGCCCGATAGGAACGACGCCTCGGGCGGGACGTTGGGACCCGGCCCCGGTTCGGACTGGTTCCCCACCTTCACGATCTTCGCCACCGACGGCACGCCGTTCTGGTTGACCAGGAAGAGCATGTAGTGGCCCGGCGGCGCATGGGTCCCGCCGGCCGGGGCGTTGACGGTGAGCACGCCGCTCTGCGCCACGAACGGCAGCCACAGCAGCCGCTGGTTCATGTCGAACGAGTGGGTGACCGAGCCGATCCGGATCAGGCTGATCTTCGCGATGTCGGCGGCGTCGGGCGTCTGGACGTCGAACGCCGTTCCGTAGCCGACCAGTCCCGGCGCGTCGGCGATCGCAGGCCGCGGTCCCCGCTCGAGGTACGGCGGCGAGAAGATCTCGGCGTTCCGCTCCTCCGGCATGTCGGCGCCCTCGCCGCTGCCGGCGTGGAGCACCCGGCCGTCGGGAAGGAGCAGCGTGGTGGAGTGGTAGGTCCGGCTGACGGCGTTGCTCGCCATCGTGGTCCAGAGTCCGGTGACCGGACTCCACATCTCCGCGGCGTGGATCGCCTGGGAGACGTCGTTGAAGGCGGGCGCGCTGCTGCCGCCCGTCACCAGCACCTCGCCGGTCGGCAGGACGGTGCCATTGTGATTGCGCCTTGCGAAAGCCATCGAGCCGGTCCACTGCCAGGTGGGCGCGGCCGAGTTGAGATCGATGATCTCCGCCGTGCTGGTGGTGCGGCCGCCGCCGGCGTAGAGGATCTTGCCCTCCTCATACATCACCGCCGCGCCGTAGGGGCGGGCGCCGTAGCGCCGCTCGCCCACCGTGGTCCACGAGCCGTTGCCCGACGTGTTGAGGTAGCGCGTGGTCGGCTGCTCGCCGGCGTAGAACACCAGGCCGTTCGGCGCCACGAAGGTGCGCGGGTAGTAGGGCAGCACCAGGCTGGCGTTGTTGAGCTGCCGGATCCCGCTGGGCGACCAGACCTCCGGCTCCGCCACCTCGTCCCCCACCTCGTCGCGCCCCGCGAGGATCACCACCGAGCCGTTGGCCAGCGTCGTGTTCGTGGGGTACCAGCGGCCCCGCCGCATTGGCGTGACCTGGGTCCAGCTGTTGTCCTCGGGAGAGAAGATCGTCATGTCCGCGATGCCGCGGTCCGAGGCGATGTGCCCTCCAGCGACCAGGACCCGCCCGTCCGGCAGGAACGAGTGGCCGGAACAGAACAGCTCGTTAGGGCTGGCGGCCTCGGTGAAGTTCCCCGTCTCTGTATTCCAGATCTGGGGCGTTCCCGCGTTGCCCCACGAGAGCACCCGGCCGTCGGGCAGCAGGCTCAGGTGGATGGCAACGACCGGCCAGGGGAACGGCGCCGTCCAGCTCCCCGCCTCCGCCGACGACGAGGCCATCACGCTCGACAGCGCCTGCGGCCCGCAGGCCATCTTTTGATTCCGCCGCCGGACCACAACCTGCCCGTCGCGGGACAGCTCCACGATCCCACGCTGCTTCGTTTCCAGCTCGGTCTCGCTGTGCCCAGGATCTTCGATCGGCCCGGGGGGCAGCGTGATCCCGCCGGTCTCGGAGGTACCGGCGACCCGGTAGGTCAGGTGGACCGACGAGCGGGTGGAGTTGGTGGCGAGGAACTTGTTCCCGCAGACATAGACCAGGTCGAGCGGAGCGAGGTTCTGGTCCTCGGGCGACATCTGCGACAACGACGGCTCGGGGCGATCGGTGGGCGCGCTCGAATCGTCTTCGGCACAGGCGGTCAACACCAACAGGGAAACGCCGGCGTAGAGCGCTCGGGCGCGGCTCCGTCGGTTGCATGCCATCAAAACTCCCGGGACGGCGGCTGGCTCATGGGCGGATACAGCGCGCGTGTTGTGCAGGGGCTGTGCCGGGCGCCGGGCCGCCGGGGCGGGCCTTTCCCTTGTCCGACTGCGGCTTACGCCCATCAGCGTGTTGTGGAGTTGGCGCCGCGCTGGCACTCCGGCGCCTTCCCGCAAGGGGCACCCTCACGGCTTGGCTGGACCCGGCAATCTCCTCCGGGTCGCCGTGGCACGCCGCTTCCTGGCTGCCTCTCAACGCATTACATTATAGGCACTTGGCATATTGGCTTCACCTGACACATGAAGTCGCCCAGCGTAAACCGCGATTGCGCCCGCCGCACTCGGACCTCAAATTTCGCCGGTACGCTCCTCGACACGATCGGCTTGATGGCGACGACTACGACCTGTCTCAACTGCGGAGAGTACGTCCGGCTCGCGGACCGCTTCTGTTCCCGTTGCGGAACCGAGCTGACGCTGGGGACGCACGCCACCGCGTTGCTCTCGGACGGGGTGCTGCCGGGGGACGATCCCGAGTCGCCCTGGATCGAAGTGCTCCACCGGCTGCGCCGAGCGACCCTCGGCGAGTTCGAGGTGGGCCGCGAGCTCGGGCGCGGGGGCATGGCCGCCGTGTTCCTGGCGCACGAGATCGCCCTCGACCGCAAGGTCGCGATCAAGGTCATGTCGCCCGGCCTGCTGATGGGCGACGGGATGATCGAGCGATTCAAGCGCGAGGCCATCACCATCGCGCACCTCAATCATCCGAACATCGTCTCCTGCTACTCGGTGCGTCAGGCTGAAGGCCTGCACTTCTTCGTCATGCGGTACATCCGCGGCCGCTCGCTGGAACAGCTGATCCACAGCGCCGCGCGGATCCCGGCCCCGATCGTCCGCTCCATCCTCTGCCAGGTCGGCTCGGCCCTCACCTACGCCCACCGCTCCCGGGTGGTCCACCGGGACATCAAGCCGGCCAACATCCTGGTGGATATCGACGGCAGCGCGGTCGTCACCGACTTCGGCATCGCCAAGGTGGCGGAGCTGCCGGGCCACACCCACACCGGCGCGCTGGTGGGGACGCCGTCGTACATGAGCCCCGAGCAGTGCAGCGGCGCGGAGGTGTCGGGCGCCTCCGACCAGTACTCCCTCGGCGCCGTGGCCTACGAGATGGTCACCGGCGCCCCGCCCTTCACCGGCTCCACGCTCACGGTGATGCAGGCGCAGGTGGAGGAGGCCCCGCCACCGATCCGCGATCGCGTCCCCGAGTGTCCGCCAGAGCTCGAAGCGGCCATCCTCCGCATGCTGGCCAAGGATCCGGCCGACCGGTTCCCCAGCATGGCCGAGGCGAAGGTGGCCCTGGGCGCGACGCCGCTGCTGGAGGACGATCCTCTGCTGGCCGAGCTCTCGCGGCTGGCCGGAGCGGACTCGATCGAAGCGGACGTCGAAGCGCCCCAGAGTCCCGTTCCCTCGCGCGCCAGCGCGGTGCGGCCGACCGGCCTCACCGGCGTGGCGAGGTCCATCGTGATTCTCCCTCCCCCGGCCGAGCTGGCCGTGGGCGACGGGTTCGCCCTCGTCGCGCTGGTCCGGGGCGAGCGCAGCGTCCCGCTGCCCGGCCGCCCGATCGAGTGGAGCACCGACTCGTCCGGCGTGCTCCACATCGACCGGATGAAGCAGGTGGCGACTGCGGTGTCACCCGGAACCGTGTGGCTGACCGCGCGGTGCGACGAGATCGAATCGCGGGTGCAGGTCCGGGTTCCGCCTGCGCTGGTCGACGCCTTCGCCCCCGCCCTCGACGAGCCCGCGGCGGCGATCCGCATCTCCAGTCCCCCGAAATCGGTGAGGACCGGCGATTCGTTCTTCCTGACGGCGGTTCCGCTGGACCAGGCGGGCGAGCCGCTGCTCGAGCCTACGGTGCTCTGGAACACGAGCGATGTGCGAGTGGCGGTCGTCACCGCGGAGGGATGGGTCGCGGCGCTCGGCCGCGGCCAGGTGCTGCTCACCGCCACCCGGGGAGGCGCGAGCGCGTCGGTGACGATCGACGTCGAGCAGGCGATTCCGCCGTCCCGGCCGCTGTGGCGAGAGGCGCCGGTGCGCGCCGAGCCACTGGCCGATGATCCTCACCGCAGCGGATGGCGCCGCCGCGGCACTCGGACCCGGAGGCTCGTGGCCCAGGGCCTGGTCTCAGGGCTCGCGGTCGCCGGGTCGCTCTACCTGTTCGGTGGCCTGCGCGATTTTCGCGCGGACCGCGATCGGCTGACCGCGCTGGCCGCGGACTACATGGAGCCGGTGGCCACCGATACCAGTGCATCGACGGCTGGCGCCGACTCGATCCCCGCGATCAACCGGGGCACGGCGGCGCCCGGGCGCCTGATCCGCCGGGCGCGGCGGCAGCCCGCAGCCCAGCCGGCCGACTCGGCGGGGCGGATGTCACCGGCCGATACGGCCGCCGCTGATTCCGCCCGGATCGGCGGGACCGCCGGCGAAGCGGATGCCGGCCAAGCACCCGCGATGGAGACGGAGCTTCAGGGGGACCGGATCTACCCCGACACGTCCGCCTACGTTCCCCTCACGCCAGAGCTGGGGCGCGACGCGGCGGACGAGCCGCCCGCCGCCGCCCCTCTCCGTGCCGCCAAGCCGGCCCTTCCTCCAGTCGACCGGGCCAAGCTCGAGTCCCTGCTGCGAGACGGGGTGGAGGACTGCTACGCCGCGTTGCGCTCGAAGGATGTGGACCGGGTCGAGGAGCTCTACCGCCCGGAGACGCTGGCCGACAGGGAGAAGATGCGCCGGTTGACCCGGATTCTCCGGACCGAGCCGTGGAAAGCGGTGGTCGGCCGCCGGGTGGATGGCGCCAGAGAGCTGGGCGCCCGGGCCGCCGCCGCCGAGTTCAGCCTGCGGCTGGAGTGGCGCGACGCGATGGGCGGCCGTCTCAGCAGCACCCCGATTTTCCGGGCTGAGTTCGGGAGGCGAGCGGACGGGTGGACCATGTCGAGCTGTCGAATCGTGGGGTCTCCCAAGCTCTGACCGGCCGGTCGCTCAAATCCACGATCCCGGTCCGTTCATAGACAATGAGTTGGAATGCCGCCCGAGACAATCCCGGCTCGGTGAACGTGAGAACCAGCCGGCGGCGCGGCGCAACACCCCGCACCTCGTATGTCACCCGGCCGGCACCCAGACGGCCGCGTCCCTCCGCGCTGAGCGGCACGCGCTCGTCGGGTCCGTCCTCCTGTTGAACACCGCCGAAGCGGATGAATCCGTCGCTCGACAGGTCGAAATGATCGTACCGCGCCCCGAAGCGCTCGAAGGCGAAACCTACGGGGAGCAAGCCGGTGGTCTCGTGCTCACCGAGCTCGAGGGCGTTGGCGGTTGCGTCGGGCTCCATGGTTGCGCTCCATCCAGAGGTGGTCCGATCCTGCGACACAACCATCGCCATCCGCCGTCAAGCCAGCGTCAAGTGAGGCGTCTCTGATCCTCTGCCGCGCCCTCGGCCCCGTCGACGTCACCCTCGACGGGGGGCCCGCGCCGCCCGACCTCCTCTGGCGCAAGCACTTGGCGCTCATGATCTACCTGGCCCGGTCGCCGCGGAACGCGCGCAGCCGGGAACACCTGGTCGGGCTGCTCTGGGGTGACCGGACCGAGACGGCGGCGCGACATTCCCTGAGCGAGGCCCTCCGGGTCATCCGCCGCCATGCCGGCGAGGCGTCGGTCGATACCACGGCCGGCCAGGTCCGGCTGGCCCCCGGGTTCGTGGAGATCGACGTCGATCGGCTCGAGCTCCTTGCCGCGGAGGGGAACTGGGAGGCGGCGGCGGAGCTCATCGCCGGGGATTTCCTGGAGGGGTTCGCCGTGCCCGGCGCCTCGGAGTTCGAGGACTGGCTCGGGGCCGAACGGGAGCTGTGGCGCCGGAAGGGCGTGGAGGTGCTGGTCCGTGGGTCCGAAGCGCTGAGCCGAGCCGGCCGGACCCAGGATGCCTCGTCGTACGCGACCCGCGCGCTCGCCCTGGAGCCGACCTCGGAGCTGGCGGTCGGGGCCGCACTGCGGTGCATGTCGCTCTCCGGCGACCGGTCGGGCGCGCTGGAGGTCTTCGACCGGTTCCAGGCGCGCCTGGCCGAGGAGGTGGGAGTGGAACCGGGCGAAGAGACCCGGGCCCTGGCGGAACGGGTCCGCCGCGAGCGGGTGCAGCGGCATCACACGTCGGGCGGATATGTCGAGGGGGACGCCATGGTCCGGGCCCCGCTCGAAGGACGCACCGACGAGCTGGGCCGGCTGCTGGAGCAGGTCGCCCGCTCCAGCCGCGAGCGGCGGGCCTGCGTGTTCGTGCTGGAGGGCGAATCGGGAGTCGGGAAGACTCGTCTGCTGGAGGAGGCGCTGGCCCGGCTCCGGCTCGACGGCACCTCGATCGCCGCCGCGCGGGCCGTCGAGGCCGATCGCACGGAGCCCTGGAGCGGCGTGCTCGCGATCGCCCGAGGCGGCTTGCTGGAGGCCTCCGGGATCGGCGCCGCGGCGCCCGAGGCGCTCGCCGCCTTTGCCCGGGAGCTTCCCGACTGGAGCGCGCGCTTCGCCGGCGTGCCGGTCGGCTCGGCTCAGCCGCTGGGTCGCGCCGTCATCGAGACGCTCCGCGCCGCGGCGGAAGAGCGGCCGGTCGTGCTGGCGGTCGATGACGCGCAGTGGCTGGACGGAGAGTCCGCCTCCGCGATCGGTCCGCTCATGCGGGACCTGGCCGGCACTCCGCTCGCCATCCTGCTGGCGGTCGTCCCCCACCCTCCCCGCCCCGAGCTGGATGAGCTGCGCTCCCGCATCGGACGGGATCTGGCCGGCGAGGTGCTCCGGCTTCGCCCCTTGGATCGCACTGCGCTCCGGCGGCTCGCCGAGCGCATGCTGCCCGGGTACGACTCGATCGCCATCGATCGGGTCACCCGCCGGGTCGCGACCGATTCCGCGGGACTGCCCCTGCTCGCCGTCGAGCTGCTTCGCGCCGTCGCCCTCGGCCTCGACCTGAAGACGGTCTCGGAGGCGTGGCCCGAGCCGCTCCGAACCCTGGACCAGACCCTGCCCGGCGGCCTGCCGGACGCGGTCGTCGCCGCCATCCGGATCGGATTCAGACGCCTCAGCCCGCCGGCCCAGCGGGTGCTGGCCGCGGCCGCCGTCCTCGGCGACCTGGTGCCGGCGGCGCTGCTCGAGCGCACGGCGATGCTGGGCCGGGAAGACGTGGAGATCGCGCTGGATGAGCTGGAGTGGCACCGCTGGCTGATCGCCGAGCCGCGGGGGTACTCGTTCGTGGCCCGCATCGTCCGCAAGGTGATCGAGCGCGACATGGTCACCGCCGGCCAGCGCCAGCGGGTGCTGGCCGCGGCCGGGAGAGCGGACGAGATCTGAACCTGGAGAAAGGTGGAGCTGACAGAAGGTGTTGTGAGGAACTGCGTGAAAAGTGAAAGGTGAAAAGTGAAAGGGAGGAACCCGATCTAGCAGGGTTTCTCCCTTTCACCTTTCACTTTTCACTTTTCACGCAGTTCCCGAATGCTTACTGAATCCTTATAGTGGCCCCCGCCGACGGCACCCCGTTCCGGTTCAGAATAAACACCTGGTAGTGCCCCGGAGGCGCCAGGTTCTGGTTGGCCGGCGCGGTGACATCCACGCCGGTGGCGGTGCGCGTGAAGGTGAGCGTGTTGGCCCGTTGGCCCATGTCGAACGCGTGGGTCACCGAGCCGAGGTGGATCCAGCGCACGTCGGTGATCTGCGCGGCATTCGGCGTCGCCACCGAGAACACCTGGCCGTAGGTAACCGTGGTCGGCGCGCTGGTGATCGTGGGCCGCGCGCCTTTGAACAGATACGGCGGCGAGAAGATCTCGTGGTTCCGCTCCGGCGGCACCGGCACGATGCCACCGCCCGGCTGGATCGCCAGCGCGTCGCCGCTGGCCCCGTGCAGCACCGTGCCGTCGGGCATCAGCAGCGACACCGAGTGGTAGATCCGCATCTTGCTGTTCGCCGCGAGCGTGGTCCACTGCCCCGTGGCGGGATTCCAGACCTCGGCCGTCCTCACCGCCAGGCCCTCATCGATGTTCACGAAGCCGGCGCCGCTGGTGCCGCCGGTGATCAGCACCTGACCGTCCGGCAGGATCGTGGAGTTGAGGTGCCGGCGCGCGGCCGACATGTTGCCGGCATCCTGCCAGGTCGGACTGGCCTGGGTCAGGTCGATCCGCTCGGCCGTCGCCGTGGGCGTCGCGGATTTGGGATCGGGCGTGGGCCAGCCGGTGTGGCCGCCGCCGCCGGCATAGAGAATCTTGCCCGGTTCGTACATCACGGCCGTGCCGTAGTCGCGGTTGTTGGGCCAGATGTGGTTGGGTCCGTCGACCCAGCGGCCGCGGCCGCCGCCCGCGCCCGTCCCATCGACCTCGAACCAGCGGGCGCTGACCCGCTCGCCGGCGTAGAACACCCGGCCGTCGGGCGCCACGAAGTTCCGCGGATAGTAGGGGATCTCGTCAGCCGCTCCGCCGTTCGCACCGGGCAGCGCCACCCAGGCGTTGCTCTCAAAGATCTCGGGAGTGCGCACCACGCTGCCGGCCTGGTTGCGTCCCGCCATGCTGAGGATCCGGCCGTCCGGCAGCACGGTCAGCGTGGGATACCATCGCCCGTTCGTCATGTTGGCCACGCGCTGCGGCGTGCCGTTCTGGTCGAACAGATACGTCGTGGCGATCCCGGCGTCGTCCTGGAGATGACCGCCCGCGACCATCAGCCGTCCGTCGGGCATGAGCACGTGGCCCGAGCAGAACAGCATCGTATCCACGTCGATCATCGGCAGCCCCGCCGGGTTGCCCGCGCTCGGATCCCAGATCCGGGGCATGCCCATCGTGTCGGCCGCGTCGGTCTTGCCCCACGCCAGCACCTTCCCGTTGGGCATCAGGCTCATGTGCAGGGGCACGATGTCCCACGTGACCAGCGGCCCCCAGTCGCCCGAGGTGGCCTCCGCCGGCAGCGCCGCCACATCGACCGGCGAGGAAGTCACGCTCGCGGCGCCGGCGGTGAACTCGACGGTGTGCGATCCGGTGCCGCTGATGCCGAGGTCGCCGAAGCGGCCTACGCCGGCGGCGTCGGTCGTCGCGGTGGTAGCCCCCTCGAGCGTGCCACTCCCCGAAGCCAGCGCCGCGGTGACCTCCGCGCCGGCGACAGGATTGCCGGCGTCGTCCGTCACCAGCACCACGGGCTGGACCACGGGATCGAACACCTCGCCGCTCAGCGCCGACACCGGAGGATTGGTGGTGATGGCGATGCCGCCTTCGCCGCCGCCGCCTTCGGTCGCGGTCGAGGTGAAAGTGACCGGCGAGCCGTCGAGACCGCTGGCCGTCGCGGTCGTGGTCTGCTGGCCAATCTCCGGTCCCAGGGTACGGGTGACCGAGGCGCGGCCGTCGGATCCGGTCTCCACCGAGGTCGGGCTGACGCTGCCCGCGCCCTCGGCGTCCCACTGCACCGACACGCCACCCACCGGGTCGCCATCCTGATCGAGCACCCGCACCACGAGGGGATTGGTCAGCGCCTGTCCCACCGGACCGGTCTGCTCGTCGCCGCCGGCCATCTCGATGGCGGTCGGTGTGGATGGGTCGTTGTTCCCGCTGCAGCGCAGCGTCGCCGCCGCGAGCAGGATCGCCAGGACAGAAGGGCGCAGCGTCCGGTGTCGAGTCATGGTCCCCACGAGGTGAAAATGCCGCGGACACACCCTGCACCTTCCAGGCCGCGGCGGGCTCGAAGTTTTGGCGTGCAACATATTGCTCTTGCGGTACTTACATGCGGCGCCCGGAGCCATGTTGCGAGGGCGCTGCGGGAAGGCTAACCCGCTGCGGCTTGTCCGCCAAGCGCGGTCCCCCGCCGGGTGCAGCCGGCTGCGGGCATGTTACCTTAACCCGCTCCACTTCACCGGGAGCCGGCCCTGCGCATCGGAGTCATGCTGCGGCACTACGACCAGCATATGGGCGGAGTCCGGGTCTACACGCGGCAGCTGCTCCAGAACCTGCTCGAGCTGGGCTCGGGCCACACGTTCGTCCTGCTCTACCGCAATCCCGCTCTGCTCGGCATCCACGCCGGCGATGCGCAGGTGGAAGAAGTCGCCCTCCCGGCCCGGACCTTCCTCGGCTGGGACCAGGTCGCCGTGCCCGCGGCAGTGCGCCGGCATCGAATCGACCTCCTGTTCAATCCGAAGTACTCCATACCGCTCCGCGCGCCTTGCCCTTCGGTCTGGGTCTGCCACGGACTCGACTGGTACGTGATGCCGTGGGCCTCCCGCTTCGTGGACCGGCTGAGCCACCGCTTCCTGGTGCCCCGCTACGCCGCCCGCGCCGACGCCATCATCGCCGTCTCGGAGATCACTCGCGAGCACGTGATGCACTATTTGCCCGTGGGCCCGGACCGCGTCATGACGGTGTATTCCGGCGTCGATGACGTTTTCCGCCGGCCGATCGATGACGCGCGCCTCCGCGAGGTCCGCGCGAAGTACTCGCTCCCGGAGCGGTTCGTCCTCTACGCCGGAGCGATCTATCCGCCGAAGAATTTCACCCGGCTGGTGCGGGCCTATGCCAAGGTGGGACCCGAGCGCGGCGTTCCGCTGGTGATCGCCGGCGGCGAGAACCGCTTCCTCTCCGAGCGCGAAGTGGGAGAGCCTGAAGCGCTGGGCATCGGCGCGTGGGTCCGCCGGCCGGGCTGGATCGAGCAGCAGGACCTCGCCGCCTTCTACGCGCTGGCGGACGCGCTGCTGCTGCCTTCCCTCTTCGAGTCGTGCGGGCTCCCGGTGCTCGAGGCGATGGCGTCGGGATGCCCCGTCGTGACGGCCGACCGGTACGGGACCAAGGAGCTGGCCGAGGGCGCCGCGGTGCTGGTGGATCCGGAGGACGTCGAGAGCATCGCCGGCGGTATTCGCCGCGTGCTGGACGACCAGGATCTTCGGGCGGCGCTGATCCGGGCAGGACGGGAGCGCAGCCGGCCGTTCACCTGGCGCCGCTGCGCCGAGCAGACGCTCGCGGTGCTGGAGCAGGTCGGGTCCCGGTGACCTTGGAGCTCTTCGTCAACGCCCGACACCTCGCCGGTCCCCGCACCGGGATCGAGGTCTATATGGAACAGCTCCTGACCTCGCTCGCCCGGAGCGGTCAGGTGGAGATCACCGCGCTCACCTGGGCGCCGCTCGGCCTGGAGCAGCCCGGCCTGCGCGAGGTGATCCCGAGCCGCCGGCCCGATTTTCCGGCGGGCGCGATCGGAGCGCTGCGCGCCATGCTGTGGAAGACCTGGTTCGACCAGTGGCGCTGTCTGCGCGCGGTGGCGCCGCGCGGCGGCATTCTGTTCCACGGGATGGATGGCTTCCTGCCCTACTCGCTCCGCCGCCGCGACCGCTGCGTCGCCACGGTGCACGACCTCGGCTGGCAGGTGCATCCTGAGCTGTATGCCCGGAAGCTCCGGGTGATGTACGGCGCCTTGTTCCCCTGGGTGCTGCGCCGCGCCGACCGCATCATCGCGGTCTCACGCTACACCGCGGACGACCTCATCAAGCGCGCCGGTGTAGCGGCGTCGCGGATCGAGGTCATCTACCACGGGCTCGACCCCGAGTTCGCCGCCGCCGAGCCGCCGCCACCGCGCCGCGACGAGCCACCGTACCTGCTGGCCGTCGGAGGGGTCTCCCCGAGGAAGAACACCCGCCGGCTGATCGAGGCCTTCAGCCGCTGGCGCGCCCGCGGCGCGCATCGCGGCTCGTACGCCCTCAAGATCACCGGCGCCTCGCTGGACCCCGAGGTACAGCGCAACGGCGCGGCGCTCCCGCCTGGCGTTTTCCTGCTCGGCTACGTCGACAAGGCCGAGCTCCGGCGGCTCTACGGGGGCGCCGCGGCCTTTCTGTATCCCTCCATCTACGAGGGCTTCGGCCTGCCGATCATCGAGGCGATGGCCTGCGGCGCTCCGGTGGTCACTTCGCAGACGGCCTCGGCGCCCGAGATCGCGGGGGGCGCGGCGGTGTTGGTCGATCCCTTCTCGGTCGAGGGAATCGAGGCCGGCCTGGAACAGGCGACGAACGCCGAGGAGGCGGCGCGCCTTAAGGTGCTGGGACACGAGCGCGCGCGCCTGTTCGACTGGCGGTCGGCGGCGCAGGCGACGCTGGACGTGTATCGCCGGGTCCAGTAGTCGCTGGAGCTCAAGGCCCCCGGAAAGCACTGCCGCCGGACGGGAGGACCCATCCGGCGGCAGCATTCCGTTCGTACTGCGCGGCCTTACTCCGGCAGCGCGGTCACCGTCATGATCAGGTCGTCGAAGTCGGTGTCGACGCCGTCCTCGTAGCTCAGAGTCCACTCCGGGTATGCCCCGGCCACGCGAAGCGCCGGCGGATTCGCCAGCAGTGGCGCGATGACTTCAGCCGCGATCTCGGTCCCGGCCGGGAACGGCCCGGCGTGGGTGATCTCGGTGTTCACAGCTTCGTAGCAGCCGTCCACGGTCAACGTGTCGACGACCGGCGCGGTGATCCGGAAGACGTTCCCATGCGCCTCACAGCTCTTGCTGTTCAGCACCACCTTGAAGCCCGAGGGCTCTTCCAGGCGGAGCGTGCAGGACACGAAGCCGCCCGGGGCGCTGCCGTCGGCGCAGGTGAGCGAGGTGATGACCTGCTCCGCCGCGGTCGTGGCGCGGGTCCGGGCGCCGGTGGCCGCGCTGTCGTCGGTCACCGTGAGGCGGACCGAGTACTCGCCCGGCGTGGCGAAGGTGTGCACCGGGTTCGGATCGGTCGAGGTCTCGCCGTCGCCGAACTCCCAGAGCCACTGCACCAGGCTGCCGTCGCTGTCGCTGCTGGCGTCGGCGAAGTCGCACTCCATGTAGAGGCAGGAGGCGCTGAAGTTCGCGGTCGGCGCCACGTTTTCCTGGGGCTCGGGCCCCACGTTACCCGGCGAGTCCTCGCCGCACGCGGCCGTCATTACGGCAAGCACCAATCCCATCGAAGACCAGCGAGTCGCTCTCATACGCTCCTACCGGGGTGAAGGGTCCTATGGCACGCCGATTTGGCGCGCCCGGGGGGCCACCGCCGGACCGTTAGGTCCGGCGGGACACGCCCCCTCGGTTGAAACAGTGGGTCCTACGGGTTGGCTGTAACGGTGATGATCAGGTCGTTGAAGTCCGGCTCGCCCACACCACCGCGGCCGTCATCGAAGGACAAGGTCCATACCGGGTACGCGCCGGTCACGTTCACCACGGGAGGATTGTCCTGGTCGGGCAGACCGGAAATGACCTCCGCGGTGATCTCGGTACCTGTCGTGAAGACGGTCCCGTTGTCGAGCTGGAACGTGGCGTCGGGCGTGCCGGGCTCCGGCGTGTTGCACCCGTCGGTGAAGAGCGTGTCGAGCACCGGAGTCAGGATGACGAAGGTGTTCCCCTCCGCCTCGCAATCGGCGCTGGTGAGCGAGACCGTCACGCTGGCATCCGCTTCCAGCTCCAGCGTGCAGGCCACGCCGTCGCAGGTGAGGCCGGCGGCCGGCGATACGGTGAACTCCTGGGTGGTGCTTCCCGCCTCGGCGTCGTCGTCGGTCGCCGTCAGGGTCACGGTTACCGAGGTGAGCTCGGTGTACGTGTAGACGTGGACCGGATCTTCAACGGTCGAGGTATTGTCCGGGCTGGTCGGATCGCCGAAGTCCCAGGCGTAGCTGGCGATGGTCCCGTCGGCGTCGGTGCTGGTGTTGGTGAAGGTGCACTCGAGCGACGCGCAGCTCACCGTGAACGAGGCCGTCGGCGGCTGGTTGGCCACCTCGGTGATGGTCACCTCCTGAGTGAAGTCATCAGTGGCGCCTTCGTTGTCGGTGACGGTCAGGGTGACGGTGTTGGGGCCGGCGGCGGAGAAGACCACTTCCTGAGTCGCTTCGGTGGACGTTGCCGGGGTGCCGTTCTCGAACGTCCAGGCCCGCGAGGCGATGCTGCCATCGCCGTCGGTGCTGGCGTCGGTGAAGGTACAGGTCAGGGTCGCGAAGTCGCAGGTCGGTGCCGCGAAGTTAGCGGTCGGCGCAGTGTTGTCCGGCCCGCCGCCGTTATCGTCGCCACAAGCGGCAACCACCAGGCTCAGCGCCACGAACGACAGATTCCGATGGAACGATCGCATAGTGGAGTTCCAGCCTCAATTGAGAGTCAGGAGTGTGGAGCGGCCGCATAGGCCGGCCCGGGGCACCGTGGGTGCGAGAGACGTGCCACCCGGTAATCGTCAACTGATCGAACACTGCAGCATTTGGCAATGATACGCGTCACAAAGTCATAGCTGGTGTACGTGTGAAGAACAGTAACATGTGCGAGGGCTCCACAGCTGTGGCGGTCCAACCATAGTGTCGGGGCCGCCCCGCGCCCTCCGCGTGCGGAGGCCTCCGGTTGACGTAACCCTGTGGTGGTGGCTAGGTTTGCGGGCTCGAATATGACGGACCTGTCGCTGTCGCGCAGCCAGATGCTGCTCCTGAGCGGGTCGGCCAACCGGCCCCTAGCCGAAGAGGTGGCCGCGCACTTGGGGCAGCCTCTGTGCCAAGTCACGCTTCGGCGCTTCGCCGACGGCGAGTTGTTCGTCAAGATCGACGAGAACGTGCGAGGGCGGGACGTCTACATCATCCAGCCCACCAACCCGCCCGCGGAGAACATGATGGAGCTGCTGCTCCTCATGGACGCCGCCCGGCGGGCCAGCGCGGCCAGGGTGACGGCGGTCATCCCCTACTTCGGCTACGCCCGGCAGGACCGGAAGGACCAGCCCCGGGTGGCGATCAGCGCCAAGCTGATGGCCAACATGGTCTCGATGGCGGGCGCCGACCGGGTGCTGGCGATGGACTTTCACCAGCACCAGCTCCAGGGGTTCTTCGACCTGCCGGTCGATCACCTCTATGCGGCGCCCATCCTGGTCAGCCACTACCGCCAGAAGGCGCTGCGCGACCTGGTCATCGTCGCGCCCGACGTCGGATCGGCCAAGATGGCCCGGGGGTTCGCCAAGCGGCTCAACGCGTCGCTGGCGATCATCGACAAGCGCCGGCCGTCGGCCAACGTGGCGGAGGTGCTCAACGTCGTCGGCGAGGTCAGCGGCCGGGACTGCCTCATTCCCGACGACATGATCGACACCGCCGGCACCATGGCGGAAGCGGTCACGGCGCTGAAGCGGCTGGGCGCGCAGGACGTCTATTGCTGCGCCACCCACGCCCTGCTCTCCGGCCCGGCCGTCGACCGGCTCATGGCGTCGCCGGTGAAGGAAGTGGCGGTGACCAATACGATCGCCCTCCCCAAGGAGCGGCGGTTCGACCGGCTGAAGGTGCTTTCGATCGCCGGCCTGTTGGCCAAGGCGATCGGCTACACCCACAGCGACCAATCGGTGAGTTCGTTGTTCGACTGACGTTCAAGCGTATCTCAGCGGAGCTTTGTCATGGCCCAGCAAGCCAGCCTTCAAGCCGCCACCCGTAGCGACACCGGGAAAGGCGCCGCCCGTTCGCTTCGCCGCTCAGGCAAGGTGCCCGGCGTGATCTACGGACACGATCGTGTGCCCGAGGCCCTCGCGGTCGATACGATGGCCCTCAACAAGATGCTGATCGGGATCAGCGCGGGGACCACCATCGTCGATGTGGCGATCGACGGACGGCCCCCCGTGCGGGCGCTGATCCGCGAGATCCAGCGCGACTCGATCCGTCCCGCCCAGATCCTGCACCTCGATCTCTACGAGATCCGGGCCGACGAGAAGATCACCCTCGAAGTGCCGGTGCACCTCGTCGGCATCCCCGACGGCGTGCGCAACTTCGGCGGCGTGCTCGACCACTCGCTCCGCGACCTGGAAATCGAAGTCCTCCCGGGCGACATCCCGGAGCACGTCGAGCTGGACGTCACCACGCTCGCCATCGGGCACTCGCTCTTCGTTCGCGACATCTCGATCCCGAAGGCCCGGATCCTCAACGACCCCGACACGCCGGTCTGCTCCGTCGTGGCCCCGCGGACCGAAGAGGCCCCTGCCGTGGTCGAGGAGGTCGCGCCGACCGAGCCCGAGCTCATCCGGAAGCCGAAGGCCGACGCCGATGGCGAGGACGAGGGCGAGACCAAGCCGAAAGCCTGAGCGCTGCGCGCCATCGTTGGACTGGGCAACCCCGGCCCGGAGTATTCCGAAACCCGGCACAACGCCGGGTTTCGCCTGGCCGACCACCTGGTGGGACGCTGGCGGCTCGGTGCCCCGCGCCGCGGCGACCGGGCCCGCGTGGCCGAGGGCGCCTGGAACGGGCATCCGGTGCGGGTGATGCAGCCCCAGACCTACATGAACCGAAGCGGCGCCGCGCTGGCGCCGCTGCTGGCCCTCCCCGAATTCGATCCCAGCCGCGACCTCCTGATCCTGGTGGACGACGTCGCACTGCCGATCGGGCGGTTCCGCCTGCGCGGCGCCGGCTCGGCCGGAGGCCACAACGGGCTCAAGAGCGTGGAAGGCACCCTCCGCCGGCAGGACTACGCCCGCCTCCGCATCGGCGTCGGGCCGGTACCGCCCGAGCTGGAAGGCCTGAGCGACTTCGTGCTGGATCCGTTTCTCCCTGAGGAGCGCGAGCTGCTCGGCTCCCTCCTCGATCCCATGGCCGATGCGGTGGAAAGCTGGCTCACCGACGGCATCGAAAAGGCGATGGCCCAGCACAACCGCCGGCCGGACGCCACACCCTCGGACAGCTGACAGTCCATGCTACGCCTCGGCATCGTCGGTCTTCCCAACGTCGGCAAGAGCACGCTCTTCAACGCGCTCACGTCCGCCGGCGCCCTGGTCGCCAACTACCCGTTCGCCACGATCGAGCCCAACACCGGCATCGTGCAGGTCCCCGATCCCCGGCTCGACGTCCTGGCAGGCATCGTGTCGCCCGAGCGGACCGTGCCGGCGGTGGTGGAGTTCGTGGACATCGCCGGGCTGGTGAAAGGCGCCAGCGAAGGCGAGGGCCTGGGCAACCAGTTCCTCGCGAACATCCGCGAGGTGGACGCGATCGTGCACGTGGTCCGCTGCTTCGAGGACTCCGACGTCCAGCACGTGGAAGGCGCGGTCGATCCGGCGCGCGACCGCGAGATCATCAACATCGAGCTGGGCCTCGCCGACCTCGCGAGCGTGGAGAAGCGGCTGGACAAATCGACCCGCGCCGCCCGCTCGGGCGATCCCGCGGCCAAGCTGGAGCAGCGCCTGCTCGAGTCGGTCCGCGAGGCGCTCGCGGCCGGACGCCCGGCTCGCTCCGTCGTCCCCACCGAAGAGGAGGCGGCGGCCTACCGCGGATTCAATCTCCTCACCGCCAAGCCGGTCCTCTACGCCGCGAACGTGGGCGAGGATGAGATCATCGCGGGCAATCGCTACGTCGAGGCCTTGCGCTCGGCCGTCGGGAAAGAAGGCGAGAGCGCGGAGGTGGTGACCTTCTCCGCCAAAGTCGAGGCGGAGTTGGCGGAGCTGGCCGTGGAGGATCGCAAGGAGTTTCTCGACTCCCTCGGCGTGAGCGAGTCGGGGCTCGACCGGCTGGCCCACGCCGCGTACCACCTGCTCGGACTGCAGAGCTATTTCACCGCCGGCGAGAAGGAGGTCCGGGCCTGGACCATCCACCGCGGCGACAAGGCGCCCGCCGCCGCGGGTGTGATCCACTCGGATTTCGAGAAGGGCTTCATCCGCGCGGAGACCGTCGCCTACGACGACTTCGTGCGGGTCGGCGGGTGGAAGCCGGCCCGGGAGCAAGGTCTCTCCCGCGCCGAAGGCAAGGAGTACGTGGTGAAGGACGGCGACGTGCTCCTGTTCCGGTTCAGCTCGTGATCCTGCTGGCCTCGGTCCTGGTCGGCATCCCCAAGACCGTCGGTACGCCTGGCGCCGCCGATCCGATGCAGCGGGCCTTCACCAGCGCCATCTGGAAATCGCCCGTGGCGGGCCAGGTCCGGGTCGGGCAGCTCGGCCTTGCAGGCGATGCGGTCGCGGATACCCGGGTGCACGGCGGGCCGGATCAAGCCGTGCTGATGTACTCCCTGGGCCACTACTCGCTGTGGGAGGCCGAGCTCGGCCGCTCGATGGGTCCGGGCGCCTTCGGAGAGAACCTGTCGGTCACCCAGCTGGACGAGGATTCGGTGTGCATCGGCGACATCCTCGAGATCAACGGGGTGCGGTTCGAGGTCTCCCAGCCCCGCCAGCCCTGCGCCACCCTGGCCCGGCGCCATCAGGTCCCCGACATGATCGCCATCGTCCGGCGCAACGGCAGGAGCGGGTGGTACCTCCGGGTCCTCACCGAGGGCTCGGTGGAGGCCGGACAGGCCGTCCGCATCGAGGACCGGCCCAACCCGCTCTGGAGCGTGCGCCGGGCCGCCCGGACCTACCAGGAGCGGGGCCGCGACCGGGCTGCCGCGGCCTCGCTGGCCCGCTGCCGAGGGCTGTCGGAGGGATGGCAGGCCCGGCTGACGAAGACCTGATCGCGACTACCGGCCCGGCCTCACCGCGCCTATCTTACGCCCCTCACAAATCATCCTCTCCGGAGCCCGCACCAGGCCCGGGGCGACTCAGACCGAAGGAAGGTGTCATGACCCGTCAGTATGAGGTCGTCTATATCTTCGATAGTGCACTCGAAGAGGCGGCCATCAATGAGCGCCTCGCGCGCTTCAACTCCCTCATTCCGCAGTCCGGCGCCGAAGCTCCCCAGGTGAGTCACTGGGGCAAGCGCACGCTCGCCTACCCTATCAAGAAGCACGAGACCGGCTACTACGTCGTCGCCAAGTTCGACGCCGACGCCACGGCTCTGCCCGAGTTCGAGCGCGCCATCAAGCTCGACGAGGGCGTGCTGCGGTTCCTGGTCGTCGTGAACGAAGGGGCCCAGCCGGTGCCGGTCACCGCGGGCAAGAGTGAAGAGGAGGATGACGAATGAGGCGGCCACAGAAGACCTGCGCCATCTGCGAGTCCGGCGTCCGGGTCGTGGACTACAAGGACGAGCGCACCCTGTCGCGCTTCCTGACCGAGCGGGGAAAGATCCTGCCCAGCCGGCTTTCGGGCACCTGCGCCCGGCACCAGCGGCAGCTCAGCACCGCCATCAAGCGGGCCCGGCAGCTGGCGCTGCTGCCGTACATCAAGGGCTTCGTGGGCTGAGCACGCCCGCGCGCGCGGCAGGGCCTGCGGTCCGCAACTGGGGCCAGGTTTTCGCCCTGGCGGGGTATCTCCTGCTGGCGCCGCCGATGTTCGTGTTCGGGCCCCTCGCCGCGCTCCTGCTGCTGTCCCGTCCCGGCACGGTGCGCGAGTGGCTCTGGCTCCTCGGCGCCGTCACCTGGTCGGGGCTCTGGCTGCTCCACGCCGGCGGTCTCGGATCGCAGTTCGCCCGCGCCGCCGCGGTGCTGGTGTCCGGGAGCTTCCTCGCCCTGACGCTGTACCGCCCGTCGAACCGGGTGTCCCGGGCGCTGGCGGCGACCGGCGGCGCGGCGCTCGGACTCGCGATCTGGATGTACGGCTTCGGGCTGCGCTGGAGCTCGCTCCAGGTGGCGGTCGAGTCGGAGCTAACGTCGATGCAGGAGCAGCTCCGGGCTCAGTGGTCGGGCCTCGCCGGCGGGGCGGAGATGTCGGCCCAGATGGCCGCCATGGCAGACACAGTCTCCATGCTCTACCCGGCGCTGCTGGCCCTCGCCGCCATCGCGGGCGTGCGGCTGGCCTACGCCTGGTACCATCGAATCGCGGATAAGCCGGTCGGCCCCCCGCCCGCTCCCTTCACCGCATTCGGGTTCAGCGATCAGCTGATCTGGGGCTGGGTGATCGGGCTCGCGCTGGCACTGGTGCCCGAGCCAGAATGGGTGCGGCAGGCCGGCGCCAACATCCTGCTGGTCTGGGTGTCGCTCTACGCCACGCGGGGTCTCGCGGTGTTCGTCGGCGGGGTCCGCCGCGTTCCGCTGCCGGTGCTCGCGGCCCTCGGCTTGGTCACCCTGGTGCTGCTGCCGTTCGTGCTCTGTGGATTGACGATCGTCGGCCTTGCCGACACATGGCTAGATTTCCGGCGTCGCCAGACGCCGGCAACCGGAGGGTTCTGAAGATGATCGAAGTGATCCTGCGGGAGGACATCAAGACCCTCGGCAGGGCCGGAGAGATGGTGCGGGTGAAGCCCGGGTATGCCCGCAACTACCTCCTGCCCCACGGTCTCGCCTACGAGGCCACCGAGGGCAACAAGAAGCGGATCGCGGCCGAGACGAAGGCCCGCGGCGTCCGCAACGCCGCCGAGAAGACCGAGGCCGAGAAGGCCGCGGCGAAGCTCTCGGCCGTGAGCCTGACCATCCCCGGCAAGGCGGGCGAGGAGGGCAAGCTGTTCGGCTCCGTCACCGCGCAGGACGTGGCCGACGCCCTCGGACGCCAAGGGCATTCGGTCGATCGGCGGAAGATCGAGCTGGAGCACCCCATCAAGTCCCTGGGCGACCACGTCGTGACCGTGAGGATCCACCCCGAAGTGCACGCGGAGGTACGCGTCTCGGTCGTGGCGGAGTGATCCGCCACGCATGAGCGTCGGGATCGCGTATGTCGACGGTCCCCGGCTGGCGCGAGCCCTGTTCGCCGCCGCCGACTGGGTCGCCGCCGGCCGCGACGAGATCAACCGGATCAACGTCTTTCCCGTTCCCGACGGCGATACCGGCACCAATTTCAGCCTGACCCTTCGCGCCGTCGCCGACGCCCTCCGGGCGCTCGGCGACGCGCCGCTTTCGGAGACGGCGCGCACCATGGCGCGCGCGGGAGTGCTCGGCGCGCGGGGCAACTCCGGGATGATGCTGGCCCACTTCCTCCTCGGCTTCAGCGACGCGCTCGGGGAGCGCCCGTCGGCGAACGCCGCCCAGATCGCCGCCGCCCTCCGGGCCGGGGCGGACCGGCTCTATGACTCCCTGGACGATCCCCGCGAGGGCACGATCCTCACGGTCACCCGGGAGGCGGCCGCCGCGGCCGAGCGAGCAGCGGGCGATTCGACCGACCTCGCCGAGTTCATGCGGCGGCTGCTCGCCGAAGCCGAGATCGCGCTGGCCCGGACGCCCGAGCTGATGGCGGTGCTCCGGGAGGCCGGCGTGGTCGATGCCGGGGGCAAGGGCTTCGTGCGAATGCTGGAAGGCGTGGTGCGGTATATCGAAGGCGACCCCATCCTGCCGGTGGCGGCGGACGCCACGGTATCCGAGGTGCCGGCGGCGCTGGTGGACGTGGCGGCCGAGCGGGATTTCCAGTTCTGCACCGAGGTGCTGGTGCGCGGGGAGCAGCTGCCGCCGGCCAACGAGGTCCGGTCGGCGATGCACTCGTTCGGCGGGTCGGTGGTGGTCGCGTCGGCGGGCGATATCCTGAAGATTCATGTGCACACCGACAGCCCCGAGGCCGTCTTTACCTATGCGTCGCGCTGGGGCCGGGTCGAGACCACCAAGGCCGACGATATGCGGGCCCAGCACCGCCGTCTTGCGCACACCGAACGCCGCGCGGTCGCGCTGGTGACCGATTCCTCGGCCGATCTGGCCGACTCGGTGCTCGACCGGCACCACATCGCCCTGGTTCCGCTGCAGGTCGTCTTCGGCACCGAGACCTTTCGCGATCGGGTGGAGCTCAAGCCGGAGGAGTTCTACCGGCGCCTGCGGACGGCGCGGGAGCTGCCGACCACATCGCAGCCCACTCCGGCCGACTTCGTCCGGGTGCTCCGCGATGCGCGAGCCGAGGCCGACGAAGTGGTCGCCGTTCTCCTGTCGGCCTCGCTCTCGGGTACCTTCGCGTCGGCCCAGGCGGCGGTGCGGGCGGCCGGGATCAGCGGTGTCCACCTGGTGGACAGCCGGTCGGCGTCGCTCGGACTCGGGATGCTGGCACTCCGGGGAGCGGAGCTCGCCGCGGCGGGCTGGAGCGGCGGGACGATCGCGCGGGAGCTGGAGCGGATCCGGGGCCAGGCGGGGATGCTGCTCACCGTCGATCGCTACGACAACTTGCTCCGTTCCGGCCGGGTGTCGCGGGGCAAGGCCTGGATCGCCGGCATGCTGGACGTGAAGCCGGTTCTGTCACTGGATGCCGCCGGCAGGGTCATTCCAGTCGACCGAGTCCGTGGAAAGGACAGTCTGATCCCCCGGGTGCTCGCATTGTTGGACAAGCGTCTCACGCCGCGTCCAATAGTGATACGATTCGGTGTGGCGCATGCCGAGGCCCCGGAGATGGCCGAGCGGGTTCGAAACGCTCTCGTCGCGGCCTACCAGCCGCGGGAGTGTTTCGTCGCGCCGGCCACCGGCGTGCTGGCCACTCACGTGGGGCCCGGGGCCTGGGCAATCTTCTACCAGGTCGAGGACGGTCCCGCCGGCGAGCGCGCCGCGGTGGCCGGGGGAATCAGGGAATGACGCAGACTTCAGAGGCACTGCGCCTCGCGTTGAACGCCATACAGGATCTGAAGGCCAATGAGCTCGTGGTACTCGATTTGCGAGGCCTGACCGACGCCACCGACTACTTCGTGATCGCCTCGGGCACCTCCGACGCCCACGTCCGCGGTATCGCCGAGTCCGTGATCGAGAAGCTGGGCCGCAAGGGGCACCGCACGCATCATGTCGAGGGGCTCACAGGGGGCCGGTGGGTGCTGATCGATTTCGTGGACTTCGTAATTCATCTCTTTCACCCGGAGACCCGCTCGTTCTACCAGCTCGAGCGCCTCTGGGACGATGCCCCGGAGCTGTTGATCAGCTCCACCTAGCCGAGGTCGCCATGTTTCGTCGCACCGCTCCGGCGTTGTTCCTCCTGCTGCTCGGCCTTCCCGGCGTGCTGCCGGCTCAGTATTTCGGCCGGAACAAGGTCCAGTACAACAATTTCGATTTCAAGGTCATCCAGACCGAGCACTTCGACGTCTATTTCTACGAGCGGGAGCGGGTCGCCGCCATGGACGCGGCCCGGATGGCCGAGCGTTCCTACGCGCGCCTCTCGAAGGTGCTCAACCACGATTTCCGCGAGCGGAAGCCGATCATCCTGTACGCGTCGCACTCGGACTTCATGCAGACCAATGCGACCCAGGTCGGCGGTGAAGGCACCGGCGGTGTGACCGACTTCGCCCGCAACCGGGCGGTGATGCCCTTCACCGGGTCGTACTCCGATTTCGAGCACGTGCTGATGCACGAGATGGCGCACCAGTTCCAGTACGATGTCTGGTCCCGCGGCCGAGCCGGCGCCGGCTTCGCCACCCTCGTCGCCATCGCGCCGCCGCTCTGGTTCGCCGAGGGCATGGCCGAGTACCTGTCCACCGGGCCGATCAACGCGGAGACGGCCATGTGGCTCCGCGACGCCTCGCTCGAAGGGAAGCTCCCCACCATCGATCAGATGACGGTGGATCCCTATGAGTTCTTCCCCTATCGCTTCGGGCACGCGCTCTGGTCGTACGTCGCCGAGCGCTGGGGCGACGAGGCGGTCGGCGCGATCCTCAAGGCGACGCTGACCGGCGGTGTGGAACCGGCCTTCCGACGCACCATCGGCCTCACCCTTGAACAGCTCTCCGACCAGTGGCGCGACGCGGTCCAGAAGCGCTACCTCCCCGAGATCGGCGCCCGGGCCCGGGCCAAGGCCGTGGCCGACGAGCTGCTGAACGAGAAGCGCTCGGACGGCATCTACCACCTGGCCCCCGCCCTGTCGCCCGACGGGTCCCAGGTCGCGTACTTCAGCGAGAAGGATTTCTACTCGGTCGACATGTTCCTCGCCGACGGCCATACCGGCGAGGTCAAGCGCCGCATCCTGAAGTCGGGAATCAGCAGCAACTACGAGACATACCGGTTCATCAACTCCCAGGCGAACTGGTCGCCCGACGGGAAATACCTCGCCTTCGCCGCCAAGCGAGGGCCCCGCGACGACATCCTGGTGGTAGATGTCGATCGGAACAAGGAAGTCGAGCGGATCGAGCTCAAGCTCAGCGGCGTCACCACGCCGTCATGGAGCCCCGACGGCAAGCAGCTCGTCTTCACCGGTTACGAGGGAGGTCTCAGCGACCTCTTCGTGGTCAACCGCGACGGCAGCGGTCTCCGGCGGCTCACCGAGGACAAGTACGCGGACCTGCACCCGGTCTGGTCGCCGGACGGCGGCACCATCGCCTTCGCCACCGACCGGGGGCCCGAGACCGACTTCACCACCCTGGCGGTCGGCAATTTCCGGATTGCCCTCTACGATCTCAAAACTGGCCAGGTGCGGGTGCTCGACCGGATGGACCAGGGCAAGAACGTGAGCCCGCAGTGGGGGCCCGACGGTCGCTCGCTCGCCTTCGTGTCGGACCGCAACGGGGTCAGCAACATCTTTCTGTATGACCTGGGTGACAACGAGCTCTACCAGCTGACCGATTTCTACACCGGCGTCCAGGGCATCACCCCGCTGTCGCCGGTGCTCTCCTGGGCCCGCGAGTCGGACCGGCTGGCCTTCGTCTACTACGAGTCCAACCGGTACGACGTCTATACCCTTACCAACCCCCGGTCGCTGAAGCGGCAGCCTTACAAGGGGCTGGTGCAGGACAGCGTCGGGGTGCTGGCGCGCGCGGTCACCCCACCGCTCGATACTTCCCGCTCCCTGCAGGTCGCCGACAGCGTCCGGCCGCAGGTGGGCGAGGGCGGCTCGATTTACCGCACGCCCACCGGGTTCCGCTCCTCGAACGAGGTGGTCCAGTCGGGCGACACCACCCGCCCGGTGGAGCCGGTGTCCATCGTGGCCCTGCTGGATTCGGCGGACTTCAGCCTGCCGGACACCAGCGAGTTCACCCTCAAGCAATACCGGACCAAGTTCACCCCGGACTACGTCGCGCGGCCTTCCATCGGCTATGCCCGCGACAACTTCGGGCGAGGCTTCTTCGGCGGCTCGGCCATTTCCCTGAGCGACATCCTGGGCAACCAGCAGCTCATCTTCGCCGGGTACGTGAACGGCCGGATCAGCGAAGCTCAGATCCTGGCGGCGTACGCCAACCTGAGCCGGCGGATCAACTGGGCCACGGGCATCTCCCAGGATCCGTACTACTTCCTGGAGCCCAGCGAGATCGTCGCCGGCGACGAGCCCGGGGAGAACATCTTCGTCACCCGAATCCGCCGGCTGGTGGTCCGCTCTGCTTTCGGGTCGGCCTACTATCCGATCAGCCGGTTCCAGCGGATCGAGACCGGCCTGCGCTTCGCCCACGTGGATGACGCGATCCTCAAGATCAACGAGCCCTACAACCCGGCCACCGGTTTCGCCACCGACGATCCGTTCCTGGTGACCGACAACCTGCCGGGCGTGACCTACGCGCAGCCATCGGCCGCGCTGGTGTTCGACAATTCGCTCACCGGATACGTGGGGCCGTTCTACGGCCAGCGCTATCGGTTCGAGGTGGGTCGCACGATCGGCGACTGGAGCTTCGCCCAGGTCACCGGCGACTACCGCCGCTACGACCGCGTCCTCGGCCCGATCGTACTGGCCAGCCGCCTGCTCTACTTCGGCCGGATCGGGCGCGACGCTCGCGAGTTCCGGATCTACGCCGGCAGCACCGATCTCATCCGCGGCAACACGTCCGGCTCCTATCGCCGGAACGAGTGCCTCAACGCCAACGATCCGGACTCCGAGACCGGCTGCTCCGAGCTGGACCGGCTGGTCGGCACCCAGATCGCCGTGGGCTCGGTCGAGCTCCGATTCCCCATCCTGAACCCGTCGTTCGGCGTGCCGGCGGCCATCCCGCCGCTGGAAGGCGCCCTGTTCTATGACATCGGGTTGGCCTGGGACAACCAGAGCACCATCCGGTGGAAGCGCCGCGCCGGCGACGACCCGGTCGAGGTTCGGACGCCGCTCCGCACGCTCGGCGCATCGCTGCGGGCCAACCTCTTCGGCTTCGCGGTGGCCCGGCTCGACTACTCGATCCCGCAGAATCGCCCGGCCGTTCGCGGACTGTGGACCTTCAGCCTCGGGCCGACATTCTAGAAGGCGGGCAGACGGGCAGACGGGCAGGCGGGCAGGTATTGGGATCGTGGTTTGCAGCGAGGGATCTTGCTGGGCCGAGTTTCGAACCCGGCCGGGCAGGATCCCTCACTGCGTTCGGGATGACAGCCGAGTGTCCTGCCCTCCGCCCGCCTGCCCGTCCGCCCGCCCTCTAACTATGTTTCCTTCGTGAACCCCAGATACGCCATCCTCCTCGCCGGCTACGCGTTGCCCTTGGCGTCGTGCGGTGGGGATCCGGACCTCGCGGCGGGCAACCTTCCCGCCGTCGGCCGGGGTCCTGAGCAGACCACGGTGCTACGCATCCCGCCCGCGGGAGGCACTGTCCGGCTCTATCGGATCCCCAGCCTCGAGCCATCGGCCTGGAAGATGGACGACAAGCTCCCGCCGGTGGAACGCACCGTGGGAGCCGATCCCGGCCCCGGGTACGTCTTCCTGCTCGACAAGAAGCGGAACGTGGTGACGCTGGACCTGGAGACGAGGCGGCTCCGCCCCTCGCTCGAGCAGGTGCGGCATGCGGCCGTCGGACCCGACGGTGCGCTCTACGTGGTCGATTCCGGAAAGACCGTGACCCAGCTGGTGCGGCGGACCCCGGTTCGGTTCCGGCAGAAGCTCCAGGGCGCGCCGCGCGAGCTGCACGGGACTATGGGCGGCATGCTGGTCGCCATGCTGGCCGGCGACGAGCCACGCGTGGAGGTGCTCGGCGCGGACCGTCCCCCGGCGACCTTCGAGGTGCCGAAAGGCGCGCAGTCGCTGACCTTCTGGGGCGACCTGGTCGCGGTCGCCGCCGACACCGCCGTCGTGATCTACGAGACCGAAGGCGACGGGGACGGCAAGCGGGAGCACATCACGATCCCCGTGTCGGGCGACGCCAAGGCGGTGATGTTCTCCCCCTCCGGGCACCGGATCTACGTCGCGAGGGCCGCCGCGGGACTGCTGGTGCTGGACCGGGTGAGCGGCGAGGAGCTGCTGGAGATCGATCTGCCCGGGCCGGCGATCGGACTCACCGGCGATCTCTTCGGCCAGTGGGTGTTGGTGCGGCCGGCCTCGGGCGACTCGGCCTGGGTGGTCGACGTGGGCAAGAACGGCTTCGTCGGCACCGTCGATGTGGAGTGGGACAGCGACCTGCCCGCGGTCATCTCGCCCAACACGCTGCTCACCCGCCGGGGTAAGGACGTCGTCGCCGTCGATCTCGCCGGCGAGGGGTTCCCGGTGAAGGGCAAGATCGAGAGCGGGGCCGCCGACACCTGGCTCCCGCTCTTCTGGCATCCTCCTCAAGAAGCAGGCGTTCCGGCCAACGCCGACTCCGCCGCGCTGGCCGCGGCGGCCGACTCCGCGAAGGCGGCGTCGGTCTATCTCCAAGTCAGCAGCTCGCAGAATCCGGCCTGGGCCGACGAGCTGTCGCAGAAGCTGCGCGCGGCCGGGCTGCCGGCCACGGTGCTCAAGCCCGCCCGCAGCGATGAGGCCTACCGCGTGGTGCTGGGCCCTTACGCCACGCGGGAGCAGGCCGAAGAGACCGGCCGCGGTATCGGCATGCCGTCATTCGTCGTCACGTCGCAGGATCCCCCCTCCCAGTAGTGCTCGACGCCGCCGGGGCCTCGAGTTCACGGTCCACGACAGGAACGCGCGCATGAAGCTCACCAAGCTGGAGCTCTCCGGGTTCAAGTCCTTCGCCGACACCGTCGCCCTCACCTTCGAGGAGGGCGTCACGGCCATCGTGGGTCCCAACGGCTGCGGCAAGTCGAACGTCTCCGACGCGGTGCGCTGGGTACTGGGTGAGCAGTCGGCCCGGCTGCTGCGCGGCGGCAAGATGGAGGACGTGATCTTCCAGGGCTCGACGGCGCGCAGGCCGGTGAACGTCACCGAGGTGTCGCTCTTCCTCGACAACAGCGAGGGCGACCTGCCCATCGCCTACCGCGAAGTCGTGGTCACCCGCCGGCTCTCCCGCTCGGGGCAGAGCGACTACATGCTGAACGGGTCCCCGGTCCGGCTCCGCGACATCCAGGATCTGCTCCGCGGCACCGGGCTCGGCAGCGACGCCGGCGTGGTGATCGAGGCCAAGATGATCGACCTCCTCCTCTCCGACCGGGCGGACGAGCGGCGGTCGCTGTTCGAGGAGGCGGCAGGCATCGGCCTGTATCGCGACCGCAAGCACAGCACCGAGCGGCGGCTGGAAGAGACCGCGGTGGACCTTCAGCGGGTCGAGGACCTGATCGCCGAGGTGCAGTCGCAGATCCGGAGCCTGGCGCGGCAGCGCGGCAAGGCCGAGCGCCACGTCAAGCTGACCGAGGAACGCTTCGCGGTGCAGATCACGCTGGCCCGCCGGCTGCTCGAGCAGCTCACCGCCGACGTGGCCGACATGGAGGCCCGTTTCACCGAGCTGTCCCAGCTGCTTCCCGCCGCACGGTCGCGGGTGAGCGAAGCCGAGCACCGCCGCGAGGAAGTCTCCCGGGGCCGCTCCGCCGCGGAGTCGCAGCGGGCCGATACCGCCAGCCGTCTTGCCGCCGTGCGGGTGGAGATCGGCAAGCTGGAGGGCGACCTGGCCCTCGCCGCCGAACGTCTGGCCAACGCGCACGCCCGCCGGGCCCGCGCCGAGGACGAGCGATCCCAGGCGCAGCTGCGGGCGCAGCAGGCGGCGATGGAGCAGGAGACGGCCGCCGCGGACCGCGGAGCCGCGGGCGGCGAGCACGAGCGGATCCGGACCGAGTTGGCCGGCCGGGCGAGCGCCGAAGACGTCGTGCGCGGCCGCCTGGCGGAGCAGCGCTCCGTGGTGCGGCAGCGGGAGCAGGAGCTCCAGCAGCAGGCCCAGTCGCTCCGCTCGCTGGAAGGCGAGCGCGCGGCGCTGGAAGGCGATCTCGCCTCGCTCAGGGAAAGGGTCACCCAGGCCGCCGCTCAGCGCGCCACCCTCCAGATCGAGCTCGCCGCCACCGAGCGGCGCCGCGACCACGCGATCGAGCGCGCCGGTTTCCTGAGCCACGAGGCCAAGCGCGCCGCCGCGGAGGCGGAGCACGCCCGCCACCTGGTCGCAGAAGCCCGGGAGCGAGAGGCGATGCACCGCTCCGACCGGCGCCAGGCCGAAGAGGCGTTGGCCCAGCTCACCGCCCGCCGCAACGCGCTCGAGGAGCTGGAGCGCGAGCGGGTCGGCCTGGCGCCGGCCGCGGCCGCCTTGCTCGCGGCCCGCGAGCGCTTCGACGGCGGCGTGCTCGGCCCGCTGAGCGACTTCGTCACCATCGGCCAGGAGGACGCCGAGCTGGCGGAGCGGCTGCTGGGCGACTGGATGCACGCGGTGCTGGTGCGCGACGCTGCCACCGTGCAATCGGTACAGGAGTGGCATCTAGAGCAGCAGCCGGGCGCCCTGGTTCTGCTGCCGGTTGATTCCGGCCCGCTGAATGGGGAGGACGCGGGGCCGCTCCGCGGCCGGCTCCGCGCCGAGGGCGCCGCCGCCCCGTGGCTGCGCGCCGCGTTGGCGGGCTCCGAAGTGCTCGACCCATCCGGCCGCGTCCTACGCCGCGCCAGCGGCGCGATCTTCCTCGGCGGCGCCGGGAGCCCCAGTGGCCCGCTTCGCCGCCGGGCTGAGCTCGCGGCCCTGGAGCAGGACACCGCACGGGCGGAGGGGGTCGTCGCGGCCTCGGACACCGCGCTCCAGGCGACCCTGGCGAGCCTCGCCGAGCGCGAGCGCGCACTGGCCGACGCCGCCGCGGCGGCGGAGCAGTCGCGGGACGCCGAGCGCCAGGCGGTCGCGGCCCGGGAAGACGCCGTGCGACTCGCGAGCAACCTGACCCGCGAGTCCGCCGATTCGGAGTCGCAGCTGGCCCGCCTCACCGAGCGCCTGGACCGCTCGGAGCAGCGGATGACCGAGATCGACGGCGCCCTGGTCGATGGCGAGCTCGCCCGCAGCCGGCTGGACGAGGAGCTGGGCACCGCCCGCGTCCTCCAGTCCGATCTCGAGGCCGAGCAGGAGATGGCCCGTGAGCAGCGGGTCCACTGGCAGGTGCAGGAAGCGCACGTCGCCGGCGGCCTTCGCTCGGCCGAAGAGCGGCTCGAGCGCGCGCTCGCGATGAGGAGCGAGGCCGAGGCAGCGGGACGGACGCTCGCCGGTGAGCTGGCCCAGCTCGACGGCGACGAGGCGGTGCTGGTGCGGCAGCAGAGCGAGTGGAGCGAGACCCGCGCCGATCGCGAGGTCGCCCTGCACAAGCTGGAGCATGCGGCCGCCGACGCGGAATTCGCCCTGGCCGCCGCCGAATCCGCCCTCAACGCCGCCGAGCGTGAGGTCGTGGAGTCCCGCACCGCCCTGGAGTCGGGCAACGAGGAGAGCCACCAGCTCCAGGTCCGCCTCACCGAGGCCGCGGGCACCCGGCGCAGCATCGTCGAACGGGTCGAAGCCGAGTGGCACCGTCCCTTCGACCAGCTCGCCGAGCAGGCGCCGATGCTCGATCTCGACCTCGAGACCCTCCAGATCGAGGCGTCGCGCATCACCGAGGCGCTCGACGCCATCGGGCCGGTGAACGCCCTCGCGGTGGAGGAGCACGCGGAAGAGGTGAAACGGCACCAGTTCCTCACCGCGCAGCGCGATGATCTGGTCGGCGCGCGCCAGTCGCTGATCCAGGCCATCCGGGAGATCGACGGCACCGCCCGCACCATGTTCCTGGAGACCTTCACCGCGGTCCAGGGCAACTTCCTCCGGGTCTTCCAGACCCTCTTCGGCGGCGGGGAGTGTGAGCTTCGCCTCGCCAACCCAGACGATCCGCTCGAGAGCGAGATCGACATCCACGCGGCCCCGCGCGGCAAGCGGACCCAGCGGATCCACCTGCTCTCCTCCGGCGAGCGGACCCTGGTGGCGGTGTCCCTGCTGTTCAGCATCTATCTCACCAAGCCCAGCCCGTTCTGCCTGATGGACGAGGTCGATGCCCCGCTGGATGACGCCAACGTGGGACGGTTCACCCGGCTCCTGGACGAGTTCAAGAGCGGGACCCAATTTCTGGTCATTACGCACAACCCCCGGACGATGCAGGCCGCCGACGCCGTGTACGGCGTGACCATGCAGGAGCCCGGGGTATCGACCATCGTGGGAGTGCGGCTGGGAGAGCGGGAGCACGCCTAAGCGGCGGTTCTGGCCTGGAGCTTGCCCAGTGCGGGGCCGAAGGTGCATCCGGAGACTCTGAATGCTCGTTGTCATGCGCCACGGCGCACAGCAGGAGGACATCGACCGCGTCGTCGCCACCATCGAGGAGATGGGGTACCAGGCGCGACCGATGCCGGGGAAACAGCGGACGACCGTCGGCCTGGTTGGCAACGACGGCCGGGTCGATGGCTCCCGGCTGGAGGCCCTGCCCGGCGTGCAGGAGATCCTTCACGTCACCAAGCCGTACAAGCAGGTCTCCCGCGAGTGGAAGGGCGATTCCACGGTCATCCGGCTCGCCGGCGGGCTCACGGTCGGCGGCGACGACGTGGTGGTGATGGCGGGTCCCTGCTCGGTCGAGAGTGAGAAGCAGATCCTCGACGCGGCCCACGCGGTGCGTGAGGCCGGGGCAACGGTGCTGCGGGCGGGGGCCTTCAAGCCCCGCAGCTCTCCCTACTCATTCCAGGGGCTCGGCCGGCCCGGACTTCGATTCCTGGCCAAGGCCAAGGAAGAGACCGGCCTTCTCATCGTGACCGAGGCGATGGACGCGGAGGGGTTGGACTACGTGCTGGAAGTCGCCGACATCGTGCAGATCGGCGCCCGCAACATGCAGAACTATTCGCTGCTGAAGCAGGCCGGCCGGGCCGGCCGGCCGGTGCTGCTCAAGCGCGGCCTCTCCGCCACCATCCAGGAGCTGCTGCTCTCCGCGGAGTACATCCTCGCCGAAGGCAACGCGAACGTGATCCTCTGCGAGCGCGGCGTCCGGGGATTCGACAGCGCCACCAGGAATCTCTTCGACCTCAGTGCCATCCCGGTGGTGCACGGGCTCTCCCACCTGCCGATCGTGGCCGATCCCAGCCACGGCACCGGCCACCGAGACATGGTGATCCCGATGGCGCGCGCCGCCATCGCGGCCGGAGCGGACGGGCTCCTGGTGGAGGTACACCCCACACCGGACCGCGCCCTCTCCGACGGCGCCCAGAGCCTGTATCCGGAACAGTTCGACCGTCTGATGCGGGAGACCCGGCTCATTGTCGAAGCGATCGGCCGCCGCTTGCCCGAGCCGGCGGGAGCGCGCACGTGATCGCATGCACGTTCCGCTCGGGTCTTCGCTCCTTCAGGATGGCACCGGTAGTCCTGGCGGTCCTCGCGGCCACGAGCCAGACCGCGCAGGCCCAGGACGCGCAGTCCATCATCGGCCGCTCGTCTCGGGTCTATCGCTCCCTGGCGAGCCTCACCGCCGACTTCGTCCAGGTCATCAACAATCCGATGATCGACAGCGCGGAGAGCCGGGGCACCCTGATCCAGGCGGGCGCTTCGAAGCTCTCGATGCGATTCAGCGAGCCGCCGGGCGAAGCGGTCGTGATCGATGGCGAGCACGTGTGGGTCTATACCCCGAGCACGGTACCCGACCAGGTGTTGCGCCTGGCGGTCCCGAGCGGCGGGCCGGTGTATGGGTACAACCTCCTCGCCTGGCTGCTGGACCGTCCGGCGGAGCGCTATACCGCGAAGTATCTGAAGAAGGAGAGGATTGGAACCCGGGAGATGGACGTCATCGAGCTGGTGCCGGCCGTGCCCGACCTGCCGTTTACCCGGGCCGTGCTCTGGCTCGACCGGGAGGATGCCCTGCCGCGGCGGCTGGAGATCACCGAGACCAGCGGCGCCCTCAGGACCCTGGCCCTCTCCAAGCTTCGGCTGAACCGATCCATCCCCGATGAGACTTTCCGCTTCAAGCCGCCCGCAGGAGCCAGGATCGTCGATCAGTGAACCTGGGGCGCCTCCTGCCCGCTCAGCCCGAGTAGCGCCTGAGGCGAGGTGGTGCCTCGCGACAGATCGATCGCCTGCTGGATCTGCCCATCGTTCGCCGCCCGCCGCCGTCGCTCCGCCACCGGTCCGAAGGCGTAGCGGGCGATCTCGTAGCCCAGCTGTTCATCCACGATGCGGGTCCCCCCGCTGTAGACGCTGTCCGCGATGGCGATGCCCCGCGAATGCAGCCGGCGACGGACCTCTTCCCGCATCGCCGCGGTCACCGCGAACTGCTCGCCGCCGACTTCGGGGCCTTTCTTGAGCTCGAACGCGTAGCTCGTGAGGACGTCGCGAAACCCGGCGATGTGGCCGGCCAATGACTGTGCGAAGAGGAATTCCGGCGTGGTGAGCGTGTCCTCGGCCAGCACGACGTCGGGCACCAGCCCGCTGGCGGAGATCAGCTTGCGGCCCGCCGTGGAATAGACGGGCGGCTGGGGCTGCGCGACCGGCGCCCCCATCACCGAGTCGAGCGCGGCGCCCTGGATCGACCGGCCGGCCGGGGTGAACCACCGCGCGGTCGTCATCCGGAGCGCGAGATCCGGGGCGAGCGTGAACACCGTCTGCACGATCCCCTTGCCGTACGTCGTGTCGCCCACGATCAGCGCCCGGTCGTGATCCTGGAGCGCCCCGGCGATGATCTCGGCGGCGCTGGCGGTCCCGGCGCTGACCATCACGACGACCGGCAGATCGGGCCAGCGCTGCGCCCGGTCATCGCTCCAGCGATGGTTGTCGCCCGGGGCCCGGCCGCGGCTCACCAGGATCTCCTGTCCCGGATCGAGAAACAGATCCGCAGCCTGCACCGCCTCATCACGCAGGCCGCCCGGGTTGGACCGAAGGTCGAGCAGCAGGACCCGCATTCCCTGCCCCAGCATTCTCGTCACCTCGAGCTCCAGCTCCTCCGCGGCATTCTCCCGCACCATCGTCATGCTGAGGTATCCCACGCCGTCGGACAACAGCAGCCCGGGCGGCACGGCCCGCTGATGGATACGCTCCCGCAGGAGACGGAACCGCACCGGCTCGGCGGCGCCCTCGCGCCGGATCGCGATTTCGACGGGGCTGCCGAGCGGGCCCCGCATCGCGCGCACCGCCTGGTCCAGGCTCCAGTCGGCGGCGGACAAGCCATCCACCTCATAGAGCTGGTCCCCGGTGCGGATGCCCGCCCGCTCGGCCGGGGAGTCCGCCATCGGCGTCACCACGGTCACCCAGCCGTTCCGCGCGTCCACCAGCAGGCCGATGCCGGCATAGTCGCCCGTGGTCCGCTCCACATGCCGCTCGTAGTCCTTCCCCTCCAGGAGTGCCGCGTAGGGATCACGGAGCTGGCCGAGCATGCCGTCGGTGGCCTTGCGGTAGAGCTCCGGCTCGCCGATCGAATCGACGTGGTAGTCCCGCACGTGCGACATCACGGTCTCGAACAGCCGTGCCTGCTGATAGACGTCTCCCGAGGGCTTCAGCTCGCGCTGCAGAAACCAGCCACTGGTGAAGCAGGTCACCATCGCGGATGCCGCGAGGGTCTTCCAGCGTCGGGGCATGGCAACCTCGGTGAGGGAAAGGCGTTGCGGGATACTGTCAGTAAGGAATTGACCGCTCGAAAGTTTCGCCTCAGCCGCCGAGCGCCTCGGCCATCCGATTCGCGAGGTCGGGCGAGAGGCCGGCCTCCCGCGCCAGCCGCAGGGCCTCCAGGGCCAGCAGCCGGTACAGCTCCCGGTCTCCGGGCTCCAGCGCCGCGAGGTGAGCAGCCACCGTCGCCACGTCGCCCCGCCTGACCGGCCCGGTCAGCGCGGCGGCAGGGCCAGCCTCGAGGTTGGCGGCCGCTCCCCGGATGAGCGGCAGGTAGAGCCGCTGCGCTACCTCCGGGGAGATCCCAGCATCGGTGGCGAGCCGCTCGGCGACGGCGACGAGCGCGGTGGTGTAGTTCGCGGCGATCGCCGCTCCGGCGTGGTAGGCCGCCTTGGCTCCGGAGGGGATCCGCACCGGCAGCATTCGAAGTGAGGCCGCCAACGCCTCGGCCGCGGCGATCGCGCGCTCGTCGCCCTCCACGCCGGCGTACGCCCCTGCGAACCGAGAGGCCGCGGTCGTGGGATCGGAGATGGTCTGGAGCGGATGGAACGAGCCCAGCGCGGCGCCGCTCGGGCCGAGCGGCGCGAGCGCCTCGCGGTCGCGCAGTCCCGACAGGTGGAGCACGGTGTGATCCCCGCCGATGTCGCCTTCACCGGCCAGCTCGGACGCGAGCGGAGTGATCGCGCCGTCCGGCACGGCGAGCACCACCAGCTGGGCATCCCGGATTGCGTCACCCCGAGCACCGTCGTGCAGCAGGAGCGGCGGCGCCACCGGATGCCGGGTCCGCGAGGCCAAGGAAACGCGATGGCCGGCCGCCCCCAGCGCGAGGCCGAGCCCCTGCCCCATCCGCCCTGCGCCGACGATGGTCACGGCCGGCCGCGACACTAAAAGAGCCATAGTCGAAACTATGGCTCTTCACTGACTACGGCGAGGAGAATCGGGTTTGAGACTGCGGTCAGTTCCGCGCCGGCGCCGGCCGGCTGCCACCGACCGCCAGGCCCAGCAGCTCCTTCGGGCTCTGCGCTTTCCGGAGCAGGCCGATCGCGGTCTGCACCTGCGTATCCAGCGCCGCCCGCCGGCGGAACTCCGCCTGCCGGCCAAAGACGTATCGGGTGATCTCGATGCCGAGCTGCTGATCCACGATGTGGGAGCCCTGATTGAACTGGTCGGGCGTCAGCTCCACCCCCCTCTGCTTGAGCCGCTGATAGACCTGCTCGCGCATCTGGGGCGTAACGGTGAAGGTCTCCGACTTGATCTGCTTGGCGCTCTTCTGCTCCAGGGCGTATCCGGTCACCACGTCGCGCCAGGTCGGCGCATTGGTTCCCATCGCCTTGGAGAACTCCTTGTCGCCGTCGGTGAAGGTATCGGCGACCACCACGAGGTCAGGCACGATGCCGCCCCCACCCCGAACGACTCGGCCGGCGCCGGTCTTATAGACCGGCCGGGACCTGATGGCCGAGTCGGAGGCCGAGGTGGCGACCGCGTTGGCCGCCGTGTCGCTGGCCTCCAGCGCCGCCTGCTCGAACTGGGCTTCCTCGTTCTCGACGTCACGCTGGATGGTGCGGCCGCTGGGCGTGAACCAGCGGGCCGTGGTGAGCTTGAGCGCCACCCCTTCGCCCAGCGGAAAGAGCGTCTGCACCAGGCCCTTGCCGAAGGTGGGCGTGCCCACGACGACTGCCCGGTCGTGGTCCTGGAGCGCACCGGCGATGATCTCGGCCGCGCTGGCGGTCCCTTCGTTCACCAGCACGACGATCGGCAGCTCGGGCCAGGTCTGGCGGGTTTCGTCGAAGAACTGCTTGGTCGAACCGCGGGCCCGGCCCCTGGTGGAGACGATCTCCTGCTTGACATCGAGGAACAGGTCGGAGACCTCGACGCCCTGGTCCAGCAGCCCGCCCGGGTTGCTGCGAAGGTCGAGCAGGAGCGACTTCATCCCCTTGCGCTTCATCGCGGCGATCTCCTGCCGCAGCTCGCCCGCGGAGGTTTCGCTCACCGGGTTGAGGGAGATGTAGCCGATGCCGCCGTCGAACATGGTCCCGGTCGGAACCGAGCGGATATGGATCTGGGCGCGGATCAGCGGGTACTTGATCGGGTCGGCAATGCCGGAGCGCATCAGGGTGATCACGATCTTGCTGCCGGGCTCGCCCCGGAGCGCCTTCACCGCCTGGTCGTTCTTCCAGCCCTCGGTCGATTTTCCATCGACCTCGATGATCCGGTCACCGGTCTGTACACCGGCCCGCTCCGCGGGCGTCTCGGGCAGGGGGGCGACGACGGTGATCCATCCGTCGCGGACGTCGATCTGGATGCCGAGGCCGGCGTAGTTTCCCGAGGTCTGTTCGGTCAGCGCCTTGTAGTCGTCGCCGGTGAGCAGGACGGAATAGGGATCCTTGAGCTGCTCCAGCATCCCTTCCGTGGCCTTCTGGTACAGGTCGGTCTCGCCCAGCGAATCCACGTAGTACGCGCTCACATGGCCGAGCACGTCGTCGAAGAGCCGCGCCTGCTGATAGACGTTCCCGCCCGCGGCGGTGCTCCGCTGCAGCAGCCATCCGCCGCTCAGAAACGAGATGACCGCCACGGTGACGATCACGCCCCAGCGCTGCCTCATACCGGCCTCCGCTCCCACAGAAACACACCGGCCGGCGGGCTGCCGACCACGATTTTACAAGTTTAACCCGTTACCGCGCCGAACCGATCCGGCGCCACGGCGAGAATCTCCGACCAGGCGGCTTGCAAGAGCCGGTCCGGGGCCAGGGTCCCATCCAAATGTCGCACGGCGTCCCCTCGCACCGCCAGATAGTAGTCGGCGACCCGGCGGCGAAACTCGGCCGTCTCCCCATCCAGACGGTCGAGCCGCTTCCCACCCGCAACCTGCCGATTCTGGCCGACTTCCGGGCTGAGATCGAGAATCAGGGTGAGGTCCGGGACCAGGCCGTCCGACGCCGCCCGGTTGGCCGGGTGGATCAGCTCCGGCGGCAGGCGGCGGCCCGCCATCTGGTAGGCCTCTGTGGACATGATGAAACGGTCCGAAAGCACCACCCGGTCCGCCTCGAGCGCCGGACGGATCAAAGTCTGCACCAGGTCGGCTCTGGCGGCGAGAAAGAAGAACAGCTCGGAGACGGGTCCCAGATGATGGTCGGGATCCAGCAGCGCCGAACGGGCGAGCTCGGCGGCCCGGGTGCCCCCCGGCTCCCGCACCAGCAGCGGGTCGAGCCCCGCCTGCCGGATCCGCTCGGCGATGGCGACGGCGAGGGTGGACTTGCCGGAGCCTTCGGTACCCTCCAGGACGATGAACAGTCCGGGACGGCTCATCCCAGCGTGATGATGCTGCTGGTCGCTCCCTTTTCCATGCCCTCGCTGATCTGCTGGTTCACCTTCGCCATCAGCTTCTCGAAGTTCGAGCGGGCGACCACGTACGCCTGGCCGACGGGGCTGGTCTCCAGATCGCGGACCGCGACCTCGTACGCATCGGCGGTCGGCTGATCCGGCATCTGCCCCTGTGCGATCGCCTGATCCACCTTGCGGGCCAGCGTCTGAATCTGATCGAGCTTGGTGACCGTCTCCTTGTCCTCGCGCAACGCGGATTCCGCGCGCCGCAGCGCCTGATACTCCGTGGACTGGCCGATCTGCCGGCCCAGCTCCTGTGCCTTGTCCCAGATCACGATTGTGCGCTCCTCCGAGCGAGCAGGTAGCGCTCGCGTCCGAATAGGTCGGCCTGAATGGCCACGTCCTCCCAGCCCAACTCAGCCGTCTGAGTGGCGGCGACCGCCGCCCGGGTACAATCGACTTCGAGCGCCAACCAGCCGCCAGGCCGCAGCACCAGGCGGGCTTCGTCCAGGATCCGGCCGGTCGCTTCCATCCCATCGGCGCCGCTGGCGAGCGCATCGGCCGGCTCCCAGCGCTTCACTGCCGGATCGAGCCGCTCGTATTCCCCGCTGGAAAGATAGGGGGGATTGGAGATCACCGCGTCGAGGGAGCCGGCGGCCAGCGGCCGGCAGAGGTCGCCGCGAATCAGCCGAACCGGCGCGCCCAGTGCGGCGCGATTCTCCTTCGCCAGCGCCAGCGCGTCCGCGGAGCAATCGATCCCTACGACCTCGCTGAAGCCGCCCTCGGTCGCCAGGCTCAACGCGAGGCAACCGGTCCCGGTGCCGAGGTCCGCCACGCGGCCGGTACGGATTTTCGCGAGGAGGAGATCCACGAGACCCTCCGTCTCGGGCCGGGGAATGAGGGCCCGGCGATCGGTGCGCAGCGTCAGGTGCCTGAATCCGATCCGGCCCGCCACGTGGGCGAACGGCTCGCCCGCCGCGCGACGGCGGATCGCCTCCCGCAGCGTCTCGATCGCCGCGGGCTCGGGCGCGCCTTCGTCCAGCAGGATGTCGGCGGGCGTGACGTTGCGGAGCTCGGACCAGAGGCGCACGGCCTCTCGGCGGGCTTCGCTGACCCCGGCCGCGGAAAGCGCCGCGGCGGCCTCGGCCAGCAGCTGCCGGCTCGTGGGCATCACTTCAGACCGCATCCTGTTCCTGCCGGCTCGCCATGCGCAACGCATCGACCAGCTCGTCCAGCCGGCCGTCGACGACGTCGGACAGGTTGTGCACTGAGAGATTGATGCGGTGGTCCGTGACCCGGCTCTGGGGATAGTTGTACGTCCTGATCTTTGCCGACCGGTCGCCGGTGCCGACCATGGCGCGCCGCTCGCGCGAGCGGGCCGACTCCTGCTCGGCGATCATCCGGTCCAGCAGCCGGGCCCGGAGCACTTCCATCGCCTTGAGCTTGTTCTGCTGCTGGGATTTCTGGTCCTGCTGGCTGACCACCAGGCCGGTGGGGATATGGGTGATCCGCACCGCGCTGTCGGTGGTGTTGACGCTCTGGCCGCCGGGACCGGACGAGCGGAAGACATCCACCCGGATGTCCTTCTCCTCGATCTTCACGTCCACTTCCTCGGCCTCGGGGAGGACCGCCACGGTTGCCGCCGAGGTGTGGATCCGCCCCTGGGTCTCGGTGGCCGGCACTCGCTGCACCCGGTGCACGCCCGACTCCCGCCGCAACAGGCCGAACGCGCCGTCCCCGCGCACCGCGACGATCGCCTCCTTCAGCCCACCCAGGGTTCCGTCGCTGAGCGACATCGGCTCCCAGCTCAGGCCGTGGCGCTCGCTGAAGCGCTGGTACATCCGGTAGAGATCGGCGGCGAACAGCGCGGCCTCGTCCCCACCGGTACCGGCGCGGATCTCGACGATGGCATCACGGGCGTCATGGGGATCCTGCGGCAGGAGCAGCGCGTGCAGCTCCTCGGTGAGCGCTTCGATCTTGGGGGTGAGCACGGCCAGGTCGGCCCGCGCCATCGCGGCCAGCTCGGGATCGGATTCGTCGGCCAGCTCCCGGGCGTCCCGCTGCTCGCGCTCGAGTCGCTCGAGCCGTTCGGCCAGACGCACCACGGGCGCGAGCCGCGTGTGCTCGCGCCCGAGCGACTTGAGCTGTGCGGGATCCCGGGCGACGAGTGGGTCGGAAAGTGCTCTGCCGACCTCCTCCGCCCGCGAGAGTGCCTGGCGGAGCCTCCCCTCCACGGGTTACGCCTTGGGGGCCGTGGCCGCCGGCTCGCTCTGGTACCTGCGCCGGAACCGATCGACTCGGCCGGCGGTGTCCATCAGACGCTGCTTGCCGGTGAAGTACGGATGGCACTGGGCGCAGACTTCCACGTGGATGGACGTGGACGTCGAGCGGGTCTCGAACGAGTTCCCGCAGGCGCAGACAGCGGTCAGCTTGCGATAGGGTGGGTGCAGATCGGGCTTCACCTGAGACTCCTCTTCCGGGTCAGCCGCTAAATCTAGGCGGGAGAGGGGTATAGTGGTAGGGTGGGGTGCGCCGAGCGCAATTGACACGCCCACCATGCGCAAGTATGCTATCGCCAACCACTTCCGCTTTCTGAGAGGCCCCTTTGCCGCTGTCTCCCACCGAGGTCCTTCGCAAGGTCCCCCTGTTCTCCGGGCTCAGCGAGGCCGACCTGGCCGCGTTCGCCGAGCTGACGCGTGAGCGCAGCTACCCGAAGGGCAGCGTCATCGTGTTCGAGGACGATCCCGGCGACGCCCTCTTTCTGGTCGCGGCCGGACAGGTGAAAGTCGTGCTGATCGCCGAGGACGGGCGAGAGGTGATTCTGTCGGTGCTCGGCGAAGGCAGCTTCTTCGGCGAGATGGCCGTGATCGATGACGAGCCCCGGTCGGCTCACGTGATCGCGATGGAAGACTCCAGCCTGCTGGTGCTCCGGCGGGAGGACTTCCAGGCCCGGCTGCGCCACTCGCCCGAGGTCGCGATCTCGCTGCTCAAGGAGATCTCGCGCCGGCTCCGGCGTGCCGACGAGAAGATCGGCAGCCTGGTGCTGCTCGACGTCAACGGCCGGGTCGCGCACCTTCTGCTTCGCATGGCTGAGGACGAAGGCGGCGACCGGATCACCCGCAAGCTCACTCACCACACGATAGCCCAGATGATCGGCTCCAGCCGCGAAACGGTCTCGCGGACCATGCGCAATCTCGTAGAACGAGAAGTCATCGCGGTCACCCGGAAGGACATAACGCTGCGCGACCGGCACTCGCTCATGCTCGCGGCCCGGCGGGCGTGAGCACAGTCACGGCCGGCTGGTGACTCTGGCCGTTGCCGGAGAGGGCCGGCGCGGAAGACGTTCAGGCATGCCGCTTCCCCTCTCGGGGACCCTCGCGTGACCTATAAGCTGAAGTTCTGGGGCACCCGCGGTTCCATCCCTACTCCCGGACCCTCGACCGCGCGCTATGGCGGGAACACGGCCTGCGTCAGCGTATCGAGTGCGGACGGACGACTGGTCATCCTCGACGCCGGCAGCGGGCTGCGCCCGCTGGGCCACGAGCTCATGGCCCGCTCCGCTGCCGGGATCTCGGCCGACATCCTGCTGAGCCACACGCACTGGGATCACATCCAGGGCCTGCCCTTCTTCAAGCCGCTGAGCGCTCCCGGCAACTCGTTCTGCATCTACGGCGCCGCGCAGGAGGGTGTCGCGCTGGAGGAGATTCTGCGCCGGCAGATGGACCCGATGGTCTTCCCGGTTCCGCTTCGCGCCCTCGCGGCGGCGATCCAGGTGAAGGAAATCACCGAGGGCGATGTGGAGCTGCCCGACTTCGTGGTGCGCGCCTTCCGCCTTCGCCATCCCGGCACCACGCTGGGATACCGCCTTGCGCCGGCGGCCGGCGGCCGGGACATCGCGTACCTCACGGACAACGAGCTGGGCGACGGCGCACGGTACCCCGTGGCCTCGAACTGGCGGGCTCAACTGGTGGAGTTCCTCCGCGGCACCGACACCCTGATCCACGACGCGATGTACGCCGAGCAGATCATCAAGGCCCGCGGTGGCTGGGGGCATTCGACTCCCAGACAGTCGGTCGCGCTGGCGCAGGAGGCGGGGTGTCGCCGGCTGATCCTGTTCCACCACGAGCCGGAGCACGACGACGACGCACTCGACAGGCTGGTGAAGGACACGCGGCAGTTCGCGGCGGAAAACGGAGCGGCCCTGGAGGTGGAGGCCGCAGCGGAGGGCATGGAGCTGCAGCTGTGACGCGCGCGAGCGCCGGATCAGCCTGAGCCTGTCCTCCGTAACGCGAGCGCGAAGCCGAGGTGGATCGGCAGAGCGAGCGCGATCGCCGGCCCGTTGATCTGGTCGACCCCCGGCAACACCTGCACCAGCAAACCCACGACGGACAGCAGCGCGAGGATCAGCGCCAGCCGTGTCGCCCATCGTCCCGCCTTGACCGAGCCTCGGACCGCCAGCGGCGCCAGCAGCACCAATCCCAGGATCAGCGGGTTGAGCTGAAGCAGATTCTCGTTGTGATACGCCATCGTGTGGTCGGTGAGCCCCCACAGCCCGGCCAGCATCGTCCCAGCCAGCCCGCCTACCAGTCCCCACACCACGGCCGCCGTTCCCAGACCGAGCCGGGCGGATCCCGCCTGACGCGCGCGGACACCGAGCCTGGCGACGCCAAGGCCCATGCCGATGCCGATCAAGGCATACCAGCCGAGCCATGACGGCGGCTTGTCAGGGGGAGGCGGCGCGGTCGATTCGAACAGCGTGCGCTCGCCGATGACCAGCGGAGCCCGAACGCCGTCCGGTCCCGGCACCGTCACCCGCTTGATGTGTTCCCGCAGCGCCAGCGGGAGGAACATCTCCTCCCAGGCGGAGATCGGCCGGTCGACGCCTTCGCCAAGCGCCAGGAGGAGCGCGGTGAAGATGACGGGGTCGTTCGCGGTCAGCCGCTGGGTGTGGAACCGATAGCTGGTCCCCGTGGGGAGCGAGTCGGTCGCCGACTTGATCGCCCCGCCGATCACCCGGTCGATCGCGTCGCGCACCCGGGTCGAGCAGTTGTCGTCGTAGTAGTCGTAGTGGTAGAACCGGTTCTCGGGCTGCTCGTTCCAGCGCAGGAACTCGACCAGCTCGATCTTTGCCTTCGGCGAGAGGTTCAGCTCCTGGAGCCACACCGACCGGTTGGCCCGGACATAGCTCCGGACATAGGGCTCCGCCGGGATCCCCGCCATCCAGTACCACATCTGCCCCTGGGCGAACCGGAGGAGAAAGTTCTCCTGGTGGAAGTCGAACAGGCCGTAGTTGTAGGTGGTGTCGGGGTCAGCCGAGGGATCATCGATCCAGATGGCGTTGTGCCCGAAGCGCTCCCAGACGGCGGCGCCTGGGCCCATGGTCATCAGGTATACGCGGAGCGCCGAGCCCGGCGTGGGCGGGCCGCCGGGCCGGCGGGCAGGCGGGCGGTCAGACTGCCCAGCTTGCGCCGCAGCGGCTTCAGTGAGGACCGCTGAGAGGAATATCAGGCCCGCCCACACCACGCGACCCACCGCCCGCCTGCCCGCCTGCCCGCCTGCCCGCCTCACAACTCCACGTCTCGCCCGTCCTGTGCGGACCGGTAGAGCGCGTCCAGCACCCGGTGCAGCACCAGGTGATCCTGGAGCGCGGGGATCTTCGCCTCGCCCGCGATCGCCGCGAGGAAGTGGGCCCACTCGGCGCGGTACGAGGCGGTGAACGCGTTCTCCCGGCTGCCCGAGCCGGTCGGCGAGACATCGACCGGCACGCCGTGCATCTCTTTCCACACCGTGAGCGGGTTGATCGCGGCGCTCCCCTTGCTCCCCCGGAGACCGACCCCGAACCGCTCGCCTTCGCCCAGGTGATGCCAGGTCACATCCACGAACAGCGACATTCCGTTCTGGCATACCACGAACGCGCTGCCCGACTGCTCCACCGAACGATCCTTGCCGTCCGAATCCAGGCATGCACTCGCCCGCGCCGGTGCCGGGTTGCCGCCGAGCCAGAGTCCGAGGTCGAGGATCGACAGGCCCAGGTCCAGCATCGCGCCGCCGCCGGCCTGATCCTTTTTCTGTCGCCAGCCCAGCTGGGCGCGACTGGGCCGGAAGACGTGCCAGCTTCCCCGCACGCTCTCGATCGTGCCCAGCTCGCCGCTCTGCACGAAGCTGCGGACGATCTGCACGTCGGGACGGTATCGGTGGTTCATCCCTACCATCACCACCCGGTCGCGTTTTTCGGCCGCCTTGATGATCCGCTGCGCGCTGGCGGCGGACATGGCCAGCGGTTTCTCCACCAGCACGTGGAGGTTGGCGGAGAGGGCCGCCAGGATATGCGACTCGTGGAGATGGTTGGGAGAGCAGATCACCACCGCGTCGAGGGTCTCGAAGCGGAGCAGGTCCTCGATGTCGTCGAACGCGTCTTTGACCGCGAAACGGTTGCCCAGGGCGCGGGCCTTCGGCAGATCGGTGTCGCAGATGGCCAGGACGTCGATCCCCTTGAGCTTCTTCAGCACCGGAAGGTGGGCGACCTGGGTGATCGCCCCGCCGCCGATGATCCCGACCTTGAGCCGCTCGGTGGACCGGCTGCCGGTCATGCCAACCTCCTCAGTAGAGGCGCTGAAGCGCGGCGCCCGGGTAGTAGGCCGCGAGGATGCGCTGAAAATCGTGGCCCGCGCGAGAGCGTCCCACCGCCCCCCACTGGCAGAGGCCGACGCCGTGCCCCGCGCCGCGCCCGTCCGCGACGAGCCGGGTGATTCCCCGTGCGGCGGCGGTCGCGGTCAGCGTGAAAGCGGAGCTCCGGAGCAGCTCGCCCGTGGTGGGACGGAGCACCTGCCGGACGTCTGGCCCGTTCACCATCACCTGGTTCGCCCGCAGCGTGATCCCCAGCCGGCCTACCCTGCCCGACGGCGTCCGCTGTACCACCCAGACGTCGCGCACTTCGGAGGCGCGGTCTGACGGGATCTTGAGGACCGCGGGGAACGTCCGCCCGAGCACCGAGCGGAGCGCGTCGCCGGTCCACTCCTCCCGCCACCGGTAGCGGGGAGAGATCCGGCAGTAGGCCTCGCCGTTCTCATCCACGTCGGGGAGCGACCGGAGGTACGTCCTGGCCGCGGCTCCAAACGCCTCGACCCCGTCGGCCGTCTGTCCCCCGCAGGTCGAATAGTAGAACGCGTCGATCGGCGCTCCGCCCTGCGTCAGCACCATCGCGCGGGTTGCGGCCACCGCCTCTACGCCCTCGGGACTCTCGGACGAAGCGCCGAGATACACCTGGTCGGCCACCCCGGCGTGGAGGTCGAAGCCGAGCGACCGGCGGCGTCCCAGGTTGCGGATCGCGTAGGTCCGGGACACCACGGCCTGCGCCTTCAGCGCCTCGAACTCCGCCTGGTTGCGGCGTCCCATCTCCGCGGAGACTACACCGAGCAGGTACGCCTCGATGAGCAGCCGGTTCACCACCGTCAGCCCCGCGGTGTCGCGGACGATCTCCACGATGCCGCGGTAGCCCCGGCCGTTGACCCGCACGAGGCCCGAGGGATCACTCGCCACTACGGCGATCATCTCCGACGGCGCGGTGCCCACCCGGCCCGGCGGCTGCGCCGAGATTCCGACCTCCGACACGACGACCCGCCAGGCCTCGCCGGGCGGGATGACCGCGAGCTGTGCGCCGCTGGGGTCGGTCACGACCAGGCCGCCAGCGCCGCCAACCGTGGCTGACGGAGCCCCGACCGCCAGCCCGATCCGGATCTGCGGCTCCGCCGGCCCGGTGGTCTTCTCCGTCATCGGGTCCGGGGTCTCCCCCGGAGCCGGTTGGGGCGAGGGAACGCCGCCCGGCGGCGCGCCCGGCGTACAGCTTCCCAACCCCGCGAGGACCGCGCCGACCGCGAGCGCTACGCTCGCGAGGACGCGGCGCTCAGCCGCGGTAGTTGCCAAACTTGAGCTCGATGCCGAAGTCGCCGCCCCGCAGCATCGCGATGACGGACTGCAGCTCGTCCTTCGACGGGCTGGTCACCCGGATCTCGTCGCCCTGAATCGAGGTCTGGGTCTTCCGGAAGCCTGCGTCCTTGATGGCCTTCACGATCTTCTTCGCGGCGTCCTGGGGGATGCCTTGAGTGAGGCCCACGGTCCGGCGCACGGACTGTCCGGTCCCCTGCACCAGGTCGCCGACGTTCAGGTTCTTTACCGGGACGCCGCGCTTGATCATCCGGGTCTTCAGCACGTCGACCAGCGCGTCCATGCGGAACTCGTCGTCGGCGGCCAGGCGGATCTCCGCCTTGTCGCGATCGAATTCGATGGTGCAGTGAGTCCCCTTGAAGTCATATCGCTGGGCGATCTCCTTCAAGGCCTGGTTGACCGCGTTATCGACCTCCTGGAGGTCGGCGCCGGTGGAGATATCGAAGGAAGCGTTGCTGGCCATAGTCGGATGGAGGATCGGGGGTGGAGGCGAGCGCGCGGGAGAAGGATTACCCGGCGGCCGCCGGTGGGGCAAGCGGGTCGCGCAATTTTCTGCGCTTGACTTCGGCCCCGGCGATCCCTAGCGTGCGGACGGCCTTGAACCGGGAGATATCAGCGTGGGCGCGATCGACGATCTGCTGCGGGCGAACGAGGCCTATGCCAGGAACTTCGACCGTGCCGACCTGCCGACGCCGCCCGCCCTCGGCCTCATCGTCCTGACCTGCATGGACGCCCGGATTCTCCCCCTCACCGCGCTCGGGCTCGATCAAGGCGACGCCCACGTGATCCGAAACGCCGGCGGACGTGCCCGCGACGCCCTCCGGTCCATCATCATCTCCCAGAGGCTCCTCGGCACCAGGGAGATCGCCGTCATCCATCACACAGACTGCGGCATGTCCGCCTTCACCAACCGCGACCTGCGGGAGAAGGTGAAGGTCGAGCTGGGCCAGGACACCGGCGCGTTCGACTACCTGCCGTTCCGCGATCTGGACGAGAGCGTGCGGCAGGACGTCGAGTTCCTCCGGGCCACCCAGCTCCTGAGCCCGGACACGGTGCTCAGAGGGTTCGTGTATGACGTCAAGACCGGACGACTGCGAGAAGTGGAAATCGAGGCCGAGGTGCCTGAAGAGCGGGAAGAGTGAAACGGGAAAAGGGAGAAGGCAAAAGGGAGGAACCCCAACCGGGTTCCTCCCTTTCACTTTTCACCTTTCCCGCTCTTCAGGCCAGGAAGCTCTCCAGCGCCCTGGCCCGGCTTACGTGCCGCAGCCGGCTCAAGGCCTTCTCCTTGATCTGGCGGACGCGCTCGCGCGTGATGCCGAGCAGGCTGCCGATCTCCTCCAGCGTCATCGGCTCCGGGCCGTCCAGCCCGAAATAGAGCCGGAGAATCTTCGCCTCCCGTTCCTTGAGCGTGGAGAGCACCTCCTCGATCGACTCGGTGAGTGCGTGCTCGAACGTCTCGGAATCGGGGCCGGGATTCTGGGTGTCGGGGAGGTAGTCGAGGAGCTTGTTGTCTTCGCCCGGGGTGAGCGGGGCGTCGAGCGAGAGGTGATTCTGGGAGATGGAGAGGGTCTTCTGGACCTCTTCCATCGAGATGTCCATTCCCTCGGCGATCTCCGAGGGCGTGGGCTCCCGACCCAGCTCCTGGAGCAGCATGGAGGAGCGCTTGCCGATCCGGTGCAGCGTGCCGGCGCGGTTCAGCGGCACCCGTACGATCCGGCTCTGCTCCGCCAGCGCCTGCAGGATGGCCTGGCGGATCCACCAGACGGCGTAGGAGATGAACTTGATGCCCTTGGTCTCGTCGAACTTGTGGGCGGCGCGGATGAGGCCGAGGTTGCCCTCGTTGATGAGATCGGCGAGGGACACGCCCTGGTTCTGATACTTCTTGGCGACGGAGACGACGAACCGGAGGTTGCTGCGGACCAGCTTGTCGAGCGCTTCGCCTTCGCCCTTGCGGATGCGCTGCGCCAGCGTGACCTCTTCCTCCTGCGGGATCAGCGGATACTTGCTGATCTCACGGAGGTACTGATCGAGCGACCCCTCGTCGAACGACGGACCCCGCCTGCCGGAACCGACCTGCATTGGACGCATTCGACTGGACCTCGTACTCGGCATGGGGAGCGACTGGACTGCGGCTCTGCGATCAGAAGGTCCCCATGATGACGCCCGGCGGACCGCGACTGGGATGCTTGACGGAACCTTACTCGTCCGATTGGGAGAGCGCAATGGAGGCGCGCGCGTCCATCACACCTCCGCGGTATCGATCTGGGCCCGCTGCAGCTTCCCGGAGTAATCGACGTAACACACCTTGGTCTCCGAGTAGAAGTCATAGACCTCCCACCCTCCCTCGCGGTGCCCGTTGCCGGTGGCCTTGACCCCGCCGAAGGGGAGGTGCGCTTCCGCGCCGATGGTGGGTGCGTTCACGTAGGTGATCCCGTTGTCCAGATCGCGCATGGCCCGGAAGGCCATCTCGACGTCGCCGGTGTAAATGGAGCTGGAGAGCCCATAGCGCACGTCGTTGTTCACCTTCACCGCCTCGTCGAACGATCCTACCCGGATCACGCTCAGCACCGGCCCGAAGATCTCCTCCTGCTCCAGTCGGCTTCGCGGGCGCACGCCGGCGAAGATCGTGGGCCGGTAAAACCACCCCTCACCGAGCCGGCCGCCGGGCGCGCGTCCGCCGAGCATGAGGTCGGCCCCCTCCTCCTGCCCGATCTCCACGTAGCGCTCGACCTTGTCGCGCGACGCCTCGTGGATCAGCGGGCCGACGTCGGTCTTGGGCTGCCGCCCGTCGCCCAGTCGCAGCGACTCGGCCGCGTCGCCCAGCTTGCGCACGAACCGGTCGTGGATCTTCCGGTGCAGGATCAGGCGGCTGGTGGCGGTGCAACGCTGCCCCGTGGTTCCGAAGGCGCCCCAGAGCACACCCTCGAGCGCCAGGTCGAGGTTCGCGTCGTCCATCACGATCATCGCGTTCTTGCCGCCCATCTCCAGCGACAGCCGCTTGTGCATCCGGCCACAGGTCTCGCCGATCAGGGCGCCGGTCTCGGTCGATCCGGTGAACGAGATGACCGGCACGTCGGGGTGCTCGACCAGCGCCTTCCCCACCGTCTCGCCCCGGCCGTGCACCAGCTGGATCACCTCGGGGGGCAGACCCGCCTCCAGCAGAATCTCGACCAGGAGATGCACGGTGTGCGGCACATCTTCCGACGGCTTGATGATCACGGCGTTCCCGCACACCAGCGCGGGGAACATCTTCCACGTGGGGATGGCCATCGGGAAGTTGAACGGCGTGATCAGTCCCACGACGCCGATCGGCCGGCGGTAGTTCATCGCCCACTTGGACCGCAGCTCCGACGGCACCACGTGGCCGAAGAGCCGGCGCCCCTCGGTGGCCGCGTAGAACGCCGTGTCGATCCCCTCCTGCACGTCGCCCCCGGTCTCGGCCAACACCTTTCCCATCTCCCGGGTCATGGCGTTGGCGATCGCCTCCTTCCGCTCCACCAGCAGCTCGCCGACCCGGCGCAGCACGTCTCCCCGCACCGGCGCGGGCGTCCGGGACCAGAGCGCGAAGCCGCGCTTCGCCGACCGCACCGCCGCGTCCAGGTCGCGCCGGTCGGAGTCGGGGAAACGGCCGATCAGGTCGGAAGTGTCCGCCGGGTTACGGTTCTCGAAGTAGGCGCCGGTGGCGGGAGCGATCCACTCGCCGGCAACGAAGTTCTTGAAGGTCTTGGCCATGAAGGGGGCGTCGGAAGTAGAAGTGAAAAAGTGTCAGGAAGAGGACGTAGTACCGGGGGTAGAAGTTCCCGGCGCGGGATTCTGCTCCGGCGCAGGACCGGGCGCCGGCTCCGGCGTCGCGGGACAGAGCCAGGTCTTGGCGACGGCGGCGTAGCCGGCTCGGGGCAGCACTTCCCGCGCGCCCAACACCCCGGTCCAGCCGACCACCAGCAGCGAGATCACGTGGGCCAGGCCGCTCCGAGTCGCCCAGGCGGAGACCGCGCCGGCCGCGCCGGCGAGGAACGCCAGCACGACCGCGCCCAGATAGAAGAAGAACTGGAGGCCGCAGTCCTTGCCGTAGGGCCAGAGCGGGAGCGCCACGGCCAGCACCAGCGCTAGGACGGTCCAGAACCACGTCATCGCGACCGACCGCTTGGCCGCCACCGGCGCCGCCGTGGGTGACACGCGGGCTGGCACGGACGGTCCGGGCGGGAGGGCCGGCGTGCCGCCCGGCTGCGCGGCGGCCCCACTGCCCGCCTTTTGAATCACCCGATCGATGTCCGCCAGCTCCTTGTCCCAGTCGCGCGGCTGCTCGGTCATGCGGGCTCCCGGCTGAGGCCGTAACGCTCGATCTTCTTGTACAGGTTGGAGCGCGGCATCTTCAGCGCCCGGGCCGTCTCCGAGACGTTCCAGTCGTGCTCCCGCAGCTTCTGGATCAGGAAGTTCTTCTCGGCTTCCTGCTTGAACGTCTCGAAGGTCTGCGCGCCGCCCGGAGGCCCGGATAGATTCGCCGAGCCGTCCGCCCCCGGCAGCAGCCGCTCGATCTCGCTCGCGGCGACGACCTTGCCCGAGGCCAGGATGAGCGCGCGCTCGACCGCGTTGCGCAGCTCCCGGATGTTCCCGGGCCAAGGACGCGACTGGAGCCGGCGGACCGCGTCCTCCGAGAACTTCTTCCCCGCCACGCCCGCGCTGGACGCGAGCTGCTCGGCGAAGTGGTCCACCAGCGCCGGCACGTCTTCCAGCCGCTCGCGCAGGGCCGGCACCTCGATCGGCACCACGTTGAGCCGATAGAGCAGGTCCTCCCGGAACCGGCCCTCGCCGATCTCGGACTCCAGATCCTTGTTCGTGGCCGCGAGGACCCGCACATCGACCTGGATCGACTTCGACCCGCCGATCCGGGTGACGACGCCCTCCTGGAGCACCCGGAGCAGCTTGGCCTGCGCCGGCAGCGACATGTCGCCCACTTCGTCGAGGAAGAGGGTCCCGCCGTCGGCCTGCTCGAACTTTCCGGCCCGGTCGGCAAAGGCGCCGGTGAACGATCCCTTCATGTGGCCGAACAGCTCGCTCTCGATCAGCTCCGACGGGATCGCGGCGCAGTTCACCTCCACGAATGCCTGGTCCCGCCGCGGAGAGGCCTCGTGCAGCGCCCGCGCCACCAGCTCCTTGCCGGTGCCGTTCTCGCCGGTGATGAGCACCCGGGCCGCCGTGGGTCCGACCTTGCCGACCAGATCCTGCACCTGCTGAAGCGCCGGACTGGAGCCGACCATCTGATAGCGGCTCTCCGCCGCCTCGCGCAGCCTCGCGTTCTCACCCACCAGCTCGGCGTGCGCGAGGGCGTTCCGGACGGTGAGCAGCAGCCGGTCGGTGTCGAGCGGCTTTTCCAGGAAGTCGAACGCGCCGCGCTGGGTGGCCTCGACGGCGGTGGCGATGGTGCCGTGCCCCGAGATCATGACGATCTGCGGCCGCGGGTCGACGTCCCGCAGGCGCGTCAGCGTCTCCAGCCCGTCGAGGCCCGCCATCTTCACGTCGAGGAAGACGAGATGGGGCCGGAACTCGGTGTACAGGTTGATCGCCTCACCGCCCGAGGCGGCGACCCGCACATCCAGCTCCTCGTATTCCAGCACCTGCTTCAGGGCCTGGCGGATCCCCTGCTCGTCATCCACGATCAGCACCCGGTGACTCATGAGCGCTTCGCTCCATAGAGGGTCGCCCCGCTCGGGCTGACGCGGATGGACGTGACGCCTTCCGGTACCTGCACCGGCACACTGGTGCGCTTGGGATCGCCCATCGCCTGCCCCACCAGCGAGGGGACCAGGTCATCCGGCACCGGAAAGTCGCCGATGCGGAAAGACCGGACCCGCCACTCGCCCGCGCCCGGCCGGGTGACCCGGACCGGCCCCGAGGCCAGCACCGGCTCCGTCGGCCTGAGCATGCCGCCGAGCGGTCCCATCATGCTCTTCGGCAGCCGCTCCGTTCGAAGCCGGGCGCTGACCTGGATCTCGCCGTCCAGCAGCTTCACCTGGAGCGAGTCGAGCGCCGCGCGCATCTCGGCGTCCATGCCGTCGCCGACCAGCGAGGCGAACTCCGAAGCCGTGAGGACTACGGAGTCCGCCCGCCAGCCGTTCAGGGAATCCACCTTCGCGTTGGCCGACGCCAGCGAGCTGACCTTCTCTCCGCCGGCGTCACGCTTCGGCACCACGTCCTGCACCCGCTCGATGAGGCGGTTCGCCTCGCTCTTGAGCCGGTCGCGATAGAAGTAGCCGAGCGCCAGCGCGACGATGACGACGAGACAGCCGATCGCCTTGAACGGCGCGGTGAGGCAACCCATCATGCCGCGAGATCCAGGGTGAGGCGTGGCTCGTAGTGCGGACCCCCGCGCCCCAGGACGCTTTCATAGAGCACCAGCTCCGAGGCCAGGAACGGCACCGGCTCGTACGTCCCGGCGAGGCTGTCGAGCGCGCCGGGAGGCAATCGCTCGCCTTCGCGGACCCGGCCGAGCGTGACATGCGGGCGGAACGGGATCCCTTCCGGGGCGAACCCGATCGCCTCGGCCAGCCGCTCCAACCGATCCTGGAGCAGCTCGAGGGCCGGGGGAAAGTCGAGCCCGACCCAGACCACCCGGGGACGCCGGAAGCTGGGAAATGCGCCTACCTCGGCCAGTCGGAGCGACAGAGTCCCAGTCCCCGGAACAGCCGATCGCACCGCCTCCTCGATGACCTCCAACCGCGCGGGCGCCACCTCGCCGAAAAACTTTACGGTGAGATGCAGCCCCTGGTCGTGTACCAGGCGCAGCGGCCAGCCCGGCTCCCGCAGTCGCGCGAGCAGCCGCGCAATCTCGACCCGCGCCGGCGCCGGTATCGGCACCGCGGCGAAGAGCCGCATCAGACGCTCGCCTCCGATGCCAGCACCAGCAGCCGACCCCGGCGATACCCCTCGGGGTCGAGCGCGACCGACGCGAGGCCGAGACCGGCAAAGGCCTCGACGACCTCACTCCAGCGGGCGCGCAGCGCCTGGATCTGATCGGGAGCCACTTCGACGCTGGCCCGGTCTCCCAGGTGGCGGACCCGGAGATCGCCCCGCACGCCCAGGCCCCGCAGGAACGCCTCACCGTCTTCGACCTGGCGCAGGCGCTCGGGGTTGATCTCCAGCCCGTAGCGGACCCGGCTCGAAAGGCACGGCGCCGCGGGAGCATCCCAGGTCGGCAGCCCCAGCTCCCGGGAAGCGGCCCGCACCGCGTCCTTGGTCCACCCCAGCTCCGCCAGCGGAGAGCGGATGCTCCGCTCCCGCCCGGCATGGAGTCCGGGCCGATGCTCCCCGAGATCGTCCGCGTTGGTGCCGTCTATGATGGTATCGAAGTCCCGAAGGCGGGCGACCTCGGCGAGCCGGGTCCACAGCTCCGACTTGCAGAAGTAGCAGCGGTCGGTGGTGTTCTGGAGATAGCGCGGGTCCTCGAGCTCGTGGGTATCCAGCTCGAGCACGGGCACTCGAAACCGCTGGGCCAGCTCCATCGCCGTCCGCCACTGCTCGGCGGGGTAGGATGCGCTACGCCCGATCACGGCGAGGAAGCGCTCGGCGCCGAGCGTCTCGCTCGCCACGACGCCGAGCAACGCGGAATCGACCCCGCCGGAGTACCCGAGGAGCACCTTGCCCAAGCCGTCGAGGTGCCGCCGCAGGAGATCCAGATCCGTCATGGGTGGGAAACGTAAACCCCTGAGAAACCGGGCGTAAGAACCGTTGTAACGCTACTTTCTCTCGGTGCCGGACAGCTATCTGGAGATCGCGCCGACGCTGCGCCTCCCGCGCGCCGAGTTCGACATCAGGGCGAGCCGCTCGGGCGGGCCCGGTGGTCAGCACGTGAACACGTCCTCCACCCGCATCGAGGTGTGGTGGGACGTAGCCGGCTCCCCGTCCCTGACGGATGAGCAGCGGGCCAGGCTCCTGGCGCGCCTGGCGACCCGCCTCGACGGCGAGGGCCGACTCCGCATCGTCGCCTCCGAATCCCGCAGCCAGCTGCGCAATCGGGACGCGGCCGTGGAACGGCTGGCGGAGATCGTCGCCGCGGCACTCCGCGTCGCCAAGCCCCGCAAGCGCACCAAACCGAGCCGCGCGGCGAAGGCCGCCCGGCTGGAGGCGAAGCGGCGCCGAAGCGCGACCAAGCGCGAGCGCCGCCGGCCGCGGACGGACGACTGAGCGGGGAAACCGAGCCTCACCGCCGCGCGTACTGGTGGGAGTCGCATGAGCCTCGCCCATATCCTGCCCGCAGTACTCGCCCTCGTCGCGCAAGGGAACGTTGACCGCGGCGGGTTCGTCGTCTGCCTCGGCACCGACACCCTCGCGATCGAGCGCTACACGCGGTCGGAGGAGACCCTCGAGAGCGAGGTCATTCTCCGAGTCCCTACGGCCCGGCGGGTGAGCTATATCGCCGGGCTCGACGCCCGCGGCGAGGTCCGCAACTTCACCCTCGCGATCGATCCGCTGGTGCCCGGTCCGCAGGCGGCCCAGCCAAGTCGCGGCGAGCTCTGGTTTCACGGCGACACCGCGGAGGTATCGCTCACGATGGGCGGCAGCACCCGCAACTTGAAGGTGGCCGCTCGATCGGGGTCCATGCCGCTCGCGGGCTTCTCCCACGCGCTGGTCGAGCAGGCGATCATCCAGGCGCGAAGAACCGGCCAGGACAGCGTCGAGTTCGACTGGGTCGGGGTAGGCGCATCGAAGGCCTACCCGGCCTACGTGACCAGGCGGAAGGACGGCACGGTGATGGTGGGCTTCTTCGACGCGCCGGCGCTCGCCACTTTCGATCGGCGCGGACGGATGAAGCGCCTCGATGGCAGAGCCACCACGGCAAAGGTCGAGGTGGAACGGGTCACGGCGCCGGACCTGGAGGGATACGCCCGCTCCTTCGCGGCCGCCGAAGCGGCGTGGGGGCCGGTGGGGCCGCTGTCGCCCCGGGATACCGTGTGGGCCAGGATCGGCGGCGCACATCTGATGGTGGACTACAGCCGTCCCCGAAAACGCGGGCGCGCCATTTTCGGCGAGGTGGTGCCCTGGAACCAGGTGTGGCGCACGGGGGCCAACGCCGCCACGCAGTTCGGGACCGACACGCCGCTCGAAATCGCGGGCCGGACGATACCGGCCGGACGGTACAGCCTGTGGACCATTCCCACGGCGAACGGCGCGACGCTGATCGTGAACGGCAGGGCCGGGCAGTGGGGCACCGAGTACGATTCATCGCTGGACATCGCGCGCTTCCAGTTGACCCGGGAGGCCCTGGTGAAGCCGGTGGATCAGTTCACCATCGCCATCCTGCCGGTCCCGGGCGGGGGAGTGCTGCGGCTCAGCTGGGACACCACGAGGTACCAGGTACCCTTCGCGATCGGGCAGCCATGAGTGCCGGCACTCCTTTCTATACGGCGGACGTGTTCACCGCCGAGCGGTTCGGCGGAAACCAGCTCGCGGTTTTCCCAGCCGCCGACGGGCTCGACTCCAGCCTGATGCAGGCGATCGCGAAGGAGCTCAACCTCTCCGAGACGGTATTTGTGTTGCCCCCCTCGGATCCCGCCCACACGCGCAAGCTCAGAATCTTCACGCCCGGGGCCGAGCTTCCGTTCGCGGGACATCCCACCCTGGGCACCGCGTTCGTCCTCGCCGCGATCGGCGAGGTGGCGCTCGACCGCGGGCGGGCCGCGATCGTCTTCGAGGAAGGCGTGGGTCCGGTTGCCGTCACCATACATGCCCGTGACGACGGCGGGACCTACTGCGAGCTCACCGCGGCGCGGCTGCCGGAGTTCGGTCCCCCGCCGCCGCCGGTCGAGGAGATCGCCGCCGCCCTCTCGCTCCGGCCGGAAGACATTCGCACCGATCGCCTGGCGCCGAGAGGCGCGTCGTGTGGTCTTCCCTACCTCTTCATTCCGCTCCGCGACGAGGGCGCGTTGGGCCGGGCCCGGGCCGATCTGTCGGCCTGGAGCCGGACCTTCTCCAACTGGTGGGCACCCGCGCTGTACCCCCTGGTCGAGGCCGGCGGGAAAGACGGCGCCGACGTCCGTGCCCGAATGTTCGCCCCGGGCATCGGCATCGCCGAGGACCCGGCCACCGGCTCGGCGGCAGCTGCGTTGGCGGGCTACCTCGCCGCGGCCGCACCGCAGGCGCCGGGCACGTTGCGCTGGGTGGTGGACCAGGGCGTCGAGATGGGGCGGCCGAGCCGGCTCTACGTGGAGTGCGATCGCGGGGCAGGCGGAAAAATCGAGGCGGTTCGGGTGGGCGGCACGTCCGTCATGGTTTCCGAGGCGCGGCTGGTTGTGCCTGCGGGTACAACCATGCAAATTCTTGCGTAGCCTGTCCCCCCTGACAGCCGATTGCGCTACGCCGCCACCCGGCGGCGATCCAAGCTCCGGTACTGGATGGCCTCGCTGACATGCACCGTGGTCAGCTCGGGAGCCCCGTCCAGGTCGGCGATCGTGCGCGCGATCTTGAGGACCCGATGGTAAGCGCGGGCCGAAAGACCCAACCGGTTGACGGCCTCACGCAGTAGAGATTCGACCGCCGCGGTCAGCCGACAGTGGCGCCGGAGGTCGCGGGCTGCCATGTAGGCGTTGGCGTGCAGACCCGGCTGGCCGAGGAAGCGGCGGCGCTGGACGGCCCTGGCCGCCTCCACCCGGCTCCGGATCTCGGCGCTCGGTTCCTCCTCCGAGGGGCCGACCAGGTCGCGATAGGCGACCGCGGGGACCTCGAGATGGATGTCGATCCGGTCGAGCAGCGGTCCGGACACCCGGGACCGGTAGCGCTCGACCTCGATCGGGCCGCAGCGGCACGGATGCGCGGCATCTCCCAGGTAGCCGCAGGCGCAGGGATTCATCGCCGCGGCCAGCATGAAACGCGCAGGATAGGTCAGGCTCAGCGCGGCTCGGCTCAGCGTGACCGTTCCATCCTCCAGCGGTTGGCGCAGCACCTCCAATACGTTCCGCCGGAACTCCGGCAGCTCGTCGAGGAAGAGCACCCCGCCGTGCGAGAGGCTCACTTCGCCCGGCCTCGGCGCGGACCCGCCGCCGATCAGGCCGGCGTCACTGACCGTGTGATGCGGTGCCCGGAACGGCCGGCTGCTGCAGAGCGATTCCCCGGGGACCAGCAGGCCGGCTACGCTGTGGATCCTGGTGGTCTCGAGTGCCTCGTCCAGGGTCATGGACGGCAGGATGGAGGGCAGCCGGCGAGCGAGCATCGTCTTGCCCGCGCCCGGCGGGCCGATCAGCAGGATGTTGTGCGCCCCGGCAGCGGCGACCTCCAGGGCTCGCTTGGCGCCCGACTGGCTACAGACATCGGAGAAATCGACCTCGCCAGGAACTGGGGCCTTCATCAGGGCGTTGAGATCGAGGCGGACCGGCGCGATCGGCACCGCGCCGGTCAGGTGGCCGCAGGCCTCCGCCAGGGTTCTGGCCCCACAGACTTCGAGGTTCTGGACGACCCCGGCCTCGGACAGGTTGTCCGCCGGCAGAAGCAGTGAAGTGCAGCCCGAGGCCCGAGCTGCGAGGGCCATGGAGAGGGCTCCCCGGACCGGCCGGAGATCGCCCTCCAGACCCACCTCTCCTAGGACCATGGTGCGATTGAGGTTAGCCTCTGGGATTTGGCCGCTGGCGAAGAGCAGGCCCAAGGCGATGGGCAGATCCAGCGCGGAACCATCCTTGCGTATGTCCGCGGGAGCCAGATTCACCGTGATCCGTCTCAATGGAAACTGAAAGCCGGCGTTGGCGAGGGCCGCGGAGACCCGCTCCCGCCCTTCCTTCACCGCACCGTGCGGGAGACCCACGGTTGAGAATGACGGCAGGCCGCTCGTGATATCGACCTCAACTTCTACCGGGAACGCGTCGATACCTAGAACGGCCGCTGATCGGATGCGAGCAAGCATGACCGGCCGGACGTGAAGGGGCCGCCAACATAGATACGATGGGTCGCCGGGCTGGTACCGGCGGCATGATGATCAGGACCCGAACCGCGCAGCACTAAAGTCCCGGAGCATGAGATGCGTTTTGGCCGGTTGTACACTCTTCCTCTCTTCGTCCTCGCCGCCTGCGGTATGCCCAAGGCCGGTGCGGCTCCCGTGGCGCCCGTCGAGCGCGCCTGGGCCGTCCCGACTCTCGAGCTGTACCAGTCATGGTGGATCAAGACCGAGGAGTGCTCCGGCCTCCGGGGTGACATGTCGCAGGTGACGTTTTTCGCGGTGGACTCGCCGTCCGGCGCCATCTCCCTGGGCAACGAGGTCGCCCACGGCTGGTGGATGCGGAAGGGCAACCGGATCTACCTCCCGGCCAACGCGCTGGGTGAGGAGTGGCTGGTCCGCCACGAGATGCTCCACGCTCTCCTTCAGCGCGGCTCGCATCCCACCGAGCACTTCGTGCAGGCCTGCCATCTGGCCTCGCTCAAGACCTATCGGGATTCCACTTTGGCCCTCGATCCGCTGAATCCGGAGGGCCGCTAGCACGACCTGCGCGGCCCCTGATTTGCGCCAGGTCTTTTCCCGGTTCGCTCACCGTCTCACCATCCCTGGACTGGGGTTGTATCAGGCAGTCCGGCTCGCAATCCGCGGGAGCCCGTGGCAATGAAGTCCTTTCCTCGAGCGCGTTGGATCGCGCTGGCATCGGTAGTCTCGATCTCCTTCCTCAGCGGCGCCTGGCTCACCCGAGCCAAGCCCTCTGCCGAAGGCGGGGTCTATCAGCAAGCCCGGCTCTTCGAGAACGTCGTCGGCGCCATCCACCGCCATTACATCGATTCGCTGGGTGAGGGCGACCTCTATCAGCGGGCCGCGTCAGCCCTCGTCACCTCCCTGAACGACCCCTACGCCGAGCTGCTGGTCCACGAGTCCTACCGGGAATACCAGCGGCAGATGACCGGCAACCGCGTGGATATCGACGGCAGCGACCGCCCCACCGAATCGGGCGCGGGCCTGGCCGCCGGCAACGGCATCGGCCGCGGCGACAAGATCCTCGGCATCGACGGCCGCAGCACCGAGGGATGGAACGACTCCAGGATCGAAGAGGCGCTCCGCCTCGGTACCAGCTCGACGGTGAGCGTCCTGGTGCAGCCGGTCGGCTCGGAGCGACCCGTCGTCCGCCGGATCACCCGGACCTCGGTCCACATCCCCGCGGCGTCCTCCGGCGTGCTGCTGGACGGCGGCGTGGGCTACGTGGTGCTCCACCGAATGAGCGAGCGCGCCGCGGACGAGCTCCGCATCGCGGTCGATGGCCTGAGGAAGGACGGCATGAAGGCGCTGGTGCTCGACCTTCGGTCGAACCCCGGCGGGCTCATTCGCGAGGGCGTGAAGGTGGCAGGTCTGTTCCTCCATCCGGGCGACACTGTCGCCCTGAGCCGCGGACGCACCGGTAAAGCGGTCCGGGCCTACGTCGCCGAGGAGTCGGCGGACTGGGAGGACCTCAGGCTGGTCCTGGTGGTGAATCGGGGGACGGCGAGCTCGGCCGAAGTCATCGCCGGAGCGCTGCAGGACCACGACCGGGCCGCGATCGTCGGCACGCCCACCTACGGCAAGGGCGTGCTCCAGACGACCTACCCCCTGGGCGAGGAAGTCGCCCTGAAGCTCACCACGGCCAAGTGGTTCACGCCGAGCGGCCGCTGGGTGCAGCGTCCGCCCACGGCCTCGGTCGGCGCCGCCGGCAACCGGACCCCTGCCCTCGAGCCCCAGATCTTGCGCACCAAGGCCGGGCGCCCGATTCCCGATCAGAGCGGCATCCTCCCCGACCTCACCGTGCGCTCTTCGCTGCGCTCCGATGGCGAGCGGACGCTGTACTCCGCGCTGGGCGACGACCTGGAGCAGTTCCGCCGGGTGCTGAGCTCGTACGCCGCGGAGCTGCGGGATAATGGAAGCGTGACCGACGAAGCCTTCCAAGTCACTCCCGAAATGCGGAGCGGTCTGTACCTGAGGCTGGTCGAGGAGGGTGTGTCGCTGAGTCCCGAGACCTACGAGGAAGTCTCCCGCTACGTCTCCGACCAGCTCGGCTACGAGATCGCCCGCGAGCTGTTCGGCACCGAGTCCGTCGTCCGGCGCCAGGCCAAGGCCGACCGCCAGCTCCAGGCGGCGCTCCGCCTGGTGCGCAACTCGGACAACCAACAGGAGACCATCACGTCCGCCGTGGCCGCCCAGGCGACGGGCAAGGCGAGATGATTATTCCTTCGCTTCGCTCAGGATGACAGCGATCCGAGTCCCCCGCCCCACTTCGCTCTCCACCTCGATCCGCCCGCCCCAACCCTCGACCAGCCGCTTGACGATCGCCAGGCCCAGCCCCGAGCCGCTGGTCGTGGTCGAGAAGCGGGGCTCGAAGATCCGAGGCAGCAAGTCCGCCGGGATCCCGGTTCCGTCATCCGACACCTCGATCGCGCCGGGGCGGACCCGGACCCGCACCAACTTCGCGTCGGCGTTGCGCGCGTTCTCCAACAGGTTGACCACGACTTCTTTCACCTCGTCCACCCGGGCCGCTCCGTACGAGCGAGGCACGCGCTCCAGCTCCACCTCACACCCTTCCTCCGCCAGCCGGTAGAGCTGCACCACCTCTCCTACCGCGACGCCTAGATCGACCCGGTCCAGCGGCTGATCGCCGGCCTCCGGCGCGGCGAACCGGCTGAACGCGCGGGCGATGGTGTCCAACCGATCGATCTCCGCCAGCATCCGGTCGGCGGTCTCCTCCAGCGTGACATCGAAGTTCCCCCGCCGGTCCCGATAGACCCGGCGCAGGTGCTGGAGCCCCAGCCGCATGGGCGTGAGCGGGTTCTTGATTTCGTGGGCCACCTGGCGCGCCATCTCGCCCCACGCCAGCACCCGCTCGGCCCGGGAGACGTCGGTCACGTCGTTGATCGCGATCACGACGCCACGCACGTCGGGACCGAGCGGGGCGAGCTGGAGGGTGAGCCTTCGCCCATCGACCTCCAGCTCGGCGGCCGATCCGGCATCGGGGTCCCGGAGGAAGCGCTGTACCACCAGGGTGAGCGGCCCCCACTGGGGACCGAGTCGTTGGAGGAAAGAGGACCCCTCCTGGAGCCCGTCGCCCAATAGCTCCACCGCCTGCGGATTGGCGATGAGCACCCTGCCTTCCGGATCGAGCCCGACCACTCCGGTCGCCACGGTGGCGAGCACCGAGGCGGTGCGCTTCCTCGCCTCCTCCAGCGCGTGCTGGCTGGAGCGGATGTCCGCCGCCATCCGGCTGAACGCGCCGAACACCGGCTCGAACTCGAGCGGTTGGCTGCCGGAGTACGGCGGCATCGGATCGCCCTTGCCGAGCGCGATGGCCGACCGGCGCAGGTCGGCAACCGGGCGCGAGAGCGCACGCGACGCGCGCCCTGCCCCGGCCAGCGCGGCGCCCACGCCGAGCAGCGTGCCGAGCAGAAGGACCAAGGCGAGGTCCAGCCGGCGAATCGCGAGCGAGGCGTCCTCCGCGAGCTGCGGCGTGGCCAGCACGCCGAGCGCCTCGGGAAAACCGGGCTGCACCACCCGGTAGCCGACCCGCTCGCGGAGCCGCGGGATGGAGCCGTCGCGGGTCACCTCCAGCTCGCCCTCCATGGCCAGCGAGGTGAATGCGACCGGATCCATGAGCTGGGGCATGACGCCCAGATCCTTCAGCACGTCTGTGCTGCTCCCCATCAGGCGGCCGCCCTCATAAAAGGTGAGGTCGGCGTCGATCCGCCGGCTCAGCTCGCGGAGCCGGTCGTTGAGCGCCGTGCTGTCGCCGGTCAGCGATCCGCCGGCGGTGATCGCGGCGTCGCGCAGAGTCTGGGTGATCAGGAGATCGCGGCTCCGCTCCACCTCCTCGTTCAACCGGGTGAAGCTCCAGGCGGCGAATCCGACGGCGGGCACGATGAAGAAGGCCGTGAGCGTGGCGGCCAGCCGGATGCGGAACGAGCGCGAGAGGCTCCGCCACCGGGGACGGGGTGGTCTTGCCCCGGAGACGACTTCGGCGAGGGACCAGAGCGCACCCAGCACCGCGGTGTCGAGCAGTACCACGAGCACGCCTCGGACCAGGAGCGGCAGCGGCCCGCGGAGATCCACCGCCGCGTGCACCACCCGGGCCCCGCTCGGCAGCAGCAGCGGATACTCGTTGCGGACCAGCCAGCCCTCCCGGCGCCACCGCGGTCGAGGCGGCTCCGCGGTCGGCCCGCTCGGCGGCGACAACGTGAGACGGTACAGCGGCGACTCGGCGCGGGCCGGTTCCAGCAGCCGGCCGATCCGCCCTGGAGTCACCAGCTGCGAGCGCGGGCCCACCGAGGCCGTCATCACCTCGTCCTGAGTCACCCGGGCCAGGAGGACGTAGTGCACCCCCGGCACCCGGGAGAGCTGCGCGATGCGCTGCGGATCGTTCGGCCCCAGCTCGCGCACCATCGTGGAGAGCAGCGACAGCGGAAGATCGAGCGAGTCGAGCGGCAGCTCGTCGATCAGGGTCCCCGCCCGGCTCCAGAGAGCGAGATGGGATGGATAGCCCTGATCGCCGAGGGCGGACCCGTGCCACAGCGCATACATCTCGGTGCCGGTCCGGGGAGCCGGCGCGGCGTCCACTTGTTCGGCGAACCGCTCCAGCAGCGGGACCGCGAGGGGATCCGGCTCCACGCCCACCCGCGCGATGTCGCGCTGGGCAACCTGGATCTTTCCGGCGAGCTCCGCGCCCCACGTCACCAGTGCCGCGGCGCTGCCGGCAACCAGAGCGATGCCGCTCACCGTCGCCCAGCGGGGCGCGGGGAGCGTCACCATGAATAGCGCCGGCGTCCACAGGAAGGTGTACCAGTCGGGCCAACCGCCCCGCGGGCTCCAGACCATCACGCCCACCGTCGCGGCCGCCACCGCGAGCGCCACGCCGGCGACGATCCGACGGGGGGAGGGATTGTCCGGCCCCGTGCCGCGGAACAGGGCCGCGGCCGGCACGATGAACGCCGCCGAGGAGACCAGGATCGCGAGCTGCCAGCTGAGCCAGAGACCGACCGACACGCCGCCCGCGGGCGGAGTGATCCCGCGGCCCAGGCTGCTGATGAGGTACGGCGCCGCCAGCAGCAACCCCGCCCCTACCGCCACCCCGTACCACCGGCGGGGCAGCCGGCGGCGCCAGAGCCACACGCCGGCGATGGTCAGCAGGGTGCCGGCCAAGGCGAGCGCGCCGGCCGATCCGGAGAGCGGCCCCAGCAGTGGCCGGAAGAACGTGGCGGGAGAGAAGAAGGGCTGGAGGTTGAGCGCGCCGCCGACCGGTGCGCGGACGGCGAGCCACAGCAGCCCACCCAGGACTACGAATCGCTCCGAGGGAGCCGTGGTGAGCGCCAGGGCCAAGCCCATCGCCAACAGCACCAGCCAGGTCGCGACTCGACCGCCCCGGGCGTAGGCTCGCTGCTTTGCTGTCCCTTGCTCCGGCGGTATCGGCTGGACGCTGAACAGCAGCCGCGGACCCGCCGTCGTGGGTTCTTCGTAGTCGAAGACATCGACGCTGTCGGGAGCAGTGCCGGGCTGATAGACGGTGAGACCGACCTCGGTGCCCTCCCGAAACTGCTCCGCGACGCTGCGGGAACGGTCGGGCACGGCGGGGTGGGCCCAGATCAGCACCCCGGCGACCGCGGTCCGGCCCTCGACGGAGTGGCGCCGCGCCTCGAGCACCACGTAATATCCAGTCGCCCGCGCGCCGATGGAGTCGCCTTCGAGCGCCGGCGGGAGCCGGTGGCGCCCGGCCCAGGCCCACACGTCGCCCTCGGGATCGAACAGCACCACGCTCATTTCGGCGCCGCTGCCCGGCACCAGGCGCTGGAGCAATCGTCCGGCGGCCGCCCGATCCTCCGCCGGCGCTTCGAGCGCCGATGCCGCCAGCCGGTCGGCGCTGTGCAAGGCGGCTTCGAGATCCCCCGACAGCCGCTGGGAGGCGGCTTCCACCCGTCGCTCGCGCTGCTCGCTCCAGCGGGTCTCGATCGCCGTCAGGCGCGACTGCGTGACGGCGATCGTCACGATCAGGCCGACCAGGACGGCCACGAGGGCCGGGCGACGCCAGCCGCGGTAAGGGAAGAGGACCACCAGACAGCCGGCGACGGCCACCGCCCCGACCAGCACCCAGGCGAGCGAAGGCCGCCGCAGCCATTCCGCCGCGGCCACGCCCGCCACGACACTCGACCACAACCACCACGGGGGACGATGACTCAACCCGGACGCCCCTGCCGGATGAAGGAGCTGAGCCCGATCACCGTCGGCGAGCTGTTGCGCCGCCGCGCGACGGTGATCGTGCCGGTCGGCACGACGGAACAGCATGGGCCGCACCTCCCGCTCGGGTGCGACACCATCATCGTGGATCGGCTCGCCGACGACCTCTCAGCCGCATTCAGCGTAGTCCGCGCCCCCACCGTGGAGTATGGCGTGCACACCGTGGCCCGGCCCCTCCCGGGAGGGGCCGCTCTCCGCCATCGCACGTTGCACCGTGTCATGAACGAACTTATCGAGTCGTGGGAGGACGGGGCAGGCGTCCGTGAATTCGTGATCCTCACCGCCCAGGCCAGCGAGGCGCACCTCGAGGCCCTCAGCACCATCCGCACCGGGGAGGCCAAAGTTCAGGTGGTCGATATCTTCGGCCTCGACTTTGGTCCGCTGCTGGACCAGCCGGGCGGGCCGATTCACGGCGGCGAGCTGGACACGTCGCTGCTCCTGTACCTCGCCCCGGAGATGGTCCGCATGGATCTCGCCCACGACTTCGCGCTGACCCCGAAGATGCTGGCCCGTTACAAGCCCGGACACAGCCGCCGGCTCCCCGAGGGTTCCCCGGGCTCGGTCGGCTATCCCAGCCTGGCCTCCGCCCAAAAGGGTGAGGTCCTGTATAAATTCATCCTCGATCGCATCAGCAGCTATCTCGCCGGAAATTGAGGTGAGCCGAATGGGCGTTCGCGCCGCTCTGGTTCTCTTCCTGCTGGCTCTCCAAGCCTCGCCGGCTCCGGCCCAGACCGGAGAGCCGGTCGCGCTGGTCATCCGTCAGGGCGGAAAGGAGATCGGGCGGGAGGAGTTCACCCTGACCTCCGGACGGGGCCGCGGCGCCGCGGGGTCCACCCTGAGCGCCACCGCGAAGTATCCCGCGACCGGACCGGGCACTCGGCTCACCGCGATGCTCGAGCGCACGCCCCAATTCGCGCTCGCCAAGTTTCAGCTCGACGTGGAAGGTCCCGAGGGCACCACGGTGATTCTGGCCGCGGGCTCGGGCGCGCGGCTCGTCGTGCGAACCGTGGCCCGGGGCTCCGAGTCCGGGCGCGAACTGCCGGGCGGGCCCGACATCGTCCTGCTGGACGATGAGGTGATGTCGCTCTATTCCGCCCTCGCCGATGTGGCGGCCCCGACGGGCAAGCGGATCACCGCGATCTTTCCTCGCACGGGCAAACGCGCCGCCATCACCGCCAGCCTCGAAGCCGGCGGTCAGGGCGGCTCGAAGCGCATCGTCCTCACCGGCGACGTCACCGGAACGATTCAGACGGACGCCGAGGGACGGCTCCAGCGGTTGGAGCTGCCAACCCAGGACAAAGTCGTAACTCGGGTGGAGTAGCTCCTTCCAACTCGTTCACCGACAGACTGAACGTCAACCTTTGTCGCAACCTGAAACCTATGCGGCGAGGCCGCCGTATTGGCCCCCGGTCACGTCCCCAGTACAAAGGGCTCAGTCCATGAATCGTTGGCTCGGTTTCCTAGCGGTCGTGTGCCTTTTCCCCGCCCGCGCGGGGGCGCAGGACACCACGACCGTCCGCCGGACGGATACGGCCGCCGCCCGCCGACCCACCCCGACCGTCACGCTCTCGCTGCAGGACGCGTTCAAGCAGGCCCGGGCCAACAGCCCCGCTTACCGGCAGGTGCTGAACGACGCCGGTCCTGCCCGGTGGGGTGTCCGGAGTGCCTATGGCAGCTTTCTTCCCACGGTGAACGTGGCGGGGGATCTGGGCTACATCGGGTCGGGACAGACCGACATCGGCGGCGGCCTGGTGCAGCCCACCTCGGCGTTTCTCACCTCCGGCTACAGTCTGGGTGTCAACTGGCAGCTCGACGGCCGGGTGCTCTCCGGTCCCGGCCAGCAGAAGGCGCTGCGCAAGGCCACCGAGGAGGACATCAGCGGCGCCGGAACCAATCTCCGGGCGGACATCATCACCCAGTACTTGAACGCCCTTCAGGCGACCGCGCAGGTCGATGTGGCCCGGCAGCAGGTGAGCCGCAATGTGGACTTTCTTACCCTCGCGCGGGCGCGCTATCAGGTGGGACAGACAACGCTGCTCGACGTGCGCCAGGCGGAAGTCGTGAAGGGACAGTCGGACGTGGCCCTGCTCCGCGCCACCCAGGCGGAGAACGAGGCGAAGCTGGAGCTGCTTCGCCGCATGGGCGTCGAGTCGCCGGTCGGGCTCGAGCAGATCGGTCTCTCCGACTCCTTCCCGGTCACTGCGCCCGACTTTCAGCTCAACGACCTCATGGCGATGGCCGACGAGCAGAATCCCCTGCTCCGCTCGCTGCGGGCCCGGCAGGACGCGGCCACCTGGAACGTGCGCGCGACGCGCTCGGAGTTCCTGCCGACCCTGTCGCTGCAGGCCGGATGGAGCGGCTTCACCCAGCAGTTCACCAACGAGGGCCTGCTGCTGGGCCAATCGCTGGCGGGCGCGCAGGGCGACGCGGCGTCCTGCCAGTTCGACAACCAGGTGAAGACGGCGCTCGACCTCGGCGGGGTGGTGCCCGACTGCTTCACCGCCTCGGGGCTCAACGGCACCGGCACGGCGCTGTCCGATCCGGTGTCGAATCAGATTCGCGCCGCCAACAGTGTCTTCCCGTTCGATTACACGGGCCGGCCCTTCCAGGCCAACCTGACGCTCTCCTTGCCCATTTTTACGGGGTTTTCCCGCTCGCTTCGGGTCTCCCAGGCGCGGGCACAGGAGCTGGACGCCGACGAGGACGTGCGCGCACGCCGGCTCCAGGTGCGGAGCGACGTGCACGGGCGCTACCTGGCGCTCCAGACCGCCTACCAGGCGATCGCGGTGCAGGAGGCCAATCGTGGGTCTGCCCGGGATCAGCTTCGGCTGGCGCAGGACCGCTACCGGCTCGGCGCGGGGACCTCGCTCGAGGTGTCCGACGCGCAGAACGCCGTGCAGCAGGCCGAGGGTGATTACGTGAACGCGGTGTACGATTATCACAAATCCGTCGCCGCGCTGGAAGCGGCGGTCGGGCGACCCCTTCGCTGAACGAGGAACGCACATGTCGCGTGGGATGAAGATCGGATTGGTGATCGGGGTGCTGGCGCTGGCGGCGGGCGGCGGGATCGCCTATGCCGTGGTGAAGAAGAAGAACGCCCCCGCCGAGGTCCGGATGGAGCAGGTGAGCCGCCGCGATCTGGTCAGCGCCGTCACCGCGAGCGGCAAGATCGAGCCTCGCACCTCGGTTGACGTCTCCGCCGACATCACCGGCCGGATCATCCGCATCGCCGTCGAGGAAGGCGATCGGGTGACCAAGGGCCAATTCCTGCTCCAGATCGATCCCGCGCAGTACCAGGCGGCGGTCTCGCGGGCCGAAGGCGTGGTGTCATCGACCCAGGCCACCCTGCTCCAGACCCGGGCCAACCGCGACATGGCGGAACGGTCCTGGAAGCGGTCGAACGAGCTATCGAAGCTGGGGCCGAACCTCATCTCGCCGGCCGCCGCCGAAGAGTCACGGACCGCGCTCGACGTGGCCGAGGCGACCTACCAGGCCACCCGGGCGCAGCTGGACCAGTCTCGCGCCAGTCTCCGGGAAGCGAAGGACAATCTGGCCAAGACCCGTCTGGTCTCTCCGATCGCGGGGCGGGTCGTCCGACTCGCGGTGGAGGAGGGCGAGGTCGCGGTGCCCGGGACGTTCTCCCGGGAGACCGGGCTCCTGCTCACCATCGCCGACCTCTCGGTCATCCTGGCGAAGGTCCAGGTCGATGAGACCGACGTCGTCCGGCTCACCCACCGCGACTCGGTGGAGGTCAGCATCGACGCCTATCCCGATTCCACCTTCGTCGGGCGGGTGACCAAGATCAGCCAGAGCGCGAAGCTCACCAGCACCGAGACCGCCTCGGGGTCGCAGGACCGCGCGGTGGATTTCGACGTCGAGATCACCCTCGATTCTCCACCCCGCGACGTGCGTCCCGATTTGAGCTGCACCGCACGGATCGTGACCGACACCCGCGCGAACGCGCTCAGCATTCCGATCATCGCGCTCACGGTGCGCGACCACGAGCGGGTCCCGAACGAGAACAACCCCGCGCTCGACACCTTGGGCCGTGCGCGTCCCGGCGAGCGCGAAGAGGAGGGCGTGTTCCTGGTGCAGAACGGGCTCGCCACCTTCCGCCCGGTCAAGGTCGGCATCGCGGGCGACGAGTACTTCGAAGTGGTGGACGGCCTCCGGGGCGGTGAGACCATCGTGGCCGGCACCTACCAGGCGATTCGCGACCTCAAGGACGGCGCCAAGGTGAAGGAAGCGGACAGCACCAGCCAAGAGTCGACGAAGGCGCAGGCGGCGTCGTGACGCCGATCATCCGGATCCGCGGGCTGGCGCGCGAGTATCGCATGGGCACGGAGCTGATCCTGGCGCTCCGCAGCGTGACGCTCGACATCGACCGGAACGAGTACCTCGCGATCATGGGGCCCTCGGGCTCGGGCAAATCGACCATGATGAACGTGCTGGGCTGCCTCGACACTCCCACGGCGGGCGAGTACTGGCTCAACGGCCAGGAGGTCTCCCGGCTCACCGATGACGCGCTCGCCCGGGTGAGGAACCGGGAGATCGGGTTCGTCTTCCAGACCTTCAACCTGCTCCCGCGCGCCACCGCCCTGCACAACGTCGAGCTGCCCCTGGTCTATGCCGGCATCCGGGGCCGCGAGCGGCGGGAGCGCGCCGCGGCGGCGCTGGATCGGGTCGGCCTGGCCGACCGGATGGACCATCGCCCCAACGAGCTGTCCGGCGGCCAGCGCCAGCGGGTCGCGATCGCCCGCGCGCTGGTCAACGAGCCCAGCATTCTCCTGGCCGACGAGCCGACCGGCAACCTGGACAGCGTCACCAGCGAAGAGATCATGGCCGTCTTCGAGACCCTGCACGGCGGCCGGCCAGACCATCATCATGGTGACCCACGAGCCCGACATCGCGGCCCACGCCGGCCGGGTCGTGGTGCTCAGAGACGGCCAGGTCGAGAGCGACCGCCTGCGCCAGGGCGCCGCCGCGTAATGCCGCTGCTCGAAGCCATCCGGCTCGCGCTCCGCACGATCCGGGCGCAGAAACTCAAGAGCTTCTTCTCGCTGGTGGGCGTGCTGATCGGGGTGATGTTCCTCATCGCGGTCGTGTCCATCGTCCAGGGCATGAACCGCTACATGGTGGAGCGCTTCGCCAACACCCTGGTGGGCGCCAACACCTTCGAGGTGCGCCAGCGTCCCAGCATCAACATGGGCGAGATCACCCACGAGACCTGGCTCGCCTGGCGGCGCCGCCCGCGCGTCAGCTACGACGACGCCGATTTCGTCCGGGAGCGCATCAGGACGCCGGCCACCTTCGCCAAGTACTGCTCCGACCGCGTCACCGTGCACTACAACGGCAAGATGGCGAAGGACATCGACCTGGTCGGCACCGAGGACACCTACTTCCGGATCCGGAACTACGAGCTGACCGCCGGCCGAGCCTTCACCGCCCAGGAAGTCCGGGCGGCGCAGCCGGTGCTTGTGGTGGGCCACGAATTGGCTCAGAAGCTCCTTCCCGGCATCGATCCGCTCGGCAAGGTCGTCCAGATCGGCGGCCTCCCCTACCGCATCGTCGGCGTCGTGGCGCCCCAGGGCACGCTCTTCGGAATCTCCCTCGACAAATTCGCGGTCATGCCCTTCAGCGCGCCGGGCCGTCGGCTGATCTGCCCGATCAACATCCTCGACGCGTTGATCGTGAGAACCGACGATCCGATCCAGATGCAGATGGCGCTCGCGGAGGCCGAGGCGGCGATGCGCAGCCGGCGCCAGCTCAAGCCGAGCGAGGAAAACAATTTCGACTTCCAGACGGCGGAAGGCGCGCTGGGCACCTGGCAGAAGATCTCCCGCATCCTGTTCATGGCCCTGCCGGGGCTAGTGGCGATCTCGCTGGTGGTGGGCGGCATCGTGATCATGAACATCATGCTGATGGCGGTCAGCGAGCGCACCCGGGAGATCGGGATCCGGAAGGCGCTGGGCGCTCGGCGGCGCGACATCCTGGCGCAGTTCGTGGTGGAGTCGGCGACCCTGTCCTCGGCCGGCGCGGTGCTGGGGATCGGTCTCGGGCTGGTGCTCGCCTACCTGGTCAAGGCGCTGACGCCGCTCCCGTCCGCCGTGGCGCCCTGGTCGGTGGCGGCCGGCGTGGCCCTCGGCGTCGGTGTCGGCGTCATCGCCGGCGTCTATCCCGCGAGCCGGGCGGCGCGGCTCGACCCCATCGTCGCGCTGAGGGCCGAATGAAGACGGTGCGCGGGGTCAACATTCTGGTGCGCATGGTCGAGGGCGCGGGCATCGCGATCGATTCCCTGCGCTCGAACAAGATCCGCGCCGCCCTCACGATCCTCGGTGTCGCCATCGGCGTGATGGTGGTCATCGCGATGGCCTCGGCCATCACGGGCATCAACCAGAGCATCACGTCCATCCTGGAGGCGGGCGGCCCCAAGACGTTCATCGTGATGCGCTACTTCTCCGGCGGGCTGGAGATCTCGGACGGTTCGGACGAGCTGTCGCCCTGGCGCCGGATGCCGGAGCTGACGGTGGAGGAGGCCGAGCTGATCGAGGACCTGCCCTCGGTGCGGGAAGTCAACGTCCAGGAGTACACCGAGGGACCGGTGAGCTACGAGGACGTGAACTTGAGCGAGGTGAAGATCGCCGGGTTCAGCGCCAGCTGGCCCCGGGTGAACGGAGGGGAGATCCTCGCCGGCCGCAACTTTACGCCGATCGAATACGCTGCGTCCGCCCATGTGGCCGTCATCAACGACAAGCTGGCGGCGTCGCTCTTCCCCGGACTCGATCCGATCGGCAAGAAGATCAAGATCTACGGCCTGCCCTTCGAAGTCATCGGGATGCACGTGGAAGCCGCATCGCTCTTCAGCGACGCCGACGACGCGCGGCTCGCGATTCCCCACACCGTCTTCACCAAGACCGCGGACTACTGGCAGGGCTGGATGGAGATCTCCGTCGTCCCGACCGAGCGGGCCACGGTGAGCGAGGCTCAGGACCAGGTCACCGCCCTGCTGCGTGGCCGCCGGGGGCTGCGGCCCGGCGACGACAACAACTTCGCGCTGGTCACCTCCGACCGGTTCCTCGAGACTTTCGACAAGATTACCAACAGCTTCTTCCTGGTGATGATCGCCCTGTCCAGCGTGGGCCTAATGGTGGGCGGCGTCGGCGTGGTGGCGATCATGATGATCTCGGTGACCGAGCGCACCCGCGAGATCGGCGTGCGGAAAGCCCTCGGCGCCACGCGGGGCGAGATCATGTTCCAGTTCCTGGTCGAGGCCGCGACCCTGACCCTGATCGGATGCATCATCGGCATGGCGCTCGGCGCCGGCATCGCCTGGGGGGTCCGCACCTTCAGCCCGATCCCGGCCTCGGTGCCTCTGCTGTCCGTCGTCGCCGCGGTCGCGGCATCGATTCTGACCGGCGTGCTGTTCGGCCTGTACCCGGCGAACAAGGCGAGCCGGCTGGATCCGGTGGAGGCGCTCCGCTACGAGTAGTCCCAGGCGAGCGGCCGCCTGCCCGACTACCCACCTGCCCGACTAGCTTCCATCCCATGTCGCTCCTCGAGGCCCTCCGCCTGGCGGTCCGGGCGATCTGGTCCAGCAAGATCCGCTCGTTCTTTACCCTCCTCGGCATCCTCGTCTCCGTCGCCTTCCTGATCGTCGTGGTTGCGATCATCCAGGGCATGAACTCCTACGTGAGCGACACGCTCACCGCCTCGATGATCGGCACCAACACGTTCCAGGTCCGGCGCGGGCCGATCTCGATCGGATTGATGGACGACGAAGAGGTGCGGGCCATCGCCAAGCGGCCGCTGGTCACCGTGCGCGACGCGGAGACCGTGGCCGCCGCGGTGCCGGAGGCCGTCGCGGTCGCGATCCAGTCGGGCTGGCCGACCCCGGTGGGTGAGGTCCGCCACCGCGACCGCACGGTCATCAACGTCTCGATCTTCGGCATCACGGCGCCGTACCAGGTGGTGCAGGACTATGCCTTCGACGCGGGCATGCCGCTGACCGATCAGGACGAGGCCGGGCGGAGGCCCGTGGTGGCGCTGGGGCACGAGATCGCGGAGAAGCTGTTCGACAATCCGCTGAGCGCGGTCGGCAAGCGGGTCCGGCTGGATGGACAGGAGATGACCGTGAAGGGCGTGATCGCGTCGAAGGGGCGGCTCCTGGGCCAGTCGTTCGACGCCTTCGTGCTCCTTCCCTTCAGCACGTTCGAAGCGCTCTACGGCCGGCGGAAGACCACGGTCGTCTCGGTGAAGATGCCCTCGGCCGAGGCCATCGAGGCCGGCATGGCCCGGGCGGAGGAGGCGATGCGGGTTGCCCACCGCCTCCGGCCCGGCGAGGAGAACGACTTCACGGTCGACAAGGCCGATGCCTTCGTCGCCTTCTGGAAGCAGCTCACCAGCATGCTGTTCACCGCGATTCCCGCGGTGGTGGCGATCGGGGTCGTGGTCGGCGGCATCGTCATCATGAACATCATGCTGATGTCGGTGAACGAGCGCACCCAGGAGATCGGCCTCCGCAAGTCGCTGGGGGCCACGAGGGCGGATATCCGGAGGCAGTTCCTGGTGGAGGCCCTGGTGCTCACGGCCGCGGGAGGCGCGCTCGGCGTGCTGAGCGGATGGGCGCTCGCGTTCGGCGTCTCCACCTTCACGCCCCTGCCCGCTCGGATCACGATCTGGTCGGTCGCCCTGGCGCTCGCCGTAGGCACCGGCGCCGGCATGCTGTTCGGCGTCTATCCCGCGTCGCGCGCATCCCGGCTGGATCCGATCGCGGCGCTTCGGGTGGAGTGAGCCGATGATCCTCCGCGGCATCGGCGAAGGCGTGGCGATCGCCCTGGACGCCATCCGGGCGAACAAGCTGCGCTCCGCGCTCACCATTCTGGGCGTCGTGATAGGGGTGACCACCGTGATGGCGATCGCCTCCCTGGTCCAAGGAATCCGGCGGCAGATCTTCAACGCCATCGAAGTCGCCGGACCGACCACCTTTTACGTCGTCCGCTACTTCTCCCAGACCCCGGTGAATCCCGACCGGCTGCCGTACGAGGTCCGGATCAGGCCGGTGCTCCAGCGCAGCGACGCCGAAGCGATCCAGCGCCTGCCGGAGATCCGCTATGCCGGCATCTGGGTGCAGGTGTTTCAGAAGGCCGAGCACCGCGGACTGCGCACCCAGCAGGTCATCATCTTCGGGGCGGACGAGCAGTATATGGAGATTCAGGGTGGCACCCTGCTCCGCGGCCGGTTCTTCAGCCGGGCTGAGCTGACCGGCGAGCCCGTGATCGTGCTCGAGAGCGCCATTGCCGACCGACTGTTCGGACCCGACAACCCGATCGGCGCCCAAGTCCGGGTGGGGGGCGTGTCGTTCCGGGTGATCGGAGTCTATGAGAAGCCGTCCAACATCTTCGAGCCGCCGGGACAAGCGACCGGCGGCGTGGTGCCCTTCGCCACGGCGCGGGAGAGCTTCCAGTACGACGAGACCAACGCGCTGTTCGTCGCGGTGAAGCCGCGGGCGGGCCTGGGGGTCGGGACGGCCATGGACGCGGTCACGGTGGCGCTGCGCCGGACACGGAACCTGCGGCCGGCGGATGCCAACACGTTCGACCTCATCACCCAGGATCAGATCCTCGACGTGGTGGGCAAGTTCACGTCCTACTTCTTCCTGGCGATGGTCGCGCTGTCGAGCGTGGCCCTCCTGGTCGGTGGCATCGGTGTGATGGGCATCATGATGGTCTCGGTCACCGACCGGACCAAGGAGATCGGCCTTCGCAAGGCGCTCGGCGCCACGCGGCGGGAGGTGCTCTGGCAGTTCCTGGTCGAGGCGGCCACGCTCACCATGGTGGGCGGTGGCCTCGGCATCGTGTTCGGCCTCGGCGCCGGAGCCCTCCTCAAGGCGGCGCTGAGCCTGGAGTCCCCGGTGCCGCTCTGGAGCGTGATCCTGGCCTGCGGGGTGAGCATCGCGATCGGGTTGGTATTCGGCCTGCTCCCGGCCAACCGGGCGGCAAGGATGGACCCGGTTGAGGCGCTGAGGCACGAGTAGGGAGGCGGGCCGGCGGGCGGGCGGGCAGGAGGCCGCGGTTCGAGACTGGTGATCCCGCGTTCCACTAGGATCCGACTCAGTTCTGCCCGTCTGCCCCTCTGCCCGCCGGGCCGCCCGCTCCCCCCTGTGCAATGTTCCCACCCATTCGCATCTCCTGTGCTCCCCGAGGAGGAACCATGCGAGCCAGGACGTTGATGCTGGGATTTGCACAGGCGGCGGTACTGCTGATGGGATGTGATCGCTCCACCACGACAAGCGAGCGCGAGACCAAGTTGGTCGCAGCCAGCCCCAAGGCCGATGGCGGCAACGAGGCCGATGCCATCGCGCTAGGCTCGGTGGGGCAGCGCGTCGCCAGGATGGCCAATACGGCGGAGGAGGAGCAGCAGCCGCAGTGGACCCGGCCGTTCGAGCTCGATCCCACCGCCAGACTGATCGTTCGGACGGGCCAGGCCAGCATAGAGGTGGACTCCCTGGAGACCGCGATGGCCGAGCTGCGGCGCGTGGTGCAGCGGGCCGGCGGCTTCGTCGCCGACGCCTCGGTGCAGAGCGGCAAGCACCAGCTCCGGCAGGCCACCTTGGAGCTCAAGGTGCCCTCCGCGCGGTTCGACGAGCTGACCGAGGGTCTCCAGCCGATCGGGCGCCTGGAGTTCGTGAATGTGGGCGCGGAAGACGTGAGCGAGGAGTTCGTGGACCTCAGCGCCCGGATCGCCAACGGACGGCGGCTCGAGGAGCGGCTGGTGGAGCTGCTCCGGACCCGTACCGGCAAGCTTCAGGACGTGCTGTCGGTGGAGCGCGAGCTGGCGCGGGCCCGCGAGGAGATCGAGCGGATGGAAGGCCGGATCCGCTACCTCAAGGCCAACGCCCAGCTGAGCACCTTGTCCGTGAGCCTGCACGAGCCGACCCCCATCGTGGCGTCGAACGGCCCCGGGCCCGTTGTCGAAGCCTTCCGGGCGGCCTGGCGCAACTTCGTAAACGTCCTGGCCGGCGGCATCGCCTCGCTGGGTTACGTGGTCCCTGTCCTGGCCTTCGGGTGGGCGATCGTCGGAGTCGGCCGGCGGCTTTGGAGGAGACCGATCGGAACTGCGTGAAAAGTGAGAAGTGAAAAGGGAAAGGGAGGAATCCGCCTCGTCGGGGTTCCTCCCTTTCCCTTTTTCCCCCCTTCACTTTTCACTTTTCACGATTCCCGCTTTACTTAGGACGCCCCTCACCCGGACCTCGCATGCCCGTGGACGTTCTGGCCATCGCCGCCCACCGCGACGACGTCGAGCTGACCTGCGCCGGCACCTTGCTGAAAGCCGCGGATGCCGGCTACAGCACCGGCATTCTCGATCTGACCGCCGGAGAGTCCGGCACCCGGGGCAGTGCGGCGCTGCGGGCCGAGGAAGCGGCCAAGGCGGCCCAGATCCTCGGTGTCGCCGAGCGGCGGAACGCCGGCCTCCCCGACGCCCATCTTCAGAACTCCGAGCAGGCCCGCCGAACGTTGGTCGCGGAGATCCGCCATTTCGCCCCGCGGGTGGTGATCCTCCCCTTCCCTGTCGGCCGGCATCCCGACCACCGGGTAGCCAGCGAGCTGGGCCGCGACAGCTGTTTCCTGGCGGGTCTCGCCCGCTACGATGCGCCCGGCGGGCCTCACCGTCCCCAGAAGATCCTGTACGCCCTGTCCTACCGTGAGGACCCGATCAAGCCGACGTTCGTGGTCGATATCAGCAGCCAATTCGACCGCAAGCTGGCCGCCATCCGCTGCTATGCCAGCCAGTTCGACGGCGCCACTGCGGCGGGGGAGATCTTTCCGACCGGGCAGGACCTCTACTCCCTGGTCGCCACCCAGAACGCCCATTACGGCTCGCTGATCCGCGCCAGGTACGGGGAGCCCTACCACACCCACGAGACCATGGCCGTCGAGGACGTCGTAACGCTCGGCGTGCAAAGTCTGTAGGTCCACGAGCTTGGACCCGCCCGCCCGGCCGGGTATTTTTCCGACTCCATGACCCGGCCACCCATCTACCTGGATCACGCCGCCACCACCCCGGTCCGCGCCGAGGTGCTGGAGGCGATGCTGCCGTATCTCACCAACCAGACCTTCGGCAACCCGTCGAGCTCGCACCGGTACGGGCGGGCGGCGCGGGCGGGCATCGAGCAGGCCCGCCGGGAGATCGCCCAGGCGGTCGGCGCAGAGCCCAACCAGGTCATCTTCACCTCCGGCGGCACCGAGGCCGACAACCTGGGGATCATCGGCGCCGCCCTGGCGGCCCGCGACCGCGGCGCGCCGGTATGCGCGGTCGTCACCGCCATCGAGCACAAGGCCGTGCTGGCCGCCGCTCACGCCGTCTGCCATCTCGGCGGCCGGGAGGTGGTCCTGCCGGTCGATCGGGGCGGCCGCGTGAGCCTCGAAGCGCTCGATCGGGCCTTGGCCGAGCGTCCCGCGGTGGTCTCCATCATGTGGGTGAACAACGAAGTCGGGGTGGTGCAGCCGGTCGTGGAGATCGCCGCCCGCTGCGCCGAAGCCGGCGTCGTGTTCCACACCGACGCGGTGCAGGCGTTCGGCAAGGTGCCGGTGTCGGTCACCGACCTCCCCTGCACGCTCCTCACGCTCTCCGGCCACAAGATCGGCGCCCCGAAGGGCATCGGCGCGCTCATCGTGCGCGACCGCAAGGCGGTGGAGGCCATCATCCACGGCGGCGGGCAGCAGTACGGCATCCGCCCCGGGACCGAGAACGTGGCCGGCGCGGTGGCCCTGGGGCGCGCCGCTGCCCTCGCGGCCAAGGAGCAAGCCGACGAGGCGCCCCGGCTTCGCGCGCTGCGCGATCTGCTGGCCCGCCGCCTTCAGGCCGGGGTGCCCGATCTGATGATCACCTGCGCCCACGAGGATACGGCGCCCCACGTCCTGAACGTCTGCATCGGCGGAACCGACAGCGAGGCGCTGTTGATGCACCTCGATCTCGCCGGCATCGCGGCGTCCGGCGGGTCGGCCTGCTCGACCGGCGCGGTCGAGCCGTCGCACGTGCTCCTCGCGATGGGCGTGCCCCGGGAGCTGGCGCTCGGCGCCATCCGGTTCAGCCTGGGCCACGAGAGCACGGCGGAGGAAGTCGAGCGAGTGGCCGAGGTGTTGCCGGGTCTCGTCACCAAGGTGCGCCAGCTCGCGGGCGCGCTCGGGCGGGCGGCGGCCTCATGAGCGCCCGGGTGCTCGTGGCGATGTCGGGCGGCGTCGACAGCTCGGTCGCCGCCGCACGCCTGGTCCAGCAGGGCTACGAGGTCGTCGGCGCGACCATGAAGCTGTTCTGCTATGGCGACGACGTGCCCGACCGCCCCTGCTGCTCGCTCGACTCGATCAACGACGCCCGCGACGTGGCCCACACCCTCGGCATTCCGCACTACGTGCTCAACCTCGAGGACCGGTTCGCGCTCCATGTCATCGAAAACTTCGTGAGCGAGTACAGCCGCGGCCGGACCCCGATCCCCTGCGTCCGCTGCAACTCGTTCACCAAGTTCCGAGACCTCCTGGCCCATGCCGACGCGCTCGACTGCGAGTTCATCGCCACCGGGCACTATGCGGTGGCCCGTGACGGCGCGCTCTATCGCGGGCGGGACCGGGCCAAGGACCAGAGCTACTTCCTCTGGGGCGTGGATCGCGCAGTCGTCGCCCGGATGATGACGCCGGTGGGCGAGATGACGAAGGCCGAGACCCGCGCGGTGGCGCGCTCGGTCGGGTTGCTCACGGCCGACAAGCCGGAGTCGGTGGAGATCTGCTTCGTCCCCGACGACGACTACGTGGGCGTGCTGCAGCGGCACCTGCCAGAGGACGCCCCGGCCCTGGCCGCCGGTCCGCTGGTCACCACGACCGGGGAGATCGTCGGCCAGCACCAGGGCTATGCCCGCTACACCATCGGCCAGCGGCGCGGACTCCCCGGCGGCCAAGGGCAGCCGCGCTACGTGGTCGCCATCCGTCCGGAGCGCCGGGAGGTGGTGATCGGCACGGCGGACGAGCTGGAGGGCTACCGGCTCCGGATCGAGGAAGTGAACTGGCTGGCGCAGCCGCTCGCGGACGGCGACGCCTGCGAGGTACAGGTGCGCCACCGGGCGCGGGCGGTGCCGGCCACGGTGATCTCCACCGGCGGCGATGGGCTCGACCTCGCGCTGGCGGCGCCGATCCGCGCGATCACCCCCGGGCAGTCGGGCGTCCTCTACTCGTCCGCCGATCAGGTCCTGGGCGGCGGGGTCATCGCCTGACGATGCGATCCCTCATCCTGCACTGGCTGCTCAACGCCGCGGCGCTCTGGGTAGCGGCGTGGCTGGTACCCGGCCTGGACTTTCGCGGCACGGTCGTGCAGCTCCTGCTGGTGGCCGCAGTGTTCGGCCTGGTGAACAGCCTTATCCGGCCGATTCTCACGGTACTCACCTGCCCGCTGATCGTCGTCACCCTCGGCTTGTTCACCCTGGTCATCAACGGGCTGATGCTGTTGCTGACTGGTGCGCTGTCGGAACGGTGGGGTCTGGGATTTGCTGTGAGCGGGTTCTGGGCGGCGTTCTTCGGCGGGCTGGTCGTGGGCCTGGTGAGCGCGGTCCTCTCGGTCATGTTGCCCGGCAAGCGGGAGGAATAAGCGGCCGGCACCCGCACCTCGGACCCATCATGTTACCCATCCGTTACGTCCGCAGGACTTTGACGCGCGATACATTCTCGACGTGACTGACCTCCAAGTCTCCGCGCCCGCGGCTCCCGCGCTCGATCTGCGCGACCCCTCGCTCTACTTCAACCGCGAGCTGTCCTGGCTCGAGTTCAACCGCCGGGTGTTGCATGAAGCCCTGGACACGAGGACGCCGCTTCTCGAGCGGCTCAAGTTCCTCGGCATTTTCAGCGGTAACCTCGACGAGTTCTACCAGGTCCGGGTGGCCGGCCTCAAGCGCCAGGTGTCCGCCGGATTCATCGAGCGTACAGCCGACGGGATGACCGCGGAGGCCCAGCTCCATTCGATCACCCAGACGGTGCGCGAGCTGGTGCGCCAGCACCGGCGATCGCTCCACGAAGAGCTCCTCCCCGAGCTCGCCAGGCGGGGACTGGTGCTCCACCCGACCGTGGCCGACCTCCCCCGCGAGGAGCGGCAGCGGCTGGAGACGTACTTCAACGCCAACGTCTTCCCCGTGCTCACGCCGCTCGCGGTGGATCCCGGCCATCCCTTCCCCTACATCTCGAACCTGAGCCTCTCCCTCGCCGTGGTGCTCCGCGGTACCGATGGGGAGGAGCGGTTCGCCAGGGTGAAGGTGCCGAAGATCCTGCCCCGCTGGGTCTCGCTCATCTCGCCCAACCAGTTCGTGCCCCTGGAAGAGGTCATCGGCGCCCACCTCGAGTCCCTCTTCCCCGGGGTCGAGATCCTGGGTTGGTATACCTTTCGGATCACCCGCAACACCGATCTCCAGATCGACGACAACGACGAGGCCGACGACCTCCTGAGCCTGATCCAGGAGGAAGTGCGGAACCGGCGGTTCGCCGAGGTGGTGCGGATCGAGGTACACTCCACGATGCCGCCGTCACTGCGGCAGCTGCTCCTGGCCGAATTCAGCGAGCAGCAGGAACCGCCGGCGCGGCCGCTGACCGCGGAAGACCTCTACGAGGTGCCCGGCCTGCTGGACGCCGCGGATCTGCTGTCGCTCACGTCGCTCGACTTCCCGGATCTCAAGGATCCTCAGTTCCACCCGGGCACGCAGCCCCGCCTGGCGGCGCCCCGCAACATCTTCGACGTGATCCGGGAAGGCGATCTGCTGCTGCACCACCCGTACGACAGCTTCGCCACCTCGGTCGAGCGGCTGATCCAGACGGCGGCGGACGATCCCGACGTGCTCGCCATCAAGCTCACGCTCTACCGTACCGGGGGCGACTCCAGCATCGCGCGGGTGCTGGCCCACGCCGCCGAGCGGGGCAAGCAGGTGGCGGTGCTGATCGAGCTGCAGGCCCGGTTCGACGAGGAGAACAACATCATCTGGGCTCAGCGCCTGGAGGACGTCGGCGTCCATGTGAGCTACGGCGTCGCGGGACTCAAGACCCACTCGAAGGTGGCGCTGGTCGTCCGGCGGGAAGGCGACACGATGCGTCGCTACGTGCACATCGGCACCGGCAACTACAACCCGAAGACCGCGCGGCTCTACGCCGACTTCGGCCTGCTGACCGCGAGCGCCGACCTCGGCGCCGACCTCACCGACCTGTTCAACGTCCTCACCGGCTTCGCCTCTCCCTCGGGATATCGCAAGCTGATCGTCGCGCCGAGGGGAATGCGGGAGCGCTTCGTCGCGATGATCCGGCGGGAGATGGAGCATCACCTGGCCGGCCGGCCGGCCAGGATCATGGCGAAGATGAACGCCCTGGTGGATCCCGAGATCATCGTCGCGCTGTATCAGGCCTCGCAGGCAGGAGTGCCGATCGATCTGATCGTGCGCGGGATCTGCTGCCTGCGCCCGGGCCTGCCGGGCGTCAGCGAGACAATCAGGGTCATCAGCACCGTGGGCCGGTTCCTGGAGCACAGCCGGGCGTACTACTTCCTCAACGGCGGCGAGGACGAGGTCTACATCGGGTCGGCCGACTGGATGCCCCGCAACCTCGACCGCCGCATCGAAGCCGTGGCGCCGATCGATGATCCGGCGCACCGTCTGGCGCTGCGGGAGCTGCTGGATCTGATGTGGCAGGACAATCGGCAGGCCTGGGAGCTGGCCTCGGATGGGATCTATCACCAGCGCCACCCGGCGCCGGGCGAGCCGGAGCGAGGGACGCACCGGCTGTTGATCGAGCGCGTCAGCCGGACGAGCGAGCCGCGCCTCTGATCAGTAGGTCATCCCCGACACTTCCGCGAAACGCTTCATCACGTCCTGCGCCTCGGCCGTGAGCTCGTTCGGCACGCTCACCTGCACGCCGACCAGCTGATCGCCCCGCTGGCCGTTCTTCTCCACACCCTGCCCCTTGATCCGGAACTTTCGCCCCGGCTGCGTGCCAGCGGGGATGCGGAGCATGACTTTCTTCCCGTCGAGGGTCCGCACCCGCAGGCGGGTGCCCAGGGTAACCTGTGCCAGGTTGAGCGGGACGTCGCAGACGATGTCGAGGCCCTCGCGGCGGAAGAACCGGTCGGGCTGAACCTGAAACGAAATGATGAGATCGCCCGGCGTGCCGCCGGCGGGAGTGCTCCCCCCCTGCCCCTTGAGCCGGATGCGGGACCCGGATTCCGTGGCGGGCGGCACGGTGATGGCGACGCGCTTCTCGGTGCGCACGTCGCCGGCGCCGCTGCAGGTGGGGCACGGCTGGGAGGGAACCCGTCCGCGGCCCCTGCACTGAGGGCATGGCCGGTTGACCGCAAAGCCGCCCTGGCCGAACGAGATGGTTCCCCGCCCGTTGCACTCGGGACAGGTTGACCACGTGGCGCCCGGTGCTCCGCCGCTGCCGTTGCAGGTGGGACAGGACTCCGTGACGGGGATCGTGACCGTGATCTTTCCGCCCATGGCGGCCACCCGGAATGGCACCTCGACGACCGCCTCGAGCGAATCTCCCCGCGCCTCCGGCTGGCGGCCGCCGCGGCCGAAGATCGAGGAGAAGATGTCGCCCAGGCCCCCGAAATCGCCGAACTCGAATCCCTGGTCGCCCGTATCGCCCGGCGCGGCGCCGGGGCGAGGACCAGTCCGGGAGGGGCGGGACCCTCGGTCGAATGCGCCCAGCCGGCGCATCTGGTCGTACTGCTTCCGCTTGTCGGGATCGGAGAGGACGCTGTGGGCCTCGGAGATCTCCTTGAAGCGCTCCGCGGCCGAAGCGTTGTTGGGATTGGCGTCGGGATGGTACTGCTTCGCCAGCCGGCGATAGACCTTCTTGATCTCGGCCTGGCTCGCCGAGTCGGAGACGCCCAGGACCTGATAGAAGTCCTTCGCGGCCACGCTCAGCCCTGGCCCTGCGCCGAGTACACCTGCACTCGGGCCGGACGCACCAGAGCGCCCTTGAATCGGTAGCCGCTCTGGAACGTGGCGCTGACCGTGTGGTCGAGCTCCGGCTTGGGCGCGGGTACCATGGACACGGCCTCATGCACGCTGGGATCGAACGGCTGTCCCACCGGGTCGATTCGCTCGACCCCCGCCGCCTCCAGCTCCTTCCGCAGCTTGCGGTCCACCAGCCCCACCGCTTCGCGCAGCGACTCCACCGACGCCACGCCGCTGTCCGCGCTCAGCCGGTCCATGTCGTCCAGCACATCGAGCAGCTTGGTGACGAACGATGCCTGAGCCCGATCGGTCTGCTCCACTCGTTCCCGGGCGACCCGCTTGCGATAGTTGTCGAATTCGGCCGCGATGCGCAGCTGCCGGTCACGCGAGCTCTCCAGCTCTTCCTCGAGTCGGCGGATGGCTTCCGACTCCGGCTCCGCCGGAAGTCCGGGCGGGCCCTCGCCGAACTCGGACTGGGTCTCCTGCTCCCGCGAACCGGGCTGCGCCGACATATCGGTGGAGGCCAGATCGGCACCGTCGCCGCCCGGGCCGTTGGGGCGAGCGGGATCCGCGGCGGGGCCCGACTGCCTAAACCTTCGCTTATCAGTCACTTGCACTCTCACATGCGAGGTGATGGGTCAAAGATAACAGCAACCGGCGTACCGGGAACGCTGGCCATAGTGGCAGGCCCGCCGACCCGCCTGTACTATAAGATCAGTTCATCCCGGATTCCTCTTGCTAGAACCCCTATCCCGCCTGGACACCGCGCTTGGCGAGCGCTACCGCATCGAGCGCGAGCTCGGCCGCGGAGCTACGGCCACGGTCTACCTCGCCCACGACCTCCGGCACGACCGGCAGGTCGCGCTCAAGGTGCTGTACCCGGAGCTGGCGGCTTCGCTCGGCCCGGAGCGCTTCCGCCGCGAGATCGCCATCGCCTCGAAGCTGAGCCATCCGAACATTCTGCCGCTCTACGACTCGGGAGGCGCGGGCGGGCTGCTCTACTACGTCATGCCGTACGTGGCCGGCGAGAGCCTGCGAGACCGGCTCCGCCGAGAGATCCAGCTTCCAGTGGCCGAGGCGCTTCGCATCGCGCGCCAAGTGGCGGACGCGCTGGGGTACGCGCATACGCAGGGCCTGGTACACCGCGATGTGAAGCCGGGCAACATCCTGCTCCAGGGCGACCACGCGTCCGTGGCCGACTTCGGGGTCGCCCGGGCGATCGAGACGGCATCGAGCGAGCGGCTGACCGAGACCGGCCTCGCGGTGGGGACGGCGTTCTACATGAGCCCGGAGCAGGCCGCGGGGCGCGGGCGGGTGGATGGGCGAAGCGACGTCTATGCGTTGGGCTGCGTGTTGTACGAGATGCTGGCTGGCGAGCCGCCGTTCACCGGGAGCACGTCGCAGGCGGTCGTGGCGAAGCACATGCAGGCGCCGATCCCGGATATCCGGGTCGTGCGGCCGAGTGCCCCACGGGGACTCCAGCGGGCGATCGAGCGGGCGCTGGCCAAGGTGCCGGCCGACCGGTTCGCGACGGCGGGCGAGTTTGCGGAGGCGCTGGACCGATCAGGAACGGCGCAGAGGATTCCCGTGCCCAGTGGACGCACGATCGCGGCCTGGGTCCTGGGGTTTGTTGTTCTGGGCGGAATCGTGCTGGGCGGGTTCAAGGCCGCGACTGGGCGCCCCACGACGACTGCCTGGGGCATCGAGCAACCTCGCATCGCCGTTCTCTACTTCACCGGCCTATCTCCAGACTCCTCGCTTCAACGGACGGCGGACGACATCACCGACGAGCTGATCTACGAAATGAGCGGGGTCAATGGGTACCAGGTCATCTCCAGAAACGGAGTGGGCGTCTATCGCGGCAGACGGGTTCCCCTCTCGGATATCGTATCCGCACTCAAGGTGAATACGGTGGTGGACGGCAGCGTCCAACAGTGGGGCGACAGCATCAGGGTCCGGGTCCAGCTCATCGACGCTGCCTCGGACACGTACCTCGACAGCCTGTCGCTCACCCGTGTCAGATCGAGCGCCGTGGGTTTCGAGCGCAACCTCGCGCAGGAGCTCTCCGCCGCCATCCGCAGGCGGATGGGACAACTGATCAGGCTGCGATCGGCACCACTCGGTACGACCGACTCCCTGGCGTTGGGGTTCGCTCAGAAAGCTCGACAGGCCAGGGAGAACGCCCGTGCCATCGCGGAGTCGCCTCAAATTGAAGATCTCGGCACCGCCCGAGAGGCTTTGCGCCGCGCGGACTCGCTTCTCCAACTAGCTCACGCCGCGGATACCGCCTGGAGCGGAGCCTGGATCGAGCGAGGGTGGATTGCCGCGGAACGGGCCAGCCTGTCGACCGGCACGGAACGACTTGCGGCCTTGGAGGATGGTCTCGGACTGGCGGAAGTGGCCGTCTCCCGGGAACCGGACAGTCCGTATGCGCTCGAGCTTCGCGGGACCATGCGCACGAGGCTCGTCGCCGCCGTCCAGTCCGCTCCCGACGAGCCGGCTCGGATGGAGATGGCGGAACAGGATCTCCGCGCCGCCCTCGATCGCGACTCCACTCTTGTCGTGGCCCGCTTCTCGTTAGGGGACTTGCTCTGGACCAAGGGAAGCACGGCCGAGGCGGGGCTGGCGTCCCGCCGGGCACTGCGCCAGGACGCGTATCTGTCCGAGGCGCTGACGATCTACAAGGATCTGTTCTACGAAGATCTCATGCTGGAGAACTACGCCCAGGCGGGTGAGTGGTGCCGGCGAGGCCGGCTGACCTTCCCCAACAAGTGGCGGTTCGTGGAATGCGAGCTGACCTTGATGCGACACAATGCCCGGAGCGGTGCGACGCCCGACAGCGCGTGGGCCTTGGTTCGGGTGCTGGACGAGATCGACCCGGCCGACCGGGCGTCGGCCGAGAATCGAACTTACCACACCATCTACCGCCGGCTTGTGGCCGCCACGATCTCGGCTCGTGCCGGCGACCATGATCTCGCCCGGCGAGAGATCGCACGGGCGAGAATGGCCGTGCGCGAAGGCGAGGAGCTCAGCATCGACCTCAACTACGACGAGGCCTACCTCCGCAAGGTGCTTGGTCAACGGCCTCGGGCCCACCAACTCCTGATGCAATACCTGGAGGCCAGGCCGCTGGCCCGGGTGTACCTGTGGCGGGATCCCCTGGTGAGAGATCTCCTCCTCCAGCGCTGACTATCTCTGCTTGATCAATCGCGACAACTCCACGAACTCGTTAGCGGCCATCCATTGCGGTGTCTTCGACCCCGGCCTGGCAACTGCTATCTCGACCATGCTGTTTGCCGCGACCCCGAGAACCTGGGAATTGGACGGGGCCCTGTGACGGATCGCGACCACATTCGGATTCGACTCGTACGCTTTCTTCACTCCATCCATCGTAGCGTCCCAGATGCGCTGAGCGTGATAGTACGGGTAGAGGAACTTGTCCACCGCCGATTCGGTCCAGAAGATGGCGTCTCCCTCGCCTGCCGCCGTCGTCAGAGTGCTGCCATCCTCCAAAGTGAGGGTGACCTGAACGACTTTGGTCCGAGCAGGAACACAGCTCTTGGTACTCACGCGGCATAGCTCGCGGTCTTCCTTGGCCACCGGCTCCGTGAGCCGCTGCACCCTCAACCCTTTCGTTGGATGAAGAATCAGTTGAAGCTCTTCATCCCGATACCCATCGGCGGTCTCAGCACACCACGAGAGTGTGTACGAGTTCCGGCCGTTCGAGCTGCACCGCTTCTTCTTCTCGCACGTCGCATCCGGATCATCGCAGTCGAGGTCAGGATCACGCAGGTTCGCCATGTGGTGTGTCCTCCCAGTCCGTTTGGTTGACTCCCCGGTCCCCAAGCACGATATGTGAAACGGTTCGGTGAATCTGTTTTTCTCAGGGTCCACCGGCGGTCAGGACCGGACAGGAAGGCCGATCAATCAGCGCTCGTAGGACCGTTTCATTGGGAATGCCGGAAGCATTTCATCTCACCCCGGAAGAGCTGGCGACCTACGTCGACGGGCACTCCAACGCTCCAACGCTGAACCGCTTAATCCTTCATCTCGCGGACTGCGATGCGTGCTTTCACGAGCTCGTTGCCCTGGTCGTCCTGATGCGCAATGTGGCCAACACACATGGGAGGGACCCCCCTCGATGCGATCCCTCATTGGAACCTTAACCAGCCGAGCCAGCGACTCGGTTTTGCCACCGACCTGGCGGACAGGGACGCAGCAAACTCTGCTGTGGTTTTGAAGCGGTCCTTCGGCACCGGCGCGAGTGCCCGCCGCAGCGCCCTGGATACCTCGCGGGACAGGCCTCCCAGCGCCACGATGGTTCTCGGCCGCAGCGCCGCTCGCTTGGCCATGATGGCCTGAGGTGTCGGCCCACTGAACAACGGTTCTCCCACCAGCATCTCGTACATCACGCAAGCGAGTGAGTATTGGTCGCTCCGACCATCGATGCAGGCGGATCCCGCCGCCTGCTCCGGGCTCACGTACGCGGGGCTCCCCACCAGCATCCCCGTCTCAGTGAGCCGGGCATCGGCCGCGACATCGAGCGCCCGTGCCACCCCCATGTTGGTGAGGACCGCATGTCCTTCGGCGAGCACGATGTTTTCAGGCGACACATCCCGGTGCACCACGTCCTGTCGGTGCGCGTGATCAAGTGCCTCGGCAATCTCCAGCAGGACGCTCACCGCCTCCGGTGGTGGCAGCTTGTTTCTCTGATTCAGCGCTTCTCGCAATGACTCGCCACCGATCGCTGGCGAGGCATACCATGGGCAACCGCCAACTTCGCCCGAATCGAGGAGCGGGAGGATGTAGGGATGCCGGAGTCGTGAGGTGAGCCTGATCTCGCGGGTGAACCGTTCCACGTCGATCACCGAGGCGAGGGACGGATGCAGAACCTTCAGGACGACCTCCCGATCGTGCCGGAGATCGCGGGCTCGGAAGTGCCTGACAGGGCCCTCCCGCGTCGCTTTGGGAGCGTCGTGGATCTCGTAGCGATCGCCCAGCTCGCCTTTCAGGCGCGCCAGGAGGTCGCCCGCCGGGGGCTGGCTGACGGAGTGTGACGATACCGGGGACTGCAGGGGCAAAGGCGAGGCGCCGGCTGCTCGCAGCCGCGCCACCAGGCCGACGATACTGGAATCCGGCCCCGCTCCCAGCTCCTCCCGGAGCAGCGCCTCATGAACCTGGGCGTGCCGTAGCGAGCCTGCCCGGTCTCCCGCCGCCACCAGAGCCTCCATCAGCGCCAGCGCATACCCGGAGTTGAACGGTTCCATCGCGGCCAGACGCCGCCACCAGGCCGCCGCTGCCGCCGTCCTGCCCTCCCCCGCCGCCTCCCTCGCCAGGCCCTCCAGGAGGCCGGCAATCTGCGCCCGCCTCGCCTCACGGCTCTCCTCCCCCCAGCGCTCGAACTCCGGCGCGCCGCCCACATGGAAGCCGTCGAGGAACGGTCCGGCATAGAGGTTGATCGCCTCCTCCCGCCGCCCAGCCGTCCGAGCCGCGTCGAACTCCCCAATGTCGGTCGCGATGACCTGCGGGTTCAGCCAGAGCGAGTCCCCGGCGAGCAGAAGCTCGGGCGCATGCAGCTCCCGGCGGAGTGTGTGCAGCGTCTGCCGGAGGGCGTTCCGGGCATGCTCGTCGTCACTCTCGGCCCAGAGCAGGGCCAGGACCTTGTCCCGGCTGATTCCCGTCGCATGGGAGGCGGCCACCAGGACCAGGAGCGCCAGCACCCGGCGGGACACCGGCAGCTCGCCAGTGTTCGCTACGCCGGTGTCCGCGCCGCGGATTCCCACCCCGCCAAAGGTCGTCAACCGCAACATGCCTCGCCAAACCCCCACCGATAGGCCACCTAACGTCGCCCTAACAGCCGGCTAACGCCTCCGCCGTAATCTGCGGGCGACTCCCATCCTGGTCCTCACGACATGCATCTCGCTTTCAAGGCCGCACCCACGCCCTCGCCGGCCATCAGCGAGGGTCCCGAAACGCTTCCGTCGGAGGTGGCGCAGCTCCTGGTCGCTCTCCCCGATCCGGCGCGGGAGGCGGCCTGGCAGGCGTTTGTCGAGCGCTACAGCCGGCTGATGCTCAAGGTGGCGTTCGCGTTCGCGCCGGGATATGACGGCGCGATGGACCGGTACCTGTTCATCCTGGATGAGCTGCGGCGAGACGAGTACGCCCGTCTCCGGCGCTTCGCGGCCGACGGTCGAGGCCGGTTCACCACCTGGCTGGTCGTGGTGGCGCGGCGGCTGTGCGTGGATCACTACCGCCGATGCTACGGACGCGAGCGTGCCGCTGCCGAACCCGCGAAGTCCCGGGCGCTGAATCGTCAGGTGCGGCGACGGCTGGCGGACCTCACGGGCGACCATGCGCTGCTCGACAGCGTCGCCAACCTGGTCCAGAGCGATCCGATCGATGCGCTCGACCACGAGGCCCGGTGCCGCGCGCTACAGCAGGCTGTGGGGCTGCTGGATCCCAGCGACCGGCTGCTGCTCCGGCTCAGGTACGAGGAAGACCTCACCGCGCGTGAGATCGCCACGCTGCTCGGTCTACCTACACCGTTCCACGTGTACCGGCGGATTCGAGGGGTGTGCACGCTGCTCAAAGAGCGGCTGAGCCGGAGGGCAGAGCGACCCCAGGAAGGAACGGAATCGAACCGGCGCCTTGGCATCGGTAGCATAGCCCCCGGCCCGAACGGCGCAAGACCGGAACGTACCCGGCCCCGAATAGCGAGGGTTCACCCCGAACCTGCCGGTCGTTCGATGGAGACCGTGTGGGACCGATACTGAGCGATCGGACGGCTGCGGAGACCTGCCTGGCCTACTGATTCACCTTGACGAAGGCCCCCGGCGCTTCAGCCGGGGGAGCCTCGGCGATGAGCCGGCGGTTGAGCAGATACAGCGCCGTCTGCGCGGCCCGCTCCCTGATCTCCCTGCGCGATCCCAGAAACACCACCCGCTTCGCTTCCGTGCCACTCGGCGACGCGACGCCGAACCAGACCGTCCCCACCGGCTTCTCCGGCGTCCCTCCGGTCGGCCCGGCGATCCCGGTCACCGAGATCGAGAGGTCCACCCCAAGTCGCACGCGCGTCCCCTCCGCCATCGCCCGCGCCACCTCTTCGCTCACCGCGCCGTGCCGCGCGATTAGCTCCGGCGCGACGTCCAGGAACCGGGTCTTGAGCTCGTTGGCGTAGCAGACCACGCCCCCGATGAAGACCTCCGAGCTGCCCGGGATCTCGGTGAGCCGGCCCCCGACCAGCCCGCCGGTGCAGGACTCAGCCGCCCCGACTGTGAGCCCCGCGCGCCGGGCGCGCTCCAGGACCACCGCGGCAAGATCGACATCCGCCTCGCCATAGACGTGCTCACCGGCCCTGACGGCGAGCAGGTCGGCCGCGGCCCGGAGGCGGCGGTCCGCATCGCCGGACTCCAGTCCCCACGCCGTGATCCTTAGATCCACACCCTCGATGCCGGGGAGATAGGCCAGGCTCAGCGGGGCGATCTCCCGGTCCACCTCGCCGAGCCGCTCGGCCAGGGTCGATTCCGGAATGGCGGTGGTTCGCACCACCAGCGATCGCACCACGGTACCGGTCGCGCGCGCCGCGAGCCTTGGGGCCACCTCGAACTCGAGCAGCTTCCGCATCTCTGTGGGGACACCGGGGAGCATGACGGTGAGCCCTGCCGGCCCCTCCAACCAGAGCCCCGGCGCCGTGCCCCACCGGTTCCGCAGCACGGTCGCCCCCCTCGGCACCTGGGCCTGCCCCCGGTTGCTCGCCACCGGTACCCGCTGCGCCCGCGCGAAGCGTGCGACGATGTCGGCCCAGACGCTCTCGTCGAACTCCAGCGGCATGCCGTACAGGTCCGCGATTGCGGCCTTGGTGATGTCGTCGCTCGTAGGACCCAGGCCGCCGGTGGTCACCACGGCGCCGGTGCGGCCCAGCGCCTCACTGACCGCCGACACGATGTCAGGTGCCCGGTCGGCGACGGCGGTCCGCCGCACGATCTCCACCCCGAGCGCCGAGAGCGCGCGGGCGATCTCGGCGCCGTTGGTATCGACCGTGTAGCCGAGCAGCAGCTCGTTGCCGATGGTGACCAGCTCTAGCTGCATAGGTTGGGAAGGTCTACTTGGCGGTGAACAAGGCGCGGTTGCGATAGAGGTACAGGAGGAAGGAATAGACCGTGAGCAGCGTCGCCACGGCGAGGGTCACCGCGACGAATCCGCCGTGGAACTCGTTCCAGTAGTCGGCCCAGGGGCTGTGCTCCCAGCCCAGCGGCTTGCGGGCGTCGCGGAAGGCGAACCAGAGGATCACGGCGCCAATGAAGACGTTCTGGAGCGCGGTCTTCAGCTTCCCCGCCCCGGCCGCGGGTATGACCACGCCGCGCCGCTGGGCCCAATAGCGAAACCAGGTCATCGCCAGCTCCCGGCCGATCAGCAGCAGGCACACCCAGAGCGGGATGCTGCCCCAGATCGGGATGTCGTAGAGATCGTGGCGCCAGCGGGAGATGAAATAGATCGGGATCAGCGTGGCGAACAGCAGCAGCTTGTCGGCCAGCGGGTCGAGCAGCTTGCCGAGGTCGGTGACCTCGTTCCGGCTGCGGGCAAGGTGGCCATCATAGACGTCGCTGATTGCGGCGGCGAGGAAGATGAAGAAGGCGATCAGCTTGGGCCAGTAGCCCTCAATGAACGGCAAGAGGGCGATGACCGGAGTGAAGCAGATCCGGACGACCGTGATGACGTTCGGGAGGGTCCACATGGCGAGCACTCAGCCCAGGGTCTTGACGACGCTCTTGCTGATCGCCTTCAAGGTGTCGAACACGCCTTCGCCGGTGACGGCCACCGCCTCGAAGTAGGGCGCGCGCTCGACCCAATGCCCGTCCTGCTGCCAGACGAGGAACTCGGACTCGTGGTGGGGATCCGCCACCGTGCGCTGCTTCGCGGGCTCGTCCACAGCCCAGCCCGGATTCACCGCGGCCTGGAGCTCGGCGATCGGGGCGGCATTCGGCAGGTCCCGCTTGTTGTACTGGACGGCGAAGGGAATCCTGGTGAGATCGTAGCCGTGCTGCTGCATGTTCTCGTACAGGTTCTGCATCGCTTCAATGTTGGCGTCCATCCGCTCGATCTGGCTGTCGGCCACGAACACCACCCCATCGACACCTTTGAGGATCAGCTTGCGCGAGGCGTTGTAATACACCTGCCCCGGCACGGTGTAGAGGTGGAACTTGACCTTGAAGCCGCGAATATTGCCCAGGTCTACCGGGAGGAAGTCGAAGAACAGGGTGCGCTCGGTCTCGGTGGCGAGCGAGATCATCTTGCCCCGGGATCCCGGCGCGACCTTGTTGTAGACGAACTCGAGATTGGTGGTCTTCCCACCCAGCCCGGGACCGTAATAGACCAGCTTGCAGTTGATCTCGCGCGAGGCGTAGTTGATCATCGACATGCGTCGCGGTTCTCCTAGGACCCGAAGAGTTTGTCGATCTCGTCCTCTGCCTCGCCCAGGAAAGCCGACTCCACACCGGGCGCGCTGGTGCCATCACGGTCGAACATCTCGGTAAACACCTGGTTGAGCTGGCCGACCGCCGGCTTCACTCGCAGCTTGACCAGCCCCAGGGTGGTCCGGTTGTCGAACAGGACGACGAGGATGACCCGACGCGCGATGTCCGCCAGGTACATGGACTCGCGCTCGCCCTGGTGAAACAGGGCCCCGAACTCCGATTCCCCCAGCATGCGCGCCAATTGATCGTTGGCGCTGAAGTCCGCGGCGGTGAGCGACGCGAACGCCGTGGGGTCGAATGACGGCGCCTCGCCCACCGTGGCGACCATCTGGCCGGTGCGATCGACGATGAGGGCGGTCCGGGCGTTGGTCTCCCCCAGAAAGCTCCGCAGGATCCCATCGATGCGGGTGGAATCATCCTCCCGGAACGACCAGCTCGAGGCTCCCGTCATCCCAGCGCCGTCATGCGAGAGTGGTCTCCAACCGCTTCAGGATCAGCTCCGCCCGCCGGCGCAGCATGGGCCGCCGCTCCCAGGCGAGGTAGTCGCGAAGCAGTCGGGCCGTCTCCACGCCGGTCTGGCCGGCGAGGTACCCGAGCGCCGCAAGCCGCCGCATCGGCCGGGGACTGAAGAGATCGCGGCGATGGAAGGTAAGCCGTCGTTGGGCGAGCACCCACCCGGCCGCGGCGCCGATCACGGCTCCGCCGGCGAAGAGCAGCCCCCGGCTCCGCATCAGCCGACCTCCTGCCGCGCGACCAGCGCGTGTGCCAGGGTGACGCCATCGACGTACTCCAAGTCGCCGCCCATGGGGAGCCCCCGGGCCAGCCGCGTCACCCGGACACTGTGCCCGGCAAGGAGCTGCTGGATGTAGGTCGCGGTCACCTCGCCCTCCATGGACGGATTGGTGGCGAGGATGACCTCGCGCACCTGCCCCTCTTCCACCCGGCGCACCAACCGGTCGAGCCGGAGCGCCTCGGGCCCCACACCGTCGAGCGGCGAGAGCCGCCCGCCGAGCACGTGATAGCGGCCCCTGAAATCGGTGGCCCGATCGACCAGGGTCACCGCGGACGCGTCCTCGACCACGCAGAGCACCGCCGGGTCGCGCCGGGGGTCCCGGCAGATCCCGCAGGGCTGCTCCTCGGTGAGGTTGCCGCACTCCTCGCAAGGGCGCACCCGCTCGGCGACGGTGACCAGCGCCGAAGCCAGGCGTCCGACGACTTCAGGGGGTTGCTGAAGCAGATGGAAGGTGAGCCGCTGCGCCGTCTTTCGCCCGATGCCCGGAAGCCGCGCCAGCTCGGTGATCAGCTCGTCGATCGCGCTCACCGGTCAGAACGGAGGCGGGTACGGAAGCGACGGCACCTTCCGCATCTCGGCCTGCAGCAGCTCCGCGGCCCGCCGCTGCGCTTCCGCGACGGCGGCCAGCACAAGGTCGCCGAGGAATTCGGCGTCGTGCCGCTGGAACACCGCCGGATCGATATCGACCGAGCGCACGGTGCCCCGGCCGTCGGCCGTCACCTTGACCAGGCCACCGCCGGCCGAGGTCTCGATGGTCTGGCTCGCCAGCTCGGACTGGAGCTGCTGCAGCCGGCCCTGCATCTGCTGGCCGAGCTGAAAGAGCTGTTGAAGATCCGCCATGCCTTCCGGTAATCCTGCCATTGGGCCAATCGTATCGGGGGTCTGAAGGGAGCGCAACGACGTCAGTCCACGATCTCCAAATCTAACGCATCGGCCGCCGTGTCGAGGGCAGGGTCCTTGGCCCGGAACGACTGGAGACGGTCAGCACGGATCGACGACTCGGTGATCGCGCGCGGCTTGGCCGCCGCCGCCTGTCCCCCGACCACCGTCACCTTGATCCGTAGCGCCTGACCGGTGTGCCGCCGGATCGCGTCTTCCACCACGCCGGCCTGCGACTGAATCTGCTCCGCGAAGAGCGGATTGGACTCCCGCAGCGTCAGGGTCAGGGAACTTCCGTCCGGCACGCCCGGGGTCGTCGCGGCGAGCGCCTCGCCGAGGAACCTGCTGAGGGACCGCACGTCGGTCAGGACGTCGTCCCAGGCGGAAGAGAGGTCGGATGTCCCGGCGGGCGGCCGGACAGCCGGGCCGGCGGGCGGGGGACTCTGGGGCGGACTCTGGGGTGGCGCAACGTCCCGCAGAACGCGGGCGGCCGGGAGATCTGCTGCCGGCTGAGCCGCCCGTCCGCCCGCCGGCCCGTCTGCCCGCCCTGGGCCCTGCTCACCCACCGGCCCGCCCGTCTGTCCGCCCGCGATCACTTCCCGCAGATCCACGGTGCGGTCCATCATCGCCCACCGCAGCAGCAGGGTCTCCACCACCAGCCTCGGGCTGGCACTGCGGCGGATCGAGACCTCGCTGTCGGCCATGAGGCGCAACATCCGCACCAGATCCCCCGCCTCCAGCCGGTCGCGGTACTCCTCCAGCCGCTGCCGCAGCGCCTCGGTCAGACCCTGGGGATCGCCGCCGAGCTGCCGCATCAGCAGGGCGCGCAGCAGCTCGCCCGCGCCGCCCATGAACTCGACCAGGTCCGCGCCGGCGTCGACCAGCCTCTCGATCAGGGGAAACACGGCCTCCGGTCTCCGCTCCACCACCAGCGTCAGTACCTCGGCGTACAGCTCGTCGCTCACCAGGCCGAGCACCTCGCGCACCCGCGCCGCGGTGACGGCGCCCTCGCCGAAGCTCAGGCACTGGTCCAGCACGGAGAGCGCGTCGCGCATGCCGCCATCGGCATTTCGCGCGATGAGGGTGAGCGCGTCATCGTCGGCCGCGATACCCTCGACCTCCAGCACGTGCCGCAGCCGGTCGCGGATGCTGGCGGGCCCGATGCGGCGGAAATCGAAGCGCTGGAGGCGGGAGAGCACCGGCGCGGCGGTGGCGGCGATCTTCTGCGGCTCGGTCGTGGCGAACACGAAGACCACACCCGGCGGCGGCTCCTCGAGGATTTTCAGGAGCGCGTTCCACGCCTCGCGGGTCAACATGTGGGCCTCATCCACGATATAGACCTTGTGGTGGCCCGCCTGCGACGCGGCGTACATCGCGCGCTCCCGGAGGTCCCGCGCGTCGTCCACGCCCCGGTTGCTGGCCGCGTCGATCTCGACGACGTCGAGACTGGCGCCGCCGTTCCAGATCCGGAGACAGCTCTCACACTCGCCGCAGGGATCGCCCGACGGCTCGCGGTTGGGGCAGTTGAGCGCCATCGCCAGAATCCGGGCCGCGGTGGTCTTCCCTACGCCGCGAGGGCCGGTCAGGAGATACCCGTGCCCCACGCGCCCGCGCGCCACCGCGCCGCGCAGCACGGCGGCGACGTGGTCCTGGACCAGGAGATCGGCGAAACGCTTGGGACGGTATCGGCGGGCGAGGGAGATCATATCAGTCGGGCAGCCGGGCAGATGGGCGGACGGGCAGGAGAGCGAGGCACCGCGGGCTCAGCCCGTCGGCCCGTCTGCCCACCTGCCCGTCGAGGAAAAAAAAGAGAGTGCCCCAGGCACCCCGAAGCGACACCGGACATCGCTTAGCGCTGCTACCGGCGAGGTCCTGACGCGGTTCACGCGCCGGCGCCCTTCGGACCTGGGGCATCTCGAATATACCTTGATCGGGGAGGTGGTGGTAGGCGGCGGTTGCGGCGGACCCGGCTCTCCAACTCGTCATCGGAACGAATCGAGGGACGGGTCGGTCCTGCGCTGGCTTGAAATCCGCAACCGCCGCAACCGCCGCAACCGCCCTACCCCAGAATCGCCCGCTGCCGCTGCTGCATCTTCCGCAGCTCCCAGGTCTCCGCGACCACACCTCCCAGGAGAAACACGATCGCCGTGTAGTTGATCCACAGGATCAGCAGCACCGCGGCGCCGATGTTGGCGTCCCCGCTCGGCCCCTCGAACGAGGCGAAGTTGGCGAGGTAGAGCCCATAGAGCCGCTTGGCGACTTCGAACAGCGCCGCCGTGAAGGTCGAGGCGAGCAGCACCGTGCGCCACGGCAGACGGCGCGGCGAGGCGTAGGCATAGGTCAGATAGAAGAGCGAGACCGAGAACGAGAACGCGAGCAGCTCGCCGAGCAGACGACCCAGCGAAGACACGAAGAAGGCCAGCTCCGGCACCCGGGCCACGCCGCGGGTCTGGAGCAGCGACAGTCCGGTCGTGAGCAGCGTGTTCGCGAGGAACAGGATCACCGTGGCGATGACCATCCCCGCGTCGCGCAACTTGGCATACAGCATGTTGAGCAGAAAGTGCCGGTAGGGCGCCGGACGCGCCGAAATGTCGTAGATCTCGTTCAACGAGGTGCGGATCCCGGCGAAGAGCCGGGTGCTGAACCAGACGAACGCCGGCACGGCGTACAGGGAGATCTGCCCCCGGTTGCGGGAGATCCGCACCAGCAGCTGCTCGATGGCTCCGAACGGGTCCTGCCCCGGGGTGGAGACGTGGGGCGGGAAGAAGCGGTGGAACAGCGCCGCGGCGTCCACCGTGGAGTTGCTCTCCATCGCCTGGGCCAGGTGGGTCAGACCGATCAGCAGCAGCAGGACGAACGGGGTGGCCGCGAGCAGCGCGTCGAAAGTGAGCGCGCTGGCCAGAAAGGGCAGATTGTATTCGTCGGCGGCTTGCAGGGTCCGGCGGATGAAGCCGGCGGGCGAGCGATGCCACCCGCCGGGCCGGAGGCCGGTCAGGCGGGTGGCTCCTCGATGTCTCCGGCGACCCGCCGCCGGGCCCGCGCTTCAGCCAGCCGGCGTTCCAGCTCCTCCCGGGCGGAGGGCCCCGACGGCCGGCTCCGCCCGGCGGGCGTCTCACGGGGCTCGAACAGGTCCTCGTCCTCGAAGTCGTCGTCCTCCACCTCCCGGAGCGACTCCCGCGGCCCGCCGAACTGTTCGGTGAGCTCGTCGAACTTCTCCTCGGTCATCGCCCGCAGCTTCCAGAGCCGCCGCTGCAGGCCGCGACGGGTCTCCTCGCCGCTGGTGGGCGCGTACATCAGCGCCAGCCCGGCGCCGAGCACGGCGCCCCAGAACAGCCACTTGGCGGAGGAATCCCCCCGCTCGACATAGACCACTTCTCTGCCCTTGCTACGCATGCGCCCCTCTCATTCCCCGGCGTCGGGGTCATCGGCCGCCGCCACCAGCACCGGCTTCAGCGCCGCGTGATGCTGGAGGGGGGCCTGGACGAAGCGATGGATGTGATCGGCGGTGCCGTTCACGTTGAGCTGCTCGAACAGGAACGTGAACGTCTTTTCGAGATCGGCGGCGATCGCGGTGCGAGTGTCCTCCGGCAGCGACCAGAGGTCGTGTTTGAAGGGACCGATCGCCTTCTTCCGTGCCTTGTAGTAGAACTGCTCGTTGGTGTCGCCGGTCTTCCGCTCGCTCGCCGCGTTCCCGTCCAGCCACACCCGGATCCGCTCCCGCAGGTCGGCCGGGAGCCTGGTGTGGTCGAACACGATGTTCTGGAAGTTGGTGGCGAGGTGAATCTCGGCGGTCTCGATCCGGGGAAAGTTCCCGAACGCATTGGACGGGAGTGTGCTGGCGCCGTGCTGCACCGCGCCGGCGAGCCCGTATTTCTCCCGGGCCACCTGCGACAGCGCGGCGAGCGCCTGGAGGTCGAGCTTCACGTCGGCGATGGAGCCGTCGGGCAGCACGACGCCGCCATGGGAGGTGCCGGTCTGGACCGAGATCTTGCTGATCCCGGCGAGGCGGCCCATCGCCGCGAGACTCCGGTTGTATCCCTGCATGAAGGCGTGCAGCTCCTCGACAGTGCTGTTCTTCATGCCCACTTCGCCGATCTCCGCCCCGATCGACACGGTGACGCCGGCGGGCTCCAGCCCCCGGATGAACGCGGTGATCTCGGCGGCGCGCTCGTAGTTGGCGCGCTGCTGCTCCTCCAGCGTGGCGTGGCTGAGGTCCACCAGCGTCGAGGTATCGACGTCGACGTTGTAGAAGCCCGCCCCGATCTCTTCGGCGATGAGCTTCTTGACCTCGCCGACCTCCGCCTCGGGATCGGCCTGGTACTTCTTGTGGTTGACCTGGCAGTGATCGCCCTGGATGAACAGCGGGAGGGTGTATCCCTCACGGAGCGCCGCACCGATCATGACGGCGACGTATTCGGCGGGGCGCTGCTCGGTGTACGCGATCTCGGAACGGGCGATCTCGAGGATGATGGCGCCGGCCTTCCCCGCCTTCGCGGCGCGGAAGATCGCGCGGGCGGTGTCGTAGGCCATTGCCCGCACGTTGATCGCGGGGACCGTGAAGCCGCCGACCTCGCCCCGCCCGCGGGCCATGTAGAGGCCGTTGATGGACGCGGGCCGGGCGCCGGTGGCCTGGCCCAGCTCCCACAGGAGCCAGCGCGCGGCCTCTCGCTCGTCCCCGCTTCCGAACACCGCCTGGTGGACCACCGCGTCGGTGGCGGCGGAGCGCAGCTTCGCCGGATCGCGCACCGTCACGCCGGTGGCCGCCGTCGCCACTGCCCCGCCGTACAGATCCACCACCCGCTGCGTCACGTCAGCCATGCATCACAATCCTGAGGTTTAGGCGCTTCAAAGGTAGGACGGCCGCCGGGGAGCGTCAAACCAACTCAGACCTCGTCGGCCGCGATAGCGGGGCGTGGGGCGGCGCTGTAGCCGGGCCGGCCCATGGCCGCGTAGGTCAAGCGCTTGCCAAGCTCTACGCCGGGCTGGTCGAACGGGTCGACGCCGTACCACACCCCGGCGTAGCCGGTGGCGAGCTGATAGAACATGAGGGCCTCGCCCACGGTCTCCGGGGTGAGATCGGGCAACCGGAGGGTGCAGCTCATCCGGCCCATCTCCGCCAGCGCGGCCGCCGTCGCCTCGTACTCCGCGTTGAGCAGCTCGCCCAGGCGGTGCCCCGAGAGGTAGGCCAAGTCGGCCGGGACGGCGCCGCCCTGGCCCGCGGAGCTGAGGGCCGGGAGCTCGAGATCCTCGGCGAACTGCTCCAGCTTCACGAAGGTGATGACCTTGTCGAACGGCCCCTCCATGAAGAGCTGGACCTGGCTGTGCTGGTCGGTCGCTCCCACCGCGGCGAGCGGCGTCGGTCCGGCGTTCACGGTGCGGCCGTCGCGGTCCACCCGCTTGCCCAGGCTCTCGGCCCAGATCTGGCGATACCACTCGGCGAACTCGCGGAGGCGGTCGGTATAGGGCATCAACACGTGCACCCGCGCGCCGAGGTCGGCATCGGCGGCCCAGTGGAGGCCGCTGTACAGCGCCGGGGGGTTCTGCATCAGGTCGTCCGACTCGGCCCGCTCGATCGCGCGGCGGGCGCCGGCGAGCAGCCGCTCGATGTCGATGCCGACGAGCGCCGCCGGCAGGAGCCCCACCGGCGACAGCACGCTGAACCGCCCGCCGACCTTGGGCGGCACCTCGAGGGTGGCGATGCCTTCCCGGCCGGCGAGCTCGCGCAGCGCCCCGCGCTCGGGATCGGTGGTGAAAACCAGATGGCGGAACGCGGCGTCGCCCAGCGCCTCCTCCAGCCACGCGCGCACCACGAGGTACTGCGCCATCGTCTCCGCGGTGCCCCCAGACTTGCTGATCACGTTGACCAGCACCCGGCGCGGATCGATGCGGCGGAGCGCCGCGGCGACGGTCGTCGGATCCACGTTCTCCAGCACGGTGAGCCGGGGGTAAAACTCCCGGCCTTCATCGTCCAGCTCGTTCCAGGCCGGCGGACGGAGCGCGTTCAGCAGCGCCTTGGTGCCCAGGGCCGAGCCGCCGATGCCGAGCACCAGCACGTGGTCGTGGGCCTGGCCCAGCCCCTCGGCGAAGCCGGTGATCTGCCGGACCGTGGGACCCTGATCGACCAGGCCGTAGAACCCGTACTCTCCGGCCGAGCGCCGGCGGCGCACCTCGTCCTGCACCGCGCCGAATCGCTCGGCCAGCTCCGCCACCCGGCTCCGCGGGAGGCCATGGCGGCCATCCAGACCGTCTTGGAGCATCCGTCCGTACGCCAGCTTCATCAGGGAATCTCCACGGTGAGTCCGTCGTAGGCGGGCCGCACGCCGTCGGGGAGCTGCGCCGCCAGCTCGGCGTGTCCGGTCTCATGGGTGAGGTGGGTGAGGTAGGTGCGGCGGGCGCCGAGCGCCCGCGCGGTCTCCACCGCTTCGCCGATGCTCAGATGGGTCGGGTGGGGCCGCCACCAGAGCGCGTTCACCACCAGCACCTCCAGCCCTCTCAGCTGCTCCCGCTCCGCGTCGGGAATCGCCTTCACGTCGGTGAGATAGGCGAGCTTGCCGAACCGGTATCCGAACACCCTCAGGTACCCGTGGCGAAAGGCGAGCGGCAGCACCTCGACGCCCGCCATGCTCACCGGCTTGCCGGGCTCCACCTCGTGGATCTCCAGGGCCGGCTTCGAGGTCCCCTCGTAGGCCGGCCTGCCGTCGTCGAAGATGTAGTCGAAGGATCGGCGGATGCGGTCCATCGTCTCCCGAGGACCATAGACCGGCAGCGGGCGCCGGTGCCGCACCGAGAACATGCGGAGATCGTCGATGCCGTTGATGTGATCGGCGTGCTCATGGGTGTAGGCCACGGCATCGACATCCGTGAGGCCCGCCGCCAGCAGCTGGAGCCGCAGCTCCGGCGGCGTATCGATCAGGATCGTGGAGTTCCCCTCCTGCACCACCGCCCCCGAGCGGGAGCGCTTGTCACGCGGATCGCTTGACCGGCAGACCGGACAGTCACAGCCGATCTGGGGCACGCCGAACGACGTGCCCGTGCCGAGAAACGTGAGCCGCATGCCCTAAACTGCTTCGATCTTCAGGAGGTTGGTAGTGCCCGGCATGTCGAAGGGAACGCCCGCGGTGACCACCAGCCGCTCACCCGGGCGGGCGAGGCCGCGCTCGATGATCCGCTGTCGCGCCACCGCCAGCATCGCGTCGTAGTTGGTGGAGTGCTCGATCAGGGCGGACGTGACGCCCCAGACCAGCGAGAGCTGGCGGAAGGTCTCCGGCTCGGGCGTGCAGGCGAAGACCGGGACGCTGGGCCGGCAGGTGGCGACCTTGCGCGCGGTGAATCCGCTGCTGGTGAAGCAGAGGATGACGGGCGAGCTCAGCATCTCCGCCGCGGCGCAGACCGCCACCGCGATGGCGTCCTCGGTACGCACCGGTCCGCTCTGCCCGCTCCGGTGGTTGGGCAGCGCCACGCCCTCGCTGGCCCGGCGGCCCAGCGCCGCGTCGATGGTGACGCCGCGCCCCGGCCGTTGCAGCTCCATCTCGCGGGCGATCCGGTCCATCGCCCGCACCGCCTCGAGCGGGTAGCGGCCCACCGCGGTCTCGGCCGAGAGCATCACGGCGTCGGTGCCGTCGAGGATCGCGTTGGCCACGTCGGACGCTTCAGCCCGGGTGGGCCGCGGCGCGTGAATCATCGACTCCAGCATCTGGGTCGCGGTGATCACCGGCTTGCCGTGGAGGCTCGACTCCCGGATGATCTGCTTTTGAATCAAGGGGACTTCCTCGAACGGCAGCTCCACGCCGAGGTCGCCCCGGGCGACCATGATCGCGTCGGACGCGTCGAGGATGCCGCAGAGATTCTTGAGCGCGGTGTCCTTCTCGATCTTGGCGATGAGCTTGACGCTGCGGGGCACCAGCGCGCGCAATGCCTCCATGTCCTCCGGCCGGCGCACGAACGAGAGGGCGATGTAGTCGATCCCGAGCGTGGCGGCCTGGGTCACGTCCTCCAGGTCCTTTTCGGTCAAGGCCGGGGCGCTCACCTCGAGGCCGGGAAGATTCATCCCCTTGTGCGACTTGAGCTCGCCGCCGTAGTGCACCACCGCCTCGACCCGGCTGCCCCGGACCCCGGTGACTTCGAGCGACAGCAACCCGTCGTCCAGCAGGATGCGAGCGCCGATCCGGACGTCGGCCGCGAGACCTTCGTACGTCGTCGGGATCTCGCCGCCCTCGGCCTCAGCCTCCGGGGCGAAGACCACGCGCTGGCCGACTTCCAGCGTCAGAGGCTCGACGAGTGTCCCGACCCGGATCCGCGGCCCCTGGAGGTCCACCAGGATCGCGACCGATTCGGCCCGGTTCCGCATGAGGGCCTGGATCTCGGAGATCCAGCGAGCCCGGATCTCGGGCGTGGCGTGGGATGCGTTGATGCGGACGACGTTCACTCCGGCATCGAGGAGTGCCGTCATCTGGGAGGGCTCGGCCCAGGACGGGCCCAGCGTGGCGACGATCTTGGTGCGTCTCACCGAGGCGGGCATCCGGGGATTCTAACGTCGCCGGATCACCGATGCATCACGACCCTCCCGCCCACCACGGTGAGCTCTGCGCTGCCGGCGCGGAATGCCTCGCCGTCGCCCCGCTCGAATGCGGGATCCACCGCCCAGGCCACCAGGTCCGCCGCCGCGCCCGGCTTGAGCGCGCCGAGCCGGCGCGAGGTGCCCGATGCGCGCGCGGGGGCCGTGGTGTAGCCCCGGAGCACGTCCTCGAAGCCGATCTTCTCCTCCGGCCGCCAGCCGGGTCCGGGCGCGCCGTCGAACCCCTTCCGCTCCAGGGCGGCATAGACGCCCGCGCGGGGATCGATCGACGCCACCGGCACGTCGCTGCCGAACACCATCGCCGTCCCCGCCCGGAGCAACGACCGGAAGGCGTACGCGCCGCGGCCACGGCCGCCCCAGTGGCGGTCCACCAGTGGGATGTCCGTGAGGAGGTGGGCCGGCTGCATCGAGGCGACGATGCCGATCCGCGCCGCCCGGGCCAGGTCGTCCGGATGGACGCATTGGAAGTGCTCGATGCGGTGGGGCAGCGCGGCCCGCGGCAGCTTCTCCAGCAGGTCGAGGGCGCGCCGGACCGCGGCGTCGCCGATGGCGTGCGCGGTCACGGCGATGCCGTGCTCCGCGGCGGCCTGCATCGCCTCGGCGGCCTCGCGCTCGCTCGCGACCGGCATGCCGCGATCGCGACTCCCTTCGTACGGCTCCAGCATCCACGCGGTGCGGCTGCCGAGACTCCCGTCGAGAAACAGCTTCACCCCGCCCATGCCGAGCCAGGCCGATCCGGCGCCACTCCGCTGGCCGCGGCGGATGAGGTCCGGCAGGGCGGCCACGGGCGGGTGGAACAGCACCCGCAGGCGCAGCTCGCCGGCCTGCTCCAGTCGCCTGAACGAGCCCCAGGCGCGCTCGTCCTCGACATCGTGGATCCCGGTGACGCCCAGGCGGTGCGCTTCGGCCTGGGCCTCGCGCATGGCGTCGTCGAGGATCTCCGTGGACGGGGCCGGCACCACGCTGGACACCAGCGCCACGGCGCGCTCCAGCAGCAGCCCGGTCGGTTCCCCGGCGGCATCGCGCACGATCCGCCCGCCGTCGGGGTCGGGGGTGTCGCTGGTGATCCGGGCGACGGCCAGCGCGGCGCTGTTCACCCACGCCGCGTGCACGTCGAGCGAATCGAGATAGACCGGACTCGCGTGCACCCGGTCGAGCGCGTGGCGGCTGGGCGACTCGTGCCATCCGTTGGCGTCCCAGCCGTGGCCCAGCACCCACCCCTGTGACGGCGACCCCGCCGCCACCCGCTGGACCGCTTCGGCGCGGGTGCGTGCCCCAGCGAGCTGTACCCGCCGGCGGGAGAGCGCCCACATGGCGAAGTGGGTGTGGCCATCGACGAACCCAGGGGTGACCAGCGCACCGGGACACTCGTACCTCGGCAGGCCTCGAGGGGCCTTCCGCTCGATGGCGCCGGCCGGCCCCACCTCGCGGATCCTGCCGCCGTCCCACCACACACTTTCCCCCGCCACGCCCGGGGCCATCGAGACCACCCGGCGGGCATGCAGGACGCCTCCCTCAGCCGATTCAGGCGGTTTCCACATGTTGATAAGTCCCGTACGTGAATATCTGGATTGGGCTCTACAAGGCGAGAAATCGACCGAACGGAGCTACCAACTCACCTCAGATGACGATGCCCATCTAACGATATATGCGCGATTTACGAGAACGACTAAACCTTGACCCGAAACAAGATGACAGTGTCGCCACCCTGCCTGTAATTATTCAGACTATGTGATTATGAACATCTTCGACATGGCAGTTACGCGTCGTTTCACGGTCAGTTGCTGAAGGCCAGTTCTCCCCCGCCACCGAACATCGCGGGGCCCACGAAACGGATCGGCGACGCCTTGATCGCACTCGCGAAATCGTCCTTCCCCTCCACTTGGAGCCAGCCGATCATAGGCCGGGACCACTCCGGCTTGAGCAGCAGGCGTCCGGTGACCGACCCGTGCCGCCGGCTTTCGGCACGCCACTCCCGGGCGACGGGCCCGTCGGCCCGGGTGCTGTCCGAGGCCTTGCGTCCCTCCCAGGTGAGTACCGCCTTCCCCAGCCTGATCCGGTAGCGGGTCCCGAGGGGGGGAGAGCCTGGCCGCTCGTCATCGGTGATGGTCTCTACCGTGCTCCGGATCTCACGCAGATCCAGTCCGTTGATATTCGCCGCCCGCTCCAGCCGCCCGCTGTTGGTGAACATGCGGAGCACGACGTCCTTCTGCCCGCTGCTGTCCCCGGCGGCCAGGGCCCAGACACCGAGGAGCGGCGCCTTCTCCGGCTTCCGTTCCGACACCCGGACCGGACCGGCATCCACCGATTGCATGTAGTAGAGGCAGACCGACGACGGGGTCCAGGAGGCGAACTCCGGCTGCCCGGCCACCAGGGACTTGAGCGCCGGGTCGAGCTCTTTGACCGCGTCGGCCCGAAGCGGCCGGACGCCGCTCGGCATGGGAAGATCGAGCTTGGCGGGTTCGAGCAGCAGGCGCACGCAGAAGCCGGCGTACAGCCCGTCAATGTGCCAGACCTGGTTCTCGATCTCCTCGGCGCCTTTGTCCTGCGCGGCGAGCCACCCGGGCGCGGCCGCCGCCAGCGCGGCCACCGAGAGGATGGCGAGGCGGGAAGCGCGAATGCTGACCTCCGGACGTGAGGGACGGGCGCTCAACTGCCGCGGGTGGCCTTCACCGCGTCGCCGAGCTCCGAGTAATGCTTGGGATCCAGCGCGTTGAACCTGAGATTGCGGTACTTCACCCGCCCGTCGGGGCCCACCACGAATACGGTTCGCTTCGCGTAGCCCTGATCGCCCTTGCTGCCGTACATCTGGGCCACCTTTTGATCGGGGTCGGCCAGAAGCCGGAAGGGCAGATCCAGGCTCGCGGCGAAGCGGCGATGCGAGTCCAGCGAGTCGGTGCTGATCCCGATCACGGTGACGTCGGGGCCGAAGAGCGTTTCGTACTGGTCGGCGAAGGTCTGGAGCTCGGCGGTGCAGCCCTTGGTGAAGTCGGCGGGATAAAAGGCGATCACGACCGTCTTCCCCAGGTCGCGCCAGAGCTCGTAGGGGGCGTTGGCCGGGCCGATGGTGTCGCGGTTGGCCCAAGGGAGCGCGAACGCGGGCGCCTTGGCGCCTTCGCGGGGGCCGCCGACGATGACGGCGGTCGGCGTTTCGTATCCGGTGGCCGACTGGGCAGACAGGCCGGACACCGGAATGGCGGCCAGCAGGCCCAGGAGGCGAAGAGTCGGCAAAGACATGAGGGTCGAGCCTCGCAACGAAAGTGTGATCACGGCGCGGCCACCCGACGGAGCGCGCCGAGGAAATCCTGATCGCCCCCGGTGCCGGTGTACGCCACCTTGCCGGCGCGATCGACGATGACGACATAGGACGTCGCCGGAGCGGCATACGCCCGGGTGCTCTCGCCCTGATCGTCGTACAGCGTCTGGAAGGGAATGTCGCCCGACTTGAGGTAGCGGCGGACACGCTCGGGAGACTGGTTCACGGCGACATTGATGCCGAGGAACACGACCTGGTCGCCCACCTCGGCCTTGGCGGCGCGCACCCGGGGCAGCAGCGCGTCGCACTGCTCGCACCAGGTTGCCCACCACTCCAGGAAGAGCGGCTGCTTCCCTAGGTACCGGGCGAGATCGACCGGCTTGCCGTCGAGGTCGTTCACGGTGACCGCGGGAGCACGGCTCCCGACCGGAAGGCCGACGTTCTGGGCCGCAGCCGCGGCTGTGTTCCCCGCCAGCAACAGGCCGACCATCGCGCCGACATACCGTACCGTACGCTTCACAGCACACTCCCCATACGCACGAAGTAATACTCGGCCATCAGCAGCAACAGCACCCCTCCCGCGCGTTTGATCCAGAGCATCCACCGCCCCGCGGCCGGCAGGGACGCGAGGAACCCGCTGGAGAGACCGACCGCCACGAGCAAGGCGGTGAGACCGAGTGAGAAGACGAACAGATAGACGAACCCGAGGATCGCGCTGCCGGTCGAGGCGACGAACGTGAGCACCGCCGCAAACGCCGGGGCGCCGCACGGCGCGGCGACCAACCCGCTCGCCGCGCCCATCATGAACGCGCCCCCCGGAGAGCTGGCGCCCAGGCGGCCGGCCCAGGCCGCCACCTTCTGCGGGGCGTTCACAGTAAAGACGTCCAACATGGCCAGGCCCAACACCAGAAGCAGGTTGCCTGTGAGAAAGTGGGCCCACGGGCTGGAGGCCACCGTTCCGAAGAGCGAGCCGGAGAGACCGGCCAGCAGGCCGAGCAGCGAGTACACCAGCGCGAGTCCGCCCACGTAGGCCGTGGTGAGCAGCGCCGTCCGGGCGCGGGAGATCCCCGAGGCCCCCGCCCCGCCGAGGATGCCGGCTGTAATCGGGATCATGGGATACACGCAGGGGAGGAAGCTGGTCGCGACGCCGGCGGCGAAGAGCACCGGAATCGCCGCGAGCGGCTCATGGCGCAGCGTGGACTCGAGCGAGGTCTGAAGTACGGCGGACATGAGCGGCGAGCGGGGCTAGGTGCGCGCCGCGGCGACTTCGGCTCCGTAGTGGGAGGCGACGTACTCCTCGAGGATCTCGAGAAACTCCGCCACGATCCGCTCGCCCTTCAGGGTCACCAGGAGTCGCCCGTCCACATAGACCGGCGCCTTCGGCTCCTCGAAGGTCCCCGGAAGCGAGATCCCGATATTGGCGTGCTTCGACTCGCCCGGACCGTTCACCACGCAGCCCATGACGGCGACCTTCATCTCGGCGACGCCGGGGCGATCCTGGCGCCAGACCGGCATCTTCTCCCGGAGATAGTCCTGGATCTGCTGGGCCATCTCCTGGAAGAAGGTGCTGGTGGTCCGGCCGCAGCCGGGACAGCTGGTCACCTGCGGAGTGAAGCTCCGGAGCCCGAGCGACTGCAGCACCTGCTGGGCGACCTGGACTTCCTCGGTGCGGTCGCCGCCGGGCGCCGGCGTGAGCGAGACCCGGATGGTGTCGCCGATCCCTTCCTGGAGCAGGATGCTGAGGCCTGCCGTGCTCGCGATGATTCCCTTCGCGCCCAGGCCGGCTTCGGTGAGACCCAGGTGCAGCGGGTAATCGCAGCGGCCGGCGAGCATCCGATACACATCCACCAGGTCCTGCACGCCGGAAACCTTGGCGCTGAGCACGATGTGATCGTGCGGCATCCCCGCCGACTCGGCGAGCGCCGCGGAGCGGAGCGCGCTCTCCACCATCGCTTCCATCGTCACGTCCCGCGCGGCGCGCGGCGCCGCCAGCCGGGCGTTGGCGTCCATCATCTCGGTCAGCAGGCTCTGGTCCAGCGAGCCCCAGTTGACCCCGATGCGCACCGGCTTCCGGTTGGCGAGGGCGACGTCGATGATGGCGCGGAAGTGCTCGTCCGCCCGCTTGCCGCCCACGTTGCCGGGATTGATCCGATACTTGGCGAGGGAACGGGCGCAAGCGGGATGGCGGGTCAGGAGCAGGTGGCCGTTGTAATGGAAGTCGCCGATGACCGGGACGGGAACGCCGATCCGTTCGAGCTCCTCGACGATCTCGGGTACCGCCGCGGCCGCCTCGTCGTTGTTCACCGTCACCCGCACCAGCTCGCTCCCGGCACGGGCCAGGGCGGCCACCTGCCGCACGGTCGCCGCGACGTCCGCCGTGTCGGTGTTGGTCATGGATTGGACCACGATCGGGTGCCCTGACCCGACCGGGACACCGCCCACGCGGACGGCGACGGTGGAGCGACGGATGGTGGCGGGCATGGGCGGGAATATAACTTCGTGCATGCCCGACACCTCCCCTGCAGCACCCCGCCGCGCCGCCATCACCGGCGTCGCCACCTATGTCCCCGACCGCGTCGTCACCAACGCGGATCTCGCCCGCACCCTCGACACCTCGGATGACTGGATCGTCACCCGCACCGGCATCCGCGAGCGGCGGGTCGGCGCGCCGGGGGAAACGACCTCGATGATGGGCGCCGAAGCCGTGCGCCGGCTGATGCAGGCGAAGGGACTGGGGCCCGACGACATCGATACCCTGATCGTGGCCACGGTGACGCCGGACATGCTGTTCCCCGCCACTGCCTGTCTGATCCAGGACCGGGTGGGGCTGAATGAGGTCTGGGGGTTCGACGTGTCCGCGGCCTGCTCCGGGTTCCTCTACGCCCTCACCACCGGCGCGCAGTTCGTCGCGTCCGGCGCGCACCGGAGGGTGATCGTGGTCGGCTCGGACCTGATGAGCTCTATCATCGATCCCCAGGACCGGACCACGGCCGTGCTGTTCGGCGACGGGGCCGGCGCCGTGCTCCTGGAGCCGGCGGAGCCCGGCTACGGGATACTCGATTTCTATCACCGGGTGGATGGCAGCGGGCGGGCGGAGCTGCTGATGCCCGCGGGCGGCAGCGCAAAGCCGGCCAGCGTGGCGACCGTGACGGGGCGCGAGCACTACCTCAAGCAGAACGGCCGGACGGTGTTCAAGTTCGCGGTGTCGCAGATGGCTGAGAGCATCGAGCGGCTCCTCTCGCGCAACAACCTGACGCCGGGCGACATCGCGGTGGTGATCCCGCACCAGGCCAACCAGCGCATCCTGGACGCGACGGCCGAACGGCTCGGTCTGCCCCACGAGCGGATGGCCTCGGTCATCGGCCGCTACGGCAACACCACCGCGGCCACCCTGCCGCTAGCGCTGGACGACGTGCTGCAGAACGGGAAGCTCAAGCGGGGGGATTACGCGGTGTTCGTGGCAGTGGGGGCAGGGTTCACCGTTGGCGCGACATTGATGCGCTGGGCTTGATCCAATGCATAAAGCTTTGTGGATCAGGCCCTCGAGAATCCCGCCCCATCGATCGCCGCGATATCGGCCGGGGACAGCTCGAGCTCTCCCGCGCTCACGCTGTCCACCGCGTGGACAACCTGCCTCGCGCTCGGTATCGCGATCACGGCCGGCGATTGCGCCAGCACCCAGGCCAGCACCACAGCATGGGCCGAGACGCCGAGCCGGGTTGCGATCGGGCGCAGCACCGGATGGTCCGGCAACTTCAGGTTGAGCCGCCCGCCGCCGGTCGGGCTGTAGGCCAGGATGCCGATCCCTCGCTCCGTGCAGTAGTCGACCACCCCATCGTTCAGCGCTTCGCGAAAGAACGGATTGAGCCGGTTCTGCACGGCCGCCACCGGCACCAGCACTTCCGCCTCCCGGATCTGCGGCACCGAGACGTTGGAGAGGCCCACCCAGCGGATCTTTCCCTCCTGCCTGAGCTCCGCCAGCGCGCCCACGCTCTCCTCAAACGGCACCGCCGGATCGGGAGCGTGGAGCTGGTAGAGATCGATCCGATCCACGCCGAGCGCCCGGAGCGAGCGGTCGCAGGCCGCGAACAAGTGCTCGGGGCGGCCGTCGCGCTCCCAGCGGCCACCGGGCCGGGTGAGTCCGCCTTTGGTCGCGACCAGCACCGAGTGGCGGTCGCCCTTCCAGCCGCGCAGGGCGTCGGCCACCAGGCGCTCGTTGTGCCCGATGTCCCCGTCGTCGAGGCAATAGACGTCCGCGGTGTCGATGAGCCGTACGCCGGCGTCGAGCGCGGCGCGAATGACTTCGAGCGATTGTCGTTCGGGCGGACGGTCCTGGAGGGAGAGATGCATCCCGCCGTAGCCGACGGCAGGCACTGCGGGCGCGCCGGCGCCGAGCGGGATCTGCTTCACCGGGGCGCGAGGGCCTCGCGGAGGAAGGCGACCAATTCGTCGCGCACCGCGAAATAGATCGCCATCGCGTGCCCGTTCCCGGGAACGATCTTGGCCCTGGCGTGAGTCAGGCCACGCGACCAGGTCTCCGCGTTGGACGCGCCCTCGAAGGCGTCCTGGTCCGCGGATGCCAGCAGGTAGCGGATGCCGGTGCTCTGTTCCACCGCCTTCCGGATCCGATCGGGACCATCGGGCCCGAACGCCAGCGCGCCCGCAGCCCCGACCGTCGCGACCGCGCGCACGCCCGGCAGGCTGGGCGCGGCGAGGAGCGCGCCGCTGCCGCCCACGCTGGCCCCGACCAGCGCCAGCCGGTCGCCGTCGACGAAGTTCTGGGAGACGCCCCACCCGGTCACCCGGATGATGTCGTTCTCGATCCGCGGAAAGCCGACCTTCCCCACGCTGCTCACGAACGCCGCGCCGAACGCCTCCATGGTGACGCCTTCGGGCGTATCCACCACCAGCGGCCCGCGCGGGGAGACGATGGATTCACCGTGACCCCGCTCGTCGAACGCGAGCGTGGCCACACCGACCGCGAGCAGGTCGGCGATGAGCGGCGCGTAGCTGTCCCGGGTGGAGGGGTACTGGTGGGCGAGCACCGCGAGGGGGTACCGGCGTCCCGCCTCTCCCGCGGGGTAGGTCAGGACGCCTTTCAGGATCAGTCCGTCCGACGCTGGGACGGACATCTGCAGCGGGGCGAGGATCACGCCAATCCGAGCTGCTTGGTCAGCCTCCGCCAGTCCTGCGCCGACACGATGCCTTGCTCGAACAGCGGCGTCAGGGTAGCCAGGATCTCGGCCCGGGACCCGTCGATCCGGCGGTCGCGCAGCTCGGTGATCATGCGGGAGAAGCGGTGCTCGTACTCGTCGGCCTCGAGCTGGCCCTCCTGCCGCTGGCTGCTGAGCTTCTTCAGCTCCTCCGCCACCCGGGCCGGGGTGATGGGCTTGAGTGCGCCTTCCTGCTGGTCAGCCGACATATCGTGGTCCTCGCGTAGGGCGATTTGGGGACGATCTCTCTCTCGTCTCCATAATGGCCCTCATGAGGTTACCGCGTCCAGAGGCGGCCCTCGGGCGGGATCAGTTGCGGGGGTGCTGGACGGTGACCAGGAGGAGGGGGCGGTCCTCGGCGCTCAGGACCTCGGCCTGGGTCTGGACCACGCCGGTGCGGCGAACCAGGACCACGCCCGACCGGGGGCGCAGGGCGGCCTCGAGGGCGGCCGTGGCGGCTTCGGCGACGCCGGTCCAGGCGGCCGTGGCAGGCACCACCCGGGCGCTGACTTGCATGGTGCCGGAGCTCTGAGCGGCAGCGGCACCAGGGAGGACCAGGAAAAAAAGTCCGCAGAACGCCGAAAACCGGAGGATTCTGCCGCTGGACCGGTCGGAATTGCCGGCTGGCCGGGCGGCGCGCCGACCGGTGGAGGTCGGGCGGGTGGAAACGGGCTGTACGCGCAGAGTAAACATTCGGCCTTCCCGTTACTTACGTGAGAGGGGTCGCCCTTGAGGCGAGCCTGCCGATCGTCTATCTTCTTGACGCTCAGTTGTTAGACCCTTGAGCGAAGTAGCTCAACGGATTGGGGCGTTTTCACTTGCCTCGACCTGTCCGCCTTTTATCCGCTCGGCAACAACTGGCACGCGCATTGCCCCTCCCCCCGGCCGCCGGGGAGCGCGAACTCCCCATGACCAACGTGAAGCGGGTCCAACCACTTCTTCAAACGACTGGGGAGAGAAGCACATGCGCACCGCAACCGTACTATCGGCCGTCCTGGCCGCCGGCTTGAGCGTCGGCGTCGCCACGGCCGAGGCTCAGAACAGCGCCAACATCCAGGCGACCGCGACCGTGTTGTCGGCCGTGACCGTCGCCGCCGGGCAGAACCTGGCGTTCGGCAATGTCACGCCGGGCGTCAACAAGACCGTCGCGATCGCCGACGGGGGCGCCGGCCGGTTCGACGTCACCAAGGCCGCGAACTCCGGCGTGACGCTGTCCTTCACCTTGCCGACCAACCTGGCTTCGGGCGTGAACAACCTCCCGATCGGCAGCTGGACCGGCGGCTACAACGCCACCGCGACCCCGACCGGCGCGACGGCCTTCACGCCGAGCGCGGGCGGCACCAACACCACCGTGAGCGCCGGGACGTCGATCTTCGTCTACGTCGGCGCGACCGTGAACCCCGCCGTGGCGCAGGTCGCCGGGAACTACACCGGCAACGTCACCATGTCGGCGGTTTACTTCTAACCAGCGGTTCCTCCCGACGCACCGGCCGGACGCGCCGGTCGGGGGTGGTTCCGCCTCCCTCGACCGGCGCGCTCGTGACCGGCGCGCCGCGGAGAACCCGATGCGACTCACCCGGCTCCTCGCCGTCGCGGCGCTGCTGTTTGCCGCCCGCCCCGTCGCGGCCCAGGTCAGCGTCACACCGATTCGTCCCCTGGCCTTCGGTCCCGTGATCGTCGGCGTGCCGACCACCATCGGGCCGAGTCATCCGACACGGAGCGGACAGTTCCGGCTGGTAACGACGCTGCTGGCGAACGTCCGTTTCCGCTTCACGCTGCCGAATCGGCTGAACGGACCTTCGGGCGCCACGATGCCGATCACCTTCGGCAACTCCGACGCGATCGCGATCGGCCAGGGTCCCACGAGCGTGCCGGTCACCTTCGATCCGAAGGTGCAGCAGACGTTTCAGATCGTCAGCAGCACCACGATTTTCGTGTTCATCGGCGGGCGGGTCACGCCCGCGGCCAACCAGCGGCAAGGCGCCTACACCGCCACCATCACCTTCACCGTCACCGTGCTCTGATGCGCTCCATACCGCGACTCCGCACCGCCGTCCTGCTGGCCGCTCTCACCACTCCCTCAGCCACGTTGCTGGCGCAGGGCGTCCTGGTCGCCCCCCACGCGGTCGTCATCGACCACCGCACCCGGAGCGGGTCGCTCAGCCTCTATAACCCGGGCGACGAGGCCACCGAGGTGAGCCTCTCCACCTTCTTCGGCTACCCGGTGACCAACGCCGGCGGCGATTTCGAGCTCAAGACGGTGGAGCGACCCGACCCGACGATGCCCTCCGCGGCCGGCTGGATCGAGGCCTTTCCGAAGAGAATGCTCCTCGGACCAAAGGAGCGCCAGACCGTCCGGATCCTGGCCCGTCCCCCCGCCAAGCTGGCGGATGGGGAGTACTGGGCCCGCCTGGTCGTGGCGGCGAAGGGCGGGACGGTACCGGTGGCCGGCGCGGACTCCAGCCTGGGCATCACGGTGGGGCTCAACCTCGAGGTGCGCACCGTGTTACCGCTCCAGTACCGGAAGGGCGCGGTGGCCACCTCGGTCAAGCTCAGCAAGCTCGCCGCGGCGATGGAGCGCGACTCCCTGGCCGTGCGGATGCGGCTCGACCGGGCCGGCACCGCCGCGTTCATCGGCACCGTGCACGGCATTCTGGCGGACTCAGCCGGCAAGACCGTGACGACGTTCCAGAGCCCGGTCGCGGTGTATTACGACATGGATCCCCGCTTCGCCACGGCACTCCCCGCGGGCAAGCTCCCATCCGGGCGATACACCCTCCGGATTGAGGTAGCGGCCGAGCGTGAGGACCTGGCGCCGGAAACCCTGCTGCCCGCCCGTCCGGTGCGCGACTCGCTGGAGCTGCGGCTGCCGTGAGCCTGCGGCGGCCGGCTCTCGCCCTGCTGCTGGCGGCGCTGACGGCGCCGGCGGGGCTCCGCGCCCAGGCGGCGGCGGAGCGGGCGGGGCTCGAGCCGGTCATCGTAGAGCTGGCGGTCGGGCGCTACGGCTCCCGCACCGTGACGGCGTACCGATCCAGTGGCGACGCGTTGCTCCCCGTGCTCCAGCTCGCCGAGATGGTGGAGCTGCGGGTCCAGCCGTTCACCGGCGGCGCCATCGAACTGACGCTGGAGCCGCATCGCCGCACGGTGGTGCTCGACCCTTCGCGCTGGGAGATCCGGGCGCCCCGCGCGACGATCGCCTTCACGCCCGCCGACCGGGTGGTGAAGTCGGACGAGCAGTACCTGAGCACGAAGGTGCTGAGCGAGCTGCTCGACGTGGGCTTCGCCGTCAACTGGAGTGAGCTGACGGTGACGCTGCTCGACGCCGACAGCCTCCCCGTCGGCCGCCGGATTGCCCGCGAGCGGGCCCACGCCCTGTTCCGCGGTGGCGGGCAGAGCGCCGGCCCCGACCTCGCGCTGGGCATGGAGCGCACCCGGTGGGATGGGATGGTGCTGGACTACTCTATCCTCGCGCCGAGCCAGGATCTGCTCGGCAACGGCGCCTACTCCGCGGGACTGGGACTCAACCTGGGCGGCGGCTCGCTGGAGACGCGCATCGCGAGCGCCGGTCCGCCGCGCGGCGGTGATGTGCGGGTGGACGCCTCCTGGACCGGCGTCTGGCGCCGGAGCCGCTACGTCACCCAGCTCCGTCTGGGCGACGGACTCTCCACCGGACCGCGGCCCCGCTCCGTGCGCGGCTTCTCGCTCTCCAACGCGCCCTTCTTCCGGTCATCCTTGTTCGGGGACATAGGATTCCAGGGCGCGCTCGGGCCGGGATGGGAGATCGAGGCCTACCGCGGCGGCCGGCTGATCGCGCTCGACTCGGCGGACGCGACCGGACGGTTCTCGATGGACCTCCCGGTGGAGTACGGCGAGAACGCGATGGACTTCGTGGCGTACGGACCGTTCGGCGAGATCCGGCGGTTCAACCAGAACTACCGGGTCAGCACCGACGTGATCCCCGAGCGGCGGGTGGAATACGGCCTCGCGGTCGGCGGCTGTCGCGCCGTGGAGTGCCGGGCCAACGCGAACCTCGACCTGCGCTACGGCCTCACCCGGCAGTGGACCGTGCGGGGCGGCGTCGATCAGTTCTGGCGCGATTCCCTGCCCGGCCTGTTCCATCCCTACCTCGGCGTCGGCGGCACGCTGGGCAGCGCCTGGGGCGTCGAAGTGGAAGGGGTCGCCTCGGCCGTGATTCGCGGCGCGCTGCGCTACGAGCCGTCGCAGGACCTTCGGCTCGGCACCGAGTATCACGACTTCGCCTCCGGCACCGTCGCACCGATCCTGACGCCGGCCGGCCGGCACACCCAGTGGACCACGAACGCCTTGGCCCGCCCGTTCCGGAGCCGGGACGACCTCTACTTCGAGGCCACCCTGGACCGGATCACCGCCGCCAACGGCGTGACCACCAGCGGCCGGCTGGGCGTGTCGCTGTACGCCTCCCGGTTCCAGCTCGCGCCCGCGGTGCGCCACGTGCGGTACAGCGATCCGACGGGCCGGGCCACGACGGAGTCCTACGCCTCGCTCAACACCTTCTCGCTTCCCTTCCCCGAGCTCGGGCCGGTGTTCGGGCGGATCTCGAGCCGAACCAACTGGGAGGTCGACGGCGGGGGACAGCTCTCGCTCGCGGGCGGCTATCTCTCGCGGGAGCTCGGCCCGCACCTGCACATGGAGGCGGGCGCCATCTGGAGCCGCGGGCTCGGCACCATGCTCTCGCTCTTCCTCTCCACCCAGCTCCCGACGGTGCGCTCCACCACCAGCATCACCGCGCCGTCGAAGGGTGACCCGCTGGTGAGCCAGTTCATCCAGGGGTCCGTGCTCTACGATCCGGCCAGGCGCCAGGTATCGTTCGCGGCGGGACCATCGCTGGAGCGGGCGGGCGTCAGCGGACGGGTGTTCCTCGACGCGAACGGCGACGGAAAATGGCAGGCGAGCGAGGAGACGATTCCGGGCGTCAGGGTGCGGGCGGGGTTCGTCACCGCGGTCTCCGACTCGTCAGGCCGCTACCGGATCTGGGATCTCCCGGCCTTCGAGCCGGTGCTGATGGCGGTCGATACCAGCACGCTCGCGTCGCCGCTCTGGATCCCGGCGTACGGATCGGTGAGCGTGGAGACCGGTCCCAACCGGTTTCGCGGCGTCGATGTTCCGATCCTGCCCGGCGGCGTCATCGAGGGCCGCGTGGTCCGGCAGACGCTGGACTCGACCGTCACGCTAGCGGGCGTTCGGCTCCTGCTGCGCCGGCAGGGGTCGAGCCAGACCACCAGCCTGCTGACGTTCTCCGACGGCGGGTTCTATCTCATCGGGGTGAAGCCCGGCGACTACGAGCTGTCGGTGGAGCCGGGCGTGCTGGCGCGACTCGGCCTGACCGCGTGGCCGGTCGGGTTCACCGTGCCGGCTTCCGCCGAGGGGGCGACGGTGGACGGACTAGAGCTGCGATTGGAGTAGCCGCAACACCCTTCCGCGATGTAATTCGATTTCCTCCGGCGTTGCAAAGCGAGCCATGTGCGGCGGACCTCGCGTCGCACATCTCCACAGGTATCGAGAGCCGGCCGCTCTCGATTCCCACCTGTCCGGAGGCATTTATGACCCAGCTTCGTCCGTTCCCACGGCGCGCGCGTAGCGCCGCCCTCGGGCTGTTTGCACTCCTACTCGCCGGTGCACGACCTGGTCCTGCAGGCCAGATCGAAGGCTATGTGAGAGACCAGGCCGGCGCGGCCGTCCGCGATGTACAGGTCCTGCTCGTCGGGCATTCCGTGAACACCAGATCCGACTCAACCGGTGCCTATCGGCTCTCCAACGTGCCGGCCGGCACCCATGCCGTTCGAGCGTCGCTTATCGGCTACCAGAGCGTGCAGACCAACGGCATCGTAGTGCAGGAGGGTAAGACCGCCCGAGTCGACCTCGTCCTCGAGCAGACGCCAGTGGAGACACAGGAGATCACGGTCGTCACCGCGTCGCCGCTGGTCCCCCGCGACGAGGTTTCCCTCCAACCCGACGGTCGGGCACCAGTAGACAAGTTGCACAATCCGATGCCGGAGTCGGTAAACAAGTTACGCAATCCGATGCCGGAGCCCGGCAATACCGAGAACTACGCCGTCATCGAGGAGTCGCGCTTCCTCCCCGCGGCGAGCAATCCGCGTTCGACGTTCTCGATCGACGTGGACGCCGCGAGCTACGCCAATGTGCGCCGGTTCCTCACCGAAGGCAGACGCCCGCCCAGGGATGCCGTCCGGATCGAGGAGTTCCTCAATTACTTCCGTTACGACTACCCCGAGCCGAAGGGGAACAAGCCGTTCAGCATCACGACTGACATGGCCGCCGCACCCTGGGCCCCGGACCACCGGCTGCTCCGCATCGGGATCAAGGGCCGCTCGCTCCGGACCGAGGCCGTCCCGCCGAGCAACCTGGTGTTTCTGCTGGACGTGTCCGGATCGATGCAGCCGGCCAACAAGCTGCCGCTGGTCAAGCAGGCCTTCCGGCTGCTGGTCCAGGAGCTTCGCCCGGAGGATCGGGTCGCGATCGTGGTGTACGCCGGGGCTGCGGGCCTGGTCCTGCCGCCGACTCAGGGATCCGACAAGGCGACCATTCTCGCCGCACTCGACCGTCTCGAAGCGGGCGGGAGTACCGCGGGTGGTGCCGGCCTGAGGCTCGCCTACGAGATCGCGCGGCAGAGCTACTTCCCGGAGGGCAACAACCGAGTCATCCTGGCGACCGATGGCGATTTCAATATCGGCGAGAGCTCGGACGCCGCGATGGTCCGGCTCATAGAGGAGCGGAGAGACCAAGGCATCTTCCTGACCGTCCTCGGCTTCGGCACCGGCAACCTGAAGGACAGCCGGATGGAGCAGATCGCCGACAAGGGCAACGGGCACTACGCCTACGTGGACAACCTCAACGAGGGGCGCCGCGTGTTCGTCCGGGAGTTCGCCGGGACATTGGTCACCATCGCCAAGGACGTGAAGATTCAGGTCGAGTTCAACCCGGCCAAGGTGGCGGCGTATCGGCTGGTTGGCTACGAGAACCGCGCGCTGCGCACGGAGGACTTCGCCGACGACAAGAAGGACGCGGGCGAGCTGGGCGCGGGCCACACCGTGACCGCGCTCTATGAGATCGTGCCCGCCGGGGCCTCATTGGCCGGCACCGGCTCCGATCTCGATTCCCTCAAGTACCAAGTGGTGAGCCTTCGCTCCCGTCCCGCCCACAGCGACGAGTGGGTGACGGTGCAGCTGCGCTACAAGGATCCCACCGGCACGAAGAGCAAGCTGTTGACCCAGCCGGTGAAGGTTCGCGGTCGGATCGGCGAGCCGTCGGGCGATTTTCGCTTCGCCGTGGCGGTGGCCGGCTTCGGCCTGGTGCTTCGCGACTCGGAGTATCGCGGCACGGCGACGCTGGATCAGGTCCTCGCTCTCGCACAGGGGGCCGAGGGCAGCGACCGAGAGAGCGACCGTGCGGAGTTCGTTCGACTGGTCGAGTCGGCCCGCCTGCTCGGCCAGGTGGATGCCGGGGAGGGAAGTCACTGAGAATAGAGGCCGCAGATGGCGTTCATCTGCGGCCTCTGTTCCTGAGCCCCCAACCGGCCGCCACCGAGGCAAGGAGCAGCACAGGGAAGATCAGGAGCAGATCTACGCGAATGTTGCACTCGCCGGTGCAGAGCCAGCGGCGGAGCATCCCGTACTCATATCCCGCATAGACGATCCACAGCAGTCCGACCACGACGGCGCCGGGCCGGCCCCGCTTCCGTCCGAGCACAACGAAGACGGCGCCGATGAGAGCCGCGAGCCAGGGATAGGTGATGAAGACGCCGAGCGTGGAGTACATGGCAAGGATTCATCGTAGGCCGCACGCCACCCGCTGGCAAGAGAGGAGGGCGGCAAGCGCCCGATCTTCCGGACGCTTGCCGTGTTGAACCTGCAGGTCACTTCTCGAACACCAGATCGATGTCCGCCCCGCCGTTGGTGCAGAAGTCATAGTACAGCACGACCAGGTCGCCCTCGACCTCCCCCTCGAAGTGGTCGCCCCAGGCCTCGGAGTCGAAGGACAGATCGGTGCCGCCGTCGCGCTGGAACCCGCCGTGGTCCTGGAATCCGTCGGGTCCTTCCATATTCTCGTAGTCCACACTGAGCTGGAAATTGCCGTCCTCATCCAGGGTCATGGACCCGTTGGTGAACACCGCGGGCATGCAGTTCTCCACCTGCTCCTCCTCCGGCAGGCCGTCCTCGTTGATGCCCACCAGCTCGTAGGTCCCCGCCAGCGCCCCACCCCCGCCTGGGCCGGTGCCGCCATCGCCACCGCCACACGCGACGGCCAGCACGAGGGCCGCCACGACCGGGTACCTGCGCCAGGTCCGAATCAGCTCGAGCCACGACATGTGCTCCTCCTTCCTTGGTGAGTGTGTATGGCCGTCCGCGGCCAGGGCGGATCGCCGCTGCCGTTCCGTCGGCGCAAGGGAATACGCAGAGGTGCCGGGAGACTTCTCACACCAGGCCGGGTGAGAAGCCCCGGTGGGCGCCTGCGTACTTCCCTGCTGACCGCCACGGCCATACTCACATTCGGAGGGAGGACACATGCTTCGACGCTTGCCGCTTCGCCGCGCCGTGCACAGACTCACCGGCGCGCTCTGTCTTTTCCTGCTCGCCTGTTCCGGCGGGGGCAATCCCACCGGGCCCGGGGGCGACGATCCCATGGACCCGGTGGAGCCCGGCCCTCCGCATCCGTTCCCGAACGACCCTGGTCCGAACGACCCGGGACCGACCCAGCCAGGCCGGATCATCGCGGGCACCTATCAGCTCACGTTGATCAACGGCGAGTCGACTCCCGGCCAGATGGTCAGCGTGGCGAATCCGGATGGCATCCTGATCGGACTGTACCGATTCCAGGCCACGACCACTCTGATCCTGGATCCGCTAGGCGCCTATTCGCTTTCGATCGAGTATTCGGACGACAAGGCGAGCTATCGGCTGGACGACGCGGGGGCGTACAAGTGGAGCGGTGCGACAAACGGGGTGACCCTGGTGCTCACCTCGGAGACCTGGGGCGACGTGTTCGAGGGCGCCGCGGCCCAGAACGGTGCGGCCGCGATCTGGTACGACTTCGATGGGGACGGGCGGACCGACACCCAGTTCGAGTTCCAGAAGGTGGCGGGCGATTAGTCATCCGGGATGTCAGACATGCCCTCAAACTGCAAAAGCAATAGCCGCAGATGAACGCAGATGAACGCAGATCAACCAATTACCTCTGCGTTTTATCTGCGTTCATCTGCGGCGAATTGTTTTTGTAGTTTTGAGGGGGGCTGGCCTCTCTATCCCCTGGATGCCACTCGCTCGTCCCCACCCGAGGCCGCCGCCAGCGTCAGGAAAACCGCGATCAACAGCACACTGTACTCCATCCCGTTTCGGCCCAGGCCGACGACGAACCAGCCGTCGTGCCGGTGGACCAGCAGGATCCCCATCACCAGCTGCGCGGCGAAGTACAGCGCGATCGGCCGCACGAAGAAACCGGCGGCGAGCACCGGGGTGGCCACGATCTCTATCGCGGTGATCGACCACGCGATGCCCGGGCCGAACGGGAACCCGATGCTGTCGAGCCAGGTCCCGAACGGCGCGACGCCGCCCGCGAAGAATCGCGCGAGGCCGTGGATCAACATCAGGAGGGCCGCGACGACGCGAAGCGCGGTCAGAGCGGCCTGAGGTGCAACGGTCACGGATGAGCTCGCAGGTTGGGACAGACAGGAGGACTACGAACTCCTCCCCGCTTGCACAGATCGCTACTTCTCGTCCTCCGGCAGCCGGACCGCCGGGAGCTCGAGCTTCCACATGATGGCCAGCAACCGGAGACCAGCGGTGATTGCCATGCCCGCCAGACCCGCCGCCTCACGCGGCGCATCCACGGCCCGCAGCAGCAGGTAGGCCCCAGCCCCGACGATGGCCGCGGTCGCGTACAGCCGGCCGGGCCGGATGATGAGGGGGATCTCCGCGGTGAGCACGTCCCGAATCGCCCCGCCGGCGACGCCGGTGATCGTTCCCATGAGCAGCGCGATGGATGCGGGGTAGCCCGCGTCCTGGGTGAGCTGCACACCGGCGATGGTGAAGAAAGCGAGTCCCAGCGCGTCGGCCACGAGGAGCGCGCGCTGCGAAGCGACCCAGAAGCGCAGGTACCCCACCGTCAACAGCGTGGCGCCGAGGATGACCAGGAGGTAGGTCGGGTTCTCGATCCAGAAGATGGGATGCCGGTCGAGCAGGATGTCGCGCAGGGTCCCCCCGCCGATGGCCGTGACCGTGGCGATGACGACCACGCCGAGCAGATCCAATCCCTTCCGGCCGGCCGCGAGGACACCGCTGACCGCGAAGACCGCGACGCCCAACAGGTCAATGTAGTGCATGGGAGGTCAGGCAGGATTGGAGAGCGCCGTCTCGATCGCGCGAAAGGCGGCGCGACAGACTCGCTGATCCCTGTCGTCCTCGGGCGAGTAGGAGGCGATACACGCGGCCTGGAGTGGCACCCGGGCCGCTATGAGTGAGATCGCGGCATTCAATCGAGCCACGGAGAGTCCGTTCGGGACCGGGAAGTAGTTGGCCTGTCCCTCGGAAGGGTCGAGCACATCGAGGTCGAGGTGCAGGTAGCCGGCGACCCCGTTCAGCGCAGCGTGGTCGAGCAGGCGCGGGAGCTGGTCGGGGATGTGATCGACGGCGACCGAGGTGACGGCCGATTCCCGGAGCAGGGCGGCCTCGGGTGGGTCCAGATCGCGGGCGCCGAGCAGAAACGTGGCGCGGGGATCGACGGGCTGGAATCCCGGGACTGTGGCCGTCAGTCGCTCCCAGCAGAGACCGGTTGTGGCAGCGAGGCCCATCCCGTCGAGAAATCCGGTGGTCGTGGTCTCGGGTGTGTTGTAGTCCCCGTGCGCGTCGAACCAGAACGTGGCCCGGCGCGCCGGGGTCAGCCCGCTGAGTGTCCCGACCGCCGAATTGCAGTTGCCGCTGAGCACCAGCGCGAAGCGACCGGCCGCATGCGCCGCCCGCACGCCGGCGGCCAGACGTCGCGCCAGCTCAAAGGCGGTACGGATCTCGGCCGGCTCGTGACTCGGGTCGTCTTCGATGACTTGAACGTTGCGGACGACGTGCCCCTGCCGGCGGAGATGGTCGGGGAGCCCGGCGTGCACCAGGTGCTCGGGACCGGCGCCACAGCGCCAGCGCGGCCGGCCGGAGTCGTAGGGCAGCAGGAAAAGCTGGACGTCCATAGCTGCCCTAGCGCTCCTTGCGGTACATCCGCATGGCGATCGGCGCCGCCACGATCACGATGACAGCCGACGCGGCCAGCACCCATGCCACGTCCTTGCCCACCGGCTCGCCGTGCATCAACCCCCGCGAGGCGTTGGCCAGGTGAGTCACCGGATTGGCGCCCACCACTGTCTGAAGCCAGCCCGGCATCGTGTCCAGCCGGACGAAGATGTTGCTGGCGAACGTGAGCGGCATCAGGAAAATGAAGCTGGTCGTCATCACCGACTCGGGCGTCCGCACCAGCATGCCGACGATGATCCAGAGCCAGGACAGCGCGAAACAGAACGTCAGCACCAGCAGCACCGCCAGCAGGACGCCGAGCGCCCCACCCTGGGGCCTGAAGCCGAGAATGAAGCCCATGATCAGGATCAGCGCCGACGCGACCGAGTAGCGGAACAGGTCACCGGCGAGCGCGCCGAGGATGGGCGAGGCCTGCCACATGGGCAGCGAGCGGAAGCGGTCGAACAGGCCCTTCTGGATATCGGTGTTCAGTCCCATCCCGGTATAGACCGTGATGAAGATGATGGTCTGGACCACGATGCCGGGGAGCAGGTACTGGATGTACTCCCGCGGCGACCCGGCGAGGGCGCCGCCGAAGATGTAGGTGAACAACAGGGTGAACATGATCGGCATCACGGTCACGTCGAATAACTGGAACGGCACGTGCTTGATCTTCAGCATCGCGCGCCAGGCGAGGGTCAGCACGGAAGAAGGCGCGGACGCCGGCCGGGGCCGGGGCTGCGTGCCAAGGACCCGGCGCGTGCGCCCGCCGGTTGTCAGCAATGCGTCGGTAGTCATGGCTTGGCCTCCGCCGCCGTCTCTTCCGCGGGGCGGCCGGTCAGTGCGAAGAAGACTTCGTCCAGCGTGGGGTTGCCGACCGAAAACTCGGCGACATCGACGCTGTCCTGCGTCAGCGCGGTCAGGACGGCGGCGGCCTGCCCGGGATTCGCGAGCCGCGCGGTGAGGGAGGTCGGATCGTTTACCGGCACCACACCCTGGCCCAGGATCCGGGTGACCAGGTCCTGCGCCCTGGCGCGCTGCTCGGCGGAGGCCAGCCGGACATGGAGCGCGCTGGACCCCACCGAAGCCTTGAGCTCCCGGCTGGTGCCTTCGGCGATCACCCGCCCGTGATCGATCACCGCCATCCGCTCGGCGAGACGGTCGGCCTCGTCGAGATTCTGGGTGGTGAGCAACACCGTCGTCCCCTCCCCCGCGATGCGGCGCACCAGATCCCAGACCTGGTTGCGGCTCCGCGGATCGAGTCCTGTGGTCGGCTCGTCCAGGAAGAGGATCTCCGGAATCGCCACCAGGCTCGCGGCGATGTCGATCCGGCGGCGCATGCCGCCGGAGTAGGTCTGCACCTGGCGCCCCGCCGCCTCGTCCAGCCCGAAGGCTTCGAGCAGCTCCGCCGAGCGGCGCCGCGCGTCGGCCCAGGAGAGGCCGAGCAGCCGGCCCATGAGGACGAGGTTCTCGTGGCCGGTGAGATCGTCGTCAACCGACGCGTACTGGCCGGTGAGGCTGACCTTCTGGCGCACCATCGCCGCCTCGCGGACGACGTCGTGCCCCAGCACGGTTGCGGTGCCGGAGTTGGGACGGACCAGGGTGGCGAGGATGCGAATGGTGGTCGTCTTGCCCGCGCCGTTCGGCCCGAGGAGGCCAAAGACGGAGCCTTTGCCGATCCGGAGATCGACACCATTCAGGGCCTGGGTATCACCGAACGTCTTGACCAGCCCGTTCGTCTCGATTGCGTTGGTCATAGGCTTCCCTCATGAAATACAGGCGGCACCGAAGATACGCCGAAGTGGACTCCGGTGCCAGAGGCATTTGTAACAGGTCCAACATTCCGCGGCGTGACGGCCGACGGTGATTCTGCGGGGACGTCCGTGCATGGCGGACAACCACCGCCGTTTTCGGACGCGGGCAGCCGCGAGGAGCCATTAGTTATCCCTTGCGCTAAGTATCAACCGCCATAACTTAGCCGAATGGCTCAGTCTTCTCCGCAGCTCGACGAGCTGTTTCAGGCCCTCGCCGACCCGACCCGCCGGGCGGTTCTGGGGCGGCTCGGCCGCGGCCCGGCCACCGTCGGTGCGCTGGCGGAGCCGTTCGACATGGCCCTGCCTTCCTTCATGAAGCACATCCGGATGCTGGAAGCAAGCGGCTGGATCGAGACCCGCAAGGAGGGCCGGGTGCGGACCTGCGCCATCAGGAAGAAGCAGTTCGCCGCGGTCGAGAGCTGGCTGTCAGCTCAGCGCACGGTGTGGGAAGGGCGCACCGACCGACTGGAACAGTTCGTCACTTCACGCAAGGGCGGCAACTCATGATTCAGCCCGCACGACCGGAGCTCGATCTCACGATCTCGCGAGTGATCAAGGCTCCCCGACCGGTCGTCTGGAAGGCCTGGACCGATCCCTCGGAGCTGGAGCAGTGGTGGGTCCCCGCCCCGGCCCGCTGCAAGGTGGTGGAGATGGAGCTGCGGCCGGGCGGAGCGTTCGTCACCCGGCTCAGCGAGAATGGCGGCGACTTCGTCCCCCACATGAGCGCCTGCTTCCTCGCCGTCGATCCGATGGCGCAGATCGTCTTCACCGACGCGTTGACCGGTGGGTGGCGGCCGGCCGCCGAACCGTTCATGACCGCGATCATCACCCTGAGCGACCATCCCGACGGCACCGAGTATTCGGCTCGCGCGATGCACAAGGACGGTGCCGACCGCGACCGGCACGAGGAGCTGGGATTCTTCGAAGGCTGGACCACCGTGGCGGAGCAGCTGGCGAAGCTGGCGGAGCGCCGTCGTCAGGAAGGAGAGCGTAAGTGAGGAAGATCGTGCTGCAGATGATGACTACGCTGAACGGCCGGCTCGACGACCCGGCGGCGTGGGTCCACGGCGTCAGCGACGACCAGTACCGTGAGATCGACCGGATCTACGCCACGTTCGACACGGTCCTGATGGGGCGAACGACGCATGAGGAGATGGCGGCGTACTGGCCGAAGGCGCTCGCCGAGGGTGAAGGGACGGAGACCAACCGATCGATGGCGCGCCGCATGAACGACTACCGGAAGCTGGTCTTCTCGAAGACACCCGGGGGCAAGCTGACCCGGTGGAACAACACCGAGCAGGTGGTCGCCGGAAGCGACGCCGAGCTGGAGCGGTATCTGGTGGATCTCAAGCGCCAGGCGGGTAAGGATCTCCACCTGTCCGGCGGAGCCAGCTTCGCCCAGTCGGTGCTCGGGCTCGGCCTGGTCGATGAGCTTCACCTCTTCACGTATCCGGTCGTGTCGCCGGGCGCGGCTTGGTTCGGGCGTGCGACCGACCAGCGCCAACTCGAGCTTCTGGATGCCACGAGGTTCGAGAACGGCGTGGTGCGGCTGCACTACGCGACGCGCGACACGAAGGAGAGGGCGCGTCCGGACAGCTTCTCCCAGCTGCTGACATAGTCATTTCGCTTCCGCCGACCGCTTGTTCCATCCCCACAGGCCGTCAGTAACCTCCACCGCGCACCGCGCACCCGCGGCCCGGGCTGCCAGTACGATCTGGCCGCGGTGATGCCCCTCGTGGGCCACGAAGTAGCCGAGCACGTGTCCCACGTCGAGCGGAAGGTTCCGCCAATGGTAGGTGGAGGCCGCGGGAATCGTCCCGCCGCGGTCGCAGCCCAGGGTCAATAGCGCGAGGATGCCGCGGCTGCTGCGGCCGAGCGCGGGCACCAGCTCCCGACGCCCTACGGTGTGCCGGTCCACCGCGCGCGGGACGGCGATGCCGAACTCCTCGCCCAGGGTCCTGATCCATTGGCAGCGGGAGTTGTGGATGTGGCCCGCCATCATGCGGACCGTGCGCCGTGGTGCGCCGGGGATGGTCGCGGACCAGACGGCGGGCGGGAGGTGCTCCATCAGGAACACCGTTACCCTGTTGCTGGTGCGCCAGGCGCTCAGGATGGATTCGCGAAGGTCAACGCTCAGGAGCGAGCTCGGACCGCCGGGTCCAGCGGCTCTACGTTTCGAAACTCCCATACCTGCCCGCAATCGAGAATGTTCGGGTGACTAGGAGATGGGACACCTGGATGGTAGGAGCGGCGGCCGACGGGCGGAAGGGGATTGGAGTCATGGCGTCACGGCCGATGCGTCACATGTAGCGGATCCACCACTCGCTCCGGGTCTCCTTGAGCCGGGCGAACCGCAGGCAGGGGTAGTACAGCAGCGCCACTACCAGGGCCCAGACGAGATACACCCCCGGCAACGGCAGCCCGTACCATGGCGGGATCCCTCCGGGATCGAGCGTCACCGGAATGCGCCGCACCTCCCCGCCTTGGATCAGCGCGAGCGTCACCGCCGCGGCATGGGCGACGAAGATGTGAACCACGTAGAAAAAGAGCGGTACGCGGCCATAGACCGAGAGCCATCGGGCGGCCGGTCCCCTGGCCCGCTCCGCCAGCGCGAGTGCCACGAACGTCGGGCCCAGGGTCATGAGGAGGAACTGGAGCGATGGCGGATACTTGAGCAGGTTGAGGAACGAGGCGACCGTCAGCCCCACCGTTCGCTGCGGCGACCACGGCGCGGGATTGCCGTAGCCGTTCACGGCCCGAAGGAGCACGAACAGGATCGTGACCGCCGTCCCCACGAGGATCAGCCACCGCTGCCGGCGATTCGGCTCCCACTGATAGATCCGCGCCAGCAGGTAGCCGAGACACATCACGGCGACCCAAGGCACCAACGGATAGGCCACGACGAGCACGCCTGGGACGGCGAAGCCGGGCACGTGCAGGATGTGCCAGAGCGGCGCGAGCGAACCGAACGCCTCGGGCCCCACGGAGTCGAGCAAGTTGTGGCCGAAGATCAGCAGCATTGAGAATGCGACGAGCGCGACTCGAGGCAGGTGCACCAACACCGCCATGAGGATCATGGACCAGCCCAGCGCCCAGAGCACCAGCGCGATGGCTGGGAGCTGGAAACCGAACTGCCAGCCGACGGGCGTAATCACCAGTTCGAGCACGAGTAGCCAAAGCCCTCGGCTCACCAGATAGCGGCTCACCTCGCCCGCGGGCTTGCGCTGCTGCAGCAGCCCGATGCCGACGCCCGCAAGGAGGGAGAAGGCGGGCGCGCAGAAGTGGGTGATCCAGCGGGTGGCGAACAGTGCGACGGATGACTGGGAGAGATCTTCCGGCCGGAATCGGACGTCCGTGACGTAGTCGCGGACGTGGTCCAGCGCCATCACGACGATGACGAAGCCGCGGACGATGTCGATGGAGCGGATGCGCATGGGAACGGAGGAGAATAGACGGAGTTCGGGACGGGCCTAAGGCCCGCTCTGTCAGAGTCCTGCAAGAACACCGTGAAGTCACTCCACGCCGATCTTTCCTTTCACCGCCCCCCGCAGCCGCGCCGAGTCATACCCGACGCCGTCCTTGAACACCGTCACTACGTTGTAAATCTCGGCCGGCCTGCGGAGCGGGTCGCCCTTCACCACGACGAGGTCAGCCAACTTCCCCGGCGCGATCGAGCCGACGCGTGCGTCCTCGCCGAGGATCCGAGCCCCGTTCAACGTCATGATCTGGATCGCCTGCTCCGGGGTGAATCCGGCCTCCACCAGCATCTCGTAGTTCCGCAGATCGCCGAAGCCGGGGAGATACCCCGTGCCCCACGGATCCGAGCCCGCGCCCAGCAGGCCGCCGGCCGCGACGAACATCCGCTCCCACTGCATCATCTTCTTGAGCAGCCTGGTCGGCACGACGAAACCGCGCTGCGCGACGCTCGCGTGGTTCGCCTCGACCTCGGGGCGGATCTCCGGCGCCAGCATCTCCATGGCCTGGGCGTTGAGGCGGGCGCGCTCAGGGTCGAACGTCTCGTAGACGCCGAGCGTGGAGACGACGGCGGCCTTGTCTTTGACGATGGCCCGGATGCTGGCCTGCACCTCCGGACTCGCCGGGTCCAGGTCGGCCTGCACCTTCATGTTTCCTTCCGGACACTGGTCGGGCCGCTTGCCGGACACGTAGTCGCTGTTGGTGATGTACCCGTGCTGGAGCGCGTCGATGCCGAGGGCGGCGGCCTCGGTGAAGGTGACCGAGCAAAGGTGGCCGGTCACCTTGAGCCCGCGGGCGTGGGCTTCCTTGATGGTGGCGCCGAGCGCCTCCCGGGAGACGCCGCCGAGGAACTTGAACCAGGTGGCGCCGCGGTCGGCCCACTGGGCAACGATCCTTCGCGCCTCCTCGGGAGTCGTCACACCGACGCGGTTCACCGCGCCGCCGGACGAGGCGTCGAGATAGGGACCGGAGACGTGGAGGCGCGGGCCCGGAATCTCGCCGGCCTCGATCCGGCGCTTGAGGTCCAGCTCGACCTCGGGCGAGCGGCTCCCCGCGGTCATCGCGCTGGTCACGCCGAGCGCCAGATAGAGCATCTGGCCGGGGACCCGCATCTCGGTGAACTGCTTGACGCCGCCTAAGTAGGTGTGCTCGTGGAGCCCGACGAGACCAGGGAGCAGCGTGTGACCCGACAGGTCGAGCACATGGGCATCGCCGGGGACGCGCAGGGTCGCGGAGGGCCCCATGGCCTGGATGCGATTCCCGGTCACGAGCACGGTCTGGTCCGCGCGCGCCGGAGCGCCGGTCCCATCCACCAGGGTCACGTGAGTGAGGGCGACGACCGGCCGGTTCACGCTCACGTAGGCCACGATGCCCGGCGGTGTCGACCGCTGTTGGGCGGGGAGCGGGGCCGCGACCGCGATCATCAAGCACACAGTCCTGACGACGTCACTCCGCATCACGTCTCCGTCGCTATTGGTCCAACCTCGCGGTGACCCGCCAGATGATGAAGCGGGCCAGAAGAACGTAGAACAGCCAGGTCAGCACGATGCCCGCGACCCCGGCCGCGACATTGCGACCGGGGCCGACCAGACGATCCATCAGGACGAGGGGCCAGGCGAGGATCGCGTCGAGCGGACTCGGCGCCGGCTGGGCGAGGATCACGGCCGCCGGCGTGCCCGCCGAGGCGAGCAGCAGCGCCGCGATCCACGGGTGGCGCGAGAGAAACGGTTCCTCGTAAGGCTCCGGGCTCATGCCCGGCCGCAGCGCCGCAGATCAGTTCCCAGGAGGAGGCGGAGCCGGAAACACGACATAGGGTCCCTGCGGCTTCTGACCGGGCGGCAGGTAGGCGGGCGCGGGCTGCCCGCCAGGGCCGAGGTGCTTCAGCAGCGCGTAGATCGCCTTCACGTCCTCGTCGGTCATGTCACGGACGGCGAACCACGGCATCGGCGGCCGGCGCTTGTCGCTCCGGGCGTGGGCCATGAACTGGTCCGCGGTCATGTTCTTCACCAGCAGCCGGAGGTTGGACGGATAGGTGGTGCCCCAGGGGCCGGTCCAGCCGAGCGGGGTGCCGGTGAGCCACAGCTTCTCGTCAACGTTGCCGGCGCTCTCCATGTAGCCGGGCGTGTGGCAGTCGTTGCAGCCGGCAATCCTCACCAGGTACTTGCCGCGCTCGACGTCGGGCGAAACGTCGTCGCTGGCCGGGCGCCGGGTCATCGCGGCAGTGACCAGCGCAGCGACCGCCACGGTACAGAGCATCAGTGCGTACTTTTTCATGGACCGCCTCCTCTGGCTTCGGTGGTACACCTGTCGCGAAGCGACATTCAATCGATTGGACGCCTGGAGCACTGCACGCTTCTCACTTGGGGCGGGTCGGCAATAGAATCTGCGGGCGCGTCGGGCGGGTGGCCAGGGCCCCTAGCAGACGGGTGACAATCTGGTGGGTTTGTAGGTCTCGTACAGCCAGCCATCCTTCCCCGCCCACACACCGGTGGCCTCCGTCCGTCCCGCCGGCGGCTCCACGATCGTCCGGCTCGGCTCCACGGATCCCTCGACACCGGCCGGATAGACTGCGGCTCCACCGGAGGACCACACCTGCACTGCACCGGTCGCGCCCACGGCGAGACCGCGGTGGCCCGTCGCTCCCACCGGCTTTTCAGGAGGGCCCAGGACGATGGTGCGAGCCGGGGCCACATCACCCCGCGCGCCCGGAGAGTACACCGTCACGGTTGGACTCACCGGGGTGCCTCCGCCGCCGGACGGCCACCGGATCGAAAATTGGCACGGGTTGGCCGTGGCCACCGGATTGAGCACGTACAGACTGCCGGCCGTGTCGAACGCAAGCGAGGTCGGGCCGCGCAGGCCGGTCTGCGGTCCCCGCAAGCTGCGCAGCGGCGCTTCGTCCTCCGACGCCTCGCGGCGGAACACCGTCACCTGTCCCCCGCCGTCCGCACCCGGATGCGAGAGATACATCTCACGACCGGAGTCGAACGCGATCGCTCCCGGTGCCATACGCTTGCCCTGCCATCCCATGAGCACCCGGAGGGGCCGATCGTCTCCGCTAGCGCCCGGCGCATAGACCCGGACAGCTCCTCCATCCCCCGGCAGCGGGCCATTGGCGACATACAGGCGATCGTCCTCGTCGAGCGCGATGGAGGTTGGCTTGGCGAGCCGGGTCCGCCGGCCGGCGATCGTCCGGATCGGCGCCTGGTCCCCGATTGCGCCGGGCGCGAACACCCTGATGAGCGACGAGTCCTGGATGGCTACGTACAGGTGGCCGCGGCGGTCAACCGCCACGGCGGAAACGTTCCGGATTCCGGTGCTCGGCCCGCCGAGTGTGCGGACCGGAGGAAATCCGCCCGAGTAGCCCGGCGGGTACACCGCCACCTCGTTCTTCGACACGCTGTACAGGGTATCGTGCCGGTCGAGCGCGAACAGCTCAGGTGCGTCCTTGAAAAACGTTCGGGACAGTGTGTGCGTGTCGCCCGGCGCGAACACCGACAAGTTGTGCCTGGACCGGACGTACAGCGAGTCGCCGCGGCCGAGCACCAGGCGCTTTGGACGTTGCATGTCATCCCAGATCTGTCGCGGGGCAAGCGTGATGAGATGGAGAGGAGCGATTTGGCCGGTAGCCTCGGCGTCGTAAACACGAATGGTTCTAGACTCGCTCCGCTCCGACGCCAGGTAGAGCCGGCCCTCGCCGTCCACCGCCAATGCGACGGGGCCGGCGGCGGTTGTCAGCATGCGGCACGGCCCGGTGTCGCCGGCGGCGTCCGGCCCGAAGATCCGGACGGTGTCGTCGCTGGCCGGACGGGGCCACTTTCCATTCGCACCGAGGTCGTTGAAGAAAACCTCCGGCAGCTCGCCCTTCACTGGGGTGACGTACTCCACGCCGTCCGCGTTGAGGACGTACACCTGGCCCCTGCGGTCGACCGCGAGCGCTGTGGGTTCCCGCACGCCACTAGTCGGCCCCGACAGCACGCGCACCGGGGCCACGTTGCCCTCGGCATTCGCCGCGAACACGGTCACCGATCCGGCGTCGAACGGGTGGCTCATCCCGGAGCCGATGTAGAGGTAGCCGTCTCGATCGACGGCAAGGCTCGTGGGGTCGCTGAACCCATCCGTCGGGATGTGGAGCGTGCGGATCGGGGCGGCGTCGCCGCGTGCGGCCGGGTCATACACCGTGACCCAGTTCACCCAATAGGTGCCAGGCTTCGGCGCGACCCGGCCGATCACGTACCACGGGCGCGGAGCGTGGTTAAGCACGTACACCTCGCCCCGGGGACCGCGGGCGACGGCGACGGGATCGCAGAGGCTCGTGTGAGGTCCCGCGATCGTGAGGTCAGGTCGCCGGACGCTGTCCGTGGTCCAGGCGGCATATCGCACCACCGACGGAACGCCGTTGATGAAGTCAGTGACGGGACCGCAACTCTTGAAATCCAGTGGGGCGAGCCGCGGGGCGGTACGGAGCGGCGTGCATGGCGGCGCCGCGGCACAGGTGACGAGCGAGCCGGCCAGCGCCATTGCGTGGAGAGCGCGGGGAGCGGAAGTCATCTGGCCTGCTTGACGAGACGAGCGGGCGGAGCGTCGCCGCTCGCGGCCGGGGCATAGACCGCGATCCTGCCGGCGGTACCGGGGGTGGCGAAGTTGGCGACGTAGAGTCGCCCCTTCCGATCCACCACCAGGCGCTTCGGAATGCCAAGGCGAGTGCGCGATCCCGTGATTGCCCTCGCCGGAGGAGCATCGCCCTGAGCGCCGGGGTGAAAGACGTGGATCAGCGGCTTGTTCCACCGAGCTCCCCGTAGCAAGACGTAGAGCCAACCGTCGGCGTCCAAGGCGATATCGACCACATCGCGCAGCCCGCTCCGAGGGCCGGCGATCCAACGCACCGGGGGCTCGGTCGCCGAATAGCCCGGGGCGTACACCATCACCGTGTCCTTCGATACCGCGAACATCGTGTCGCCCGGCCCCAACACGAACATGCGGGGGGAGTGAATCGTGGCGAAACCTCGCCCTGGAACGCGCCGGAAGATGGACCTCGCCGGCTCGACCGCCCCGTTGGCTCGAGGAGCAAAGACCGAGACGACACTCGCGGACTGCACGTACAGCGAATCCTGGCGGCCGAATCCCAGGCGGTCGGGATTCACCATCCCGTCCTGCCAGTTGCCCTCGGCGAGCACCCGAAGCGGAGTCGCATCTCCCACTGCCCCGGGCTGGTACACCGTCACGGTGCTCGGCGGGCCGCCCGCCGTCAGCCCTCTGCTCCCGACGTACAGCCGATCGTCGCGATCGATGCCGAGGCTGACAGGAATAAGGATCCTGCTGTTCGGCCCCGCGATCAGATGGACCGGCGCCGCGTCCCCCTTCGCCCCGGGTGCGAAAACGCGGACCGTGTCATCCCGGTCGCCCCGATACGCATTGACCACGTAGAGGCGACCGTCGCGATCGACGGCAAGGGACTCCGGTTGGCGCAACCCCGTGCGGGGACCGGAGAGGATCCGCATCGGCGCAACGTTGCCGCTAGCGCCGGAGGGATAAACCGTGATGCTGCTCTGCCCCGAGCTGACGTGCGGCACCAGGTTGACGGAGAGTGCGCCTTCGTCGTCCAGGCTCAGGCTGTCGGGTTGCAGGCCGTTCGGAGGACGGACCCGGAGCACGCGCGACGGCGGGACATCGCCGCACGACACGGAGTCATACACGGTCACCCAGTAGTGCCCACCTCGCCCGGTGAATCCGGCCGAGTCCAGAGGCGCGCGGTTCAAGACGTAGAGCTCGCCGGCCGGACCGACCGCCTTCGCGCTCGGGTCGCACAGGGCGGTACGGGGACCGCTGATGCTTCCGAGCGGCGTGAGGATATATGCGCCGGGAGTGTAGGGACATGCCGGGACGGGCGTCTCGCCGACCTGCACCGGGACCCTAGCGGTGGCGCAGGCGAGCAGCGAGCCGATCAGGGCAAATGTGAAAACGAATTTCTCCATGATCAATCCGGAGACGCTACGGCACGGGGGAGACGTCGAAAATGGTGAGCGTCGGGCCACACCCGGTATCGGGGGAGACGGCGACGGGGACTGTCCTGGCACACCTCAGGTCCACCGTCAGGTGGCGTGACGCAACTACTTGTGTTGCTTGATGATCGCCAGTCCGCGCCAATGTGCCGCGTGAACCATCGAAGGGGTCACCGCACCCTCACTCTCAGTTGCCCGGACGTCCGACCATTCCAAACCAATTGCTGAAACTCTGGAAGCCCTTGCTGGTGGCAAGCGGCGTCAGAGTCAGGTGCATCAGGAGGTAGTAGCCGAGCAGAGCTGGCATCGGCCAACGCACGCGGCCCGAACGCCACTCCACCAAGACTATGACGGCGCACGTGACTTCCAGGAAGATTAGGGACGCATAAAGGGCTGCGTCGAAGTCGGACACGAGCGAGGGCAACAGGTTCACGAACAGTCTTTCGAGGGCCGCCTCGAGTGGAATGAACGCGCTTGCGGCAAGAGCGGTGACGTGCAGCCGGATGTCGCGCCGACGTGCCGCCGAAATCGCAATGGCGACAAATACACAGAACAGAGCGATCCCGGTCAGGTCGAGCCAGACGAATTTCACACTCGCCAGCCGGAAACTGGTGATGTTGCTGTATGCCATCATCCGCACCACAAAGACTCCGCTTGCCGCCACGATGGTAGCAAGCACGACAGACGCATACCCCACCATGCGATGTTGGCTGCGTCGCCGGCTCCGTATCAGAGAGTACTGGAGCATGGGGAGGATCATCCAAGCTGTCGCTGACCACCCGTGCACGTGATGCGGCAGTGGCGTGTCCGGCAACTTCGCGAAAAAACTTGGCCAGAAGCCCGCCACCGCCAGAGCCAAGGCGGTCGCAAAGATGGGCCAAGGATGCCGTATCGCCTGATGAAACAGCGGGGCTACGCTCACGCGAAGACCGCTCGAGGAGGTGGCTCGGGACCTTTCGGCGCCGGAGCTATTTCAGTGGGGGAACGGCCTGAAGCTATCTCTGATAAGTTACGCTGTCCAGCTAGTCCTTCGGATCGGCGCGACGATCCTTGGTGTCGCTCGCGCCGTCGTCGTCCGTCACGGTGAGCAACACGTCCCGGTGCCCCTTGGAAGCGTACGTGTGGACCGGGTTCCGCTCGGTGGAGGTCGCCCCGTCCCCGAAGCTCCACGCCCAGCCTACGATGCTCCCATCCCTATCCTCGCTCCGATCCTCGAAGACGCAGGTCAGCCCGCTGCAGTGCACCTCGAACTCGGCCTTCGGCGGCTCGTTGGAGGGCGGCGGGGGCGGTGGCGGCGGAGACGGCGGCGCCTCGGCGCGGACCGAGTGGGTCCGGGTATCCGCCGCGCCGTCGTCGTCCGTGGCCACCAGGAGCACCGTGTAGTTCCCCGCCACCGCATATGTGTGCGACGGGTTCCGCTCGCTCGAGCTGGAGCCGTCGCCGAAGTCCCATTCCCAGCGCACCACGCTCCCGTCCTCGTCGCTGCTCCTGTCGACGAAGGTGCACCGCAGCTCCTGACATGCGGCCTCGAACTCGGCATTCGGCGGATCGTTGGACGGCGGCGGGGGTGGGGGCGGCGCCGGCGGGGACTCGGCCTGCGCGGTACGCGTCCGGCTGTCTTCGGCGCCGTCGTTGTCGGTCACCACGAGGGTGACATCATACTGCCCGGGCGACGCGTACGAGTGCGAAGGATTCCGCTGGGTCGAGCTGGCGCCGTCACCGAAGTCCCACTGCCGGCTCGCGACGGAGCCGTCCTGGTCGGTGCTCCGGTCGGTGAAGCTGCAGCGGAGATCGTCGCAGTCGACGTCGAACTCGGCCCTCGGCGCCTCGTTGGACGGCGGCGCCGCCGGCGAGGTGGCGGTCACGTCCTGGGAGGAGACGTCGGTCGCGCCGCCGTCGTCGGTCACGGTGAGCGTGACGGTGTAGGTGCCGGGCGTGTCGTACCGGTGGTTCGGCTCGCGGTTGGTCGAGCTCTCGCCGTCGCCGAACTGCCAGGCCCACTCGGTCACCTCGCCATCGGGGTCGGTGCTCGATTCGGTAAAGCTGCAGGCCAGGTCGTCGCAGTCCGAGTCGAACTCGGCGCGGGGGAGCTGGTTGTCACCCGCCACGGCCAGGGCCAGTGCCGAGAATGTGGTCTTCGGCGCCGTCCCTTCGTCCACGACCACCAGCGCTTCGCCGGTCTGGAGACCGATCTTGTCGCCGAGGAGAACGTGGACCTGGGCGCGGCCCGATTCACCGGTGCGCACGCTCGACGGGGCGATCTCGGCGCCTGAGCCGGCCGCGGTGAAGGCGAACTCCACGGTCGCGCCTTCCACCGGGTCGTTGTCCGCGTTCCTCACCTCCACGACCACGGGCTCGGTGAGGGGCTCGCCGACCGAGCCCTGCTGGCCGTCGCCATCCACGACCCGGATGGTGAAGGGGCCGCCCTCGGGGCCGGGGGGCAGGACCAAGTCGCCGCCGCCGCAGGCCGTCAGCAGGCAGGCCAGGGCGACCACAACCGTCCCGGCGCTCGACGGGCGGGTGAAATTCTGCCGGGCTTCAGGGTGGCTGCTGGGTGACACGGTTCATGCCTGCCAGTGAGGCTGCCAAAATAGGAACGCCCGCTCGCATCTTGCCGTGATGGACCGCACACCCAGAGCCTCGGCTGGCCCCGGGCCCGACGGCGAGCCATATTGGCTCATCCCTTCCAACAACGCGCACCTATGGCCTCTCCGACGGGTAGCCCGCCGCCGATGTCCGACTCCGTCACCCGGCTGCAGACGGTCCTGGGTGACCGGTACCTCGTCGAACGGGAGATCGGTGCCGGGGGCATGGCCCGGGTCTTCGCCGCGCGCGACCTGAAGCACCGGCGACAGGTCGCGGTCAAGATGCTCCGCCCGGAGAGCGCGGCGTGGATGGGGGAGGACCGGTTCCACCGGGAAATCGACATCGCCGCCCGGCTCCAACACCCGCACATCCTGCCGATCTACGACTCCGGCGGGGCCGATACCCTCCTCTATTACGTGATGCCGCTGGTCAGCGGAGAAACCCTGCGGGAGCGGCTGGAGCGGCTCGGACGCTTTCCGGTAGCCGAGGCGGTGCGCCTGGCCTGCGAGATCGCCGATGCGCTCGACTACGCCCACAGCCAGCAGGTCATCCACCGCGACATCAAGCCCGCCAACATCCTGCTGACCGGGACCACCGCGCGGGAGGGCATCACCGCCCCTCCGTCCCACGCGCTGGTGGCGGACTTCGGCATCGCCCGCGCGATCTCCGAGGCCGAGGACGTGAAGCTGACGCAGACCGGCAGCAGCCTCGGCACGCCCGCGTACATGAGCCCGGAGCAGAGCTTCGGCGCGCCCGACATCGACGGCCGCAGCGACCAGTACAGCCTGGCATGTCTGCTCTTCGAGATGCTGGCGGGCGAGATCCCGTTCAGCGGGCCCACCGCCATGGCGATCCTCACTCGCAAGTCGACCGAGCCAGTGCGCAGTCTGACGGCCGTTCGCCCGGACGTGCCGCGCGCGGTGGACCGGGCGGTAATGAAGGCGCTCGACCGCGAGCGCGACCGGCGCTTCTCTTCCATAGCGGAGTTCGCCGCGGCTCTGCGGACCGGCGACGACCCGCTGGACACCCGGGTGGACCGGGCCGCGACACCGCCGATCTCGTCCATCGCGGTGCTGCCGTTCGACAATATGAGCCCGGGTGAGGACAACGAATATCTGAGCGACGGTCTCACCGACGAGCTGATCCACGCCCTCGCCAAGCTGGCTGATCTCCGAGTCACGGCACGAACCTCCGCCTTCGCCTTCAAGGCGCGGCATCAGGACGTGCGCGCCATCGGCCGGGAACTCCAGGTGGGAACCGTGCTCGAAGGGAGCGTCAGACGCAGCGGCGACCGCCTTCGAGTCACCACCCAGCTCGTGGATGTGACCACCGGGTTCGAGCTTTGGTCCGAGCGGTACGACCGGCAGTTCAGTGACATCTTCGATCTCCAGGACGACATCTCCCACGCGATCGTCGAGGCACTCCAGGTCACCCTGAGGGGGGAGACCCGGCTGGTGGAAACGCCTGCCGTCAGCCCCGCCGCATACGAGTCGTACCTCAAGGGCCGCTTCCACTGGAACCAGCGAACCGAATCGAGCCTGCGCCGGAGCCTGGAGTTTCTGGGCGCGGCGGCGGCGGAGGCGCCGGGATTTCTGGCGGCGTTCGTCGGGCTGGCCGACGTACACCTCACCTTGGGTGTCTACGGAGTGCTGCCGCCGGATCAGACCATGCCGCCGGCGCTGGCGGCCGCCGAGCGGGTGCTGGCCCAGGATCCTCGCTCCGCTGGCGCGCTGGCGGCGCGGGGCTCCGTGCGGGCGCTCCACGGCCACGATTGGGAGGGCGCTGGGCGGGATTTCACCGCGGCAGTGGAGCACGAGCCGCAGTACCCCACGGCTCATCAGTGGCATGCGATGCACGTCCTGCTGCCGCTCCGGCGATTCGCGGAGGCCAGAGCCCGGCTGCACCGCGCCCAGGAGCTCGACCCGCTCTCGCCCGCCGTAGCAGCCAGCCTCGGCATCCTCGACTACTACGAGGGGCACCTGGAAAAAGCCGCCGGCGGCTTCTCCGCCCTGTTGGAGCGGGAGCCGAGTTTCGGACTGGCGGCGTACTTCCTCGGTCAGGTGGAGACGTTGACCCGGCGTCACCCGGAAGCGATCGAGCGGTTGCGGCGCGCGCTGGTGCTCACGGGAGACAGCCCGGAAGTCGAGTCGGCGCTGGGTGTCGCGTACGGTGCGGCGGGCGATCGGGCTTCGGCGGCGAAGTCACTGGCGCTGCTCCAGCAGCGCGCACGTACCCGCTACGTCTCGCCGGTGCTGCTCGCGCAGGTGCACTTGGCGGTGGGGGAGCAGGAGGCGGCGATCGACCGCCTCGAGGAAGGTTATCGCATCCGCGCGGTCGAGATGGCGCTGCTGGACGTGAAACCGGTGTTCGAGCCCCTCCGTGCCCATCCCCGATTTGCGGCCGTGTGGCGCCAGGTCCGCGGCGCCGCGGCACCCTGAGCCTATGCCTACTGCGACTGCCTCCTCCGTCACGTCCACGGCCCCTTGCACCTGGATCATGTTTCAGGGCTGGCGGAACCTGCTGTTCTACAGTTGGCCCGTTGCCCCCAGCAGCCTGGCTCGGCTGCTTCCACCCGGTCTGTCGCCGGACACCTATGAAGGAAGCGGATGGGTGAGCCTGGTGCCGTTTCAGATGCACGCCCTGCACCTCCGCTATCTCCCGCCGATACCGGGGACCAGCACCTTCCCGGAGGTCAATCTCCGCACCTACGTCCGGTTCGGAGACGAGACCGGTGTCTTCTTCTTCAGCATCGACGCCGCCTCCTGGCTCGGCTCGCTGGCGGCCAGGTTGGTGTTTCACCTGCCGTACTTCCGAGCCCGGATCCAGCTGAGCGACCAGCAAGGCGGGTTCCGGATGGTCAGCTCGCGGCGATCGCGCGGCAGCTCCACGCCGGCCGACCTGACCGTTTCCTATCAGCCGCGTGGACCGCTCGCCGCGCCGCCGCCCGGATCGCTGGAGCACTTCCTCCTCGAGCGCTACGCATCGTTCGCCCCTGCATCGCCCAGGCACCTCTATCGCGGCCCCATCCTGCACTCCGACTGGCAGGTGCAGGAGGCCGACGCCGACCTGACGGCGGCAACCCTGATCACCGCGGCCGGGCTCGCTCCGCCGAAGAACGCGGTCTGCCACTTCTCACCGGGCGTCGATACCCACGTCTGTCCCATCCACCGCGTCAGCGTCACCGGGTGATCGCGGTGTCACTCTGCTCGAGCCTCCCCTGGCTGGTGTCGCAGACCGAGATGGAGATGTTGTTCCTGAGCTGGCCGGTGAGCCCGGCGGCGATCGCCGGACGACTGCCTCCCGAGCTCTCGCTGGAGACTTTCGGCGAGCAGGCCTGGGTCACCCTGATTCCCTTCCGCATGGAGCGGCTGCGCATGCGCGGCTTGCCGCTTTCACCCGACTTCGCCGAGGTGGATTGCCTCACCTACGTCACCTATGGCGGGGAGCCGGGTATCTGGTTCTTTCGGATCGACGCCGCCACGGGGTTTGGATCGGTGATGGCGCGGACGTTTTTCGGACTGCCATATAACCATTCGGCGGTGTCGCTGGGCCAGGAGGGCGACGATCGGACGCTGGACTGCGAGGGGAAGGCCGGCGGGGGTGGACCACGCCCGGAGCTGCGGCTCCGGTACCGGCCACGAGGAGCGGCGCGCGAGGCGGCACCGGGAACGCTGGAGTATTTCGTGGTCGAGCGTCTGGTGATGTATTCCTGCAGCCGCCGCGGCACCCTCCTGCGCGGGCTCGAGGCCCGGTCGCCGCGGCGGATTCAGGACTGCGACGTCGCGCTGACCCGAAACACCTTGCTACAGGCGGTGGGACTTCCAGCTCCCGAGGTCGCGCCGATCGCGTGGTACTGCGCCCGCTCCGACATCCGGACCTGGTTCCCCGCGCCGGTCACCAGGACAAGCCGATGATGTCGCCTCGCGCCGGGTAGCCCGAGAGCGCGCTGCCGGCCAGCAGTCCGGACATCGTCGCGGCCTCGATGCATCCCATGTTGAGTCCGCAGTCGGTCCAGTCGCCTGCCAGGTACATGTTGGTGAACTCGGCGTCGTCGTGGGACGGCAGGCGATACTTGTCGCTCCCCGGCACCGACAGGACGTAGCGCTCCGACGGCTCGACGTTCGCGCGGAAGTACTGCGCGCCGAGCCGGTCGGGGCCGGTGGCGCCAGTGCCGCGCTGGTCCACCAGCAGCTCCCACCGAAAGCTGTCCGCCGCTGGATTGGCATTCGGGAAGAAGGCGCCGACCCGGCGGAGGAGAAACTCCCGCAGGATCCGCTGCACCTTGGAGTCCTCCGCCTCCTGGTCGGGGAACGGGGCGATCGGCCCGCACTCCGCGACCGGGAGTGGAGGATCGTCCGCCATCACGCCGCAGTAGTAGGCGACGTTGAGAGGGTACTCCTCCCTGCCCGGCCGGCTCCCCGAGTGCCAGCTCTCGCCGGGGATCAGGTGCGTCATGTCGGCCCAGGTGTCGAGCGGTCCCGTGTCGTATCCCGAGACCACCGGCTCCTGCATGGCAGTCCAGCCCAGCTCGTACGCCGTACGCCGGTACCACACCTGGCCGGCGAGGGTGCGAGCGGTCTTGATGTGCCGGATCATGTCGCGCCACTTGGCGCTCTTCCGGATCAAGTCGCACGCGATGTAGGGGAGCGCGCCGATCGATATCGCGAGGACCACTTGGTCGAAGTCGCGGCCCCGCTCGAGTGTGACCGGCCGTTCCCCGCCCCATGTCGCGCCGTAGGACTCGAGATTGACGCCGGATTCCCGCAGCTTGTCTCCATCCACCAACTGCTGGTAGATCGGCCGGTCGGGCCAACAGGCCAGGCCTTTCACCTCCACCAAGGGGAGATATCCGCCCAGCTCCTTCACCCGCGGCACCAGCTCCGCCTGGCGGGTCATCTCGATCCGCTCGATCGTCCCGGCGTCGGGGCTGGCGTGGATTCCGTCCACCTTGTGGTAGAACGCGAACCGCACCCCGCGCTTTCGCAGTACCTCATAGATCGGTCCGAAGACCGTGTCCCCCATGCCGGCCTGCATCTTCCAGATGCCGGCGCCCCGGTAGGTCAGCGCCTGCCGAAGGCAGCACTTGAGCGCTTCGCCCGCCTCCATCTTCGCGTGGGGAGGCCAGGGGGCGTCCGCCGGCCTGGTATTGTCGCCGTTCTCGTAGGCGAACATGCCATCGTACAGCCCAATCATGAACGCCGAGTTGAGCATCAGACCGCCGTCGTCGATCGCGTACCGCGCCATCCAGTCCCGGAAATCCTGGCCGTTCAGGCCTTTGAATCCGCGCAGCAGGACCTTGCCCGCGACCATCCCGGCGAACGTGGCGAACATGTAGTGCAGCAGGATCCAGCGCTCCCGCGCGGCCAGATCCTTGGCGATGGTCTCGCGGTTTCGCTTCCAGTACCAGCGCAGCAGCATCCGGTTGAATGCGACGTTGGCTTCCATCATGAGGTGGAAGGGCGCTTCGAGAAACGAGAGGCGCCGGAACAGGGCGGCGAGCGACAGGACGAATCGCCCCTCCCGCACGCCTTCGCGGGTCTGGGCCTCCCGGCTCTTGATATCGGGGAAGCGGACCAGCTCGTCGCCGGTGGGTGACCACACCGGCGGCCCCAGCCCGAGGAAGTTGCGGTAGAACATCCGGGCGCCGATGGAGAGATAGGTCCACAGCGGGAGCAGACCGCCATACCCGGGCGCCGAATTGTTCACCGGGAAAGTGCCGATCCATTGGGACCACTTGTGTCCGAACTGGATCTCGACGCCGGAAGGGCTGTGCGGGTGGAACGCGTCGCGCCAGGAGGCGAGCGGCGCGTCGGGGGCGCGGTTCAGCTCGCCGTATGCCTGGCGCATGACGCCGAAGGCGTTGTCGTAGCACCCGAACCAGATGTGCAGCCCGTGCTCCTGGATGCGGTTGCGGTACACCGGGTCGAGGTTCCGCCCGCTGGCGCCCTTGCCGCCGAGACGCCAGCCCATCTGGTAGACCGTCACCTCGTACTCGTCGCGCCGGGGATTTTCCGGGTCGGTGAGCGCGAAGGCGGTGGTGAGTCCCGCCATCCCGCCGCCCAGAATCGCCACCCGGGTCCTGGGACGTGCCGTCGGATCGGTCATAGGTTCCTCGCGACAAGATCGAGACGTGCGATGCGTTCCGTGGCGCCCATCGCCCGGTACAGGTCGCCGGCCCGCGCGGCGTACCCGCGCCGCTCGGCCGCCGACGGGTGGTGGCGTGCGAGCGCGAAGGCGGCTTCGGCCTCGTCCCAGCGCTGGCCGTCCTGGGCCGCTCGAGCCAGCGAGCGGCGCCAGAGCCTGAGCGCGACTCGCGACCGACCGGCGGCGGCCGCCAGACCTCCACTCACCCGGTCCGCCGGCGGGGTGTAGAGCCGCGCCATGAAACGGCCGGTCCGCGCCAGCGGGCGGTTGACCAGCGCGCCGAGCTCGAGCAGCCGCTCCCGCCCCGGGGGCGGCGCGCCGGCCCCGCCGTCCAGGAGCAGCACCGCCGCTTCACCAGCTGAGACGTATCCCTCGGCGGCGATCGTGCTCAACCCGACCTCCTCCGCCAGCATCGCCACCTGCTCCAGAAGCGCGGCCGCCTCGCCGCCACGCCCCTGCAGCGCCAGGGCGTGGGCGAGCACCCCGCGCGCGTAGATGCGCTCGGCCGGGTAGCGCTCCTTCGCGGGGATCGACCAACTCTCGGCCGCTGCGTCTTCCGCATCCTCGAGCCGGCCGAGCCGGAGCAGCACCTGCGCGAGCTGAGCCAGACCCAGCACACACGACTGGACCGAGTCCCGGCGCCGACCCGACGCTACCACCGCCTCCGCCATCTCCAGCGCCCGGTGAAGATCTCCCGACGCCATCGCGCAACCCGCGTGGCAGAAGCACACCTCTTCCCACCCTCGCGCATCTCCCAGCTCCGCGTGCAACGCCGCGGAACGCTCGAACGGCTCGGCGGCCCGATCCAGCCGGCGGGTCATCGTGAAGATCATCCCGCGCACCTTCTCCAGGTTCGCGAGGGCGTGGAGGTCGCCGGCGCCATCGGCCACGGCCCGGGCCCGCTGGTAGTAGCGGCCCGCCGCGGCCTGGAGGCCCAGCACGTTGTCGAGCGCCGCGCCGACGTTGGTATAGGCCGTCGCGAGCGGACCGGCGACGTCGTGTCCTCCGCCGGCGCGCTCCGCCAGATTGAGCGCCAGGAAGTTCGCGGTCACGGCGCCGAGCACATCGCCAGTCGGGTAGAACGTGCGGATCAGCGTGCCGAGCGCGCCGGCCATCTCCTGTCGCTCGGCCGCCTCGCGAGGCGACGGACCGGCCGCGGCCACCGGCAGGTATCGGTGCGTAAGCTGCCGGGCCATGCCTTCGCAGAGCCGACCCAGCACGCCGAGCCGGGTCCGCGGCCAGGGATGGCCCAGCGCGGCAAGGGAAGCTTCCAGCCGCGACGAGGCCACCGCGGTGTCGCCCAGGGCATAGGTCGCCAGGCCCAGCCGGCGGAGCGCGCGAGCCCGGCGCAGCGCCAGGGCGCCCGCCGAGTCCGCCGTCAGCGTGTCGAGCCGGGCCAGCACACGGCCGAAGAATGACGCCGCCTCCCGGTTGGCGAAGCTTCGCAGGGCCTGCTCCCCTGCCAGCTCGCCGTAGTGCACGGCCTCGTCCGGCGCTTCGGCCCGCTCCCAATGATGCGCCAGCACCGGATAGAGCGGCGCCAGGTCGCCGCCCTGCCCCTCGAACCATCGGGCGACCGCGCGGTGCAGCTCCTGCCGCTGAGCGAAGAGCAGTGTCCCGTACACCGCGTCATGGCTGATCGCGTGCTTGAAGCGGTAGCTCGGCTGCGGCTCTTCGCTTCGCCGGGCGATATCCGCCTTCGCCAGCTCCTCCAGCGCCGCGGCGATGCCCGGGCGCTCCTCCGGCACGGGATAGACCGCCTCCAGCAACTCCACGGAGAACTCCCGGCCGATGACGCTGGCCACTTTCGCGGCCCGCTGCGACACCGAACTCAGGCGATCGAGCCGGCTGGTGACCAGGCCCTCGAGCGTCTCCGGGAGCAGATCCGAGGGATCGCCGGCGCTGTCGTCGAGGAGGCAGCGCCCGCCCTGGATCCGGATCAGATTCGCCTGCAGGAGCGCGGACACCAGCTCCTCTACGTAGAGCGGATTTCCCTCCGCGCGCCGCTCCACCAGCGCGGCGATCCGCAGCGGCAATGCGTCGACCCCCAGCCGGCCGCACGCGAGCGCCACGGCTGAGGTCGCCGGCAGCGCCTCCAGCCGGAGGTGCACCGTGCCGGCAGCCGCCTGCACCTCCTCCAGCGCTGGATGGAGCGGCGTGTCGCTGGCCAGCTCCTCCAGCGGGCGGGTCGCCACGACCACGAGCAGAGGTGGACTCCGACGGCGGAGCGCCGCGAGCAGGGCCCACGATCCGGAGTCCAGCCAGTGCGCGTCCTCGAGCACCAGGAGTGCCGGACCTCCCGCCAGCTTTTCGGCCAGCGTCGCCAGCAGGTCAAGGGTGTTCTCCGCCCGCGTCGCCGCCTCCATCTGCGCCGTGATCGCGGTGTCCTCGAAGTCGAGCGGGAGGACGGCATTGAGCAGCGGCGCGTGGCGCTCCAGCCCGGGATCGACTCCGCGGAGCCGGTGCAGGACCGCCTCGCGAGTCTCGGGGCTCGGCGCAGTCCACTGCGGCAGGCCGAACAGCGCCGAAAAGACGGGCTGCCAGCCGTGGTAGGCGGCGAGCCGCTCCACCGGATCGCCGGCGCCTCGCAGCACCCGAAGTCCGGCCCGCCCGGCACTCTCCGCCAGCTCGCCGATCAGCCGGCTCTTGCCGATGCCGGCCACGCCTTCCACCACGACAGCGCGGCACCCGCCGTCGAGCGTCGCGGAGAGCAGCGGCTCCAACCGGGCCAACTCCTCCTGTCGGCCGACGAAGGCGGCGGCGGGCCGGGACCCGGTGGCCGGCGTCTTGGACCGCCCGAGGAGCGTGGAGATGGAGACCGGCTCCGACCGACCCTTGATCGCGGTGTCGGAAGGCACCGAGAACCGATGGCGGCCGGCGAGGTGCGCGATGCGCCGGTCGACCAGGGTGACGCCGGGCGAGGCCCGGGCCATCAGCCGCGCGGCGAGATTGACCGGCTCTCCCATCACCGCATAACACTGCCGCTCGGAGCTGCCGCAGGCCCCGGTCCAGACCGGCCCCTGACTGATGCCGATCCGGGTGCGCGGGGTGAAACCCAGGCCGGCGGGCGCCGCCTGCAGCGCCAGCGACGCGGCGGCGGCGCGGTCCGCCGCATCCTCCTGGGCCACCGGCACACCGAAGGCGGCGTACAGGTTGGTGCCCTTGTCTCCGATGGTGAGCTGTATGACGGCGCCGCCGAAGCTCGCGATCGTGTCCTGGGCCCAGCGGACCCAGGCGTCGAGCCGCCGATCGGATTCCGAATCGTCACCCGCGTCGAGCCCCTCGACGCCGGCGAAGAGCGGCACAGCTTGGCGCAGCTCCCCTAGGAATCCTCCACCGGCGGCCAACCGTTCGGCGACAGCTGGGAGTACCCATTGCCGCGCGACGTTCACCGGCAACGGCGCGGGCAGCGGCGGCCAGGGCGAGGGTTGCGCCGGGGTCGCCAGTGCAGATACCGGATAGGCCCGACCGGCGACGCCGTCGAGCGGCCGCGCCGCGCCGCAGGTGAGGGTGGACTCCAGAGCCGCACGGATGGCCCCATCGACTAGCACCTCGCCCGGTGCCGCCGCCTGCTGGATCGCCGCCATCCGGTCGAGCGGGCTCCCCGCAAGCGCGTCGAGCAGGCAGTGAGCCGGGTCGCCGGCGACGAGCCGCCTCGCGTCGCCGAGCGCGACCGCGATCTTGATCCGCAGCTCGCCGGGGCTCCCCACGTTCGCCATCGCGCTTTGCATTTTCATCGCGGCGGTGACCGCGCGCAGCGCCGGCGGCGGAAATCCGGAGGATCCGGCGGGCCGGGCGTCGAACCACGAGGTGATGGAGTCGCCGGCGAAACTCACCACCGCACCGCCGTGCCCGTGGATCGTGGCGATCAGCGGCTGGTACACGCGATTGAGGCGGGAGAGCAGCTCCTCGGCGCCGCGCTTCCCTCCCTCCGCCGCGACCAGCTGCCCGGCGAGCGCGGTGAAGCCAGACACGTCGGCGAAGAGCGCAGCACCCGTCGAGCGGGCGGGAAGTTCGCGGCCGCCAGCCAGCGCGTGACAGCGGTCGATCGGCAGGAACGGCCGGAGCAGGTCCATCCCGCCGCTACCGGCGCCGGAGTCGCCGGGACCAGCGGAGCAACCGCGCGGCCAGCGGGCGCGCCGGCGCGAGCGACGGATACACCGGCTCCCCGTGCAGGATCCAGCGATCGAGGAACGCGGCCGCGTTCCACCGCCCCGCCTCGCGATAGAGCCGGGCGAGATGGGGATGAATCAAGATTTCATCCAGGCAGATCGCCGTGGCCTCCTCGAGCGAGTGTCCCCGGTGCATCACGTCGCGAATGTCCGCGCGAGAGAGCGGATAGTCGTCGGGATAGAAATCCGGGAGGTGTACCAGCGTATCGACCGAAGGAAACTCGGGATCGCCCATGAACCGGCCGAGCACGGAGAGCACCAGCCCTTCGGCCATCGACTGGGCATAGAGCACCCGGTAGAGCACCATGTTGAGGAAGATCTGCTCCGGACGGCCCTCGGTCCGCGCCAAGTCGAGGTGCCGCTGGTACGCGGCGACGAGGGCGGCGTTGTGGGCCCGGTACCAGGTCCGCTCGTTCGGTGACCGCATGTACTCCAGCCAGAACCCGACGACCGCCCCGGCGCCGGCCGGATCCAGGCCGGCGTCATGGCCCAGCGCGGCCAGCTCACCGTCGTACAGGTAGGAGAGATTGACCGCTCGCCACCACCGGCTACCGGATGGACCGCGCCGGCCGTCGAGGGAGTTGAGGACGCCGCGCCGGATCTCCCAGCGGAGGAAGTCCAGCTCGGAGCGGCCGTAGCCGAATTCGGAGTCGGGATCGGACGGCTTGATGGCCCCACGGGCAACCAGCTCCCGCGAGAAGCCGAAGCGGCGGTAGAACCGCATCCGCAGCTCGAGACGGCGGTCAGGATCGTCGGCGGCCGCATCGGTGACGTCCCGCGCACGGGCGGCAAGCTCGGCCCACGCGGCGGGCGCCCCCGGGCGGGCGCCGGCTGAAGTCAAAAGGAGATTCCGATCCGCGAGGTCACCAGGCGCCCGATCTCCGGGGTGCCGACGAACTCCGCGTGGCGATGATCGAAGAGGTTCAGCGCGTCGAGCGAGAGCCAGGTCTCCTTCGCCCATGGTACCCGCACGCCCACGCCGACATCGAGGACCGCGTAGGGAGACACCCGGCCGACGTAGGCGGGCGAGCTGACGGAGAAGGCGGACGCGCCCCGGCCCCGCACGTAGGCCCAGCGCCCGCCCGGGTCGTCGCGCCAGTCCACCGCCAGGCTGCCGTGGTGGCGGGGGACCTGGAACAGCAGAAAGCCGGCGTCGCCGCCGAGATCGGTCGAGTCCTTGCTGGCGTAGGAGTAGCCGCCGGTCACCGTGAACTGAGACGTCGCCTTCCAGCCGATGGTGAAATCGGCGCCCCAGTAGTCGTAGCGTCCACCCTGGGTCGCGGGCTGGAAGATGAGCAGGTCCGCGCCGGGCACTTCCCGCGGCTCGATCGTCCCGACCGGAATGCCGGCGACGACGCCCGCCGCCGCCTGGGCCGATTCGGCGGGCACGTACTGGGCGAGGTACTGCGCCAGGGTGACCGGATCGAAGAACACGTTCGGCGTGTTCACGGTCGAGGTGGTGGCGAAGACGTGGCTGGCGCGGACGTAGTACCAGTCCACGGTCGCGAAGAAGCGGTCCGACAGGTAGCCCTTGTACCCCGCCTCCAGCGATGTCTCCACGGTTCGGCGCACCGGCGCCACGTCCAGCACCTGGGCCGCCGTCACCGGGGTGAACGTCTGCAGGGCCGGATTCAGCAGGGCGAGACGGCTCTGCACGTCGGCGCCGGTCGGCGCGGGGACGCCGGACAGATCGAGCCCCTGCGACTGGAGCAGCGCGACGATCGCCGGCCAGGTCAGCGTGGCGTCGGCGGGCGCGCTCAGCACCTGGCCGCCGGTGAACGCGGCCGGAATCCGCATGCAGAGACCGCCGCAGGAGCGATCGAACGAGAATCCCTGGCCCGCCGAGCCCGCGAGCCGCAGCGAGTAGGGCAGCGGTCCCAGCGGCCCTAGGTCGAGGTCGGGGAACAAGGCGCGGGCGGAGGGCTGGGCGAAAGAGCGGCTCCAGCTCGCGCGGAATGCGTGGGTCGCCGCCGGCTTGAAGACGACGGCGGCGCGGGGCGAGAGGAAGAACGCGTCGTCCAGCCGGTTGTGATGATCGAGCCGCAGCGCTCCGCTCAGCTCCAGGCGGGGCCCGACCGCGACGCTCGTGTGGACGTAGGCGCCGGTCTCCTGGAGATCGTCGTCGTCCTCGAAGCGCCCGTTGAGGGTCGCGCCGGTGCGGGGGATGCCCAGGCGGTAGTCGCTGCCGACCAGGACGCGGAAGGGCCCCTGCTCCGCCCGGTACTGCACCTGGGCGGCGAAGCGGCGGGAGTTCTCGGTGAGCCGGGCGCCGCTGCGCAGGTTGTACACGTCGCCCGCGTCGCTGAGATCGAACATGACGTTGGCGAAGAGATGCGAGTGCTCCAGCCGGGTCTGGATGAAAGTGGAGCGCCAGCCGTTGACCTGCGCCGCACCAGCTTCGGCGCCGGTCGCCACCGAGGTGCCGCGGCTGATCCCGGCGCTGGTCACCAGGATGGCCGAGGGCGTCACCATCCAGTCGGCGCGCAGCTCGGACTGGATGATGTCGGCGTCCGCCTCGCGCCGGCCGATCAGCAGGGTGTCCGGCAGGGCGCCGGCCGCGAGCGCCTGGGACCGGCGCAGCGCTTCGACCGGGTCGGTGTAGCGCCACTCGTCGGCCCGGGCATACCGGGCCGACAGCTTGATGCCGAACCGATCATTCAGCCGGCGGGACGCGCGGAACGAGCCGTCGGCATAGGCCCGCTGGCCGCCGGTGAAGGTCAGCTTGGTCTCCGGCTCGCCCAGGGGCGAGCGGCTGATGAAGTGGACCACGCCGCGGCGGCTGTTGGGCCCGTAGATGACGGCGCCGGGTCCCCGCACCACCTCGACCCGGTCGAGGTCCTCGGTCGTCGCGGGGATCAGGCCGGGATTGTTGTACTCCAGCACCGGGAGCGCGGCGTAGCGGTAGTCGGAGAGCAGCAGCAGGTCGGTCGAGGTCACGCCGCGAGGGCCGCGGGCGCTGAAGGTCTGGTCGAAGAAGCCCTTGGTGGCGTAGTCGATCCCGGGAACGGCACGGAGATGGTCGGCCAGGGTGGTGGCCACCGTGGTCTGGAGGGTGGTGCGCGGCACCACGCTCACCGCGCTCGGACTCCGCAGCATGGTCTCCAGGGCCAGGTTCGCCGTCACGACGACCGGCTCGAGCCAGAGCGGCTGCTCCGGCAGCTCGATGGCGAGGCTGCGGCCGGCGGTGGCGACCGCGAGAGAATCGGTGGCCACGGGGGCGTAGCCGATTCGGAAGGTGTGGAGCTGGTAGGTGCCCGGCGATACCCCGTTGAGACGAAACCGTCCCCGGCTGTCGCTCTCGGCGGCGCCGACGGTTTCTCCTCTCCGGAACAGCAGGACCCGGGCGCCTTCAAGGCGCGCTCCGGTGGCGGAATCCGTGACCACACCGGTCAGGCTTACGGCCTGGGCGGCGACTGTGTTCGACGAAGGGGGCATCGCGAGCAGCGCCAGCACCGGCAGCACACCGGTCGCGCGGCGCCAGACTGCGCGGCAAGAACGACCGCGGGGAGGCATCTCGGCGTCGTCCGTCAGGGGGTACGAACTTCGTCGTGTTCGGGGAACGGGCAAAGCATACCGCGCACTTCTGGTGCCCGCCAGCCCTCGCGGGGGTCAGAGGTAGCTCAGCCACCACTCCTTGCGCCGCGCCTTGAGGTCCGCGAACCAGCGGCAGGCGGGATACAGCAGCAAGACCGTCACGAGCACCACGAGGTAGAGCGAGCCGAGACTCCAGGTGTAGCCGTCAGGCGGCGGCGGGTTGCCCATCGGATGGTTGGCGAAGAGCCAGGGGTTCACCCTGCCCTCGCGGACGAGGGACACCAGCATCGCCAGCACGTGAATCAGCGGGATGTGGAGAACATAGTAAAAGAAGGGGACCCGGCCGAACACTTCGATCCATCGGGCCAGCCGGCCCCGCGCGCGCTCGAGGAGAGGCATCAGCGCGATCGTCGGACCCAGGGTCATCAGCAGAAAGCTGAGCGAGGCCGGATACTTGGCGGTGTTGAGGAACGACAGGAGCGCCGGCATCGGGCCGCCGGCGGTCCAGGGACGCGGATCCCCGTACAGGTTGAAGCCGCGGAGCACCAGGAAGAGCGCGATGGCGCCCAGTCCGATCTCGAGGCACCGGCGGTCCCGGCGCGGAGGGTCGAGCGTGAGGATCACTCCGAAGGCGTAGCCCGCGGCCATGACGCCGATCCACGGGATGATCGAGTACAGCACCATCAGCGGCCCGATCGGCGGATCTTCGAACGCGGTGTAGAGCAGCGCCCGGAGCGGCGCCGGCAGCGAGAGCAGCAGCGGCGGCAGGAGCGCATTGTGCAGCGCGATGACGGCGACACCGAACCCGCCCACCGCCGCCACCGGCAGCCGGACCAGCCCCGCCATCAACACCATGCACCAGCCGATCACCCAGATGACGCCGGCGGCGCCGTGACCGTGGTCCGTGCCGAGGCTCGTGTTCTCCGGCACGCGCCGACCGAACTCGCTGTGGATGTACATGACGACCTCGTCTGCGCGCCCGATCCGCTGCATTTCCTGGAAGAAACCGGCGATGGCGTCCGCGCAGTACTCGAGCTGTCGATCGTGCGGCGAGGCCTGGTTCACGTGCGTGTCGAACAGGCTGTTGCGCAGCGGCACGTAGTAGAGCTTCGTCGGGAAATCCGCTTCGATGAGCGCCGCCACTTTGTCCAGATCGAGCAGGCGCAGGTCAGGATTGTCTTTGCCTTGGTATTTGCTCCAGGCGGCACGCACCAACTCGGATGCCTGCGCCGCGCTCCTCGTGACTTCCAGCACGTACTTATGCGCGTCGCCGACCGGCTCGTGCGGCGCGCCCAGCGCGTCGAGCGCCGCCTTCTCCTGCGCGAACACGCCGCGCTGAAACCTCGTGGGGTCGATGAAGACGAGCGGCACGTGATTGTCGCCCTTGACCGCCAGGGTCTGACTGTCGGAGACGTTTACGATCATGTTGGCGCGCGTGCCGGCAGGATCCAGTGCGGAAGCGGTCCGTCCCAGCCAGCCGTACTCGTTGCCGCTATTGGGGGCCGCCGTGTGCCAGAACGACACCGACGTAAAATGCGAGAACGACGGCTGGTCGTAGCCCACGCCTTGCACGATCGCGACCTTGCCCTCGTCGTACAAACTGCTTCATGCCGCGCATCGACTTGTGCCAGCCGAACTGGGCGTCGATCTTCAGCAGGTCGCGTTCCTTGATGCCGATCGTCGGCCGATGCTTGCAGTACATTGGGTCGCGGTACGGCACGATCGTGTTCAGCCCGTCGTTACCACCGAACCACTCGAAGACGACGAGGATCTTGCCCGACTGCTTCCGCCGCGGCTTCCAGGGTGGCGCGGTTAAGAACAAATGGCACGGGGCCGATGCCGCCGAGGAGGCCAAAGCCGAGGCCGCCGGCGCCGATCCGGATCATGTCGCGCCGCGAGACGCCGCAGTCGCTCAATCTGCTGGCCATGGGGTGTTCACCGTTTACGGTTTACCGTCTACCGTTTACCGTTCACCGTTTACCGTGCTGGGAAGGCTCAGGATACGCCCTCCGACGGTGGCACTCAAGCGGAACGCCCTTGCGCGGCGTCTGACGGTGCGGGTATCCTGCCTTCTCCCATGTTGTCGTCTCACCTGCGCGTCGTCCTCGCCGTCCTCGTCCTGACCGGGACGAGCGGGGACGTCCGCGTGTAGGCACACGACGACGAACCCCGGCTCGACGAGCCGCGGGTTCATGGTGAATCCCTCGGCCGTCCGGCCTTTGACGCAAGGACGCCGCCGATGGAACCCGTCATCTACTTCAACCGCGCATTTCGACCCGAGCGAGAGGCGACCATCTCGGTGCGCTCGCGCGCCCTGAACTACGGTCTCGGATGCTTCGCCGGCATTCGCGGCTACAAGACCGACGACGGCCGACAGGTCCACGTCTTTCGCCTCGATCGCCACGTGCGGCGACTGGAACAGTCGGCGCGGATCCTCCGCCTGCGTCTGTCAGGGTCGCCGTCGGAGATCGCCGACGTCGATCGTCGAACTGCTGCGGCGAAACGAGATGCGCGGCGACGTCTACATTCGTCCGATCGTCTTCGCCAACTCGAACGAGCTGTCGCCGCTGCTGGACCCGGACACGAGCGAGACGGCGATCTTCTGCATGCCGCTCGGACGGTACTTGTCGGCCGAGCCGATCGACGTGTGCGTCTCCAGCTGGCGGCGCGTGCGCGAGACCGCCATTCCCGCGCGGGCGAAAGCCACCGGCGGGTACCTGAACAGCGCCCTCGCCCGCCGCGAAGCGATGGACAACGGCTACACCGAAGCGATTCTGCTGACCGAGGACGGCCACGTGTCGGAAGGCTCAGCCGAGCACGTGTTCATCGTGCGCGACGGTCAGCTGATCTCCCCGCCGAGCACGGCCGACAACCTGGACGGCATCACGCGCCAGAGCCTGATCACGCTGGCGCGCGAGGACCTCGGCATCCCGTTCGTCGAACGGCCGATCGGGCGCACCGAGCTGTACGTGGCCGACGAGGTCTTTCTGTGCGGCACGGGCGCGGAGGTGACGCCCGTGCGCTCGGTCGATCGGCGAACGGTCGGCGACGGCGCGATCGGGCCGGTCACCAGGCGTCTGTCCGAGCACTTCGAGGCGGTCGTTCGCGGCCGCGTGCCCGAGCGCGCCGACTGGCTGACGCCGGTCTGGTAGGAACGATGACGCGAAAATGCGGGGGCGAGGAATCCCCCGCCAGTTCCATCGATAATCGATTATAGTCGTCGCACTTTTCCTGGAGGCACACATGTCTCGTCGACTGCTCGGCCTGGCGGCGATATTCGCCGCGTTCCTGACGGTGCCTTTGTCCGG